>JBARZE010000044.1:0-67555 GCA_049649525.1 Microcoleaceae cyanobacterium
AAACGCCTCAGTTAATATTGAAAGAGAAGGGGCATCTTCTCTTAGCTTAGATACCGTCAGACTTCTTCGTGAAGCTAGTATCGCTTGAAGCTAGAATCCTAGTTCTTTAGGACTAGGAGTATGTCAAGCAGACGATATTTGTTTTTAAATCTGGGAAACCCTAGTCGTTTTGATTGCATATCTTGCCAAGCTCGATCTAGGGTTCTCAGCACTTGCTGTAAAACCTGAGAATGAGCATTTCTTAATCGCTCATTAGTTTTCTTGGCTTCTGTTAATTGCTTGGCTTGTCGATGATAGTTGGGGAATGGAACGCCCGCTGGAATTATGTACTCGGACGCTATCGAACAGGCGTTAACAGGTGACTTACGAGAAGCACACCAATCTTTCCGCTGTCTAAGCGCAAAGTTCCATACAGAACGGCACAATAAGAGCGTTTGCTCGATGGTTACTATTTGCTCTGCTGTTGGTTGTAGTTTGTACTCGTAGGTCATTGTTAACATGGAATCATTATACCTTACATGAGGCACAACGCTGTGTAAAGATTTTATGATCCAAGTGTCACGTTCGATTCATCCCTTCACTAAAAGTGAGGGTCTTCTCTCACAAAAAGATAAATAAATTTCTTCGGCAGAGGGATGACGAGAATTGTATAGAGAAACAGGTAATTGAACAACTGCAATATCAGGCTCTGGTTCAGAGTTTTTTAGGGTAACCGGATGAGCCTCATAAACTTTAGCATAACCTCTCAATTTTTCGCGTAAATATTCTGCGATAGAGTCGTTGATTTTCCTATTTAAAGGCCCTTCCGGTAAGATCTCTACAATATTTCCTTCCAGTAATTCCACACGACGATCCCTGAGGATACCTGCTTTTATCATTTGATGATAGTCTTGAGTTGACCATTTAGCGAAGGTAATCATTGCCTATCGTTTGTTGCTTTCTCAATTCTTAAAAAATTTAATACCAATGAATTAAGCTTTTTTTCTTAGAATTAAATCAATATAAAAAGTAAAAATTAGGCGGTTTCGATTTCCGTCCTACCTAATTTCTCTGCACTAAAATTAATATGATTAACTTAATATTTATTGAGGTTGATCCCGGCTTCTTTTGCCATGGCTTGCAGTCCCTTGCGTTGAAGGGTTTTAATTGCCTTGGTGGAGATTTTCAATCTAACCCAACGGTTACCCTGTGGCCACCATATCCGCTTCCATTGTAAGTTGGGTTGTTGTAACTTATGAGTCCGACGGTGAGAGTGAGAGACCGCCATCGCATTATTGGCTTTTTTTCCGGTCAGTTGGCATCGACGCGACATTTAATTTTAACCTTTTCCTATAGTTCAGTCGTTTATTATAACCTGGCATGGGAAGACTTTGGGAGACGGGGAAGGGGAGATGGGGAGACTTGGGGTGAGTGATGGCTAAGTAGGGGCTTACGGGAAAGCTAGGAAATGTTATATTGCATCAGAGATTGGAAGATGGCTAAAATTAAATCTCATGAAGAATTGCAAGTCTATCAAGTTGCTTTTGATGCAGCAATGAGAATTTTCGAGTTTTCGAGAGCATTTCCAATAGAAGAAAAATTTTCACTAACTGATCAAATTCGTCGCTCATCGAGATCGGTCTGTGCTAATCTTGCAGAAGCTTGGAGAAGGCGAAGATACAAAGCAGCATTTGTAGCGAAACTCAACGAATGTGAGTGTGAATCTGCTGAGACTCAGGTATGGATTAAGTTCGCAGTTAAGTGTGGATATTTAGACCGAAATTGTGCTATAGAAATTTATCAAAGTTATAATCAGATTATAGGCGGTCTAGTTAAAATGATCAACAATCCAGAAGTTTGGATTCTGTAGTTATATAGTATTGATTGTTCTCACAATAGTCTCCCTCTCACCCCATCTCCCTTTCTCGTTAATAATAAAGGCTATAATCAAATTGGTTAACTTTGGCTTCAAATCTCGAGCTTATATAAGCTTTATAGACGGGCTTTAATAAATTTTTATGATGATTCCACCAAGCAAAATAACGATCATTTACTCCTTGATGAATAACTCGATTGAGAGGATAAGATTCTACTCCAATAAAATCATAAATTTGATTTAAGATTAATTCAGGATTATTAATAAAGTCTTCGTACTTTAAAACTAGCACTTTTTTTAGATGAGATCTATCAATCATAAAGCGTTCGTGGCAAACTAACCAATGTTTAATTAAAGCATGAAGCGGTGTTTTGCTCCACTTTTGAGTCGCATAAGAAACGGCAATGGGATGACGCAATAAAACAATAAATATGGCTTCTGGAAACAGATATTGTAGAAAGCGAGTCCGAACTAAATTAGGGGGAGATTTTTCCAGTAAATAGGTTTTTTCTAAGTTCCAATATTGACTCCATTCTTCAAATATTTTTACCCTATTTTCAGGGGTAGCCAGTTGTGAATATTCGTCTAAAAATGAATCAGAATTAAAGCCAAACCGACCCGGCCCTCCATAAACCCCCGCTATCGGATAAACTGATTGTAAAAACTGACCTTCATCTTCGTAAACCCCTGTATTTTCAAAACCACTAATTTGAGGATGTTCCTGTAAACAACGACTCAGAAGTGTTGTTCCACTTCGATGTAAACCTGCAATAAAAATATGTTGATGTTTGGCTTTAGAGGTATTCATATTTATCTTTAAAATTTAATTCATATAAATTAGCTTTATTCAGAAATAAATAATATTTTAGTTGATTAAACTTGTAACCCAAAATAAGTAATAATGAGTTCATTTTTACCTGAATTAATTACCTCATGTTCTTCGTTTGGTTCAACAGCAATACATACGCCTGGTTCTAATCTATATTCTGTACCATTAATCCGAATTATTCCTGAACCAGATTCTATAAAAAAGACTTCACACATATCTGTATGGCTATGAGCAAATGCCACTTGACCCGGCGCAAATCTAGCTTGAGAAAAGTTTGTTAGATGGGGTAAATCACCTAACTTTAGCATTGCTTTCTTCTTAATTTCTCGATTATGAGAAACAGTTTGTTCAGGAAGTTGATTTAAATGAGTGAGTTTCATAAAATTACAAAAATAATAATTATACTGAAATACAATAACTTCAGATATTAATTTAATTCAAACAATGAGTATAACAAAATTAGTATAAATGAGCAATGATTGAAAATATATCTTAAAAAATTAGCAACTTTGAATCAAATTATCAAGTAGTTTATTTGACTCTATATTGACAACTTATTTATAATTGCTATAGTTTAAAAAACTATCAATCAGGGTCATGGTCAATACAATTGGAGAAGGCGATCGCCATTTAGTACCTGTTAACTATAGTAGTTTACTGGCTACTATTTTAAATAATCTCAATCATGCAGAAACTCAAAATATATTCAGACTTTCCAACAATACTAAACAACTATTTATAGAAATTGACGAAATTGCTTATCATTTAGCAACAACAAAAGCAAGTGAGATTGAAATTCCACTCGGAGGTAACTGGAGAAATTCTAAAGTTGCAACAACTCATTCAACCAAAACCTCGAAAGATAGTTTTGTTCATTATACCCGAAGAATTAGAGAGTGTTTAGAGCAACAATTAGAGCAGGTTATAAAAGATAAAGGATATAATACTATTCCAGACTATATCTCAGAGTTACAAAACTCTTTAACAACTTTTCAAGGTCAAACTGGCGATAAAATCAGCTTGAATTATGATTTTGAAAGGAAATATAAAGGACTATCCAAACAGCGATTAACTTTAATCTCTGAAAATGAAGACAATCCTTTGTTAAAGTTTCATCGTTTAACAATTACAATTAAAAATCAGAAAGCACTATTCGACTCACAATTAAAAGAAAATATTATAAACTATATTAATCGTAATTTTAATCAAGAAAGTCAAGAAGAACTAGCAGACATTTTAAATGATATATATAAAGCAAGAGAGCAACCGGAATATGATTGGTATAAGTTAAAAAGCTTAATGGATAAAGAAGCAGTTGCTAAAGTTCAACGAACTGCTAAAATTAAGTATTTAGAATATTTATTAGAACAAATTGGTGAACATAAAGATACAATTTACTTAGAAATTTTGCTGACTCGTTTACAAGTATTAGAACAATATCTTGATGATCCGAGTAAAACCGATGGAGATTATCAGGTTAATTATGCATCAGCTAATTGTAATCTGAAAGAGATATTTTCTCGTGCTGAAGCCTTTGATTCTTTACCAATTATTCCTCAAGTAGAAGGCAATCTCGGTGAAGTTAGAGATGATAAGAAAGGGGTATTAAGCTTTATTTTTGGCTTGAAACTGAAGTTAGCGGGAAAAGTTCAAACAGAAGCAGGCAAAACTGTATTAGAATATTATCTAGATTTATTTAATCCTGATAGTGAATACCATCAAGCAGAATTAGAAAATCACTCTAAAAAAGAAAGATTTGTTCAGAAAATATTGAGAATTGCTGTCTTATACTTCTTTGTCTTTTCCGGAAATGATCCTCAACAACCGGGTTACAGCAAAGAATCTGATTTAGAATATGATGTAATTCATGTATTTGAGAATAAATTATTACCTATTTTAAAAGGTTCAGATGAAAAGAAAAAACAAGGATTACTTCGAGGAATTATTAAGGGAATTAATCAATATAATACTGAAGAAAAAATCAAGAAATTAAAAGACTTATTGCAGTTAAAATTAAAACAGCCTAAAATATGGAATTCAAGAAACTATCCGATTCATATTAATATTAAACAAGGCATTTTAGAAACTGATGCAAAAAAAATTGATGAGCGTAATACATTCTTTAAAAGCGAATTAGAAAAGAAAACGGCATTAAAATATATTTCTGTTAATGATTCTAGCATTGATAGTCGTTCTCTATGTTATTTGACAGGAGAAATTAAAATTAGTGAAATTGGTTATTTTGACACCTCGGATCAGCAAGAGTTTTCGATGGAGTATTCTTCTGCAAAAAACTTTCCTACTATTCCTGCAGTTTTGTATCCAAAAGAAAAAAGCTGTAAAAATTTATTAAATGACTCATTTAAAAATTGTCAAATGATATCGTTTCCTTATGAGCATGAAAGACTAAAACAAGATATTTTTAAAGAAGAGAAAATAACTGAAGCCTTTATTTATCGGTTTACTTTTTCTCTATTGGCTTACATTTGTTTAAAAATTTTACTAGATATCTCAATAAAAAAGTTAAACAGAAGATTATTTATTCCTATTCTACGGCTGCATTTAGGAGATAAAGAAAATCCCCGTGAAGAAGAAGTTTTTATGCGCTCAACCTTTAAAATATTATCTCATTTATTCAATACCTATCATCGCTCTAGTTGTCAAGGTTTTCGGATTAAAGATATTAAGTCTTATAAGATAAAAAATGCACTTTCTTCTCTCTATAGTATACTCCCTAAAACGTTTAAATTGAAGCAGCTTACTCATCCTCATAAAATTGATAAACTAGCAATTGTTATTATTTCTAGCCGAGAATGCGATCGTGCAACGTGCCGTAAGGCGTATCGCAGTTGGAGAGGAGACTATAAAAAGTCTAATTTAATTGGAGAAGTGGTTAAAATTGATCGTCAAACAGATGGCTCGATTTCAATTTATATCAGTAAAACGATATCAGAACATTATGATAGCAACCAATTGTATCGCGATCCAGATATTCTGATTAGAGAAGTAGAACAATTATATAATAGCGGATATAAACATATTCTATATATTGCTAAATCTCCCTATTCTCAAACGTTAAATCTAACAGATACAGATAATGAAAATCTTTATTTTATGTCGTCTCAGATGATTCGTAACTTGAAAGGAGAGCGAGAAGACTTAAAGATATATCCGGTATTTTTTGATAAATATTATGCAGTTAGCTTATTACCTATTCCCCGTCAATCCTTATATATTCAAGATGCTGAAGAATTAACTCATATTGTTAATGATCCCACTCAGCAAATTGCTATATTTTTCAATTTATTTAATGGAATTCAAGTAGGAAAAGACGGTAAGTATTATAATGGGGTGATATCTTATTCTACTCTATTAAATATTTATGACCAAAATTTACTTGATACAAAAGATATTTATGCAGGTTTAATTGATCAAGAGCGAGGTTTGAAAGATGAAATTTTACAGCTTTTAACACTTTTTCATTTTTCTCGTTACGAAGCCAGTGGTAAAACAATTCAACTCAAATTAGATCCTTATCAAAATATTATTGGAGATAAATCTATCGGTGCGTTATCTATATTTCCCCATATTAAACCAAAAGTTGAGTTTAATTGTTTAGCGTTTTTGAATGAAGTTAAAGATGCACTAGATGCTCAATTACCGCCTGATAACTAATTGCTATGAATTCTTCTAATTTAGGTCAAGATTTAGGTCGCTTATTTGAAGTCGGGTTTAATATCGGAATGCTGACTTATCTGAAACAAAAACAGATTCAGTCTAATTATGGCGATCTTTATGAAAAAGATTTACAACAGCTTAGTTTCCCTAAAATTATTCGTAAATTAATTGACAACGAAAGGATCATTAACCAACAAGATCGAAATATTGTTAATCAATGGGCGACATTCTTTTTACAAAAAAGCTTTCTAGCTGGATTAAACTTTTTAGACGAATATTTTGCTGCAATAGGTTGGAATAATCCTCGGAAATTAAAAGCCTTAGAAGTCGTTTACTATCAATGTAATTTTACAGATGATAATAGTATTGGGACTTATCATAAAGGAGATCAGCAAGTTTATCAAGACTGGTTTTCTCAGTTAAGATTAAATCTAGATCAGATTGATACTCATCATTATAGTCAGAGAGGAGAATTTCTAAAAGCAGATAGTTTAGTTTTCTTTCGTTACAAACATCAAGTGAGAATTCTAACAATTGATTATTCGATCTTTTCAATTAAATCAATTCAAGATTTAGAGGATTTAAGTAATATTGAGGTATTGCGTCAAATTATACTCAGTAATATTAGTTATTTGAAGTCTAAGAGTGTATTTGCGAATTTAGGATTAGATAGTCAAAATAATCAGTTTTTCTTTTCAGAAAGCTTATCTCAATATTATAAAGCTTTTGTCCGGAAAGACAAAGAAACAATTAAAATGATTCAAGCGGGAAGCTATACCTATAGTTTTTGGAAATGGTTAAATGATCGAGATCTGATCGATCATCAAGATGACATAACTTTCAATATTATGGGTTATAGCGATCGAGATGTCGCTTCTCTTTGTCTGAAACCGAATCAAATTAATATTTTAGAAACTTGCTATCAAATTTATCGTAATAAAAGTATTAACTTAGAAGTTGATTCTGCTCGTGAACGGGTTTTAAACATTATTAAACGCAAAGCTTGTTATAGTTTTAAAAACGGCAAAAAGTTAGTTGAGGATTTATTAAACGTATCGGGAGAAGGAATTCATTCAGTCTCTCATCAAGAAACATTTAGTGATTTCAATAGCTATTTAGATCTTGTTCCTACCTCAAGTGCTAACTCACTCAATCTCCCAAACAATTTAAATCTACAACAAGCTCATGCTCAGTTAATTCAACAGGCTTTATCTGCAAATAATAAAAATTTGTATGTTTTCTTAACGGGTAATCCGGGAATTGGAAAGACAACAGCAATTAGTAACTTTCTCAAACAAGAACAGATTTTAGAGGAAGGCTTTTTATTTCTTTATATTAGTCCTCGCACACAGGTTAACCTTGATATTATTGAAAAGTTTAGAGATGATTTAGATAGTGATAAATCTCTGTTTGATGATCGTTTAACTATAATTAATACGAATTCAAATCTGATTGATAGTAATGAAGGAAAGTTAACAGTACAATATTCTTCTAATTTAAAGAAAGATCGATTTTGTTTAAAGGGAGTCGATTTTATTCCCCAGGATGAAAGTCTTAAATTTAATTCTAATTCTCAATCTTCAGTAACTCGCAAAACAGCAACTCGCTTAAAAGATAGCAAAAATAAGAAAAAAGGTGTGCTGTATAGTCTATGTGAAGCGCTTAACAGTTTAATAAATAACGAGCAGAATAATATTGTAGCGACGGTGGCACTTCAATCTTTAAAAGAATATGGAGATGGCAGTAATACGTTAAAACATTTCAAACGAATTTTTAGAGATATTTATAATGAAACTGAAGGAAAAGTGATTCCAGCCAAGTTACAGCAGCTTTCTCAAAATATTAAGCATATTTTTATCGCGATTGATGAAATTACAGGAGATCATAGTGGTGTTAATTTTCTATTAGAAATGAGCCAATATTTACAGAAATATCAATTAACTAATAAAGCCTATTTTAATACCAAGTTAATTGTAGCGGATGCTTCAATTATTGATTCAGAAGTCATTCAACAACATTTATCAAAGACAACTGTTGAACCGAATAAAATATTTTTTAGAAAAGCAAAAATTAATCACGCCTGTATACATCAAGAAAATTTTGAGTTTAATAATCAACCCGCTATTGTAATTAATACTAACTCTTATCCGGCGAAAAACTTACAAGTTACTTATAAAACGTTTATTTATTCTCTTAAATATAAACCTAAAAATGAAAAAATATACAAGACTGCAAAATATGATTTAGAAGATAGGGTTAATTCTGCTATTTTAAAAGATGTGGAGTTAATTAAAACTCATTCACCCAATGAACAGATTATTATTTATATTCAAGATAAAGCACGCTTAAGCCAACTGATTGAGAGTTTTCGGGAGAATAGAAAACGTTTTAAAGCTTTTAAAGATTATATAGAAATACACGCTGATTTATCGGATTCAGATAAACAAAAAATTCATCAATATAAGAATGATGTTGAGATAATTTTTATGACAGCTTCTGCCAGTCGCGGTTTATCTTTTCCTTATGTCCAACATATTTTAGTGGATTTACCTCGATTTGAAATAGAAGCAAATTTAATGGAAGTAATTCAAGTAATTTATAGAGGCAGAGGAAATAGAGAAATTGATGTTAAAGACAAACAACTTATTTTTTATCTGACGGAGCAAGCCGTTTATTATACAGAGGATCGGAAATTTTCTTTACAAGAAAGTAAACTGAATCTTCTTAACTTTTTAATTATTCTTCATGTCTCAATACAAACTAGAATATATGGCTCTGGAAATATTGCAAATGAACAGTATATGATGATTCCGGTGGGTGGTAAATCCGTTTTTAGTGCGGGTGAATCTCTCAGTCATACTATTAAAACGTTAATGACAAAGCTTAAAAAAGAATCGAGAAGATACTCCCATGATCTCCGATTTCAACAAGCTTATCAGTTATTAGAAGAAATGATGAATACGGTAGAAATTACAATTAGCAAATCTGTCAGGCAGGCTAAAAAAGAACAGCTTACTTATTTAAAGTTAATTGAAGAAGTCCGTGATAATTTTATCAAAAAAATTGAGGGGAATTTAGATGCATTACTCAGTTTTCCTATCATTCAAACAGGATATGTAGTGGGAGGATTATTAATTGTTCCTTTAACCGATCAAATAGTAGAAGAAGTTTATCGAGTTAAAACAGATAAAAAAATAGTTGTATTAGCTGATATTTTATCAGAATTGCAGACAGATTCTCGTCTACCTGAAACAATGAAACGACTGATTCGTGATACTTTAGATTTAATTCTAGAATTACAAAAAGAACCCGATAAAAACCAAAAATTAGAATTAGAAAGTCAATATCTCGATCAATATTATGCAATTCCTTTATTTGTTTTAAGCTTAAATCATGTATTTGATAATTATTTTCAGAATAAAGAAACTGAACCCGAAGATCAAAGATTTCGCGAGATTCTTGAAACCTATGTTAAATCGTTATTTCCAATTACTCAAGTTCTTCCAATTGCTTATCAATACGAAAAATTACCCTTTTTAGTCTTTCGGAGTTATAGCTTAATAGAGATGAAAAATAAACGATTTAGCGATCAGTATCTGATTAATTCTAAAGAATTAAATGTATTAGATTTAGTGTTAGCAGAATCAGACGAAACTGATTAAATTATGATCTTCTCTTGAATCAGTTTAATCGCATCTAATGGTGTTTGAGCAATGATGACTTGTTGCGGTGCTAACTGTTGAAAAAAAGCCTGACTTTCTACTGTTTGATTTAATAAAATCACCGTTTTATTTTCTTTAATGGCTAATGCCACTTCTGATGCTGTTCCCGCACCCATGCCACAGGCAATCACAATATCACTAGACAGAACATTAATAGCGTTTCTGGCATTGCCTAAATTGGTTAAAATTGGAATATCAACTGCTTCTGAAGCTCCCTTTGAATCAGCAGTGGGTAAAATTCCAACTGTTAAACCATTGGCTGATTTTGCGCCTTGATTTGCAGCTTCCATTATCCCAGATGCCCAACCCCCGGTTAACAAAACCCATCCCTTTCCAGCGATTAATTGACCCAGTTGATAAGCGAGTTCTAAATCTTTTGCTGTGGCTGTTTTTCCGGGCCCCATCACACCAATAATAATCTGTTTCATTTAATACTATTTCTTTAAAAACTAGGAGATGGGGAGAGTAGGAAATAGGGAGATATCAAATCCCCCTAAACATCACTATATATTTAAATCAATAAACTGTTCGGGAGGCGTTAAACAGGTATCTAATGCATTAGCAACGGGTAAAGCCTCAACTGACTGAGTCAGTCCCAAAACACAAAAAGCATGGTTTTCAGGCAATAGACTACGGCTACAACTATCTAAAACGTTTAATGGATTGGCATCAGTGCGATTGAAAGTAATATCTACAACACAAGTCGCCATTTGTTCGGGACGACGAACACTGACACAACCGAGTAAAGCTTCTTCAGCCGAAACCCCAGCCGAGCTGTTAATTCGGGTGACACAGGTAGAAATTTGTGTGGGTCGGACGGCCATCGCACAAGCCTGGGCCGTTAATTGAGGTGATAGTCCTGCTCCCTGCAAGCCAGCGGCACAAGTTGCAAAATCTTCTTCTTTGAGTAGGTCAAAGGATGGAAAAGCCGTTGGTGGAAAAACATTTAATGGCAAAAGCTGAGCTTGAGTCGGGGATGAGGTAATGACAATTTGTATTCCACTCAACACCGCTAAAGATAAGCTAGCCAGACTTAAGCGGCGCTTTCGAGTCGATGTTGGCTTAGTTTGAGTTGTAAAAATAGAAGTCCAGTTCATAGAGAAGCCAGTATTGCTGACAATTTAATATGTCCTATAATACTTGATTTGTTATCACCGAAGATAACAGTCTTGTGGTAAAACAGAGATTGAATGAACCAACTAGGCGATTAGGACTACCAGAAATTCAATTTCCTCAAATATCTCTGTTTCGAGTTGGCAATAAATTTTTATTTTAAGCTTAATTGGGCAGCACAAGAAATTCCAGCTTTGATGAATTCTGTGGGGACTCGATTATTTTGATTGGCTGCTGCATAAAGTTGTCTGAATTGTTCTATAGTATATTGATTTTTAAATTGCTGCAGGGTGCATTGACACAAATTTTGGGATTGCTGAGATGAAAAACCTTGATCTTCTGAGACGACTTGTTGACAGGCGCTTAAATAAGCTTGTTGTTCTGCTTCTGGATATTGATAGCGACTCTGTGAATTGTCAGCGATAGCAGCATGCTCAAAAGCAATTAATCCACTCAGTATTGTTAGATTGGTTAAGAGGATTCGCGCAATCGGTTTGGTGCTTAAATTCATCATGAGAAAAGATTTACCTAAGGGATGTATACTGCGTCGAGCTACGCCACAAGATCTCCGAGCAATTCGTCGATTAATCTGGCAGGCTAAACTAGATCCAACTCAGCTACGTTGGCAACAATTTTGGATCATTGAACAAGGTGGAGATGTGATAGCTTGTGGACAATTACGCTGTCATGGCGCTGTCCAAGAACTCGGTAGCTTGGTGGTTACATCAAGGCAACGTCATCAAGGATTGGGAAGTTATTTAGTACAGCATTTAATTCAGCAATCGACTCGACCGCTTTATCTAGAATGCTTAGGAAAAAACTTAGAACAATATTACCACCGTTTTGGATTTTTAGCCGTTTCTTGGCAGGCATTACCGTCTGAATTAAAACTGAAATTTGGCCTAGCTCAAATCGGACGAATTCTCTTAAAAATTCCTATAGTTTTTATGACATTATCAGAGGATATGATTTCGTCTCAAAACCCAGCCTGATTTAAGAACTTTGATAACCTTGAATTGTTTCGGGTTCAAACCGACGGAGGATACGTGTGGCTTTACGAGTGGAAGTCTCCGAACCCGTGACGACAACCAGATATTTACCTGCTTTGAGTCGGTTGCGATAGGGTAAAGCATCTCCCCCCCCGATAATCATACCGACACCACCACCGACAACCACACTTCCCATGCCCCCCGAAATAGCACCGAGTAATCCACCAATGGTATGATTGCCGAATTCTCCGGCAAAGGCAAAAGTATTCAATCCTGTAATCAGACTAAAGGTAAAGCCTGCCGCAAATCCAAACGGAATCAGCCATGATGCCATTAATTTGACTTGCTGACGGGCCGTTTCGTTGGGATCGATGAGACCAAATTCATCCGCACTTTGATACCCTCTACCTAAAATAGAAACTTGTTGAGTAGATAAGCCTTCCTTTTCCAATGCAACTGAGGCGGCTTCAGCCTCGATGCGATCGCCGAGGACAGCAACCAGATAGTTCATAAATTAATTAAAATAACGCTATCGATGAATAAACAAATAGATTAAAATTTAATCTTTTGATGATTATAACGGAAGAATCAGGTGATGAGTCAGGAGTGATGAGTAGAAATTCGGTAGTGCTAAATTATAAACCCGACTCAAGACTGAATTAAATCCTTACGCCCTATAATTGCAGTGGTTTTTGGGGAGCTGTTGCCGAGCTTGAACCCATAACTAATAATAAATGACAATTTAAAGTTAAAGTTTTCAGTGAATTGATGTAACTCCGACCCCAACAACGGTTAAAATGTCCTACTGCGGTCTTGCTGACAAGGCTGACACCGTTTAAGTTCCCTACTGTAACAATTTATTAGCATCCCTACCATTATGCCCAAGGTTCTTGTATCTGATTCAATTGATCAAGCTGGAATTGATATTCTATCTCAAGTGGCGCAAGTCGATATTAAAACAGGCTTACCCCCAGAAGAACTGGTTAAAATCGCGCCTGAATACGACGGATGGATGATCCGTTCTGGGACTCGTGTGACGCAAGACATGATTCAAGTCGCCGATCAACTCAAAATTATTGGTCGGGCTGGAGTTGGGGTAGATAACGTCGATGTTGGCGCTGCGACTCGCAAAGGAATTGTGGTGGTGAATTCTCCTCAGGGGAATACAATTGCGGCAGCCGAACACGCTTTAGCCATGATGCTGGCCCTCTCTCGTCATATCCCCGAAGCCAACCAATCTGTTAAAAGCGGTCAATGGAACCGTAAAAGTTTTATTGGTGTAGAAGTCTATAAGAAAACCCTCGGAGTGGTTGGACTCGGAAAAATTGGTTCCCATGTGGCCACAGCAGCCAAAGCGATGGGAATGAAACTAGTCGCTTTCGATCCGTTTATCTCCCAAGAACGAGCCCAACAGCTTGGATGTCGCTTAGTTGATCTCGATTTATTGCTGCAAGAAGCCGATTATATCACCTTGCACATGCCCAAAACCGAAGAGACTTATCACATGATCAATCAAGCGGCATTCGCAAAAATGAAGCCAACCGCTCGACTGGTCAACTGTGCTCGCGGCGGTATTATTGATGAAGCGGCATTATATGAAGCCCTCAAACAAGACCAAATTGCTGGGGCTGCCCTAGATGTTTATGAAAATGAACCCTTAGAAGCAGATTCTCCGTTGCGAGAATTGAGTCAAAAGGTGATTCTTACTCCTCACCTCGGGGCCTCAACTGAAGAAGCCCAGGTGAATGTGGCGGTGGATGTGGCCGAACAAATTCGCGATGTGTTGCTGGGGTTACCGGCCCGGTCTGCTGTGAATATTCCGGGTCTGTATCCTGATGCGATTGAAAAACTCAAGCCTTATTTACAACTGGCTGAAACGTTAGGTAATTTAGTGGGGCAACTAGTTGGCGGTCGAGTTGATTATCTCGAAGTTCGTCTACAAGGAGAACTCGCCGCAGACAGCAGTAAACCCATTGTAGTGGCTGCTCTCAAAGGATTATTAACCCAAGCATTACGGGAACGAGTCAACTATGTCAATGCTTCGCTAGAAGCAAAGGACCGGGGAATTCATGTGGTTGAAACCCGCGATTCCTCTGCCAGTGACTATACCGGATCATTACATCTGTCGGCCAAAGGATCTTTGGGGACTCACTCTGTCACCGGGGCAATCCTGGGGGAACAAGAAATCCGAGTGACGAATATTGATGGCTTCCCCATTAATGTCCCTCCCAGCCCTCATATGTTATTTACTCTGCACCGGGATATGCCCGGAATTATCGGTAAAATTGGATCGCTATTAGGCAGTTTTAATGTCAATATTGCCAGTATGCAAGTCGGACGACGAATTGTGCGGGGGGAAGCTGTGATGGTGTTGAGTCTTGACGATCTCTTACCCGAAGGCTTACTCAGCGAAATTATGAAAGTTCCGGGTATTCGCGATGCTTATACGGTTGCTCTGGTGGGACAATTACCATCTTGAAATGAGTGATAAGCAAGAAGAAGGAGGAAAGTCAGCATTTGTTTCTTCTTCTTTGCCCACTGCACGCGGTAGTGGGTGATGGAATGTTTATTAATTATGCTGACCCAATTTTTGGCTCTCAAGCCCCGTGCTCTTATGCACGGCTTTGATTAAATGTGCTACAAGACATCCTACTAGTAGCAAAAATGTTTGTATTAGAGTACAAAGTTAATCCCAACCCACATCAAGTTTAGGCTATAAAAGAGGCTATTAGGACAGTTCAGTTTGTCCGCAATAAAGCCCTAAGATTCTGGATTGATCATCGCTGTAGAGGTTTTTTCTCCATCATAGACAAGGAGCCTCTTACAGCTCCCTTATGGAGAAGATATAGAGACCCATCACATAGTTCTTGTGAAAGATGGGGGCTTCGGACGACGCTGAGAATCTAATCCACTTACACGCAGCCTGTCATAAACAAGAATATTCAAAACCCAAGTTGAAAGCTGGAAGTATGGCTATAGCGGTATGATGGGTAAGCGTCACGTACCGTTCTTAGGGGAGGGGAGAGAGGTGACTCTCAAACCTTACCCGATCGATAGACAGAATATACTACTGGGTGCGTTCTGTCTCGACTGACTCTGTCTGCGCTTCTATAGTAGACTGTTGAGAAACGAGTCGATTTGTTGCTGCCAGCGCCACACTAACAAACAACAAACTACTGATCACAACCGCAAAAGGAAGACGTTTAGTCAAAGAAAAATCCCGACCAATTCTAGCCAGAGGATGACTTTGACGACGCAGCATTCGTCCAACTGCCCACCGTTTCAGACAAAAAGGATCTCGCACATAATGTCCATTATGACTGATGACAAAATGTGTGTGACAGTGAGGACAGGTAAACAATCCCCCAATAATCCCAACAGAAGGTACAATACTTGTCTGATGACAAATGGGGCAAGTAACCGAGTAGCTTTTAAAGGTATCAGCGTTCATAGCGACTTATTTTCTGGACAAAAAACTGAGAACCCATTGCAGCCCTGAAATAAGGGAACTGCTATAACTAAAATGTATCGTTCCCTACATCAATTCTAACTCTGTTGCTGGCTCGATCAACCCGGAAAATACAGATTCATAAAAATTTAAGAGTGTGCAAACTCTCTAGAAGGCTTGATTTATCGAGAAATTGGCGTGAATTTATATAATCAATTCTCAACAAACCCTGACGTTGAGTCGAAGTATTGGTGAAACCTGGCGCTATAGCCGGCTCATATATCGGCAGTTAGCTAGGCACAGACTGCAATAACCAAAACCCGGTATAAGTCATTCCCGAATCATCCGGTTGTATTAATAAAAAGTGTAACCCCTTGGCTAACTGTTTTCGGGTTTCAAACCGTTGGGCAGCGGCGCTGACTTCTGCATCGTTAAACGTCGCCACCACAAATCTATCGGCCAGTCCAGCTTCTAAAATTAAACCATCGGGATCACCCGGAATATAACTCAGCGCCACCGGAGCCGCATTTTGCAGCCAACGAGCCAATTGCATCGACTGACGACCCCCATTGATCACAACCCCTGAAATCGGGACCGCAGAGGCTAAACCCAGGTTCAACGGTTGTAATGCTTCTGGTATATCCAAAACAGGAATAGGATATTGAGCAAAAGCGTTGATCAACACTCCCGCTTCTAGAGTCGCAAACTGCCAAACTTCGCCCCAGAGATTTTCCGGTAGCGGTACAGGGGGTGGCCCGTCCACTTTAACCGGATTATAAGCTTCTGCGGTGTAACCTGCCAACTGAGGATATAGTTGACTGCGTTCTTGTAACCACTGTTTAATCACAGGTGTGCGTCGGCTGGGCTGCACAGAAATATCCAAGGCGGCGGCTGCGGTTTGCAACAAACTTAAACATTGCGGACGAAACACTAAGATCACATCCGGTTTTTCTGTTTGAGTCGCTTGTTGAAGCTGTTGAATCAGCCATTGAGCATTCACCTCAGACTGAGGACAATAGGCGACATATTCTAACTGACGACGGATATTACAAATGAGAAGTTCCCATAATGGCTGAGAGTCTTCAGTTTGGAGGGGGCGGCGGTAAAAATCAGCTTGCCAAATTTGCATAATACATTGGATTAGGGAGTAGGGGTTAGAGAGTACTTACAAGTGTATGATTCTTACATTTGAGGAAAAAAACCGAAAACCATTGGGGGAGCATCCCCCAAACCCCCACCTCAGGACGTTACGACCTCCCCGAACCCCTGCCGTAAGGATAGAAATTGCCTATTATGCCTAAAAAGTGCATTTGAGTAAAACAATAACTATTTTCTTAATATAGAGTTTAGGGAGTAGCGGTCAAACTCTGGCTATAATCATCAATTCCACTCATGATTCATCATTCATCATTCATTAGCCTCGGACTGCGCGGAACATCCCAAACCGACATAACCCCGCACCAAACGCTAAGCGCATTAGTAATAATGTTGGTACTTCCCGCAAAGATTTAATCAAACCCGATACCCCAAAACGAATCAATCCCAGGGGTCTAGCAATTCCCTGCCAAATAGAATCGATCCAAGAGGGTAAGGTTTCTGGTGTCCAGTCTGCGGTTGTCACTTCCCCTTTCACCAGTCCGGTTTCAGCGAGCAATTCAGAAAAGCCCTCAATACTAGAAAAAGCGGGATGAGACCATTGATCGAGTAACTGTTGCATCACCGGACGTTCCCAAGCATTCAGGGGTTTGGTGCGGTCATCTCTTTGGTTCCAGTCCGCCACCACTAATATCCCACCCGGCTTTAATACTCGCATTAATTCTTTCGCAAATACAGCTTTATCGGGCATATGGGGACCTGCTTCAATAGACCACACCACATCAAAGCTAGCATCGGGGAAAGACAATGCCATCGCGTCATCGACTTTAAATGTGGCATTTACCCCTTGGGGTGTCAATTCAGTCGCACGTTTAACCTGTTGAGGGCTAATTGTAACCCCGGTGACCGCAAACCCATAATCTTTAGCGAGGATACGACTACTGCCGCCAATACCACACCCGACATCTAACACTGTTGTCCCCGCAGGTAATTGATCTAAACCACCCCAACGCACCATTTCATGCACAAAGTCCTCTTTTGCTGTGAGAAAGTCTTTTCGTTGAGGGGGTGAACCGTAATGACCGAGGTGAATATGTTCTCCCCAATAAAATTCTAAAATTCCGTCTTCTGTCCATTCATCATAAGAGTTAGCAACAGAGTCAGAAGATTGATAACGACGGGCTGTAAATAGATACAGGGCAATACCAATAGTAATGAGGGTGAAAGGGACTCCGAAAGCGTAGTATAAATTCATTTAACCGATAGCTGTTACATTTATTTATATATTTTGTAATTATCATACCAAGTTCCGCCCCTCTATGGCGCTCAATTATCCCGATAGAAGCCCGTCAAGAAATGACTTATACTAATTCTGAGAAAGAGTAAGGAGACAAGGAAGACTTGGGAGACAAGGAGGATAAGGTAGACTCCGGAGGATAAGGTAGACTCCGGAAGACAAACTATTCAGGTGTTCCCCGTTCCCTGCTTGCCCTGAGCGCAGTCGCAAGGGTTGCCTTCTTCATAATTCATAACTCATAACTCATAACTTACAATTCATAATTCACTATGTCTTCTCTGAGTCAGCAACATCTTTCTCTTAATCATTCAGCCATAACCGAGATCCTCGCCACAACAGAAAATTTACTGATCATTCAAGATTTAGACGGAGTTTGCATGGGGTTAGTCAAAGATCCGCTAAACCGCGTTATTCATCCTGACTATATTGAAGCTGTCCCAGCATTTGAAGGTCATTTTTTCGTTCTGACCAATGGCGAACATATCGGTCAACGGGGCGTTAATGGTATTATTGAGCGGGCAATTGACCCGACAATACTGGCTGAGAAAGGATTATATTTACCCGGACTCGCTGCAGGCGGTGTGCAATGGCAAGATCGTTATGGTCAACTGACTTATCCGGGTGTAAGTGAGGCGGAATTAGCATTTTTAGCGCAAGTGCCTAACCATATTGAACAAGAATTACGAGAATTTTTGACAATTCATCGAGAGAAGTTTTCAGCCAGTACCATTGAACATTGTATCAATTCTTCTGTTCTCGATAACGCCGCATCCCCAACCGCTAACTTGAATACAGCTTACGAAATTCTTGATAATCCTAAAATTTTTGCGACTCTTCAACGCCGTATGCAACAATTAATGGAACAATTGCTACAAGCCGCCACTCAACAAGGCTTAACAGATTCATTTTTTGTACATTATGCCCCCAATTTAGGACGAGATCAAACGGGTAACGAAATTGTCTGGTTTGCCGAAGGCGAAACTTCTGGGACTACTGATTTTCAGTTTATGTTACGGGGTGCAATTAAAGAAGCAGGAGTACTGGCATTACTGAATCATTACTATTATCAACGTACCGGAGAATATCCTCTCGGGATTGATTTTAATGCACGCCTTGCCCCCAATACAGCAGAAGACCTCTTAAAATTAGTCCAGGATCATTGCGATCCGGCTGTGATGCCCACAATAATTGGTGTCGGTGATACGGTTACTAGTCAAGTCGTTAATACTTCAACCGGGTTGGAAGCAAAACGAGGCGGTAGCGATCGCAATTTCCTGCAATTAATTCAGTCAATTGGGGAAGCATTTAATCAGGATAACTTAACGGTTTATGTTGATAGTAGTGGGGGTGAACTAAAAAATCGTAAACCTGTAAAATGGGTTGAGAAAAATGGTAACAAGGTTGTCACCGAAGGGCCAGGAGATCCGCAAGATACAGCAGATCCCTTGAGATTGAATATTGTATTTCCGGGAGGCTACCCGCAATATTGCAAGGCATTTCAAACCGCAGCCCAACACCGATCATCTTAATCAACTATACAACCTCAATTTACAATTTGTAGCGACTGTGCCGTAAGATTTGCCAAAATAGAAATATGATTGCCACGATGTTTTGTCCGCTCATCAACAGCGCTTATGTTAACGCTTTATATCTTCTGTCTGGTCATTGGTGGTGTTTTCGTTGGACTCGCTGCGATCGCCGGACTAGATGGAGTTGATTTTGATAGTGATTTTGACACGGATATCCAACTGAGGGATCAATCCAATTCTATTAATCATCACAAAAAAAGTTCTGTACTTCTGTCCCAATTTTCTAAGTTAGGATTGCCCTTTCTTAGCATCCGCTTTTGGACATTTGGCGGTTGTTTCTTTGGGTTAACTGGGGTAATTTTATCCCTACTGAGTCCAACTTTATCACCTCAGACAATAGCAATAATTGCTATCATTATGGGAGGATTTTGTGGAACCGCAATTGTCTGGATATTACGAAGTTTACAGAGACAGCAAGCCGATAGTTTAGTCCGATCTCAAGACTTATTGGGTTTAGCCGGAGTTGTAGAAATTCCGTTTGATTGTCAGAGTCAGGGTAAAATTAGAATAGCCCTCAAAGGCTCAACCGTGGATTTTGTAGCCTTGACAACAGACAAAAATACTTTTAACTTCGGGGATAAAGTTTTTGTGGTGGGCCGGGAAAACAATAAAGTTTGGGTCGTTTCAGAACAAGCTTTCGGAAATTCCTCAAATTGATTTGTAGGTATTCTTAAATAATGAACGCTCTCTATGTTTGTCTAAAATCACACAGAAAGTTTTCCATTTAAATATAGTTTCTTAGGCAAAATTATGAAAAATCGATATCTTGTGACAGATGCCGATAATGTTATTACCGTAGAAGTTGCTCAAGCCACAACAGAACAAGTTAACCGCACAGAAACCAACGATCTCACCGGACAAATTCTCACCAGTTTACCCATTGCCCTATCAATTTTTGGGGTAATTGTTATTATTGGTTTTCTCAATACCTTTTTGCAAATTTGTAAACCGAATGAAATTCTAATTCTATCCGGACGCAAACACCGGACAAAAGAAGGGTTAGACGTGGGATATCGGGTAATTTTTGGGGGAAGAACATTATGTATCCCTATCCTGGAAACCGTTAAAACCATGGATCTGCGTACGATGCCTGTCCCGGTGGAAATTAGCAATGCCTATTCTCAAGGCGGGACACCGTTGAATATTCAGGCGATCGCCAATGTTAAAATCTCTAGTAACCCCGATATTGTCGGTAATGCGATCGAACGCTTCTTAGATCGCGACCGTTCCGAAATAGCCCGCGTTGCCCGTGAAACCCTAGAAGGAAACCTGCGAGGGGTTGTCAGTACTCTCACCCCAGAACAACTGAATGAAGACCGTTTACGCTTCGCTGAGCGCATTGCAGAAGACGTTTCTCGGGACTTAAGCAAATTAGGGCTACAACTCGATACCTTAAAAATTCAAAGCGTTTCTGATGATGTCGATTATCTCAGTTCTATTGGTCGTCGTCAAATTGCCCTAATTGCCCGAGATGCAGAAATAGCCGAGTCTAACGCCGTTGCTGAAGCCGAACAAATAGAAGCCGACTGTAAACGCCAAGCAGAAGTGGCTAAAACCCAAGCCCGAACCGTTACGGTACAGCAAGAAAACCAATTGCGTAAAGTCAAAGCCGAACTCGAACAACTTGCCCGTTCTGAAGAAGAGCGTACCATTGCAGCGGCAAAAGAAGCCAGAGCCAGAGCCGAACAACTGTTGCAAACCGTACGGGCAGAATTAGAACGCTTACGGTTGCAAGTTGACCAAGTGTTACCCGCTGAAGCCGACAGACAAGCTAAACAACTCCAAGCCAGAGGCGCTGCGGCATCACTGGCCGAAAATGCTCGGGCGGCGGCACAAGTCAACGACCTACTCGCTCAAGTTTGGCAAGACATTGGCCCAGATGCGGGTGAACTGTTTTACTTACAGCAAATTGAGATGATTCTCACTGAAGCCGCGAAAGTTCCCAGCCAAGTCAATTTACAGAACGTTAACGTGATTGACAACGGAGACGGCAAATCTATCGCCAGTTTAGTACGAGCTTATCCTGAAATTTTCCATCAATTCCTCGACAGTGTCAACCAAATTTTAGGAATTAATGTTGCAGGTAGTTTTAGTTCAACTAACGGACATTCTCCTCAGTTGAAAGAAATTCTTAAGTAATAAGTAATAAGTAGGGAGTATGTAGAGACGTTGCATGCAACGTTTGTACGGGAGTGGGGAGTAAAAACCTTACGTGAAGAGCGCACACGCGCTCGCGAATAACTCTAATCATAAACCCCTACTATTGCCCGTTGCCCGTTGCCTTGTTCATCATTCACCATTCATCATTCATAATTCATCATGGGTATTATCATCGCATTAATTGCTGTCTTAGGTGCAGGTACAGGCGCAGGACTATTTATTATTCGGAACTTGTACTATATTTGTCAACCGAGTGAAGTGTTAATTTTCGCCGGAAGTCGTCATCCTGTCGAAGCAGAACGAGACGTGGGTTATCGCTTAGTCAAAGGGGGAAGTAGTCTACGAGTTCCGTTACTCGAACAGGCATTTCGGATGGATTTAACGAATATGATTATTGAGTTAAAAGTGGCGAATGCTTATTCTAAAGGGGGTATTCCTTTAGCGGTTGAAGGAGTAGCAAATATTAAAATAGCTGGAGAAGAACCGACCATTCATAACGCCATTGAAAGACTTCTGGGGAAATCTCGTAAACAAATTGAACAAATGGCAAAAGATACTTTAGAAGGCAATTTACGGGGTGTTTTAGCCAGCTTAACGCCTGAACAGGTGAATGGAGATAAGTTAGCGTTCGCTAAAAGTTTGTTAGAAGAAGCAGAAGATGACTTAGAAAAGTTAGGATTAATTTTGGATACACTACAAATTCAAAATATTTCTGATGACGTGAATTATCTTAATTCTATTGGTCGCAAACAACGAGCCGAATTATTACGCGATGCTCGAATAGCTGAAGCAAAAGCTCAAGCTCAAGCGGCAATTCGGAGTGCAGAAAACCATAAAAAAACGGCTTCAAAACAGTTAGAAACGGAAACAGAAATGGCAAAAGCAGAAGCGGAACGCCGGGTACAAGATGCGATCACAAAACGTAATGCAGTTATCGCAGAATCGGAGTCAGAAATTGCTTCTGAAGTGGCAAGAACTCAAGCTGAATTAGCGGTTCAAAAAGAACGAATTAAACAAGTCCAGCAACAGCTTATCGCCGATGTTGTAGCGCCAGCCGAAGCCAATTGTCAGCAAGCAATTGAGCAAGCAAAAGGAAATGCTGCTAAAATTATTGAGGATGGAAAAGCGCAAGCTGAAGGAACTAAAAAACTGGCAGAATCTTGGCAAGCGGCGGGTTCAAATGCACGAGAAATTTTCCTCTATCAGAAACTAGAAGTATTATTAAAAACCTTAGTTTCAACAGTTCCAGAAGTTCAGATTGACAACGTTACTGTCATTTCTGATAATAATAATAGTACTGCTGCTAAAACAGCTAAATTCCTGGAAGAATTACAACATACGACGGGAATTAATGTGGCTGAAACGCTTAATAACTTAGGGGGTAAATCTAATGGAAGTTTCATTCCCAATCAAACAGTTAAACTAGCTGCTGTTCCTCAACCAAGAAATAGTATAAATCCAGTTGATCCGCAGTCATTACAATCGTTAAAATCAGATGTTGAACAGTTTTTAGATAAAATTGCAACGAATACTGAAAATAATTTAGAAGCTGAACAAAAAGTTCAACAAACAATTCAACAATCTCCTAAATTTAAACGTCAACTCCAAAAAGTGTTACAAGTAGGAGGTCAGGAAACATTGAAAGCGATTTTTAATCATCCAACAGTTTATATTCCCACCGCAATGTTAATTGCTTGGTTAACCGAAGAATGAATGGGGAAGAAGGGAACAGGTAAAGAAGCATAAAACGCTTTTCTCAATCATTACTTCTACATGGGCGCATGCAATGCAGGCTTTCTTAACACCTACATGGGCGCATGCAATGCGCCCCTACTGAATTTAACTCGGATTAATTCGCATCAGAGGCTGACCATATTCAACAGGTGTACCATTTTCCACCAAAACTTCTACCACAGTCCCTGACACTTCCGCCTCAATTTCATTCATTAACTTCATCGCTTCAATAATACAGACAGTTTGACCCGCACTCACGCGATCGCCATTGTCAACAAAAACAGGTTCATCCGGTGCAGGAGAGCTATAAAAGGTTCCCACCATGGGGGAGGTCACCTCTACCCACCTCGGATCGACAGAGACAGATGCACTCGATGAAGGAGTTACCGTTGTACTAGAAGTGGTAGCCGTCGTGCTAGATGGCTCTGAGCGGGTTGCAGGCACAACTGAAGCCGCAGTCCCTTCAGGGCTGGAAATATTAGCCGTCAAAACAGAATTCATCGGTGGCAAAGCGCTGTTGCTCATGGGTAAGTCTTTGCGAACTGTTAATTCAAAGTCCTCACTTTTGAGCGTCAGCTCCGAAATATTCGTTTTATCAATATCGGCTAGCAGCTCCCGGAGCTGCGAAAGATCAAGTTGCACAGTAAATATCTCCCCCTTGCAGAGTACAATCGTCTTCGAGGTTCATCAATCAATCACATTGGTGGGTTCCCCATGGCAAACCAACTTATCCTAAGATGATTCTCGACCTAAATAAGAATCATTACGAGTATCAATTTTAATTCGCTCTCCGATGGAGATAAACAAAGGAACCATAACTGTTGCTCCGGTTTCTACCGTGGCTGGCTTTGTTCCGCCTGTGGCGGTATCTCCCTTCACGCCGGGGTCAGTTTGGCTCACCTCAAGCACAACAGAGTTGGGTAATTCCACCTCAAGCACTTGTTCACCCCAACGAACGACATTAACTTCCATCCCATCTTTAATGTATTTAGTCCCACTCCCAATTTGGTCAGGACTCAAACGGGCTTCTTCGTAAGTTTCCATATCCATAAAGACAAAATCTTCTCCATCTTTATAGGTATGTTGCATGCCTCGCTTGTCTAGTATGGCTTGGGGAACCGTTTCACCCGCGCGGAAGGTGCGCTCAACACTGTTGCCGGATTGGACATTCTTGAGCTTTGTACGGACAAATGCAGAACCTTTTCCGGGCTTAACGTGTAAGAATTCTACCACTCGCCAAACCGCACCATCTAATTCAATTGTGGTACCTGTGCGAAAGTCGTTACTGGAAATCATGAGATCTTTTCTCTGGGCAGATCAATCGGCAATCTATTTTACAACTCAATGGGGACTGTTGCTGTCGCCAAAGGGAATTAGTTTTTTACAATTGAGCTAGGACAAATCCCTGTATAGTTGATATGGGAACGACACGGAAAGAATTATGCTGCATTTGCCCAATTCTATGATAGAGACTTGTAAACGTTGGCTGAGAACTGGTATTGTTGCAGTTTTGCTGTTATCCCTTTCTGTTGGCTTAAGTGGAGCTTGGTGGAATGGAGATAATGATAAACCACAACGAGAAAGCAGTTTACCCGCTGGTAATGCAATTACGGATGGAAAAGCGTTATTACGCTATGCATTGCCCATTGATAACCGAGAAGTTCGTAAACTTCAACAAAGTTTAGAAGAAATTGCCACCCGAGTGCGTGGGAAACGTTGGGGGCCTATTGCTGGAGATATTAAAACAGCTTCTACCATTCTGACTTTAAAAGAATCAAAAGTTTTAGAAAGTGTTCCGCCTCAACAGCAAGCTGAAGCACAGGACATTCTCGATCAAATTAAAGATGGTTTAATTGTCCTGAGAGAAGCACAAGAAGCCAAAGACGGCGAAAAACTATTAGAAACTCGGGCTGAGTTGCTCCAAAAAGTGAGTCAGCTTGAAGAATTGATGGTGACAGAGTTTCCCTATGAAGTACCTGCAGAATTTGCTAATTTACCTCAACTCAAAGGTCGGGCCACGGTTGAAATCAAAACCAATCAAGGGACAATAACCATGGTTGCTGATGGTTACAGCGCTCCTGTGACCGCAGGTAATTTTATTGATTTAGTTGAACGGGAATTCTATGATGGGTTAAAGTTTGTTCCTTCAGAAGATTATGTCTTACAAGTGGGTGACCCGCCGGGTGAGGAAGTTGGATTTGTTGACCCTGAAACCAATGAATATCGTGCAATTCCGTTAGAAATTTTGGTTCGCGGCGATGAAGAACCGACTTACCACTTTACTTTAGAAGAAATTGGTCGTTATCGCGATCAGCCTGTTTTGCCCTTTTCTGCTTATGGAACCGTTGCTTTAGCGCGTCCTGAAGCCGATGCTGATGGGGGTTCATCTCAGATTTTCTTCTTCTTATTTGAACCTGAATTAACCCCAGCAGGCCTCAATTTACTCGATGGTCGCTACGGTGTGTTTGGTTATGTGGTAGAAGGAAAAGAGGTATTACGGAAATTAAAACAAGGTGATGTTGTAGAATCTGCAACAGTGATTTCAGGTGCTGAAAATTTAGTGAAGCCTTAAGTTTTAATCCCTATATTACTCATCGAGACGTTCTATTAGAGCGTCTCATTTATCATTAAGATATATTAGGCAAGTAGGCAATGGGCAATAGGGAATAGAATATGTTAATTATTTATGATAAGAGGGAGTAGGGAGTAGGCAAGTTGGCAATAGAATAGGTTAATTATTTATGATAAGAAGGAGCAGGGAGTAGGCAAGTTGGCAATAGAATATGTTAATAATTTACTGTAGAACTATACATTAAAATGACTCAAATTATATGATTATTTTAGAGTTTATCACAAGTACTATTCTCGGAATTTTTATGGGATTATGGATTGCCGATCAAAACCAGAAACAGCGACAACAAAAAAATTTAGAAAAAGCATTTTATCGTTTAATTGAAGCACAAGATGGTAGAATTTCTCTAATTCAACTCGCAGCAACAGCTCAGGTAGATGCAGTCACAGCTCAACAATATTTAGACCAACAAGTTAAAATTTTTTCGGCTTATCCTGAAGTTGATGATGATGCCAATACTTACTATCGTTTTCCTCAAGTCAAACTCCCCAAAACCCTCAAAAGCCAAGATTGGTAATTTTTTAATCACCTAATATTCTAACTCTTTCACTTCCAATAAAATCGGATTGATATCAAACCAACTGCCCTCATCATCATCACGATATTCAAACACAAACAAACTTTTCAATAAGGTTTGATATTCTTGTTCCCCCCGCACTAATTTATACTGTCTTACTTGCCTTAACAATTCCCATTCTTCCGGTGTAATTGCTTTAATTAAATCATTCCGACGCTGAGCAATAACTCGTTCTATGGTTTGGCGAGAAAAGGGTGGTTCATCTCGTTTTAAACAGTTACTTAATAATACTAATAAATTACGAACATGACCGCCACTGACTAAACATAGCCGATCTAATGTTTCAATTTCATCAAATATTTGAGGAATTAAATTATATCTTTTTTCCGGTTCAACAGTTGGAAAAGCTCTGGCTAAAATCATTTGTCTCAAGAGTTCAATTCCGGTTATACATAAACTCCCATCTCGTTTATGAGTTTGCACCATAGGCAATAATTGTGGGTCAGAAGCAAAGCGATTTGTTAGACTGCCTAAATCATTAGAAAATGTGAGAATTAGAGGAATTGTATAGACAATATGACAGCATAATTGATTCAGTTGTTCCCCCCGATCTACAAATAGATATTCTGAGGTGGTTCGTCCTGTGTGTCGGGTGCGGTTATCAATCCGATCTAAATTATCAACGATTACCACTAATCCGGCTTTTCCGCGCTGTTGAAGTTGCTTTTGGGCTGATTCAATCAAATCTTGATTAATCGCTTCTAAAATCACGTTTACTCGGGGTTCAGTGTATTCTCTGAGTAGGGTTCGGACATCCCGACTATTTCTGGCTTTTGTGGTAATTTCTCCAATTCCTAGGGATAAAGAATAAGTATCTTCTTGAGTATCGATACCAATATCACCCACTTGAGGAATACCAACTTTAAAGCCTGTTACATTGGAGTTTAATAAGTCTGCTGCCCCTTTTAATAAGTGTTGAAAGCGTGTGGGTTTAAGTTTAATTCCGACAAGTTCTAAACTGTGGCTGACTTGATGAGCAATAGCGAGTAAAATATCACTAATATCTACATCTGCCATATCCATATCTTGAGAAGATTCAAAATAGACAACGTGAAACCCTTCTTCTTCTAATTCATTTTTTAAACGTAATAATTCTGTTGATTTTCCACAGCCAATATGTCCTGTAAATAACTGACAAGTTTGTGGACTATCTGACCAACTAATTGTTCGTTTCAGTTGTTGTATGAGTTGGCTGCCTCTTACGGGTGTAAAATCGATATAATATTGTCGGTCATCCGCTTTTGCATAATCTAATGTTTTGGCTGGGTTAACGGCTTGGAAAAATTGGCGTAAATTGAGTTTCATATTGATTTTTCGGTTAATCTATCGATCAAAAACATAATTTTTAATTGACACTAATTTCTATTTAAAATAATAACTATTTTAAGTTTTAATTTCATGTATCAGTTAATCATTAAAATAAGTCTTGATAATTTGTACAATTTGTTCCGCCGCATCACCATCTCCAAACGGATTAATAGCATTTGCCATTTGATTATAACTATCGATATTAGTTAATAATTCTGTGGCATACTTCACAATATTTGCGGTATTTGTTCCCACTAACTTAGCGGTTCCGGCTGTAACAGCTTCAGGTCGTTCTGTGGTTTCTCGTAATACTAATACGGGTTTTCCTAAACTCGGGGCTTCTTCTTGTAATCCACCGGAATCTGTTAATAATAAATAACAATAATTAATCGCTGCCACTAATTCTGCATAATCTAAAGGTTCAGTTAAAAACACTCGCGGATGATTGCCTAAAATCGCTTTTAAAGGTTCTCTAACTGTGGGATTTCGATGTAATGGTAATAGTAAAGCCGTATCCGGAAATTGATTTAATATTTGTAAGAAACCTGTGGCGATATTTGTTAACGGTTTACCCCAATTTTCCCGCCGATGAACCGTTGCTAATAATAGTCGATATTGCTGTAATTTTAAATTAGGAATATTTAACTGAGGCTGTTTTTTAACAACTGAAAGTAAGGCATCAATTACCGTATTTCCTGTATGATGAATTTCGCCAACAACACCTGATTGCTTTAAGTTTTCTACCGCTTGAATAGTGGGGGCAAAATGAAGCTGACACAGTTGAGAAATTAACCGACGATTTGCTTCTTCTGGATAAGGATTATATAAATTATCAGTGCGTAACCCTGCCTCTACATGACCGACTGGAATTTGATGATAAAAGGCAGCTAATGCAGCAGAAAAAGCCGTTGTTGTATCTCCTTGAACTAATACTATCTGGGTTAATTGTTGTTCAAATAAATCTTTTAATCCGGTTAAACTGCGACAGGTAATGTCAGTTAATGTTTGTTTAGGTTGCATAATCTCTAAATTTTGATCTGCTTTTAAATCAAACAATTGCATCACTTGCGCTACCATTTCTCGATGTTGACCTGTTAAAATAACCTGAGTTTTAAATGCATCATCTTGTTGTAAACATTGAATAACCGGAGCAAGTTTAATTGCTTCTGGACGAGTTCCGAGAATAAGACTGATATGAATAGGAGAATTTGACATAAATTTAAATAGAGAGAGAAACCACAGAGGCACAGAGTTCACAGAGAAAAAACTTTGTGTCATGAGTAGCTTTGTGGTTAAAATCTTACCTTAATACTTCCTTTCTTGGGGTGGAAATCGGGTGATTTTTACAAATGGCTTCTCGACAAGTTCCGAGAATAAGACTGATATGAATAGGAGAATTTGACATGATTTTAAATAGAGATGAAAATTAGAGAATTAATGTTCCTGATTTACCTCACCCCTAGCCCCTCTCTTTACTAAGGAGAGGGGAAAGAGATCCGGTTGAAATCTTACCTTAATACTTCCTTTCTTGGGGTGGAAATCGGGTAATTTTTACCGGACGATAGGATAAGTCAATTCCGGCTGAGGAATAATAGGCTAAAGTATGTTTTAGGAATGTATCATCATTGCGTTTGGGATAGTCTTCTCGACTATGTGCGCCTCGGCTTTCTTTACGGTTAAATGCCGAAGTTAAAATCACTTGACCCACTACCATTAAACTGCGTAATTCTAACGCTTCGAGGATTTCAGTATTCCACAATTTACCTTTATCATCGAGATAAATTTGTTGATATTTTTGCTTTAACTGTTGAATTTGTTTGAGTCCTTCCTGCATAATATCTTCAGAACGAAATACGCCACAATGGCTGGTTAAGGCATCTTGAAATTCTTCTCGTAATGCCCCAATACGACAGTCTCCGGGTTGGTCAAATAGCGCTTGAATTTCTTTTTCAGCCGCTTCTAAATATTGATTTTCATCAATTTCTGGTAACTTCTTGTTTTGGACAAATTGAGCGATCATAGCCCCCGTCCGTCGGCCATAAACCACACATTCCAATAAAGAATTACTGCCTAAACGGTTAGCCCCATGAACCGATACACAAGCGGCCTCTCCTGCGGCAAATAAGCTGTCTACTAACGTATCTGAGTAGGGAGAGTCGGATTGAAAATCAAGAGGCACGCCGGGGCCGAGAATCACTTGTCCGTCGATGTTGGTGGGGATACCCCCCATAGAATAATGAACCGTGGGACGTACAGGCATGGGTTCCGTGACCGCATCTACACCCACGAGGCGGTGGGCTTCTTCCCAACAAAAGGGGATGCGACTCATGATTTTTTCTCGTCCTAAATGGCGTAAGTCCAAATGGATAAACGGCCCTCCGGCGCTACCATCACGATGAATACCTCGTCCGGCGCGAATTTCTAGGGTAATAGCGCGAGAAGTAATATCACGGGGGGCTAATTCCATTTTGCTGGGGGCATAATTAGCCATGAAGCGATCGCCTTCACTATTACGCAAATAAGCCCCTTCACCGCGAACCGCCTCAGAAATTAATACGCCAACGGGATATAATCCTGTCGGGTGAAATTGGACAAATTCCATATCTTGCAATGGAATACCCGCCATTGCCGCCATGGCTAACCCATCCCCAGTGGAGGCGAAATCATTAGAAGTGGTGTTAAATGCCCGTCCATAGCCTCCTGTGGCTAACATCACCGCTTTTGCCCGGACAACGGATAATGTGCCATCTTCAATGTGATACATCACCACCCCTTTGGCTTGTCCGTCTTCGAGGATCAGGCGCATAACGTACCATTCTTGATAAATCTGCACACCATAACGACGGAGGTTATTGACTAATTCATGCAGGATAGCGTGTCCGGTTTTATCAGCAGCGTAACAAGTCCGGTTATGGGTATGTCCGCCAAACGCCCGTTGGGCAATTTTGCCATCTCCTAAGCGAGAGAATAATACCCCTGTATGTTCAAGATCGATAATCACATCGGGGGCTTCTTGGGCTAAAATTTCAACAGCATCTTGATCGGCAAGATAGTCCGATCCCTTAACAGTATCGAAGGCATGGGCTTGCCAACTATCCTCAGAATCAACATTTTTTAGACTGGCGGCTATTCCCCCTTGGGCGGCGACGGAGTGAGATCGAATGGGGTGGGTTTTGGCAACAACCGCAATATTTAAACTGGGATCAGTCCGGGCAATTTCAACCGCAGCCCGCGATCCGGCTAAACCACCACCGACAATAAGCACATCATGTTCTAGCATCGTTGATTCAGTGTTACATTTTTCTTTCTTCTATGTTCCCTCACAAAAAAAACTCCCGGCTAAAAATTAGGGAAGTCTTTAAGAAAGTATAGTGCTACGCACGAGGCAACAGGCAACAGGCAACAGGCAACCAGTAACAATTTTTACTCCTTGTCTCCCTGTCTCCCCATTCCCCTTGTCCTCCTCACTCCTTATTTTTCTAACGTAGAATGACTACTGTGCGGGTTGAGTCGCCATTTCCGGTACAATAGACTCATCTTCTTCGCTATCTTCCATCGGTGTCACTTCGATATGGTTTAATAATGTAGTGACAAACGCAAACAGCAAAAACGGCAAAGACAACACGACAATTAAACCGACAGTGGCCAGGGCAAATATTTGACGGGCGCTACTCCACAATGCTAAAGCTGAAGCTAGGGCAATAAAAATAACAATCAGCCATATCATGATTTGTCCGTAGATATCTCCAAAAGTGAGAGTGCAACTAATTTTGTACTTTTGCAGGTTATCCATTTGATATCTCTATAATTATATTCCTTTAGATTCCTAGGATAAAGGACTTGATTAGGTTTTAACAGGATTTTATACAACATCTTAACAAGTTAAGATAAGTCGTTACTAAACTTTACTTCGATAATGGCAACCAAACCACAAAAGTTGTTCCGGGATAAAGTGTCGTTTTCCCCAGAGACATTTGTGAAGTCCAATCGGGACTTTGAGGGGAGAATACTTCTATTTTACCCTGCATTTGCTCAATTAAATGCTTAGCGATCGCCAGGCCCAGTCCTGTCCCTGAAATTTCTCCATCGGCTTGGACACCGCGATATCCCCGTTCAAATAAATGCTCTAAATCACTTTCTGGGATACCTGGGCCTGTATCACTAATACCAATTCCCAGTTGAGTAGAATTCATTTGAACTTGAACCTCTATTATGCCACCGGTGGGAGTGTATTTCAGCGCGTTATCAAGAATATTACTGAGAATTTCTCGTAAGGCTTGACGATTGGCTTGTACTGGGGGTAAATTAGGCGGTAAATTGATTAGACATCTAAGTTGACGTTCTTCGGCTACTGCATTGGCAGAAATTAACAGGGGTTGAAGTACTGTTTCAAAACGGACTGATTCTGTTAACTCGGCGGCAGGCAACAGGGCAGGAACTACAGAGGATGTGAGATTCAAACAGCCTGAAAGTTCTGGGAGATCCTCATCGCAAACATCAGCAATATCTGACTCTGATGGCAAATGATATTGAGTGTCTGCCACTTCTAAGGTTTGATCGACTTGCTGTAATAGTTCTTTGATGCGATCGCTTTCTCGGATAATACTCTCTGCAATTTTCTGATTTTTATCTCCCGGTAAAAATCGTCGCCGCAGCAGTTTACCAAATGTCTTTAAAGCAGTTAACGGGCTTTTGAGTTGATGGAGTAAACTTTGTAAAGTTTGGTATTGTTGAGTTTGAACCTGTTGCTGTTGTTTGTAACGCGAAGATAGCCACTGAAAACGACGGTCTAAGGTACAAGCGGCTGCTAAACTATGGGCAATGCCTTGAAGTTGATGTTGTTCTTGCTCATTCCAGGGGCGATCTTCTCGTCCGGTGACAAGAAACCCCATCACCACATCTTGATAAACTAGAGGAATGACTATTTTTTGTTGTTCGAGATCTGGGTTATTAACCCAATGACTGGAGTCGGGCGGGGACTCCATGCAGAGATCGACCGTAACGGCATTGGAGAAGTTAGAATCATCTAGAGCAATTAAGGCAGTAGAGAAATGATTTTGCGGCAAGGAGACAATGGCCAAGTCTGAAGAGCGATCCTCAGACGTTTCAGGATAAGTTGCCACCGGAATCAGTTTATGATGGGTTTCATCGACCCAATCTTCTGTCAGGTAAACCACGCTGAGAGATGCCCCAAGACTCGCAACGATAGAGACTTGGGTTTGGCAAAGGGTGACAAATTCTGAACTCGTTGGCATTCCCATCTCAACTCCACTTAGGCCGGATAATCACTCTTGTCAGGCAGAACCAATCAATTCAATACTGGCTGCATGCATAAATATTAATTTACCACTTTCATTTATCAGATTTCTTCCCTCTCTCGTTAGGCAATGTTACCCTAATGAAAGCTGTAGCACGAATCCGGTTGAAAGACAAGACACTGTTGTATCAATTTATTAAAAAATATTGAAATTTTTTTTTAAACCAGATATAATTCATGCGGATTTTGTAGCTATCACTACATCTGTCTGCAGACACAGGAGGTAAGTACGTTGGCTAGAAGAAGAAAGCGCAAAAGTCGTCGGAGACAAGAAGGTCGTCGCATTCTCGAGTGTGTTCCCCAGTATAGTATCTCTAGCGGCGAAGAAAAGCCCGTTACAGCTGCTCGTAAGTTCATCCATGCCGCTGGTATTATTCCACCAGCTTTGTTGCTGGTGAAGCGTAATGAACACACAACAGATCGATACTTTTGGGCAGAAAAAGGACTATTCGGCGCTCAATATGTTGAGGAAAACCATTTTCTGTTCCCTAGTTTGAAAGAGGTTGCCGAAAAAACGATTCCTTCAGTGAGTCATAATCGGTTAGTGACATCTCCTGGATAGTTAGAGCTTGATCGCATTTTTCAGGCTTGCGGTATGGGTTACGATTGGTGTATTTGGCTCTCATCTCTTGGTTCAAGTGATTAACAACTTGCAACGATCAACCGCTCAATAACAATATTAAGAGGCGTTGGTTCAAGTGGGGAGAGTCAATGACTCACTCGGAAACAATGCATGATGCAGGGTTACCTACCAAGTGTCTAATACTTTAGGTAGATTGAAGACAGCATTGCTTGCGATCCTCAACAATTATTGAGTAACGCAATTCAAATGCTCTCATCGTTATACGTCCACTACCCAATATGACTCAGGTGACTATGAATGAGATGAAGTCACAGGTTCCCAAGGTTTCAAATTGAGAGCTTGCTTGAGGCTTGTGAGTTCATCTCGGTGACCCTGAATACGGAGAATACTTTGGGGCTGATTCCCTAATGGGTTTGTGGCTTCTAACTGAAGTAATACCTGCTCGCTGCGCCCTGAGCGTCGCCAATAAAAAACGCCGGCTAGGGGAGAGAGTAAAATCAGTCCTAGGAACAGTTGTTGATACTGTGGTGCAACCATTGATAGCACAAGCGCTAGACACAGTGTTCCGATAGCAGTGAGTAGGGTTAGAAAGACAGCCAAAAATCCACTAGGACGAACCACCCCCTCAAATACAATTTGATTCTCATCAGGGTTTGTAGTCACAACGCGGTAAGCACGAGACTGAAAATACTGTTGGATTTGGTTCAACAATGAATCAGCCGCCTGGTTAGCAACCAGTTTTTGCTGCTCGATGCGAGCCTTCACAGAAGCTTTCACAAAGAAAAACAAGCCAACTGCCAGCAGAAAAGTCAGGAAAAATGTTGATGAGAGTACAGGCAAAGACATGAGTTGAGTAAATTGAGATAATCATCAGTTTATATTCTTCTGACTACTTTACATACATTTTTGTCTGGCCGTGTATTCATCCCATAATCGAGCGAGTTCCCAAGCTTTACCCCGAAACTCCGGAATAACTTGATACATTCGTCTAGGACGACCTCGTCCCTCAACTTTCTTCCAATATCCACTGATGCTGCCCTCTCGCTCTAAGAATTTAAGCGCACTGTAAAGTACAGTATCAGATAAGCGGAAATCAGCATACTCTTTTTCTAATTGTTCGATTAGTTCTGTCCCATAAGAATCTCTCCGTAAGAAAACGGACAAAACGTAGCAAACAGCCAACTCCCGATTCAGGTGAATAGGAGGGGGGCTTTTGAAAAATCTGTAAATGTCTTCAAATGTCATCTTAAAAGGTACTCCCTACTGCTTCGTTAACTCAAAGGGCTACTCCATAAAGAGTGATTACCCCGTACAAAACTGGATTTCATTTTTTAATGTATCGCGTTATAAGGGTCGGATTTAGTCAAGGTTGTCACCTTTTTAAAAGTTTTTCTGTTCATCAGAGGAATGTTTTTCTCAATGAGTTATGAAACAGTTAAATATCCTTGATAACAAGTTATATCAACTCGGGCTGAAATGACTGAACTAAGCTTGAAGAGAAGTGACCGAATCAAGTGGTGCGACGGGTTGGGAATCTGTGGGACTGCAATGCATACGCCTCAAGGGAAATCTAGAAGATTTGCCAAATTTTCCCCATCGCAATAATTAAGTTAAATCCGATCATTGCTGATTAATTAAATGGAGCGAGGAATCAATTCAATTAAATACATGATATTGAATATATAACTATTTATTATCTTATAACACCTTTAACATCAAATCCCATCCCCTCACAGATGGAATGGCTTGTGAATTTAACTTTAGCTTTTCTTAACCTTTTCTATTGCTCCTGATTTTTATCGAGTATGAATTGGGGGAAGAACTTTGAGTTTCCTGTTAAGTCGATAACGTACTACTAAATTAAGTAGGATATAGTTAAAGTCATATTAATATCGGCTCTATTTAACAGATGAAATGATATTTTTTATTCCTGTTTAAACCCTAATTTAACCGCTGAATGGTGGAAAAATAACTCAAGAAAATTACTAATAAACTAAAGATAAATACTATGAATAAAAAGCTCCAATAAAATCATAGTTTAATAATAAATTATATTATATCTATCAAATATCATCTATTTTATCTCGTAAATCATTGGGTCTAAGGTTAAAATTTGACTAATTTCATCTGTTTTAAAACCCAGTGCCATAGGCTGTTGAACATTGGGTAAAACTTGTACATCATACAATTCAGTAATTACACCTTCTAATTGCAAACGATGAACAATTTTTCCCGTTTCTAAATCAATTACCATCAATCCACAACAAGGGCTAACTTGACGCTGAGTTAACTCAGAATCTAATTTTAAACCTGAAAATGTCTTTTCTCTGGGCTTTGATAATCCGACAATTGCCCACTTTTTCCAAAAGGCTAATCCCCGTAAATAACCCGGACAAAAAGTAATCGGTTCAAAAGTTCCTTTGTCAAGATTAACATAACCAAAATATCCCATTCCTGAATTCAGTAACCACAATTTACCTTGATAAAATCGAGGAGAATGGGGCATAGAGAAACCTGTTGCTATAATTTCATTCGATGAAATATCAATCACACAACCACCATCTTGTCTGTCTTTTCGCCATCCATTTTCTACATCTGCTTGACTCACTACTGTGACATAAGCGGGTTTTCCATCCCTCATTGCCAAACCATTAAGATGACAACGATCTTGATTAGTGACTTGAGAAATAAAAGGCGGTTTCCACAACGGTTGACAACTATTTGTTTGACTAACTGTCGCTAAACAATTTAACAGTGTACAAATAAATAAAACTCGCCCTGTTTGATCAATAGTAATATCATGAATATCTAAATCTCCGGTTGTATAACTCATTCGGGGAATATAGAGTTTATCGTATCCCTGATAAAACTGCCCAGATTTAAGTACATTACTAAATTGCCACAGTTGATATTTCGTACTTAAAAATAACCGTTCTGTTGAGCCATATAATCCCATTGCCCGATCAAATAACCGTTCAAACCCAGAAATTTTTCCATTTTTATTGACACCAATTAATAATAAGCGAGAAGTTTGGTAAGTCGTGAAAGCTAAACTAATTTTTTCCTGTTGTAACCAATCTACAAAATCATGAGAGGCAACGATTTGGGGTGAGGATTTTGTCATTATTATTCCGTATGTAACAGATTTAGAGGGTGCCTCAGCATCAGTGACGCACCCTACAAATTAAAAGATCTTAGGCGATAATGATAAAGTTATCTTCCGTAAGAATCGGCATATCGTCAAAAGTGGCAAATAAACCCCCAGATCCAAAGCCAGAATCAACGCTATTTTCGTTGTAGAATAATTCCCCTGTCGATTGACTATAGACAATTAATGCTTCACTGATTTCTACCTGCGCCATGTCTTCAACAACGGCAAATTCAGCAGGAATACTAAACTCATCATCAATTTCACTTTCAATCGCGCTAAAGGTGGTTTGACTCAACTCAATCGAATCATCATCAGGGTCAAAATCAGTTAGGGTATCGACTCCAATATCTGTGTTAAACGCTTCACCCGTGGCAAATACAAACGTATCCCGATTATCACCACCCGTGAGGTTATCGTCTCCATTACCACCAATTAAACTATCGCGATTATCACCACCATTGAGACTGTCATCCCCGTTACCGCCAATTAAGGTATCACGTTGATCTGCCCCATCGAGGGTATCATTTCCATCCAAGCCTTCCAGTATATTCCGTCGTCGGTTACCCGTAATTTGGTTATCTAATTCATTACCAATTCCATCGATATTACTGTTGCCTGTCAGAATCAGATTTTCTTGACCCGGTTGCAACGTAAAAGTTTCATCCGACTCAATCGTATCGACTGTGTCCTCAAGTGTTTGATTCAACAACACAGAAACCGTCTGGACTGAATAATAACTTGATAAATTGACATAATCTAGGTTACCATCACCATCGAAATCTGCGATCGCCAAATCACCAAAAACTCCAGGAGTTAAGATAACAGGGGAACTAAATTCACCATCACCGTCTCCCAACAATACTGTAGTATTACGGGAGGAGCCGTAGTAATAGTAGTAATAATTGTAGGAATAACTCGTCCAGCTAATATCGACGTTGCCATCCCCATCAAAATCCCCTGTGGTCAGGTCGTTAATGAAATTATCTAACTCAATCGTTAAGTCGGGTTGAGCTTCTAAATCACCATCACTATCACCGAAGAAGAATTCAAGCTGATTGGGGAAAGTGTCAGTGGTGAAAGCTAACACATCAGTATTTCCATCGCCGTTGAAGTCTCCGGGAACAATATCTTCAGGATTATTAATTTCGACTGTACCACCCGGTGTGAAGCCTTCGTTACCATCCCCCAGCAATACAGTCAGTTGCGGATCGAAGTTGTAAGAATTGTAGGTATTGGTGTAGATGGCTAAATCGAAGTCATCATCCCCGTTGAAATCACCCACTGTGAAGGGGTTGTCAAAATCACGATCAACTTCAATGGCAGCACTGGGATCGTCAAATTCTCCGTCTCCTTCCCCTAGAATGATAGAAGCTTGACGGATAGACTGATTAGCCTCGTAATCAAAAACAAAGTTATCCTCGACTAAAATATCAAGATCCCCATCACCGTTAAGATCGACTAAGCTTAGTTCATCAATATCATCAATTCTTTCATCGAGATCAATAATTTCACCTGCTTCAAATTCACCATCTTCATCTTGGAGGAAAATCTCAACCTGACTCTCAAAGTTGCCTGTTGTATTATTAAAAGAATTCGTTGCTACAGCTAAGTCGGGTTTTCCATCCCCATCAACATCTCCTGCAACAAAAACATTGACATTTTCAAATCGAATACTTTGATCTTGTTCAAAGTTGTCGTTGCCGTCTCCCAAGAATGTTTGAACCGCTCGGACGGAGGAAAAGTTGGTTGATGTGACATCTTCTAAACCGTCGTTATCTACATCTGCAACGTCAATATTGGGAAAATCTTCAAATTCAATTTCTGTATCGAGGTTGAAGTTTCCATCTCCTTCCCCTAAAAGTAAGCTAACTTTACGTCCACTGCTGTAGTAGTTGCTATAAACGTTAGTCTCAACCGCGATATCAAGGTTACTATCTCCGTTAAAGTTACCAACACTTAAAGTGGGGAATGCATCTAAATCAAAGCTAGAGACCGGGTCTGCTTCAAATTCTCCGTCGTCATCGCCAAGGAATACAGAAAGGGTTCTTGTAGGAGGATCTGGGTAATAATAGAAGCCTTCGTAGACTGCTTTGTCAATAAAACCATCACCATTAAAGTCTCCGAAAACCTGTTGGTTAAAATCGTTATCGACAATAGGAAAACCCGTTGCTGGGGTAAACCCATCTTCATCTGCTAATAAAACAACAGTATTTCTATCATTGTTATAGTAGTTAAACTGGATATCATCTAAACCATCAAGATTAACATCTCCAACATTAAAATTATTGATGAAATTTGCATTGATACCGAGATCAACTTCTTCTGAACTCAAGCCTCCGCTTCCGTCCCCCAGAAGTAATGTGACCGTTTCAGGTGGATTATAGCCGTAATAGTAATAATTATTATTCTCAACAATTAAATCGAGGTTGCCATCCCCGTTAAACTCACCAATTTCTACGTTATTCAGAAATCCATCAAACGTAAAGCTGGTATTTGCGACGGGTTCAAAGTTGCCGTCTTCATCTCCGAGTAAAATTGAAACAGTTGTGTTAGAAGACCCATAATAAAAGTAGGTTTCGATTTGAGCTTGATCGATCAAACCATCTCCATTGAAATCTCCTAAAAGAAAACGAGAATCTCCTATAAATTCAAACGGAGAAGCGGGCGCGTTTTCAAATTCTACGGTAACGGGATTAACTTGAACCATGATAGATGCTTCCTGAAATTTGGTGTAATTTTGGGCATACGAAACTGGACAAACTCGAAATATCAATCAAATTTGATGCTGTTCTATACGGGCTGCACAAAATAACTTAGATTCTCAAATCTCATCAACTCTGAATCACAAAAAATCCTATTTTCATCTGTTCCTTCACTCTAAGGTTCAGAAAAACTCCTGGATCAATTGAAACTTTCCAGTTGAAAATATTTGAGTTGTCTAGTGGTTCTGTTCGATCTGTTGCTCTTGAAACTAGATTAACGAGCAGGACTGATCGCTGTCAATCCCTGTATATATACCTTAACAAATTAGCAATCATCTGTTAATCAGTTGTGCTTTTTTTGGCCATCAGCATCACGGATGAGCGCGGTTTAACGAGATAAAAGCGTTTTGGGGCAATTGGTGCAACTTTTACGTCGGAAAAGTCATGAGGCGTGGCTAAAGCTGTGTCTACAATACGATGCCAATTTTCTCCTTTTGGTAAAGCTGGTAATTCAAACTTAAGGGGTTTCCAATAGGCATTTAACATCACATGTATATATTCTTCAGCTTGAGGATGGCGCAAACTAAAGGCTAAGTGATGAGAATCTTCTTCCCACTGGGGTTGATTTAAGTGAATACCATGCCAATTAATACTTGGTAAATTACTTTCTGGGTTGTCTTGAATTAAGGTTTCAATCGTAAAAATAGAGCGGGCTTTGGTGAAGCGAATAATCCCTTTAAGAAACCGCAATAGATCGGCATTTTTTCCGATTTTACTCCAATCAAACCAACCTAATTCATTATCTTGACAGTAAGCATTATTATTACCCAACTGCGTCTGTCGAACTTCATCCCCCATTAAAATCATTGGGGTTCCCTGAGAAATAAATAAAATAGTTAAGAAGTTTTTAATCTGTCGTAAACGCAAAGCTTCAATTTCTGGGTTATCTGTTAACCCTTCTTCTCCACAATTCCAACTAATATTATGATTGTGACCATCTTGATTATTTTCACCATTGGCTTCATTATGTTTTTCATTATAAGAAACCAAATCATTTAAAGTAAACCCATCATGACAAGTAATAAAATTAATACTACAATGGGGATCTCTTTCTGGAGTCGGATAAATGTCTGGGCTTCCCATAATTCGGGCAGCAAGCTGTGAAATATTATCCGGATCGCTCTTGACAAAACTGCGAATATCATCTCGATATTTACCATTCCATTCAGCAAAGCGATCGCCGGCAAATGACCCGACCTCATACAGTCCGCCCGCATCCCAAGCTTCTGCAATTAACTTTGTTCCAGCTAAAATGGGATCGGATTTAATAATCCATAAAATCGGTGCATCTTCCATTGGATAACCATTTTTATCACGGGAAAAAATAGAAGCTAAATCAAATCGAAAGCCATCAACGTGCATTTCTGTAACCCAGTAATGCAGACAATCAATAATCATTTGCCCGGTAATTTCATGATTGGCTTTGATTGTATTTCCACAACCACTATAGTTACTATAATATTGCTGATCTTCGTCTAAAATATAGTACATAAAATTATCTAACCCCCGAAAGGAAAGGGTAGGGCCGTTGTGGTTGCCTTCAGCGGTATGATTAAAAACTACATCTAATATGACTTCAATTCCTGCTTTGTGAAAGGCTTTGACCATGTCGCGGAATTCATTAACTGGCCCCAAAGGGTTACGACGGGAACTATAAGCCCGATGAGGTGCAAAAAATCCAATTGTACTGTAACCCCAATAGTTTTTCCGAGGGGGGACTGCGTCTTGTTGATCAAATTGATGAATTGGTAATAGTTCAACAGCGGTAATTCCTAAGTCTTTTAAATAAGGAATTTTTTCAATTAATCCCGCATAAGTGCCTCGTTTTTCGGCAGATATCCCTGAATTAGGATGGCGAGTAAAACCACCTACATGTAATTCGTAAATAATCGTTCGGGCATAAGGGATTTGTAAAGGTTTATCATCTTCCCAATCATAAGTTTCTGGATTAACTACCACGCTCTTTAAAGCGACTGCACAATTATTACCAGGGCGAGAAGCGGCTTCACGACTATAATTTTCATCATTAACAATGGCTTTTGCGTAAGGATCAAGCAAAACTTTCTCTGAGTCAAATCGATAACCCGCTTCGGGTAAATACACACCATCAGCACGATAACCATAAATTTGTCCGGGAAATACACCCGCTACAAGAATATGCCAGTAATAAAAGGTTTTGTTAATACTAGGATTGAAGGGAATCACATAAGCGGGTTTAGCCGCATCAGGAGTATCAAATAATAATAATTCTAGAGATTTACAGGTTTTAGAAAATATGCAGAAATTCACGCCATGACGTTGAATGGTTGCACCTAGCGGAAAACTCTGACCGGGAAACGTTTCAAAGCTCATGAAATTACCCTTATTGGGAACGAATATTAAATCGATTGCTGATTGATTGTATCGATTAACTTAACTTGTATTTACGAATGGGTCAAATGTGTTTCTTGGATTTTGAGACAAAAAATTTGATTACGCCCTTGCTCTTTGGCAGAATATAGCGCTTTATCGGCTGCTTGAATGAGAGAATCTGGCGTTTCTTCCGCGTTGGGAACTTGAGCGCTGAGACCCATACTCACGCTGACCCACTTTGAGACCTGAGACTGAGCGTGGGGAATTTTTAATGATTGAATGGCCTGCTGAATTTGCTCAGCCACAGCAACTGCGCCGTTTATCCCTGTATTGGGTAAAATTACAGCAAATTCCTCACCTCCGTAACGCGCTACAAGATCTGCTGGACGTTTCACCGCTTGCCCAATTGCCTGAGCCACTTGATATAAACAGTCATCGCCGGCTGGATGACCATAGCAATCGTTGTAGAGTTTGAAATAGTCAATGTCAATGACAATCAGAGATAAAGGCTGTTTTTCTCGTCTTAATCGCCGCCATTCCTGCTTTAAAGACACATCAAAAGTGCGACGATTATAAACTTGGGTCAAGCCATCTAAAGTGGCCTGTTGATAAAGATTTTGATTGGTTCGATTCAGAATAGCTTCCCATTCTTTGCGATCGGTGATGTCTGTAATGGTAATTAAGAAGCCGTCTTGATGTTGAATTAAATCTAGATTATACCAACCATTAATCCATTGGTTTTGATAGAATAATTCTTGCTGAAACGGATTTCCTGTCTCTACTACCTCAACACATTGATCGAATAACATCGGCTCAACTGATTCAAGTGTTGATTTTGAAAGTCGCTGACCAATCAGTCGATCGACTGGTTTACCCAATGCCTGCGCTAAGATGGGATTGACTAAAACACACCGAAAATGATCGATTTTGTTCTGTTGATCTCGGACAGCTTTTAAAAAGGCCAGCCCTAAAGGACAACTGTTGAGAATGCCACTCATTAGCTGCCGAGACTCTTTCATAATTTTTTCTACATATTTGCGCTGTTGAATTTCTTGTTGAAGTTGTAATTTCTGCTGATGAATTGTTAGTTGATTATTAACTCTGACTAATATTTCTGATGACTGAAAGGGTTTAGAGATATAATCAATTCCCCCTACTTTAAATGCTTTTATTTTATCTGATGTTTCACTCGAAGCACTTAAAAAAATAATGGGGATTTCTTTGGTTTCTGAGCAAGCCTTGAGTTGACGACAAACTTCATAGCCATTCATTTCGGGCATTCTAATATCTAAGATAATTAAATCAGGTGCTAAGGCTTGAGCTGTTTTTAAAGCCGTTTTGCCATTTCTAGCTTTACGAACTTTATAACCATTCAGTTCTAGAACTTCAGACAACAAGTAGAGGTTTTCGATGTGATCGTCAACAATTAGAATTTCTTTTTTAGGTTGATGAATAGATTTTAATGTCATAATTATAACTCCTTTTAAAACTTAAAATATAGCAATGTTAATATTGTGGATTTGAATAACTTAATTATGGCATACTTTTCTATCAATGATAAAAAAATTACTAAGGTGCAGTTGATTTAAATTCAAATTATAATATTAAGCAATATAATGATGAGCTAAAACTGATATTTTTTTTGCTCTTCCCTCTTTTCTAAGTTTATTACTGATATTAACTGAATTAATAGCTCCAGATCTTCAGACTATTGAGTTTAGTGTAGTTAATCGCTTAATATTGGTATAATTTAGAGAGCTAAAAATTAGTTATTATTACTGTTATTTAGATTTACGTCTGTAGTTGAACTTACAATTCGTACTTTAAGATGTCATATAGAAAGTTTATTTAACACAACTTTTAGGGAAAATTAGTAATAAAAAAAATGGCTATAATCACCATTGGAGAAAAAATATATAACCCTAAATGTTTGAAGTTTATATACAGAACTATTTATTCTATTAATAATTTTTCTAATCTATTATTTTTAAGTTTAAATTATTATCGATTAGGCTGAAAAATATCGCCATTTGCTAATTATTATTTTTTTAGCAAAGCTATAAGGTTTAGGTCATTTATGATTTATTGATTTAATTATAAAAACATTCTTTAGTTAATTTTTAATTATCAATTATTAGATATTATTATTTATAGAGATATTGCTAATCTTGTCAAAGTTTAAACAAAGAAATCGTTAAAATTTTATGCTTTATCTCAATTAAATCAATTTTTATATCGATTATTATCTATGAAAAATGTATTAATTTCATTCAGAATACAAATAATAAAAAATATTAATAGCAAATTATTTGAGGGCTATTTAAATATTAGTAGCTTACCAATTTGCCGTCATGTGAGTCATTTGTTTTCCTCTTACCTCTGATATTGCAGTGGTTTTGAGATAGGCGTACTATAATGTTGTGTAGAAGGTAAACTTTGATGGCTTATACTTTCCCGGTTCATGCATCTCCCGGGGGAAAATGTAATCATTACATTTTGGCTACCAGAATATATAAATTGGCTTCATCTCTACAATAGGAGGACATTCTAATGGATAACTCAACCCTAACTTCCTCACCCGACAACTTAAAAAGCATTGATGATGCTGTGGCAACCTTGTTTAAAGGAATGGCTCGTTATCCATTGCTGAAACCTCACGAAGAAATTCAGTTAGCGCGTCAAATTCAAACCTTAGTCAGCCTCGAAGAATTACAAACTCAATTAACCACTCAATTAAACCGTTCTCCTACCAAAGCCGAATGGGCAGAGGCGGCTCAACTGACAGAAACACAATTGAAGACTCAACTTCATCAAGGAAACCAAGCCAAGCGTCGAATGATTAGTTCTAATTTACGCTTAGTCGTTTCAATTGCTAAACGTTATCTCAATCGAGGCGTGCCTTTTCTCGATTTAATTCAAGAAGGGGCATTAGGATTAAATCGGGCTGCAGAAAAATTTGATCCCGATAAAGGCTATAAGTTTTCTACCTATGCTTACTGGTGGATTCGTCAAGGCATTACTCGCACCATTGCCAATCAAGGAAGAACAATTCGTCTTCCGATTCATGTGATAGAACAGTTGAATAAGTTACAAGGTGCTTATCGAGATGCTGTGCGATCGCTGCACCGTAAACCGACTGAAACAGAGTTAGCTGAAGCGATGTCTATTTCTGTTCCCCAACTCCGCCTTTTACAGCAAGTCCGCCGCAAATCTTTATCCTTAAATCATCGTGTAGGTTCAGAAGAAAATTCTGAGTTAATGGACTTACTCGAAGATAATGAAATGCACTCCCCGGAAGTACAAATGGGTGAAGTGATGATGCGTCAAGATTTACTCGAAGTATTGAGTTCTGTATTAAACCCACAAGAAAAAGACGTTTTAGTATTACGCTATGGTTTGGAAACCGGAATTCCTCGGACTTTAGAAGAAGTGAGTCGTGTGTTAAATTTATCTCGAGAAAGAGTGCGTCAAATTCAAGCGAAAGCGATGCGAAAACTTCGTCGTTCTCAGGTGGCTGAAAGTTTGAAAGGTTGGATTAAATCATAATTGGCTGATTGATAATAAATAGTTCATTCATCAATAATAACGAGTAAAAAATAATTCCTACTAATATTAGGATAAACTGTGAGAAAATTGATCTAAAATTATTCAAGATTTAAAATTAACGACTTATGCTTGAAAATATATCTGCTGTCAAGCTGCGGCCAGCGACTATAGAAGATGTTGAGACAATTTTTGATTTGATTCAAGCTTTGGCTGAATACGAAAAGCTCTCTCATCAAGTGGTCGGAACTACAGAACAACTCAAAGAACATCTATTTGGCCAACGCCCTTATGCAGAAGTTATTTTAGCTGAGAGCAACTCAAAAGTCGTAGGATTCGTCTTATTTTTTCATAACTATTCTACCTTTTTAACTCAGCCGGGGATTTATTTAGAAGATTTATTTGTATTAGCCGAATATCGTCGTAAAGGAATTGGAAAAGCCTTAATTGCTGCTGTGGCTAAACTGGCTATTGCTCGAAATTGTGGACGGCTAGAGTGGAGTGTTTTAGACTGGAATCAACCCTCGATTGATTTTTATCGTCGTATGGGAGCTGATATCTTGACACAATGGCTAACCTGCCGTGTGACTGACACCGCATTAATTCAACTCAGTCAAGAGGATTCGGTGATACAATAGCAACGAAAAACTTATATAGAAATCAATGAAAATTTGGGTAAATGAACAACTGGACCCAGCCGGGTTAATCTACTCTTGTATTGCTTGTTGTAATGAAGAACAAGCTCAAGATTGTCATGAATCTTTTAAAAATAATTTGACCCCAGAACAGATTCAACAAGGCTGGACTGCTAAATTAAGAACAGTTGATAGCTGGGATGAAGTTCCTGTCAGTGCGTTAAAATTGAACTAGATTCGATTTTCCGTTATGGTTTTGATGTGTTTTTCTGGATCAGTTGTTGTCGAATGGCGATCCACATCTTTTGAGAACTCCAGGCTCCGAAAATCATCGCAATCAGAAATAAAACAGGATTAAAAATACCCAAGACTAACGCTGTTAATCCGGCCCCCGGACAGTAACCCGAAATACCCCAACCCATACCAAAAATAGCAGAACCGAGGATCAGAGGTAAATCAATCTTTTTGCGAGAGGGAAGATAAAATTTTCGACTCAGGAGGGGATGAGGTTGCTGTAGAATGTAGCGGAAACCCAGCAAAGTTACACTAACTGCACCCCCAAACACAAATATTAAAGTCGGGTCCCATTCCCCCGTAATATCCAAAAATCCCAAAATGCGCTCGCGCTCAATCATTTGAGATAATCCGAGTCCAAAACCAAACACAATTCCAGACAGCAACGCAATCAAATTCTGCTTCAGCTTGATTGTTGGTTTTCGTTTAGGTGTTGATTGATTACCCATGACCGATGATAAACACTGTAATAACAGCAGTCGTCAGAAATGCGATCGCAGCCACTCCAGATCGAGGGGACAGACGACCTAATCCACAAACCCCGTGACCACTCGTACATCCACTTCCCATACGTGTACCAAAACCTACTAGAAATCCCCCTAAAATCATCGCCAGGGGGGCGAAAGTTGAAATAGGAGTCGGTCGAGGAGCGAAGAAATTCTCGTAAATTGTGCCACCTAGTAACATCCCACTCAAGAAGATCCAACGCCAATTTTGTCTAGCATCTCCCCAAATTGCCCCATTGATAATTCCACTCATTCCAGCGATGCGGCCATTAAACGCAAGCATCATAGTAGCACTGATACCAATCAAAATTCCGCCGAGTAATGCACTGATCCAATTAAACGCGACCATTTTTACCTTCCTTAATCTTAAGAACGGCGAATATTAAAACAACACCATTCTTGACGTTTCCATAAGGTGGCGACGATCCACCCATGTTGTTCTAATGTATCTGCAATCGGCTTAGCTTGATCTAATAAAATTCCGCTGAGAATTGCCCAAGTCTTATCATGGACAATTTTGTCAAACTTGGGAATTAGATCAATAATCACTTCAGCCAGGATATTACAAAGGATACCATCAACCGGATGATCGAGTTGTTCTAATAATCTCTCAACGCTGCCTTGTTCGACAACTATTTTTTCGGGTTTAATCTCGTTAAGCTGACAATTATTGGTGGTTGCACGCACAGCCAATGGATCAATATCAACAGCATAGGCTTGAGCGGCCCCCAATAGTATCGCCCCAATGGATAAAATCCCCGAACCGCAGCCAATATCAGCGATAATCGCGTTTTCTGGCTTAACACTAAATCGCATTTCCAATGATTCCAAACAAAGCTGAGTGGTGGCGTGAGTTCCTGTCCCAAAAGCAACACCGGGATCTAAACGTAGAATTTGCCGCTCAGACTCCGAAGGTAACGGTAGCCAAGCGGGATAAACTAAAAAATAATCTCCTATAGGAGTCGGTTCCCAATATTTTTGCCAACTACTGGCCCAGTCTTGTTCATCAATTAAATCCCACTCGACAGCAGGGGCCGGCATTTCAACACACAAAGCATCCTGGCGTAGCCATAATGATAAAGCAGCGAGATCTAGTAAATTTGCCTGTTGTTCGGGTAAATAAGCAGAGAGCAAACAAGCGTGATTTTTAATTTGACTCGCTGTACCCCGACAGCCAAAATCTTCCAGTCGCCAAAAAATTGTTTCTTCTAGGGCCGGATCACTAAGAATTTTTATTTCCCACCAACTATGTGCCATATTGCGTTTCAACTTCAGAGTTTAGAGTGTTTTCGGCGGATGTGGCAACTATGTTTAATCTTGAACAGATTTATACCCTCAGCAGTTGTCAAGTTGTCAACCCGTAGTATTTGTGTTTTCCGCTTTGCTGCTTCTCATCATGTCCCTTAGCTCTAGTTTACTATAGCCCAGGGGTCACTCATTGATAGCGCTTACGCCCGGAGCTCTACAATGAGCGTTACATTAGTTGCCGGAGTCGTAATGCACAAGTTATAGGCAATTTTGAGGGATAAAAAAGCTTTTCGCCCAGCGCGTGACATCAGTCGTATAATCTTAAGCTTTTAGCAACTTGTATTCCTTGATCGCATTACAGCTTTAATCTAACCGAATCAGGAGAAGGATAGCTACCTTATTGAATTTTTTTAACTGTGCGATCGCGCCCGGCGGGTTTACTCGTATGGCGTTACCTGAAACAGCCATGTTGGCTCACACCTATCCGACACCGAGGTTAGAGCATCAATTGCCAGTGAGTCGAGTTGCCTGGTTTGATGGCATTTGAGCGTAGCGAAAACAAAGATTTGCCACAGCAGCTAGACAAGCAAAATATGCCTGTTTCGGACAAAAAAGGCATCAAAATATATGCGATCGCGAACAAGGAAACACCCTAAGGTCGATACCATGTATAGAGCGCTTACACAATCATATTGCCTTCAAGAGACAACATTACCAGTTCAAGCTAGCTCATAAACTCTGCGATCTGGCGGATACAATCTTTGTAGAGGTTTGCGACTTCCGCATTATAGCTTCATGTTTCTTGGGTAAGCATACTATAGACCCTAGCTTTGGACAATTTCGTACTATTCTCAAGTATGTAGGTAAACGTCGTAACGTCTTTGTAGGCGAGGTTGACCACAAAGCCAGCAGTCAAACCTGTCCGAATTGCCGAATAACTCTCAGAAAAGAACTGTCTGACAGGCTACACTCATGTCGAGAGTGTTTGTATGAAGTCATCGCCATATCGCAGCAGCCCAAGAAATGTGTAATCGAGGTATGGAAACCTATCGGGGGACTCCCGAAAAGCACTCGTATTGGCTCTCAAGTCGTACTGTCGGGGAACATTGTTCTAGATAAGTGGCGCAGGGGAACAATGCCCAATCGTGAGTTTGGGAAGCCCCCACTATATTCGCGTGAATTAGTGGAGGAGGATGTCACACCTGACTCACTTTTGTCAGTCAATCAGCTTGTCTAATGATAAGATCGCAGTTACAACCTAAACGAACAAATCAATGCAATTATCACCCCAAGAAAAAGACAAATTATTGATTTTTACTGCTGCTCTAGTTGCCGAAAGACGTAAAGAAAAAGGTATCAAACTAAACTATCCTGAAGCAGTAGCGTATATTTCTGCTGCTATCCTTGAAGGTGCTAGAGAAGGAAGAGCGGTAGCTGAATTGATGAGCTATGGTCAGACTCTTTTAAAGAGTGACGAAGTTATGGAAGGAATACCTACAATGGTCGATCGGATACAGGTAGAAGCAACCTTCCCTGACGGCACTAAGTTAGTGACGGTAGATAATCCTATTCATTGAACATTTATCATTGCACAATTAGAAAGCTTATAGCTTATAGCCTAGTCCTAAAGGATGCCGCGACCCATAAGCTTAACGCTACGAGTAGTTTTATCAACAATTCTCAGTAAATACACTCCTAACGATAATTATGATTCCAGGTGAAATGATTACCCAGTCCGGGGAAATTGAATTAAACGCAGGAAGAGAAACTATTACGATTGAGGTTAGTAATACAGGCGATCGCCCGATTCAAATTGGCTCTCATTACCACTTTTATGAGGTGAATTCTGCACTCCAGTTTGAGCGTGAATCTACTAAAGGAATGCGCTTAGATATTCCGGCAGGTACAGCAGTAAGATTTGAACCAGGAGATGAAAGAACTGTAACCTTAGTTGAGGTAGCAGGAAGTAAAGAAATATATGGTTTTAATGCCTCAGTTGAAGGCAAGGTTTAATAGGATAAATCGGGACTTGGGGACTGGGAGACTGGGAGACTGGGAGACTTATATTTTCAGTTTAATTATGTCGCTCTACTGAACAACTAATAACTAACAACTAACAACTAACAACTAACCAAATTATGAATAAATCTGTAGCAAGATTGGGTATTGGGGGACCCGTTGGTAGCGGTAAGACGGCGCTATTAGAATGTTTAGTTCCCATGTTGACCCAGCAGGGAATTGAAATAGCGGTTGTCACTAACGATCTTTTAACCACCGAAGACGCGGATCGTCTAAAGGGTAAAGGATTTTTAACACCAGAAAGAATTATTGGTGTCGAAACGGGTAGCTGTCCCCATACGGCGATCCGAGAAGATCCGACAATGAATTTATTGGCGGTAAAGGATTTAGAGTTGCTTTATCCCCAGTTGGATTTAATTTTTATTGAAAGCGGTGGCGATAATTTGGCTTCTACTTTTAGTTACGATTTGGTAGATGCTTATATCTTTGTGATTGATGTCGGTGCGGGGGATGATATTCCGCGTAAAAATGGGCCTGGTTTTGTCCAAGCAGATTTAGTAGTAGTTAATAAAATTGATATCGCACCTTATGTGGGTGCAGACTTAGATTTAATTCGCCAGCAAGCACCAGAACACCGTAAGGATAAACCTATTGTCTACACTAACTGTAAAACGGGGGAAGGTTTAGAGACAGTCAAAGATTTTATTTTAGAAACACTATTATTTAAACCAGTAGGGACAAATAGTGAGGCAGTACAGAAATTGTGATGCACAAGAAATATCAAAACAATTTAGAATTAAACCTCAAATGCGATCGCACTAATCAAACCATTTGCGCCCACCAATATACGACTCATCCCCTGCGTTTATCGACTGTATTTCGTTTAGATGGTGCTAATACTAACCGTGCCTATCTTTATACGATGAATACATCACCCGGTTTATTAGCAAAAGATGAATTAAAAATTTCCTTACAACTGGAAGATCATACTAATTTATATCTTACAGACCAAGCTGCAACTAAGGTTCACAAAATGCCGATAGAGCATAGCCAAGCAACAGTCGATTATCAAATAGAATTGCGACGAGAAGCCAATTTAGAATTAGTGCCAGAACCAGTTATTCTTTATAGCGATGCTGCTTTAACTCAAAATATCTCGATTAAACTTGATCGCACTGCTAAACTATTTTTAAGCGAAATTGTTTTACCAGGAAGACTAGCCAGAGGAGAATCTTATCAGTTTCGTTATTACTTTAATCGTTTAAAACTTAGCGATTTAACAGGAAAATTATTATTTACCGATGCCATGCATTTACAAGGAAAATCTAATCTTTTTAAAGATCATAAGTTATTTGCACCTTTGCCAATTATGGGCAATGCGATCGCAGTTTATCCCGACTTAAATCTAGAACTATTAAGTAAGGAACTAGAAGTTATACAAGTAACTAATTTTCCTAATATTATGATTTCTACTTCAATTTTGCCCAGCGATTGTGGCTTACTAATTCGTGCTTTTGCCAATAAAACTATTCAACTCAAAGAATATTTTAAGCTGGCTTTAGAACATATTCGTAATCTAGTTAATCAACCGGCTTTACCTTATATCGCTAAGTAATTGAACATTGATCATTGAATATTGAGCATTTATTATCGCTCTATTCTGGCTTTTTTGAGAATTGAGAACAATATCTTACCGATTTCATCCGCATCTTGATAAATACTATCAAAAGATTTTATGTCAATATACCCAGTATCTTTTAACAAAGAGAGCCAATATTTTGTTTCCAAACATTCCTTATATGCTATAGAAATTTTAGCTGAAAAATCAGATGACCGAAATTGCTCCGTTAGCCTCTGCTACATTAGCTCCGATGCTTGTCCCACTCCTCAATAATTGTTTAGATCAAATAAACTCTTTCTTTTCTTCGTTTAAATATTTGTAAGCTTTAACAATTATAATGGCAAAATTATAAGCCTTCTCATAAGTTACGTTATTTTTCATGACCCAATGATAAATGACAAATGACAAATGCCCAATGATAAATGATAAATGAAATGACAGAAATTGCTAATCAATATCTAGGAAATATCCAGGAAAATGCCGAACTATCTCAACGATTAACCAAAGAAAATTGTTTAGAAGTTCATCTAAGCCAAAGCGATTGTGTGAAAGGTAGAATTCATGCCCATACTGATTCTGGTGTTGCTGTAGGGATTATCAAAAGTCGCGATCGCTCTTTAGAAGAAGGGGATGTATTTCAAACCGAATCGGGAAAATTAGTCTTAATTCGTCTACAGCCACAAAAATTAATGGTGCTAAGTTTCTCTAGTTCAACAACAGATACTTTACCTACTAAATTAATCCATTTAGGTCATGTTTTAGGCAATCATCACTGGCCGATAATTGTCCGAAAAGACAAAATTTATCTTCAACTAGCAGTAGATGAAGCCGTAATGGAAAAAACGATCGCCGATTTTAAGATTCCGGGTCTAAAAATAGATTATGAATCGAGATCGCCAAGCGAACATCTCAACTTTTCAGACCATACTCATCCTCATCATTAAAGCTAATGATCCAGTCCCAAATCATCCAGAAACTTGCAATGATGCAGTTAGCCGATTCTTTTTTTCCCACTGGTTCTTTTACTCTCTCTCACGGGCTAGAAAGCTTAGTTCAAACTGGAAAAATTAATTCGGTGCAAGACTTACAAGTTTTTTTGCAGCTATTGTTGCATAACAAGGTAGGAACGAGCGATCTAGTAGCCTTACTCCACAGTCATCGGGGTATTAACGACGGCAATTTAGAGACTGTAAGACAAGCCGATAGTCAGCTTTTTGCCCAAACGGCGATCGCCAAAATTAGAGAAACTCAGCGTCAAAGTGGACGAGCTTTGCTAATGGTAAGTAGTTCTACTTGGGAAGACGAACGATTAGAAATTCTTAACAGAGATGCTGCGACGGGTACAATACACTGTTTGCATCCAGTTATCTTTGGCGCGGTGGCAGCGATCGCAGGTTTGAGCGAACAAAATACAGTACTGGCTTTTTTACATAGCTTGGTTGCTAGTATCTTGAGCGCAGCTATTCGTTTGGGAGTTTTGGGACATATTCAGACACAGCAAATTTTGCGATCGTTAGCACCAGATATTGAGGCAGTCTGGTCTACTGCTAAATCGATGAATTTAGAACAGATGTGGTCTTGTACTTCTTTTATCGATATTGCCCAGATGCAGCATCCAAAATTGGCTCAGAGATTATTTGCTAATTAGTCAACGAAGTATGAAGGCAGAAGGCAGAAGGCAGAAGGCAGAAGGCAGCCCCAAAGGGGTACACCTTCGGATAAAGGCAGAAGGCAGAAGTAATATTTTTCTTCATACTTCATACTTCATACCTGAAGGGCGAAGCCAGTCTAAAACAAATTAAAACATCAAGAGGAATTAAAATTATGAGTTATCGTATGGATCGACAAGCATATGCCAATATCTTCGGTGCAACTGTAGGCGATCGCGTTCGCTTGGCAGATACAGAACTATTTATTGAAGTAGAACAAGATTACACAACTTACGGTGATGAAGTTCAATTTGGTGGGGGTAAGGTCATCCGTGATGGCATGGGACAGTCCCCTATCTCACGCGCGGAGGGTGCGGTAGACTTGGTGATTACCAACGTTTTAATCCTCGACTGGTGGGGTATTGTTAAAGCCGATATTGGCATCAAGGACGGTAGAATTTATAAAATTGGGAAGGCGGGAAATCCTTACATTCAAGACAATGTGGACATTATTATTGGTCCTGCAACAGAAGTCAGTGCAGGAGAAGGGCTGATCGCTACGGCAGGCGGCGTAGACACCCATGTTCACTTTATTTCTCCTCAACAGATCGACACCGCTATTTCCGCTGGGATAACAACGATGATTGGGGGCGGAGTAGGGCCTGCTACGGGTACAACCGCGACGAACTGTACATCGGGTGCGTGGAATATCGGGATGATATTGCGAGCTGCCGATGCCTTCCCTGTCAATGTGGGCTTTTTGGGCAAAGGCAATAGTGCCAAACCAGAAGGACTAGTCGAACAGGTAAAGGCTGGCGCAATGGGATTAAAGCTTCACGAAGATTGGGGATCGACCCCCGCAACCATTGACACTTGCCTGAATGTTGCTGAGGAATATGATGTTCAAGTTGCTATCCACAGCGATACTCTCAATGAGTCGGGTTTTGTTGAAGATACGGTCGCAGCATTTAAAGGTCGAGCAATTCATACCTACCATACAGAAGGTTCAGGCGGCGGACACGCACCCGATATTATTAAAGTCTGCGGTTTAAGTAATGTTTTACCGTCTTCTAATAATACCACTCGCCCCTTTACCGTTAACACCCTAGATGAGCACCTGGATATGTTGATGGTGTGCCATCACCTCGATCCAAAAATTCCTGAAGATGTCGCCTTCGCTGACTCTCGTATCCGCAAGGAAACTCTCGCAGCAGAAGATATCTTGCACGATCTAGGCGCATTTAGCACCATCGCGTCTGATTCGCAGGCAATGGGTAGAGTCGGCGAAACTGTTATGCGTACTTGGCAAACCGCCCACAAAATGAAAGTACAGCGGGGCGTACTAACGGATAAGGATCGCCAGCCCGCTGATAATTTTCGTGCTAAACGCTATATTGCCAAATACACCATTAATCCCGCCATTACTCATGGTATTGCTAGCCATGTAGGCTCAATTGAAGCCGGAAAATTAGCGGATATCTGTCTGTGGAAACCCGCTATGTTTGGCGTAAAACCAGAAATAGTCATTAAAGGCGGTTTGATCGCTTGGGCGCAAATGGGCGATCCTAATGCGAGTATTTCCACCCCTCAGCCCGTACATATGCGTCCGATGTTTGGTAGCTTTGGCGGTGCAACTGCTGCGACTTGTTTAACCTTTGTTTCTCAAGCTGCATTAGATGCAAATATTCCTGAACAAATTGGCTTAAATAAAATGGTTGCTGCGGTTAGCAATACCCGCAATATAGGTAAGAAAGATATGAAGCTCAATGATGCCTTACCCGATATTGAAGTTAATCCTGAAACCTATGAAGTCAAAGCAGATGGAGAACTATTAACTTGCGAACCTGCTCAAGTTTTACCGATGGCGCAACGGTATTTCTTATTTTAGTTTAATACTTTAAACAAACCCTACTCAACAGCTAAATACTTAACAAATTGTTGATTCCCTATTCTCAATTAAGAGGACAGGGATTTTTTCTATTCCTACAGCCTTTCAGTTATCAGTTATCAGTTGGCTGTTCAATGTTCAATGTTCAATCCCCCTAAATCTGTTCGAGATTGAATAAGCGTTCATCCGTAGTCTAAGCGTCATCGAGACGAATGTGATAGGGAGATCAATCGCTCAATTGCCAAAGCCTGCATATCAGATAAATCATTATACTGACGTAGCAGGCATCGTTTGGCTCGATTTGTGTAAATGATGAACTTTTTAGGCTCTAAGCAGCCAATTGTCCGCCCGTGACATCATATAATGCTCCGGTGACAAAGCTACTATCAGAAGATCCGAGAAAGACAAAAGCTGGGGCTAATTCTTCCGGTTGGGCAGCCCGTTCCATAATGCCATCAGTATCATAATTATCTACTTTTTCAATTGGCATTGTGGCGGGGATATTCGGTGTCCACACGGGGCCAGGTACTACAGAATTGACTCGGATTTTGCGATCGCCTAAATTCTGCGCCAGAGATTTTGTGAAGGTGTGCACTGCCCCTTTACTGGTGGCATAATCAACTAACATTCCTTTACCCATTTTACCGACAATACTACCGGTATTGATGATAACATCTCCTTCTTTCAGGTGCGGTAAAGCCGCTTTTACCATATAGAAATAGCCGAAAACATTAGTTTCCATCGTCCGACGGAATTGTTCAATACTAATATCTTCAAACTTTTTCTGAGTCATCTGATAAGCCGCATTATTAATCAAAATATCCAGATGACCGAATTTTTGAATAATTTGTTCAATTGCGGTTTGACAGGCTGTAAAGTCGCGGACATCTCCTTTAATTACAAGACATTGCTGTCCTTTAGATTCTACGGCTTTCTGAGTCACTTCTGCATCTTTATCATTATGAAGATAAAGAATAGCCACATCTGCCCCTTCCATGGCATAAGCAATGGCAACAGCCCGACCAATTCCAGAGTCTCCCCCGGTAATGAAAGCCACTTTTCCGATTAGTTTTCCAGCGGGTTTGTAGTTGGATAAATCACTATCTGGTTTCGGAACCATATCTTCTTGGGAAGCCGGATAATCTAACTTTTGTCCGGGAATGTCATCCGGAGTTGGACGAAATTCTTCAGTTTGCATAATTAATGAATTCTCCTTGAATTTTTAATTGTTTATTTTCTATCTTTAAGCCATGACTAATCTACTATCAGAAGATATATTTTCAACTAAACCCATTTTTTCTTTCAGATGATCTGCGACTCGTAATGTATTAGCAATAATCGTTAAAGTCGGGTTAACTGCACCCATTGAAGGGAAGAAACTAGCATCGACAACATATAAATTCTCAACATCATGACTACGACAATTAATATCGAGTACACTATTTTCAGGATCGCTACCAAATACACAAGTACCGCCTTGATGCCATACTGCACTAATGGGTATTTGTTTTGTCCAGAACATATAAAAATCAAGTTGTTTGAGATGTTGTTCTAAAACACTGATTAACTCTTGATGAGGTTTAAGATTATTTGAAGTATAGTTGACTGTAATCTCCCCTTTAGAGTTGACGGTCACTCTATTTTCAGGCATAGGAATATCTTCATTTGTTACCCAGAAATCCACAGAATGATCGGCAATATATTCAAGAACCGATTGAGGCATTTCGGCATCTGACATATGTTTTAAACGTTGCCAAACCGCTTTCCCGGTGAGTTGAATGTGTCCTAAAGGATAATCTTGTTGTGGCCCTTTAAAGTAATAGTCTGTGATCCCTAATGTCTTCTGAAAAGTGGTGGGATTAGGTTTATGAGAAACCGCAATTAAAGCTGAATGATTGTGCAACATTAAATTGCGTCCGACTAAACCAGAAGAGTTTCCTAAGCCATTGGGATGTTGATCATTGGCTGATTTTAATAACAATTTAGCCGAATTAATCGCCCCACAAGCAACAACGACAATATCCCCTGTAAAGTGTTGAGTTTGTCCGTCTATTTCAGCTTCTACTTGTTTAATGGTTTTACCATCACTATCTGTAATTAATTGAGTGACTTTAGCATTCAATTGTATCGTCACATTATCATATTCTAATGCGGGATCGACACAAATAACTTGAGCATCACATTTAGCATTAATTAAACAAGGATAAGGATCGCAGGTGCCGCAACGAATACAAGGACTATTCTGGGGATTATCTACATTTCGATCAACAGCGAGTGTCATATGAAAAGGATTTAAACCCCGATCTTTAAGCCCGTCCGCTACTTCTTGAATTCGGGGTTCATGGGGAATTGCAGGGAAGGGATATTCCGCTGAAGCCGGGGGTTCTGTTGGGTCTTCTCCTCGTTCTCCATGAATTTTATAGAGGCTTTCTGCCCGAGTATAATAGCTTTCAAATTCTTCATAAGCAAACGGCCAAGCCGGAGAAACTCCATCATAATGTTGTAATTCTCCGAAGTCTTCTGCCCGCATTCTTTGTAAACCTGCCCCGTAAAGTTTGGTGTTTCCACCGACTCCATAATGGATTTCGGGTGTAAAGCTTTCTTGGTTGCGGTCAAACCATTTTTCTTGAGTCGTATAACGTTGTTCTAAAAATACTGCGGTGGGGTTCCAATTCTCTTGTTCACGCGGTAAATATTCTCCTCTTTCTAGGATTAAAATTCGTTTTCCAGTCGAAGCAAGAGCATAAGCTAAAGTACCACCACCAGCGCCAGCACCAATAATAATCAAGTCGTAATGTAGTGTCATTTGAGGTTAGTTTTGATGAATAATGTACAAATATTTGTGCTTAAACTATTCAGTTTGAAAGGTAGATTACTCTGTGGTTAACGATGTAACTGTTCAACCCAATTAATCGGTTGACAAATTGCATCCGGTGTGGGCATTTTTTGCAAGCGCATTAATTCTGTAATGGCAGCAAGATCCTGGTCGCGTCCGCAACAAGAAACTGCTAAAATCTGATTATCCTTGACATAAAAAGCGAGAAATTCTTGTTGGTCTAACTCGCCGTCAATAATAATTTCATCCCATTCTTCTGCGTGTCCTGCATAACGAAGTTTGAGATCATATTGCCCACTCCAAAAGAAAGGAACCCCAGCAAATTTTATCTGTTTTCCTAACATATTTTGGGCGGCAATTCGTCCATGTTGAGCAGCGAGTCGCCAGTGTTCAATTCGAGTCATTTTCCCCGTCGGTTGGTAAGGGAAATTAGCGATATCTCCGGCAGCATAAATATCTTCAGTCGCCTGCAAATATTCATTAACAATAACACTATTATCTTTATCGTTAATTTCAACACCACTGAGAAATTGAGTAACGGGTTTAACACCAATCCCAACAATAACTAAGTCTGTGGGTATCTTTTCGCCATTTTCAGTAATCGCAACTTGTACTTTGCTTTCCCCTTCAAACGCTTTTACTTTCGTTCCTAATTTAAAAGAAACACCATTCTCTTCATGCAGCTTTTGAAACATTTTACCGACATCTTTCCCTAAGATTTTCTCAAAAGGAACGCTATCAGGAGAAACAACAGTAACAGCAATTCCCTGTTTAGCTAAACTAGCGGCGACTTCCATTCCAATAAAGCTTGAACCGACAACAACAGCTTGATTAGCCTGTTCAATTTTATCTAAAATTTGGTCAGCATCATTAAACTGATGTAGGGTATAAATATTCTCTAAATCTGAACCTGGAACATCTAATTTAATTGCTTTTCCACCTGTGGCAACCAGTAACTTATCGTAACTCAGTTTAGATTGATCTTCAAAGGTAATTGTTTTTAGGTTAGGATCAATTTTAGTGACTGCAAGACCACACCGTAATTCAATGTCATATTCTTGATAAAATTCACAATCACGTTGCGGTAAATCGTCGGCTGTTGCGCCACCTTGTAAATACTTTTTACTGAGTTTTGTGCGGTCATAAGGAAGTTTCTCTTCTTTCGTAATCAGAAAGATTTGCCCTTTAAAACCTTCTCTTCTAAGAGTTTCTGCTGCCATGTTTCCGGCTGCACCTGTACCAAGAATTGTAAACACTCGACTATCAACACTCGGCTCATGTTTTGCCATGGTATGAAGCCGTTGCATCGGCACTTTTTCCGGCAATTCTACGATGACATTTTCTCCATCTAGATATACTGGAAAACTGGGTAATGCATCGAGTCCTGGTGGTTGTTCTTGGTCACCTGTTTTCATATTAAAACAAGCATTATGCCACGGACAAACCACTCGCTCTCCGCTCAATACTCCTTTTTCTAAAGGTGCACCAGAGTGAGTACAATTGGGTGCTGTTGCATAGAACTTTTCCTCTTCCAACCGAGCCAGTAATATTTTGTTATTATCAACCTTAAATTGCTTCATTTGACCCACTTCGAGATCATTAATATGAGCAATCTTTACTGCTGTTTGATTCATAAAAATAGTTGGATTTTGATGTATAAAATAATTGTTGTTTAATATGGCATGAGCAAATCTCATATCAAGCAACTGGTTAAGTTATATTCATAATAATTTAACTTTTCTTCATAATCCCTCTGCCATTCGATAGAAGTTACTTTTGAGTCTATGAATTTACACTGATCAAATACCTGAAGCAGTTTGTTCGATAATGTAATCTACAACATCAGTCCAGCTTCCTGTTCTTTGGTAAACTTGAGCTTGACGTTGAGCTGCATTGCCATCGGTTAAAGTCTTCTGCACTAGGGATGAGATTTCTTCCCAGTCTCCTAATTCTTCCAGTGCAGGACGAATATAATTTAAAAACTGATTAACTAACTCTGTTGCCGGAATTGAACGTTTTTCAATCACATCAATTAAATCACTTTCTAAGCCATACCGCGCTGCATTCCAATGGGCTGTTTTAAGTAATTCAGGATGCACTAAAACAAGTGATTGTTGATTTTCAATTTCACGATAGCAAGTTAATACTAAACCTCGAATTAAGCCAGCAATCATCACGGCTTCATTAATAGTTAAACAAATATCTGTGACCCGAAATTCTATTGTCGGAAATTTATCAGAAATCCGCAAATCCCAATAAATTGTGGTCGGATCTTGAATCACTCCGGTTTGAATTAGAGATTGAACTAATTCTTGATAATCTTGATAGTTATTAAATGCAGGCGGGGGACCGGTTAAAGGAAAGCGATACCATAATTCAGTTCGATAGCTAGCATAACCTGTTTCCTCTCCTAGCCAAAAGGGAGAATTTGCCCCTAAAGCCAGTAAGATTGATAGCCAATTTCTGGCTCGATTAATAATAGCAACGGTATGGTTTTTATCCGGTATACCAACATGAACATGACAACCAAATATAATCAAATCTCTAATAATATGCTGATAATCTTCTTTTAAACGTTGATAGCGTTTCTTCGGGGTAATTTTTTGATCTTTCCAATGGGAAAAAGGATGAGTCCCTGCCGCGCCAATTGTTTGATGATTTGCTTTTGCAGACTCAATAATTGCTTTACGAGATCGAATTAGCTCATTGCGAACTTCGGCTAAATCTTGACAAATAGAGGTAGCAATTTCTATTTGAGAGCGGTGCATTTCTGGCTGTACAATATCTTCTCCTAAAGCTTCTCTAGCAGTTGGGATGATTTTTCCAGCACGTCCAATGAGTTCTCGGGTTTGAGGATTGATAATCTGATATTCTTCTTCTACGCCTATTGTCAGGTTATCAATCTCTACCATTATTTTATACCTATATTTTTTTAACGCTTACTGTTTAATCTGGAAAAACCACCAATAATATTCTGGTTAATACTTGATTAATAACACTTACTTTGAAGTAATTTAGCTCAATATCATATATAGGTATTTGAATAATTGACATCTATCGCAAGGTATAAATTGTTAATTGAATTAAGTAAAGTTGTACTGTTTAATTAGATAGACTTAATGAAGATAAAAAGTCAGTCTATAGATTCAGGTATTAAATCTTGATTATCCTTAGTATATTAGTTAAGTTTGTTAGCCAAGACGTGAGTTGAACTCAAATGCTTGCTACTCATTCATAATCTGCCGATATTTTTTGAGACACTAATATGTTTTTCCATAAAAAAGAATTAATTGAAAAAGACGTTAAAATTGATGCTCCTAATCCGAAGTACGCTCAACTATTGTTAGAGCAGTTTGGTGGTGCAACGGGAGAACTTTCTGCCGCATTACAATATTGGGTGCAATCTTTCCATGTAGAAGATGCAGGAATTAAAGATATGCTGCAAGATATTGCAGTAGAAGAATTCAGTCACTTAGAAATGATTGGTAAATTGATTGAATGCCATACAAAAGAAGTCGATCAAACAGAGGCATACAAGAGTACCTTATTTGCAGTTCGTGGACAAGGACCTCACTTCCTCGACTCTCAAGGTAATAACTGGACAGCAGCCTATTTAAATGAAGGCGGCAGTGTAGTTCGAGATTTACGCGCCAATATCGCAGCAGAAGCAGGTGCGCGTCAAACCTATGAATCTCTGATTCAGTTAGCGCCCGACAATCAAACAAAAGAAACGCTACATCACTTACTAACTCGTGAAATCTCTCACACAAAAATGTTCATGAAAGCATTAGATTCACTGGGTAAATTAACCGATCCTTTCTTTGGTAATATTCAACCCGATGAGACTGTTGATATTTACTATAATCTCTCAACCAATGGTAAAGATCAACGGGGTCCTTGGAATTCTGATGAGAACTTCAGATATATTGCTGACCCGATGAACGAAAAAGTCTAATTTTTTCGATGTAATTATAGTCGGTAATTTCTCAATATTAAGGATGAATTAAGTCCTCTATTTTCTTTGAATTAAGGAAAGGAGGATTTTTTTTATAAAAAAGTATTGGCTATAATATCGGCAAAATTGCCATATATTCTTAAAATTCATGGAATTCGTTGTTGTGCTTCAGCGCAAATTACAGCTATAAGATATCGTCAATAATTACAGTAGACAACATTGAAATATTATCAAATGTGCGGTCATTTACGCAATTGAGTTAAAAACTCTAAAATATTCTGTCGGTTTGTGGATTGTTTGGGTGGAAGAATCACAAAAACCTTAACAACAGCACCTTCTGACCCTGCCGGAACTTGAATTTCTACTTTATCTTTCGGAAGAACTTTGTAGTCACTCAGATTGCAGATTGCATAGTATTTTAACTCTTTTTTATAGAAGAATAAATTAAAGCATAAAGGGATTAAGCTATTTATATTATAGTTTTGTCAATTCACTCAGGAGAGTTATGTTAGAAACCACAATCATCTTTGATGTTATTTTAATGTTGTATTGTTTGTAGTATACTTAAAACAACCGAAAAATACCGACACCAACACCGGGAATGTGCAAAAATGAACAACGGAACACGATAACCATCCCGCACGGAGAAACACACAGTGGAGTCGCGATATAACCCTACATCGATTGAACAGAAGTGGCAAACCGCCTGGAATGAACAGGGTTTGTACAAAACCGTTACCGATAGCAACAAGCCGAAATTTTACGCCCTGTCGATGTTCCCTTATCCTTCGGGTAGTCTACACATGGGTCATGTTCGTAACTATACTATCACCGACGTGATCGCCCGACTGAAACGGATGCAAGGTTATCGCGTTTTACATCCCATGGGTTGGGATGCGTTTGGACTGCCTGCCGAAAATGCTGCCATAGATCGAGGTATTCCGCCTGCAACTTGGACGTATCAAAATATTGACCAAATGCGGCAACAACTCCAACGTTTAGGTTTCTCCATTGACTGGGAGAAAGAAGTTGCCACCTGTTCCCCAGATTATTATCGTTGGACACAATGGATTTTCTTACAATTTTATAATGCGGGATTAGCTTATCAAAAAGAAGCCGCCGTTAATTGGGACCCTATTGACCAAACGGTACTCGCTAATGAACAGGTTGATAGTGATGGCTATTCTTGGCGGTCTGGGGCGAAAGTCGAACGCAAACTATTACGGCAATGGTTCTTTAAAATTACCGATTATGCTGAAGAATTATTGCAAGATCTTGACAAATTACCCGGTTGGCCAGAACGAGTGAAAACTATGCAGGCTAACTGGATCGGGAAATCTACCGGGGCTTATTTAGAATTTCCGGTTGCGGGAAGTGATGAAAAAATTGGGGTATTTACCACTCGTCCCGATACCGTTTATGGGGTGTCTTATGTTGTACTTGCCCCTGAACACCCCTTAGTTGCCCAGGTAACCACCGCTGAACAAAAACAGACCGTTGAAGCGTTTATCGCCGAAGTTGCCCAGGAAAGCGAAATAGACCGAACTGCAGAGGAGAAACCCAAGCGCGGCGTTGCCACAGGCGGAAAAGTTATTAATCCCTTTAATAATAAACAAATCCCCATTTGGATCGCGGATTATGTATTGTATGAATACGGAACAGGGGCAGTGATGGGGGTTCCAGCCCATGATGTCCGGGATTTTGCTTTCGCCAAACAGTACAATTTACCCATTACTCAGGTGATTGTCCCGGATGATGCCGATAATGATAATAGTGAAGATGAGGCAATAACGGAGGCTTACACTGAACCGGGAATTCTGGTGTATTCTGGCCCGTTTAGTGGTACACGTTCGGTGAAAGGCAAAAAGGCAATCATTGAATATGCTGAGGATGAAGGCTATGGCGAAGGGCGGGTTCAGTATCGCTTACGGGATTGGTTAATTTCTCGTCAACGCTATTGGGGCGCACCGATACCGATTATACATTGTCCTAAATGTGGGGCGGTTGCAGTTCCAGATGCCGATTTACCTGTGAAATTACCTGATAATGTTGAGTTTTCTGGGCGGGGGCCATCGCCGTTATCGAAGTTGGAAGATTGGGTGAATGTACCTTGCCCGACTTGTAGTACGCCTGCCAAACGGGAAACGGATACGATGGATACGTTTATTGATTCTTCGTGGTATTTTTTACGTTATCCTGATGCTAAGAATGAAGATAAAGTATTTGATTCAGCAATAACCAATAATTGGATGGCGGTTGACCAATATGTGGGGGGAATTGAACACGCGATTTTACACTTATTATATTCTCGCTTTTTTACCAAAGTATTACGCGACCAAAAACTATTAAATTGTGATGAACCCTTTCAGCGGTTATTAACCCAAGGAATGGTACAGGGAGTGACTTATAAAAATCCGGTTACTAACAAGTATATTCCTTCAGCGGATGTGAATCCTGAAGAGGCTAAAGATCCCAATACCGGAGATCAATTAGAGGTCTTCTTTGAGAAGATGTCGAAGTCTAAATATAATGGTGTTGACCCGTTAGAAGTGATGGGGAAATATGGCGCAGATACGGCCCGGATGTTTATCCTCTTTAAAGCGCCGCCGGAGAAGGATTTAGAATGGGATGATGCGGATGTTGAAGGACAATTTCGTTTCTTAAACCGGGTGTGGCGTTTGGTAACAGAATTTTCAGCAAGTTCAGGTTTAACCAATAAAAGTTCTGAATTAACTAAAGAAGAAAAAGACTTACGGCGGGCTATTCATACCGCTATTAAAGAAGTCACAGAAGATTTAGAAGGGGATTATCAATTTAATACAGCCGTGTCGGAAATGATGAAGTTAAGTAATGCTTTATCCGATGCTAAATCTAAAAAATCAGCAGTTTATCAAGAAGGAATTGAAACGCTATTAAAGTTATTAGCGCCGTTTTCCCCTCATATTGCTGAGGAATTATGGCAAAGTAATGGTAATCATCAATCAATTCATATTCAGTCTTGGCCAGAAGTCGATGAAGCGGCGTTAGTGGTGGATGAAATTACCTTGGTTATTCAAATTAACGGCAAAACACGCGGTACAATTTCTGTTCCCGCAAAAGCCGATAAAGCGACGTTAGAGGAGTTAGCAAAAGCTTCTGAAGTGGGCGATCGCAATTTAGCCGGGAAAGAGGTTAAAAAGGTAATTGTTGTACCGGGTAAGTTAGTGAATTTTGTAATAGCAAAGTAATCTTGCCTGCTTGAGATGGTCTTAGAGGGTGGTTTAGGAAATAGACGGATTAATATTCCTCATCATTAACTGTACTTAACCCCCCTACGAGTTGTTAATTTTGTTATTTAAAAAGATTATAATTTAGCCGATGGATATTAGTGATTTAAGAAAAGAATATACAAAAGACGGTTTAACCCGAGAACAACTTAATCCCAACCCAGTTCAGCAATTTGAAAAATGGTTTCAACAAGCTTGTACTGCCGATTTACCCGAACCTAGTGCGATGTGTTTAGCAACGGCTTCTGCAAACGCTGCCCCCTCACAGCGGATGGTACTGCTAAAGTATTTTGACCATCAAGGATTTGTCTTTTTCACGAATTACGAAAGTAATAAAGCCCGTCAAATTGAAGAAAATCCCCAAGTCTCACTATTATTTTTTTGGACAGCTTTAGAACGTCAAGTTAGAATTTCAGGTTCATCAGCCAAAATTTCTACCGCAGAATCTCTTAAATATTTTCTGAGTCGTCCCCGAGGCAGTCAAATCGGTGCTTGGACTTCTCCCCAAAGTACAGTGATTTCTTCGCGTCAAATACTAGAGATGAAATTTGATGAAATTAAACGTAAATTTGAAAATAAAGAAATTCCTTTACCCTCAGCTTGGGGTGGTTATCGGGTTGTACCCCATCATTTTGAATTCTGGCAAGGTAGACCTAATCGACTTCACGATCGGTTTTCATATTCTATTTTAGAGGATAAGTCAGCTTGGGAAATTCAACGCTTAGCCCCTTAAATTACACTATGATGGAATAAACGAATAAATTACACAAAAACTACCACAAAAAGCTAATATAACTCAAAAGAATATTGTCTTTATATATCATTCTCAAGAGTTGAATGCATATTTCTGTATTTTTGTCAAATCTGTCTCAAAGCAAAATTGTTAACACCAGTGCAATTTCACTCAGTTTAAAGTAGTCTCTATTTAGCTTCACCTTGATAATTTGTACGATACAGTAGGGGTTTGAAGAGAATGTATCTTATTATTATCGTTAAATTTGGGTTGATGGGCACTCTTATATTCAATCATACCTTATGGAAAATATAATACCAAACCCGACCCGAGCTGTCAACCCTTATAACTTGGTGCAATATATCTCTATAATATTTCGTTACAATGTCATCAAAAACTCATAAATATATAGTTTTAAAATATTTAAGTAATTATTTGTTAAGCATAGCTTATCAAAACGGACTTGCGCCTATACTCATCTCTGACGATACCCTGAGATCAAGACTGTAATAGTTTTAAAAAACCTGTTGAGTTGAAACAGAGTTCTGACTGCAGGGCTATATCGCTGTAGAGCTTTAAGTTCTCAATGGAAATTTCAATGATCAACTCAGTTCTTTTGTCGGGTATAGAATGACATTCAATTTGATCGACATGTCGATCTACAATCATTTGATAACAGACTGATAAACCCAGTCCGGTGCCTTGCCCAACTGGTTTGGTAGTAAAGAATGGATCAAATAATTTAGCCTTAACTCGATCATAAATTCCTGAGCCATTGTCTATCATTTTAATTTGAATATAATTTTTATTAATCACTTGAGTTTGGATTTTAATTATATTATTCTTGACTTGATATTCTTCTAAAGCATCAATAAGCTGTCACGCTTTGAAATGGCTGATTGATGCAAGGTAACGGGTAACGGGTAAATTCGAGAAATAGCGTCGGTGTAAGAGGCATTCGCGGAGCGTTGCGTGATTCTTTCGGTCTCGCTCGAATTAGGGTTAAGGTGTCGGGTAACGGGTTAGACCGCGTTACTATAATCACAAATTTCAGAGTAGTTTGCTTATCATCATAAATCCTACCCGTTACTATGCAACCTGTTACTTTATACCCCGATTGGCGGTGATGGCAGCGATCGCATGACTGATATGCAGTTTAAATGCATCTTAG
>JBARZE010000045.1:0-131252 GCA_049649525.1 Microcoleaceae cyanobacterium
AGAAAGTCAGAAGATTTAACAAGCTCACTTGGCAACGTTTAGATAATTTAGAAGAATTTTTATCAGAGAAAGCGCGCTACACACCTCCATCGTTAAATTTATTTGAAGAAGAAGATGGATAACTTACCTCTCTCCGACCTGTTTGAAATTGGAAGTAACGGTGCTATTATCTTTGTAGTTTGGAATTTATTCCAGTCTAACAAGTTATTGGTTCAAGAAATAAGTTCTAGGGATGATCAGTTAGTCAAAATCATTAATGCTCTGATAGACATCATGATGCAATTTGAAAGAGGAAAATAAATTTATAATAGGGGTTGATGACTATGGTGATGGAAACTCCTGCCGTACATCGTATTTTATTTGAGAAATAACAGATTTTAGTTCCCCTGACGACAAACATTTAAATTCTCCCCTACGAATCGCTGCTTCGACTGCATCCCTGTAGCGATTTGCCAGGGGAGTTTTTATGTTGCCCCCGCCGATGTAACACACGGGCTTATCGGAGTTATCGACTAACCAATAATATTTATAATCTTTACCACCGACCTTGAGGGGTTTAACTCTGTAAGAAAGTTCGTTCCCGAACGAACTCGGTGAGTCCAGAAGTTCGTTCCCCGAACGAACTCCCCCCGGTACTAGGTTAAGCGATTGGTAGAGGCTAAAACTTAACAAGTTTTTTTGAAACAAGCTCTTGATGGCAAGATACACCCAATGATACGGAGTTTTTGTAGTATGGGAAATTTCAGATGTTGAGAGGGGTTTGTCAGAGCGTCTGAGGAGTTCGAGGATGTCTATCTCTAAACGGTCAATATCATAATCTTCCATAGTGTTATCTTCCATAGTGTTTAGGCAAAACGTATACAATATAGTAAATTGAAACCCCTACCAACGGCTCAAGGTTGACAGGGGTTAAACTTTATTCTTCTTCAGTTTGGGGTTGTTCTAACTCGGCTTCTTCAGTTGCTTCATTTTGAAGAGACTGAAGATTTTTCAAGTTTTCAAGTTGCTTTAACAACCTTTTAACCTTTTGAGAATGGTGACTTACAATTTCTCGAGATTCTTCTATATCTGCTTGGATAGACTCAATCAATTGATTGATTACTTCGCCACCGATAAATCCAAAGGGATTTCGTCCGCCCCAATCTGATCGATCAAATCTGCAACTGTCGTCCCATGCAAGTCGGCTTTGGCTTCCAATCCTTTTAGACTGCTTTCTCTTAGCCGGATTGTTTTCTTCACTGCTTTGGGTTCCCCGTATTTTAGATCTTTTGTTTTCCGCTTTTTCATCGCATTCCATAACGCTACGCCACAATTCTAACAATTTGTCGGACAACCCTTGACATCGTTGTCGGACTTGTTTAATATCGTACTGTAGTTGTCCGACAACGGCAACCAAACCACATAACTATTAAGAGGAATTGCCTAGACGAAACAATCTACGCTGCTGCTCGTTCAAATTAACTCATGTGACCCCACGACAGGGTGACTTTCTAAAGCCCTTGCTGTGCCTTTTGTTGAGCTTTGTCATGTGACATTATTTTGTATTTGTCATGTGACTCTATAAACAGAGGAGGTGGCTATCGAAATAGGAACAACTTATTCCATCTCTAGTATTGCTGCCCACACTGGATTAAGTGAAAGTTATCTAAGAAATTCAGACTCATCTCTAAGAAAAATCATCGCGGCTTTTCCGCAATTATCCCCCGATGGGAAGGGATTAAATGATGAAGGATTAATTCTTTATAATGAGTATCTGGAATTCTGCTCAAACAAAAATCCAAAAGGCAAACGGAGACGGCCAAAAATGACGTTTGATCAATTTAAGGAATATGCCATGAGTGAACTTGGTATCAGTTCAAATGATGCCATTGATAATGACATTTCTACTGAACTAATGACTGTTGAACAAGGTGAAATTATTGATGTGGAGGTGATGCCTATTGGTTCAATCTTTGATGAGATAGATGATGACTTGGAGGCGGTCGGGAATATGTTAGCCGCCAAAGTGGGTCAATCAATTAAAAGTAAAATTACTAACAAAATCGCACGGGAGGTTAACGCACAATTTGCAGAAATAAATCAATTAGTTGAGAAGTTCACCAAGTAATACATGGAGGTTTAATTTATGGGCATCCTTGCCAAAATGGGTGAGTTTGTAGGAGGGAAAAAGGAGTCAGATACTGACTGGAATTCCTCTCAGCAAACTAGCTCTAACAACGAGTTCTCTATGCCTGATCCAAATTTAAAAGGCATGGCAACGGGGCAAACGGCAACAATTCCGGTCTTAGAACCGATTGCCAAACTAACCGAAACCGCAGTCAAACTTAAAGAACGTGAGGCGAAAGACTGGAAAGAACAAGAACAACTTCACGGACGAAATGAGGCGGCAAAAACGTCGGTATTTACGTCTCACGCTAATATCTCGGTTGCTCAGTTCCAACATGGAGAAAAACGGGTTAAAACCGGACTTGCGGCGCGGGAAAAAGGTGCAACTCGCTTCGGTGAGTATATGTTCGGTACAGCCCGACCTGAGTTTACAAGCCAAAACTACCGGGTACAACTCTCCCAACACACCGGAGAACAAGTGATTTCTCGTCTTGGTCAAGAGTACAACCAAGCCGTTCAAGATTTGAATAGTTATCAGGATGCAATGTGATGAACGCTCAACGTTTAACGACCATTAGTAGTCGTATCTTGATGGGCTTCGCGAGCGCATTCTTGGTTCATTCTTCATTGAGTGAGTATTGGATGAGTGGCTTCTGGCTGCACATTGCTACAGTTGTCGGGGCGTTTATCTTGGTGTGGCTGAGTGAGTATAATCCTCGCGACAACTCACGCGCCGAACGCGCTAAGGCTGACCGTGCCAACTGGATGCAAACTCAAGCGCTAACTGTTGGACTGGTTGCGTTCCTGGGAGGGTTGTTTGTATGGCTGAGTTAGTTCGGGTAGCGGAGAAAAATGCTAACTTTTTCCCCGCTCTGATTAACGGCTGTTGCCTCGCAATGGCAGCTAGCGCCGCTGCTTTTACTATAGCGGCATGGCAACGAGGAAACTCATATCATGCCCGACTTAATGCAGGTTTAGCCCTGATTACTAGCTCAATGGCTGAGTTTGTCAATCGTCAAACCAAGTCGGAAGTGGCGATCGCACAACTTGTCATCGATGCTGAGGCGCGGCTGATTGCCCGTAACATTCAAGCTCAAGAAACGACCCAAGCCGCCGATCTTTCGGTTGCATCGGGTAAACGCTTGGCTGAATTGAACATGGATTCTGCTTATATTGATGCTGAGACGGCGATTCGTCTGGCTGAACTAGAAGCGGAATATCAAAACAAAGTTGCCCAAATTCAGGAGTTTATCGACCTCGATAAGTCCTAAAACATAAATAGGGAGCGCTCCAACGCTCCCTAAAACACAAACAAATTGAAATACCTGTTATGGACGATAATACCACAATCAAAATCTCAAGTACAAACCTACATGGTGAGCATTCAGCGTTTGAGTACAGTTATGACTTGTTCCTAACTGCAACTGAACTGGCTGACTTGACATTGCTCATTACCGAAATACTGCACTATTCTCCCTCGGAGATACGAGAGGCGATCGCGTTTTACGAATCACACAAATACGACCGATTTATTTTCACCAATGAACAACGAACAAGCGGAAATCAATCAACATCAGAATCAGAATATGTACGAGATGGTTCAACTCCTTGAGCGGATGAATCAACGACTTAAAAATATTGAGCATCATGCTCAACAATCTCAAATTTCACTCGTTTATATTACCCCCAAAATCGACGAATTATTTACCCGAGAGGAGGAAGAATGACACAGAAAAGAACGCCTAAAGTTGACCCTGTCAATATTCTCATGCAATTGAAAAGGATAGAGGTTGAGGTAAGTTCTATTGCAAAGTATTTAGAACATCTTGGCGAAGATTACCCTTTCATTTTAGGGATTAAATATGCCGTCCTGTTCGGACATGACCATCTAAAGAATGCCCGGATACAGCTTGAAGAAGGATTAACTGACGAACTTTAACCGCCTGATGACCACTCCCCGTCGGAGTGGGGTTAAGTCAAGGAACGTGGCTTAATCGCTCTGAGGCAGAGCAGAAACCCCTCGCCTGGGGTTGCGGAAATTGGGGTAATGTCCCCCGCCTGGATCGTTGAACGTTCCCAATACCGAATCGGGTCTTAGAACCCCCAAAAATTAACGGAAGTCAGCCCCAGCATTGCCCCGTGAGAGATTCCAACCCTCTCACGGGGTTACCCGAAAACTGAACGTCCCCCAGATAGATGTGGGTACAAGCCCCTGAAAGCTTCACGGGAGTCAATTTTCACTTTTAACCATGAATAAATTTATCGGTCTTGACGTATCGGCGGACAAGATAGATATCTGTTGGCTAGAGTCTGAACTAGACATAGCCCCCAGAGATTTCTATGAGTCGCCTGATTTTGCACGGCATCATGAGGAACTGCCTTATGATTTTTCTGCCGCACAGTACATTCAATCCCTCAATCCAGAGGTGGTCATACTCGAACCCACTGGGAAATATGGGCGGTTTTGGGTAGAGAGTTTCCGTAAGCTCAATATACCGTTTCTCTTAGCAAATCAAACCTTTATCAAACAGACGCGCAAGGCATTGGGAGGCAGTTCTAACAAGAACGACTCTTTTGATTGCTTAGTACTGCTGGAGTGCTATTTTGACAAATATGTCCGGCGGTTTGATAGACGGTTTTGGGTGTTAGAACGAACCGAAACCATTGAACAAATCCGGCGGTTACTGCTAGACCTCGATTCGGTCACCAAAAAACGCACCCAAATTATTAACTCAGCTAAACAACGGCTGAAGGCTGAATTCCCCGCTAAATCTAACATTACATCTCAGCAGCAGAACGGTAAGCTACACGCGGACAAACTTCCCGCTTGGTGGGCTTGGGTTGCGAGGTGGGAAACCACAGAGACTTGGGAGCTTCGGCCCTGTCATAAGGGTCGGTTTGAGAAGGATTATAAGCAAGCCATTGAATCGGGTAATGGTTGTGGCTTCTCTGATTTGACCCGTGCCTATGCTAAGCAGATTTGTCTCTGGCATCAATCCGAAGCCATGTTAGAGACTGAATTGCTCAAGTTGATGTATACCGAAGAATTCGACGACGCTCATCGTATTTTTGATCAGTTTGGTTTTGGGCACCGCGAACGGGCTTGGGTATTGGTGCGGGTTTACCCATTCGATCAACTGTTCCTGCATCTTCCTAAATACCGGGGAAAACGTCGATTTAGGCAAGCCTTGGGAGCGGGTAGTATTGAAATTCAGTCCGGGAAGTCCGGAGAAAGGAGACAAAGAACAGGGTGTAGTGAAGCCTATTCCCACATTCAAATGTACCGACAGCGGGTGATTGAGAAGGGGTTAGTTAAACAACTCAGCCCCAGTGGTGAAGTAGAGTACACCCGTTACAATACTCGCCTGAAGTCTAAGGTGTTCACATTGCTGAGAGAATACTATACTGAGCGGCTGTTTGATACCAATGGACGCAAGAAGACGAAACGGGCGTTACAAGACGCGAATAACGCCACTTGTCGAAAGATATGTGAGCTATTGTTTGAGTCGTTTTGGAGGCTCTATCATTAACACCATGTATCATTAATACCATGATTGCCTCTTTCTCAATAAAGGGGCTTTTTGATAACCAAAGTTCACTCTTTAGATAGAATTTTTGAAATTTCCGCAGGAAAAAAACAGAAGCTCAGAATTAGGGTGTTGAGTGTGGAGAGGACAAGGGAGATTTCGGGAGATGGGGGGATGGGGAGATGGGGAGATTTCGGGAGAGTAAGATTTATGGTTATAGTCATTCGCGAGCGCGTGTGCACTCTTGACGTAAGATTTTTACCCGCTATTGTGCATATTGCCTTCCGGAGCGGAGCGTAGCGCTACATTTACTCGTGAACCCAAATTTGATCCCACCCATTGCCGCCTGTTTCTACCCCACAAAGGTGACTGTCTGCTTCTAAAATCAAACGGCCTTTGTGATAAAGTTTTAAATTAATATTAGCTTGCATTGTATCTTGGCAAAAGAAGATCAATCCTTGCTGTGTGGGCGCTCTCAAACGGGTTCCGGGTAAATCTGTTGTCGCTGTTAACGAGACTTCATACTCAGAATTAGACGCTTGCATTTGCCAATTTCCCCAAGGATGTATTTGCCAGCGCACGGTTGAATTCCAGGGGACAAATTCATAAAATTGACCGCGATAATGAATGCCCACCATCGCCACAGATTCCATCATCCCCAATACTTCCCGTCGTCCCCCGCCTGCTGTTAGGGCTAAATCCGCTTCAGACTCGAAGCAGTTGCAATTGATCCAAAACCACTTATCTGGGAAAGCACCGCCCCAGTTCTTCTCGCTATAGGCCGGAGCATTAACAAAATCATATCGTTTATCTCCCCATTCAATCCAACCTGTGGCTCGGCCATGAGCCATCAAAATTTGCCAACCCGGTTCAAAAATCGGTAGAAAAGATAACCAACCTGCAGTTGACTGCTGAAGTTGTCCAGAATTTCCCCAGCCATAAATCGGTTCAATAGCATATTGCCAGCGACAGTCTGTTTGGGTTTGAGCGTCGTGTAATGTCCCTTGATGCCAGGTGGCAGTTGCCTGATACCCCTGAGTAACGTGATGTTCAAACAGAGTCGGATTGAGATAACTCGGGGTTGAAGTTAAATGAGTTTCTCCCCAATGACCGAATTCCAGTGCAGTTGGACTAGCCCAAAACCCATTAACATCGGGGAAAATCTGACAAAGATATTCATCATCTGGCCCTAAAATTTGCGCCCCGCCCCCGCTATAAGGTTGTCCACCCTGAGGATCTTCAATAGAATACATGAACGCAAAAGTTTGGCGAGGTTCGGGTAAAGTGACTCGGTAGTACCATCCCTCAAAAAAACGCCTCGAACTACCATTCCAGTGATAGCCGCTGTGGGGAGTTTGTCGTGAGGGGGCTGATGGTTGTGACATTGTACGCTTAAGTGAGACTGAGTTTCGGATAAAAGGGACAGACAATTTGTTCGTTTAGATGCTAATTATGTCATATAGATAATTTTTACTGCTATTTTGAGCTAAAAGATTAATTTTGCAGTTGCTTGCGAAGAAACAAACGCTTCGGTTGACGAAATACAACTGTATTCCAATTCCAGTCTATCTCTTGCAGTTGATATCCCATACTGCGATAAAGTTGTTTGGCTCGAGCGTTATCTTCGAGGACATGAAGATATAACTCAGAAAACCCCCATTGTTGAGCAATGGACTCGCAACTCAGTAACAGTTGTCGGCCCACCCCTAAACGTCGATACTGAGGATGAACCGCTAAGTTAGAGATATAGAGGATCTGATTACCTGAAGTAACAGGCCAAGCAGAGCGCGATCGCATTCCTATTTCCACAGTACCAATGACGACTTGTTTCTTTTGCGTTGGCGGCTTCGTCGCAGTAGTTACAGCCGCTAAACAGCGATAATTTTGAGCGCCTGATGAAGCCAGTCGTTGACGCAAATCTTCATAAATGCCTAAGCGGAGAATGGGGTAAACCCAAGCTAAAATCCCCTCTCGGGAATGGAAGCTGAGGGTCAGAACCTCTGTCAGTGCCATTAAATCCCCAGAGGTGGCTCTGCGGATATTAAACTGAGAGGAACAGAACTGCCATTCTTCGCTATGTTGTGATTGTACAATTGAGGTCCAGAAAAAAGAATTCACAGTTGTGAGCGTGTCATTCAACGTTAACCCATACCTTGTCTTGATGCACTTGTGACCACAGGTCGCGTAGGCTTACCCAGAATTAGACCCAGGTTCAAGATTGGTTGCACCACTTTTCTAACTCTAACAACTCTTCTTCCAACTGACTTGACTCCGAATCAGAAATTGCTGCAATCACTATTACTTTAGCGTGTTATTTCGATACGCGAATGTGTCAAAATTACTGAGGCAGTGGCTCTTTATCAAATCCAATCATGTTTGATTTACTGTTAATCAGTCTTCTGGGTTTCCTCGGCAGTTTTGGTCACTGTGCGGGCATGTGTGGCCCCCTAACCGTTGCATTTTCTTTGTCTGATTCTACACCACAGCATCAAAAACATCCTTGGCAATTCCATCTCTTCCTAAATGGGGGCCGTATCCTCAGTTATGCACTGGTGGGGGCGGCCATTGGGGGAGTGGGTTCTGTTCTCATTGCCAGTGGACAAGTTGCGGGTATTGGTAGCGAGATCCGACGTGGTATTGCTATTTTCACCGGTTTAATGCTAATCGGTTTAGGCTTATCCCAGCTAAAACCCGCTTGGTTACCCAGTTTACCCCTTTTACATCCTCTTTCCCCTAAAACCTGGCATGAGCGCCTTAATCGAGCTATGATGGCGGTCTCCATGCATCAACGGTGGTGGACTCCAGTCATATTAGGGTTGGTTTGGGGTTTAATTCCTTGCGGTTTTCTCTACACTGCCCAAATTAAAGCCGCTGAAACCGGGGACTGGTGGCAAGGCATGCTGACAATGTTTGCTTTTGGTCTGGGAACTTTACCCACTTTATTGGGAGTTGGGATATTTGCCAGTAAACTCAGCAGCAACCAACGCAGTCAACTCTATCGTTTAGGCGGTTGGCTGACTTTAATGATTGGCATCATGACCTTGTTACGCACAGGTAGTCATGTTGATTACACTGGACACGCAGCGTTATTCTGTTTGGTACTGGCTTTAATTGCCCGTCCTCTGAGTCGGTTTTTTCCTCAATTATTACGATACCGTCGCGGTTTAGGAGTGGGTGCGTTTATCTGTGCCGTACTTCATACAGTCCAAATGATCGACCATACATTTAAATGGAATATAGCTGCATTTGAATTTATGATCAATCAACACCAATGGGGAACGGGTTTAGGAATAATCGCATTATTATTAATGACTCCAGCCGCTTTTACCAGTTTTGACTGGATACAACATCGTTTAGGTAAATATTGGCGCAGTCTGCATTTATTAACGGTTCCTGCTTTACTATTGAGTAGTCTTCATATCCTGATTAGTGGGTCTCATTATCTCGGTGGATTTGAATTAACCCCCTCAAATCAATGGCGTGTCGGCATATTAATTGCGGTCACAATTGGTGTATTATTAGTGCGATCGCGTTGGGTTTGGTCACTGTTATCTCTGGATAAATTTTATGCGTCTTCCTCTTCCTCTTCTCGATAAAGCTTTTACCCGGTTATTCCTATTCGGATGTCTAGGTTTACCGTTAATTACTTATAGTCTCATTGTTGCAAAGGTTCCGACAGTTGCCCATGAAGTTGAGGTCTCAGGAAACGTTGCCGCCACATTTCACCTCGAACCCAATCATAACCCTAAAGCGGGAGAAACGGCTCAAGTTTGGTTTGCCTTAACTCGCAAAGGAGGAACTATTATTCCTTTGTCTGAATGTGACTGTCAACTCTTTATTTATACTGAACCACGCAGTGAAACTGACAAACCATTAATAACTCCTGAATTGAATCCTATTTCTGCTGAAAAATATCAAGGTATCCCCGGAACAAATGTTATTTTCCCTCAAGTCGGACGTTATCAATTAGAGTTAGTTGGAAAACCTAAAAATCAGGAAAGTTTTCAACCGTTTAAATTCAATTATTCTGTCACTGTTCTTTAAGCTAATTTATGAGCTGATTGATGATAATCTAGTAGCCTATCATTCACTTTTTATTTTTTTAATTATCGCATTTACTAATTATTTTATCAGCTATTATATTTTATTGTTTTTTCAAAAATCAACTATTTATATAAACCATAAATCAAGGAATTGACTAAAATAAACTTTAATAGATTGATTATTGTATTTTTCAATATGAAATTAATAATGACTGTTGCTTTAATTTAATTTAAATTAAATGATATTTACTATAGCAACGAGCGCTGGTGTGTTTACAGATTTCAGTAACGAATAATCACAAATATCTTTATTTTACAGTACTTTCACATTCCTAATACCTAATACCTAATACCTCCGCGATCGCGCAAGCGTGCCGTCAGGCTTAAGCACTATATATCTGCGTATATAGCATTCTTAAATCCCCGACGAAAACTTTTCTTTAATCAACCACAAAGACACTCCTGACACAGAGGGAAGATGATAGAGGATTTTTATAAACCATTTAGTAGGATGGCTATATAACCAATTTTATTATCTAAATTTTAACTATATTATAAATAATAATAAATCAGCAAGCAACCATAAAAAAGGCAAAATGATAGCGGATAAACCTATGTTTCTATCAAATATAGATGAGGATTTAATTTTATTTTTATAAAACTCCATTGATAAAATATAGTTTTTTCAGTATATTGTAATTAGAACCTGTGATGAGTCCAGTTTATTAACTTCACCTGGTTTTAAAATTAAATATCTTTCAGTTTTGGTGCATCGATAAAACCAGCTATGACTTCAGCTTGTGAGTACACTTCACTCCAGCTTTGTGCTGCGTCAAAATAAACATGGAAAACACCACAGATAACTTGACGAACACCAACACTGATCTAAATAATCCTAGCTTAGGAACGAATTTAAATGGTGTCGCCGATTGGAGTACCCAACTTCCTTTCATCGACCACTTTAAACCCTCACGAATTTGGAAAGGTCATTTACCCGATCAATGGGGAGGAATTACCGCCTCAGAAATGAATCTCGATGAACAAGGCTGGGTTCAATCTCTACCTGTAATTGAAGGAGAAGCAAGACCCGTTTATACCTTAATGCTACGAGACCTTCAAGGACAATATTCAGCAGGTCGTTATGTTGTTCTTTACGAAGGAGAAGGAGAACTAAAATATCGATTTGATGCTGAAGAAATTACCACTGAATCTATTCCCGGTCGAGATGTTTTAGAAGTTACACCAGGCGACGGTGGTATCTATCTTGAAATTGCCGATACAGATCCCAATCAAACAGGGGATTATATTCGTAATATTCGAGTCATCCGAGAAGATCAATTACCCCTCTATGAAGCGGGGGCAACTTTTAATCCAGAATGGATCGAAAAAATCGAAGATTTCCGTAGTTTGCGTTTCATGGACTGGATGGATACGAACGGTTCAGATCAACAACATTGGGAAGATCGACCTCAGTTAGATGATGCCTCCTGGGGATCGGGTTGGGGTGATGGAGTACCTCTAGAAGTGATGATCGAATTAGCTAACCAAGTTAATATCGATCCTTGGTTTAATATTCCTCATCAAGCAACAGATGATTATATCGAGAACTTCGCCCAACAGGTTCAACAACAGCTAGATCCTCGTTTACAAGCCTATGTAGAACTCTCTAACGAAGTTTGGAACAAAAATTTCTCACAATATGATTACGCCCAAACAGAGGCGGCTGAACGTTGGGGGACTGAAATACAAGAAGGTGAAATGCAATGGTACGGTATGCGTTCGGCCCAAATGGCAGATATCTTTACCCAAGTCTTCCAAGAAGAAGCAGAGGATCGACTGCAACTCACTATTGCCACACAAACCCGCAATAAAGGTCTTGAGGATTATCTCCTCGATGCCCCAACCTGGGTCGCAGAAGGAAATGATCCCCCCCATACTCGGTTTGATAACTACGCTGTTACGGGCTATTTTAGCGGGTCTCTGGGGAAAACGAAGAATGTAGAAACTGTTAAATCTTGGTTGGATGACCCCGATGGCGGTTTTGAAAAGGCATTTCAACAACTTCAAGATGGTTCGCTTCTCGAGGGGGAAGACTCCGTCGAAGATACTATTGCAGACTTTCAATATCATGGCGATGTGGCGGACGAATACGGCTTAGAAATGATTGCTTATGAAGGAGGAACTCACATTGTTGGTTCATCCAGGAAACAGAATGATGTGGTGGATGACCCCGAAATGACTGAGTTTTTTATTCAACTCAACCGTCGTCCGGAAATGACAGATCTCTATCAACAAGTATTTCAGGGCTGGAAATCTTCCGGTGGTAATTTATTCTCTCACTATGTTGATGTCGGTCTGCCTTCAAAATGGGGCAGTTGGGGGGCATTATCTCACCTGAATGACTCAACTCCTCGCTGGGATGCCATGACTGATTTTAATCAAGCTAACCCCGGTTGGTGGGAAACCCGTCCCTCAACTGCATTTACCAATGGTTTATTACTTGAAGGGGATGATCTTGATAACCATTTAACGGGCAGTTTAGAAGAAGATTATATTGTGGGTAATGCAGGCAATGATACTCTCGAGGGGGGTAAACAACAGGATGGACTCAACGGTGGCGTTGGAGATGATAGTTTGTTGGGTGGATCGGGTAATGACTGGTTACTGGGCAACATCGGTGATGATACCCTCAAAGGGGGTAGTGGTGATGATGCCTTAGACGGGGGAGAAGATAGCGATCGCCTATTTGGTCAAGCGGGAAACGATCAACTCAACGGCGGTGAAGCTTTGGACGTTTTGCGGGGTGGAATGGGGGATGATACTGTATTAGGAGAACAAGGCGATGACCGTTTATTCGGAGATGCCGGAGTTGATCGACTCAAGGGGGGAGAAGGTCAAGATGTCATCTTTGGTGGTGAAGGTGACGATCAACTCTTCGGTGGGACTGGCGATGATACTTTGATTGGTGGTATCGGTAATGATAGTTTAAATGGTAGCGAGGGTAGCGATCGACTGACGGGAGTTAATCCGGATGTGATTAACCCAGGACTTGGAGAAATTGATGGTTTGGTGGGTGGAGGAGGCCGCGATCAATTTTATCTTGGGGACAGTAATCAAGCGTATTATGATGATCGTCAAATTAATGACTATGCTTTGATTGAAAATTTCCAAGCTGAAGATCGCATTTATCTTCATGGGGCTTTAGCCGACTATCAGTTACAACCCACCCCAGAAGAATTACCGACAGGAACGGGTATTGTCTGGGCTGAGTCTGATGTAATTGCGATTATCACAGGAGTCACTGATTTGAATCTCGAAAGCGATCAATTTGTGTTCGTCAACGCTTAATTGTTAATCAGATGGGTTGACCATCGCAACTATGATCGTAGTTAAGTTTATGGTCAACCCACAATAGCATCAGTACAAATGCTGCTTTCTGGATAGAATGTTATTATCGGCAGACAAAATATTGAGCGGGCCTAGACTGTAATAGGCTAGACAAGTACTAAAAAGTAATATCTTAATTGTTTTGTAGAATACTTTATACTGATTGATAAATCTGATATCCTTACAACAGGTTTAGAGTCAGCTTAGTCAACTCAACGACCATCAGGGGACAAGATACAGAAGTTAGATATAGATTAAACTATGCCCTACATCAGCGCGTTAAATCTAAGTTAGAGTTAGCTCAATATCACTATGGGCAAGCAATTCAACAAGATCCAGATAATATTGAATTGTATCACAAAGCGATTGAATTACAACCCACTCATGCAGAATTATATGTTGGGTTGGGTAAAGCTTTACAGCATCATGGGGAGTTTTGGGAAGCCATTACGACTTATGAAAAAGCCATTGCTTTTAACCCCGGTAATGCAGAAGTTTATTTACAGTTAGCGGATGTATTAACTTTAGTCGGAGAGGAAGAAAAAGCGTTATTAAATCGGTTTCAGGCATTAACATTAGAACCTAGTTGGGTCAGTCCAGAGGAACACTTTGCCCTCGGAAATCGGTTACGGGAAATAGGTAAGTTAGAACAGGCAGAAATTTGTTATCAGCGGGTATTGAAATTTAACCCAGATTTTGCAGCAGCTTATGGACAGTTGGGAAAAGTATTCACCCAACAACAACAATGGGAAAAAGCTATTGAGAGTTATCAACAAGCCATTGAACGAGATCCGCAACAACCAGAATGTTATCAAGATTAGGACAAGTTTATACCCAACAAAAACAGTGGGAAAACGCTATTTTAGTCTATCAAAATGCGATAGAATTACAACCTGATTCGGGAGAGAATTATCATTATTATGGTGATGCTTTATTAAACTTGGAAAAATGGTCAGAAGCGGTTGATTGTTATCAGCATTCGATAGAATTAAATCCTGATTTTACTGGATCGTATTGGCATCAGGCGATCGCCTGTTCTAAACTGGGGAATTGGGGTAAAGTTTGGGACTGTTATCAAGCCATTGAAAGCAAGCAACCTGAATTTTTACAAGCCCATCGCGTTGAGGTTCAAACTTATATTGAAATTGGAGATTATTTCATGAATAAGGAAGATTGGGATAGTGCGATATGCCATCCGGCACGCTACGCGATCGCAGTGTATCGAAAAGTCCATCTATTGCAACCTCAAGCATTAGAAATAAAACAGAAAATAGCTCAAGCGTTAAAAAAAAGAGCTGCATCAGACTGGGCAGAAGCTGAGAAAATTTTATCGGAAAAAGGGTAAAGTTTTAAGTTATTAAATCGTATTATATTGATTAGGGTTTCGCATTCTATTAAGCTATTCTGTAAGGCGGCTGCTAGAAGTAATCGTGGAACATTTTTTCCAAAAAGACTTATTTTATGAAACATTAGAATCTTATATTATTATATTGGGAACATCAGCTAATTTTAGGACAGTTGTTTAATTTTGTAATAAACGTATTTAATCTATTTTAATGCTTCAATCTTCCAATTTCCATCCTGATAAACAATGATAGATCGCTAATTATCTAACTTATAGCACCGTATTTTTATAAAGTTTATGTGATGAATCAATATTCTTCTAGGATATGCGATCGCGTAGCGTGCCGGATGGCATATCGCGTTCATAACAGTCTTAATATTATAAATTATACAAAAAAAACGGGATAACTGTATCCCGCAGAATAATATAATCTAGATTTTTTGTCTGATAAAAATAGTCAAATTCTTAATTAGAAAGAAACAGTAACAACTTGTTCAGAACTTTCATTGGCTAGTCGGTCAACGGCCCGCAAAGCATAAATTCCGGGTTCAACTTGTATGGCGGTAGTCTCAGCATTGAGAATGTCTAATAACTGCCAACCTTCTGGCTGTTGCTGATACACTGTCCAAGATCGAATATCATCAGCAGATGTCGGACTCCAACGAATAACGTTACCACTAACTTCTATATTTTGCGGCGCTTCTGGGGGTTCATCATCCAACCATGACATCGCTGGAGTTAACGCCGGAGTGGGATAAACGGCAGATTTAAATACATTATTCACACCAGAGTTATTATCACGGAACATCTTCATACTAAAAAAGATATTACCTAATGAGAGTTGTTCTGCCCATTGTCGAGAAATTGCCACCTGTCTTTCAAACTCAGAAACTGACCAACCATTATTTAATTGACTGAGATAATTCCCGGCATAAATATGACGTTGTTTGGGGTTTTGTCGTAACCACCAATTCAATAAAACGGGGTAACTTTGTTGCGGCGGGTCAATTTTCCAATACAATTGTGGTGCGAGATAATCTACCCAACCCTGTTCTAACCAGAGTTTAACATCAGCATACAAGGCTTCGTATTGATCCATTCCCACAATGCCGGGGGCTTTTCCTGGGCGATAAATCCCAAATGGACTAATACCAAATTTAACATAAGGCTTGATACTTTTAATTCCTGCGGCGAGGCGTTGAATCATTTGGTCAACATTTTGTCGTCGCCAATTGGATAGGGATAATGTACCACCAGCAGCGCGATAAGCGGCGTAAGTATTGTTATCGGGAAAAGCAACACCAGACTGAGGATAGGGATAAAAATAATCATCTAAATGAATCCCATCAATATCATAACGTTGTACCACATCCATAATCACGTTATAGGTGCGATCTTGAATTTCCTTAACACCGGGGTCCATCCAAATTAAGTTACCGTAACGATAGGTATATTGGGGATATTGAACCGCCATGTGGTTAGCGGCAAAAGGAGAGTTTTCCTTATTGGTTAATTTAGCGCGATAGGGATTAAACCAAGCATGAAGTTCAATATTACGTTTGTGGGCTTCTTCAATTGCGAACGTTAACGGGTCATAATAGGGTACAGGAGGCTGACCTTGCGTCCCCGTTAACCAACTACTCCAAGGTTCAATTTCGGAGGCATACAAGGCATCACCATTGGGGCGAATTTGCAACACTAAGGCATTCAGGTTTAATTCCTGCATCCGGTTGAGTAAATTAACCAATTCTGCCTGCTGTTGAGACACGGGTAACCCGGTTCGAGAAGGCCAGTCAATATTCACCACAGAGGCCGCCCAAACCCCGCGAAATTCTCGTTGATGGTCGGGGTTGCTGAGGAGAGTTGCAACAGTATTAGGGGCGATTTCAGGCGTGACTGAGGGGCGGTTAAAGTTGAGAGAAGCAATCGCATTGACCTGGGTAAAGGCAATGCCGAGAATAATAAAACTCACCCATAATAATAACGGTCGAGGACGATATTTAAATCTACTGAAGCGCTGTCTGAGGGTGACAACTTCCCGTAATTTACCGAAAAACTGAGTGAAGTGTAAGCCTTGTGGTTTCCAAGTCATAGCGGTTTGAGGAGAGGATCAATTTCCCGATTTCAGTCAACAATCTCCTAGATTAACTAAAATTAGCCTTTTCAACAACAGAGATCATGTCGGGATGATTGTTGTTTTTGTAGAAACGTTCAATTTTACATCTCTCAATATCAATAGCGGTTAATTCAACAAATACAATATTGGCGATCGCAAACTCCTGAAAAAGTAGAGACGTTTGTGACTAAACATCCCTACTGAACCATAGACTAATTCTCGACTAAATTGACTTAAATGGTCACAAAGTTAGATGAAGTTAGAGAAGCCGTATCAATTCCGCTGACTTCTGCTAGAATTTCATCACCAAACAGAATTTTATCCTCGTCAAAGGTTAACTGACCCAACTGTAACCCGCCTGCCAAGCCGATTTTATCGCTTTCGTCTAATTCAAAATCTCGGATAGTATCTGTTCCATCTCCCACAGCCAAGACAAAGGTATCACTGCCATCATTACCAAACAGAACATCATTACCCGCCCCACCAATGAGGGTATCATCACCATCATCGCCTCGCATCCGGTCGTCGCCTGGGCCACCAAACAGAATATCATTGCCATCACGACCCCGTATCCGGTCATCTCCTTCTAAGCCAAAAATGCGGTCATCGTCATCAGTACCTCGAAGACGGTCTTCGCCATTAATGTCAACAATATCACCTTCACCTGGAGTCGGGTCAATAGATTGATCAATTACTTCGACTTGGAAACTGATTTCTTCTTGATTAAAGCCACCTAAGTCAAATGTATCATTAAACACCTCAAATAAAGTTTCATCAAGATTGATATTCTCTGTAAACAGAGGACCAAAAGACTGATTGAAACCGAAAGGTTCTTGCAGCGAAAACTCCCCAGCTAGAATGTTTATACTAGGATCGACTTCTATGTTGGTTTGATTACTGAAGAGTGCGTTAATATCAATTTCAGCATCAATTTCAAGAGATGAACCCACATTATTGGGTACTGTAACTTCTATATCTTCTCCGACATTAAACGGAATGGTTGTTCCATCTTCTAGGGTTAATACTGCGGGTAAAGTAATATCGCTTAAAGAAACGGCTTGAATGAGTGATATATCTGCACCTGCATCTACATCTAACAGGTTGATATCCAATACAATATCACCAAAAGATGGTATTGATACGAGTGTTATCTCGCGTTCAAAGGGTGACAGTCCGAGTACACTGGCTAAAACAGCGTCAACATCAACAGTACCCGTGACAAATGTATCTTTGACTGAAGCGGTTAATTGTAAGTCATCCGTTTCTGTTCCAATAGTATCAATATCTGGAATATTGACGCTGAGGTTACTAATGTCATTATTAACAAAAACATCAGAAGAGACAGCGCTATCAAAATTAACCAGAGGTATTATTTCATCAATACTGAAGCTTGTGTCAAAACCCAAAAGATTTAAATCTGCAACAAAATCGACAATTAAATCGATATTATAAGCAGTATTTGGGCTGGAAGTTGTAAAAAAAGGAACGGTATCTGTTGCAAAAGAGAAATCTGATTGAATAGTAAATTTTTCTCCTGCTTTTAAGGGTTGATTGGGAATCTCTAAGGATAAATCGATAGGGAGAAATGCATCAACAGTACCCCCATCTAATTCTATCGTAACTTGAGCACCTGCCTTGCCTTGGGCTGAAATATTGGCAAAATCTAAATTAACTGATTCATCAAATTCCACCCCAATTAATCTGTCATCTCTAAAGCTAAATTCGGGGTCAGAAAAAAGACTTTGGTTAGATGTGTCAAATTGCAGATCAAAATTAAGAGTAGACATGATAACCTCTTGATTGGTAAATGCGAAAATTATTTAATTATTTGATAGGAAAGAAAGCGGCAAATTTAATCAAAAACAGCCTAATACGCAGGAAAAAAAGACAGAATCCAGTTCATGTAATTCAGTAAACACTATATTTATCCTGAGTAAATTGTGATTAAACTGCTAAATTTTTAATCCATAGCGATCCAGTTCAACAACAGAAATAATCTACTGCTGTTAAATGTTTGACACCGAAAATACCTAATCAATCCAGAACTATTCTTGAAAGGGTGTTTGACTTCTTAAATTAAGAATATCATGATTTATATAGGGATTGATTCAATTCATTCAGTCTTTACAGAATCTTTAAAAAATAATAGATTTACCTTTAAATTTATAAGGCTTTTGTAAAACCTAAACATTCAAGTGTTATCTATTCTGTCCTATTATAGACATTCTGTATAACATTTTTATCAATAAAACCGTAATTATATTTACCAATCTTTTTGTAAAGAATTAGGATTATCCCAATCATTTTCTAGCGTTTGCAGTTGAGGAGGAGGAGAGAGAGGAACTTCTGAATGTTCTAAATTCTCTGTTTCCTCTGCTAATTCATCTGGGGATAATTGTTGTTTTAACGGTTCAATCACCCGAATTAAGGCATCTTTAACAAACTGTTTAATAAATTCCTCTTTACGAATGAGTTGAAACTGTTGTTGAACGACTTCTGTAATTCCACCATCACCCCAATCTTGATCTTGACGAAAATATTCAATAAAACTTTTTCCCGCAATTCGAGTTAAATAAGCGGTTGTAATTCCTTGAATAGCTTTAGCAAAAATTAAAGTTCCAACATGAAAATGCAATGCTGTTGTCATCAGTTGAATTGCCCCTTTAACAATGCCTAAACTGCCCAAAGTTTTAGCTAAAGAAATCGCTAATTCTCGCCCTCTATCTGCATTCAATTCACAGCCATATATTTTACCAATTTCTATCACCATCTGCGTATTGACAGCCGCTGTCGCTAATAAATCAACCCCTGGTAATGGAGTGGCTGCCACCACACCCGCACAAATCCATTGATACCGACTAACAATTTTTTCAGCTTGTTTTCTGCGTTGATTTTCGATTAATTGACGGGTAGATTCTCCCAAACGTTGAGATTGTAAAAGAATATTATCTGCAATTAAATCTTCTCCTTCACTGCGTAAAACAGCAACGATTCGATCAATTAAAGGTAAGACTTCTGGATCGGGTTGAATTCGTTCTCCTGTCGGTAAATTCACACTCTGAGGCGCAGCAGCAATCGCAATAATATCTTCAGAATTAATTACATCTTTAACCGTTTCTTTTAAATGATTTAAAATAATATTTTGATCGGCTTCAGGATACAAATCAGTTTTATTAAAAACCAATAATGAACGTTTCCCTATTTCAGCTAAAATCTTCAGCGGTTGATATTCTGATTGCCGTAAATCATTATCAACTACAAATAAAAGCAAATCCGCTTCTGTCGCCAAATTTCGAGCGATTTCTGCCCGTTGACTGCCGAATTCTCCCGCTTCTAATATTCCGGGTGTATCTGTAATTTGAATATTTCTAGGTAATCCTTGTAGGTTTAACTGATAAGTTTCTCCGGCAGATGTCGTTCCCATCGGCGCACTCACTTCACCCACAATTCGCCCGATTAAACTATTCACTAAAGAGGTTTTCCCGGCTGAACCTGTCCCAAACACAACCACTCGTAAATCCCCTTGTAATAATGCCGTTTTGATCTCATCCGAACGGGCTAATAAAGCTTGTTTTGTGACTTGGTCTTGAATTTGATTAAGTTGTTGATTAATCGCATTTAAAGAAACTTCAGCCGCCGCGCTTTTCTCAATCGGAATCTGCGGTTTAGAACGACGTTCTTTTTGTTGAGGACGGCGAATTTTAAAAGGTTTCAGATAATAAAAAAAGGCATAAATTCCCAGCCCCAATAATCCCATGATTAAAAATAGGAGTAAATTCGCCAGAAACGGACTCGCTATCCAAGCCACTTGAGTGTACAATCCACTAATAGCTGTAATCAGCCAGATAAAAACGCTTAACAGAATCAGCAGACTGACGACAAGAATTAATAAACGAGACAGGGGCATAAAAATACTTTTGAGAAAAATTCCTCTATTTCTATCCTACACAGATTATGATAAATTGGGTGAATTCACGGGTTACGTTTAACCGGACTCCTACACCCCTTAACTTCAATGAATACAAAATTTGCATTTATCGCTAAAGTTATTTTACTCTCAGCAGTGGGTGCGGTGTTAATTAAGTTTGCAGGGCCGTCACTACCCGTTGCCGGAAACTCTCTAACAGCCCTGACAATAGTCTTACTCCCCAGTATAATTTTAGCAACTCTGCTGGGTTGGAGAGCGATTAACCTCACCGATTAATTAGTGAAAAAGGAAGCATCAGTAGAAAGATTGAGACTGACCCCTGACAATAAAGCCAGATATTCTCCTGTTGAACGAATTTGTAATAATGTTCCTCCACCAGTTGAAATAAAATTGAGTTGATTAAACGTTAATGATCCGACTAATTCAATCGTATCTTCGGTATTATTGTAATCTGTAATTAAGTTAGCATCGCTGGGATTCTCACCCCCGCTACCCATTCCCAACACAAAAACATCTTGACCCAGACCCCCTGTGAGGGTATCTGTTCCTTGATCTGGACTGAGACGGTCATTATTTAAGCCACCCGAGAGTCGGTCATCGCCTGACCCACCAAACAGCCGATCGCTACCCGCATCACCAAAAATCTGGTCATTATCTTGGTTACCGTAGAGATGATCGTGGCCTGCCCCACCCAGAATAATATCATCTCCTGCATCCCCGGCAATACCATCACTTCCTTCTTGACCACTCAAATAGTCGCGGCTTGCCATCCCCATTAAGCGATCATTACCTTCTAGTCCATACAAAACATCATTGTCGCCTGAACCCATAATCAAATCATCACGTTCGGTAAATGCTAGAACAGAACGATTATTTAGATTGAGTTGATCTCCCAAATTATCATTATCCGCGATATCAACGGACAGACTATCAATTGAAATATTGTTGTATCTTGGATCTAAACTGGTGGCTGTATGGAAAAGATTAGCAACGTGATCCCCTTCATTTGCTATATCATCAATTGCAGTCACAGTGATCAGTTTGGGTTGATCCCAGTCACTCGGTGTGAAACTTAATGTCGGTCGATCCACTTCAAGTTGAAAATCGGGTTGTGAAATGGTGACAATTACCTCAGCCGTCGGTTCACTTTCTAATTCCAATAAGTAACTATCTTCACCAAACCCTTCCAATACATTTGTACTACGAACCAGTTGAATCACTTTGACTCCTGCGGTTCCGGGGGGTAAAGGTTCGTCGTTATCTTCAATATTAACCGTCAGATTATTATTGGCAACACCATCAATAGTAATCAACGGATTGACTCCGTAGTCGGGATCATCGCTACTAACAACATGATTAATTGTACTGGTATGTACTGCTGCTTCTACGATAGAATCATCGTCCGCCGCCACTGTGACAAATTGAGGCAGATCCCAATTATCGGGGGTAAAGATTAATTCTAAGGAATTTTCTGTACCATTACCCACATCGACTTGACTATCTGGATTTAATGTGACAATAACGTCTGATGTTGGTGGAGTTGTGAGAACAACGCTATAAATATCAACCGTTCCAGTTTCGCTAACATTGGTTAGATTACCGGTTTGAAGAATTTCAACTGTTGGAATGGGTTGATTCGGATTCGGATTCTGACTATTAGTATCATCGTCAATAATATTGACTTCAACATCTGCAATAATTAACTGTTCGTAGCGTGAGTCTTCACTATCAATACTGTGACGAATAGTCGCTGTGCGATCGCCCTCGACCACTGCATTATCAACCGCTGTAAAAGTAACTGTTTGAGGAATATTCCAATTACTCGGAGTAAAAGTAATCGGTGTAATCGGATTCAGTTGATCTTCGGTGGCAATATTAATGGTAACAGAAGAAGTGGGTTCAGCCGTTAAGACAAAATTATAATCTCCTTCAGTTCCTGATTCTGAAACAGTTAAATTACCTTGATTAATTTGAACTCCAACTGGCTGATCGATCGGGTCTTCTACATCATTATCTGTAATTTCAACCACCACAGCCGCAATACCTAAAAGATTGTAATCTTCATCATTACTAATCAGTTGATGGGTAATTGCACCTTGATGAATATCTTCAATCAGAATATCATCTAGTGCAGAAACAACAATCGTTTGAGGAAGATTCCAATTGGTCGAATCGAAAGTAATATCATCAAGCGGATTGATTTGAGATCCTGTATTAAATTGAACGGTAACAATATCATCCGGTACTGTCGTTAAGCTGATACTATAACTATCTGATGATTCTCCTTCTATCACTTCTAAATTAACGGGTTCAACCAATAACCCCGGACTTTGTAATTCAACGATTTCAACTGCAATATTATCTAATTGAAATCCATTATAATTCGGATCTTCACTGGTAACTTGATGAGCAATTGAAGTCAATTGTATTCCTTCTAAACCATCTTCTCCAATCGCTGAAACTTGAACATCTTGAGGCGTATTCCAGTTAGTTTGATCAAAAACAATTGGCGCAATCGGTTCAATTTGTGCCGGGTCAAAATCAAATGTAACGGTGACAGGATTTTCGGGAGGACTGGTTAAAAAGATCGAGTAGGTTTCGGCTTCACCCGACTCGACAAGTGATAAGTTAGTTTGAGTTAAGCTAATACCTGCTTCATCATTATCTAATATAGTAACTGTGGCTGTGTTTTGCGGACCGACTTGAGTCCCGGCACTCGGATTAACTAATTCTATATTAAAGGTTTCTTCACCTTCAATTAAACGATCTTCTAAAATCGGAATAAAGATTGTTCTTTCGATTTCATCAGCTGCTAAATCCACCGTAATCGGCACATCATTAAAATCCTCACCCGCAGTAGCTGTTCCTCCGGTTAACTCGACTTCAACAGTTGAAGTTCCGAGTACATTTCCGGCGCGATTTACCGTGACGACAATATCAATAATATTTCCCGCTTCATCAACTCGATAATTGGCGCTAGAAAACTCAACAATAGCCGGATTATTATTATCAATAATTCGGACATTACTGGTTGTAATTGTTCCCAATTCAATTCCTTCAGAAGGATTGGTTAACGTTAATGTTGCATCTTCAACCCCTTCAATTAATTCATCATTTTGAATCGCAAAAGTAACACTTCCTGTATTTTCACCATCGGGAATCGTGATTACAGTATCGGAAAGGGTATAATCAGCATTAGTAATTCCTGCGCCACTCACGCCTAAATTAACCGTTTGATTACCATTAACCGGGTTGGTTGTATTTGCTGTAACGGTAACGAGGGTAGCTTCGGCTTCACTACCGATATTCGGACTAACTAATAAATTGACTGCGGGAACATCATTATCAATATTAGTGACAGTAATATTATCTGGATCAATACCGTTATAATTCAGGTCGGTACTGACAGTGAGTCCAGTTAAAATAGAGTATTCTACGTCTCCATCAACTTCTATATCATCGACTCCTGTAACGGTAATAATTTCAGGCGTATCCCACTCATCCCGGTCAAAAGTCACACTCTCAACAACAGTCCCTTCTGTCTCATCACTACTGCTGAAAAAGAGGGTAACAGCATCTGTCGGTTGGGTATTGAGAATAACATTAAAGCTATCGGTGGTTTCTCCGGCTTCGCTGGTAGTCAGTCCGTTGAGGGGGTTAATGGTAATGCCTGGAGTTTCATTATCCACATTCACCACCGTGACATCATCTGGGTTGAAGCCGTCATAGTTGGGGTCAAGACTCACCGCCGCTGCAGATACAATACTATAAGTGACATTACCATCAGCCACGATGTCATCGACTCCCAAGACTGTGATCTGCTGGGGAATATTCCAGTTAGCGGGGGTAAAGTTAACAGCCGGAATTAAAACATTCCCTTCTTGGAGGTTACTGCTGTTAAAATTAAGCAGAACGTCTCCTGTGGGTTGTGCCGTCAAAATCACATCAAAACTGGCAGCAGTACCGGACTCGGTGGTAATTAGTCCCATTGTCGGAGTAATTTCAACTCCCGCCTCATCATCATCAGTATTGACAACGGTAACATCAGCCGGATCGATCGCGGCATAACTGGGATCGAGACTGCTGCTAGTTGTGAGAATTTGATATTGTTGGTTACCATCAGCCACTTCATCATCAATTCCCGTTACCGTAACGGTTTGAGGCGTTTGCCAATTAGTCCCGTTAAAGGTCAATGTTGGGGTAGAGACTCTGCCTTCTGCGGGGTTATTGCTTTCGAGATTAATATCGACATCTGATGTGGGTTGAGAGGTTAAGACCACCGTAAATGTATCATTGCCAGAAGCTTCTGTCGTGACTAACCCAGTAGCCGGAGACACCAGAATATCGGCTATATCATTATCCTGGTTAACGAGATTAACGTCCGTGGGATCGATGGTTTGGTAATTGAGGTCGCTGGTATTGGGGTCGGGTGTAATATCAATGGTGTAAGGCACATCTCCATCGGTAAAATCATCATTAACTCCGCTTACCGTAACCGTTTGGGGAATACTCCAGTTATCGGGTGTAAAGCTAATAGTCGAAATTGAAACAGTCCCTTCTGTGGGGTCATTACTACTCACACCAAAGTTAACGGTATCAATCGGTTGAGTATTGAGAAACACTTCAAAGCTTGCAGTATTTCCCGCCTCACTGGTGGTTAAGCCTTCTGTGGGGTTAACCGTCACACCGGGAGACTCATTATCGGCATTGATCACAGTCACATCAGCCGGGTCAATACTGTTGTAATTCGGGTCAATACTAATAGCCGCATCCAGCACAATATTGTAACTGATATTATCATCGGCAATATCATCATCCACTCCAGTCACCGTAACCGTTTGCGGTGTATTCCAATTTGCTGCTGTGAAGTTTAAGACGGGAGTTGATACTGTCCCTTCTGCCGGGTTATCGCTAGCGAGGTTAATGGCAACAGGGTTATTGGGTTGAGTCTCTAAAACGACGGTAAATGTGGCACTTCCTCCCCCTTCTGTTGTGGTTAAACCATTAACGGGAGTAACGGTAATATTGGCAACATCATCATCAGTATTGGTGAGGGTAACATCAGCCACCTCAATCCCATTGTAAAATCCATCTACACTGGTAACAGTGGAAGAAATCGTGTAAGCAACATTACCATCGACCTGGTTATCATCAACTCCGGTTACCGTAGCCGTCTGAGGAATATCCCAAGTTTCTGGGGTAAAGGTGAGGGTGGGTGTAACGTTTCCTTCTGTGGGATCATCGCTAACCAGGCTAACCGTGACATTAGCGGTGGGTTGAGAAGTTAAAACCAGATCAAAATTGCTGCTGTCTCCCGTTTCGCTGGTGGTGGGTGTAACAGGCGGTGTGACCGTCACTGCGGGTGTATCATCATTAATAATAGTCAATGTTGCAGTATTTTGAGTTCCCGCCATCCCAATTTGACTAAAATTACTTAAAGTCAGTTGTAGGGTTTCGTCCCCTTCTGTCATGCGATCGCCTAAAATCTCTATCGGGACAAATTGAGTTGTTTCCCCAACCCCAAAATTGACGATAATTGGTTCAGCGGTAAAATCATTATTAGCAGTGGCACTGTCTCCAGTTAAACTAACGGTAACTGCTTCAGCCGTTGTTGTATCTCCGCTGCGGGTAATTGCAACCAGGTCATTAACGCTATTGGTAATATCGCCTTCAGCGGTTGTATAGTTAGCCAGACTAAAGTCATAGGTGGGGGACAATACATCAAAGCTTCCCGTGGCAAAAGTAGACCCGACAAAAGAAGTATCCACCGCTTGCACGGACCAAAAATAGGTTCCCGGTGTAAAATTATTTAACGTCCAACTGGTATTTGACTGGGCATTCCCAATATTAACCACTTGCCGCTGACCACTGCCAATTGATAATGGCGAGATAATCTCTGTCCCCCCTGGGGTGGTACCGACTTGCAGGTTATAACTTAAACCCATTACCGGGGTTTCAGCATCGGTTGCCCCATTCCAACTAAAGATAATTTGACTACCATTGGCAGCCGCTGTTAAAGTCGTCGGGGGTGTGGGGGGTGTATTGTCGGGGGTTACTGTATTTTGATAGATACTTGTGAAAGGGTTACCCGTGGCATCTTGCCCCATCAATATTAGATCTAGGGTATTATCGTTGTTATAATCGCCCCCAGCAACAGAACTCGATTGTAAATTTTCTAGTCCTAGAAAGTCTAGGGGAGTAAAGCTATCCAAACCATTATTCACATAGACTGTAGAGATGGGGTTAGCGTTTTGATCAATTCCTATAATGACAATATCAAGATCCCCATCATTATCATAATCTCCCCATTCTCCCTCACCTTGTTGTACCCCAACTAAAGCCGCGTTAATATTGATAAAACTACCGCCATCATTACGATACACTTGGGAAACAGGAGTGACTCCAGCTAAACCCGTTAGCAGTAGATCGAGATCGCCGTCATTATCATAATCTCCCCAGGCAACAGAACCGTCTGCTATATTGGCGAAAGCTGCATTTTGATTAACAAAAATACCCCCATCATTACGGTACAGTGTAGACGTAGGATTTCCGCCACTATTCCCTGTAACTGCTAAGTCTAAGTCGCCGTCGTTATCAAAGTCTCCCCAAGCCGCCGCAGCATTAGTGACTCCGGTTATAGCTGAATTACTATCAACAAAACCGTTAACACCCTCATTGCGATAAATGATGGCAACATCATCACCGTCATTCTCTCCGGCAATAAAAGCATCCAAGTCCCCATCATTATCATAATCTCCCCAAACCGCAGCACTATTACTAACTCCAGTTAATCCGCCGTTAATATTAATAAAGCTATTATTGCCATCGTTGCGATAAATCCGGGTAACATCATTATTCGTCGCGGGATCATTCCCGGTTAACAGCAGATCTAGATCCCCATCATTATCATAATCTCCCCAATCAACCGCGCTAGCATTGACCCCTGGAAGTCCAGCATTAATATTACCAAAACCGCCACCACCACTCTGATAAATTTGGGAAAATGCGTCCCCGTTAGCATCTTCTCCAGTAATTACGAAATCGAGAGTACCGTTACTGTTATAATCTCCCCAAGCAACCGATCCATTGGTTAAATTAGGTAAACCTAAATTAAATTGAATAAATTGAGGCGGTAGTATAGTAAATTCTTGTTCTACAGAAAAATCAGAGACAGCATAAGCACTATCGACCCCTTGGACTGACCAGTAATAGGTTCCGGGCGCTAAGTCATTCAGTTGCCAATCTCTGGTTGAACCCACATTTCCGGGGGATGGAGTGGTTAGAGTCGGGTTGACAATATCAAAACCCCCTGGTGTGGTTCCCACTCGCAGGTTATAAGTTATAGCGTCAATTGGAGTTTGTAGATCGGTTGATGGGGCCCAATTCAGATTTGCCGTATCCCCTGCCACGCCTGAGTTGGGATCATCAGGGATAGTCGGAGGTGTATTAACGACAGCTCCAGTATTATTATAGATTTGAGTAATCGCATTATTACCATCAAATCCTGCGATCGCTAAATCTAGATCTCCATCTCCATCAAAGTCTGCTGCTGCAATACCTGGGTTATTACCCACATCGGGGAGCGCCACTGCATTATCGGCAAAATCGGCAAAACTACCATTATCATTTTCATAGATAGTTAAATTGGGAGCGTTGTTAGCATCAATACCAGCCAGTGCCAGATCAACATCCCCATCATTATCCAAGTCTGCCCAAACGGCATCGCTTTGTTCAACCCCCGCTAAAGGCGCTGCTGCATCGGTCAGTGGAACAAATGTGTTATTGTCATTTTGGTAAATATTAGCAGTCGGAGCATTACCATCATTTCCTGTAACAACCAGATCTAAATCTCCATCGGCATCATAATCTCCCCAAGCCCCTGCCCCATTTTCCACAGGTGCGATCGCGGAGCCCGTATCTATAAAAGTTCCATTTTCATTGAGATAAACTTGTGAAACCGGACCTATGCGATTATTACCCGCGATAAAAAGATCTAAATCTCCATCAACATCATAATCTCCCCAAGTTCCTGTACTAAAACTTAGATCCGTTAAACCTGCATCAATAGCGATAAAATTACCATCATCATTACGATAAATTTCTGAAAAGGGTAAATCATCAATCGTTTCTCCCGTTAAGAAGATATCTAGATCTCCGTCATTATCATAATCTCCCCAAACCCCCTCACCATTGGCTACACCAACTAAATTGGTTGCAATTAATTGAAATCTATCATTATCATTATTGTCATTATTATTATTATTACCATTCGGATTATTCCGATAAATTAAAGTAGTGGGTGTCTCATTTTCATCTTCTCCTGTTACGAGTAAATCCAGATTTCCATCGCTATCATAATCTCCCCAGGCAACCGAACCCAAGGCGACTCCTGCTAAACGGTTAGGAAGGGGATTAAAATTATTATTGTTATTGCGATAAATTTGAGTAATAGGGTTACCATTTTCATCTATTCCTGTAATGGCGATGTCAAAATCACCATCGTTATCATAGTCTCCCCAGGCGACAGAACTTTCTTGAACACCCGGTAGTTGAATCGGTTCATCGTTGAATTGAATCACAAATAAATGGGGATAAGCGGATAATACTTGGGAAGAAAAAGCCATTTGAGATTGAATCGAACCAATACAAGTATCAAATTGCCAATTTCCACCTTGTTTTTCACAACCCATTGGCTGCGATGTAGCGGCAATATTTGCCCCAGTTAATTGATGAAATTGTTGTAAAAATGTATGAGATCTCGGTTGAGATTGTGCCGCAACTGAACAGCTATAGAGTAAAATTTCAGAGATATTCCATTGTTGAAGCTGGGCTGAATATTGCTGAATATTCCCTTGATTTATCTTAGTTTTTCCTAGCTGTATTTCGCCCGGTTGACCATGACAAACGAGATGTAAGTGGGTTAAACCGGGTTGATTTGAGAGTGCTTTTGTAATAACTTGAATTCCGTCTTGCTCAGCCTCTATGATTACAATTTTTGCGGGGATTGCAATCTCTTTTAAGAGAATATTAAAATCTTGAACACGAGCATCAATTACAATAATTGCTCTAGATAATAAAGGAATAATTGTATTATTTTTTCTAATAGGTTGTAAGGGATTGGGATATGAAGTCTTCGGGGTGTAAATCATAATAGATTTTTGTTATATATAATTAATATCTTTTAATCATGCGATCGGCTATTGGATCTTTATCTTTCTATGATTGTCATTGAACCCAAAATGTTTCCGAAATTTCAAACGAAGAAACTCAAGGTAGCATAATTTTTAAACTGACTCAACTCAAAGATACAGCATTGCTCAGCTCTCAAGGCTATTATTCATGCTGATTGTTTTCAGAGTTCATCTTCGCTTGAGAAAAGCTGACTTGAAGAGATCAGTATAATTCTGCACAGATTTCCAACACCCTGACTAATTAATATTCTTAAAATTAATTTTTTGACTCTAAGTAAATCATAGCAAAAGGGACAGTGAACTGAGTATATCCTTTGTCAGATATATTGCTCTTGTCCATACACCCTAGAACTAAAAGATGTTGGAGATGAGTATCAGCAAATTCTGAAAATCTGAGAATAGGCTGAGGGTAATTAAACCAAAAGTGAAGTGTGTTTTAACCGGGCTAAAAACACTATCTATTAATACAAGGGCTGTGCCTTTGGCTGATAATAGGCAAAGTAGAGGGTGGACTTTGAGGGAAACATTTGACAGTTTTAACAAAGTTGATACTGATTAAAACCATAATAGCTCCATCTTAGCTCAGTTTTCAATGAATTTCCGACCTGTCAACCCCATTTTGTATCCGGACTTCGATGTATTGTTTGGATCTAACAACCCGTACCGAAGCCGTTGGAGGAGAGAGAAAAAATCGTCATCTCATCTAGCTAACGATTGCCTTGTGTCAAAAGTCTACCTTTAAATGTAACAAGATGTAAACTATAATGAGAACGAACTTAACACCAATATACTGAAGGGTTATTAATGCGAGTTGCGATCGCCGGAGCTGGTTTAGCTGGATTATCTTGCGCTAAGTATCTCACAGATCAGGGACACACTCCAATTGTTCTAGAACGACGAGATGTCTTAGGTGGGAAGGTTGCCGCGTGGAAAGACGACGACGGTGACTGGTATGAAACTGGGTTGCATATTTTCTTTGGGGCATACCCCAATATGTTGCAACTGTTTAAAGAATTAGACATTGAAGATCGTCTGCAGTGGAAAGATCACACGATGATTTTCAACCAACCGACGAAGCCGGGGACCTATTCTCGTTTCGATTTTCCGGACTTACCGGCCCCAGTCAATGGTATGATTGCGATTCTACGCAATAACGATATGTTGACTTGGCCGGAGAAAATTCGGTTCGGTTTAGGATTAATTCCCGCCATCGTCAATGGTCAGAAGTACGTTGAAGAAATGGATCAATACTCTTTTTCCGAATGGCTGAAAAAACAGAATGTGCCACCTCGGGTAGAAAAAGAAGTGTTTATTGCCATGTCTAAGGCGCTGAATTTCATTGACCCCGATGAAATCTCCTCAACAGTGATTTTAACCGCCCTCAACCGTTTCTTACAAGAGAAAAACGGTTCTAAAATGGCATTTTTAGATGGTTCCCCAACCGAACGCTTGTGTCAGCCCATGGTAGATTATATTACCGAACGTGGCGGAGAAATTCATCTCAATGCCCCGATTAAGGAATTTCTACTCAACGAAGATGAATCTGTCAAAGGATTTTTAATTCGGGGGCGTGGCGGTGAACCGGATTATACTCTCAGCGCGGATCTTTACGTCTCTGCGATGCCGGTTGACCCCTTGAAGGTGATGTTACCTCAACCTTGGCGAGAACGAGCGGAATTCAAGCAAATGCAGGGGTTAGAAGGAGTTCCTGTAATTAATGTCCATCTGTGGTTTGACCGCAAACTGACAGACATCGATCACTTGTTGTTTTCGCGCTCGCCATTACTCAGCGTGTATGCAGATATGAGTAACACCTGCAAAGAATACGCTAACCCGGATCGCTCCATGTTAGAGTTGGTATTGGCTCCGGCGAAAGATTGGGTGAGTAAGTCAGATGAAGAGATTGTGGCCGCCACCATGGCCGAATTGGAAAAATTATTTCCAGATGAAATTCCTCACCCGGCGAAGTTACTCAAATCTCACGTTGTTAAAACTCCTCGATCGGTTTACAAAGCCACCCCAGGTCGTCAAGCTTGCCGTCCGAGCCAGGTTACCTCAATCCCCAATTTCTATCTGACGGGAGATTACACTATGCAACGCTACCTTGCCAGTATGGAAGGTGCAGTACTTTCTGGTAAACTAACAGCGCAAGCGATTAATCAGCGTCAAAACTTGAGCCAAGATCAACCCGATTTGGCAACTGTTAACGTCGGTTAATAAGTTGAGTAATGTGGATCAACCTTCTTGATCCGCCCTACTTTACTCTGCCCTCTCCTGAACATTGATTACAGCCGAGCGCTCAAAGCTGAAAAAACGAATGCTACAACTGTCGAAATCACCCTGCACAAGAATGCTGGCTTCACTGGAAGAGTCTTATGAACTTTGTCGTCAGATTACGGCAGAGTACTCTAAAACGTTTTATCTCGGCACGCAGCTTATGCCAGAGCCGAAACGCCGCGCAATTTGGGCTATTTATGTTTGGTGTCGTCGCACAGACGAGCTGGTAGATGGACCGATGGCAGGTTCGACCACCGTCGAAACCTTAAAAGAATGGGAAGAACAGTTAGAGTTGGTCTTTGCAGGGCATCCGATTGTAGATGAGGATGTGGCTTTAGTCGATACTCTCAGCCGTTACCCGATTGATATTCAACCGTTTCGAGACATGATTGCGGGCCAACGAATGGATCTCTATCGTAGTCGTTATGAAACCTACGAAGATTTGGAGCTATACTGCTATCGTGTTGCGGGGACGGTGGGGTTAATGTCGATGTCTGTTATGGGGGTAGAACCCGTTAATACTGCTCCCTGGAATGATCAACAATCTGATATTCCCACAGAAGAAGCGGTCGCCCTCGGCATTGCGAATCAACTTACCAATATTTTGAGGGATGTGGGAGAAGATGCCCGCCGGGGACGGATTTATTTACCCTTAGAAGAACTGGCTTTATTTGATTACACAGAAGAGGATTTATTGAAAGGAATTGTTGACGAGCGTTGGAAAGCGTTTATGCAATTTCAAATTCAACGTGCCCGGAAAATCTATACCACAGCAGAAAGCGGAATTCGAGTATTAAGTTCTGATATTCGCTGGCCTGTATGGACGGCGTTGATGCTTTACAGCAAGATTTTAGATCAAATTGAACGCAATCAATACGATGTGTTTAAGAAACGGGCTTATGTTCCTTTGGGACGAAAGTTACTGTATTTACCGATTGCATATATGCGCTCTAAAGTGTTGTAATTCAATGTCATAAACTGGCTCGGACTTTCTCCTATTGAAATCCATTTGACATCGGCTTGAGTTGTTCTTTTTATAATCTAATTCTTTAGATAGATTGTAGTGGTTGTTTGATTCATCTACGATTAAACTAATCGCTAAAAATACAACTTTCATGCCTACTTACGATGTAGTTATCATTGGTGCAGGACACAATGGTCTGGTATGTGCTGCATATTTACTCAAAGAAGGTTACAGCGTCTTACTACTCGAAAAACGCTCCATTCCAGGAGGCGGCGCAACCACGGAAGAAGCCATGCCAGAAGAGGCACCTGGGTTTAAATTTAATCTCTGTGCTATCGATCATGAATTTATTCATTTAGGGCCTATTGTCGAAGAATTAGAACTGAATAAATACGGCTTAGAATATCTTTATTGTGACCCAGTGACATTTTGTCCCCATCCCAATGGTGAGTATTTTTTAGCGCATAAATCAGTTGAAAAAACAATAGCTGAAATTGCCCGCTTTAATCAGAGAGATGCACAGAAATATGGAGAATTTATCGATTTTTGGCAGCGGTTAATGAAAGGCATTCAACCGATGTTTAATGCCCCCCCGAAATCAATTGTTGATATTGCAGGCAATTACGGACTCAATAATATTCAAGATTTATTATCGACTTTGGGCGGTGTTGATAAAACCTTAGATTTATTTCGCACCATGCTAACCTCTCCCAAAGATACCTTAGAATATTGGTTTGATTCTGAGTTTTTAAAAGCACCTTTAGCCAGACTCGCATCAGAATTTGGTGCCCCACCCTCTCAAAAAACCATTGGTATTGGTTCATTAATGATGGCAATGCGTCATCATCCCGGTATGGCTAGACCCAAAGGCGGTACAGGGGCTTTAACAAGAGCGTTATTGAATTTAGTTAAAGATAAAGGCGGAACCGTATTATGCGACCGTAGCGTTGAACAAATATTAATTGGTAATAATGGTCGAGCCGAAGGAGTTAGAACCCATAACGGCGAAGAATACCGGGCTAAAACAGCAGTTATTTCTAATATTGATGCCCGTCGTTTATTTTTAAATATGGTACCGAAAGCAGCCAGTGATGCCGCCGATGCCAATTTACGAGAAAGACTCGAAAGACGAATTGTAAATAACAATGAAACTATCCTCAAAATAGATTGCGCCCTGTCTGAAGCCCCTCGTTTTGAACGGTTTAATCACAGAGATGAATATCTAGTGGGTTCGGTTTTAATTGCTGATTCTGTTAATCATGTAGAAGCGGCTCATGCTTTACCAAGTATGGGAATTATTCCAGATGAAAATCCCTCGATGTATTTGGATGTTCCGACTGTTTTAGATCCTTCAATGGCACCCGAAGGTCAGCATACTTTATGGATTGAATTTTTTGCCCCCTATCAAATTGCCGGGTTAGAAGGAACGGGTTTAAAAGGGACAGGTTGGACAGATGAATTAAAGAATCAAGTCGCAGATCGAGTGATTGATAAATTAGCAGATTATGCCCCTAATGTCAAAGATGCAATCATTGCCCGCCGCGTAGAAAGTCCGGCTGAATTAGGCGAACGTTTAGGGGCTTACAAAGGGAATTATTATCATATTGATATGACCTTAGATCAAATGCTCTTTTTCCGTCCTTTACCCGAAATCGCCAATTATAAAACTCCAATTGAAGGGTTATATTTAACCGGGGCAGGGACTCATCCGGGTGGTTCAATTTCAGGGATGCCGGGACGAAATTGCGCCCGTGTTTTACTGAATGAAGAAAGACCGATTGTGCAAAAATTAAAAGAAATAGGAGAAAAAATAGAATCTGTATTTGATGGAGATTAAAAGCAATGAAAACACAAAATACTCAACCCAATAACCGCCGACCGTTAATTATTGCTGGGATTTTATTGGGGTTAGGTCAAGCTGGCTTTTTTGATGGGATTGTGTTTCATCAACTTCTACAATGGCATCATATGTTTACGAGTGTTGAAACAGGTCAAACAGTATCCGGTTTAGAGTTTAATACAATTGGTGATGGCTTATTTCATCTGCTAGATTGGTTAATGACAATTGCTGGAATTATTGTTTTGTGGTTAGCGGGGAAAAAGCCAGATGTTCCTTGGTCAACCTCTACGTTTGTCGGTTCAATTGCTATCGGTGCGGGTTTATTTAATGTGGTAGAAGGCATTATCAGTCATCATCTTTTACAAATTCATCATGTTAAACCCGGAGTGAATCAATTAGCTTGGGATATTGGTTTTATCGCAGTGGGTGTGTTAGCGATTATTATCGGTTGGTTTATTCAAAATCGCCAATATGATACGACTCTAGCAGAGAATTAATTCAGCAATTTGCCTTCTATAATACATCAAAAATTGTAGGGTTTGTTAGTAACGCAGCCCTACAAAAACTTAGTTTAACCAAAGTAATCAGGTTCTGCGCCTGGATGCCATTTTATATTGCAACCGACGCTGGGAATTTGTTCTGAAGTAACAGGTTTATTGGCTAAAACTGTATCTAATGCGGCTCGTAAATCTGCCCCGGTTACGGGTTTTCCATTACTGGGACGACTCTCATCTAGTTGACCACGATAGACTAATTTAAAGTCACTATCAAATAAGAAGAAATCAGGGGTACAAGCAGCGGTATAAGCTTTAGCAACTTCCTGGGTTTGATCATAACAATAGGGAAAATTAAAGCTTAATTCCTGTGCCATTTCTTTAAGTTGTTCTGGGCCATCCTGGGGGTGAGTTTGGACAGAGTTAGAACTAATAGCGACAATACCTACATTTTTATCATGATAATCTTGACCGATTTTTGCTAATTCGGTTTGAATGTGCTTCACAAACGGACAATGGCGGCAAATAAACATCACCAATAACGCTTGTTTTTCAGCAAACGTTTTTAAGGAAATTGTCTCTCCTGTTGTTACCTCTGGCAACTGGAAATCAGGTGCAGGGGTTCCCAATGCCAGCATGGTAGATGCAGTTAAACTCATAATAGATTATCCTCCAACGAAACAGACTTAAAAAATCAATCTCAGTCATTATAAAGTATTTCAACTCAAATTTAAAATTGCTACACTGGAATTAAGCCTCTAATTATTTTGTTTATGCATAGATGGTTAACCGGTTCACTTCAGGTGGAAAAAATAACAGTAGCGATCGCTAATTTACCGCCTGCGCTCAATGGAATTGAGATTGTTCAGCTCAGTGATTTACATTATGATTATATTCGATTAAGCGATCAATTATTAATGAAAGCAATTGAGCTGACTAATGAGATAAAGCCAGATTTAATTGTGTTAACGGGAGATTTTATTACTCATAATCCTTCACCGATGCAACAGTTGAGTCAATATTTAAAACATTTACAAAGTCGTGCCGGAATTTATGCGGTTTTAGGTAATCATGATTATCATTATCCTGAATCAGAAGCAATTGTCGTTAAAGCATTAACTGAAATTGGAATTGAGGTATTAATTAATCAGGTGGTTTATCCGTTTGGGGAACAGTTGGCTTTAGTGGGATTAGCGGATTTATTTTCAGGTAAATTTAAGCCTGAGTCGGTGATGGAATTAGTGGATAAAAATATTCCTCGTATTGTATTATCTCATAATCCTGATACGGCTGCTCTTTTACAACCTTGGCGAGTGGATTTACAATTATCGGGTCATACTCATGGGGGGCAAATTGTCTTTTCTAAGACTGGAACTTTACCCGAAAAATTACAAAAAGTTCAGAATCAATTGCCTAAACCTTTAAAGTTTTTAATCCCGATAAAATCAGATTGTAAAAAGATGTTTAGACATTGGGAATGGTCGGCTGGACTGCATCAAGTGGGTAATAATTTACTTTATACAAATCGGGGTTTAGGAACCTATTTTCCGGGTCGTTGGAACTGTCTACCTGAATTAACTGTGATTCGTCTAGAAAGAGCTTAACTTAATAGTAAAGTTAAGAAAATACAGTTTTATTTCTGTTGATTATCTGGGATCATCTGACTCTCTTTCGTTAGCAGATTGAAAGTAATCCTATTTTTTTTCGTAATTTTATAGATTATTCTTGTCTGAAAAAATATAATATTCAGAGTTAATACTGAGCTATTTTATTTTAGCTTTATGACTTTGTAAAGGCTTTATAAATGATGAAAGTTTAATAGTCTTTTGGTGAATACTAATAATCAAGAAAATGAAATATATTCTTTTATATATTTTATCACCTATTAGACAATATTAAGCGATTAGATAAAATTTTATGACTATTCCACGCTGCCATCAAAATCATGTCGTCTCTTCCACTAAGAATACTGAAATTCAGAGCGATCGGATCTCAAATTCAGATAAAATCACTCAAGATTTTGATTGGGAAAGTAACTTAAAGCTGATTGTTTCAGGAATTGCGGCTAAAGTGGGTGAAGAATTTTTTCAAGCTTGTGTTCGTTACTTGGCTAAAGTTTTACACATTCAGTATGCATTTATTGCAGAATTTATAGACGACGAACAGCCTAGAGCTACAGTTTTATCATTTTGGGCTGGAGACGATTTTGGCCCTAATTTTGAATATGATTTAGTCGGAACACCTTGTGGTATTGTTTATGAAAAAAACATGCAGATTTATCCTAATTCTATTCAACAATTATTTCCTGAAGATGAAGATTTAATCACCATGAAAGCGGAAAGTTATTTAGGAATTGCAATTATAAATAGTAAAGGAAAACAGATTGGTCATCTGGCAGGTTTACATACTCAATCTTTACCCTATAGTTATGAGCAACAAACTTCTATCTTAAAAATCTTTGCAGCTCGCTCTGCAGCCGAAATTGAGCGCAAAATTACAGAAAAAGCATTAAAACAGCAAAATATTTATCTGCAAGATACTCTAAAACAATTAAAAAATACTCAAGCTAAACTAATTCAAGCAGAGAAAATGTCCGGTTTGGGTCAAATGGTGGCTGGAGTTGCTCATGAAATTAATAATCCAGTTACTTTTATTGCCGGAAATTTAAATCACCTAGAGAACTATACACAATATTTATTAGAATTAGTTCAGCTTTTTAAACAGCATTTTACAGAGCTTCCTGATGAAATTGAAGAGAAGATGGAAGAGCTGGAATTAGACTATCTTGAGAAAGATTTGCCTCAATTATTGGCTTCTATGAACGGAGGAACAAGTCGCATTCGCAAAATCGTTGAATCTTTACGGTCTTTCTCTCGTTTAGATGAAGCCGATATGAAATCTGTAGATATTCATGAGGGAATAGACAGTACGCTGATGATTCTTCAAGCCCGTTTTCAAACTCAACGATTTGAAATTGAAGTGAAAAAAGATTATAGTAAATTACCTCTAGTTCACTGTTCTGCTCGTCTCATGAACCAAGTATTTATGAGTATTATTAATAATGGGATTGATGCTTTAGAATCCAAGTTTTATACTAAACAATTTGATTCAGAAGTTCCAGTAATTCAGATTAAAACAGAACAGCTAGAAAATCAAAAGGTAGCCATTCATATTGCTGATAATGGGTTAGGAATGAGTCAAGAAACTTGCTCGAAAATTTTTGATCCTTTTTTCACCACCAAGCCAGTGGGTAAAGGAACAGGTTTGGGACTCTCCATCAGTTATCAAATCATTGTTGAATCTCATAACGGAGCGTTTAAATGTCTATCTGAAGCCGGAGTCGGAACAGAATTTGTGATTGAAATACCCATTGAATTCAGTTAGAAAATACCCGCTTAAATACTAACCCCCTCTTTAATTTCATTTGTTGGGTGTGATATAGAGATAATGAAATTGTCATCAGTCAAAGCGATCATTTGAGTCAGTATGTCCCTAAACTTTAATTAATTCTTTAAGAGTTGCAGCGCCTAGGATCATTTTGTGCAACAATGAAGCTATTGGCTCTATATCCAATCTCTCTCAGCATCTCCCCATCCAACAGAGTTCCAACTGGAGCGTTGATGGAAGGGTGGCATACTCAAGCCCACTGATCTCAACTGAAAGACTCAGGTTTAGTTATCATTAAGGAAGGGTTGCACTGAAAGAGTCAATCAAGTCTAAAGGTTGCTCGTGTTGTGGCAAAGGGGCAAATGCTCCTGATAGTGATGATATTCTACCTCTCAACCTGAAAGATGGAAATGATTGGTCAACTCTTAGATAGACGCTACCGTATTGTCCAAATCCTCAATTCAGGTGCTTTTGGACAAACGTATCTTGCTGCTGATATGCGCCGTCCGGGTCATCCCCATTGCGTTGTCAAGCAACTGCGTCCTCCTAATAATAATTCTCATGTCCTTAAAACCGCCTTGCGACTGTTTGGAAAAGAAGCAGAAATTCTCGAAAAGTTGGGGCGGCATCCTCAAATTCCGATGTTACTGGCGTATTTTGAAGAAAATAATAATTTTTACTTGGTCGAGGAGTTTATTGAAGGACATCCTTTAAATAAAGAGTTAATTCCGGGTAGTCCTTGGCATGAAACACGGGTGATTCAACTTTTAATTGAAATCTTAGAAGTTTTAGTATTTGTTCATAAAAATAATGTAATTCACCGTGATGTAAATCCTTCTAATATTGTGCGGAGAAAATCTGACCAGCAATTAGTATTAATTGATTTTGGTTCAGTTAAAGAAGTTAGCACTCAATTGGTTAACGGAAATGGGCAATCTATGCGAACTATCGCAACAGGAACCCCGTCTTATATGCCAATGGAACAGTTTCAAGGAAATCCGCAGTTTAGTAGTGATATTTATGCCGTTGGTATGATTGCTATCCAGGCAATAACCGGATTAGAATCCTCTGATTTACCTAAATTACAAGATCCGAGCCTTTCGACTAATGGAGAGGTGAGCTGGCGACACCGTGCCAATGTCAACGCTGGATTTAGCCAGATTATTGATAAAATGGTACACCATTATTATGGTAAACGCTATCCGTCAGCTCAAGAGGTGTTAACAGATTTAAACCAACTCGCTGTTACCACTCCATCCAAGCCAAAGAAATCGAAAAAGCAGAAGAACAATATTACTAAGATTGACTTCAGTCAAAGTGGTAAAATCATTGGCATCACTCTGGCCGGTTGTGTGAGTTTGCTGGTATTATTCGGATTATTAAGAGCAATCAATCGTCCCGATCCTATAAAAGCTAGAGCGGCCTTAGATCGAGGGGTTGAACAACTGAGAAATGACAATCCTTCCGGCGCAGTTAAAACGCTCACTAAAGCCGTTCGACTCAATCCCAATAATGCAGAAGCCTTTAATCAACGCGGTAATGCTTATTATGAATTAGACAGTCCTCAGCAAGCGGTTAATGATTTTAATCAAGCGATTCAACTGGCCCCCGATTATAAAAATGCATATTTTAATCGAGGCTGGGCACGATATGATTTAAAGGATTTCTCAGGGGCTGTTCAAGATTATACCCGCGTGATAGAGCTTGATCCGATGGATTTAGATGCTTATTATCAACGGGGTGTGGTTTATTATCAGCAAGATAATTTTAAAGCTGCTATTGCAGATTATAGCCGTGTAATTGAGCTAGATTCTCAACAGGCTTTAGCGTATCGTTCTCGTGGAACAGCCCGAATTAAGGCCGGAGATTTGCAAGGGGGATTATCAGATTATACTCAAGCGATTCGTTTAAATCCAGAGGATGCAGCCGCATATTATGACAGAGGAAGAACTCGATTTCATTTAGGAGATTATCAAGGGGCTTTATCTGATTATAATCAGGTGGTTGAACTTGAACCCGAGAATGAACAAACTTATGCCAATCGTTGCAGTGCTCAAATTAATTTAAGTCAACATCAAGCAGCCGTAGAAGATTGTAGCAAAGCGATTGAATTACGACCGAGCAGTGTGGCTTACAATAATCGTTGTGTGGCTTATTTGAATTTAGACCAATATTCAGAGGCGATCGCAGATTGTACTGAGGCGATTGCTTTAAGCGATCGAGATAGCAAAGCCTATAGTAATCGGGGTATGGCGCAGTCCGGGGCGCAGAATTATAGAGAAGCGATTGCAGATTATACAGAGGCAATTAGTCTTAACCCAAATGATGCAGAAGCATACGGAAATCGAGCCGCTGCTTATTTTCAATTAGAGGATTATGAGCAAGCCATAGCAGATTATGTGCAAGCGATTCGCCTTAAACCTACTTATGCGGCAGCCTATTACGGGCGGGGTCAAGTTCGTGCTTTTTTAGGAGATCAAAAAGGAGCAATTAGTGATTTTCAAACATCAGGAAAGCTTTATTTAGAACAAGGATTAACCGGAGGATATAAAGATAGTCAATTTCAAATTCAACAACTCCAATAAATGGATTTTATATCCTATAGAATTCTTTATGGAATCAGATTGAGTTCTCGGCTAATTTCTTCAATCGCTTGATAGTTTTGATTATTAGTGGGAATAAACCGACCTGTCTCAAATAAATCAAGAATTTCTTTTTCCATGGGAATATTCGGATTTAGATTGAGAAAAGCCTGTTGCAATTTATCCGTAAATTCTTTACCGTATTTCTGTTGTACATTAGGATGAATCACCCAATGATAGTTAGAATAAGCAGGTGTCCGCCAGACGACATAGACTTGATCTAAATTAATTTTATTTGTATTAACTTTCTGCTGCCAAATCGTTTCATCAACAGTCCCAACTGTATATTTTCCGGTTTCAACTTGTCGAATTGTATAATCAGGAGTTGTAGAAAAACTCGGCTTTCCATTAAACTCATCTAAACTCACTCCAGCTTGCTGCAGAAAATATTGAGGCATAATTCGCCCCGAGATTGAATATTGACCCGCGAAAACTATACTTTCTCCTTTCAGTTTGTCTAACTCAGAGATTTGATTGAATGGTAATAATTCACTCTCTTTATTCGCAATAAAAACACTGTGAAATTGTTCATCAACATCGCGTTGAATAAAGGCATCTGCACCAGCAACCTTTGAACGAATTTTGACCCCACCTAATCCATCTAACCAAACTAATTCTAAGTCTCCCAACTGAAAGTAATTGATCGCTTCTGTTGTATTAGAAATAGAACGAGATTCAACCCGAATGTCTAATTTAGATTCTAAATAAGCGACTAATTTTTCCGACTGACGCTGCTGCTTTTGGGGATCAGAATTAGGAACAATACCAATAATTAAAGCTTCATTTTGATTGTTGATGACTTCAGAAGTTTGAACAGTTGGAGCAACTTGAGCGGTTTGGGCAGTACAACTCGTAAGTAATAACCCAAGACACAATAATCCAGAAACAAAAATCCAATTTTTCATTAATCCTTTCAATTCAATGAAAGACTAAATAACAAATCCTAGATCACTAATATCACTAATATGCTGTTGTGATCTAGAAATCGCTATCAATCTGGGGAAGATAACTAACTATATTTTAAGCAGGTTTTTCAAAAATAATTAAGTGCTGTTGAGGTAATATGTCGCTTGTTTCTTGCCAGACAAACCCAACTGCTTCTAACTCTCGACGAACTTGCTTTTCTGTCATTTTATGCAATCCTTTAATCATAATCAAGGGGTCTTCTTTACGATACTCCACTAATACGACTCGTCCACCGGGTTTGAGTCCTTGCCAAATGCCCTGCATCATTTCTTTCGGATATTCAAACTCATGATAAGCATCAACCAACAAGGCAAGATCAACGGTTGAGGGCGGTAGATGAGGCTGATCGACTTCAGCTAATACTGTTTTAACATTAGAAATTTGTTCTTGAGTGTTGACAAACTCAATTAACCCTAACATTTCCGGTTGGATATCAACGGCTAAGACTTCACCTTGAGGCAACAATGGACTGATGCGGAAGGTAAAATAGCCCGTGCCAGCGCCGATATCAGCCACAATATCGGTGGGTTTGAGGTTTAAAGCCGCGATCGCGTTTTGAGGCTGTTCAGAGGAAGCTCGCCTGTCTCGCTCTAACCAAGCCGCCCCTTCATGCCCCATCACTTGAGCAATTTCACGCCCCATATAAAACTTGCCAATGCCGTCGGGGTGATGAAACCTTCGCTGTTGATATATGCTGTTTGTATCGGCAACAGAATCGAATGGGGATAAACCACAACCATTTAAGCTGAGTCCTAACATAATAGCGATCAATATCGCAGTTAAACCAGACCAAATTTTCATCTTTTCAGAACTGAAGTAAGATAATTGAGCTGACGATTAAATATGGAGAACCGTCTATGCGTCAAGAGTATAATAAATTAGTCCGCGATCATATTCCTGATTTTATTGCAGAATCGGGCAGTCAATATGAGACTGTTGAGTTAACTGATCCAGAATATCACCAAGCGTTGCGCGATAAACTCTTAGAAGAAGCCACAGAAGCTGCTACAGCCAACCCAGAACAGTTAGCGGGTGAATTAGCAGATTTATTGGATGTGATTGATGCGTTACTGGAGAATGCCGGAATTTCTCAAGAATCAATCTTGTTGGAACGGGATCAAAAACGGGCGACAAAAGGGGGATTTACCCAAAAAATTAAGTTATTATGGGTAGAATAAGATTCTAATTGGAACGCTAAGAAATATACAATTTTATATTTTCCGGCTTCAGTTGAGGATAATCATATATTTAAATTAAAGTGATGAAGTCATGGGAATTTCAACAACAAATGTAGTCCCCTGGCTAGAATTAGAAAAACAACTGAGTTTTCCTTGATGTTTTTCCACAATAATTTGATAACTAATAGACATTCCGAGTCCTGTTCCTTGACCGACTTGTTTTGTTGTGAAGAACGGATCAAATATTTTTTGTTGAATCTCTTTCTCAATTCCGCATCCGTTATCAGAAATCAAAATTACAGCCCAGTCTTCGTTCCCAGCGACAACTTTTGTACTAATTGTAATGGTGGGTACATAGGACGAGTCAACAGAGTTGATCTTTCTTTCCGACTCTAACGCATCAATTGCATTATTAATAATATTGATAAATACCTGATTCAGTTCGGCTGGATAGCCATTAAATTTATCTATTTTTCCATATTTTTTCACAACTTTTATTTCACGTAAATTTTCTTGAGATTGTAAGTGATAATGAACCAAATTAAGAGTATCATTCAAGCAATCATGAATATCGATAGTTTTGTGTTCCGCTTCATCGAGTCGTGAAAAGCTGCGTAAAGAAGTAACAATTTCTTTAATTCTGCTCGAGCCAACCTGCATTGAATCCATCAATTGTAAAAAGTCTGATTGTAAAAATTCTAAATCAATCTCATCAATTGTGGCTTGAATTTCATCGGGTGGATCGGGAATTATTTGCTGATAGAGTTGGAGAATATGCAATAGATCCTGAGCGTATTCTTTAGCCGAATAAAGATTACCCGAAATAAAGCTGACAGGATTATTAATTTCATGAGCAATTCCGGCAACCAATTGACCCAAAGCTGACATTTTTTCACTTTGAACCAATTGTAACTGAGCTGTTTGAAACTGTTTTAAAATTTCTTCCAGTTGCTGAGATTTATCCTTTTCTTTCGCTTCTGACTTCTCTAATTGAGCGTTTTTCTCTATTAATTGCTGTTGCAACTGATAGATAGACAAATGATTTTTAACCCGTGCCAATACTTCTTCGACTTGAAACGGCTTATTAACATAATCGACTCCCCCAGTCTGAAACGCTTTCACTTTACTCGCTTCATCATCTAAGGCACTAATAAAAATTATCGGAATCTGACAAGTTTTAGGATTATTTTTTAAAGCTTGGCAAACTTCATAACCATTCATTTCGGGCATATTAATATCCAATAGAATTAAATCTATCGGTACATTTTCAGTCAGCATTAATGCCATTTTTCCCGTACGAGCCTTACGCACTTTATAACCGTTTTGGGTCAAAATTAGATTGAGTAGATGCAAGTTATCTAACAGATCGTCAACCACTAAAATTGTGCCGGGTATGGGAAGATCGGGTTGTTGAATATCTGGTTTAGGATTCATAGTTAGATGTAGTTAACTCAATAATTTGTTCAAAACGAAATTCAGTGACAAAATTATTTAAAATACTGATTAAATCTATATATTGGCTGGGAACTTGCTCTATCAGTTGTAAAATTAAATCTTCATTAGCTTCTGCTGCGGCTTGGTATAACTGTTTTTTCCATTCTAATGACATGACGCTCAGATCGACTGAATCTTGATCTGTTTTAGAGGAATAATTTGCAATAAACTTATTAGTAGAAGACACAGAAGCCTCGACATAACGGTAACGAACTCCTAAATATTGACTAATTTTTTTGAGTAATACCGCTTCTCGGAATGGCTTACGAAGAAAATCATCGCAACCCGCAGATAAAACAATTGAACGTTCCTCTTCAAACGCGCTAGCGGTTAAGGCAATAATCACAGTCGCTTGACCTTGAGTCGTCGCCTTAATGTGCTTTGTCGCAGCGTAACCATCCAAAACAGGCATCCGCATATCCATTAAAATCGCATGGGGTTCCCAACTCTTCCACATTTTAATCGCTTCGGAGCCATTTTCGGCAGCTTGCACCTCAAATCCGATTTGTGCCAATAATTTTAATAGAAGTTGACGATTTTCCCACCGATCATCAACGGCCAAAATACGATAAATGGGTTGATTTGATTCTAAACCTAAAACTTGCTTAAAGGGTTGTTGTGTTTCAATATCTGTCGCTTGGGATAGACTGCATTGAATAGTGAAAGAAAAAACACTTCCCTTATCCACTTGACTTTTGACCTGTATATCTCCCCCCATCAGTTGCACAAACTGACGGCTAATGGGTAAACCTAAACCCGTTCCTTCCTGAGATTTACGACCTGTTTCGGTTTGCACAAAAGCATCAAATAAAGTCTCTATTTCATCAGTGGCAATTCCCCAACCTGTATCTTCTACTTCAAATAGCAGGGTTAGCGATGAGCGGGTCTTTTCGGGTGCTGAGATGGATTGAACTCTGAGGATGATTTTACCTGTTTCAGTAAATTTAATCGCGTTACTAATTAAATTAATTAAAACCTGGCGTAATTTACTTTCGTCAGCATTAATATATTGAGGCAGATCGGCTGCAGGCTGAAAGATTAATTGTAACTGTTTCACCTCAGCTTTGAGAGCTAGCATCTCTTCTAGGGTATTGAGTAAACAATACAAATTAAAAGGATTTTCGTTGAGTGTTGTTTTTCCGGCTTCAATTTTGGATAGATCTAATACATCCCCAATTAAAGATAGTAAATGTTCCCCACTGCGATTAATAATGCCTAAGTTTTCCTGTTGTTCATTTCTCAGGGAAGAATCGCGCTGTAATAATTGGGTAAAGCCTAAAATAGCATTGAGGGGAGTTCGTAATTCATGACTCATATTAGCCAAGAATTCACTTTTGGTTTGGTTGGCAGTATCAGCCGTTTCTTTAGCTTGTTTTAACTCAGCGGTACGTTCTTCGACTCGTTTTTCTAAGATAGTAAAAGACTCTCTCAACTGCTGCGCCATTTGGTTAAAAGATTGGGCTAAAACCCCTAATTCATTAACTCTGGGGGCGACTACTTTTTGATCGAGGTTACCACTAGAAATGGCTTCGGAGGCTTGACTAATATTGAGAATAGGTTTATTAATCCAGTTTGCGGTTTTAATTCCGAGTAAAATAGCGACAATTAAAGCAGCCAAACACAACAAAATTGTAATCCGAGTATTGTGATTAATTTGCCCCATAAACTCTGATTCGGGTACAGCGACTACAATCAACCAATCTAAACCTAACTCATCCTGCCAAGGCGTGACTTGAACCATCTGAGATTCACCCTCAAGAGAAAAGCGAATAATTTGGCTATGATGGACCAATTGGAGGTGACCAAAGCTTTGCTGTAAATATTGTGTTGTTGCCTGAATTAAGGGGTCACTACTCTCTATTGCTTTGAGTCGTTGCGCTTGAGCGTCAATCATTTTGTAGGGTTTTTCGGTCGATGAACTTGCTACTAATAAACCATTTTTTTCTATGATAAAAGTTTGAGCAGAGGGACTAATTTGTAACTGGCGAAGAAACTGACTAATTTGTGAAAGCCGTAGATTTGTTACTAAGACTGCCTGTAGTTGATTGGCTGAATTGTAAAGGGGATAACTGGCAGAAATCGATAAAATATTGGGGAAGTTTTCCCATTGATAAATTGGAGTCCAAACGGACGAACCTCGTCTAACTGCGTTAGTGTAAGCCGCTTCCTTTAACGGTTCGTAATTATTAAAGGAGGAGATTAATTGAGTCCGATTTCCTTGGCTATCGGTTCTATAAGCATTAGATTTCCATTGGGTTTGGGGGGAAAGTTCATCAATGGTAACATGATCTAGATCGAGAAAATATCCGGCCCCAGCATATTCTCCCGTGGGTAACATATAGTAAATATAACCGACATCAAACTCCTGCATTTGTTTCCAGAAGTAATGCCCTGTGGTTTTAAAATCTTGTAAATTCAATAAGCCTAATTCTACCGCATCGGCATTAATTTGATTGATAGTATGAGGGGTTTTTAGATAATCATCTAAATGTTGATCGATCCGGTTGCTCACTTCGTTTTGTAACTGAGTTTCCAGGTCATTCACTGCTTTCTGTCCGTTCCGTAGTGATAGATATCCTGTGAGTCCTACAGCGGCAAAGAGTTGTAATACAAACGGTACAATCAATAGTAAGCGTAATGGAACTTTCAGCCGTTGCTGAGTGGGAAAAGCAGACTCTTTAATGACCTGAACCATAACTTCTTGAGGTGGAGAGAATTTACCCTAGAATTCCCTTAATTCGGATCGAAACTATCAGCAAAAAAACTTAATTTTTAGCCTGGTAGACCTGCCTCACTCGATCTAACTCTAATTCCCAAAGATAATCTACACACCAATTTGCCAAACGCTGCAGCATATGAAACGGATAAGTATGAGCCACTCCCACAACCGGAATACCTGCTTTTTTAGCCGCTTCTATCCCCGCGAAAGTATCTTCAATCACAAGACATTCACTGGGCTTTAAATCTAATGTTGGATAGATTTGATTTAACTGTTCAATTGCCAATAAGTAACCATCCGGTTCGGGTTTACTGGTTGTGATATCATCTCCTGCAACAATTACCGGAAAGTGTTGAATGAGTCCGGATTTTTCTAATACCAATTCAATCTCAGAACGAACCGCACCACTAACAAGCGCCATTTTTAATTCGACGACAATCACTTTATCAATAATATCTTTCACCCCTCGATAAATAGGTAGCTTTTCTAGCGCTTCTATGTGTTGGCGGTAGGCTAAAGCTTTACGCTCAATTAATTGCTGGAGATAGTCTTCTGGCGTTATTCTACCTTGACGAGTCAACAGATTAATTAAACAAGCGCGATCGCTGCGACCTAAACAATAGTCTCTAAAATCTTGGGATTTGACTCTAACATTTTCTTCTAATAGTAACTGCTCTAAAATTTGCTCATGAATGGGTTCGTCATTAATAATGACACCATTAAAATCAAATAAAACTGCTTTAAGAACCATAAAAATTGACTAGTTTGACAGATATTTCTATTCGTTAAATATTCTAACGCTTAGAGTATCAGCGCTCAATTATATCAATTAAATTGATTGTTTACGCCCATTGAGGTGAGCCGGAAAACGTTTCTGTCTGCAGTACATCATCAACGCTAATGGGGTAATTGGGGAGCGGTTTAACGCCGCAACTGATTTGATGAATTCCCCACCAGTCCTCTGTGCGGACATCGCCAAAGCCTGCTGCACCCAGCATCGCATCTAAACTCCCGGCAGCATAGTCTTGAATATAAGGCTCTTCAAAAATCTGTGTCAACCATTCTACGTGGCGCAGGGTTTTCTGGTTACCATCGAAAATAATCACTTGTCCTCCGGTAGGTAGCAGGCGAAAGCTTTCTTTTAGGATGGTTTGGGTGGCTACGGGCGGGGTCTCGTGGAATAATAAGGAAGCGGTCACTAAATCGAATGAGGCATCCTCAAAACCCGTATTTTCGGCGTTAGCGTGGACAAGCTGAATATCCAACTCTGCCGTTTTTGCTTTGGCTTCGAGAGCAGCCAACATATAGGGAGATAAGTCTAAACCCACCACCACTGAAGCAGGAAATGCTTGTTTTAACAGTAATGTGGTCGATCCGGTGCCACAGCCTAAGTCAAGAATACGCCTCGGTTGGGTTTTAACTGCGTTAATGACCCCTTGTCTGACCCAAGTTTCATTGGGGGGCAAAACGTATTGAGTCACCGGGTCATAGGAGACTGCTGCACCAATGGTAAGATAACCTCCTTCGATGCCGTGAAAATTCTGAGATTGATAATATTCAGGATAGATTAAATTGGGGTTTTTCAGGCGATCGCAAGTATTTTCCCAGTCAATACTACGATAAAACTGATCCATCGCCTCAGGATCAATCAGCAAGTTTTGGAATATGGGTGCGAGAAAGCGTTCAAAAATCGTATCTTGACCGACAGCCATATTAAGTTCCTAGATCACGTCTTTTAATAGTTTGACATTTTTTCATCGTCAGGGCATTTTCTAGATCGGGCAACTCTAAAGAATTTATTAAATGATCTGTTAATAAGATCTAGTAAAAAACCGTCAGAATAGAAGCCAATTATTGTTATAAATCCATTCTATTGACCCACAACGAGCATGATAAAAGTTGTACGTGTTAACCTTTATTCGGGTCAAAATTATGTTAGAACTTGTCAACCTCATTACGAGTCAACTCGGAGTTGAAGAAAAACAAGCTCAAGGCGGAGCTGGACTATTATTTCAGTTAGCCCAAGATCAACTTAAAGGGGATCAATTTTCTCAAGTGGCGCAATACGTTCCGGGAATTGGTGATATGATCTCCTCTGCGCCTAAAGCGGGTGGTATGGCAGGTGCATTAGGGGGCTTGGCTTCGGCTGTGGGTGCGCCGGGAGGACTGGGTAATATTGCAGCGTTGGCGGGTGGTTTTTCTAAACTGGGTTTAAATCCTGCAATGGTGAATAAATTTGTCCCGATTATTTTGTCTTATGTCAAAGGCAAAGGGGGTGACAGTGCGACTCAGTTATTAGCACAGGTTTTTAAATAAGAAATTTATTAAACAGCTATCTGTTTAGGGTGCAAGTTGTACGAGGATTAATTCTTCATAGATCGTGCAACTTGTCGATATAATCTATTTAAATAGAGATCGGTAGTATGCGAGACTGTTGAATAAATTGCTGGAATTTATCCCAAGGTAATGGTCTACTGATAAAGTACCCTTGCGCTGCATCACAACCATTTTGTTGTAAAAAGTTGAGTTCTGCTTCTGTTTCTATTCCTTCTGCAATAACAGTTAAATTGAGTTGATGTGCCATTGACATCATCGCTTTAACAATGGCTTGTTGCTTAATATCTCGATCAATTTCTTGAATAAAAAAGCGGTCAATTTTTAAAATATCAAAGGCAAAGTGTTTGAGATAACTGAGTGAAGAGTAGCCTGTGCCAAAATCATCAACAGAAACCGTGATTCCCAACGCTTTTAAGCCTTGAAGATTTTTAATTCCTAATTGCACGTCGTTAACTAAGGTACTTTCAGTTAACTCTACTTCTATAAACTTAGGCCTTAAATTGACTTTGTTCAAAATTTTAAGTAAGCGTTGATTCAGGTTAGGGATTTTGAAGTGTTCCCCGGATAAATTGACTGCTACTTTCAGAGTATTAAATCCGACTTGATGCAGAGCATTAATATGTTGACAAGCGGTGGTAAATACCCATTCATCTATTGAGATAATTAAACCTGTTTCTTCTGCAATTGGAATAAATTCTGCTGGTGAAATCAGTCCTTTTTCAGCATGAAACCACCGTAATAACGCTTCAGCACCGATTACTGTTCCTGTTTCTAAATTCACTTGAGGTTGATAATATAGTTGTAATTCTCCTCTTCTAATGGCAAACTGTAAATCATCAGCTAAGCTCTTATTTTTATTCTCTGGTTTAACTGACTTACTTGCAGGATTGGTGGGTTGTTGTTGCAAGAGTTTTGTCAATTGGTCTTGCAATTGTTTGAGTTGATTATGATGATGAAGTGTAATTCTGGTCTCAGCTTGAAAACGCTGAAAGGCCATTTCAATCGTTGTCTGAATATCTTGAGGTTTAAATGGCTTTACTAAATAACCATAAGGTTCGGTTTTTTTTGCTCGTTCTAAAGTGCTTTTATCGGCATAAGCTGTCATATAAATTACAGGAATTTTAAACTGATGATAAATTTGCAAGGCGGCTTCAATACCGTCAATATCTCCCCTCAACATAATATCCATTAACACTAGATCTGGATAAGTTGTTTTTGCGGCTTGAATTGCATCTTCTCCTGAGTTGACCACTGCACTAATAGAATAGCCAAGTCTTCGTAAATTTTGTGCTAAGTTTTCTGCTACAATCAGTTCATCTTCAACGATCATAATTGTAAGCTTTTCTGTTTCAGATGCAATATTCATTACTAATAACCTCTTAAAAAAGCATAATAATTAACGGAGTTTACGATGGAATTTGAGAAAGCTAGGGGGTTTTTAGAATCATTAATTTAGGGGATAAAATTAGCGCGTTATCAGATAGATTACTCTTTTTATATATTATTCATTAAATTTTTTAAGTATGTGCGCTTCATCTACTTCAATTTTTAATATTTCTATGGTTCTCATCTCTATCTTAAATGACTCAAAAAGTTAAATTGTTAGATTCGTTCCGTGTGACAGTTGATTTCTCTCAAAGTCGCTGAACCTTTACAGTATACCCTCAACCTTCTTAAGAGTAATCTCCATCAGTCAAATTATATATTGTATATCAAACAATATAACAAATTATTTTAGAATCTTAGAAACGTCGTTGATAGTCTAGCGGAAAGAATGCAAATCGAAAATAAGTCCCCTGGCTAAAATTAGTGTCAATCTCGGCTTTCAACTGTCGAGATAGGATTTTTACTAATCTCAGTCCAAGGGAAGAAGAATTTTGCCAATCAATTTCTTCGGGAATTCCAATGCCATTATCAGACAGAGTAAGTATAAGCTGTTGCTGGCATTGATGAAACTTTACATAAATCTGACCCGTTTTATGCTGAGAAAAAGCGTGCTTAAACGCATTAGTAACAATTTCATTAATCAATAAGCCACAAGGAATCGCAGTTTCTATATTGAGATAAACTGAGTCGGCTTCAACAATCGGCTGAATACCATTAATATTATCACCAAACGAACAGAGAAGATTATTCATTAATCGATGAATATATTCCCCAAACTCCACTTGTCCTAAATCGGGAGATTGATAAAGTTGTTCATGAATCAACGCCATACTGCGAATTCTGTTTTGGCTATCAGCAAAGATTTCAATTAACTGTTCATTTTCTAATGTATCGGACTGCAAATCAAGTAAACTAGAAATAATATGAAGATTATTCTTCACACGATGATGAATTTCTTGTAATAAAACCTCTTTTTCTCGGAGTGAAGTTTGTAATTTTTCTTCTACTTTTTTGCGTTCTGTGATATCTTGCTGGACTCCCGTCATGCGAACGGGATTTCCCTGAGCATCTCGCTCAACCACCTTACCATAGTTAGCAACCCATTTCCATGACCCCGTTCGGGTTCGTAGTCGATAATCAAATGCATAAGCACCCGACGAACTTTGGGTTAAATGGTGATTCAAACGTTCCAACACCCAAGAGCGATCCTCTGGATGAATGATCTCTTGCCATTGCGTCACGGAGCCAGTAAAGGCTTCAGTCTTATATCCTAACATTTGAATCGCTTGGGGACTGGTATACAACTCTCCTGTGGCTAAATTCCAATCCCACAAACCATTCTCCGAGCCTTCTAGAGCGAGTTGTAACCGTTCCTGACTACGACCGAGAGCAACGGCTGCTTGTTTATCTAGAGTAATATCTTCAGCAATTCCTGCGACTCGATACAGTTCTCCTGACTCATTGTAAATGGGAAATGCTCGATCTCGTAACCACCGAATTTCTCCATCTGGCCGCATGATACGATATTCAATTTCTTGAGGTTGATGACTATTTTGAGTCATGATATCGATGATCAGATGTCGATCATCTGGGTGAATAGCCTCCAAAAATGCAGTGCGGCAAGTATATAATGGCTCGCAGGAACGACCCCAAATTTTCTCATAAGCCGGAGAAATATACAGAATTTGTTGAGTATGGGGATCGAGCATCCAGAAGACATTCTCAATATTTTCAGCCAATTGACGAAACCGTTGTTCACTAACACGTAAAGCAGCTTCTGCTTCTGCATGATCTCGCGCTTCAATGGCGAGGGCAATTAAATGAGCAAAATAAGCGGCGAAGTTTTGTTCCTCAATTAACCACTGGCGGGGACGTTCTATCTGTTCTAAACTTAAAATCCCAACCGTTTTTCCCTCGGAACAAATCGCCACATCTAAACGCGCTGTTATCCCCAACGGTTTGAGGTGATAAGGGAATAAATCTTGCATCAGTGGGTCGGTTTCAACATCATCTGCCACAATTAATGGATGTGTGGCGATCGCATTAAAATAATTCGCTACATCTGCTTTGCGTAAGGTTTGATCCCAAGAATGTTGACGCGACTGCAATTGATACAAATTTGCACAGCGCAATACATCACCCTCATCTGAGTCAAACCAAATACTCACTCGATCCACATCGAATAAATGAGCAATCATCATAGTCAGTTTTTGTAAAGCCGCTTTGAGATCTCCGGCTTGCAATTCAGCAGATTTAGACAACTCCATCATCACAATTTGCTGCATTTGTAAGCGACTCTCATAGAGATCTCGTTCTGTTTCTGCGCGCTTGCGTTGAGTCATGTCTGAACCGGCTAACAGCAAGCAAGGTTGATGATCGACTTGAATTAAAGTAGCAGACATTTCAACATCAATAACCGCTCCAGTTTGCGATCGCATTTGAGTTTGATAATGAGTAATTGATCTTTGAATCTGGAGTTGTTCAATCAACTTCGCGCGATCTGAAGGATTGACCCATATATCTAAATCGGTACTGCTACAACCCGTCACCTGCTCTTGACTATATCCTAGAAGATGGGTAAATGCTTCGTTGACTTCCATTACACAACCGTCGGCTATCCGACTAATTGACATCGCCACTGGGGAATAACGAAACACCTGAGTAAACTTTTCGTTAGAGGCTTGCAACTGTTGCGTTCGTTCGGCGAGGCGTTGTTGTAAGGCTTGCTGAGTGTGTTGCATGTGTTGAACCATTTGCTCAAAGCAATAACTATATCGATTAAGTTCTCTAATGCCGACGAGTTCAAACTGAGGTAAGGGGATACCTGCTGTCATTGCCTCGGCTGTTGCGCTGAAACGTTTTAGAGGCGCTGATGATGAGATCCAACGCCTCGTTAGTAATGCTAGACTACCGACCAATATGAGCGTTATAGCGCAGAAAAATATAGTCAGTTGGGTTTGTTGTTGGAAAAATTCGCTAAAGTCTGTGGTGGGAATGACGACGATCGCCAACCAGTCGAGACCATAGAGATCTTGAAAGGGTAAAATATGCAGGAGTTGTTGTTTTTTTTGAAATTTAAACTGGCAAGAGTAAGGCTGATTAATCTGTTGTAGAGAAGGGAGTTTTTGATTAAATTCAGCGTTGAGTCCGTCTGTGGGACAGGCACGACTGGCAACAGACAATATTGAGTAGGTAGAATTAGGATTGAGCTGAGAACTGGCAATCAGACTTCCGGAGCGCTCTACAATAAAGGTCTGAGCGGAAGGGGTGAGTTGTAAATTCTGGATAAATTGACTCAGTTGAGACAGTTGAAGTTCAACTCCCATCACCCCCTGAAATTGATTCTCTGAGTTAAATATAGGAATGAGTCCATCAATGGCTGGAGTGGAAGTATTGAGATTTTGATAAACACGACTCCAACTCGGTTGAGACAGGGGTTCAATGGCATCGAAGGAATTGGGTTGTTGAGGCTCAGAGAGTTCGTCATGTTGGTAAACATGGATATTATTGCCTTGTGTAGTATAAAAAAAGATATGGTTAATGTTATTTTGTGTTTGCAGCAAATACCAGAAATCTTGTTGCAGTTGCTCAAAATTGGTTAAATCAATCCCACCACTTTTAACCGTCGATGCTTTGATTTGGAGTAATTGATGCGGTTGGCTGAGGTATTGTTCTAGATGATGTTCAATTTCATGACTCACGGCTTGGCTGAAGCGCTGTACCATGGTTTCTACCGCTTTTTGTCCGTTATGAAACGATAGCCAACCGACCACCCCGACTGCTGCGATGAGTTGAACCCCAAAGACTAATATTAGAATCCAATTTAGGGAAAGTTGAGTCGAGTTGAGGTTTAGTTTGACAGCCATGATGCTCAGTTGAGTAAAATCTTTATTATTAGGTTTGTTGATAGCTATCTTCTTTACACCTCAAGCGTTCAGTAATAAGTTAAATCAGTCGCAGTCATTGATGATGACTGGGCATGGGGTTTGATCAATTAACTGTTATCATTTCAGCTATCGCTGTGAATATCTATCTATACGAAACTATTCCCTAAAAACGAGGATTATATTTCAATGGTGCAAAAGCCAGTTTAACGGTTGTTCCTAAATCTGTGTCAAACTGAACCGTTGCGTTTAACTGTCGGGCTAAGATTCTCACCAATTTTAAACCCAGGTGTTCGCCATCGCTTCCGGCAACTGGCGTAACGCGCTGCGTGCTATCAGGCGAGTCTGAATGATTCCAATCAATTTCGGAGGTTATCCCGACACCGTTATCTGAGACAATTAAGTTTAAGTGATGTTGAGAATCTTGATAAAAACAGACTTTAATTGTACCCAAATGATTTTTGGGAAAAGCATGTTTAAATGCATTAGTGACGAGTTCATTGACGAGGAGTCCGCAGGGAATAGCCGTTTCTAAACTGAGTTGAATCGGGTTAACTTGAATAATGGGTGTAATTTGACCGATTCTATCCTCAAATGTGAAACAAAGATGTTGAACTAATCGATTAATATATTGATCAAACTGAACTTGTGCTAAATTATCAGATTGATAGAGATGTTCATGAATCAAAGCCATACTTTGAATTCGGTTTTGACTATCACTCAAGATATTTAGGATTTTAGGATCTTCAATTGTAATCGCTTGAAAATCTAATAAACTCGAGATAATTTGTAAATTATTTTTGACCCGATGATGAATTTCTTTGAGTAAAATTTCTTTTTCATGCAAAGAAAATTTGAGTTTATTTTCTATCTTATTTCGTTCTTGAATTTCTTGTTTTAGCTGATGATTAATGCGAGTGAGTTCAACTGTCCTATCTGTAACTTTTTGTTCTAAAGATGCGGTTAATTTTTGCAGATCGAGATTTTTTTCTTCTAAAACTTGAGTACAAGTATAACGTTTTAACGCTTCTTTAACGGTTAAAATTAAATCAACATTATCCCAAGGTTTACTGAGATAACGATATAAGTTCGCTGTATTAACCGCATTCCCAACTGCAGTCGCGCTCGCTTGTCCCGTTAGCATAATCGTTAAAATTCGAGGATAACAACTATGAATTTTAGTTAATAGTTCATCTCCCTTCATTCCCGGCATAATTTGATCGACAATAACCAGAGCAACTTCAATCTGATGAGCTTGTAAATCGGCAATAATATCTAATGCTGTTTCTCCGTTTTCTGCTTCCTCCACCAAATATTCTGAGTAAAAATTACGTTTGAGCTGCTCTGTGAGGCTGGCTAAAATAATAGGGTCATCATCAACACATAAAATGGCTAAACTAGCTTCAGAGTATAATGTTTCTTTTTTCATGAGTCAGTCATTTTTTAAAAATAAATTAATGAATCGATTCATTCGCTATTAAAATTGTTAAAAACCCGATTAACTATCTAACATCAAGATAATTATTGAGGCCTATTTTTTCGAGATTACCATTTTTAAAAACTTAGGAATAATAATTTTTCTCAGATCATCATACTGACCTTATCCATTAAAATTATACTTAACTTTAATGTAACGTAAGGTCAGCTATTTTTTCAAAAATTCAGAGATTCTGATAATTGCAGTAATTAAGAATTTAATAATACGCTTTCATTGTTCCACATTTTGATTTGAGGCGATGGGGAAGAGGGGGAATTTTGTGCTAAAGTTTGTAGTAATTCGGGTGACTCTTCCAATCTCACGAGGCTAATCACGGGTAAACTCAAAGGTACATTCGCCGCAACAGCCCGAAATTCCGGCCGATTTTGAGTGATAACCACAGTCTCACAGTCTTGTAAAGCCTCTTCTAAAGACGACTTAAAAATTTGCTCTGCTTGAGGTAGATAGCGCTTGAGATACTCTCTGGTTTCTAAACTGGCTTGATGTAACTCTACATCGGGGTCATAAATGCTCAGTTCAAATCCTTCTTGCCACAACTTCTCAATTAAAGGAATCACTGAAGACTGGTACACATCTCCAGAGTAGGGTTTAAAACTGACCCCTAAAATAGCAATTCGCTTTACCCCTAAAGCGTAAATTTTTGTATGGGTTGAGTCGATGTGAAACTGATTGCTCGGTAAAATTGAATCTAATATGGGCAGTTTAATCCCCAGACGACTGGCATAGCAGTTGATTGAGCGCAAATCTCGCAGTAATGAAGCCCCACCAAACGCAAATCCAGGTTGTAAATAAGCCCCAGACGTATTGAGACGAGCATCACTACAAATTAAATCCATGATGGTGTGACTGTCAATAGCCAGAGAATCACATAAGCGACCAATTTCATTAGCAAATCCGACTTTCAAAGCATGAAACGTGGTGTTGACCATTTTCATCACTTCAGCTTCTTCTAAAGAAATACGATAAATTGGCGCTGTAATGTTTTGATACAAAGAAGCCATAATATCACCACAGCGACTCGAGAGTTCACCAATAATAGTATAGGGGGGTTGATGAAAATCGGCGATCGCAGTCGATTTACGAATAAATTCAGGGTTAATCACAAATCCAAAATCCTGCCCCACCCGCAAACCCGAATAGGTTTCTAATAAGGGTAACAGTATATTACGGCTAATTCCCGGAAACACTCCACTGCGTATCCCAACCACATGGTAGCATTCAGTCGATTTTAAGCCCAATCCAATTTGGGCAATAATCTGTTTAATTTCACGCAATTCGGGTGAACCATCCGGTGTGTTAGGGGGATGAATACAAATTAAGGATATATCTGCTGAGGCGAGGTATTCTGTTCCCACTGAAACGGCTTTGAGTTGACCCTTAGCTAAACTGTTGCGTAATTGTTCTGCTAGTTCGGGTTCTTGCGGCCAAATTTCCCCTCGGTTAAAGATATTGACTCGGTTTAAATTAGAGTCTATCGCAATCACTTCATGGCCTAATTGAGTTAAACCGACTGCCGTTGTAACACCAACATGATTAAGACCCCAAACTAAGACTTTCATTGATAATTTCCTATGTCGTGGCTTCTGGACTCGATGATTAAGTGAGTGTATCCCGGTTTCGATGGTAGTGAGGGTTTGATAATTTTTTTGAGTGGCAAAATCTCTACAAATCATATGAGCTGAATACACTCAAATTTTTTTTGTTATTTGTAATCACATTTTCAATTAATCTATGAGTTATTCTAATTTTTTATGCATCACTCATTAACAATTTATTAAAATAGCAATTACTCAGACAACTTATTATATGGGAGCTTCACTGTAATATAACGACTTTAAAATATTGATTGCAAGGCTTTTTTAAGGGTTTTATGAAGTCTTTACAAAAAAGTTCATATCCCAGGTATATTTTGATTTAATTTTATCGATTCTTAATACAATATATTAAAAAGTATATACTATTATAAAACTAAAGATTTAATCAAATTAAGTGGGTGGGCTACCTGAAAAATAATGTATATTATTCAAAAAAAAATATTAATAATTTATAAAGATTAATTCTATGTAATGCTTAAAATCTTGAATAAACTCATCGTCATTCTAAAAGTGATATTCTAATTTTGGAATTTTTTTTTTATGAAGAATTTTAGACACCGCAGTAATGAGAAGAAAATGGCTAACCCTTTTCATCAAAAATCACCTTTTATCTCTTGTCGAAGATGGCAATTCACCCTAGAATAGCTACACACAATACTATCATCTCAGGGGGAAATAGATGAGTCATCGACCAATTATTTTAGGAATTGTGGGAGATAGTGCGGCGGGAAAAACCACCTTAACCCGAGGAATTGCTCAAGTTTTAGGCACAGAAAATGTTACAGTCATCTGTACAGACGATTATCATCGTTATGACCGCCAACAACGGGCTGAAATGGGGATTACGGCATTAGACCCTGATTGTAACCATCTTGATATTATGCAGCAACATCTCACCTTGCTGCGAACCGGACAACCCATCCTCAAACCGATTTACAATCATGATACAGGTGCGTTTGACCCGCCGGAATATATTAAACCGAATCGTTTTGTGATTGTAGAAGGGTTACTGGGTTATTCGACTCGCGGTGCACGGGATTGTTATGATGTGAAAGTCTATCTCGCCCCACCTGAGGCGTTACGAACTCAGTGGAAGGTAAAACGAGATACCCAGAAGCGGGGATACACAGAAGAACAAGTCGTCAATTCTTTACAAAAACGTGAACCGGACTCAGAAAAATTTATTCGACCTCAACGAAAATGGGCCGATGTTATCGTTACATTTTATCCCCCGGAAAACGAAGAAAAGGCATCTAATCTTAATGTTAAATTAGTGCTTCGTCCCACCATTCCCCATCCTGATTTTACTGAGATTTTAGGAGATGAAAGTCATCATCCCTTTACAGCGGTGCGTTTAGGACTGACGCGAGATATGGGTAAACCCGTTGATGTCTTAGAAATTGATAGCCATGCCACCTTAGAACAGGTAAATGACTTAGAAAAAATGCTGTGTAATGAAATTCCTACTTTAAAGAGTTTTTGTAGCACAGGAAATGATACAGAACTAGGCGCTTTAGTGGGAACAACGGGGGAAAAGTTACAAAGTTATCCGTTAGCATTAACTCAACTCTTGATTTCTTATCATATGATTAAAGCCATTAAGTTGATGTAATTAATCTAGCTGTTTTATCTGAATTCAGAAGCTAGAAATAAGCATAGACTTAGACTAGCTTCTGAAGCTGAATTAAAATAAGTTGAGTCCGAGTAGCATCATCGAATCTATTGGGGCGGGAATCATTTCGCCTCGAAAGTCCAGTACAGAGACTAAGATTAAATAACCTAAAGCTAAAATTATTGAAATGATTCCTGTGAGGTAAGCGATAAATTTTGAACGTTCCATTTTCTCTTAAAATAAATATCATTCTAGTATTCACTGTATCATATCTATTATGATGATGTATGATAGAGAAATAGCACGTCAAATTGTCTCTTCAATCACTGTAATGGTTTGATCTATTACAACCTGTATCAAGACGTTATATATCAACCTGTGTAAAGACGTTATATATAACGCCTCTACAACTTATTCACCATAAGAAGTTACAGTGACTTTCCCCCGAAAAACAACATATTGATAGATATTATAAAATAACATCACAGGAATCAATGCGCCAACAAAGATAATCATAATCACCATCGAACTCGGGTCAGCAGCGGCTTGATAAATCGTAATGGTGGGAGGGATAATGTAGGGAAAAACAACTAAAGCCAATCCTAAAAAACTGAGTAAAAACAGCAATATTGTCCAGATAAACGGCATTCTATCTGATTTTCCCTCTAAACTTCTCAGTAATAATCCAATTAGAATAAGACCCAATATTGGAATTAAGGCAAATAGATAGACTAGCGGTTGAGAAAATAATCGAGTGCGGGCAGATTCATAAAAGATAGGCGTTGCAACAGTAATTAAAATTGCACCCACTAAAGTAGTGATGGCGGCCAGTTTTGCGGTGCGATAATGGGTTTGTTGCAGTTCACCTTCTGTCTTCCAAATCAGATAAGTTGAACCAATTAAAACATAGCCTTGAATTAAGGTTAATGCGACTAGAATAGTTCGCCAATTAAACCAATCCCAACTTGCCCCAATAAAGTGTCCGGCTGCATCAACTTTAATTCCTTCTAACACACCACCCAAGGCAAAACCTTGTCCTAAAGCAGCCATAAAACTACCTGCGCCAAAGGCAATATTCCAGAAGAATTTACGTCTAGCTTGTTCTCGAAATTCAAAGGCAACACCTCTGAAAATAAAGCCAAAAATCATAATGAAAATGGGGATATATAGCGCCGTTAAAATTGTGCTGTAAGCGAGAGGAAATGCACCAAATAAAGACCCCCCCATCAAGACTAACCAAGTTTCATTGGCATCCCAAATATTGCTTAAGCTGGTCATTAAAATACTACGACGTTCCTCACTTGAAGAGGTTAAAGATAGAATTCCTACCCCCAAATCAAACCCATCTAACATCACATACAGAAACAAAAATAGCGCTAAAATACCGAACCAAACTTGAGGCAATAAATAATCTAGGGTTTCCATAAATTCTCCTATTGTTGGGCTTCGACTGGACGTTCATCGGGTTGAAATTCCCCAGGTTTTGTATCGACTGCGGGTTTTTCTTCTATGCCGGGAACAGGTAAGTCAAGATTGGGACCTTTGCGAATAATTCGACTTCCGAAATACATTGCAGCAAAGAATAGAAAAGTATAAACAGTTGCAAAGGCAATTAAAGTTGCTAATACGTCTCCGGGGGGTAAATTAGACACCGCGTCAACGGTACGAATTTGACCATAAACCGTCCAAGGTTGCCGCCCCACACAACGTACAGTCCAACCCGCTTCTACTGCGATATACCCCAGCGGCGCAGATAATATCCAACCCCGCATTAGCCATTTTTGTTGGGCGATATTTTCGTCGGTTAGTTTACCTCGTAGCCATTGTAAGACGGTAATGAACATTAACCCGGCAAAGAAAAAACCGATAGCAATCATGATGCGAAATGCATAATAAATTAGCCCGACTAAACGAGGTCTATTTTCCGGTTCCCACTCTTTTAAACCTTGAACGGGTTCAGATAATTCTTTTTTGAATTCTAAGATATAACCTAATGCATTTGGAACGGTAATTTCCCATGTATTTCGTTCCGTTTTATTATCTGGAATAGCGAGTAAACTCCAATCAGCCGCTTGTCCTGCCGGAGTCGTTTCCCACTGGGCTTCCATTGCCGCTAATTTAGTGGGTTGATAATGATAAACTTGTTCGCCGCTAAGGTGTCCGATATAAAGTTGTAGTGGCGCAACAGCAATGACGGCAATTAGAATAATTTTGAAAGATTTAGCAAAGAATTCTGGATGACGTTTATTGAGAATATACCAGGCACTAATTCCCCCAATTACAAATAAAGAGGTTTCTAATGTGGCGAAGAACATGTGTAGAAAACTATTCAACATGAAGGGGTTAAAAATGGCTTTGAAGTAATCTTTAACCACATAAACACCATCAACAACTTCTACACCTGCGGGGGTTTGTAGCCAGGAATTCGCCGATAAAATCCAGAAGGTTGAAAGATTTGCACCAAAGGCAACTAATATGGTTGCAATGTAGTGAATTACTGGATTAACTCGTTCCCAACCAAACACCATAATCCCTAAAAAAGCCGCCTCTAACATAAATGCCCAAGAGGCCTCAAACCCAATCACACTGCCAAAAAAGTTACCAATAGCTTCAGATAAAGGTGCCCAATTTGTGCCGAATTGAAACTCCATGGGAATACCGCTAGCAACCCCAATTCCGAAGTTAAGAACATAGAATTTTGACCAAAATCTCGCATGATAATAATAGTCTTTATTCTGAGTTTTTAACCATAATCCCTCGACAATAATCAGATAAATTCCCATACCTGTTGTGAGGACGGGCCACAACATATGAAAAATCGCAGTCAGCGCAAATTGCATCCGCGACAGAACGAGTGTATTCGATAGAAAATCCATAGAATAATGCTAATTTTTTGTATAATTCATAGCAAAATGAAGCTCTAACTTCACCCGCTAATTATTCTAACGAACTCTGATAATTTTGGTAGGTTCAGCAGATAAAATTTTTATAAAGTTTTGAGTGACAATCTGTCAAAGTAGTAATTATTTTCTAGAATAAAATTGTCAGCCTTTTTATATTTATTTTTACAACAGCTAGAGTTTAAGACTCCTCAAATATTTGCTGTTCTAAATTCGTGTTTGCATTGCGCCTTAACATCTCTGGTTTAATTCGTCTCAAAGCAGAAGCGCGAAATCTTTTATCCCATTCTTCTGTAGAAATATTAGCTAATTCTTCTAATTTTGGTGCAATATTTTCTGGATACGGTTGAAACCCAGATTCATCAGTTTCAGTGGCAAATCGTTGATTCCAAGGACAAACATCTTGGCAAATATCACACCCTGCTACCCACCCTTCTAACTTAATATTTTTAGGTAAATTATCCTCTCTATTTTCAATCGTATGATAAGCAATACAACGATTTGCATCCACTACAAAAGGCTGTGTAATGGCATCAGTTGGACAAGCTTCAATACAACGTGTACAAGTGCCACAATGTTCTGTGTGCGGCGTGTCCGGCGGTAAATTTATATTCGTTAAAATCTCTCCTAAAAATACCCAAGACCCATATTCTCTTGTAATAACATTACTATTTTTAGCAATCCATCCAATGCCTGTTTGTTGCGCCCAAACTTTATCTTGAATGGGGCCAGTATCGGCGTAATATCGCGTTAAAATTCCATCTTCTTGCGTTTGTAACCAATTGGAGAAAGCCTTTAATTTTTTATGTAAAATCTTGTGATAATCTCGTCCCCAACCATAGCGAGAAATCTTAGCGTATTCTTTCCCTTCTGGGCGTTGAGCGGGTGTATAATAATTTAAAGCCACACAAATGATTGATTGTACTTCTGGCATCACCTCAAAGATATTCTGACGCTTTGGGTTTGCCATCCATTGCATATCGGCTTGATAACCTTGACTTAACCAAGCTTGCAATTTTTCAGTTTCTGTTTCATACTGCTGAGCAGAAGCAATTCCGACTTTATGAAATCCGACTGTTAAAGCTTGCGCTTGAATCGCTTTTTTAAGCTGAATTGTCATTACTTTTAATCTTTAATCTATATTAAAAACTTTAAGATTTGTATAAATCATATAAAATCAGTGAACTATGATACAAAAACCAACAATTATTGCAATCGATTTTGACGGAGTCATCTGTGATGGCATGATTGAATATTTTCAAACGGCTTGGCGCACTTATTGCAAAGTTTGGTCACCTGCTAATTCTACCCCAACAGACGCACTTGCCCAACAATTTTACCGTACTCGTCCTGTAATAGAAACAGGTTGGGAAATGCCAGTTTTAGTGCGGGCATTAACTTTAGGAATTCCAGTTGATGATATTTTACAAAATTGGGTTGATATTTGTCAAAAACGGGTTCAAGAAGAAAACTTAAAAGCTGAAACAATAGGCCCCTTACTTGATAGTATTCGAGACGAATGGATACAAACAGATTTTGATGGATGGTTAAAACTCCATCGATTTTATCCCGGTGTAATCTCTCAATTCAAACAATGGTTAAACCCTTCTACTCAACCCCTAATTCAACCGATTATTATTACAACAAAAGAAGAACGATTTGTTCGTGCATTGTTACAACAACAGAATATTACCATGCCCGACGGCACAATTTACGGTAAAGGCTGTAAACGACCTAAATACGAAACCATTCGCCAGTTATTATCAACTCCAACATCTCCCCCCACTATTTGGTTTATTGAAGACAGACTCAAAGCATTACTCGCCGTCGAAAAACAACCCGACTTAACAGATATTCGCTTATTTTTAGCCGATTGGGGATATAATACAAAAACAGAAAAACAATACACAGAAAACCATCCCCGAATCAAACTTCTAACCCTACCTCAATTCACTCAAGACTTCTCTACTTGGCTGATATAAATATCCTCAAAACCTATGTTAGATTTAAGTAAAATCGCTCAACAAATGCAAGGCATGAGTCTACACATGACCCAAGAAGTTGATGCTGCAAAGAAGCGAATTGAGATAGCAGAAGCCTTATTAAAAACCGCCATACCCAATCAAACAAAACTCATAGAAACCCACGAAACTTGGGAAAAACGCTTGCTATTTAATCCAGCAATTCCCGCTGAACCCCTCAATACTTGCCCTTATATTGCTGCACCCCCAAAAGCCCACACAGTTATCGCTACAGATGGTTCTCAAATTGCCCCAAGTGCCCATGAAATTGCTTACTGTTATTTAATCAATATTAGCCGTATTGTTCTGCATTATAATCAAAGTCGTCGTCCGATGTTAGATAGTGTTCCAGAAATATATTATCGCCCCGAAGACCTTTATATTGCGCGACAATGGGGCATTAGAACCGATGAATGGATGAGTTATCGCCGCACCGCTTCGGAAACCATTATGTTAGCCGATATTGCAGAACAAATTCAATCACACTATCCCCAACAAAAAGACATTCCAACTTTAGCCTTATCGGATGGTTCTTTAACTTATTGGTTTCTCGATCATTTGCCATCGGAAGCCCGTGATATGATCTTAGAACCCATTTTAGAAGCTTGGGAACAACTGCGTTTAGCGGGTATTCCATTAATTAGTTATGTTAGCGCTTCTCGTAGTAGTGAAAGTTTGTCTTTTTTACGCTTACAAGCCTGCACCCACGAACAACCAGACTGCATGAAATATTGCCCCAGTGCCGGAACAATGGCCTCTAACGGTGCAACTAAAAAAGCAATGTGTCAAGCCTTTGAACCGCTACGAGATACCGTTTTATGGTCTTCTAAATTGAGTTTAGGTCAACGCAGTCCGTTATGGCGAAGTCAAGCCAAAATATTAGATTTATATGGTCATCATCAAATCTATTTTTGTTATGTGAATGTCGGCACAGAAATTGCCCGCATTGAAACTCCGGCTTGGGTGGCAGAAAATCCCGACTTATTAGAATTAGCATTAGGCATGATGATCGCCCAAGTGCAAAAAGGTTATGGTTATCCTGTTGGCTTAGCAGAAGCCCATAACCAAGCGGTGGTTAAAGGGGGCGATCGCAGTCGGTTTTTTGCTATGTTAGAACAACAAATGATTAAAGCAGGATTACGAAATGTCGGTATTTCTTATAAAGAAGCTAGAAAACGAGGAAGTATTGCTTAATAGTTATTTGTTGTTTAGGTGAATAACAAAAGTCCGTTTAGTAGGCTTGGTTTCGCTCAACAACATATTTTAAAGGTTGCCCAGTTTGATAGTTATGAATTAGGTTAATCGTATAATGAGCGGTATCATTAGGCTGACCTGGGGCGGCAATATGGGGAGTCATAATAATACGTGGATCAGACCAAAACGGATGATTTTTCGGCAAAGGTTCGGTTTCAAATACGTCTAAACAAGCCCCGGCAATTTGACCTGTATTTAATGCTTCTAATAAGTCCGCTTCCACTAAGTGTTGACCTCGACCCACATTAATAATATAAGCTCCTAATGGTAAAGCATAAAATGTTTGAGCGCAAAGAATTCCTTCCGTTTCTAATGTCAACGGTAATAAACAAACAATGACTCGACATTGACTCAAGAAAAGCTTAAACTGCTTGTTACCATCAAAGCATTCAACTCCGCTAATGGCTTTGGGTGTTCGACTCCATCCCCGCACAGAAAACCCCATTGCTGCTAGCTGTTTAGCCGCTGCCAAACCCAAAACTCCCAAGCCTAAAATTCCAATCGTAAATGCGCTAGGATCTGGTGTGGTTAAATATTCCCAACGAGAAGATCGCATTAATTCTTGATACTCAATAAACCGCCGTTTAAACAGCAAAACGGCCAGCGTCACATACTCTGCCATTTGTAAGGTTTTGCCCTGAGAAACAGTTCGGACGATGGGAATATGCTGTGGTAAATTAGGATCTGCTAAAATCCGATCAACGCTGGCTGCTAAAGAGATAATTAGCTTCAAATTGGGAAATTTTTGCATCACTCCCAATGGCGGCAACCAAGCTAATACGATCTCAATCTCTTCAAATTTTCCACATTTTGGCCACACTCGTAAATCTAGATCGGGCTGAGATTGCTGCAATTTAGCGATGAATTCACTAAACCATACATCTGTGGGTTCGATTTCTGTTAGTAATAATACTGCCATTTTTAACCAGATGTTGTCAATTGAGCCAAATTTTCTATAGCTTGTTTAATGTCTTCCTGTTGACCCAAGGCACTTAAACGCAAGAAACCTTCAGCTTCTGAACCAAAAATAACACCTGGAACCCCTACAATTCCAGTTGATTCTAATAGTTTCTCAAACAATTGCCAGGAAGACAAACCTTGGGGTGCTTTCACCCAAACAAACGGACTATCAATTGCACCAAAACAGATTAACCCAGCGGCTTCTAAACCGTTTCTGAGCAAGCGAGCATTGTTGAGGTAATAATTCACCACTTGTTGGCATTCAAGCTGTCCTGAGGTTGATAAAGTGGCGATCGCGCCATACTGAGCAATATTAGCAGTCCCCCAGAATTTAATCGAGTTTCTAATTCGCCATAAATGATTTAATTCTCCCGGTACGGTATTATTAATCGTTAAAGTTTCTGGAATTACACACCAACCTACTCGCAAACCCGTGAAATTTGCCCATTTAGAAAAACTGCTTATTTCAATCGCACATTCTTTTGCCCCATCAATTTCATAAATACTTCGAGGAATATTTGAACTGCGAATAAACGGGCTATAAACCGCATCATATATAATTACAGCTTGGTGATTTTTAGCATAGTCTACAAATTCTTGAAGTTGCTCATGAGTTGCTACGGCTCCGGTTGGGTTATTGGGAAAGCAGAGATAAATGATATCGACTTTTTCTGATGGTAATTTTGGTATAAAGTTATTTTCTTCTAAACAAGGTAACTGTATTAATGGCCGCTCCGCCAGTAAAGTTCCTTCCTTAAAAGAAGGATAAGCCGGGTTTTGTACAGCGACAATATTACCCGGAGCAAATAGTTCTTGAATATTAACAGAAACCGATTGAGCGCCATCGCTGATAAATACTTCTTCTGTGTTAATTTCTATTCCTAATTTTTGCTGATAATAACTGTCACAAATGGCTTTTTTTAAGGCTTGATTTCCTGTTATTTCTTCATAGCCTGTATAAGTTTGTGGATCGCCTAAGCGATGGGCAGCATCAACTAAAGCTTTCGTTACGGTTGGTGGCAAAGGCTGACTGGTATCGCCAAAAGCCATCATTAATATTTTCTGTTGGGGATTGTTTGCTTTATATTTTTCTACCTTTCCCCAGACTTGCTTAAAAATAATTTCTGTATAGATTTTATCTCCGGTTAGATTAGTTAGTGCTATATTTTTATTCGCCATTACACTGTGATTTATAATTTATTATATTTATAATTTTTAGAGAGCGGTTAGCCCTCTAAATTCAAAAAAATTATCGGCTACTTATGACTTATTGTTCGAGCTTTAACTGACTCTGAATGTATTCAGATAATTTGTATTTTGTTAAAACATCTTGAGGTAAATCTGCCGCACCTTTAATTTCTTTCAGACAATTCTCGCTTTGACAAAGACAATCAAACCCTCGATCCATAGACCATTCAGTAGAAGGATAAAAGAAAGTAAATTCTTCTCCAATTTCTATATTTTTCAGGGCAATAACTTTCATATTTTCCGTGTCAAAGAAAACATTCGGGGAGCAACTATGATTGATATATTGCAGAAACTCCGGATCGAGCATAATATGTTGGCGATCGCCAATTTGAACCGTTAAATAGTTAGGACTATCTAAAACGTCTTTAGAACCAAAACCACTAATAACTTGTCCTGACTTCAATTCAATTGCGGAGTGTAAGGATTTATTACCTGTTTCTGAACATTCCCTAATCTCAGCCATTGTACCTGTCTGTGTGATTTTCTTAATATTCTGCATTGATTTCATTGCTGATATTACTACATTGGAAAATAATCAAGAAGACCAAAAACCTAACCTCAATTCAACTCAAAAGCTATTAAACTTTCTTCTTGAATCCGTCTCGGATATTAACTGATTGTTTCGACTTTCGTCAAGATATTAATTCCCTGTGTTTGTTCATGCCTCAGCGGGCCAGGTAAACACTTGAGTTGCTGATTTCTACTTCTAAACTCTCACGAAACACTGCCACTGACAGTCTAGATCGTCAAAGTTCAAATAAAGAGATGATGATCCAGACTTAGCAGAAGCCCATAACTAAGTAGTGGTTAAAGGCAGCGCTCGCCGTCAGTTTTTTGCCATGTTAGAACAACAAATGATTAAAGCGGGACTACGAAATATTGGTATTTCTGATAAAGAAGCTCGTAAACGCGGTAAGCTAAGATGCATTTAAACTGCATATCAGTCATGCGATCGCTGCCATCACCGCCAATCGGGGTATAAAGTAACAGGTTGCATAGTAACGGGTAGGATTTATGATGATAAGCAAACCACTCGGAAATTTGTGATTATAGTCAAGGGTCTAACCCGTTACCCGACACCTTAACCCGTTACCTTGCATCAATCAGCAATTTAAAAGCGTGACAGCTTATTTTCATTGAAAGCATCAATTACCTGACTAATAATATTTATAAAAACTTGATTAATTTGTCCAGAATCACATTCAACCTCGGGTAAACTGCCCAAATTTCTAACAATTTCGATGTGAGGATAATCTGGCGTAACTTTTAATTCGATGACGTAAAAATATGCTTAAATTCTTTCTTTCAAATCAACTAATACCTGAATCACCTATTCTGGATATCAATTAGAAACTTTTAGTGCTAATTTATCAGCATAATTAATCTGGTCTCCCATTGTTTGACCCACCACACGAATAAATCCTGCCGCTTCTTCTATGCCGATAACTTATTGTAAAATTACCGAATTAATATTCGTATAAATACGTCTATTTCTCAGTAAATATAAAACGAAGAACTAGAATTTTTAATATCTGTTAATAAACTTATAAACTAAGTTTTATATATATTAAATAAAATAGTAAATGCACCCAAATTAGTCAATTTAAATTTAAGCGTAAACAAGTTGAGGCGAGTTTTCATTCACTCGCCAAACACCTGTTTTTTCATCTTTGCAATAGTCTAGTAAATAATGCTCAACCCCATTGGCAACAATTTCAGAAATAGCTTGCACAAAGCGATCGCAATCTGTAAATGTGTTGTATATTGCAAAGCTAGCGCGAATAATACTCGGAATATTGCGTGTCATTCCAAGTTCTACTTCTTGAGCAATCATTTGATCTTGTTCAGCGGAAATATTTTTTAATTTCCGAATATATTCATAACAATAGAATGCACCTGAGCCAACACCAATACCATATTCTTGAGCTAAAATTTCTGCCACTAAAGCGCTATCAAATCCGGTTAAATCAAATGGGATTACATGAGCTAAAGAATGACTAGATATGTGCAATATAACGCCCGTAATCTGTTGTAATTTATGAAAAGTATATTGAACTAAAGACTGTTCATACTCTGCAATTTGTTCTCGTCCTAACGCTTCTATAACTTGAATGGCTCGAGCAATGGCAACAGCTCCCACAGCATTTGGAGTACCTATTTCATCTAAATTCTCAGTATAAAACCGCTTAACTTCTAAACTTTTAGTCAGATAAGATAAGTGACTTCCTGCCATTTTACCCGGATAATTTGCATCAAAAAAATCTTTCGGCCCCACTAAAACTCCTGTACCATAAGGTGCATACATTTTATGCCCAGAGAAAGCAATAAAATCCAGGTGACGCGGGTTATCGTCTGGCAATATATTCACTCTTTCATGTTGAATTAATTGACACAAATCAGCAAATATTTTACCTCCGTAACGATGCATTAATGCTGCAATCTCATGAATTGGCGGTTTGTATCCAGTAATAGTAGAAGCACCCGTAATAGTGAGTAATTTTATTTGCTCTGTGGGGGATTTATATTGATGTTGCTGAAGAATTTTTTCGATTTCTACTAAATTAATAGTGCCATCAGGTTGAGTCCGGTATTGAATTATCTCGTTGCCATTGAGCCAAGGCAATAAATTAGAGGAATGTTCAATATCAGAAACCAGAATTTTACCCGGTTGTTTTGCCCAAAAATCAGCCATTTGATTAATTGCGCCTGTTGTATTCTGAGTAAAAATTACATAATTTCGTGAAGAAGCCCCAACGAATTGGCGAATAATATCCCGACTGGCATCATATTGTTGAGTTGAAATCCGAGATTTTTGGCCCGACCCCCGGTGTACACTACCGTAAGCATTTAGCATCTCATTAATGTATTCTGTTACCTCTGCTAACGGTGTGGTTGTCGCCGCGTTATCTAAGTTGATGTATCTCAGACAGTCTCCAAAACGATTTTTAATGATAAAATTTAATGCTTCAGCAGAAAAGAGTGGCTTAATATTTTCTTGCCAAAATTGACTCTCTTCATTGATTTGATGTTGACTTTCTTTTATTCCAGCAATCATTGTTAGTCGTTTAAATTTCAAGCTAAGTGGTTGAGAAAGGCACGATTATTTAAGATTTTGAGCAATACACTTCCTGATGAATTAAGCTTTGATTGAGGGTTAGAGCCAGGGTGATTAGGTCTAGGGGAATGAACAGTATCTTTTGTATCTTTGATATCTATTATCATAGATAGATACTGAAAACGTCATTCGTGTAAATACGGGAATTTATTCAACGAGACCTCAGTAAATTATGTGAATTCATAGATTAGTATAGTGATGTTAATCGAGAAAAAAATTACATAAAAGAAGAGTTTTCAGTAAATTCACTTAATTTAATCCCTATAGTATTTAAATCTTACGTAAAGTTTATAAAGCTTATATTAATTTTTAATCAAATAGAAGGATATTTTAAAGAGTTAAACGAGTTAATATCTCTCAAATCATTATGCTTTAATCCATCTCAAGATTAAGTTTTATAAACTGAGCCAGATTACAAAAAATGTTCCCTACATTGAACAGTCAGCAGATGAAAATAGCATATAATAAAGTGGTCAGCATCAATACCTTGATTGAATTGGCTCAAGCTATGAATCGTCGTCTGCGTCAACTCCATCGGCAACTCGCTCCGATTTTGATACTGCCCTTCCTGATTACTGCAATTACAGGTGTGGCTCACCGTCTTAGTAAAAGCTGGTTAGGTTTGTCTAAAGAGCAAGTTCATTTTTTGATGGTGATTCATGAAGGAGAATATCTAGGAACAGATTTAAAGCCTTTTTATGTTTTATTGAATGGCTTAGGAATGTTGGTCATTTTAACCACAGGGGGGGCAATGTGGTTTAATAGTATCCGCCGAGCTTCCTGGTTTAAACAATTGCAGGCTCGTTTTAGTTTTTCCCAACAATCATTAGAAGATGAGTAACAATTAAATTAGTAAGTTATATCGCAAACACAAGCAAAGAAACGACGCTCTACCTTTGATAAATTATCAATCTATTCAAGTTAAGGTAGGCATCGCTCACCGCTCAACTGCGATCGCTGCAGATATAATTTGTTGAGGATTGATTATTCTATGCTTCCTATGGCCGCTGATGAAGGTTATTTTTTGTCAGACCAAACAAGCAATTGTCTGTCTCTGTTTCAATCGGTCTGCTGACTCACTCAGACGCAAGTAAAAGAGCGTGTCCGTTTGGATCTCGAATTAAACAACCATTGCGATAACGATAGACATTCGGTAATTTGACGATACCGGGTGAAACCATTTCAACTTTATGTTGTTGTAACTGTTTGACGCTTTGCTCAAGATCATCAACTTCTAGGATAAAGTGTAGATGAGCTAGATCATTTGCTTGCCAATTTTGTGGAACATGACGACCCGTTCCGGGTTTAATATAGTCTAGAAGTTCGACCCCGACACTGGTTTCAATCGGTTGTAAAGGCGTAACCTGAACCTCCGCTACCGGAAGACCATCTAAATGTGCTTGAACTTCTCCAGAATTAAGATTACCGCCTTCAACTGTCATTCCTAATAGATCGCGATAAAACGTTAAACTTTCCTCGGTATCGGCAACAGAAATAGCACTATGATCAATTCCGAGGAAAATCTCATCTGTTTTGCGTTGCCATTTTTCCTTACCAATTCCTTCAGGAAACCAAATTAATTCTAAGCTTTGTCGATCAATGGGATCTCTAAATTTGAAGGCCCGAACTCCGGGGGCCATTTTATTATCTTCCGGTATGGTTTGGGGTTGATTAGAAATATACTCAATATCGAATGACTTTAAATGTTCGTAAGCCAGGTCCATATCACTAACCACAATTGCTAAATGTTGAAACCAAAGATCATTACTTTGAGAATCTTTAGGAAGCGGTTCAGCTTTGAGGTCAAGATACTGAATTAATTCTATCAATTCATCTCCAAGCTGCAATGTAACTAACTGCACTGAACTACTCGAAGTTGAGGTTAATTGATTATAACTCGAGTCGGTAAAAGTCGTTTCTCCAACTCGTTTAAATCCTAAAGCTTGAGTATAAAAATTCTGCGCTTGAGTAAGATCGCAAACTGTTACAGTAATACAACGAATCTTTTGAACCTTAATCATATCAAGTTAAATCCCCAGGTTTCAATCCTAACCAACGCGACCCCTCTAACTGAACAATCATCAATTTCGCGGGTTCGTTCCCTACCGTAGCGGATAGATGCCCTTGATGCCCATCTGCATTAGGTTTAGTATTTTGATCGCCTCCAAACGAGATTTCTCCCATACCCATTTCTACCCGTTGACCATCCATCGTTTCTACAGACCAGCAACCTGAGAGGGGAATAATCCATTGTGGCTGTGGGTTTTCATGCCATTGTCCCACCCAACCGACGGGTAATTCTGCGAAAATAATTTTAGCTTCAGCCGTCAGTAAGCGGTTATTCCATTGGGGATCTGCATCTCCTGCCATACTTTCCTGTTGAAAATTAGTCAGTTGACATTGGGTTTGATGACTAATGCCGTCGTCATCGGTCCAGACGTGCCAATAACTCAGTTGAGGTGAATTTATCATAGTTAATTGTTTTGCGATCGGCTTCAGCAAGGAGTTTGACTGATTTATATAGATCTTGACGCTTCAATAATGGTTTGAGTATAACGGCCAACAGCGATCGCTGAAATCTATCTGAAGTTGTCGTTTGTATGATAGGGCGTGAGGTGCTGATAAATACCGAATAATTGAACAGCAACGGATTAAGAATACGTCAGTTTAATTGCTTGAAATTTGATATCTTTAAGGATTGTTGAAATTGTAAATTCTGCCGAAAGTAGTAGGATAATATCTGCAAAAGTGTGATATTTATGATTTATATTAGCTTCTATCTCTATGATTATTGAGTTGCTGAAGTGACCCGAAACGGTTAACAATTTACCCAAATTATTCGCTGAAATTATGATTAAAGGTTATGCCTGCAAACAGCAAGGCGGACAATTAGAAGCATTTGAATATGATCCAGGTAAGCTGGCTGCAGATGAAGTTGAAGTTGAGGTGGAATATTGCGGGATTTGTCATAGCGATCTATCGATGATTGATAATGAATGGGGAATGTCTAACTATCCCTTTATCCCCGGACATGAAGCAATCGGTAAAATTGTTGCCGTGGGCGATCAGGTGTCCTCAGCTCGCGTTGGCCAGCGGGTGGGTGTGGGTTGGCAGTCACGCGCCTGTAATCATTGCAGAAACTGCGGTATTGGTCGTGAAGCGTTATGTCTCAATCAAGACGAAGTGAGTCAAACTATCGTTAACCGTAATGGGGCTTGGGCACAACGAGTTCGAGTCCAATCTAACTGGGCAGTACCTATACCGGAGAAGTTAGATCCATCCCTAGCAGGGCCGCTAATGTGTGCAGGCACAACCGTATGGTCACCCATTCGTCACTATGGAGTCAGGCCCGGAATGGAAACTGCTGTTCTCGGTGTGGGTGGACTGGGTCACTTGGCCGTACAATTTCTGGCGAAAATGGGAACTCAGGTGACAGGTTTAAGTACAACTCGTTCCAAAGAGCAACAAACCCGCGAACTGGGGGCAACTGACTTTATCGCCACAAAAGATTCCCCAGAAGAGTTAGAAAAAGCCACAGGTCGATTTGATTTTATCATTTCAACGGTTTCGGCTGATGTCAATTGGGATGATTATGTTAATGCTTTAGCCCCAGGTGGGACGCTGGTGATTTGTGGTATTCCAGATGGGGCAATTAAACTAATGCCTTTTCCATTAATTATTGCTGAAAAAACAGTCGCAGGTGGACGCGCGGGGGCACCATCAGATACTCAAGAAATGCTGGAGTTTTGTGCAGCCCATCAAATTACCCCTATGTGCCAACAGTTTGCCCTTAAAGAAATTAATCAAGCGGTGCAACATGTGCGTGATGGCAAAGCTCGTTATCGGGCGGTGATTGCTATGTGACGATTTACCAAGTCCAACGGGGGTGAAATAATCACTCATCACTCATCACTCATCACTCAAAGCTCGGTTATGGGTACAAAGTCTTTTCATTGGATGATTGAATCCTTTTGACTTGAGTTAGACATCTTACTTACGACTGATTTCTGATGAAAGCAGGAAATCGGCTTAATAGTTATGTTAATTAAATTTATTGTTAAACTTGCGTGGAACCTAAAATTGTTTTCTATATCGCCTTTGGTTTAGCTACGTTGGGATTAACCTGGCTTCCCAGCGTCAAAGGTATTCGCCTCATCGGGGTCCCTATTGTCTATGTGCTGCTATCAATTGTGTTGTTTAGCCTACCTTTAGACTTACCCAGCATCAACCCGGCGACTAATTCACTCCATGCTGAAATTACTGAATATTTAACAGAACTGATTGTAGTTGTGTCTTTGGCAGGCGCTGGTTTAGCAATTGATTGTCCGTTTCGCTTCAAAACTTGGGCTTCAACCTGGCGACTCCTGGGAATTGCAATGCCAATTTCTATCGCTGCTACCGCACTGCTGGGACATTACTTTTTAGGCTTTTCCTGGGCGGCTTCTGTCTTACTGGGGGCTTTGCTTGCCCCTACTGACCCTGTGCTTGCCAGTAGTGTCCAAGTTGGGCCACCCAATCAAGGGGGAGAAGATCCCACTCGCTTTAGCCTCACCACTGAGGCGGGACTCAATGATGGATTAGCGTTTCCGTTTGTCTATCTGGCGATAAAGCTGGCTGAATATGGCTCGGTAGGAGATTGGTTAGTAGATTGGTTTGCAATTGATTTACTGTATCGAGTGATTGTCGGTACCTTAGTCGGGATTGGGGTCGGTTGGTTATTGAGCCATTATGTTTTTTGTCATTCAGACGAAGCTGAGCAAACAGGTTCTGCAGAATCTAACGAAGGGTTGCTGGTGATGTCTGCAATTTTTCTGGCTTATGGTTTGGCGGAATTGGTGCATGGCTACGGATTTTTGGCAGTATTTGCGGCGGCAGTGGCGGCTCGACAGAAAGTGGCTAGAAGTAATAGTTATCATCATAAACCGTATCAGTTTGCCACTCAATTAGAAGATATTTTACTCAGCTTACTACTGATTGCCCTGGGTGGATTTATTGCGACTAGTAATATTCAAATTGCTTCTGTTAGTGGTATTATTTTTGCGGCTTTGTTATTACTGCTCGTTCGTCCATTGGCTGGGATTATCTCCCTGAAAACAATACGATTAAAAAAAATAGAAAAACGAGCAATCGCTTTTTTAGGGATTCGTGGATTTGGCTCATTTTACTATTTAGCTTATGGTCAGAATAACGGCACATTCAGTGACATTGAACAATTGTGGGAAGTGACAACGATTGTGGTTTTAATGTCTTTATTAATTCATGGAATTACTGCGGCATTAGCAATGCGTCAACTTGATAAAACTGCTAATCGTAATTAAGAATAAATAAGTAATCAGAGGATAGCATTCTCATTAGATTAATTGGACTATAGCGTTTACGCTTAACGGCACGCTTGCGCGATCGCTCCGGTGTTAGGTATTAGGTGTCAGGTGTTAGGGAGCCGAAAGTACTGTAAAATAAAGAGATTTGTGATTATTCTTTACTGAAATCTGTAAACACACCAGCCCTCGTTGCTATAGAAAAATTGAAATGATTCATTCTACTAAGGAACGGATCAATTTAGCAGATGCTCTGGGCATACTATAGCGATCTGGCAATCACTCAAAAATAGAATTATTGTCATACTCTTTATCGACATAGAATACAACTTAGGACTTACTTTGTATCAATTTAATCACTGATATAGCTCTATCAATAAAAAATAGAAGTCAGTATTCTTAAATTTTATTTTAATAAAATCTACAATCGATTAGCTTGATAAAATCAAAGTATTGGGTTGATAATGATGTAAAATATCTTGGATTTTTTAGCATTTTTTACTTTCATAATATATTCATGAACTTTGACAGTATTTTTAACATTTATATCTCTATAATAAGGATCATTTATTGGATTATGATAGCTGAAAAAGTAGATTAATTTTATGCATATAAGCCTCACAAAAATATATATAAAAATTAGGAAATTAATTGATTATATTTTTATTTAGATAACTGGGATATTTATTGAAATTATCATTATCGGGAATATCAGTAATTCTGAGAAAATCAAATATTTTGTTATATTGCTAACTTCATCTGTGATTTTTAATGTTTTAATTTCATTACCAATAGATTGGATGTTTAGATTACCATATAAAGCCGATCTCAAAAAAATGATAAACTAAGTAATCAATCAAATCTTGAGAATATTATCAGAAGAAATAGAGAGCAACATCAATTTGTCACCCCACTAAAATATAAACGTTTGAAATCCTAACTCCGTATTTCCACAGTTAGGCAAATCATATCAGACCTTCAGGCGACTGAAAACCGACTCACTATAACTTTTTAACAGAATTGTTAACCTTCTCAAAATTTTAGGGCATTCTACTGATAAGCAGATTTGTTGCCAGCGCTTTGCGATTCACTCAAAACCCTGTAAAATTGGGAAGATTTGTCAAATTTTTGTTTAATTCTGCAATTTTTGAATTGTCATGTTGCCGGATTTTGGAGAGTTTGGCAGAAAAACACAATATTATCCTCTATCTCTTGAGGATTAATGTTTTGATATTTGTTTGGTGTGCAGCGTACTTAGTTAAACCCAGTTCAATTGATGCAGTAATTCTATGATACAGAAGCACTTGCTATTCTCCCTCAAGCAAGCATTCGTTGGAACTTTCGCAGGTGCCCTAATAAGCGGACTGGTATTACTGCCGACTCCAGCACGAGCCAATACCACACTCGGCGTGATTCGTTCTCACCTGTCAACCGAATGGAGTTCCATTGAACAACAACTGCAAGCCAGTCAGATTTCTTACCAAACCCTCGATCTTAATCAGATCCAGAGTGTAGACGACTTAAACTCAATCCAAGTTTTATTTTTACCCAATATTAAAGTCATCACTTCAGAACAGCTCAGAATTATCCAAGAATGGGTCAAACAAGGGGGAAAATTGATTGCTAGTGGCCCAGTTGGGCAAAAATCAACCCCTCTAGCGCGTCAACTCTTGCGATCGCTGTTAGGTTCATATTGGGCATTTCCGTTAACGACTGCAGCTCAACCCGTGTCCCGTCGAGATCTGTGTCAAGAAGATCTTTGTCGTGATTTAACTCAATGGTCTCCCGCAACCAACATTGAAGGACAAGTCACCGGCGGCGTACTCATTCCCTCCACTGTCGAAAGCTATACCGCAGGAACTTGGCAAGGCAGCGGTGGCTCTCCGGCTGTGATTACCACCCAACAATCAACTTATCTCGGTTGGCGCTGGGGAAGTGCTGAAAACTCAACAGCAGTCGATCAAAGCTGGTTACAAGCCGCTGTGGGACGTTCTGGGGGTCAATCTACGGTGGTTCGCCCTATTGCGGCTCAAAATCAAAATATAGCCCCCTCCCCAACTCAAGCCCCAGCAACCCCAACACCCCCAACCCCCGTTCCATCCACAGTTCAACCCTTACCTCAATTTCAAACTCTAACCCCCTCCTCACCCGATCCAACTCCCGTTCAACCCCAGCAACGTACCACCCCCCTACGAAGTCCTCAAAGAAGACCCATTGCCCCCCAAACCACCCGTCCGGTTGCGGTTGCCCCGGCTGCCCCTAGACCCATTGCGTCTCAATTGCTAGATCCCTCTCAACAAGAAGCCCCAGCCGGGTTAGTGGTCAATGCGGGGAATGAACCCATTACTAATGTGATGGCAAATGCCATGCGCGATGAGTTGGAACAACTGTTAGGACGATTTGAAAATGCTTTAATTGCGGCCAATTCCGGCAATACTCCGATTAACCTCAAAGTGGCTTCGACAGAACTTAATGAGTCTATTGGTCCTCGTCGGGGTGCAAACTCTACTATCGCCGCTCAAACGATTGCCACAGCCCAACAAACCTTGAAACAGTTTCCGCAATTAGTAAATCAACAAAATTGGGCAGTTGCCCGTCAACGGTGGTTAGAAGCCCGTCAACAACTCTGGCAACATTATCCGCTACAAGGACAGCGAGTGGGGGCAGAAATTCGGGCGGTATGGCTTGATCGCGGTACAATTGTGCGATCGCGTTCTGAACGAGAACTGGCTTTAGTGTTTGATCGTTTAGCCCAAGCGGGAATTAATACGGTATTCTTTGAAACTCTTAATGCCGGATATCCGATTTACCCGAGTCGAGTGGCCCCAGAACAAAATCCCCTGAGTAAAGGTTGGGACCCTCTCGCGGCGGCGGTTAAACTGGCTCATGAGCGCGGCATGGAATTACACGCTTGGATCTGGACGTTTGCTACAGCCAATCAACGTCATAATACTGTCATTGGTCAACCGACTCACGATCTAGGCCCAGTATTAACGGCTCATCCGAACTGGATTAATAAAGATAATCAAGGGCGAAATTGGAACCCCCAAGATAAAAAAGCTTATCTCGATCCGGCTAACCCAGAAGTGCGGAATTATCTATTAGGAATTGTTAGAGAAATTGCTCAAAATTATGATGTTGATGGAATTCAACTCGACTATATTCGGTATCCCTTTCAAGATCCTAATCGCAATTTTATCTATGGTTATGGTACTGCTGCTCGGCAACAATTTAAACAACAAACCGGAACAGATCCGATTAATGTTACCCCTCGAAGCGGGGCATTATGGCAACAATGGGTGAATTTTAAAGTTAATCAAGTGAGTTCTTTTGTAGCGGAAGTATCGCAACTTTTGAAACAACAACATCCTGATATTATCTTATCTGTGGCGGTGTTTCATCATCCAGAACAAGAACGGATTCGGAAAATTCAGCAACACTGGGAAGCTTGGGCGCGTCAAGGATATGTTGATTGGGTTGTACCGATGACTTATTCACTCGATACGAATCGTTTACGACGAATTGCTGAACCGTTAACTTCTCAACAACGCCTCGGTTCAAGTTTAATTACGCCTTCTGTTAAAGTGTTAAATATTCCCGATATTGTGGCGATCGATCAAATTCAAGCATTGCGGGATTTATCCACTGGCGGATATTCGATTTTTGCCTTTGAAAGTTTAAGAAATGGGTTACATTCCTTTTTCAGTCAAACTCAAGGCTGTCGGGGTAGTTCTTGTCCGTCTGCGATTATTCCTTATCGAGAACCCTTTGCTGCAGCCAGCGATCGCTATTTAGCCTTAAAGCGGGAATGGAGTTATTTACTATCTCAAGATCAGTTATGGATTCGTGAAGCAGAACTCGAAGCCTTTCGTAAACAATCTGAAGAATTAGAAGCGGCTTTGCAACAACTCGCAGAAAATCCCGACCCCCAGACCTTAGGAAAAGCACAGCGATCGCTGGTATTATTTAGAAATCAATTTAATACGGCTATGCGATTACAAGCCTTAGAAAAAGCTTATCAAGTTCGGAGTTGGGATAATCGTTTAGCCTCTTTAGATATGTTATTACGTTATGGAGAACGAGTGAAATTACAACGATAATAATGTAGTGATGAATGATGAATTATGAGTTATGATTATAGCCCGTGGATTTTCACTCATAACTTATAACTCCATTGCGCTGAGTGCAAGTCGAACGCGATCGCGCGCGCGTTAGTCGTAAGTGTTACTCATTACTCATTACTCAATTACAGATGATGAATAACTCAAGGTAAAATTTGAACTCGTTGAGTCACACTGACAATTCCCCCTTTGCGGATTAATACAGCAGAAATCCACCTCTGATCTGGGGTAGCTGAGGCTTCTCCAATTTTAAATAATCCCCCTGTATTCAGTAATTCCATTTCCAATATTTTGGGTGAAAAGTAAACATCTGGATCGATTGATTGTTCAACCGCTGCCCCCAATAAAATATCTTCGCCTAACGGTTCTTGCACAATAGCATCAACATTAAAGGTTTGATTAATAGAAACGGTTTCAGGGGCGTTAAACGTCACAGTGGGCGGATTTTCACCCGCAGTTAGTTTATTTTTTTCTGCGATAACTTCTTGTTGAATAATCTGTTGATCTTCAATCCGTTGCTCAGAAGTTACCGTTGCTTCAAGTTTAAATTGTCGGTTATTAAACGTTTTATTTCCTGTAATTGTAGTGATAGTTGTTGCTACAATAGTTGAGCCGTTTTGTTCCCAAGATTGCAATTCCATCTCATAATTAAGATCGGAATATTGCTGCCAAAATTGAGTTAAAGATTGTTGTAAACTTCGACGATCAAAGCCATCAGTATGAGTAAAATCTGAGTCATAGAATGCCATAACAGCCTCAATATCCTGACGATTTGCTGCTGTTTCAATATTATCTAATAAACTCACTAATTCAGGGGGTGCAGTTTCGGAAGATTGAGCATTTACAGTCGATGCATTAAAGCCAATTACACTACTTAAAAGAATGCCAAATAATACAGGAGTGACAGGTTGATGAGGGGGTTGTGAAGCTAAACGCTGAATCATCTTAGTTGGGAAACGAAACTGACGAAAAAAAGTCATAGGTAAGCTGTCTGAAATGAAGGACAAATCTTAAAGTTGAAATTAATACAGCATTCAGTTTATAAACGCTAAATACGTTAATTTTGAAATAATGGCAAATTGACAATTGGCTACAGAGTAGATATTATAGCCGATTAAGCGCTTTAGTGCGGGGCAGCAATCACAAAAACTGCGATCGCCTCAGTGGAGGTTAAAGTCCATAAAACAAATGTTACACCTAATCAGCATAACTGATATTTAATGTTGCGGCTTAAAATAGACCTTTGCGCTGCTACAACTTTAACAGGTTTTCAAATAACCCAGAATATTAAGTTAATGTGTCTACCTTAGTTTGAGCCTTTCTAATTCTCTATAATTAATAATTAATAATTAATAGTTCCCTTGATACTGTAGATTTATTGTAACGATTTCAAAGTATGGCTGGACATAGTAAGTGGGCAAATATAAAACGTCAAAAAGCAAGAGTTGATGCTGCTAAAGGTAAAGTATTTACGAGAATTTCACGAGAAATTATTGTTGCTGCCCGCAGTGGAGGTGGGGACCTGGCAGGTAACTTTCAACTGAGAACGGCAATTGATAAAGCCAAAGCCGCTGGTATCCCAAATGAGAATATAGATCGCGCGATCGCCAAAGGTTCGGGTACATTATCCGATGATGAAGCTGCTTTAGAAGCAATTCGTTATGAAGGGTATGGTGTGGGAGGTGTGGCAGTTTTAATTGAAGGTTTGACAGATAATCGCAATCGGACTGCTGCGGATTTACGCTCTGCTTTTAGCAAAAATGGCGGTAATTTAGGGGAAACGGGTTGTGTGAGTTGGATGTTCGATCAAAAAGGAGTAGTGACGCTTTCAGGCCCTATTGATGAAGAAAAATTGTTAGAGGCTTCGGTTGAAGGGGAAGCTGAATCATATGAATTAACCCCAGTCGATGAGACGGATGGGGCGGAAGTTTTTACAGATGTAACGCATTTAGAACATTTAAATCAAGTCTTACAAAATCAAGGATTTGATGTGGTTCAAGCGGAGTTGCGCTGGATTCCAAATAATACGGTTGAAGTCGATGAGATGGAAAAAGCCCGCTCAATTATAAAGTTAATGGATGCATTAGATGATTTAGATGATATACAGAATGTTACGGCAAATTTTGAGATGTCAGATGCTTGTTATCAGGCTTTGGAAATTGAGTAAGTGATTCGAGATTTTTGTCAGAGGATAGAGTGACTCAGCCATACAGACTTAAGTTCTACCTTAGATTAATTCTACTTAACTGTTCAAACTAAAATAATTAAAATAATATATATTTGTCAAATTATGATGACATTGTAACGAAATATATGAGTATTAATCCGACGATTTTTCAAGGGGTTGACAGTTCCGAGAGGAGTGTGTATAGTATGGTATAGAGAGTATAATAGAATAGAGCTGTACCTAAAAATCATAATTTTGATCGGGATTCTCTTCAAACCCTGATTCTCTGGAATCACTTTTTACGATAATAGTCATTTGAAGTCAGTTTAGAGCCATTAAGATGATTCAGCGATTAACGACTTTTCTGAGGTGGGCATTTGACAAAGTTGTAGAAATATGCGTTAGCTCAATAGAGAAGTTGAGATGATAAAGTCACTACATCCCATATTCTGACTGACTAGGTGAGTCAAAATACTAATTTGATAATTTATAGTCGCTCTTGCGGGTCAATACTTTAAAGAATCGTTAGCCACAGTATCGATTAAAAAAATATACTATTTTTCACTATAATTTTCCATCATGTCAAACTCTCAACCTCTCGCTATCTTTGTTCCTTGGCTACACATGCATCAGCCCCCCATTTGGACCGATAGCCAACCGCCCCAACTGATGGGGAACTTAGAGAAAATGCTAAATAGCCAGGAAAACTCTGAGGAAAACTGGAATGCTCAATGGTTTGCTCAAGCCTATAAAAATCCAGCCCGCTATGTAGAACTATTAAAAAATCAGGGTTGTTCTCCCCGAATGATGGTAGATTATTCGGGAGTATTATTAGAAGAAATAGCAAAACTTTCGGGTAATGGTCATTTTGAGGGGTTAGTCGTCGATGGTGAACCGATTGGTAATGTGATTGAGTTATGGCGACGAGTCTTAGAACAACATCCCGAAGCAATAGAGTTTGCCGGAACTGCCTATAGTCATTGTTACTTTCCCGCCACACCGCAACGAGACCATGAAGCCCAGATTTTAACTTGGCGGCAGGTATTTGCTGATTTATTCGGAGAAGCGGCATTATCCCGCGTCAAAGGATTTTGGTTACCGGAAATGGGGATGACAGGAGATGCTGCCGAAGCGTTGCAGTTTATTCGGTTATTGAAACGTTGTGGCTATGAATGGATTATCTTGCCCCATGCGGCTTTAGAACGCCCAGAAGACTGGAGTACCCCAGAATTAGAAAATCGGGTTCATTGGTTAGTGGTGGAGTCTGGAGGCGAGTCTGAACGGATTTTATGTGTTGTTCGCGATACTGATATGGGAATTCGTCAACAAAGCGGTCAAAATGCCGAAGGCTGTATTGATGATATTCGTTATCGCGGTAAAACAGTACAACAACATTCTGATATTCCGCCGTTAATTGTACCGACATCCGATGGAGAAAATGGCAATGTGATGATGTTTGAATATTTCAAAAATTCTTTTGCACCCTTATTTCAACAGTCTCAACGTTGGCCGGAAATTGGGTTTATGACGGTGAGTGAATATATGGATACATATTTGTCTCAAACTCCCACCACTACTGTTGATCTTAAACCCACGGGGGGTTCCTGGATAGGCGGTCATCACAGTTGGCAAGAGGGAGATTTACGGCAAAGCGTTTTACAACAAGTTGAACAACTCTCTCTAACTTACGCTAACCAACGACAAATTAATTCTGGGCTATCCCCAGAACAAGAACAGGCGTTATTATTATGTGAAACCAGTTGTTTTGTCTATTGGGGTTCGTCGTTTTGGGCAGAACAAGCAGAACAGTGTATTGACTGGGCAAAAGGTTTAATTGAATTATCAGTTATGAATGATGAATGATGAATGATAAGTTATGAGTGAAACCCTAACTACAATCATAAATTCTACTCATTCCTCCCGTACAGAGATTGCATGCAACACCTTTACACCTATTTCCCATATCCTCAAATCTGTTATAACGGTTGAGAATAACCTAACGCTTGTTTAACCCGGTCTAAAGTTGTGGTGGCGACTGCTTCGGCTTTTTGACGACCGTCTCGTAAAACAGATTCTAAATAAGTTTTATCATCCATAATCTGCTTATATTTTTCCTGAATAGGTTTTAACGCCTCAACGGTTGTTTCGCTAAGTAAGGGTTTAAATTGTCCCCAACCCATCTCCTGACATTCTGCCGCTACATCCGCTTTAGATTTACCCGAAAGTAAACCATACAAAGTTAACAAATTATGGCATTCGGGACGTTCTGAGTTATCAAATTCTAACCCTTTAACTGAATCTGTTTTACAGCGTTTAATTTTTTTCGTAATCGTTTCAGGCGGGTCTAATAAATTAATTCGGCTTAATTCAGACGGGTCAGACTTAGACATTTTGCGCGTCCCATCCGTCAAACTCATCACCCTTGCCCCTTCAGAACGAATTAAAGGTTCAGGTAATTTTAATACAGTATTTTCCCCTTGTCCAAACAGATGATTAATCCGCACAGCGATATCACGGGTGAGTTCAATATGTTGTTTTTGATCTTCTCCCACCGGAACTTTATCCGCATCATACAACAAAATATCCGCTGCCATCAATACCGGATAATCTAGTAACCCCGCACTGACATTTTCTCCTTGTTTAATGGCTTTTTCCTTAAACTGAATCATATCTTGCAGCCAGTTAATTGGCGTAATACAGTTTAATAGCCAGGTTAATTCGCTATGAGCGGAAATATGAGATTGAATAAAAATTGTCGAATGGTCTAAATCTATCCCACAAGCGAGGTACAACGCAGCGATGGTGTAAGTATCTGTAGCTAAAGTTGCGGGGTTATGGGGAACGGTAATGGCGTGTAAATCTACGACACAGAAAAAGTTATCATACTGGTCTTGACCTGCAACCCAGTTTTTAATTGCACCGAGATAATTCCCCAGGTGTAGGTTACCTGTTGGTTGAACGCCGGAGAGAACTCGCTGTTTTCTCATGGAGAAATAATGATGAACTGAACTTAATATTCTATCTTGGCACGTTCTGGCAGTCGATGATCCTCAATTCAATAAAAAGTTTACCGGACTGAGTCAAGAACCTCTCTTCAGATAGACTGTATGACTCCTAGATAACTGGCAATATAGTGAGGAAATATCGTATATTCTCAATTTTACCAGAAAAATCATGACTGCTCTCAACAAAAATTTAGCGCTGCAATTGCAACACTGTTTAACTTTGGCAAGATCTATCGAGACTCATAGCGAAGCGCAGCAGAAGTTTGAACAACTCCGAGAATGCATCAGTGAGCAAAATCCTGAGTTATTGTCTTTGATAGAATTATTATGGCAAGAAACGATAGCGGCTTATCGTTCTGTCGGGTTTTGGCAAAAAATGAGTGACGTTGAGAAAGAGATGGCCAGTAATATGATGGAGACCATGACTCAAATGCGGCAAAATTATTTAAGATTAATGCAAGAGATGTAAACAACAGATTAAGGACTGACAATCTCAATGATAAAGCGACTTCAACGCAAATGTTATTTGACTTTAGAGGTTGCCCGTCCCGATGATAAATTTAGCCGTATTTTCGATTACTTTTTTGTTGGATTAATTATTCTCAATATTATTGTTGTTTGTTTAGAAACCGTTGACAGTATTTCGGTTCAGTATCAAACAATATTTCAGGGGTTGGAGTCGTTTTCAATTATATTTTTCACAATTGAATATTTACTCCGGCTGTGGTGTTGTACGATTTCCCATAGATATCGTCATCCAATTTGGGGCAGAATTCGTTATATTTTCTCCCCACTAGCTTTAATGGACTTAGCAGTCATTTTACCTTTTTACCTGCCGCTAACAACAACAGATTTAAGATTTGCCCGCTCATTACGACTGTTTCAATTTCTGCGCTTCCTGAAATTAACGCGATATTTTAAGTCTTTAAAAATGTTAGCTGAAGTTCTCGCAAATCGTCAAGAAGAATTAATCAGTACTGTAATTACAGTGATTATAGTCTTGTTATTTTCTGGTAGTTTAATTTATTTTGCCGAACATGACGTTCAGCCTGAACAATTTCCCCATATCCCAGCGGCGATGTGGTGGGCTGTGGTAACATTAACCACTGTGGGATATGGAGATGTTTACCCCGTTACATTAATTGGACGAGTCTTAGGCGGCATTGTTGCTATTATGGGGGTTGGACTTGTGGCTTTACCCGCCGGAATTGTTGCCACCAGTTTTGCTGAAGTCTTGGAGAAAAAGAAACAGCAGCAAAAGCAGAAAATACTAGTTTGTCCCCATTGTGGAAAATCAATTCACCCACTTATAGAACAAAATAAAATTAAATAGACTTTGTCAAGCGACGAGTGAGGAAAAGATGAGTCTTTGATCGATCCATTTATGGCATAATAATCTAGTATTCATCTAAAAGGATGTTAATCATGGGTATTGAAAGCCGAAGATTTCGGGGAATGTTTGCACCTAAAGAAATTGTTGAATTAAAACAAGTTTGTTTTACACCCAGTCGCGTATTTCAACCCGGTCAATATACTGTTGAAGAGTTACCCGATATTGCCTTTGAAATGGGACTCGTTGAAAAAGCGGCTGTGGATGGGGAGCAAAATGATCGTCGTCCTGCTTCCAATTAAAGTTATTATTTTGTCTATTTGTAATGTCAAAAAAAGCTTACGCTTGGATTGAAAAATCTCTTTCTACTATCCGAAGTGCTAATTGGTATCGTTCAGTTCATTCTGTTGAAGCGTTGCCGGGTTCTACGATTATTTTAGATAGGCAAAAACTGATTAATTTCGCTAGCAATGATTACTTAGGATTAGCGGGAGATCAACGTTTAATTCAAGCAGCGATCGCAGCCACTCAAGAATTGGGTACAGGCACAACAGGTTCACGATTATTAACCGGACATCGACATTTACACCAAGAATTAGAATTAGCAATTTCGCAACTCAAACAAACAGAAAATGCTTTAGTTTTCAGTTCCGGTTATCTGGCTAATATTGGTACAATTACAGCTTTAGTCGGTCAAAGAGATTTGATTATAGCGGATGAATATAATCACTCTAGCCTCAAAAACGGGGCAAAAATGAGTGGTGCAACTGTGATAAATTATCCCCATAATAAAGTTAATATTATCCGAGAAATACTCAAAAAAAATTATAGTAATTTTCGCAAAAAACTGATTATTACTGATAGTGTTTTTAGTATGGATGGGGATTTATGCCCTTTACCTGAATTACTAGATTTAGCGATAGAATTTAATTGTATGTTGCTCATTGATGAAGCCCACGCAACAGGTGTTTTAGGTAAAACAGGGGCGGGTTGTGTAGAACATTTTAATTGTACCGGAAAACCGTTAATTCAAGTCGGAACATTAAGTAAAGCGTTAGGTAGTTTAGGGGGATATGTTGCGGGTTCTAATAGTTTAATTGACTTCCTAAAAAATCGCGCCCCCAGTTGGATATATACCACCGGATTAACCCCTGCTGATACCGCAGCCGCTTTAACAGCAATTAAAATTATTCAACAACAACCCCAACGTATTCAACAACTACAGAAAAACATTAATGATTTCAAAGTATTACTCCAACAACATCATTTAAAACCGCTACAAAATCATGATATTTTCTCTCCCATTTTCTGCTTTTCATTACCCAATGCAGCAACGGCAATAACAGTCGGAGACACTTTAAAAGCACAAGGGATTTTGACTTCCGCTATTCGTCCACCCACCGTGAAGACGAGTCGAATTCGAGTCTCTTTAATGGCAACTCATTGCCCAGAACAGCTACAATATTTAACGGGATCTTTAACTTGCGCTTTTTCTGACTATTCACCCCCAAATTAAATCATGAAAAAAACAATTGTAATTACTGGTGTCAGTAAAGGCTTAGGACGGGCAATGGTTGAAAACTTTATTCAACTCGGTCATACTGTTATTGGTTGTGCGCGTTCTCAAACCGCTATCGAAGAATTAAATAAAACTTACGGTAAACCCCATCATTTTACTGCTGTTGATGTGGCTGATGAACAACAGGTTAAAACCTGGGCAAATACCATATTATCAGAATATTCTCCCCCTGATATCCTAATTAATAATGCGGCAATTATTAATAGCCTCGCGCCATTATGGGAAATTCCTAGTGATGATTTTTCTCAACTGATTGATATTAATATCAAAGGCGTAACTCATGTCATTCGCCATCTCCTGCCCGCAATGCTCAAACAACAACAAGGCATTATCATTAATCTAAGTTCAGGATGGGGACGTTCAACCAGTCCTCAAGTTGCGCCGTATTGCGCCTCTAAATGGGCAATTGAAGGACTCACCAAAGCCCTGTCACAAGAACTTCCGGCAGGCATGGGAGCCATTCCCCTCAGCCCCGGAATTATCCATACAGAGATGTTAGAAACCTGCTATGGAGAGGAAGCCGCCGCTTATACATCCTTGCAAACTTGGGTTGCTGCAGCGGTTCCGTATATTCTGAAGTTAAGCCCTAAAGATAATGGAGCTTCTCTGAGTGTTCCGGTATAATTACAGATATGAATAAGATAAACTGGGGATTTCTTGACTGTGGTCATCCAGTCCAAAAAATGCCCGGTTAAATTAACAGAGATTAAACAGTAGAAGAATATAAAATTTAAAAATATTTTTTTATTTCTAAACTCATTAACATTTCAGTCCTTTTATTTTTAATTAATTCATCTCATGACTTTAAGGAAATAATTTTATGAAATTGAAATCAGCTTTACTTCTAGGTATAGCGATCGGTCTCTCAACAACAATTACCAGTTGTGCGAATACTTCATTCGGCAAAGCATTAGAAAACTCAGTAAAACCCGATCCGCAACTCAAAGACAATCCCCCTTTTAGTAATACTCAAAACCCGCCAGATACTTCTCTAGAAACACCGGATCTTTTTACCAAATTACCGACGGATTTTCCGAGTGAAATCCCGTTGTATCCTGATGCTAAATTACAAACAGTTTCCCCAGCCCTCAATAATGCAAAGACAGGTACACAAACAACCTGGCAAACTCCGGATCCAATCAATGCTATCCAAAATTATTATCAAAATCAGCTAAAGTCTGAAGATTGGAAAATTATCGATAGTCCAACTGAAGAAGGAGAAGGAAAATTTATTGCCACAAAAGATGATTTAAGACTTACAATCTCTTTAGGTTCAGAACAAAACTCTAGTTCACAAACAGAATTTAAAATTGCTTATAATCGCCCTTCAACTGTTGCCATTAATAAACCTGATTCTAAAGTCTCTCTAACTCCCACTCCCTTACCTCCACCTCCTCCTGTTACTTTACCTCCCGCTGCTGTTTTAACCCCCAATTCTACTTCAGAATCAACCGCTAATTTACCCGAAGAGAATACCCCCTCAGAATCTGAATCTACCTCAGAATTAACTGAAGAAAAACCCGCCTCAAATTCGACGGCTGAATCTGAACAAGTCCCCGCTGAATTACGCTCATTTGTTACTGATATTGCCCAACTGAATATCTTTCAATCTTCAGATGATAACTCATCAAATAATAGTTTAAATAACCCGAATCAAACAATTACTCGGGCAGAATATGCCAGTGCATTAGTCAGGGCAAATAATACTTTATATGCAGATCGTCCCGCTAAACAAATTCGCTTAGGCGTGTCAACAGATAACCCCGCATTTAATGATGTTCCCGCTTCTCATCCCAATTTTCCAGCCATTCAAGGACTGGCTAAAGCCGGGTTAATTCCGAGTAGTTTATCCGGGGAAAGTACGGCGGTGAACTTTCGCCCAGATGCCCCATTAACACGGGAAGATTTAGTTTTATGGAAAGTGCCTTTAGATACTCGTCAAGCCTTGCCCAAAGCCACAGTGGATGCGGTTCAAGAACGGTGGGGATTTCAAGATGCATCCAAAATTAATACTAAAGCTTTGCAAGCGGTATTAGCCGATTTTGATAACGGAGATAATGCCAATATTCGCCGGGTGTTTGGGTTTACGACCCTGTTTCAACCTAAACAGTCGGTAACACGGGCTGAAGCGGCAGCAGCGCTGTGGTATTTCGGTTTCCAAGGCGACGGGATATCGGCTGAAGAAGTTCAAGGTAGCTGAGTCGCTAGACAGTTAAAAACTTTTACCTGAAGACTCTATTTCTATTGACTTTCCTCAGTATTTGTTTCTCTATGAAGCTGAGGCAACTTCAGTAAAATACCCGCGACAAACCAGTAATAAACAGACACAGGATCAGTATCTAACGGATACCAATAAGAGTTATAGCTAATCAGAACAATAAATAGCCAAAAAACAATACCATATCCCCATAAACGATAATTTTTTAACTGACGATAAGCTTTAAATCCGTACAATGTTATTGTTGTCACGACAGAGAGGAAAGCAACGATTCCAACTGGCCCAATTTCATACAATAATTTAGGATAATAAGCTTCCACTAAGCGAGTCTCTCCCAAGGCGCGGGCGGCATTTGTGGCGCGTCCTAGTCCATTTCCCCAAAATCCTCGGTGTGTTTCCGAAGTCCATCCAGCTTGTTCTGTGATAAATTCTTGAGGGGGGGAAGCGCGCCAACGAGAAACTAGACTTTCATAGCGATCGACTGCTAAATCTGGAAATATGAGGATAGAACTACTGAAAACAATTATTCCTGCTAATGTAATAATTAATAATCGTTTCCACGCGGCAATATGACGAGAAGCAATTAATAATAGAATAATAATGATCGGTACAGCCACCATTGCAGTTCGTTGTCCGCAAATAATCGCATTAAGAAAGAGTAAACTCAGGCTAAGATAACCGATTCCTTGCCAGCGTTTTCTTGTATCATTCAATGCAGTAGCAAAACTAAAAAAGGTGTTTGAAATTAAAAACCATGACCATTGCCAAGGGGCAACAAAAGTACCAGGAAGACGAATAAAGTTTTTTTCAGGAAAGTAACCTAATGCTCCTCCGACTAAGCATTTACGCTGCAAATTTGCCCGTAATAAAAGATGGTCTGGTAGACCTGTATTGTCTGCACAAATTCCGCTGACCACTAAGCCATATTGAATTAACCCCAAAAGACAACAAATCATTGCCAGGGTAACTTGTAAGCGAGTAAAGCGCTGTAAATCTTGTTGATTTGAAATTAAAGTATAGCCACAAACAATGAGTGGAATATATCCCATTAGTACTTTTAAACCGAAAACTCCCATGATTAACGGTTGACCTTGGGGGTCATTGCTAAATTGTTGGCCTCCGTTGACAAATACTAATGTTCCTAATGCGATCGCCGATAAAAATATTAATGGAATTTTTAGTTGAGGTAATACAATAATGGGTGATTTTTGTTTTTTTAATTGGATGAAAAGCGCAATCACAGCGGGTAAATAGAGTGCGTCTTTAGCAAAATGAGACAGGGGATGATCGTTGCTAATCCAATAAATAATTGTTCCGGTAAAGGGAAGATAAATTAATAGTAGCCAAAGTGCCGAACCCGGATATCGATAAGAAAAAATGACGGTAAAAATTCCAACTGAAACACCCAAAATTTGACCGAGAGAGGCTCCCATACCAAATAGCAATAAACCAATGACAACGGTTATCCCAGAAGTGATTAGCATCAACTGGAATTGACTCAGTTGAGAAGAAGAATTAGGTAAATTAACAGAATCAGAAATAGACTCTGGGATAGGTTCAAGATGGCTGTTTAGTTGAGAGGATTTAGATTGACTTTCAGGCAGTGACATGGATGTACACTCAGATCATCTGGTAATAAGCATTAAATCTAATCCTAGCCGATGATTTGGCTTCGATTGGCTTGAGAACTTGCCAAACTCTCCTTAATAGCGGGTATTGACCACAATTACTAATGATTAAAATATAATCTATTGTTAATTGGGCTAAGGTGTAAGTCGATAACTGAGGCGGTTCGGTAGAAGGGTTATGCGTCTTGCAAAGGTTCGCTAAAGCAGATGCACCCGCCTCTGTGACATTAACCGTTACCACGCCTGTATAGCTGGGTAGATCTGCTGAGATCGCCGCCGCTTTGATCGCAACTGTTTGGGCTAACTCTCATATGTCAAAAGAGAATAACGATATTCTGCTGTGTCTAAGCCGATATCAACAGCTAAACTTTCTGGGGAACAGACGAGCATGACCATTGGCTTGATAATATGCCTGTTGTCCCACCATCATTCCTTGCATCATAAACTCAGTCTGATTCGTTTGATTGAGTAACGGTAAATCTTCAACAGTATTAAGAGAAAATTGTAATTTACATCCACTTAACCAAAGCGGCAGAAAAAGTAAACCTAACCCTAATTTTTTCATAGAAAATTTTAGCATCGGAAATATCAATGACAATGAATTCTTCAAAAATAGATTAATTGTTGTATTGATTCTTGCTACAGCGTCGTTATCGATATTTTCTGAAGCCTGAGCATTATTTGTACTAAAAATAATTGAATCGACTCTCTCGAGTTTTGTGATTTGCGATCGGAGATTGACCGTGGATCAGGAATAACTTCCCCGCTGCTGGGTGTTTTAGCCTGTTGCGGCAGACAAATCATCCTTGAATCAACTCAAATCTAAAAATTTTTGATTAAAACACTAGGAAATTCTTCAAATAACCAATATACTGAAGCTCAGGTCTGTGAGGAGAACTGTCCGCACCAGAGTCAGTAGAAAAGAATAAACCAAAACTCAAACACGTTTGTTGCTGTTAGAGGAATGGATTGATAAAAGATGTGTAACTGCCGAATTCTAAGACAGTATTTCTAGAGTATTTGTTTAAGTAACTCATGCCCAATGCTCAAACCCAAGTCGGAATTGTAATCGTCTCCCACAGTCAACAGTTAGCGGCGGGAGTCCAAGAGTTAGCGACTCAGATGGTTCAGGAAAATCTGAAAATTGCGTTAGCCGCCGGAATTGATGATCCTGACAATCCCCTGGGAACGGATGTGATGCAGGTGTATCAGGCGATTGAATCGGTTTATAGTAAAGCGGGTGTACTTGTTTTAATGGACTTGGGAAGTGCAGTCCTCAGTGCAGAAATGGCTGTAGAATTGTTTCCGAGCGAGCAACAGACTCATATTAAACTCTGTGATGCCCCAATTGTTGAAGGCACAATCGCCGCAGCGGTAACAGCCGGGACAGGGGCAACAATAGATCAAGTTTTAGCAGAAGCAAAAGGGGCATTAGCGGTCAAAGCGGCTCACTTGTCCACCCCAGTTGTAACCGCAGTGACTGATTCCAACGAACAGAATGTATCCCTTGTCACTCCTCCCCAAATTCATCTAACGATTCATAATCCGATGGGGTTGCACGCCCGCCCAGCCGCTCAATTTGTCAGTTTAGCAAGTCAATTTAAATCTCAAATTACCTTACAAAACTGTTCCACTTCCAGTCATGAAATTAACGCCAAAAGTATTAACCAAGTGTTGATGATTGGGGTACGAAATGGGGATGAAATTGCGATCCGAGCCACAGGAGAAGATGCATCTGCGGCCTTAACTGCATTACAAAACTTAGTCAATACTAAACTGAGCAACCCCGAGCGACTCTCGCCGCGATCGGTTAATGTAGATTGTTCAATAAACACTGAAACCGCTCATTTATTTGGAATTCCTGCCGCTGAAGGGATTGCTATGGGGCCAGCGGTTCGCTGTGAACCCGAACCCATCCAAGTCGAGGCCCAATATACTGATAATCCCTCACAACAATGGCAACAACTCCAAGAAGCTTGTATCGAAGCCCAGTCAGAAATTATCATCCTCTGTCAAGAAATTTCTGCTTATGCCGGAGATGCCGAAGCCGCCATTTTTGAGGCGCATTTACTCTATCTTGACGATCCAGTTTTACTCGAACAAGCCAAAACCCTAATTTTTCAACAACGCTACAGTGCAGCTTATGCCTGGAAACAGGTAATCGATCAAACCATTGCCACCTATAATCATCTTGATGATGTCTATCTCAGAGCGCGCTCAGCCGATGTCTTAGATGTGGGACAGCGAGTATTACGGTTGCTGACAGGGATTGAACCGCCCCGTTTAACCCTAACCGAACCGGGGATTTTAGTGGCGACAGAACTCACCCCCTCAGAAACCGCTCAGCTAGACTTTAACCTGGTGTTGGGGATCTGTACGGCTTCAGGTAGCGCCACCTCTCATAGCGGCATTTTGGGGCGTTCTCTGGGTATTCCCACTGTGATGGGAGTCGGGGCTGAAGTGTTGAATTTGTGTAATGGCATGACCTTAGCCCTCGATGGCACAACAGGTCAAATTTGGATCGATCCTGAACCCGAGGTAATGGCGCAGTTACGCACCCAACAGCACGATCAACGAGTCACCTTTACTCAATTACGAACCGCTGCCCAACGTCCCGCCCGCACTCAAGACGGACATTTAATTCAGGTGATGGCAAATATTGGCGGAGTCGCAGAGGCACAAATTGCCATCGAAGAAGGGGCAGAAGGAGTCGGGTTGTTGCGAAGTGAATTTCTCTATTTAGCGCGACGACGCATTCCAACCGAAACCGAACAAGCAGAACTTTATCAGGTGATTGCTAAAATTATTTCTCCTCGTCCGTTAATTATCCGGACTTTAGACTTAGGCGGTGATAAATCAGTCCCCGAAGTCAATATTCCCTCAGAAACCAATCCGTTTCTCGGATGGCGCGGAATTCGGGTGTTGTTAGATCATCCGGACATACTGAGAACTCAACTGCGGGCAATTTTACGGGCGAGTGCCGCGCAGCAAATTAAATTAATGTTTCCCATGGTGGCTCAACTGCAAGAGATGATTCAGGCGTTGGCAATTCTAAAGCAAGAACAAGAGAATTTACGTCAAAATAAAGTTGCGTTCGATGAACAGATGGAAGTCGGGATGATGGTGGAGGTGCCTGCTGCGGTGGCAATAATCGATCAGTTTGCTCAACTGGTGGATTTTTTTAGTATTGGCACGAATGATTTAAGTCAATATATGATGGCGGCTGACCGTAATAACTCCAAGGTGGCGACTCTCGCCGATGGTTTTGAACCCGCTGTATTACGAATGATTCAACAAACCGTGCAGGCAGGACATAACGCCGGAATTTGGGTAGGAGTCTGTGGAGAACTTGCTGCCTCACCGTTAGCTGTACCTATTTTAGTCGGTTTGGGGGTCGATGAACTCAGTTTAAACCCTTCTTGTATTCCTGCGGTGAAGATGGCGATTTCTCAATTAAACCGAGTAGAAGCAAAAGCGATCGCCAATCATGTCCTACACCTCGATTCTGCAACGGCTGTTAAAGATTATTTAAATCAACAGTTTAATAAATTATGAATTATGAATTATGAAAAGATTTATACTCCCTATCTCTGACTCAATTACAGACTTTATATATAACGTCTCTACTTACTCATTACTCTGTTGCCGCTTCGTGTAGTGCGATATAAATTAAATATTAACACCTTGAGACAGATTCGGTAAGAAGCTGACAATCTGAGGAAAGAGAATTAGCAATAACAGCACAATTAACTGCAATGTAATAAAAGGAATCACGCCTTGATAAATATCTTCTGTCGTCACTTCCGGGGGGGCAACACCGCGTAAATAGAATAAGGCAAATCCAAAGGGAGGCGTGAGAAATGAGGTTTGAATATTTGCTCCTAAAACCACACCAAACCACACTAAATCTATCCCAAAACCTTGGGCAATTGGAACCAGTAAAGGTACGACAATAAAAACAATTTCAAAGAAGTCTATAAAGAAGCCGAGAACAAAAACTAAAAGCATTGTTACCAGTAGAAATCCGAATTTTCCGCCGGGAATATTGAGTAAAGATTCTCTAACTAAGCTATCTCCGCCTAAGCCTCTAAATACCAAACTAAAGGCTTTTGAACCAATTAAAATAAACATTACCATACAGGTGGTTCGTAAGGTGGTATCACAAACTTTACTCAGAACTTGTAAGGTTAATTTACGATGGGCGACGGCTAAAATCATCGCCCCAACACAACCCACAGCCCCCGCTTCTGTGGGGGTAGCAATACCAAAAAAGATACTACCTAAAATTAGTAAAATTAATAATAAAGGCGGAATTAAAACTTTAACAACTCGTCCGGTGAGTCCAGGCGCTTCTAACACTTCTGTGGGTAATGCCGGAGCCACATCCGGACGAATCCAAGCAATAATTAAAACATGAATTAAGAACACACCAGTCATCAATAAACCGGGAATAAAAGAGCCGATGAATAAATCCCCCACAGAGACTCCTAATTGGTCTCCGAGTACGACTAAAACGACGCTCGGTGGAATAATTTGACCTAATGTTCCTGAAGCAACAATCACACCCGTTGCTAATTTTTTATTATAATTAAATCGGAGCATTGTGGGTAAGGAAATTAACCCCATTGCAATCACAGTTGCCGCGACAACGCCTGTGGTAGCTGCAAGTAATGCCCCAACAATAATCACTGCGATCGCCAATCCACCCCTTATTCTACCGAACAAAACCCCCATGGTTTCTAACAGGTTTTCTGCTATTCCAGATTGTTCTAACATAGAACCTAGAAAGATAAAATAAGGAATTGCCAGTAAGGTAAAATTATTCATTGTCCCGAAAATTTGTTGGGGCATAGCTGACCATAAAATGGGGTCAAATACTCCCAACGCCATACCAATTAAGGTAAAGAATAATGCTACACCTCCTAAAGAAAATGCCACCGGATATCCCAGGGCAAGAAATCCGAGTGCTGCCACAAACATTAGTAGACTGAGCCAATCTAGATTCATATATTTTAGTTGAATTGAATAGTTAATTTTTTAGAATCATTATTCTGGTGCGCGTCTGCGATTTTCGGGCAATGGAGGTTGAATAATACCGCGAAAAATAGCAAAGTTTTTAATTGCTTCAGAAATTCCTTGAATGAATAACAATACAAAACTAACAATAACTAATGTTTTAATCGGATAACGAGGTAAACCGCCCGGATCTGGAGAGACTTCTAGAATACTCCAAGAATTGAACACCCAACCCCAAGAGTAAAAGATCACCATCACACAAAATGGAATCAGAAAAAATAAAGTTCCCAGACAATTAATTAACGCTTTTTGTCTGACATTTAAACGACTTTGAACCACATCAACTCGGACATGTTCATTGTGTTTTAAAGTATAAGCTGCCCCGAGAAGAAAAATCACATCAAAAATATACCATTGCGTTTCAATAAATGCATTTGAACTTAGGTTTTGACCCACTGCACGTCCCACATATCGACCAATCACATTCCAAGTGCCGACCGCAATCATAATTAGACTCAGCCAGTAGACAAAACGTCCTAAATATTCATTGCATCGATCAATCCAAGTAGATAACTTTAACAGAGTTTGCACATAACCTCCGATAAACTGTTACAAAATTAACAGATTAATTAGCAGTCATTTTATATGATTAACTTATTCGGTACAAATAGCCTTTAGAACGTTGAAACTTGTTAGATTTCTTAACAACGCTCTAAAAGCCGAGGTAATAGCCCAAAACGTTTAAACTGGGTTAACGAACTGACACAGCAAGAGTCCAAACCAATCATTATCATCAGTCCAGTGATGCAGTGTCTTTAATCCTTGACGCTGTAAGTCCGCTTGCAGAATATCTAAATCAAACTTACGAGAGATTTCTGTCCGAATCGTTTCCCCTTCAGCCAATTGAATCGTTAAATCAAGTTGACGCAATTCAACAATTTGAGATTGCCGACTGCGTAAATGCATTTCGATCTGATGCTGTTGAGGATGATAAAATGCCCAATGTTCAAACTGACTCAGTTCAAAGTTCCCCTCAAACCGACGATTAAGATGTTGCAATATATTCAAATTAAACGCGGCTGTTATCCCCTTTTTGTCATTGTAAGCTGCTTCTAAAATATTAATGGGTTTTTGTAAATCCACCCCAAGAAGCATATATTCTCCGGGTTCTAACGCCGCTGTAATTTTACCAAAAAGTTGATCGCATTCACTCGAATTTAGGTTTCCTAACGTACTTCCGAGAAATGCAATCATCCGGCTGGGTAAAGCTGTCGGTTGTAAGTGTTGCAGCGCTAATTCATAAGAACTAATTAAACCTTGAATATGCAGAGTCGGATAATCATTTAACAACTCATAAGCGCTACTTTCAAGAATACCACCACTGACATCAACGGGAACATATCGCAAAGGATAACCCAACTGTTGATAAGCATTCAGTAAAATTCGAGTTTTCGTCGAACTACCGCTGCCTAATTCTACCAGCTCACAAGGGCCTGTTAAACCAGCAATTTCTGCTGCAGCAGCTTGCAGGATACTGGCTTCAGTCCGAGTCGGGTAATATTCGGGTAACTCACAAATTTGTTCAAATAATGCCGATCCACGGTCATCATAAAAATACTTCGGTGCCAGAGTTTTAGGAGTTTGAGTGAGTCCTTGTTTGACCTGAGTTCGATCTGCTGCTTCGAGGGTTTTAACTCGGTCTGATGAGAGCAACTGTTCTAAGTTTAACCGAGATTGAATACTTGAGCGTTCGCTAGGCTGAGGGACAGTAAAAGGTTTAGAAATTGGCATGATCACTTGACAAAATTAACAATTTAGAGTCTATGAGCGTTATTTTTACAAAAAATTTAACAGACTACCGCTGTGTATTTTCTCATAGTTGTTGATAATTAGTCATAAGCCATTAGACTTAGGTTATGAGTTGATTCTATTGTTTGAAGAACAAATTAAAGTAATCCGGATTTTATATTTTCTTCAGGCTAGATCAGATTGATGGATCTTCAATCTTCATTAAAAAATACTTAATGAGAGATAGATTTCAAACTTACGCCGAGTCCTGGTCGATCATTTGGAATTAGACAACCATCACGAATTTCTGCGCCTTGAAACGGATCATCAACTAAGTTTAAATGAGAATCTAGATCTAAATAATCGGCTAAAGGAGATAAATGAGCTGCTGCAGTATTGGCAATACAACTATCAGAATAACAGCCAAACATGACTTTTAATCCGTAAGCTTTGGCGGTATGAATCATTCGTAATGCTTCTCTGAGTCCGCCTGATTTCATTAACTTAATATTTATTCCATCTATACAATGAGCTAGTTTAGGAATATCTTGACTCGTCCAACAGCTTTCATCAACAAAAATGGGTAAAGGAGACTGTTGATAAAGTTGAGATAATTGTTCTAAAGTAATATCAGCCGCTAGGGGTTGTTCGATGTATTCAACTCCCATAGACTTTAACCGATCGCACATGATAATGGCTTCCTCTAAAGTCCACCCGCCGTTGGCATCAACATATAATAAAGCGTCTTGAGGAGCAACTTTTTTAACGGCTAATAACATTGCAATATCTGCCTCAATTCCATCAGGACTGCCTAATTTTACCTTTAAAACTCGAACATTCAAATAATCAATCCAATCTTTAACCCTTGCTTGAGCGCCTGCTGGGGTATTAATACCAATTGTAACCGAAATAGGAACAATATTATCACGATTTAATCCCCATAATTTCCATAATGGTAAACCTAGTTTTTTCCCTAACCAGTCATAAATTGCTAAATCTAAAGCTGTTTTAGCGGCTGATGGCAGTTGATATTCAGTTAATAATATATCAATTAATTGTCGATCAAAAGGAGTTAAAGTTAATAATTTAGGGGAAATTTTAGTTAAAGCTTCAACTAATATTTTAGCCGTTTGAGGAGAATATCCGACGGAAAAAGGAGAAGCTTCTCCCCAGCCTTCAACACCATCTTGTTTCAGTTTAACCCAAACGTTGGTAGACTGAGCCGTTGTCCCGCGACTGATGGTTAGGGGAAATCGTTTATTAACTGTAAAGGTTTGAATATCGAGTTCCATTTTTGAGAATGATGCTGATTTGAAGGTTTAGAGACATTCTAAACTAAAAATGAGATAAGTTTACAAGTCTGCACTTTATGTTGTAGTCTTAAATTAATTTATGATCATCTGTCTATAAAATCGTGTCAACTCATCAAAACACCTTAAAAGTTGGAAAATTAGAATGGTTTTATCGAGAAACAACTGCTGAAAATACCGATAAACTTCCTATTTTATTTCTGCATGGCATCATTTCTCAAAGTTATAGTTGGCGACAGTTAACCAAAGACTTATCCGCTCAAAACTATCGCACCATTGGGCCTGACTGGATTGGATCTGGGTTTTCTGCTAAACCCGATAAACGAGATTTCACTTATACACCCGATGCCTTCATTCAAGAACTAGATCAGTTTATTGAAACAATTGAACTGAATAAATTTCATTTAGTAGTACAGGGATTTCTGGGATCAGTTGGGTTACAATATGCTTTGCGTCATCCGGGTAAAATAGAACGTTTAATTATTCTCAATACTCCTGTTTCAACCGAAGCAAAATTACCCTGGAAAGTTCAACAAATAGGATTACCTTTCGTTGGGGATATGATGGCACAAGATCCATTACTGGTCGATCGGACTCTTGAAGGCGGTAGTCGTTTTGTAATTGAAGATAAAGATTTAGATGTGTATCGTCGTCCCTTTTTACAAGCCTCTGCTTCAGGGCGATCGCTCATTGCCACCATCAAAAATTTGCAACTCAAACAAGCCATGAGTGAAATTGTATCAGGGTTTAAAACTTGGGATCATCCCACACAAATTATCTGGGGTACAGCCGATCCATGGTTAACCATAGAACAAGCTAAAGAATTTGCTAACTTAATTTCAGGTTCTGAATTTATTGCATTAGAAAAAGCCGGACATTATCCTCAGGAACATTGGCCTCAAGAAATTAGTGAAGCGATGTTACTCTTCTTACGAAAAACAGCAGTTTAATTGTTAGATGGGGATGTTGGCAAACACAATTTAGGGTTCTTCACTGAACCCATCAATCACTTTATTTAAATTGATGATAAATATTGGTAGTCAAGCTTTGTGTTGAAAAAATAATCTCAGCTACTGTTTTGTTTTGGAAACAGGAATTACTGATGCTAATGCTTTGTTGAAAAATACTCAATTCAATGCGCTCGACCGTTAATCTATAGCAATTGAGACAATAAACCCGCCTGCGTAAGCCTCAGCACCGACATCAATAGAGTAAGACCCTGAATGTTGGCGGGTGATACTAGCCTTGGCTGCCGCCTCTAATTCTGCCGCAGTAATGGCTTCTTCCGGGTCTTTAGCATGAACTTGTATTACGCCTGTTGCCACCCCAACAGCACCTTTGTCGTGTCCGACCACAAGAGCAGAAAGATCGCTTAAGACTGTGGTCAACTCACCTAATGCTTGGCCTGAAGCATCTAAAGAAATACCCAGTCCCCCTCCAATCGGATTTTGAGTTTCCTCGGTTGATAGTGTTTCTAAGTAAGAAAGATTAGAAATTTTCATGATTTGCCTTTGAATCTATCCCATAACTACAAATTTATCAAGACTATTTTAATAATTAAAATTATAGCCATGTTGCCAATTTGGCAATTTTGTCGCATTAAATGGATCTAATTATCTATTTCAATCAACTTTTTTACTTCATCCTATTATCGACTGATTAACAATATAATTATTATATATATTTTTAAAAACACTTCTATATCTAATCGCTAAAGCTGTTTAATTTTCATTAAAACCTACTTGATAAACTCTAAATTAATATAAATTATCTTATTTAATACATCTAGGCTTTAAGTTTAATTCACTGCTATACAAGCTTGAACAAGAGTTATCATTTTATGGAGATGATTGAGCTAGGGTGGCAGGCTCAATTTAGCTCAATTTAAATAAATTAGAATGAATTGAGAATGAGACCATCTTTCAGAAACAGTTATGTTAAAATAATTTAGACGATATTAGGAGAATCTGATATGATGAAGCTTGCCGTTTTGTTAATTTAGAGAAGCCTCTAGCCTATTAAATTGAAGACTTTTTTGAGGTTTATTATTAACATTCAATATTTCTAATGAAAATCGATTCTGCAGTCTCAGCAGTTTAGATAATTTATTTCACTCAAGGTAGAGTTTATCACTAAAATTATATAATGAAATTTTCACAGGCAAAACAAAATTTTTATCAACAAATCAATCAATCCGATTCACAGATAGATTTAGCATTATCAGCACTCTATATTGCTCAAAATCAATTTAATGAAATCAATCCTCAACAATATATTCATGCTTTAGATGCAATAGCAGCCGAAATTAAAGCACGATTACCTCAATCTCGTTATCCTTTAAAAATCATTCAAACTATTAATAAATATTTATTTCAAGAGTTAGGATTTATAGGAAACTATGAAAATTATTATGATCCATTGAATAGCTATTTAAATCAGGTAATTAAACGGCGCACAGGAATTCCGATTACCTTGTCAGTTATTTATTTAGAAATTGCGAAAAGAATTGATTTTCCGATGGTAGGAATTGGTATGCCGGGACATTTTTTAATCCGTCCAGATTTTGAAGAAGCGGGAATTTATGTAGATGCTTTTAATCAAGGTGAAGTGCTATTTACCGAAGATTGTGAAGCGAGACTATCACAAATTTATCATCAACCTGTTCAACTAAAACCCGAGTTTTTAGCCGCTGTTAGTCAGCGTCAAATTTTAGCCCGAATTTTAACAAATTTAAAAATTATTTATATGAATTCAGAACAATTTGAAATAGCTGTTTCAATGATAGAATTTATTCTACTATTATTTCCTAATGCGATTACAGAAAAACGCGATCGCGGTATTCTTTATTATCAGCTAAAACGTTGGATAGAAGCCAGACAGGATTTAGAGGACTACTTACGATACTCTCCCTCGGGTCAAGATGCATCAGTGATTCGCCAACTATTGGCTCGAATTGCCTCCTATTAAATTGACTGAGTGGGGAACTTTGATGATCATCACAAAGACATACTAGACTAGTGGACAATTAAAGGTAAACTGTTTTAAGTCTGAACCTTAACTTCAGAAATAGTATCTAAACTACAGAAGCGTCCAATCGACTGTAACTGTAAATTAAACGTTAGTAAGGAAATAAGCAATGAATTTTTCGATCGAGCCAGGGTTTCGTAGTCCTTATAAATTCTTTACCCAAGGCATCTCAAAATATATTTCTCTGGGGGTTGCCATGATTTTGGGGGTCATCTCCAGTATTATCATCTTTGCTCGACCCGCTCCCGCTGTCGATGCACTACAAGTGAAGTATGGTGCAGCAAGCATTTCTGTTGAATTTGCAGATCTTAATACTTTTGCAGAAAGCGGAGAACAATCTAATCAGCTTCGAGCCTTATTTTCATTAGCAGACTTAAGTGATGCTCAAATAGCAGATGTTCGGACTGCTTTGAATTTCGGTTTTAATATTCCAGAAAATCTTGTCGATTCATTGCTCGGTTCTAGCTATGGTAGGTTAGCTTTAGGCGCATTTAGTTTATTTGTTACCCCTGGTAGTCAAATTGATCAAATTGCAGATAATGTGATTGATGCAGTCAAAACAGCAACTAGAGATGGTAGATTAACTTTCTTAGAACTGATTTTAAGCTACGAAGGAATAGATGTAATTGAAGTTAATGCAGAGGCTTTAGTTGGCATCTATCAAGATATATCAGCCTTTGGAGAACAAGCTCTTGAATTTATCAGAGCACAACCAGAAGTTCAAGATATTATTTGTGGATAATCCCATAATTTATATTCAACCAATCTAATTAAATACCTGTCCTTTTTATCTATTTTTACAATAATTAGGACAGGTTTACTTTATGATCAAATCCTTTCAGTGATATCATGTTTCTCTCTCCTCTGAGTTTAGTCAGTGCTATTTCTCGACAATTTCCAGAAGCACTATTTTATCAACCGACAACTCAACCCGTTATTGCTTTAACAATTGATGATGTGGGAGATGCTTCAACCCAACAAATTATTAATGTTATTGCAGATTATAACCAAAAAATAGCGGGTATTTCTCGGGGTGTGAATGCTACCTTTTTTATTACTACTCATCACCTAAAAAATAATTACGGTATTCTAGAAACGATTTTAAAACATAACTATGAAATCGGAAATCATGGTATTTATGATCGAACTCATGCTGACTTAAACCCGGATGAATTTGCACAAGAATTTCAACAGGCACATGAGACACTGACAAGAGACACTAAAGCGGTGGTGAAATGGTTTAGACCCGGTCGAGGACGCTATAACCAAACGATGGTTAAAACTTTATCTCAGATGGCAAAAAATGCCGGATATTATCCTCTATTTGCCTTGGCTTCTATGATTCCCCTCGATACCTTTCAATTTACTAATTATCCTCAGTTTACAACTCGATATGTGTCTCAATTCATTTTTCCCGGTGCAATTTTAGTCTTACATGGCGGCTCAATTTCTCGCTCTCGTCAAACTGTTACTGCTTTGAAACACATCTTATCTTATTGCGATCGCCATCATTATCGTGTAGTGAGTCTAAGCGAGTTATACGAACAATTTTAGTCTAATTTATTGTTGAATCTGAGTCCTATAATTGTCATCAAACTCGCTCTTGTTTTGAATTGAATTTTATACTAAGTATTATATAATTTGTGAAAAATTATGACTGTAGTCAGTGGCTAGACGGGAGCGTCTAGCAAAGGATTGACTTAAAAAAGTATCATATCACAATACTTTATAGATAAACATCACAATTTCCCTGAAAGAGGTTGTTATATGATGAAAGAAGGAATTAACTTATGGTGCATTTTGCATAACTTAACTATCATTGCATTTTACTAGCACTATGTTTCAGTTCTTTTCCAAAGTTTGGAGTCAATTAGTTGATCTTTTATATCAAAAAACTGTTCTTATTCTAAGTATATTTTGTAGCATTGCCATCATTGCAGCGTTGTTGAATATGACTCATGTCACTTCTCACATGATGAGAGAACAAGCGCTTCAAAATGCTAGCTTATATACTCAAACCCTCAAAACATCTCGTACGCTTTATAATTCAAAACTCGTGAGTCAGATTACAGAAAATGACACGGTAAAAGTAACTCATGACTACATGAATATTGAGGGTGCAATTCCTCTACCTGCGACTTATTTAATTGAAATGAGTCAGCGAATTAGTCAACTTAAACTAGGGTTATCCGTTCGACTTTATAGTGACTATCCTTTCCCTTGGCGAAAAGAAACTGGAGGCGCTCAAGATGCATTTTAAATGGAGGCAATGCAGGCCTTAAAACAAAATTAGAGTCAACCATTTTATCGGTTTGAATCTGTTAATAATCGTTCTACTTTTCGCTATGCACAAGCGGATATTCTTGAACCCAGTTGTGTGAATTGTCATAATACTTATCCCGGTACGCCAAAAACAGATTGGAAGGTGGGAAATGTGCGGGGAATACTAGAAATTACTCAACCCGTAGATACAGTTACAAAACATTTGCGACATGGACTTAAAGAAACCAGTTTACTGTTAGTTGGATTAGCATTTTTAGCCTGATCAGGATTAGCATTAGTCATTAGTCGTCTGCGTCGAACCTCGAAATAACTCGAACAAAAAGTACTGGAACGTACTGCTAAATTACAATAATTCCATTTAAAATTAACTGATGAGCAGGAAAAGTCAGAGCAATTATTATTATCTATTTTACCACCCCCTATTGCTCAACGATTAAAAGATGGAGAACGTCAGATTGCGGATGGCTTTACAGAAGCGACTATTTTATTTGCAGATATTGTCGGGTTTACGAGATTATCTGAAAAAGTAGATCTAGAAGCATTAGTGAAGATGTTAAATTAAGTTTTTTCAGCATTTGACACGCTTTGCGATCGCTATAATTTAGAAAAAATTAAAACCATTGGTGATGCTTATATGGTAGTCGGAGGATTGCCTAATCCTTGTAAAAATCATGCTGATTTGATTGTTAAGATGGCAATAGCCATGCAAAAAGAAGTCACTCTATTTAACAAGCGAAATCACACAGACATTAATATCAGAATCGGGATTAATACAGGCCCGGTTGTTGCGGGAGTGATTGGTAAGAAAAAGTTTATTTATGATCTGTGGGGAGATGCTGTGAATACGGCGATTCGCATGGAATCTCACGGGATCGCGGGAGAAATTCAAGTTACAGAAACCGTGTATGAAATGTTAAAAATGAGATTTGTTTTTGAACAACGAGGATTGATTGAAATTAAAGGTAAAGGTATAATGAAAACTTATTTACTCAAAGCTCAATAATCTGTATCAGTTCTCGTTTGAGCCTTAAGTGAGTTATTAGTTATTAGTTGTTAGTTATTAGTTATAAATTTGATACTAAATACTCATGCAATACAAGAGTTCACAGAGTTGAAAGCATGACAGATATATACGTTGACGATTCACTGATATCAGATCGGCTCGACATTCGCAAAAATATAATCTTAATAATTTTATACAAAAGTAGAGAGAAAACGGTATACTGATCTACAGAGGTATGACATCAAATATGGAAATTTAAACACAGAAATAGCAGGGAGAACGATATCGTTAAAACAAAGATATTTCTTCAGATAGAAGACTCTTAGATATCGCAACAGGATAAAAATGTAGAGCATCAACATTCATTCTTGGTGAAGATGTTTAATATAAATTTATGTTAATTTGATGGAGCAAGATGTATGCGAGCAGTGCTGATGGCGGGCGGATCGGGGACGCGACTGAGACCGTTAACTTGTGACCTTCCTAAACCGATGGTACCGATTTTAAATCGCCCCATTGCTGAACATATCATTAATCTACTCAAGCGCCATCACATCAGTGAGGTAATTGCAACTCTTTATTATTTGCCCGATGTGATGCGAGAATACTTCCAGGATGGGAGTGACTTGGGGGTACAAATGACTTATGCAGTCGAAGAAGATAAACCACTTGGGACTGCTGGCTGTGTTAAAAATATTGCAGAATTGCTCGATAGTACATTTTTGGTGGTAAGTGGAGATTGTATCACCGACTTTGATTTAAGCGCCGCGATTGAATTCCATCAACGTCAACAGTCCAAAGCCACACTCGTATTAACCCGAGTTGCTAACCCCTTAGACTTTGGGGTCGTCATTACCGATGAAAATCGCCGAATTTGTCGCTTCCTCGAAAAACCCTCCACCAGTGAAATTTTCTCTGACACAGTCAATACAGGCACTTATATCTTAGAGCCGGAAGTATTAGAATATCTTCCCATTAACGAAGAGAGTGATTTTTCAAAAGATTTGTTTCCGTTATTGCTCGAAAAAGATATTCCCATGTATGGCTACGTTGCTGAGGGATATTGGTGCGATGTCGGTCATCTCGATGCCTACCGCGAAGCCCAATATGATGCATTACGGGGTAAAGTTAAACTCGATATGCCTTACCCAAAGCGATCGCCTGGGCTGTGGGTGGGAGAAAATACTTATATTGATGAAACAGCCAAAATTGAAACCCCTGTATTAATTGGTCGTAATTGTCGGATCGGGCCAAGGGTTGAGATTGATGCCGGGACTGTGATTGGTGATAATATCACGATAGGAGCCGATGCTAATCTTAAACGGCCAATTATCTGGAATGGGGCAATTGTCGGGGATGATGCCCATTTACGCGCCTGTGTCATTGCCCGAGGGACTCGCGTAGATCGCCGCGCTCATGTCCTCGAAGGAGCCGTTGTCGGGTCTTTATCAACCGTGGGGGAAGAAGCCCAAATTAGCCCCGGTGTGCGGGTGTGGCCGAGTAAAAAGATTGAGTCTGGGGCCACCTTAAATATTAATCTGATTTGGGGTAATACTGCCGCCCGTAACTTATTTGGACAGCAAGGGGTTCAAGGCATTGCTAATATTGATATTACTCCAGAATTTGCCGTAAAATTAGGAGCCGCTTATGGCTCAACCCTAAAACACGGGGCAACGGTTGCAGTTTCTCGAGATCAACGCCGGGTTTCTCGGATGGTAACGCGATCGCTTGTTTCTGGGTTAATGTCAGTCGGGGTAAATACCCTTAACCTAGAAGATACGGCTATTCCTGTGTCTCGGACTGTGGTTTCCAGCCTCGATGTAATTGGGGGAGTTCATGTACGCTTATCACCTGATCGCGCCGATCAAATCCTAATTGAAATTTTAGACGAAAATGGGATTAATATTTCTAAAACCAAAGAAAAGAAAATTGAAGGGGCTTACTTCAAAGAAGATTTACGACGGGCGCAAATTCAAGAAATTGGCAGTGTTGCTTATCCTTCTAAAGTGGTTGATACCTACAGAAGTAACTTTGAAAAACATCTTAATGTTGAAGCCTTGCGCCACAGTAACGCCCGCGTGGTGATTGATTATGTTTATGCGGTTTCTGGGGCAATTTTACCCCAATTGTTAGCCAAGTTTGGCTGTGATGCGGTAGTGCTGAATGCCAGCTTAAGTCAAGTGGCAGTTTCAGACAAAGAACGAATTAATTTACTCGATCAATTGGGGCGAGTCGTGGAAGCGTTGCGGGCTAGTTTTGGCGTACAGGTTTATGCCAATGGCGAACAATTAATCTTAGTGGATGAAACCGGAAGCCCGATCCGAGGAGAAACTTTAACCGCATTAATGGTGAGTATGATCTTAACCGTTAAGCCGAGAAGTTCTGTTGTTGTTCCGGTTCATGCTTCTTCTGCTATTGAACAAATTGCCCACCGTCATGATGCCACTGTAATTCGTACTAAAGCCAATCCAACCGCACTCATGGAAGCGTGTCATACTCATCCTAACGTAGTATTGGGGGGAAGTGGAGAAATTGGCTTTATTTTTCCTCAGTTTCATCCGGGGTTTGATGCGATGTTTTCTATTGCTAAGTTAATTGAAATGTTAACCACGCAAGAACGCACTGTCGGGCAATTACGCTCAGATTTACCTAATGTTATTCATCGTCGTTATACCGTTCGTTGTCCTTGGGGAGTTAAAGGCGCGTTAATGCGGCATTTAGTCGAAACCCATGCCACCGACAATTTAGAATTAATTGATGGCGTTAAACTTTTAAACTATCAAAATGATAACTGGATTTTAGTCTTACCGGACGCAGGCGAACCTGTTGTTCATCTCTATGCCAATAGTTACAATCGAGATTGGGTCGATACAACTTTGCGGGAATATCGCAATTTAGTTCAAGATTTTGTCAACCACTATCAAGGAATTGCTCTCGAAGAAATATGAATTCTATACCTGATTATGTCGATATGACGGCTGACTTACTTAATTTACCGCTCGATCCAGATTATCGTTCAGGTGTGATTTATAATTTTGAATCTATTGCCGAAATCGCTCGTTTGGTTACAGAATTTCCCTTAGATGAAACGGTGGAATCTACGGCTACATTTAACCCGTTACCCGATGAAGAAATATAGCAATTCAGTTTTGGTTTGCGCCGAACCTCAATCTCTATAAAACTTCTAGAATATCTAACTCTGTTCCCCGTTCCCCGTTGCGCTGTTTCCTCATAAATAAGACTTTCTGAACAACTCAGATGAGATTAATATAAATGAGATTTAATTTACAACAAAATGATGCAGTTGCGATCGCAGAAGCCGTAAAATCAGGTGAAACTTCAGCTTTAGAAGTGTGTCATTCTGTATTCAATGATATTCAACAACGCAATTCTACCTTAAACTGTTTTATCACTATTCTCAAAGACAATAGTATTGCCACTGCTGAAGCCATTGATCGTGATCTTGCCGCCGGAAACGATCCCGGAGTATTAGCCGGAGTCCCCTTTGCTGTTAAAAACTTATTTGATATTGAGGGAACAATTACCTTAGCCGGATCAAAAATCAATCAAGATCATCCTCCCGCCTCTCAAGATGCCACTGCTGTCACTCGCCTCAAACAAGCTGGGGCAGTACTCGTCGGGGCGTTAAACATGGATGAATACGCTTACGGCTTTGTGACAAAAAATACTCATTACGGCGCAACTCCCAACCCTCACGATCTCAAACGCATTGCTGGCGGCTCTTCTGGCGGCTCTGCGGCGGCTGTAGCAGCAAATTTGATCCCCCTAACATTGGGCAGCGATACGAACGGTTCTATCCGGGTTCCAGCGGCGCTGTGTGGGGTATATGGCTTTAAACCCACTTACGGACGGTTATCTCGGGCGGGTACAGCTTTGTTTGCCAGCAGCCTCGATCATATTGGCCCCTTTGCCCGGTCTGTGAGGGATATTGCGATCGCCTACGATATTTTACAAGGGTCAGATCCTCGCGATCCGGTCTGTACAAAACGCTCACCTCAATTCTGTTCCTCTCAACTTGATGAAGATATTACACCGTTGCGTATTGCGGTTGCAGAGGGATATTTTGCTAAAAATGGAGATCCAGAAGTATTTGCCGCCGTTGAAACCGTTGCCAAAGCGTTAGAAGTCAGACAACGAGTCACAATACCTGAGTCTGATCGTGCCAAGGCAGCGGCTTATATGATTACAGCGTCTGAGGGGAGTAATTTACATTTAGCAGATTTGCGATCGCGTCAAGGCGACTTTGATCCAGCTACACGAGATAGATTTTTAGCCGGGGCACTGATTCCGGGAAGTTGGTATCTTCAAGCCCAGCGATTTCGTCGTTGGTATCAGCAACAAGTTCAAAAGGTTTTTCAAAAGGTTGATGTGATTCTCGCCCCCACAACCCCCTGTATTGCGCCGCTAATAGAACAAGAAATAATGACGATTGGGGGGAAAGAAATGTTAGTCAGACCTCATTTAGGGTTATATACTCAACCGTTATCCTTTATTGGTTTACCTGTTTTATCGGTTCCCATTTGGACTAAACAGAATTTACCGTTAGGCGTTCAAATTATTGCTGCGCCCTATCAAGAATTATCAATTTTAAAAGTCGCAAAAGTATTAGAAGATCGAGGAATTATCCATTCAAAAAATGATTAACTTTTCCTGATAAAGAGTATTTTTTAATGTAGTAATTCACAAAAACTGGTTAAAGATTTTATATCAATGAACCAACACTCGTCACAACTAAAAGCACTCCATTTGCAGGAGCAATTGTACCGCCACGACGCACGGGTTTAATCGGTTTATCATCTTTAAAAATAAAACTAAAGGTCTAGTAGATCACTACCAGACCTCAAATTACTGAAACTAAATTGACTCAAGCAGATTTAGTAGAGAAGTTAGACAGAAAATTAAAAATTGACGTTCCCCGCTTACGAGTAAACGGGGATTCTTGAGCTGATTACCGCCCCTTCAAGTAAACTCTAATGAGGTCTTACTGCAATCATGTCTGAACCGAGAACACTAGAATATTATTCACTATCTAGACTCCCACTGATGGTTCACTCTCCAAGCGTGCGTCTGTTACCAGACAAGTTCCTGTGCGCCCCACAGTACTATAACTATTCCCTACTTTTTCGACAGCACCCTTAACCGAATGGTGACTGCACCTAATTTTGTAGGTAGATCTTGAATTTCTTGTGTTTTCTGTCTCAATGATGAAAGTTATATCTACCGAATTTATTAACTACAGTTTATCGGCAACTGTCTACACTATTTCAGCAGAACTTTCAAAGATTGAACAGCGGATTTTTAACCCGAAACCATTGTTATTTGGGCGACAGGCTGAATAGGTTCAGCCCGCTTTTCTCATATCCAATGATTAAGATATGCGTAGTGTACGCACAATATTGAGTAAAGTTTAATCTTACTGAGGTTTACAGTTTCTACAACAGCCATCAATAGGATAATTAAGCTTTAAAGCCGATACAGAATACAGACCTTAGTTATGGCATTGATCCTAAAGATTTTGCTATCTCTAAGCGGATTCTTCATCCGTGACATTGCCCAATGATAGTGATTGGCTTAATACACTTCTTTGGTGTTGCAGTTGGATCAAAGTTGGAGGACACGTACTTTAATCCGAAACCTTGCCTATTTACATCTCTATTCAATAGATGAAATAGTTATGTCCTGATGTAACTTAATATATCACAGGTTTTTAGCTTGTCACCCGTTTATTTACTAAGTTTCACATCACTTAATTTTTTGCAATATTTTGCGATACTTTTATTAACAATTTAGACAAATTTAAAGGGCGATCGTATTGAGATCACCCTTTTCAGCAAGCCCTAATTAAACTTGGGCTTCCTCCCTGACTAATTTATCCCAACCCAAGTCTTTCAGGTTATTATTCCGACGTAGCGGACGAGTGACCAACTCTAAAATATCACGAGCATTTGTAAAGCCATGCATTTGAGCAAAAGTAAACTCAACTGACCACTTTGTATTAATTCCCCGCGCTTCTAATGGGTTAGCGTGTGCCATACCCGTAATCACTAAGTCGGGTCGAACTTCATGAATCCGTTGAAGCTGATTATAATTATCAGGTTTCTCGATAATTTTAGGCAGGGGAACACCCATTTCATGACAGGTTTTTTCTAACAAATCTAACTCCGCTTTTTGATAGCGTTTATCCATGTAAGGAATACCAATTTCCGGGCAAGTCATGCCACAACGAACGAGGAAACGCGCCAGAGAAATTTCTAACAAATTATCTCCCATAAAGAATACAGATTTACCCCGAATCAGTTCTAAGTAATCTTCCATATTCTGCCAAATATTCGCTTCGCGTTCGTCTAAACCTTGGGGTTCAATGCCAAATACAGAACAGATTTTCTCAATCCAAGCGCGAGTCCCATCCGGGCCAATGGGGAAAGGTGCGCCAATTAATTTACACTTCCGGCGACGCATTAAAGTACTAGCAGTGCGAGACAAGAAAGGATTAACACCCGCCACATAATACCCTTCTTCTAAAACCGGTAATTCTGTATAACGCTTTGCCGGTAACCAACCCGAAACTTGAATCCCTTGCTTTTTCAATTCCAGGGTTAAATTAGTAACAACTGGATCGGGTAAAGAACCAAATAAAACTAAAGGCGGATGATCGATATATTCTGATTCTGCTTCAACTGTATCTTCATTCTTTTTCCCAAATGTTAACAGCTTCTGAATGGCATTGCGTTCTTCTTTTTCCTCTTCTTTAACCGTTTTTGGGCAACGTGCTGCCATCGCTGCGAGTACCGTATCTTCCCCTTGTGTAAAGGCATAATCTAAACCATTGGCACGAGCGACAACAATAGGAATACCGATATCGGCTTCTAATTCAGGCGCTAATCCTTCCAAATCCATTTTAATGATTTCAGTGGTACAAGTACCAATCCAAACAATCACACTGGGATTGCGATCGCGTTTAATTTGCTCACAAAGTCGCTTCAGTTCATTGTAATCATTTAATTGAGCAGAAATATCTCCTTCTTCGAGTTCTGCCATCGCATAACGAGGTTCAGCAAAAATCATCACTCCCATCGCATTTTGGAGGAAATAACCACAAGTTTTCGTTCCAATTACTAAAAAGAAGCTATCTTCTATTTTTTGATAAAGCCATGCCACACAGCTAATCGGACAAAATGTATGATAATTTCCCGTTTCGCATTCAAACGTTAAAGCTTCGGGTTGTCCAGTTGTCATCGGTTTTTCCTCTTAATATTTATTCGTCAGTTTTATATAGTTCACTGCAGCATTCTCTTGATTTTGGACGACAAACACCCAAAACCAAGAATTTGCTCATTTGCAGTAATGAAGGAAAACAGGAAGCGAATTGAACGGCGGGTTAAATGCTATTTAACATCAAAAAAACCTTGACCTTAATTTAGGGACTTATTTCAAGTCAGATAACGAGATATCTCCATCATCATCCGGAGCATCTGTTAGACCTTCTAAGTCAATGTCGTCTAAATCTCCTGTTGTGATTTCTCCGAGATCGTCTAAGCTCATCTCATCCAAATCATCGTCAGAGAGATCTCCCAGGTCATCGTCTCCCAAATCTCCTAAATCCAGGTCATTTAAGTCATCTGAAGTCCCGTCGTCTCCTCCTAAATCATCATCTAGATCCAAATCACCTAAATCAAAATCATCTGAACTGTCTGTTGAGTCCAATTGGGTTAAATCATCTGACCCAGCATCCCCCATATCGTCTAATTGGAGATCTAGGTCATCTTCGACTGCCAAGTCATCCCCAGCATCAAGATCGATCCCTAAGTCATCGTCAGTATCCAAACCGAGATCTAGGTCATCTTCGACTGCCAAGTCATCCCCGGCATCTAAACCGAGATCTAGGTCATCTTCGACTGCCAAGTTATCCTCAACTGCCAAGTCATCCCCGGCATCAAGATCTATTGCTAAATCATCGTCAGCTTCGAGATCCATCTCAAGTTGATTTTCAGTCTCATCAAGAGCAGAAGCGATCGCTGCCCCTCCCATTGCCGCTGCTGCGACTCCAGCTCCGGCCCCTATTGCACTCATTGGTGGTTGAGCGACAGGAGGTGGAACAGTTGGAATAGAGGGACTAAGAGCAACAGCAGCTTGAGGGGTTGCGGGGGATGCGGATGGATTCCCCAGAGCCATATCTGGATCGAAGTTTAATCCTAAAACCTCTACAAGTTTGTCAGGATCAGGATTGAGTTGGGAAAACGGTATCATCAACTGCGCTGCATCTGGGTCAAGAGCATTGATCGTTCCCAAGATGAGTGCAGAGGCGGGTCTGCGACCGCCATCGGGTGTTGAGACTGGACTGAGATCCATCTGCAACACCAGCCAGTTTCTATTCACCTGGTAGTACTGTAACCATTTCTGTTTGAGATTAACCGTAAATTCATTAAAGAAAGCCATTGCCTCTTTACCTCATCCTGAGCAGCTAGACATAATTAAACCATCATCAGGTCTAGCTCATCTTGTCCAGTTTGGCTAGGGGGGTTTACGGGATTGAGATAAAAATCAGATAGCAATGAGAATAATTCTCTGTCGGGGGCATCGTTGGGTACCACACCTTCTGGTGAAGCCAGAATTTGATCTGCGATATTGAGATAATAATCACAGACATAACTCAGGGACGGATCGCGCTCTGCCATTTCAAATAATGTTTTACCCTTCACCCGCGAAACCCGAATATCTTCAATTAAGGGTAACACTTCTAAAATCGGCATGGGAACCGCTTCAATATATTTTTCGATTAGGTCTCGTTTTGAAGTCCGATTACCAATTAATCCAGCTAAGCGTAGGGGATGAGTTCGAGCTTTTTCCCGCACAGAAGCAGCAATCCGATTGGCCGCAAATAAAGCATCAAAGCCATTATCGGTGACAATCATACAGTAGTCTGCATAGTTGAGGGGAGCTGCAAACCCGCCACAAACCACATCTCCGAGTACATCAAACAGAATCACATCGTATTCATCAAAAGCGTTGAGTTCTTTCAGGAGTTTGACGGTTTCTCCAACGACATAACCGCCACAACCTGCCCCAGCCGGAGGGCCACCCGCTTCAACACAGTCTACCCCACCAAAGCCTTTGTAAATTACATCTTCTGGCCAGATGTCTTCGTAGTGATAATCTTTTTCTTGTAGGGTATCAATAATTGTTGGAATCAGAAAGCCGGTCAGGGTAAAAGTACTGTCGTGTTTTGGGTCACAACCAATTTGTAGTACTTTCTTGCCTCGTTTGGCTAAAGCAACGGAAATATTGCAACTGGTGGTTGATTTGCCAATTCCACCTTTACCGTAAACTGCTAATTTCAAAGTTTTTCTCCTTATCCGTTTATCTTTAATCAGGGCCAGCTTAGTTCGGTTCGTTGAGGAGAAAGCTGCCCGAAGCTTACCCCTTGTCAGCATTATTGACTAACTCTCTTAGAAAAGAAAGAAGCTATTTCATCAAGTTGATGCTTAAAACCATGATTTAAACTTCATTTGCAGCATAAAGTTTTTTCTGTCGCTTACACAAATAATTAACCTTAAATTTATAATTCATCACAAATTTAAGTCCTGCTTTTAATAAAAAAAGTAACAATAAGCAAAAAAGAGGGTTTTAGCCTTGTATAACACTTATCCGCCTCCAGCTAGGGATCAACAGTTAAGGTAGACATCGATCGGGTCAGTGAGATGGGTTTAGCGCCCTAATATTGGCGCTACAGCAGCAGTTGCAGGAGTTGTTACAGCAATTTAAGTTATTCCATGACTCAGGCCGTTCAAAGCTGATTAACGCCCTGAAAAATTACTGTGAGTCAAGCTATAAATATATTAAGTATAAATACTGAGTTCAGATGATAATTAAACCGACTCTTGAAGATTTCTGACAAATTCTCCAAAAGTTTAAGGTTTGTGAATTTTTTGTGAGATAGATACTTGAGATAAACATTAAAAAATAAAAAACTTGTAGCCAACGCTACAAGCTTTCAAACCTTGGTATTTATTGATATTCAGCTCATCGAGGCTGAGCTACGATCATAATCTTTGCGGAAGTTTTTACTGGGTTTACCTTGAGTAGTGCTGTGATAATTTCCAGGCTCTATCCCAACTTCATCAGCAATTCGATTTAACATCGACTGCTCCCGATTTTTAACTTGATGATGGTGACGCATCATTAAAGCGCGAGCTTGATCTTGTGTGGACATAATTTAATTTCTCCGATTTTAAACAAATTTATTAAATGAAAACTTTCTTAACTTAAAGAAGAATGACTCCGGTCATAAGTTGTCCGAGAGGCTGAGTTTGGTTTGCCCTGAATTCCACTCCAACTTTCCCCAATGTTTTCTATCCCAGTTTCTTCCGCGCACCGACTGAGTAAAGATTGCTGACGATTTTTAACTTGATGATGGTGACGCATCATTAAAGCGCGAGCTTGATCTTGTGTGGACATAATTTAATTTCTCCTGTGCCAGTTCTATTTGTTGTATTGTTTTTCCTTTCAATTTCTAATATATCACAAATTTTGTAGTCTACGCTACAGAAAATCTTATATTCATAATAATTAACATTTCGTTAAGCATTCTAGAAAATCATCTCTGAGGAAAAATATCATTAAGAAAATTGAAGTTAAACGACGATTTGGCGGTAAGTTGACCATCAGGACTTAATCTATAGAGTCACTAACATAATCTTGTCAGTCATGACAGAACATAAGCGTATCGGCATCCTCACCAGTGGCGGCGACTGTGCGGGTTTAAATGCTGTTATTCGAGCCGTTGTCTACCGAGCAGTAGGAACTTATCGATGGGAAGTTATGGGTATTCGCCAAGCCACCCAAGGCTTAATGAGTCGTCCTCCCGAAGCGATTAACTTAACCATTGATAAAGTCGATCCGATTTTGACATTGGGGGGAACGATTCTTGGTACAACCAATAAAGGCGATCCCTTTGCTTTTCCGATGCCAGACGGGACTTTACGCGATCGCGCCGAAGAAATTATAGAAGGGTATCATTTACTAAGGCTTGATGCTTTAATTGGTATTGGCGGCGATGGTAGCTTAGCGATTTTGCGGCGTTTAGCTGAGCAAGGAAACCTGAACTTAGTCGGAATTCCTAAAACGATTGATAACGATGTTGGCAGTACAGATTTGTCTATTGGCTATCATACTGCTGTCACGATTGCTACTGAAGCAATTGATCGTCTACATTTTACCGCTGCTAGTCATAGTCGGGTAATGATTGTTGAAGTGATGGGACGCGATGCCGGACATATTGCCCTGAGATCGGGAATTGCCGGGGGTGCAGATGTGATTTTAGTGCCTGAAATTCCCTACAGCATTGATAAAATTTGCCACCAGCTAGAGAAACGGCAGAAGCAAGGACGCAATTACTGTTTAGTGGTGGTTGCCGAAGCGGTTAAAACAGAAACCGGAGATCCAGTCACCAATACCAATAGTTTAGGGCAATCTCGCTTAGGGGGAATTGGGCAATATTTAGCAGACAAAATTTCAGCCGCTAGCGGTGCAGAAACCCGTGTAACCGTTTTAGGTCATACGCAACGGGGAGGCCCGCCTACCGTCACAGATCGGGTGATTGGATCGGCATTTGGAGTGGCTGCAGTGGATTTAATTGCTGATGATAAATACGATCGGATGGTAATTTGGCAACATCGTCACGTTGAAAGTGTACCCATTAAAGAGGCGATCGCCCAATATCGAGCCGTTGAGCCGGGTGAAATTTTGGTTACAACGGCTCGCAGTATGGGAATCTGTTTAGGGGATTAATTATTTTAAGATTCAACAGGATTGAGTTACATTTTATGGGTTTGACTTTGAGGGATAACTCCTGATTATTCCTCACTATTTTATCAGCTTAAAATTGTTGGTTAATGGCTGACATAATCCTAATTTTAGCGTTAGGATCTAAGGTTAATATCGATTGATGCAAAGGGTGTTTAGTGAAATTTCCTTCCAAAATTGCAAAGTAGGTTTGTTGTAAAAAATCAGAAGAAAAGTTAAGTAGTTTCTTAAGAATATCTTGTTCAGTCATAGTTTTTATCCTTAGAGTCAAGTAGACTTTCGAGTTATATTGATTGAGTTATTTCTTCTAATTTAACAATTCTTTACGAAAAATCACTCTTTACTTTGAAGGATAAATCAATCATAATTCCCAACAAGTATATATCTTGAGAAAGAGGATCGACAGCGATCAAATCTTCCTCTAGGTTCTCAATAGCTGATGGAGAGGGGTACATGAGTTTCTCGCGCAATTAATCTGCGACCTGTTATATCTGACAAATAATATGAAATACGGAAAGTTCTGCTACGGATTCATATAGGTAGGGAGTAGGGAGTAGGGAGTGGGTCATGAGAATTAAGCAATTGCCAACTCTCCACCCCTCAATCATTTGTAGCAACAATTTAAGTATTTCATATAAATAGAGACCTTCGGTGGAAAGTCTCTACTAAAATAAGCAATGATTCAGATATCTTGACAGAGGCGTTACTGAAACTCAAACGAACCAATATCAATCACATCAACAATTCGAGTCAAACCCCGTTGGTCAAAACCTCCCGGATCGCTGAAGGGGTTAGAAAAGCTGCCATCTCCAGTATTAATCGCGGGACTACCTTCTAACAGCGCAATAGTAAGAGTCGTGCCGCCATTATCTGCCAATGATCCAATTAACAACGCATCAGGCGCTACACCGACAATATCGCCGTTTTCTCCATTCGTAAAACCATTGGCACCCGTCGCATCTCCAATTAAGTTATTGCCGCCGCTGCCCGCCGGAAACTCAGCAGGAGTAGAAATATCAGGCTCAATATCTGCGGTATTATTGGCAACTAACGTATTTTTCAGATTAGTCGCACCCCCAATATTGCGGATACCACCACCACGACCTGTCATATCATTATTTGCTGCCGTGTTTTCAGCAACTGTCGTATTAGTTAAAGTTAATGTGGCAATAGAATTAAACACACCGCCGCCATTTTCTGCCGTATTACCCGCAATCGTACTATTGGTGATATTCACTTCACCATCAATTACAACCACACCCCCACCATTAACAGCGTTGTTACCCGTGATCGTACTACCTGTAATATTGAGTCTACCCGAGTTGGCGATCGCGCCTCCGTTATTAGCTGTGCTGCCTTGAATAACGCTACCCGTTAAGTTGACTGTACTCGAACTCGAACTAATATTAATCGCACCGCCTCGACTTCCAGATGTTGGTGTACCCGAAGCCGCACCCAGGTTAGTTCCCGCCGCTTCACCATTAGCTAATGTCAGTCCTTCAATGGTGATATCACCCCCATTAATGGTAAATAGACGGAATTGACTGTCAGCATCAATCGTCAGTTGATTAGCACCGGGCCCATCAATCGCAACATCTTGGGTAATAGCGGGTAACTCGGTGGCTAAAGTTAAAGTCCCTGATGCTGCTGTCTCTTCAAAGGTGACTGTATTAGCGCTATCGTCGCCCTGAGTTATAGCATTTAAGAGTGCTTGTCGGAATGATCCTTCCAGCAGAGTGTAATCTGTCTCACTATCGGTTAATTGAGTAACGGCTGTATCATTAGCCGGAATTGTCACCGTTGCTGCTGTGGCTTCTGAGTCAATCTCATAGGGTTGTGCGTTGGGGTCATTGGATTCTGCTAGTGTTAAAGTTAAAGACTCATTGGCTTCTGCTTGAGGGTCATCAATCGGTTGCAGCAACACATCTATACTCGCTTCACCATCGGGGATAGTAACTGTCAGATTATTACCCGCAGGTACAATAGTATCGCCAATCACCAATTGATAATCTTCTGCAGAAATGAGATCTTCTGTGACATTCAAACCGACCACTAAATCCCCAAAAGTATTCGGTGCGCGGCTAATACGATAAAGACCGTCGGTGGCTTCTGGATTAATGGGACTAATTTCAGTGGCAACAGGTGTTTCGGCTGTAATGGCAACCGTTGCCACATCGTCATTAACTAAAGTCAGGATAGTGCTAGGTTGCAATGTACCTGCTTCACCCCCAGTTTGCTCACTGCCATTTTGATCGATAATCTGAAATTCACTCAAGCTGAGTTGCAGACTTTCATCATCTTCTACTAACAAATCTCCCAAGATGTCTAAGGGAACTGTTTGTGAGGTTTGATTGGGGTTAAAGGTTAGGGTGAGTGCAGTCTGATCAAAATCTTGACCCGCAGTTGCCTCTGAGGTACTCTCTGTGGCAAATCCTGTCGGCACAACATTGACCCGTGAAGTTACCGTAATATCTCCTTGGCGGCGAACTTCAACTATATTCGTTGTACTCGTTTCATCTCCTTCATCAATACTGTAACTGGCTTGAGCAAAATTGTAGATCGGGGGAGAATCATTATCTGCAATGATTAAGGTTGCTGCAGGGTTTGTCGCACCCGCTTGTCCATTAGGATTAAAGCTAGCAAAGGATAATGCAACTGTTTCTGATCCTTCTGCCTCTTCGTCGTCTAAAATATCAAGAGAAATGACTTGACTATTTTCACCCGCTGCAAAGTCGAGAGTCACACTTGTGGGGACAAAATCATCTCCCGGTTCAGCCGGACTTTCAGCACCAGGCGTTAGATCAACCGTGACGCTAGAGACTTCAGACGTATTACCGGAACGAATAACTGTAATAATATCGGTGCTGCCAATATCTTCGCTAACGGTGTAGTTGTCTGTACTAAAGTCATAGGTGGGAATATCATCATCATCGGCAATAATGAATTCGGCAGTCGGGTTAATGGTTCCGATTTGCTGGCCGTCGGAGGCTTGTAAACTCAGTTGAACTGTGCGGTTAGGGTCAATTTGGGCATTACCGAATAGGGTAATGGGAACCGTCTGAGAGGTTTCATTCGCCGCAAAATCGACTGTGACGGTCGCGGGTGCGAAGTCTTGATCGACAATGGCATTTATCCCAGTTAATTCAACAGTAATAGAAGAAGGATCTGAGATTCTACCGGTGCGTTCTACCGTGACCACTTCAGTAATATTCTCTTCGTTGCCTTCTGCAGAGGTAAACAGGCTATCACTAAAATTATAAGTCAGGGGGCCATCATCATCATTAATCGTGATAGAAGCGGTCGGATTGTCTACCCCAGGTTGTCCCGCTTCGATGGTACTGCCATCATCAACAAAGACGGCAAAGTTACCCAAGGACAAATTAATCGTTTCGGCGGGTTCAACGAGTTCATCTTGAACCAGTTGAATTGTCGTCGTTTTGGTGGTTTCGCCCGGTGCAAATTCTAACGTAACGGGTTCTGGGGTAGGAAGATAATCTTCATCGGCGGTCGCGGTTCCCGGAGCAAGGATGACATCAACTTGAGATTGAATATTGCTGACAAAAGATCGTTCAACAGTCACCTCAACAGGGGTCGTTACAGTCGGATCGGGGTTTTCTGGATCGCGGTTGCCTTCTAATGCAATAAAGTTACCCAGGGTAAAATCATAAACGGGTGGATCGGGTGGAGAATCGTCATTGGTAATGGTGGCGATCGCAGATTGGTTATTGGGGTCTGCGCTATAAAGAAAACCCGACTCATTCACAATCAATTCAACTGTTTTATCTTGTTCAAATAAGTCATTATCGATAGGAGTAATGGTCACAGTGGCTGTCGAGGAACCGCTATTGAAAGTGACACGACCCACCCCATCAACGAGATCGAGACCTGTTACTTGATAATCGCTACCGAGAACAGCATCTCCACCGAAGGTAAAATCTATCTGTAAGGAGGTGTTTAAACTGCCTCCGCTGCGGTTTAAGGTATAGGTAAAGCTTCCATTACTATTTTCTGCGATCGCCTCGGGAGAGACTGAAACGCCTACTGCAGCAATCGAAGGCGGGTTAATCACAGGTAACATCGGATCGGGTAGGGAGGGTTCTGAGGGTGATACGGGGGGTGATGCGGGGGTATCATCATCCAACAGCGTGATGGCCAGTTCTCCAGTTCCCCCAATCGTTGCGCCACCGACTGGTTCTCCGAGTGATAAGTTAAAGGTTTGATCTCCTGTAACTTCTTCGTTATCTGTCAGAGGAACCGAAATTAATTTAAAGGTTTCAAACGGATCAAATTGAATATTAATGCTTGCCGGATCAAAGCCTTCTTCGGGTAAAAATAGGGTGACACCGGGCGCAACATCGCTTTCATTCGTTGGGGAACCAATCCTTTGAATACCAATTTCTAAACTATCTTCTCTGCCTTCAGTTGCGACTAATTCTGTTTCTGTAAATTCAATAACAGAAGTAATTGTAGTAATAGATTGTGTAAATCTAAATGATCCTAAGGTATTACTTTGAGTTGCTGCTAAAATGGCTAAAGCTTCACCTGTTTCTGTCTCAAAAATTGTGGTGTCGTTCCCGGTTTGAACAAAGTTTAAATCTGAAAATTCTAATTCTCCTTCTAACCCCAATAGATCAAATCCCGGTCTAAAATCTGTAATAATATCTGTATCATTTCCATTGCGTCCTAGACCTAATACAAACAAGTCAGAACCCGCACCACCTGTCAATATATTTTCGTCTGAACCGGTATAAAGAATATCATTACCGCGATCGCCAAATATCGTATCATCCCCTTGTTCATTGAATAATATATCTGCACCTTGGCCACCATAAAGTGCGTCATTCCCGGCTGTATCGTTGATTAAGTCTTCTCCTTCATTACCCAGGACAAAATCGTTGCCTAAATTGCCTTGAAGTGTATCATCACCCAATTCACCAAATAGAGAATCTTGACCTTTTCCACCAAATAGAACATCGTTTCCTTGTCCACCGTGAAGAGAATCATTGTCCTCATTTCCATACAATGAATCATTTCCTTGAAAACCCAACAGAGTATCATTATCTGAGAGGCCTTCAATCAGATCTGCCTCTGTTGTACCTTCTAAAAAGTCTGCAGTTAGAGTTCCGGTAATATTAGCCATTAGATTATTATTTTAAAAATGGACAAGTAAATGAGCGTGTCTTGTCTTGAGCAGAGAATAGATTACGACAGGTAAGTTAACACAAAATTATTATTATGCGTTAGCTCTCTCTAGAAAATTTAAGCTAAAATTTAGCGAAAATATTAGTTGGGTAATTGACTAATCCTGTCAGGCGTTAGTGAACTGCAAACTCCATTCATGAGATTGACTAATCACCCACTTTCTCAACAGTTTACTGACTTGGTTCGATACTTTAATCGAGACTCTGAGGATTAGGTTTATTATATTTCAGCTTACCCAGGTTTGCTACTTTTCATATCATGAATGATCCTTAATTTTTAGTATTTTCTTAGTATTTTGCTATCTGATTAAACGACTGAACTCAATTCACTTTTGTAACAGAGTGTAAAGCCAAACGCTACAATGGTTAAACTTCATTACAAAATCAATGATTAAGTCGAAAGGTCATGATACGGTTTGAGGGCGGATTGTTAAATAATATTGAGTGAATAGGAGGAGAATTCTTTGAATTCCAATTCAACACAGTACCCAAGCTGTTCTCTACGTCATGATGTTAGCGAGTATGTTGCTGACCTTCAACTTCACATGACGTTGCAGGCTCGTAATTTAGTTCCCACCTTATCTCAAGCCAGAGATAGTCGTGAACAACTCCTTCATCAAACCCAAGTTTATTTTGAAAAATTAGCCTCTCGTCAAGCTTCTCTGTAGTAGCTTTACTGGAATGCTAACTCGTTGAGGCATTTGAGCAGCTTGGGGTAACCATACAAATTGCAGAAGCAATACAAGCTGTTCAATCTTTGAAATAATTATATTGAATACTTTAATCGACACTTTTTTAAGTCAATTTAAATTATAAAAATTACATAAAACAATCAACAGTTCAAAGCTCTTTTATAAGACTTACAATATAGATTTTATCTAAGCGGTTCATCATATAATTGTTGTTATTAAAAGCATAGTGTAAAATAAATGTTTGCTCAAGTTTACTATCTACTCCTTGCCAAAGCAGATGGTCAATATCTAACGGCTCATCCGGATTCAGACAATTCTACGGCTTATCTTCTCCTGTTTCACGAACAATTTGAAGCTCTCAGTTATCTTAACAAGTTCGCTGGTGATTTAGCCTCTCGGTTTGCGGTTGAATCCGTGACAGGATCTCAGATGAAAGGAATATTACAACGTTGGGGTTTTGGGGGAATTGCTTTAATTAAAGATCCAATATTACCTGAAATTGAATTTATGATATTAAGCTAAAGTTGAACTTACTTTAGTTTTGATAGTAAATAGAAAATTCCGGCCCCCATTCCCAGAAGTAATATAATCAGCAGTGGAGTCGGTAAAGCCAGACAAATACGAAGTCCACGAGACGAAAGTTGAAAACTCATAGAAGTTAATCAATAATCTACTATTTCTATTTTATAGGCATTTTGCTCAAACACCTACTGAGCGAAGAATATAACTGGATTCATTCTGAAATCCGGTTAGTTATCATGGCTCAATTGACAACATACTACAAGCATGCTACAATATAAGTAATATAGTGAAATAAATTGATTAAAAATGCCATACGAAACTTTAAAATTATCCACCCCTAAACCGATTCTATCCTGGGCAAATCATGACTTAGCCCCTCATGAAATCCAAATGGCCAAAAACGCTGCAGGCTTACCATTCGTCTTTAAACACGTTGCTTTAATGCCGGATGTCCATCTCGGTAAAGGGGCGCTTGTCGGTTCTGTTTTAGCCACCAAAGAAGCGATTATCCCAGCAGCCGTCGGGGTTGATATTGGTTGTGGTATGAGTGCATTACAAATGCCTTTTACTGGCGATAAATTAGAAGGTAAACTGAAACAAATTCGCTTAGAAATTGAAGCAGCAATTCCGGTAGGTTTTACAGAAAACAAAGAAGCCGATAAATCTGTTTTAAATTGGCAGGGTTGGCGGCAGTTTAAAGACTTACATTCTCAGGTACAAGATCGAGAAAAAAAAGCGATTAAACAAATGGGTTCATTAGGCGGTGGAAACCACTTTATTGAACTTTGTTTAGACACAGAAAACAATGTCTGGTTGATGTTACATTCTGGTTCTCGTCATATTGGTAATATCCTAGCTCAACGCCATATTAATACAGCAAAAGAACTGGCTAAATTAGCAGAAACAAAATTACCCGATCCTGACTTGGCTTGTTTTGTGGCAGGCACGCCTGAATTCGCGGCTTATTGGCATGATTTACAATGGGCGCAAGATTATGCGCGCTATAATCGAGATGTAATGATGGCAAGATTTAAGCGAATTGTTGAAAAATTTATTGCGGGAGGTAAGCCAACAAAACCCTTATTAGAAGTCAATTGTCATCATAATTATGCAGAAAAAGAATTGCATTTTGGTGAAGAAGTTTATGTCACTCGTAAAGGGGCAGTCCGGGCAAAAGAATCAGATTATGGAATAATTCCAGGCTCAATGGGAGCAAAATCTTTTATTGTTAAAGGCAAAGGTAATGCTGAAAGTTATTGTAGTTGTTCTCATGGTGCCGGACGGTTAATGTCTCGAACTAAAGCCAAAAAACGCTTTACTATGGATGACTTAATTCAACAAACAGAAGGAGTTGAATGTCGGAAAGATTCAGGAATTTTAGATGAAATTCCAGGGGCTTATAAATCGATTGATGAAGTGATGCAACAACAACAAGATTTAGTTGAAATTGTGGCTACTTTAAAGCAAGTGGTTTGTGTCAAAGGCTGACATTATTTTGTAGAGGTGTTCAATCAGAATATCTCTACTTTATTTTAAGAGTAATAATTTTCAATAGATTAGTCTGATAGCCGTATTATCAGTAATATAAGTTGCTCCTAAATTTCTATTAATTCTGTCAGTTTAATCTGTTATTTTCTAATTGTTTAATATTAAATTAATTTTTATCCAGCATTTACGATCGCTATATTCTTCATGGGAAAACCCACTTTCCGTCACTCTTACAATAGGCATCTTATATTACTGTGAGAAAGCACCATAGACTTTGAGTTGCATTGATATTTCCTATCTTGAATAATGCCATCTTCCACCACTTCATCGATTGAAAACTCAACCTAATAGTTGTAGTAGTGTTCCTGTGTTAGTGACAAATTCTACCGATATTATTCACTACCTCGATATAATTACAAAACCCGTTGCAAAGTTGTATCCGACAGCATCTGAGCTATATCATGAAGTTGTTGAAAGCAGTTTTCCTTTGATAGAAGAGGCTCATCAGCGTGCTGTCAGCAAGTTTAACAAAAAGATGCCTCAGCGTTCAAAAGCTGAACTGTCAAAGCAATAACCTCTAATCTCAGATACAACGAGTTGGAAAACACGCTCTAAGAGATGCCGTGAGAGATTCTATTAATTTTGGTGATGATCAAAGTATTTCTTATAATGGTTAATTAAGAAATATAAAATATCTCAATTAATTAAACTATGTTGCCAGAGCGGCTCGAGTCAGTTTGTAGTCCTTCAGATCAAAATCGACAGGTTTTGGTTTGTCAATATCAATCTTGCCAACGTCAGGGTTCTGAAGCAGTTTTAAAGGCGTTTGAGCAACATGGTGTTCCGGGTGTAACGGTAGAATGTAGTGGTTGTCAAGGACAGTGTAATATCGGGCCGAGCGTGCGAATCTTGCCGGATGAAACTTGGTATTATCGAGTTAAACCGGAAGATGTGACTAAAATTGTCGAACAGCATTTACAGCAAAATCAGCCTGTGACTGAAAAGCTGAACCCTAGAATTCACGCTAGATATTATAGTTATTGAGCGATAGACAATGCCCACTCTTGAATTAAAGCATTAACCTGTTGAGGAACTTCATCATGAGGACAATGACCGGCTTGGAGGAAATGTTCTGTTAATTCGGGATAATATTGACGAAACTGAGCGCTGCGTTGACGACAATTAATCCAGGGGTCTGCTTCTCCCCACAACATCAGTAGGGGACATTGGAGTTGATTGAGTAATACGTCTACTTTATCGCCTGAAGGCGTTCTAAAAATAGAGGCGAATACTTTAGCCGCACCGGGTGTACAGGAGGGACGATAAATATCTTCTATCAGTTGGTCGGTAATGGCGCTGTGATCGAGGTAAACTTTTTTTAGGGTATTACGAATCACAGACCGTCTGCGAGTCCACTGGAATATCAGGAAGCTCACCCAATCTCGCTGAAATAACCATTTTGTCGTTTGGCCAACGCTACGCTGGAGTCGAGGGGGTTTTGCTGTCGGTTGGGGCGCTGTAAATGGCCCTGCACTGTTGAGTAAGATCAGACCCGCGACGGAGTCGGGATAATAAGCAGCAGTGGATAAGGCAGCGTATCCCCCCAGAGAGTTTCCCGCTAAAATTGCGGGCTGACCAATGACAGAGGTGATAAATTCGTGGAGTTGTTCGCGCCAAAGCTGACCACTATATTGCAATTCTGGCTTAGCAGACCGCCCGAACCCGAGTAGATCAATTGCCCACACTTCAAAGGTTTGAGAGAGTTCCGAGATATTTTTTCGCCAGTGATCTGTTGATGCACCAAACCCATGAATCAGAAGTAAAGGCGGTCGTTGAGTAGAGGACACACCCGCACGAACATAATGGATGAGTTGATTCCGCCAAGTCCAATAGTTTCCTGGAATAGTAGGAAGATGAGCAACCGAAGTAACCGACATAAATATAAACTTTTATTAACTTTTATATAAAATTATATCAAGTTTCCGAGAAATTACCTTGAAATCTCTCGTTAAATTTTGATAATTTTTGGGGGCGGGATGAAAAGCATCTATTCATTGCATGACGGGACTCTTGAGCTATGTAGCATGTTGAAGCAAAAAAAATACATCAAAAAATTTAATGTTTAAGTAGTGTTTTTTGGGAACGGTTTTGGTAATCTAAAGATAGAGCAAGTTAAGAAGTATTGCTTCTAATTAGTTTTGAAGTAATACCACAATACTTGTTGTAAATAGTGAAAACTAACTTTTATTTAATGTAGCTTAACATTCAGACGACCGCTCCTAAGACCAGGTAGCCTATGTTTATAGGTTGTTGAGAAATCCATCAACATTAAATCACCAACAACACGATCTTTGTGATCCAGCGTTGATCCACGGCCTTAGATGTCAAGCTCCCGAATGTATGGCAACTGTACAGATTTAAATTGCTGAATATTTAGCCATGCCAGAGAATGACACTGAAACGGGAAATAAACGTTGTTGACGGGAATGGAGAGCTGAAGAATGTTAAACAGGGAAATCATTCCCGACATTTGATTTGAACAGTAGGTAGAGCCGACTCACCTACTCACTAATGAGCCCATAGCAGATCCTCTGCTTTGGTGGAGGTCACAGTAGGAAACTAGGAAACTGTTTTTCTACTAATCCCTAAAAAGGGGGGCTATATTCATGCAGGGAAAAGTTATTGAAATGCAGGGTGTGAAGTTTGTACACCTGAACACCAGGGAGTTTTCTGAGTGGTTGCAGTAATATCACGTCCGGTTACACGCAACTGGGTCACCATCAGCTTTGCGTCTACGTTATACCTCTGTCCAATTCTAGATTTACTACTGGCCGAAATTCCCGATCAGTCGAACATAGAAATCAGATTAGGACTTCAGGAAGCGTTAGTTAATGCAGCAAAGCATGGCAATGGGTTAGACCCAAGTAAAACCATCGTTGTACGTTTTTCAGTGGTTGAGAACCAATTCTGGTGGGTAATTTCCGATCAAGGTTCTGGGTTTAGTCCCCCTTGTCGATGTCATCCCTTAGAAGCCTTAGACCATGAAACGTTCGATGATTCTGATGTACCTTGGGAGGGCAACGAATGCGGACGAGGTTTGTACATTCTTCACCAAGTCTTTGATTGGGTAGAATGGAACAGTGCAGGAACAGAGTTAACCTTATGTAAGGAAATGACTCTGTAGCAGGCTGCTATGGCTGATTCTCAGACACATGAAATGAGTCTAATCATAGAAAAGGGCTAGGAGCGATTAATCATAGATAGTTTAATCAGTCTGCTGTCTGTATCAATTTTCTAGCCCTTAGTCTCATTTTTGTAGAATTTTCTTGAGGATGATTAATCGGACTGCGATTTTCCCTGATTCCCATGAGAGGGACAAGGTGGTGCGGATATTGATCGATCTAGCCATCCAATCGCTTGATTTAAACGAGGGATGACTTCGGTGGGTTGATCTTTGAGTAAAAAGACCAAAGCTGAAGCGATTTGCTCAGCAGCACGAGCCGGACGATTGGACTTGAGACGATGCCAATCTCGTTCATTAATCGCGAGTTGTTCGAGCAAAGCCGTCGCTAATTCTACAGTCGTTAATTCGCTCAAAGTCGGAGGGATTGAGCTATTGGTCGGATCGCTATTCAACGGAATATGAGACGGAGACATAGAGTTAAGTGAGTATTGAATAGAACAGCAGAAGTTAATATTTAGTTTATTATAAGTACTTCTAACAAATAAAGATAATTAATTTTAATCATTATATCCGTGGAGACCTCTAGTAATTCCTCTGAGATAGAAGAAGCAATTATAGCAGTTGAGCGATCGCTGTGTGATCTTAAACAACGCTACAATCAGGTTCAGCAGGACAAGCGTCGTCAGGCAGAACTAAAGCATCGTATTGAAGAAATTTTACCCGAACGCAGGCAACATCGAACTCAGCAGATACGGGAAGAATTAAAGCAACTCGAAGCGGAGTTAGAAACCATTGAAATTAATCTTGAAAGTCATCTGTTTACTTGGAGTAGCTTGAAAGAACCCTTTTGGCAAGCCATTCGCTTTGGTGGAGTTGGGGTAATTCTGGGGTGGTTATTAAAAACTGTTGCGCGATAACACAGACGACAAGTCATCAATATCAAAAGGAATATTTTCTGGCCCAGAGGTTCGCGCGTGCGTGCCGTTTGGCGTAAGCATTTTGAACCTGCCATCGGTAAACCGAGGGATTCCCATATAGACTCGACTCTAGACACCTAAGTGTCCCCGATAGAACGCCGTTACTGGGCTGTTGGTTTGACTTCCACGGGCGCACCGACCGCAGAAGGATTTGAAGA
>JBARZE010000046.1:0-75655 GCA_049649525.1 Microcoleaceae cyanobacterium
TGTGTGATAGTGTATTGATGACGAAATTTAATCAGTTCGTTGAAGCTGGGATATTCACTCCGGAGTAGTTTTAAGATGACGGGTTTATTATTACTCGTTTGTTGAGCGCGAAATACGAGTGATTTTAGGCCCTCGTGAATGGTTTCGAGGATATAATAACCAGGGATTTGAAGGGTTGAAAAGGTCATGATATTGAACTCCGAGGGGTTTATTAGTAATTTAGTGGTTGACTACAGTTTGTCTTTTTAAGAGATATTATGAAAAACTTGTGAATATTTAGCCTGATCTGAAAACTTATAAACTTTATTCTTCCCAAAAACTCCATAATTAATTAAGCGATTGATCAATACTGGAGATGTCAATAGAAAAGCCAATATTGCAAACCCGGAAAAATTGATGTTATACCTGTTGAGAGAATGTCAATATCTTTAAAGAATGTAGGACGTATTGCCTGTCTCTTGTTAAACTCAAGATTGGATAAAAATGTGAGGAGTGGGAATGTCATTGATTAGTGAGTTACACCAACAACTGATTCATAAAAAGCGCTCAGCAGTTGAGATTACCCAAGCCGCTTTGAGTCAGGTTGACACACTAGAACCTAAGTTACGCAGCTTCTTACACGTTACTGCAGATCAAGCGCTCGCTCAAGCGCGTCAGGTGGATGATAAAATTGCTGCGGGTGAAGAGATTGGTTTGCTGGCTGGTATTCCCATCGCGATTAAGGATAATCTTTGTACACAAGGCATTCCCACCACTTGTGGATCTCGCATTTTAGAAAATTTCATCCCCCCTTATGAGTCTACCGTCACTCAAAAATTAATCGCGGCGGGGGCAGTAATTTTAGGTAAAACAAACCTCGATGAGTTTGCCATGGGAAGTTCGACCGAAAACTCTGGCTTTCAACTGACGGCAAACCCCTGGGATCTAGAACGAGTGCCGGGTGGTTCTTCGGGGGGTTCAGCAGCCGCTGTGGCGGGGGGAGAATGCCTCATTGCTTTGGGTTCAGATACGGGGGGATCAATTCGTCAACCCGCTTCTTTTTGTGGCGTGGTGGGGATGAAACCGACTTATGGTTTGGTTTCTCGCTATGGTTTGGTGGCGTTTGCTTCTTCCTTAGATCAAATTGGCCCGTTTTCTCGCCGGGTTGAAGATAGCGCTATTTTGTTGAATGCGATCGCGGGTCATGACCCTAAAGATGCCACTAGTTTAGATGTGAAGATACCTAATTATGCGGCTGCACTCAAACCCAATCTTAAACCCCGTCGAGGAATCAAAATCGGTATCATTCAAGAAACGTTTGGCGAAGGTTTAGACCCCGCAGTTGAACAAGCCGTGACTCAGGCTGTTGGTGTATTGCAGGAACTTGGGGCTGAAATTCGAGTCGTTTCTTGCCCTCGTTTCCGTTATGGTTTACCGACTTATTATATTATCGCCCCATCAGAAGCCTCTGCCAATTTAGCCCGTTACGATGGGGTTAAATATGGATTTCGTCATCCGGATGCAGATAATCTGATACAGATGTATGGTAAAACCCGCTCCGAAGGGTTTGGTACGGAAGTCAAACGACGGATTATGATCGGAACTTATGCTTTGTCTGCGGGATATTACGATGCTTATTATCTCAAAGCCCAAAAAGTTAGAACTTTAATTAAGCAAGATTTTGAACGGGCATTTTCTCAAGCAGAAATTTTGATCACGCCAACGACTCCAACGACTGCTTTTAAAGCCAAAGAAAAAACGGCTGACCCATTGAAAATGTATTTATCTGATTTAATGACAATTCCTGTGAATTTAGCAGGTTTACCCGCCCTGAATTTACCCTGTGGGTTCGATCAAAATGGGTTACCGATTGGGATGCAATTAATTGGTCCTGTTCTGGGAGAAACTCGGTTATTTGAAGTGGCTTATGCTTATGAACAAGCAACTTCTTGGCATCATCAACAACCTTCGATCGCATCGGTTAGCAAGTAGCAGATTTCTGTGTGCTGACCTTTTTTAAACAGTTGATCAAGATTCCTCTAATTTTTTATGTAATGTTCACCGAACCCTGAGTGCAACTGTTTAAATATTTTATTCTACTTTATCTATCTTTCAACTCAGTTTTTTAGTTAATTGAGTTTAAGTAATAGTACCACATTTGTTCTTAGATTGATGATAATAACTCGCTAATAAATCTTCTCCTTCATTTTCCATTTGCTTAAGTTTTTGTTCAATAGAAACCCAAGCCAAGCGAGAAGGTTTAGTATGTCCTCGTTCCCAACGGTTGACTGTGTAAAAAGAAACACCTAATTCTACAGCAAGCCTTTCTTGAGATAAGCCTAAACGTTTCCGCATTTGTAAAATTAAGTCTGAAGTATTTTGTGTCATCATAACTATTATCCTTTAAATTTAAGGGTTTACTAATCGGTTTTAATCAATCCTAGACAACATACTTAGTCATCTGTCAATCTATAATAAAATGACAGTTGAAAACCTAATATTCCAGGTTAGCATCGCAAATATCACCTATTGAGTCAACCCTCATAGGATGGGGAGAAGACCAGAGCTTATCTACTGAGTTGCTGCAAATATTCAATTAGAGAGATATTTGCCTAAAAACTGTCAAACGACAAGCCCAAGCATGTCAAGGAGTAAGTTTTCTTATATTCGGCAGTATATACTTCCTTAGGGAAAACGACAACCCTTAGAAGCGGATTTTTTACTTTTATTATTATTATTAAGTTTTGATCTTAAATTTCATTAACAAGAGCGTATGCTAGTGTCTATCAATCATTGAGTTAAATCCCTATTTATTTGTTGTGACTGACATTGTGTAACCCGTTATGACATTTGTTTATGCAGATTGCTAGTGCTGGGTCAATAGTTTAACATTTGATCATCAAAAATGGTCATAATTCAGTATCGAAAGGATTGATATTAATATAGATAAAAAGTCATAATAGACAAAGCGATAATCTAAGATGGGAGATTAAACAATGGCTACATGGCTTACCGGGGGATTAGTTGAACAATTATTAACCTTTCTGGGTGCAGCGGGATTTTTCTTTCTCGCCTTCCAAGCATTAAAAAACTTAGAAAGATAGAAAGATTAAGTTGTGGGTGATTTGCGATCGCAGAGAAAATAGGAAAAAGACAATAGCCCATTGCTAAAATCTTTCCCCAATTCCGAAGTGAACTTGACCATCTCCTTCGTTATTAATCCCGTAGTCAATTCGGATCGGGCCAATGGGGGATTGAATTCTTAATCCTCCACCAAAACCTATCCCTGAACCGGGTTTGCCCCGAATTCCCCCTGGGTTACCTTGAACCGTACTTTGAGTACCGAGGGTGGTGGCAGCATCGACAAATAATGCGCCGCCGATGAGGAAACTTCCTGTCCCAAAAATAGGGAAGCGATACTCAACTGAACCCAGTACAAAGCTTCGTCCGGCAGCCAGTGCCCCTTCTTCCCAACCTCGCACAGTATTTGCACCCCCAAGCGAAAACGCCTCATAAGGAGGAAACTCTCCGATAACAGTCCCCGCTTGAACATTAAACGCTAAAGCTTGGGGAGAACCCGGCATAAAATTGAAGATGCGGATCGGCACATAAAAAGTATAATTGGCTCGTAAACGGTTGTAGAAGATAGCACCAGAACCGACTGGAACAGATTGTTCTGAACCGATACGGAATAAATAGCCGGATGTAGGAAACTGAGGGTTATTACGGCGATCGCGCGCTACCCCGAATTGGAACGTAATTAAATCATCTTCCCCTGAGTCACTGGCGGTTAATAACTTAGCGGCATCATCTCGGGGAGTGACATCAATATCTGCATCTGTTGCCTGTACCCGTTGATAGCGGAAACCCACTGAACCTATCCAGTCTGGATCGACAAACGGATTTTCAGCAAAAGGTCGAGTAAAGCTAATGCCGCCACCTGTACGAATAATCCTGACGCGATCTCCATTGGGAAGACGAACATCATTGGTTCCCTCTTCAAAAATATTAGGAACTTCTCGCCGTCTAAACACACTAACAGTGTAAGAGGTACGATACGGATCTCCCGCAATCCAAGGATCGGTAAAACTGGCATCTAACAGTAAAATTCGCTCACCCAGTTGGACTTCAGTCGCTAACTGTTGGTTATTTCCCCCGACATTGGTTTGTTGATAACTAACCGTTCCAAATAACCCTGTGGCTGAACTCACCCCGCCGCCGAGATTAATTGAACCTGTACTTCTTTCAACGATATTGACAACCATCACGGCTTGAGTTGGATCTTCGCTACCGGGTTCTAACTCTAAGCGGACATCTTCAAAAATCCCTAACCCAAATACACGCCGTAGATCTTGTTGTGCGGTTTGTTGATTAAACACATCACCCGGTTCGAGTTGAATCTCTCGGGTAATAATAAAATCTCGAGTATTTCCTTCTACTGGGTTTCCGTCTTCATCAATATCTTCACCGTCAGCATTAAGAAAACGGATGCGAATATCTTCAATTACCCCTTCTGCCACTTGTAACGTGACGGTTCCATCTGGAGTCACAGCAGGCGCTTCGATAATCTGTGCTAAGACATAACCATTCTCTTGATACCAAGCATTAATCTGTTCAACGGCTTGTTCAATTTGATTCAGGTTGATAATTTCGTTGAATTGTCCGGCGAAACTTTCTTCAATGATTTCTGGCGGCAGGACTTCGTTTCCTTCAATCACAACATCTGTTAAAGGTGGATTGAGTTCTACTTCAAATGTCACTCGTACCCCGAGTGGTGTATCTTCTGGGGTGGCTCGGACATTACGAAATAGTCCTAAAGCAAAAATTGCGTTAATATCTTGCTGTAATAGGGTTCTAGTGGTTGTTCGTCCGGGTTCAGTGGCGATCGCATCATAAATTAGTGCTTGTAAGTCTGGATCTTCGACTCCATCTATCACGATTTCTGCCACTAATACTTGCGGTTCGGGTACCGGGGAGGGAGGATCTTGAACCAGTGTAGGAGAATTTGGTATCACTCCTATCGATAAATCCGCTTTTCCATCTTCTATTTTACTCAGCGCTATTTCAAACGGTAATTGAATCTCGGGTTTGAATTTATTGAAGCTAAAGTCGGAGAGTGATTCTGTTGTAGAGTTAATCACAGTAGATTTATTATCTATATCTGCTTTAGCAATTGATAAGGCTGATGTTGCCCCGAGATTAGGCTTAAGTTTATCAAAGTTATATTGTGAATAGGGTTCAACGACAGTAGATTTATTATCTATATCTGCTTTAGCAATTGATAAGGCTGATGTTGCCCCGAGATTAGGCTTAAGTTTATCAAAGTTATATTGTGAATAGGGTTCAACGACAGTATATTTATTATCTATATCTGCTTTAGCAATTAATAAGGCTGATGTTGCAATAGTTTCAAATGATGGAGATGTAAATGATTTTGTTTTGTCGAGTTGAAATCCGATCTCAGTCGAAGTCTGATCCGGCTGAATTTCTGCCGATGCTTTCACCTCAGAGACAGTATCAACCTTGCTTAAAACAACCGCATTTTGAGAAACTGTTTTAGCTTGAGACTGATTTAACTTCCATTCAGCTTGTATCCGAGATAACGCCGCCCATTTTTCCGGTTGAGACTTAACAGCAGGTGAATTCAACGCCATTTCATCAGGTAACTGAAATTTCTCAAGTGTCGGATCGCCTGATGCTTTTAAACCTAATTTTGTTGACTTTGATAATAGCGGTTTTGCCCCTACATTGGCAGTAGGAACAACTGGTGTATTATCAAATGGGATCGAAACCTCTGTTGCTGGCAAACCCGGGAATACAGCCGAGTCACCTCCCTGATAAATCGGCTGAAATGACCCCGGAGGAGATGACTCCTGACCCGAGATCGAACTAAAATAAGTTTCACCAAACGTCCAGATAGACGGTTGAGCATTTGCTGAGTTTGAATACCCAACAGAGACTGAAGTTGCAATGACTGCAACCAAAACAGGAGATAAGCGCATGTTGTTCACACTCTTGGACTGTCACACACCAACAAAATTGAGACTAAGCTCACTAAGCGAAAGGAATACCTAAATCTCAAGGAATTTACAATCAGTTGACTGTAAACCGACTGTGAGATTTTACCGCATTTTACGAAGGTCTCGACATTTAAAATCAGGCTAAATTGCCTGTATCCTGAAACGAGGGTATCACACAGATCGAACTTATGCAGATTTTTTCACTCTGGAGGTGTTTAATTCTCAGGGATAGTTTGAGCTAAAACCCTTTCTAGAACTTGTTGATAAGCTGATTCTACATTACCAAGGTCTTGACGAAAGCGGTCTTTATCCATCACTCGCTGTTGTGGATCGGTTTCTGTCTGATTCCATAAGCGGCAAGTATCCGGACTAATTTCATCAGCTAGAATAATTTGCTGATTAGAGGTTAAACCAAATTCTATCTTAAAATCTACTAAAGTAATTTTACATTGATTGAAGAAATCTTGCAAAATCTGATTAATTTGCAGCGCTAGGGATTGAATTTGTTCTAATTGTTGTGGGGTTGCCAACTTCAGTAAAAACAGGCGATCGCGGGTAAGTAATGGATCGCCTAGATCGTCATTTTTATAACAGTATTCTACAATAGGCGGATTGATTATTGTACCGACTGCTAACCCTGTTTGTTTACACAGACTTCCGGCAGCAATATTACGAACAATCACTTCTATGGGTAGAATAGATACTCGTTTAATTCGCATTTTGTTGGCAGCGGGACAGTCCATATAATGAGTCGGGACTCCGTGATGTTCGAGTTGTTGAAATAAGTGAGTAGAAATTTTGCAGTTAATTTCTCCTTTCCCTAAAATTGTCCCTCGTTTTTGGGCGTTAAAGGCAGTAGCATCATCTTTATAATGAGCGAGTAATATTTCTGGATCATCTGTCGGATAGATAATTTTGGCTTTTCCTTCGTACAACTTTTCCATGGTAGATATAAAGTGAATTCAATTTACAGCTTGAGATTAATTATTTTATCATCACTTTCTCTTTAATCTATTTACTCTATTATTTTTTGAGAAAGCCACCTCCAAAATCTATAGGACTCAAAAAAAGATCAATAAGTACAGTACGAAAAATAATATTTTTATTAATCGAGTCTATCGCTTGAGTTTAAACTGGATTTTAAAACTATAGGTTTTTACTTTATTGTTTTTTTATTTAGCAGTTGATTTATCTATACTATCTTTCTCAAATCATACTGAATTAATTGAATTTACAGACCCTCATTCTATTTTATATTATATTTTTACCTACATTACTATAGCTTGTCGCTATATAAAGCAATAATCTAAGTAGAAAGACCATCTGATATCGTTTATAAATTCAGACTCAAACTACTGCTCAATCATAATACTACAATACTGACGATAATGAATCATCCAATTGATTTACCCGCTCCAGAGGACATCACTGTAGTCAAAGCGGTATTTTGATCGTGAGATAACAATACTGCTGACAAATAAGAAAGGAGTATAGTAACCGGATCAGCTCAGGAAAGCTTTAATTATTCTATGTCTGTAACAAAATATAATATTATATCATATTTTATATAAAAATTTATAAATAAATCGAGTGCTTGGTAAAAGGTTAGTTAGGGATGGGAGTAACTCAGCCAAAGCCTATAAAAAACTAGAATTTAACCATCCGTAATCCGCTTAAAAAATCCCTCTTTCTGCGAAATTATATAAAGTTAAACCTCTCTTTTTTTACTAAAATTTAATCAAATATCCTTGTATTTTAGAGATTTATATTGATAAATTTAAAAATAGAAGAATAAAGCTCAAAAAATTAATTGTATTCCAGGGATAGCTATGGTAGAACCTGTTGACTTACTACTCATTACCTATAATCGTAGACAATATCTTCAAAAAACACTGACCCATCTTTTGAACAGCTCATCGAATTTCCGGCTGTATTGCTGGGATAACGCCTCAGTAGATGGGACAGCAGATATCATTGCCTCAATTGATGATGAGCGAGTTGTTAAGCGGCATTTTAGTAAAGAAAATGTAAATCAGTTTGAGCCGTGTATGTGGTTCTTTGAAACAGCAGAAAGCGATGTTATCGGTAAAATAGATGATGATGTTCTTTTACCTGAAGGTTGGACAGAACAATTCGCCAGTTTAATTCGTCAAGACTCTCAATTTGGGATGTTAGGATGTTGGATCTTTATGCCAGAAGATTGGAACATCAATTTAGCAGCCCATAATATTGTTGAGATCTCAGGTCACAAAGTTTTTCAATGTACAATGATTGCCGGCCATAGCTTTTTAGCCCGAAAAGAGTACTTACGTCATTATAGTGGCTGGATGCCTGCTGGGATACCCCTTGATCGAGTTGGGATGTCTATTGACGGTTTGGTGAGTGGATACCCACTGCCATTGATGTATGCTCATAATATGGATGATCCGCGTTCTCCTTTAAACATGACAATGCAGTCTGGTGAAGTGAAATCTGATGCTGGGATTACCTGCCGCCGCCTGGGTTTTGACTCTCCAGAGGATTTTGCAAATTGGATTGCTAAAGATGCTTTACTCCGTCAAAAAATTCCCTTAGACAAACAACTGACGTGGCATAAAATTACAAGAGATCAGACAAGAGTTGGAAGGTTAAGACAAAAAATTCTTCGCCCTTTTGTTAAACCTAAAGTGTGACTTATAATCAATCAATCAATCAATTAAATAATTATGTCATCGATGAGACAGAAAGCTATTAAGGGGACACTTTGGACTCTAATAGGTTATGGGGGTAGTCAAGTTCTGCGACTGGGGGGAAATTTAATTCTGACTCGTTTATTAGTCCCAGAGTTGTTTGGTTTGATGGCATTGGTGCAAACTTTTATCACAGGTTTAACTCTATTTTCTGATATTGGAATTCGTCCGGGTATTATTCGTAGTTCTCGCGCGGATGACCCAGTTTTTCTTAATGTTGCTTGGACATTACAGGCAATTCGAGGAATCTGGATTTGGCTACTTTGCGTTGTAATTGCTTGGCCTGTTGCTCAGTTTTATGATGATCAAAGACTGATTTGGTTGATTCCTATTGTGGGTTTAGGGGCATTACTATCCGGATTTCATTCAACTTCTCTTGCGACTTTAAACCGTAAAGTTGAGATTGGCAAACTTACAAGATTTGAGTTTATTATTCAAGCTGTCAGTCTCACCATTATGGTGATTTGGGCTTATTATAGCCGCAGTATTTGGGCATTAGTTGGGGGAAACGTCATTGCTAATTCCCTTAAACTATTTTGGAGTCATCGACTAGAGCCTGAAGTTTCTAATCGCTTTGCCTGGGAAAAAAGCGCTGCGGCAGAACTTTTTTCTTTTGGTAAATGGATTTTTATCTCTACGATTATGACATTTTTAGCCGGACAAGCGGATCGATTAATTCTGGGTAGACTCTTCTCTTTAAAGCTCTTAGGATTGTATGCTGTCGCTCTTACGCTGGCTGAGTTACCCCGACAGGTCATGTTAAAAATCACCAGTCAAGTGATGTTTCCGATTATTTCACAATATGTTGATTTAGGACGGAGTGAGCTACGACAAAAGATTCTTCAAAAGCGTTGGTATTTGTTAGTAGGATTAGCGTTTCTTGTCACAGGTTTAGCAAGCTTTGGTGACTTTTTAATCTTGTTTTTATATGATGAACGATATAATCAAGCGGCTTGGATGCTACCGATTTTAGCCATCGGTTTATGGCCGCTGTTACTATCAATTACAATCAATAATGTTTTATTTGCCATTGGTAAGCCCATCTATGTAGCAATAGGAAATGCTTTTAAGTTTGTTTATATGATCGCGTTACTGCCTTTAGCCTACTCAAAAATGGGCATTGGTGGCGCAATATTTGTTGTGGCATTTAATGATATTTTGCCTTATTGTGTGGTTAACTATGGGTTATGGAAAGAGAATTTATCAGGCTTAAAACAAGATTTAGTCGCCACTTTCTTATTACTCGGGTTACTGACGTTAGTGTTATTTAGTCGTTATAGTTTAGGATGGGGATTACCTATTTCAACCCTGTTAGTTAGCTAGTGTGACTCACTTAAAACCTCATACATTGCCCAAATTGCCATTGCCCTTAAATAATGGCTGGCGCGGAATGTTTTCTGAGGGGTAATGGCTTCAGGAGTCCGAAATTGTAAGCCATTTTCATATATTTGCTTAACAACAGCCTCGGCAATTTCAAAAGCTTGGGCTTTCATTCCCATCTGGATGAAAAAAGCAGCTAACCCAAAGTTAATGCCTGTCCAAACTTCTAAGGGATGGGTATCTTCTGGATGGACTGGATCTCCACTGGGTTTAACGCCATTAGCCGCGCCAAATTGACCGTTATGGAAGTTTTTAAAGCAAGATTGATAAATTGTATTCAAAGTGGAAATGGTTTGTTCGGGCGGCACAATATCGGGCAATTCTAACAATCGAGCGTAAAACTGACCACACAATTGATCGGCCATCACCACATCCGATCCACTCTCACTATCGAGTCGATAATATTGCCCATTCCACAGTTTTTCTTGATAGACGGGTTGGGCTTGTTTTAACCAGTCTTTATAAGTTGAAATTACTGTTTTGGGATCGGGATTTAAATTAAAGTTTTGCTGTATTAATTCGTTGGCGATCGCGATCATTGCTTCGAGTGCTGCTAACCATAATCCCCCACAATATGCGCTGACTCCTTTGAGTTGCCAATCATCAAAAGTTTGGTCGGGTGCGCCGCTATTTTCGGGAATCCCATCACCATCGAGATCAAATTCTTTCAAATAATTTAAACTTGTTACTAAGGCTGACCAACACTCTGCTAAAAATTGATAATCTGTACTTCCTGTTAACTTAAAACCCCGATAAACTTGTAAGACAAAATCACAGGCTAAATCTTTCCACAGATTACAATCTTGATAGCTTGTATAATTAGTTTGTTCCCAAGGATGTTCATTGGGTGCGCCCAAATCATGAGGCGTTGCTCCGGCTGCTTTACGAATAGCTGACGCTTGATTATAACCAATAATTCGAGGGGTTTTGTCTTCGGTTGGAATCGCTTTTGCAAAGGCTAATAATACTGTTTTTTCTAATTCCGGCCAGTGTTTTAGTAATGCAAAAGAGCCGTATAATCTCACATCTAAACTTTCATACCAACGGTAATCACAACATTCTAAAACAGCGAATTGACCTTTAGGATTTTCTTCGTCTGCGGCTGTCCATAATGTACCACCATCGGTGAGAATATATAATTCATTAAACAGCGCCATTTTAAACCAAGAGGGTAAATCTTGATTATCTAATATTGGCTGTTGCCAAGCCTGAATATTTTCTTGCCAAGTTTGATAATGCTTCATTGCCGTCCGAATAATCGACCAAGCATTTTTCCCATTACGCCCATAAAAATCAGTGTATCGTCGATAGTAATTAATCTCTGATGCAAATTCTGTAACGGGTAAATCCCAAGCGATAAAAAAGGGAACTTTTCTGGTTTTACCTGGACGCAAAGTAAACTTAACTGTTAATGCTGATGCGATTTGTTCGTCATTTTTAGCCGGGGTTTCGTCAATTGTATCGAGTAATGAGCCATCAGTGGCAAAATATTGCCAAATACTTTCACCATTTCCTTTAGGGTTCCATCGCGTTTGATAATAGACTTCTACAGCCGGATTTGAGATTGTAGCGATCGCGATTTGTCCCAATCCTTCTTGTACTTCATCCTGGGTACTAAACCGAGTCATTAAGCAGCCTATCCGATGAAAATCTTCGACAAAACGATTAATATTACCAGCGCTTTCTTCCCAACGAGGTTGATATTCATACACCGGACTACCATCATCTCGAACTTTAACAGTTGGATTTTTTATGGAATTAGTAAACCAGCCGATAATATTCTGCCAAGTTAATAGAATACTCAAGGTAATCGGCCGATCGGTTGGATTATGCGCGATCCATTCAAAAATAGCAATCGGATAGCTACTTTCTTGATAGTTTCCGGCCCAAATTGGTGAGAGTTGTTCACAACTTAATTGGGCTTGAAATACATTTTCATAGACAAACCAACTGCGAGGATACAATGCATGATAAGTTCCGGTATTTTCTGCCGTTGGATACCATTTCCAAGCGGATAAACTGCCATCATTAGGGGGTTGAGTAGACAAGGCATAAGCCTGTGATTTGCCGTTGACTTCTTCATAAATACTAAACTGGCAACCGGGAAGTGTAGAGAAAACGTGTTCACCGCCGTCGAGATGCCACAGATTAAAATCTCCCCGTGAAGATCGCCCGATACAACCTGCGCCAAACCCCCCCAAAGGCATCCCATGCCAGGGGCCATCATCTAAGTTACTGCTGTAGCGAACCGTATAGGGTTTTTCCCAGCCCTTACCAATTGGACGGTTCCAAGTTTGGGGCGGGATATTGTGACTCGGCGGTTGATTAATCATGGCGTTTATTGTACCGCCAATGGTTCACTTGTTGATCGGTATTTTTTGATTTTAGGATAAATGGATATTGACTCAGTTAAGATACTTTGGAACAATTCACTCTGACGATCGCATCAAACCAAAACTAAATTCTCAACTGGGATAAATTGGTCTTGCAAGGCAAAATCATCAACATTTAAAGCAATTCCCAAAATTTGTTGAGTGGCAGTAATTGTAATCACGGTATCATTGACAAAACCATCCCCTTCATAATCAATCAGTTGATTGTAATCGATATCGGCTTCAGTTAAGCCATCAGTCAGGGCAATTTTATCCCCATCATTAAACCAATCAAAATCTGTAATTACATCAATTTGACTGGGATCAAATCCGGCTTCATCGGTTCTTAAAATGAAGAAATCTCGACCAGAACCCCCTGTTAATTGATCGACCCCTAAATCACCCGAAAGGATATCGCTGCCTTGATCTCCGAACAGTTGATCGTTATCTTTACCGCCGAAAAGACGATCATCTTCTAATCCCCCAAATAGCCTATCTTGATCGCGATCGCCTCGGAGAAAATCATTCCCTGCTTCACCATATATTTCATCATTTTGTTGTCCTCCTAAGACTTCATCATCTCCCCCACCCCCGTAGACGGTATCTTGTCCTTGATTGGGTAAAATTCGTTCACTGTCAAATGTGCCGAAAATGATATCATTTCCCCCGAGAGTCCATATTCCATCAGGATATTGATCGAGTTGTCCTTGAAACAAAGAGATATTTTCACCCGCTTCTGTGGCGAGTAATCGGGGGATTCCAGTCGGATCAGGTGTAAGGGTTAAAGAAGTATCGGCTGGAGAATTGGAATTGCGTTCGGAACGATCTGTTGACAGGTCAATGCCTAAATCGTTGCAAAGGATATCGCTGTTTTGATTTGCCCACAGTTGATGGTTATCTCGACCGCCGAAAACACAATTATCTTCTGATATTCCAAATAACCTATTTTGATCGCCAAAACTTCTGGGAAAATCATTCCCTACCTCATCCTGTATTTGATCATTCTGTGGTTCTGCGAAAGTCGTTTCATCTCCCCCACCCTCAAAGACAATATCTTGTCCTAGATTAGGTAAAATTTGTTCACTATCGAATGCGTCGAAAATCACATCCGATCCTACAAGCGTCGATATCTCGTTGGCAAACGGATCGAGTTGTTCTTCAAACACAATATCTTGTTCTAGATTAGGTAAAATTTGTTCAATATCAAATGTGCTGAAAACCTCGTCCGATCCCCCAAGCGTCAATATCACCTCAGGAAATTGATTGAGTTGTCCTTCAAACACAGAGATATTTTCATCCACTTCTATGACGGGTAAACGAGGAATCTCCTCAGATCCAGATGTGAAGGTTAAAGAGGTATCGGATTGAGAATCGAATGGAAAGATATCAACTGTATCCATAACACTTAAGAAATTAATTGTAGATAAACTGTATCAATTTAGGTTTGATGATTCAATGCCGAAATCGGCAATCGGCTTTTCTGATTGAGGGAATTTGAGTGGGTTGTTTTCAGTAATGGGTGAAGCTGTTAACAAGAGGTGATTAAGTCTCTCTTCTGTTTGTTCGGTAGAGAGAGATTAGCAGATGCTGTTTTTAAGTTAGGATACTTTTTGGTTCGACGTTCAACTTCAGCAATAAAGAGATTCCGATACAGATCATTAACAATACTTTTACCGACTGAAGTTACATCTAGATATTGTAATCCGGTTTGAATGTATTGATATACAACATTCCAGAAAAATTCAGGATAAGCCCGTTTTATGTCTTCAGGGGTTTGATAACCGAGTTGTTGATGAACACCAAGTTCTTTAAACTCCTGAAATAAAGCGGTTGTTTTTTGTAAATAGTTTGGATCGGCCAATTGACCGATTAAATCAGCCGCCCGAACCAGTCCCGGATAGTTGATTGTATCTTGATAAAGTGGATCGGAGGGAACCGGAAAACGGGTTAATTCAATATTTTGTTGAATTTGATCGATATCGACTCCGCGATACTGGCTGAGGGTTTGTTCAACGAAGCATTTACTGCGATCGACATGATAAGGAGTTAGACTCGCATCAGTGGTTTCAGGGGGTAGATAAAGCAGTTGTTGATCCCGCCGAGTCGTAAATAATTGATTGCTGAGTTGATCTTGATCGCAAATCCCCTTAATATAACCGATATCATGACACAATAAAGCAATAATTGTTTGTAACCAATCTGTTGCCGAAACGTTACCCTCTCTAATTAATTTCCCTTCTAAAATCGCTTGTCCTGTTAAGGTAACTAGTACTGTATGTTCTACATTATGGTAGGGTGCATCGCTTTGCATAATTTTACGCAGGGTTACATTAGCAATAGAACTTATTAGTTCTACAGAATCAAGGGGGGCGTGAGAATATAGCTTGCGATAGCAAACCAATAAACTTTTAATACAACGAATTATCATGGCTTCTTGAGTTAGGCAATACATCGGGTTAACTCCAGTTTATTGTGAAATAATGAATATGGGATTAACAGAATTATCTACAGCTTAGTCTAAAAAAAATCAGATGAAAACCATAAAAACTCATAACCACAAAAAAAAATACTCATCCGTATAATTACTATTTTACTACCACGATTTTAATTACCTCCCCAGCTTCAGAGAACCTCATAAATTCTCATTAATCATCTAATTCAATCATGTTGATCTCAGAGAAAACTCGCAGTTTAATAAATTCTGTGATTTGAATCACATTAAAATTGCGGATTTTACATAAAATAAAATTAAAATTTTGCAATAGGGATATACCTATGTAAAATAAATTTATCCGTCTTTTCAACCAATCTATCTAGCTCTCAAACCACTATGAATGCTCAAGAAGCATTAGATTTTATAGACGCGCTCGTTTATACGAAACAAAATAAACATCTAAATGACTTAGAAAGAGAAGTTTTTATTGGCTCTTGGGCTGGAAAAACTTATACAGAAATTAGCCCATTTAATACTCAATATATTGAGCGAAATGTAGCTTATAAATTATGGCAAAAAATTTCTCATGCCATAGGGGAAAAGGTAACAAAAAAAACAATCAAGGGTGCAGTTGAACGATGCATTCAGCTTTATCCTCTTTGTCAAAATGTCTTAATTAATTATCATCAACATGAACCGGATAGTCATTTAGCCCAAGAATTAAATGAGGCAATTGCTTTAGCAGGACATCATGTTCGTACTATAGCCATCGGTAAAGTTCCGAGTTCGTGGCCAGCTTCTGATGCGGCTTGGTTATCTCAAATTGATCAAGAACTTGAGCGTTGTCACTACTTAATTTTGCTACTGTCTCCTCAGGCGGTCATGAGTGAAATCGTGATTGAACAGTTAAGAAAAGCCAAAGAGAGACAGAATCCTTTACTCAATTCTCCCCCAGTTATTTTACCCATTCGAGTTAACTGTCCGGCGACACTTCCCTTCAATCATGATCTACGAAATTATCTGCTCGGAACCTGTCAACGAGAGTGGAAATCAGCCGCTGATACACCGATTATTATCCAAGAAATTCTTAACTTTTTATCTAATAATGTAGAATGGATCCCACAGCAGGATGCCATTCCCTGTTGGGAAGAATGGAAAACAGTAGGTATTGAAGAATGGGAACGGGAAATCAATACAGCATTTCATGAAGGGAATTCTCTGGTATCTCAACCACTCATACCTGACATTTCAGTAAAAATTCCTTCCCCTTTACCCGTTGCAGAACCGGAATTGCCTCGAGGTCAAGTTCGTTTAGAATCTGCCTTTTATATTCGACGAAATCCTTATGAGTCTCAATGTTATCAGGAAATTCTCCATCCGGGTGCATTAATTCGCTTAAAAGCACCTCGTCAAATGGGAAAAACATCCCTAATGGCAAGAATACTCGATCGCGCTCGAGAACAGGGATATCGAACCGTTCCTTTGAGTTTTCAGCACGCGGATAAAGGAATATTTGCTAATTTAAATTCACTCTTACGTTGGTTTTGTGCTCGTGTTGCTCGGAAGTTACGTTTACCTTATTTAGTTGAGGATTACTGGACAGAAACATTTGGGAGTAAAGATAACTGTACTGCCTTTTTTGAAGATTGTTTGCTACCGGAAACTGAAACCCCTTTAGTCCTCGGATTAGATGAAGTAGATCGAGTATTTCAATATCCGAAAATTGCAGATGATTTCTTTAGTTTATTACGCGCTTGGTATGAAGAAGCAGGCTATGGTAATCCGGATAGCGAACTGTGGCAAAAACTGCGATTAGTTATTGTTCATTCCACCGAAGTCTATATCCCGTTAGATATTAATCAATCCCCTTTTAATGTAGGATTACCGATTCATTTACCCGAATTTTCACCCGAGCAAGTGCATGATTTAGCGCTGCGTCATGGGTTAAATTTAACGGAGATACAAATTCAAAATTTAATGCAATTAATTGGCGGACATCCTTATTTAATTCGCTTAGCATTTTATCATATTGTTCGACAACAACTCACTTTATCTCAACTCCTCGAAACGGCTTCAACCGAAGCCGGAATATACAGCGATCATTTACGGCGACATTTATGGAATTTACAACAGCATCCTGAATTAGCAGAGGCGTTTTATCAAGTGGTAAAACAGCAAACCCCTGTAGAAGTGAAGCCCGCTTTCGCATTTAAATTACATAGCATGGGATTAGTTCATTTACAAGCCGATCGTGTGATTCCACGATTTGAATTATACCGAGATTATTTTAGTCATCGCTTGACTGTCTCAGCTTAATTCTTACTAATCTAATTTTTGTTTGACTCTAATATAATTATTATGATGAATCTAAGTTATAAAGTAGGTGGACATCTTCCTGTAGATGCACCAACCTATGTAATTCGACAAGCTGACGGGCAACTTTATGAAGCCTTAAAAGCCGGAAATTTTTGTTATGTTCTCAACTCTCGTCAGATGGGAAAAACTAGTCTAAGAGTGCGAGTAATGCATCAATTACAAGCAGAAGGAATGAGTTGTGCTGCAGTTGATTTAACAAAAATTGGTTCACAAGATATTACACCCGATCAATGGTATGCCGGAATTATGCGGCGGTTAGTCAGACAGTTTCATTTACCCATTCAGTTAAACTCTTGGTTGCGCGATCTCGAATTTATTTCTCCTGTTCAACGCTTCAGTGAATTTATAGAGTTATTAATTGAATTAATCCCACAACAGAGCATAATTTTTATTGACGAAATTGATAGTATTCTCAGCCTGAGCTTTAATACAGATGACTTTTTTGCCTTCATTCGTAATTGTGATGAGTATGGAGTTTTAACTTTTGCATTGTTTGGTGTTGCCACCCCCTTAGATTTAATTCATGACCGAACTCGTACCCCATTTAATGTAGGTCGGGCAATTGAATTACAGGGATTCAAACTCTCTGAAGTTCAACCTCTCATTCAGGGACTCAGTGGCTTTGTCAACCACCCACAGCGAGTCATAGAATCTATTTTAAAATGGACGGGCGGTCAACCTTTTCTAACTCAAAAGCTTTGTAATATTATTCAAAATTATGCTTATATTCAGGATGATTTTAAATCTTTATCAACTCATAAAATTGATATTTTTATAGAGGAAATGGTTAAAACAAAAATTTTAGAAAATTGGGAATCTCAAGATGAACCTTCTCATCTTAAAACGATTCGAGATCGATTACTGAAACCTGATAATACTTTAATTTCTCGCCTACGATTTTATCAAAATATTTTACAAAATAACTCAATTCCATCTTATGATAGCGATGAGCAACGAGAACTACAGCTTTCTGGATTAGTCGTCAAAAGAAACCAAACTCTTCAAGTTTATAATCAGATTTATTCTTCAGTATTTAATCAAAAATGGGTTGATAAAATTTTACGAACTTTATCTCCTACGATTGCTCAAATAATTGCCGATCTACAGAAAAAACTAATTTCTTCATTTCATAAAATGGAAGGTCAAGAATTTGATGATATCCTCTATGAAATTTTAGGAGAATTCACATCAAAATTAGCAGAATTACTACTGGTTGACTATGTGACAATTTATTTAATTGATAAAAATAAAAATGAAATTTGGTCGATTAGTGCTAAGAGTAGCAATCAATCCACTAAAATTCAAATTGTAGAAAATACTCAAACTGCGGCACGAGTCACAATTTTTAAGCGGGCTGTTAATTTACCTTCTCAGCTTTCAAAAGATTGGTATTTTGAAGTAGCGGAAAATTATACCCAACGAACAAATTACCAGATTTATAATCAATTAACAATTCCGTTACTGAATGAGCGTAAAAGTATATTTGCCTTTCTACATTTAGCCAATAAGTTAAAGTCGGCTAAAGAAATTGATCTGTCTTTGATTGAACAAATTGATCCAGAAGGATTTATAGAAGAAGATCACAAACAATTATCACAGTGTGCTCCGGCGCTGCAACACTTAATAGAAAGTTGTTACGATAGTTATAAACTCGCTCAGAAGATTCAAGCCTCTGAAGCACTGTTAAAAGCAACTCAATCGGTTTCTTTTAGTAGCTTAGATTCAGAAGAAATTATTCAACGAGTCATGGAAGCCGCCAAGCGATTAATGAATGCCGATCGCAGTACATTGTGGCTAGTCGATCAAAAAACTCAAGAATTGTGGACGAAAGTATTATTTGAAGATGGTGCAACTCGAGAAATTCGGATTAAAATTGGTGAAGGTTTTGCAGGTCTTGTGGCACAGGATTGTCAGCCTTTAAATATTCCTTTTGATCTCTATCATCATCCCAATTCTCAAACCTCAAAAAAAACAGATCAACAAACTGGATATCGAACCTGTAGTTTATTATGTATGCCAGTTTGGAGTCCAGATAGAGAATTACTCGGAGTGACTCAATTAATTAACAGACGTAAACAAGGAGAATTCCCCGAATATGATCCAGATGATTGGCCAGAAGCACCTGAATATTTTGAAGCAAGTTTTGATGAAAATAGTCAAAAGTATATGCAAATTTTCAATTCCCAAGTCGGGGTAGCTTTACAAAATGCAAAGCAGTTTGAGGCAATGAAAGAACAGGTGGAAAATTCACCTAAACAAATTATTAGTCAGACCCTATCTATGTTAACTCAAGTGATGGATGGTCAAGGATTTGATGAAATTTTAAATGCAACTTTGCGCTCTATTACTTTAAAAGTTGGTCAATTGTTAAATGCAGATCGAACGACTATTTTCTTATTTGATCCAGAACGAAAAGAATTTTGGTCAATTATTGCTGAAACCGAAGAAGGACACGCTTTAGAAATTCGAGTTTCCGCTGATAAAGGCATTGTTGGAGAGGTGGCAGCGAATAAACAAGTAATTAATATTCCCTATGATTTTTATGATGATCCACGTTCTGATGTTGCTAAAGAACAGGATAAAAAGAATAATTATCGCACCTATTCAATGCTGGCTTTTCCGCTTTTAAATGAACAAGGAGATTTAATTGCTGTTGTACAAGCGATTAATAAGCTTAAGCCTTCTTACCCATCTGAAGCGGCATTAATTGATAAAATAGATCTAAATAGTTTTGTTTTAGAAGATGAAAAACATTTTTCAGAAAATGCACCATTAATTCAGATGATTTTAGATAGTTTTTGTTCTTATCATAAAACAGCTCAAGGACAAAGAGTGGCTGCTGCATTAATGGCAGCTACCCGTTCAATTAACCAAAGTGGAACTAATATTGATGAGATTCTTCAACGAGTCATGAATGCAGCCAAAGAGCTGATGATGGCTGACCGCAGTACGTTATGGTTAGTCGATTATCAACATCAAGAATTATGGACAAAATTGGTCTTTCAAAATGGATTAAAACAAGAAATTAGAGTGCCTATTGGTCAAGGATATGTTGGGAAAGTGGCTGAAATGGGAGTTCCCCTTAATATGCCCTATGATTTATATGAATATCCCGACTCTAAAACTGCACAAAATACGGATAAAAAAACTGGATATCGAACTTATAGTTTATTGTGTATGCCTGTTTGGAATCCTGACGGAGAATTAATTGCAGTCACTCAATTAGTCAACAAAAAGAGATCTAATGAAGAAATTGAACCGATTTCAAACGCCGATCAATTAATTCCTCAGTTATATCAAGCTAGCTTTGATGAAAGCGATCAAAGATATATGCAAATCTTTAATAATCAAGTGGGTGTTATTCTCCACAATGCAGAATTAATAGCAGTATTAAACGAGCAGTTAAACAACAATAATAGTATTTAAGATAATAATTTGATAAAGATTCAACTTTCTATATTTCCAGATCGTGCTGAGGTTAACCTCAATATTGTGATATCCTATTTGTATCTAAAGCTATAGCCCGTGGGTCCCGAGTAGCATAAGATCTGAGAATATCCAATTTTTGATGTCTATTTTAATTTTCGCCGTGGTCAAACTGAATTGATCCCGGTAAAATAAGGATATCTTTCAGAAGTGGTTATGATAAAAATGATTAAAAATAGTTTTATAAAATTATGAGTCTTAGTAATGTAGGAAATTACATCAATGTTCAGTGTCAAAAAAACAGCGATTCAATCCGCAATCAATTTGCTTCTAAAACTTGATGTAGATTGGAGGCTGGTGAACTTTAAAATACTGTTGATTCTTATCCCATCATCGCATCTACCCTAGCCTCAGTATGAAAAATATTAACTCATCCTCTAAAACAGAAACTCGCCTAGGACAAGCTGCTAAACCCCTCCCTATCTTTATTAGCGGAATTGTTGCTGGTTCAATTATTACAGTATATGGAACTCTAACAAATGTAAATTTATTTAAATATATTGGCTCTAATAGTCAAGATATTGTAGCGTTTTATAGAGATTTGTTAGGGATTTCTCGAAATGATATTCCGAGCGATCAAGGTTTAACAAGTTACTTTAGTCAATTAAATATTCGAGTTGATCCAACAGATTTTAAAGTCAATGCTTTACCCTCCTCAATTTGCGACCAAGTGATTCGAGAAGGGGATCGAATCCAAGTCCAAACGCCACCTGAATCTAATCAAGAGGCGAGTCAGTCTAAGATGATTGAAAATAAAATTCAGACAATTATTGAAGAAGGAGTTGGAACTTTACAAGTTCAAAGTATAGAAGATGAACAAGTTTTAATTGAAATTGATTTATTAGCAGAAGAGCCAAGCTGCAGACGAAAAATACCGAAAATTCAGCAATTAGAAACATTTTTAAAAGAGAAAAAATGGCAATCTGCAGATCAAGTGACTTATGATATTTTACTGGATTTAGCAAATCGCGTAACTGAAAAAAAATTAGATCGAAATGCTATTCAAACTTTAAATTGTTCAGATTTGAAAACTATTGATCATCTCTGGGTAGAAAATTCAGGAGGTCGTTTTGGCTTAAATATTCAGCAAGAAATTTATACTGAAATTGGTAATAGTGTTGATGAAGATTTAATTAAAAAATATGATCCTAATTTATATATACAGTTTAGTGATTTTGTCCGCTGGATACATACTCAAGAAGAAGGACAAGAAACCTGGAAATCTAATGATCAATTGATTTATTCTTTAGAAGCACCAAAAGGTCATCTTCCCCGCATTAATAGACTTGAAGATGGTGTCGAGGAAGAATCCGGTTATCAAATTATTTCTCCTAATTCTCTAAAAGTGACTTCTCAGGAAATGGAAGCCAGAAATTTATTCTATGGCCGCATTCAAGCTTGTGAGTTATGATTTTAGACTGTAATTCTGAGTTGAGGGGATCTGATCTAAATTACCTAAGATCTAACTTTAGAAGGATTCGCGTTTTGCTTTTTATCTTATATATTTAAAATTAATCTATTGAGTTTATCAAAAAAAATATGAACAATAAATCTGGTGTATCAGCCTATCCATTTCGTACTTTCTGGGCCATTTTATTGCTAGTCGTTAACTTTTATGTAGCTTATCTTTATTATAAAGGGATTTCATAAGCTTCTATTTCTTTCTTTTACTGCCGATCGAGTACTGCTTCTGAGCTACATCCGCCTCGAAAGTAGTACTTTTTACATGATTATATTATCTATTTTATGATTCTAATTGCTTAACTCGTTGTTGGAGATCTTGCACCTCTTGCTTTAATTCAATCACTAAAGTTGCTAATCGGTCAAACATTGGGTCGCCGGAAACCCAACTTTGTCTACCTTGAGACTCTATAGTATTTTCTTCTACTTCTTGCGGCTCAACTTTTACAATAGAACGACCATCAGCTGGAGTTATACTCAGACGGTTTACAAGAGATTCTAAGCGAGAAAGTTGAGATTCTAGTTGCCTGACTCGAAACTCTAACTGAGTATTAGCAGCAGCCTCAATAGACTGCATTTCAAACCCTCGCCATCCGCTGAGTATCAAAAATGAAATAAGCGCCGCAATAATAAACTGTTTAAAATTGAAGAATTTTACCACAATTTAATCGATATAATCTAGCTACTTCTTTCTAGGTTATCGCATCTAACTAACTTTTGGATTTTCCTATTTTAAGCCAGTAATAGATGAATTTTCAGATAACTTCTGTAAAAAATATCTTGATTATATCCTTGATTCAGTATCTTGCCGGACTCACGCATCAGTGAATGAGTTAATGATCTAGATTCATTATCCGGACATCCGGGCAAGAGCAGTGATTTTAACTAACTTTTCTCGTTCTAAAGCCTGCAATTCCTCTATACTCAACCATTTTTCGTTGAGCAACCGGGCAAACACAAAAATCAAGTTTGAATAATCAAAATCATATTTACCATCAATTTCATGTCTCCGGGCACTTAACAAGTCGTGCAGCCGCCAAACTTGTTCAATCTCAGTAATTTCAGAGGTTTTTCGTTTGACTTCCTCCATGAGACTGTTAATTTCTCGCTTGTAAGCGCTTTCAAATACTTGTTTTGCGGCTTGTTTCTCGCTTTCAGACCAATTAATTTCACTCATACTATGCATGGACTTCTAACTTTGGAAAACAAGAGAGCATTCTCTTTTAGAGAACACTCACCTGTTTTTTTAGCGGATGCTGAATCGAATTCAACTCCACTCAGGACTTTTCTAGCGAACGAGGTTTAATAGTTCTTTCGGAGAAGCTAATAAATCAATCGCCACGAAGAAAATCTTGTTGTTCGGGTTCAGCAAGAAACGCCAAGCAATATTCATGCCGACATTACCTCCAAACCAAGGTGTTTGTACTTTACCTGTCACCTTAATCTGAGTATAACCATCTTCTGCCGCTTCTTCTACTCCACGTTCTGGAATCAACTTCAGATTTTGGCATTCTTCTTTGAAAAACCGCAGCACATTATCCTTGCCAACAATTGGTTTTTGAAAGGGCGGTTGTAAAGCGCCATCTGGCTCAAACAAATTAATTAACGTCTCAAAATCGTTAGCATTTAAGTTGTTCATGTATTCCAGCACTGTGGAATTGGTCACACCTTCAATGGTTACCCGAGTGCGCTGGGACATTTCCTGGGGAGGCACCACAGGTTCTGAGACTCGATCGCTACTGCCTGATTTACTGGTGTCAAAGCCCATATCAACCACGCAATTACGCAAGATCGTAATTTGCTGACCGGGATCGACTCCTTGAATGGTTGCCAGTACGGCGTTGGCATTGGCAGAAAGCTTATAGCCTTCGGGAATCGGAGCCACGATTCCTTGTTCCATAAAGTTTCCCAGTTCATACCAGAACCCTAACTTGAGGTTGGGAGTCCAGCTTCCATAGGCACGACAAACAGGAGTATCGGCATGGTTAGCTAGATCGCACATTGCCTGAGTTTGCTGCAGGGGAGTCATCTTCCGAATCTCATTGAGAGTATTCTCGGCAAACTGCATATTTGCTGCACCAGGCGCTGCAATGGTTATGGTTTTACCCATTTCCAAATAGGCAAACCAGATCAGAGCAAGTTGGTCTTCCGCACTAAGCTGATTGAACCGAGCGATGGTAGCCGGGACAACATCAGCAGATAGAGTACTGGGGAAAATACCTCGAGCTGAATCAATGGTAAATGGCATAGCTGACTTTTATGACCTTAACTAGCTTTAATAAAAACCTATCATATATTTAGTAATTTTGGATACAGAATTTAAATCTATCTTTTAGTGGATGATTTATGTAAATATAATAGATGTTGGAAAAACATTTCTATAATTGCAGTGAAATTGAAGTATTTAACCCTAAATTCAATCGACTGAATCACTCCTGCCCCTGAAATTTTCGATTAAAAAAGTTTTTAGATTGCTTTAACAATGCCAAAAAATGTTGCTATTCTGTTGTTTAATAACGTTGAAGTTCTAGATTTTGCTGGGCCGTTTGAGGTGTTTTCTGTGACTTCCAATCTCGATCAAGATTCACTTTTTAATGTTTACACCGTTGCTGAAACGACTCAGCCAATTTTGGCGCGAAATCATCTAAGTATTAATCCGGATTACACATTAGAAAATCATCCGGCACCTAATATTATTATTATTCCCGGAGGTTTCGGTAGTCGGGCTGCACTACAACAGGCTAATATCATTCAATGGGTGCAAAAATATGCTCAACAAGCTGAACTTGTTTTATCTGTTTGTACAGGATCTTTGATTTTAGCAAAAGCAGGTTTATTAAATGGTTTATCAGCAACCACGCATCATCATGCTTTCGAGGAATTGCGGCAACTTGCACCTCAAACAACTGTGATTACAGATCAACGCTTCATTGATAATGGTAAAATTCTCACTTCAGGCGGAATTTCAGCAGGAATTGATTTATCGTTTTATGTAATAGCAAAATTGTTCGGAGAAGTTGTTGCTGTGCAAACCGCGCAATACATGGAATATGATTGGCAATCTTAAAACGGAATATCTTCATCCGCCAGTTGGGCTTTAATCTAATTTATTCAGAGATCACTTTAGCCGAAAGTGCTTTAGCATCCATTTCAAGCAGGTAAGGGGCAACAAATCCCTTGTATTCTGATTGGGTTTGATCTGATAAATCTTTCCATCCCGTAATTCGACCCCGGCAGTTTTTAGCACCACATAAACACAGCGGCGGGAAATGATCAATGTTATAGTTTCTCATCACATAATCAAAAGTGATTTCTTCATTCAGACTGATATCTTTCTCGCCACAAAGTCATGGCCGCCCGTTTCATTAACTTTAATGCCACAATTGGGATCGCAAGAGTGATTGACCTTACTAATTAGTCCAGCATGGCGAACATACTTGTTTTCGCCGACTTGAGAAGCATGAGAGTCATTTTTATCCAAAACATTCTCAATCCTGCCTATCATGACTTTTTCACCCGCATTAAAGGATTGAGTTGCAAAAATACCTTCTCCTTTTCCTTCAATTATTCTTAATTAAAATCCATCTTTCAGGTTTAATTTGTTTACAATTTGCAAAATAAATATTACCTAAAAACTGATGACTGAAGACTAACAGCTCTCTCCTTGTTTGTCAAATTTTCCTGACATTTCTGCTAAAGCTATCTTGGTATTTTTATTTCTAACTACAGATCAATCAATTTTGAATCGATGGTAGCGCGATCTCGGTGAGTTCCCGCAAAATTGTTAAAACGGAATATCTTCATCTGGGGGTGGTTCAATCACAGTTTTCGCAATAGGTGGTGAGGATGTCGTTTCAGACGTTTGTGGGGTGAGGATGTCTATTACTTCTCCTTGAAAAAAGTCTGCTAATTTTTGCGCCGCGAGATCAACAGCTTCTGTATCATCTGGGGGAGTTTCGGGTGCGGGGAATGCTGTAGCCGGATAGGGAGAAGATGGAACAGTGTCTTTCACCTCTTCTGGGGGTTCAGGCGGCGGTGCAGATACCTCATTTGGGGCTTCTACTGGCGGCTCTGAGGTGGGTAAAGATACAGTTGATCTCGCCTCCTGATTTGTTGGAGGTAATGATGTTTGACGATCATTTGGCTGCGGTGGAGATTCTCTGTTTTGCTTCGGTTGGCTTCCCACTTCCAAGCGGACTTTAACCGCATGGGAAAAGACTTGCTCAAAAGCAGCTTCGAGATTACTCACCTTGTCTTGCGCCATTTTTAACAAGGGTTGGGAACGAATCCCGATACAAGCAGAATTGGAGTTAAACGCTAATAAACGTCCATGCTGACGAAATAAGGCTTGAGTACCGAAAGGTTCAACTCGGGCTAGAACCTGCTGCCATGTATTATTTAAGTCTGCGTTTAAGGGGGCGATCGCTTCTGGGAGATTTGTTTCTGAGGTTTTTGGGGTTTGCGCTGTAACAGATGGTGCAGGCGATTCTGGTGGGGGTTCTGGAGTTGTTGCGGTTACTGGAGATGGAGTGGGTTGCTGCGGTGGGATAGGAGGTGTTGGCGGCGCAGGGGCGATATGTGCAAACCTAGGCTGCGCCAAAGCGGCTGGCTGAGGTGCTAAGGTCGAAGGCAGTAAACCCAATATTGTTACTTCTAGCCATAAGCGGGGTTGGGTGGTATTTTTCACCTGAACTTCACTGGTTTGCAGATGTTGAATTCCGGCTAAAATCCAATTGATTTCCCAAGTTTGAACCAATTCACATAACTGTTTCCAGGTGGGTTGAGTCAGTTTCACCAAATCAGATCGCTCCGGGGCGGTTTTGGCTATCAGTAAATCTCGATAAAATTCTACTAGGTTTTGCAATACAATTAATGGTTCTCGTCCTCGGTTGAGCAAAGCGCGAGTTTGATCTAAAATTGCTGTGCTATCCTGGGCGGCGATCGCCTGCAATAACGTTAAGAGATCTTGTTCTGGAACGGCCCCCACAAACTCCCACACCCGTTCAACGGTAATTTCTCCAGAAAGTAAACTGAGTTGATCGAGCAAGCTTTCTGCGTCTCGTAGTCCGCCCTGGGCAATTTGGGCAACCATTTGTAATGCTTCTGGGGTGATGTTAATTTGTTCTTTTTCCGCAATCATTTGTAAATGATTTACCATCGCCTCCAAGGGAATACGACGAAAATCAAACCGTTGGCAGCGAGAAATAATTGTCGGTAATACCCGTTGTGGATCGGTGGTTGCCAGGACAAACACCACTCTTTCCGGGGGTTCTTCTAGGGTTTTCAGTAAAGCGTTAAATGCAGCCACACTCAGCATATGGCATTCATCAATCACATAGACTTTGTAACGACACTGTACTGGGGCAAATTGCGCCCGTTCAATCAATTCTCGGATATTATCGACCCCCGTGTTACTGGCTGCATCAATTTCAGTCACATCTAAGGTTGAGCCATTGGTAATTCCTCGGCAGACTTCGCAATGGCCACAGGGTTGATCGGTGGGTTCGGGAGCAGATAAACAATTTAAAGACTTTGATAAAATTCGCGCACTTGAGGTCTTTCCTGTTCCCCTTGGCCCGGTAAATAGATAAGCAGGAACAATCCGACGATGACGAATGGCATTGGTTAAAGTCGTGGCGATCGCATCTTGTCCGACTAACTGCCCGAAGGTTTGAGGGCGATACTTATGATGTAGGGGTTCGTAACTCACAGCAGCAAAAAAATCTTTTAAATTACTTTAACTATAATGATATTTTAATCAACTTTCTTAATTGTTAGGTAGATCTGATCCGTAATTCTGCTGATATCAGATACTTTGTTTGACAAATATTAGAGAAAATACAGAAAGTATGGAAGACTGCGTTGTAAATTTTAATGCTTTTACCGATTACTTAACTACATGAATCAGCCCCCAATCAACAGTCAGCTCAAATGGGACAACTAGGGTGATAGGTTTACTTTAGAGATTTGGTATCATTTTTAGTAGAGCACCCTGATTTATCAGTGACAATGTTGTTAAACCTTATATTCATCATCGTCTCGATTTTAATCTGAGAATACACTTCTTTAGAAGTTATATTTTATATCAATCAATTACAAGCTATGTCTCAATCCACTATTCTCACAGAAACCACCTTAGCCCAAGCTCCGGCTCCTACGACATCCCTACAGGAGAATTTTTCTAAGCTGACTCCTGAAATGATTTGGATGGGAACTTCTGGCTTACTTCTATTTTTAATTTTTGTTACTGCTATTATATTTAAAGTCAAAACCCATGAAATTGAGAAACAACTAAAAATAGAAAAGTTTAGAAATAAAGAACTGCATAAAAAATATAAATTAGCGCTAGGAAGTATTTCTAAAATGGAGAAAAATCCAGACCTAATTCATTCCCGTGAATTTAATCTTGACTATCTTCGGATGAGAATGGCAGAGGATGTTTTTCACTATGCTATTATTGTGCAAATAAAAATGAAAGTCAAGCAGCAAATTGCTTTAGCATTGCGTCCCACTCAGTTAGCTGTTGGGGAAAAAGGAACGGGTGGAGTAGGCCGACAAGTTGACTCTATTTTTGATGTTGAATATGAAACAGGTGAAGGTAGAACAATTAAGAAAAGAATTTTATTTCGGGTGCAAATTCGGTTAATGAAATTACCGACACAAGCGACTTCGGCAACAATTAATCAAATTATTGATTGTTTAGAAACTTATTTAAGCCCTACCGAAGATCATGATACTTGGCAACCTACAATTCAAGGTAGAATTGTTCATATTGAATGGGATCAAAAAGCAAAACCTACACCATTACTCGTCTTAGAACAGTCTAATGAAGGGATGAACGTCACTTTCCGTACCACTCGTCAAACACCGGGAACGGCTGTTGATACGGCTCAGTCTGTACCCAAAGGGAAGCGGAAGAAATCTACAACAAAGACAAAAGCAAAGAGTCGTAAATCTGTGAAGAAAATGGCTCAAGCAGCTAAAAGCTAGTGAAAACTAAAAACAAATTTTAAAAAATTTATGAGGGGGAGAATATAAGATATGATTAATAGCATGAATAAGCTATCTCCCTCCACTTTGCAGCATCTACAATTTAATTTTCAGGACTGATTAATAACATCGAATAGACTTAATTTTTTGCCAGATATTACATAATTTATATCATAGGTGGAAATGTGTCCAGGTTAAACAAGCCGCTACAGAGTTAGAAAGCCAAACGTCAACGAGTAGAACGGTTATAAGAATTGTCACAAGAAGCAAGCTTTGATCCAGGTTTGATGAATTGATGTTCACGCTATACGATTATTCAGTTATCTCTAATTTCTCGCAAAGTTGATTAATTTTGTCAAGCTGAAATAACTAAATGCATTAGGCACAGTAATAAGTCAATAGCGGTTTACCTTTACAGAGTCTTTACATAAAAGAACGCTTTACAAGCTGGAAATTCTTGAAATTAATTTACATTATATGATATATTCACTCTAAACAAGGGGAGTATATGGTAATCTAGCTTGGGTTATTGTAGAAAATCTTGTTGAGAAAGGCATTCTTGCAATGAGGAACATCTTTGGATCTTTTTGATTTCTGGTTGCTGTGATTAAAGAAAGTTAGGGTTAATCATGTTTCTCCCTGAAACTACTTCAGCTAGAGACAATTGGTGCATCAACACAATATACCCTTAATAGACACCTACAATTTTTTGAATCATGACTAAATGTTCGATTGTCATTCGTTGCTACAACGAAGAAAAGCACATAGGAAAGCTGCTTAGAGGAATTTTGAGCCAGACAGTGAATGATTTAGAGGTGATTGTCGTTGATTCGGGATCTACAGATTCAACTGTGACTATTGCATCTGGTTATCCGGTAAAAATTATTTCGATTAAACCGGAAGAGTTTTCTTTTGGACGTGCTCTTAACCTCGGTTGTCAGGTAGCTCAAGGTGAATTTATTGTGGCAGCTAGTGCTCATGTTTACCCAGTATATCAAGATTGGCTAGAACACCTGTTAGCACCCTTTACAGATCCTAAAGTGGCTTTAGTCTACGGCAAACAGCAGGGAAATGAAGTAACAAAATATTCAGAACATCAAATATTTGCCACATGGTTCTCTGAACAGTCTAATTGGGATCAACCCTATCCTTTCTGCAATAATGCCAATGCTGCGGTTCGCCGGAGTTTATGGCAACATCTACCTTATAATGAGCAATTAACAGGTTTAGAAGACTTAGATTGGGCGAAACGTGCGATGGCATTGGGTCATAAAGTTGCTTATGCAGCCGATGCAGCCATTGTTCATGTTCATGACGAGCCACTGGGACGGATTTTTAATCGCTACAGACGGGAAGCCATTGCTTTAAAACGAATTCTTCCAGAAGAACATTTTAACTTAAGGGATTTTCTTCGCTTATTTTCGGGAAACTTACTCAGTGATTATTATCATGCTTGGCATGATGGGGTACTCTTAAAGAATTTTCGGGAAATTTTTATTTTCCGGTTGATGCAATTCTGGGGAACCTATCGCGGATTTCATCAAGGTCGTGTGGGTAATCAACTCAAACGCACTTTCTACTATCCGAAAGGATTTGTTCGCTCTCAAGCCTCTATCCGAACAGAACGGTTGATTAACTATACAGACTTAGTTCAGGAGAAACAAGTTGAGCAGTATCATTGATATTTCGGTTGGGTTACAATCCCAAATGCCTATTTGGCCGGGAAGCCGAGGATTTCGTTTAGAGCAAACCATGTCTCTCGAAGCAGGCGAAGAAGCCAATGTGTCTCAGCTTGATACAGATGTTCATGTGGGGACTCATGTAGATGCACCGTGGCATTTTGTAACGGGGGGTAAAACAATCGAACAATTATCCCTAGATGTACTCATGGGGGAAGCAGTGGTTGCAGAATTGCCTGATGTCAGTGCTGTCACTGCTAAAGATTTAGAAGCGTTAGACTTACCACAAGGGACACAACGGTTGTTACTCCATACACGAAATTCCAAATTATGGGAAAATCATGTGGTAGAATTCCAAAAAGATTTTGTCGCTCTGACAGCCGATGCTGCTCAATGGGTGGCTGATCGAGGTATTCGTTTAATTGGGGTGGATTATCTTTCTGTACAGCGTTATGGCGACAGTACTTTAACCCATGAAATTTTACTCGGTGCAGAGACAATTGTGATTGAAGGGTTAAATCTTTCCGGGGTGCAGGCAGGAAAGTATCACCTCACCTGTCTACCATTAAAATTAGTTGGGGCGGAAGGTGCTCCGGCTAGAGCCGTTTTAATGCCGATTTAGGAGAAATAAATGGTAAAAATAGTAGCATTGATGCCAATGCGTCACAGTAGTGAACGAGTCCCTGGGAAAAACTATCGTGATTTTGCAGGAGTGCCACTGTATCATCGCATGGTAAATAGTATGTTGGCTTGTCCTTTAATTGACACCATTGTGATTGATACGGATAGTCCATTTATTCATGAAGATGCAGCAAAGCATTTTCCTGAAGTGAAGCTATTACATCGTCCTGAACATTTGCAGGCAGGGACAGTGCCGATGAATGATGTATTGCTCAATGATGTGATGCAAGTCCCAGCAGATTATTACTTGCAAACTCATAGCACTAATCCTTTGTTACGTCCAGAAACAATTAACCAAGGGATTCAGGAATTCTTGGATAATTATCCGATGTATGACTCTTTATTTGGAGTTACACGGCTACAAACGCGATTATGGGATAGTTTAGCACGAGCTGTGAATCACAATCCAGCAATTTTGTTGAGAACCCAAGATTTACCCCCTATTTATGAAGAGAATTCTTGTCTTTATATCTTTACCCGTGAGATTTTAGAATCCCAACATAATCGACTAGGAAAACGTCCGTTAATGTTTGAAATTGACCGTTTAGAAGCGGTTGATATTGATGAAGAATTAGATTTCCGCATGGCTGAATTTTTGTACAAAGAACGGGAGAAGGTTTAATGCAGTGGAATGTTTTAGTTACCTGTCCGCATTTACAAAAAACCATTGATTTATATCGGCAACCGTTGGCAGAAAAGGGAATTAGTGTTGAAGTGCCGCAAATGGTACAGCAATTAAGTGAAGCAGAATTATTAGAAATAATCGATCAATTTGATGGTGTAATTGCTGGAGATGACCCGTTTACCGCCAAAGTTTTAGAGAAGGGAAAACGGTTAAAAATCGTTGCCAAATGGGGTATTGGGGTAGATGGTATTGACTTAGAAGCTGCCAAAAAATTAGGAATTCCGGTAGTGAATACGCCTGGGGCTTTTCCCGATGAGGTGGCTGATGTAGCCCTTGGTTATATTATCCTACTGGCGCGTCAACTGCATAAAATGGATCAGTCGGTGCGTAACGGAGGATGGCTACAAATTCCCGGTATGACATTGCGAGGGAAAACTTTAGGTGTTATCGGTGTCGGTAGTATTGGACGGGCGGTAGTGCAGCGAGGACTAGCTGTGGGAATGTCTACAGTCGGTTATGATGTGATGCCGATTTCTGAAGAATTTAAGGCGGAGACAGGAATTAAACAGTTGAGTTTAGAAGAACTATTACAAGAGTCTGATTTTATTGTTTTATGTTGTAATCTCACGGCAGAGAATCATCATCTTCTGAGTCATAAGCAATTTGAGATGATGAAATCAGGGGTTCAAATTGTTAATGTAGCACGGGGGCCGTTAATTGATGAAAAGGCTTTAATTGCGGCTTTGGATGCGGGGAAAGTAGGCGGTGCAGCTTTGGATGTGTTTGAAGTTGAACCGTTACCCATGGAGAGTCCCCTACGTCAGTTTGACCAATGTATTTTTGGCACTCATAATAGTTCCCATACCAAAGAAGCGGTGATGCGGGTGAATGAGTTAGCCATTAACAACTTGTTGAAAGGCTTGGGAATAGAAGCGTGAATTCAGTTGTTTTAATTACGGGGGTTTTAGGTGGAATTGGTATAGCAACAGCGCAACGGTTTCACCAAGCTGGATGGCAAGTGGTGGGGATTGATTTAGGAACACCTGAAGATACCCCAGAAGCTATTGACTATTTCATACAAGCCGATGTAGCAGACGCTATAGCTTGGGAACAAATTAGCCAGCAGGTGTCGGCCAAAATGGGGCGAGTGGATGCGATAGTGAATAATGCAGCGGTTCAGGTTTGTAAGCCATTGATTGAAACCACACCCGAGGAATGGGATCAGGTGATGGCGGTGAATTTGAAATCGGTGTATTTGGGAATACGACAACTGTATCCGTTAATGGGTGAAGGGAGTGCGGTGGTGAATGTCAGTTCGGTTCATGCGATCGCCACTTCTCAACAAATTGCCGCTTATGCTGCCAGTAAGGGGGGAATGTTGGCGCTGACGCGGGCATTGGCTTTGGAACTTGCCCCTAAAATTCGAGTTAATGCTGTGTTGCCGGGGGCTGTAGATACCCAGATGTTACGATCGGGGTTGAGTCGGGGTCATGTTGAGGGAAAAGACGGAGATGAGTTAGTGGCCGCGTTGGGTCAAAAACACGTTATTGGACGGGTAGGACAGCCTGAGGAAATTGCTGAGGCGATTTATTTTTTAGCGGATAGTCAAAAGTCATCGTTTATGACGGGTCAGGCGTTAGTGGTTGATGGAGGGGCAACGGCGCGGTTAAGTACAGAATAGTTATTTGTTATTCCTGTGCTTCATTAAGTGCTTGTTTATAAAGACTCATACTAATCCATTTTCCACTCGCAATGAGTTGATCTAGGATAGGTTTAATTTTAGGAATAATTCCCCTATCTTTAGCGAGTAATAGTGTACCAATTGTACCAATGACTGCTAAATTTTTTGACTCTGCTACAATTCGAGCGGCTCGATCATCTATTAATATTTGGGAAGCTTTCAATTCTTCTGCTAAAACAATAGCAGCACATTCACCTAAATCTAAACCTGTGCTAGTTTGTAGTGCAGAAACTTTTTGGGAACTGCTGATGGCACGAACTTCAATCCAATCAATTGAGGGAACAATTATTGCAGCCGGATGATTTCCAATAGTAATTTCTTGATAAACTTCTTGGGGAATAATTAATGTTCCAAAGACATCTTTGAGCAGGTTAAGCTGTCCAATTTTCGCTAGTTCACTGAGGGGAGTGGTGTCTGAGACAATAATCATGGGTTATTTTGTTCAAGAATCTGTTGAGCTTGGGCTACTTGATGTCTCAGTTGAGCTTGGGTTAAGGTATCATCAAATGGAGAAATTTGATACTGGCTCATGCGCTCAAAGATGTCAACACGAGGGATACCGAGGAGTCGGGCAGCACGTCCACTGGAAATAATACCATGTCGTAGCAGAGTCATAACATAAGCTTCTTTGGCATTTAACTCAGCTTCTTGGTGAATGGCATCTGGAATGTTGCTCAGTTGTAGTGTGAATTGAATGGGTGTTGGGGCGGGCTGAGTTGACATGATTTTGGCTCGATCAATACTGTATTACTTTATATTATAGTTATGGAAAATCAGCCAATAAAGACACTATCACAACCTGTTCCCAAACGAGCGTTAATCTTGCTCACCAGTCATCGTTCGGGCAGTACTTGGCTGTCGGATGCGATTCGTTGTCATCCTGCAATAGAATATTATCACACAGCAGTATTGTATGAAGCTTTAGGAATAGAAGGACGGCGATATCCAGGAGATTTATCAAACCAGACTGATGGGGTTTATGAAATTGAGGTACAACCGGGGAAGTGGGATAAAATACCTCAGTTTAATCTGTGGGATGATTTAACACCCCAGTTACGAAGTTTAGAATTTGAACAGTATGGGATTGAAAAATGTCATCCTTGCTTTTTTGAATTTGACCCAAAGCTATTTTTACAAGGAATTCAACAGTTAGAAGAGTTGGGAACTGAGGTAAAGTTAGTTTATTTAGTTCGAGATCCTAAAAGTTTGATGACTTCGTTTATGAACTATCAGCAACGCAAACCTTCTTGGTATAAATCTATTGTTGGAGAAGCTTTGCCACAGTTTATTCAACAAACCTATGATTGTATTGCACAAGTAGCCGCTCAACGACCGGGAGTGATATTAGATTATAGTAATTCTAGAACAGATTTAGCTTATACTTTGGTGGATATTTATTTAGAATTGTGGCTGAATTTAAGTGAGTTACAAGAAGAGTTGATTTTGCAGGTGAGTGAATTAGCCGGGAAATATACTAACCGTCAGAAACGTTTGGCTGCCACAGATTCTCCGTTTTTAGGAAAGGTTGAAGGAACTATTGAGGGAGGCAGTCAAGATTATGCAGAATTTTTTAAAGAACACCAAGTTTGGGTAGAAAAATGTTACGAAAGCTATCGTAAAGCATTAGGTATAAAAGCGATAGATTAAAAATAAAATATAATAACTTAAACGGATATTTTAGAAGAATAAAAACTAAGCAATAAAATAATGAAAACTCGAATACCGCCAGTGTCACCAGCATCTAATCTCTATGAACAAGATTATTATCTGTGGCTACAGTATACCCTTAGACTCCTTCGAGAAAACAAATTATCTGAGTTAGATATCCCTCAATTAATTGAAGAAATTGAAGATATGGGACGGAGTGAGAAACGCGCAGTTGAAAGTAATTTAGTTGTTATTTTGATGCATTTACTAAAGTATCAATATCAGCCTTCAAAACGCAGTAATAGCTGGAAAGCGAGTATCAGAGAACATCGACGTAGATTGAGAAAACTGTTGAAAGACAGTCCTAGCCTCAAGCCATATTTTGAAGCGGTTTTTCAGGAGTGCTACCAAGATGCCAGGGAACAAGCCAGTGATGAAACAGGTTTGTCTTTAGAGACGTTTCCGACAGAATCTCCTTTTACTCCAGAAGAGACAATAAACCGTGACTATTTGCCTGATTTTGATATAAATTAAAATAATTGTTAAGTTAGCTAGGCTGGGTATTTTCGTATCAACCGATCCAACTTAAAGGATATCTAGCTAGTATATTATACAAACTTGATATTAAAGCTGATAAAAGCGTATACTAAGAAAAAGTGTTTTATAGACTGTAGCCTGGATTGAGTGTGATACGTGTGTGTGGCAGGGTACACAATCGCATCCCTCAATCACCAATATCTTAGAATATTAAATATTTTATCCTATAATGACAACTCGAATCTCACCCGCTTTACCTCTTACTCAACTTTCAGGTATTGAGTTGCGCGATCGCGAAACAGAAGTTCTTCGTCTATCCAGTCAACGTTTAACTGCTTTTAAGGATAAGCATAAGGGGGAACGTTGTGTGATTATTGGTAATGGTCCTAGTTTAAATCAGATGGATTTATCATTTCTGAAACATGAAGTTTGCTTTGGAACGAATAAGATTTTTTTAGGCTTTGATCAGTGGGGTTTTATACCAACCTATTATGTGGCAGTCAATCGTTTAATTATCGAGCAAAATGCGGTTAAAATTCGTCAAATTCCCTGTCCTAAGTTCATCAGTAATCGAGGTATTCTGGATTTAGAACCCCAGGAAGATTTGATGTTTATTCAAACTCATCCAGATAATGGCAAGCCATTTTGTTCTGACCCAACAAAGGGGTTACAAGAGGGGAATACGGTGACTTATGTTGCTATGCAGTTGGCTTATTTTATGGGGTTTGAAACAGTGATTTTGATTGGGGTTGACCATTATTATAATACACCAGGAACAGCTCATGCAGAGGTAGTTTCTGAGGCAAAAGATCCAAATCATTTTCATCCCGATTATTTTGGTCAAGGGGTTAAATGGCATTTACCCGATTTAGCGGGTTCAGAACGGTTTTATAAGATTGCTTATGCCTATTATTGGGTAAATAATCGTCAAATTTTGGATGCAACGGTAGGGGGAAAATGTCCTGTTTTTCCGAAGGTTAATTATCGAGAGTTATTTGTTTAGCTCGGCTGAAACTATTGATTTAAGGATAAATGGAAAAATGCCCCTTACTTTTAATTCGGCAGTTTATTCAGAATTAATTTTACTTGCAAGGTGAGCCGGGTGAGGAAGCTATGGATCAGGTGTTAGCTGAGTCGGTGATGTCGAGTGTGAACTGGGCAGAGGTTGTGGAGTAGCGCGATCGCAGAAGATAATCTTATCTGTAAGTTGCTAAAATTAGAGTAGCTCACTTAAGTTTTTTTAAGGGATTTAATTATGACAATATATGTTAATAAACAGGAAGCTGAACAACAATTTTCTCAGTTATTGTCTCAAGTTTTACAAGGAGAAGAAATTATTATCTCTATCGAAGGCCAAGAAATGGCAAGGCTGATTCCTTTTGATCCAAATAAAGTAGTAATATTCCCTGAAGCTTTAGGAATGCGTGTGCCGGGTATTGATCGGGGACGTTTTGTTGTCAGTGATGATTTTGATGATCCGCTTCCCTCAGATTTGATCAAGGCTTTTGAGGGTAAAAATTAAACTAAAGTTATGCAAGCACTTTTAGATACTCATGCTTTTTTGTGGTGGGTAACGAATGACAGAAAACTCTCTGCTGCCGCTCATCTATAAAGAGTGAGTTGAGTCCGGCGATCGCGTGAGCGCAGCGTGCCGCTATGAGCGTAAGCACTTAGTGTAGCGTAGCCGTATCGCTCAAATATTTACACCTTTTTCAGAATAACGTGTTTTTGCTAATTTTGTCAAGTATAAATAACCGAATACTTTAGGTACGGCAAACCGAACTAAATAGATGTTTTGCGAATCTCCCCCAGCAGACGCGATCGCGATCGCACTTAGCTGTTAATTTGGGAATGTTTCTCTCTACTCATATCTAATCTTCTTTTTGTTTTGTGATAAGTGGCTACGCGATCGCCATCTCTAATAATTGTTTTAATGATAAAGTAGAGGGACGATGAGCATCAAGAGTTTGTTGAAGTTCTTCGTAAGAATATCCCAGCGGCAGAATCGGATAGTATAAAATGAGAACATATTACATGATAATTAGAAGCCATTAAATGAAATGAAAAAGTTAGAAGAAATCCGGCAAGCTTTAATCCAGTTGAAACCCTTTATTCAAGAAAAATATCGGGTTAAAACTTTAGGTGTGTTTGGTTCTTATAGTCGTAGAGAACAGAAAGAAGCAAGTGATGTTGATATCTTGGTTGAATTTCAACCTGATTTTAGATTGGGTTTGCTGACATTTTGTCAATTAGAAGATGATTTAAGCCAACAGTTAGGATTAAAGGTGGATTTGGTGATGAAAAAAGGATTGAAGCCTAGAATTGGTCAACGAATTCTTCGGGAGGTTATTTATATATGATTTCTCGGAAAGTGGGTGACTATTTGGAGGATATTCTCGAAGCGCTGGAGTCTGCAATTGAGTTTATTGAAGGAATGGGTTGGGAAGAATTTGAACAGGATAAGAAGACAATTTTTGCGGTAACACGGGCGATTCAAATTTTGGGTGAAGCGGCGAAGAAAGTACCTGACTCGGTTCGTTCTCAATATCCAGAGATTCCCTGGAGAGCTATGGCGGGAATGCGGGATAAAGTGACTCATGAGTATTTTGGTGTGGATTTGAGAGTTTTATGGGATACTGTACAGCAGGATTTACCGCCATTAGTGGGATTGATGCAGCGAGTAATAGATGAATGGGTTGAAGAGTAAAGAGTGAGTGGAGTCAGGCGTTCACGTATGCCTTGCGGCAACTGACGTAACGCGATCGCGTGTGCGAAGCACTCAGTGTGGCGTAGCCGTATCGCCTAATTATCTACATCGTTCTCAATATTTATTAATTTTGTCAAGTACAAATAACCGAATACTTTAGGTACGGCAAACCGAACTTTAGAAGACTTCTAGTCCAGCAATTAAGTGTTACTCTATGCTAATTATCTGATAGTGCGAGCTGCTGTTTTTTCTTCAAGCGGTTGATAATGAAGAAGCATCAGTTGATTGGCTGGCAAAGTCTCAATTCCATAGGCTTGACCTTGAAGATTACTAAATTCCACTTCAAATACTCCCGGTTCATATTCTTCAACAATTGTCCCCACTTGTCCTCGATATAAGTTAAGTTCTGGGTGGTTATCTAGCAATGCAACGACATCCAATAATTTCATATTGTTCACCTCTAACAAATTCCTTGATTTTCCTTGAGTTTAGACAACGCAGAATTGATGGAATCTTCGGCTTGAGGTTGGGGGGAAGTACGAATCTACGAAACGGGTCGGCGATCGCTCAATTATTTACACCTTTTTCAAGGTATACTGTCTTTGCTAATTTAGTCAAGTACAAATAACCGAATACTTCAGGTACGGTAAACCGAACTAGAGAGATGTTTTGCGATTCTCCCAATGGAGACGCGATCGCGATCGCAATACCTCCTGAATAGAATACATTCAACAACAACCGAGAGTTTCTGTTGATACAGTTCAATAATTCGGGTTTGGACTGGTTCGGTACTGAGGGGGTCTGTATTCAATTTAATGGCATCTTCGGCTTGAGGTAGAGGGGAGACTTCCTGATTATTATAGGCTTCTCAGGGATTGATGGATACTCTAATTTTGAGAGTATAGGGATTGCAAACAGGAAATACGGTAACTTATGTTGCCATGCAGTTAGCCTATTACATGGGATTTGAAACAGTTATTTTAATTGGAGTTGACCATTATTATAATACACCAGGAACGCCTCATGCAGAGGTGGTTTCTGAGGCAAAAGACCCCAATCATTTTCATCCCGATTATTTTGGTCAAGGGATTAAATGGCATTTACCGGATTTAGCGGGTTCAGAACGGTTTTATAAGATTGCTTATGCTTATTATTGGGTGAATGATCGTCAGATTATTGATGCAACGTTGGGAGAAAAATGTCCTGTTTTTCCGAAGGTTGATTATCGAGAATTATTTGTGTTTAAAGGTTGAGAAAGTTGACTAAAAACAGAACAATACGCCCCACATTCTGCACTTTAAGTGTTACACTCAATAACTAAGACAGAAAGCCTTTCTCAGAAAGGCTTTACACATTTGGTATCACAAAAAACATCAGAAATATAATCTCAATAGTTTAAGATTATTGAGAATAGTCAGACTTAATGCTTCTTGTAAAGCTGACACCTTCGTTGTTAATATTCTTTAAATATTCAATGTGCCAGTTGGAAGTATGGAATGTAGGATGCGGGATCACCTGAAACAGTAAATTTGTATCTAAATCACTTGATAGCTTGAGTTAATATTAACTCAAGCCCTATTTAAAGTTAATCTCTGACTTGAGCTTGAGTTATGAATCTAAGGTTAATGCATCAAAAAATTGAATCTAACTTTAAACAAAGTTGCTCATTAGCATTATCAATTTTTAGCGGATCAGTATCAAGAACAGTTTTATAGATATTCAAACTTTCTGTTTCATCTCGAAAAATCAGATCATTACGGTTACTATAATAGCTTAGCTGTGGTAATCCAGTTTCTAATTCCTTCCAATCTAATAACTCAGAGAATTGAATACTCTTATCTATTTTGCTTATCCACTTATCATTTTTTTCAGCTAATGCATGATCTATTGCCTGACATACAATAGAAATGCGACATATTTTAGTAGACTTTTTGCAAAAATAAACTAAGTCAATAGGTTTTAATCGTAGTAATCGTAGCATATAGTCGAGACATTCAAGAGAAACTTGCCAGTAGTTTGTTCCTGAAAAGAATTGACCATTTGCATTGAAGTGTGCCGTCATAGAGTCGCTGACAAATGCAGATGTTTCTAAAATAAATAGCCCACCATTTCTTAACAGTCCTCTCATTAATGCTAAACCTGTCAACGGATCTAACATATGGTACAAGACTCCAGAGAATACAACTATATCAAAAGGGTATATACTCAAATTTTTGGTGATAGAACGGAGTTCAGATAGTTGACAACCACTTAAGTATTCAAAATTAGCATTAAGAACATTCTTGAGTAAGTCAATATGATCATCATTTCGTTGTATATCTTGTGCAACAACTCTTAAAGCAGCACGGCGCTCTAAAAGCATAGATGTCAAGCAATCTTGTGCACCAACATCTAAGCACTTTGTTCCCTTTATTTCACAACCCTGTAACAGTGCACGAGTCAAAGCAATATTCTTATGCTTCTTACCATTAGTAAATACACCTGGTAGAAGTTCTATGGAATGATACCACTCTTCTTGAAAAACTTTATTATTTTTCAGAGTTTCTTCAGTGAGCTTATTCATATACTTTACCCTTTACTAATTATAGTATCTTTATTCATTATAAAATATCATTTTATAGCGAAATATAATGAAAAACTTAATTTTGAATACCAAAGTCAGTCTTCTTTAAAATTTCCAAGTTAAAATTTTCAAACATTTTTTTCTTTACTTTAAGATAACCGGTATCTACGGCTAAAGATTTCAGATCATCAACCACTGCATCAGACAAATGATTTTGCCAATCTCCAACGATGCCTTTGCGAAAGAATTGACCTTCCCCTGTTAATTTTTTTTCTGAAAAGCTTGTATCTTCTCGAATTCTATTCATATCATTATCTTTGATGATAGAAGCTAATTCTAAGTAATTCACTAATTCACTAACCTGAGAATTAAAATCATCATGTAGCCTTTCATAACTACAAAGAAAAGGTTGAACTTCACAGGTGTCTTGATCATGCCAGAAAATATGATAGTCCATATACTGCTTCATATTTGTTCGTCCTTTATTCCAGTAATACTGATCTATATCATTCTCTGCTGTCTGCCCTATCCTAATATCATGGAAATATCTAGATACTAATACATCACGAATATCACGAATAATATTAACCATTTTAAGTTGTGGATTCTTAAGTAGTTCCTTAAACTGTTGTTCTCCGTACCAGTGTTGTTTACAATAAAATTGATTACTTTTTAAGTCGCATGAATTTAAGATCTCATTTAACTTTTCAATAGCAATCGAAGGATTAGACCACTTAGGATCTTGGAACTCTTGTGGTATTTTATCAAAAACCTTCATTGCATTAACAATTTGCACTAACCATGTGCTTCCCCCTTTAGGAGCACCATTTAAAACTACAAGCATTTAACAACATCTCCCCAAAAACAATTTAACAAAACACAACATTAATTTTAAGAGACAAAAAAGTAACTACTCCGAATAAAAACTATCTAGAATATCAGAAAATTTAGAGTTTAGCTCAATTATCGTTGGCTCTTCCAATTTCTCTTTATAATCCCCCGGAATCATCTTTCGTTTATGCTGCATACTCTCCTCAAACCCTTCAGCTTCAAATTCTTCTCGATACTTATTGTAGTATTTTTCAATATTATCTGCCTTATCTTGAAATGGTAATAGAGAGATTATTTCAGATAACCACTTCTTATAATCTAAAACCATTGATTCATATTGAACAATTAAATATTTTGGGTTATTTTTTCGATATATATTGAGTATATTATCGTATTTTTTAGCCAAGCTATCTGCTTGATCTAAACAATATTCATCTACAGTCATATTTTGAATTTTAAGCTTACTTTTCGTAACAGTCTTTAAGCCACCGTGAATAAATCCAAAGGAGAAATATTGAGAGACAAGAATATCCCTTGGATCTCTTATTTGATAAATTCTATAAATATTTGGAATATTAATAAAAGTATTATCCTGTACAAAAAAAACAGGTGTTATATCTGCAAATTGAGAGGGAATAGTGTCAGAGGAATCTGCAAAATGTCTAACGGGACAATAGCAGAAACTTTGATCTATATCCTCTTTTAGATCATTATGATTATGAACTGGTTTATTATTGAGAGAATAGTATGATAAACTCAGCTCTTCAGACAAATCTTTGAATAACTTGTATAAAAACATTGTTGCACTTTTGTGCAATGCATGAACAAATATACCATACTTTGCGTTAGTCATCTTTGAGTTTCAACTCCTAATACTAATAAAATTACAATTTCAAGATTTTATTTTTTGTAAGATCGTCTTCAAATGAAGGAAGAAGAATATAAATAAAACTCCTGATATATTTAAGTAAACTCAAATATATAACCTAGCCAACCTTGAGAAATCCGATTAATAGATGTTGCTCCGTGTTGCTTGGCCAGTTCCGTTAGACCTTTCTGAGAAAAATGTGTTACGTGAACATCATTATCAAAGAATGGTGTTCCTTTAACATATGGATCTGGTTCTAGAATATACTTCCACCTATTTCGTTCTAAAAAAGGAACTGAAATAAACAAAGCACCTTTGCCATTCTTTGTGGCTTCTACTAATTGAGAAAAAAGATGCCGTGGATTTTCTAGATGTTCCAGAACCATGATACAAAGCACTATATCATAAGATTGTGTTTTTGAAGAAATCCACATTTCACTTTTTAAGTCTAAACCAAACCTGTCCTTGCCATAATCAACTGCATAGTGATTTAAGTCATAACCTGTAACCTTAGAAAAATATTTACTAGCTACAGATAGATTAGTGCCAATACCACAGCCGATTTCTAATACGCTTTTCGCTGATGGGTAAAGCTTAATCAATTCTTTGATCAGTTTTTCAGAAGTCTCTAAATTTCTTTCAATTACACCTATATTCCACTCTAAGTCTTTTTTTAAAATCCTATCATCTTCTTTATAACCTGAAGGATTAAATAGAGATTCACACTCCATACAATAATAGAGTGGTATATCTTTTCTCGTTCTACGAGTTGGGATATCTCTGATATATGCTACAAATGGAGAATCGCAAACTACACAGTTACATGGTTTTGATAATTTAGGATAGTTATTCATTGTTTTTTATATATATAGTGCCATCTTAAATGAATAAAATATGTATTTAATTTTAGCTTAAACTCTCGTCAGCTTGTTTAAGAGAATAAGATTTAATTTTAATGATATTATCATGACTATTACCATCATCATCAACTGCAATTTGTATCCGAACACCTGAATGAGATTCTTTAAAATGGCTACTAATCTCTAGCTTGTGAGTTCCTGAAGGCAGGGGATATCGACAGATTAAACCCTCAAATTTTGTTGAGCCATGACGGTTAAGTGATAAGACCAGAGTAGCTTGAGTAGACAAATCAACATCAACCTCACCTTTGAGTGTACTACTTGCTTGGATAATTCCACTGTAGATATATGCAATGTAATTGTTGGAAAAGTTACCATGTAGCTGGAAAGTATCATCTTCAATTTCTTTAACTTGTCCTTCAAGGTGTTTTCCAATAAAGTATAGTCTTTTAAAACTGTTATTTGCTTTATAATCGCTTTCTACTATACTTTTATCTATTATTTTTTTACGCTTGAGGGATTGAATTTCTAAGCCTATCTCCGTTGCAAAATGTGAACCATGAACAATATAAGTTTCAGGATAGTGTCGTAAAATCTGTTGAACAGAGATTTCACTTTCTCCCTTGGCTTCTCTAGTCCCACTGTGGTTTTGAATAAAATTTGTATAGCTAAATCGGGAAGCTACATTTTGCCATTGATACCAAATCAATTTATTATTACTTTTTGATGATGCATCAGCTCTATCAAAATATATAGGAAGAAGACAATCGTAAGCTATACGACGATTATTATATTTGGTAGTATGAAAAAGAAATGGTTTCCAAATTTCTCTAACAAAACGCTGAAAATCAGAGTTTCCTGTTGCATATATTGCATTACCGTTAAGGTGATTTTGATATAGCTGGTCTACACCAGATGTTCCTCTATAAAGACTTCCCTTAATCCAAAAAGCTTCAGTACTATTGACAATTTCAATCAGTTTTTGTAGCCAATTTGGTCTAATCGGGAAACAATCTGTCTCCATATAGAATATGTATGGATAGTCTCGAGCTAATTTTTCAATTATCATAAAAAATTGGTTATTGGGACCACTCTTATAACCTTCGGCAGAAACTTCTCCTTCTGCCGAACGACGATAAATATCTTGCATTCCCCTAAGATTACAATAACTAAATCGGATATCTTTAAAGCATCGCGCAACCCATTCAGCTTGTTTAAAAGCAGCTCTAGCCTCCAATTCAAATTTAATATCTACAGAAGAATTAAATACAAAATGTAAATAAACTGAAGGTCTATCAGGGGGGTGAAGATAGGGAACATGACCGGGTTGATTCCAGAATTTAAAATTTGCTATGATTCTATCTAACTCAAAGCTTGTCGTGGGGACAACTATTGCACCCAAACGGTTACCCGTTACTGCTAAATCGAAATCTATATAAGAGAATACCTGTTTATCATAGAGTTCAGATTGCTGATTACAGTTAATGACTTCAGCACCTGGAACGTACTTAGAAAGATCGTCACGTAATGCTTCAAATGATTGTAAATGTAAGTTTCCCCCATGTACGGCTGGGTTGGGAACTTGGAAAACATCCCCAGCTTGCTGATATCCTGCAAAGAAATAATTAGGATTTGCTGTTGGTGTTTTTTCCATCACCATTTTTAGGTCACCGACTTGTTTTGCGCCTTCAACGACGGGAATGTAGCGACAGTCAATTCCCAGAAGCAAAATTTTACAGTAACCTAAAGCGATACAATATCGGACTGAATAGCTACCGGTTGTCAACTTCTTAGGATTATCAGTTAAAAAGGCATTAGAGCTACGCTGAGGAATACCATAGTTTTTTCCTCGATTTTCATACCAATACGGAATAAATGAGTCTAGTAGATCAACTCTGTTACTTTGTGCCAGATTAGGATAGAATTCTAAAAATTTAGCGGTTACAAAAATTCGTTCGACTTTTTCCTCCATCAATAGCTCATAGATCTGACGATAGTGAGTTTCAAGCAATCTATCATCCAAGCAACAATAATAAGACGGATACCAGCCAATTTCATCCCAATAACGATAGGCAGCATTCATCCCTAGGGTTTTCACTCCTATAAATCTCTTAAAATCAAAGCCTTTTAATGATGGCCCATTACCAATAATCACTAAGGGTTCGTTTTGATTTACATTTAAAATAGTATTATTCATGGCAACTCTATTTTTCCTTAAGTTTAAGTCTTTTTGAATGTTGAATAGAATTATGTAATACCTGCTGCCTGTTGCAATATCCGAAGAAACTGACCTCGAACTTTTTCTGCACTATGGTTTTCAAATGCAAACTGACGTGCTTTTTGAGCCAATTCAGTACCCACAGTGGGATTGTTTGCAAATGTTCTAATTGCAGACCTTAATTTTTCTGGGTCACGTTCAGTTACTGACTGTACAGCATTTACTGCAGAGGCGTAAGCAACAGTTGCAACAGACATCGGGCCATAAACTAATACGGGAGTACCTGAAGCCATACATTCCGGTAACTTATTCGCCATAGAATATCTGACATAGCGAATACTATGCTCATCAAAATTGTAAGCTACAATCAAAGCATTTGCTGTACTTAAAAGCTGACGGTACTTTTCGGGAGACAGATTGGAATCATGGATACTCACAGAGGATAATTGAGCAAATGCTTCAATTGCTTGCTGCTTGTAATGAGCCATTGTGTAAATTTCAAACTTGATTGGAAATTCTTCTCTCAAAGCTTCCACAGCATTAGCGATATCTAAAATACTGGCAAAATTCATATCCTCTGCTAATCCACCAATATAGCGAATGAGAAAGTGCTGCGAATTCGATTCTTTTTTATTAATGAGGCTGCTTTGTTCAAGCCATTCTGTAGGTTCTACGCAATTAGCAATGGGTATAAAATTCAATCCATAACGACTCTCAAATGCTTGAGACATTGCGTCACAAATACTTAATCTTGCGACTGATTGGGATAGTAAAATACGAAGTGACGGCTCTAATTGTTGGTAGAGAGGGGGATTTTGATAAGATAAACGATCAGGCCAGTCATCCATGATATGGGTGACTACAGGGACCCCAAGCTGTTTGATTGCTTCACAAGTAAAATCATGCAAGTAGGGTTTATTTGCTACAGGTCGATAATAGATTAGATCGGGATTAAAACGGATACATTCTTTTAACACCTCATCTTCATCAGAAAATTCATTTTCTAATGGGACAAAACCCCCTTCTGAAAATAGTCCAAATGCTTGCTTATTTCGGCTATAAACCTGTAATAATTCCTCCTTAGGCCATTGAGCAAACAATGTTTTCTTAATCTGTCCAGTTGCACTAATACCACCCATTCGTGTCATATCAATGATTAAAATACGTGGGTAAGTATAACTTGTGTTGAATAGGCTATGATATTCAGCTTTTGGAAAAATAGTTGATTTTCCATCTATTGTTGCATCGTAAATATTGACTTTGTTCACTTCACATATTTCTCTTGCTTTGAGGTAAACATCACTTGAATCTTCAAAGCCGATTAAGTAAATTTTTTTAAATCCAAAATAGTAGGCCAGTTGTAGACTGGTGTTCATACTTCCCTGATCTGCATATAGACAGCTAGAAGCATCTGTAGAGAATTCTCGAAATTCAGGATAGGAATTAGATAAGGCATGGTTTAAAAATATTGTATCTTCTTTCTCATCCATACAGTAAGATAAACAAAGAGGAAATAGCTTTGTTGAGTTTTCAATTTGATTGATTTCTACCTGTCTTTTCTCTGCAATTGATTGTTCAGAGATTACATAAAATGTTGGATTAAATTGTTTTTCTTGAAGCTTCAAAAATAAATTATTAGTTCCAAAAGTGATTTCCTGCTGAAGAAACTTTAAATCTAATTTCTCCAGATTACAATTTTCTCCTAAAATAAAAGCACGGTCATATTTTTTATATTTTTCTTTCAATTCCAAAAGTTGATGTTGATAAACTGACCTCCATTTATTTTCATAGATGTCAATAACTCTCTTCAACCCTTCTACTCGTTTCGCTAAAGGTATTTTATCGGTGGGAAGATGATTTTTATGAGGTAAAGGATGCTTTTTTATTAAATCTTTTTCAAGCTGAAGTAAGCTTTCATCTTCTTCTATTGAGTTATTTTGAGACTGAGAAGCTTCTTTCCCTAAACGATCCTGCATCAACGCCTCACCCAGCTTTTCATGCACCCCAGGAAGATTAGAGTCAATCTCAACGGCTTTGTGAAAAACCGCGATCGCCTCTTCCCATCTTCCTAGCTCCGATAACGCTCTCCCTAAGTTATGATGAGACCAAGCATACTCCGAATTCAACTCAATTGCTTTGTGGTAGGGACTAATGGCTTCCTCATACTTTCCCTGAAGCAAGAAACTATCCCCGAGTTGATGATAATAGAGAAACTGATTTGGTTCTAACTCAATAGCCTGACGATAGGCATTAACCGCCTCTTCAAACCGATTTTGCTTTGTGAACGCATTCCCTAAATTGTAATAGGCTTCTGCAATATTACCATCCAATTCAATGGCTTTTTGTAAATAAGGAATTGCTACTTCAACTTTCCCTTGATACAAAAGCGATCGCCCTAAATTACAATTAATCCAAGGATGGTCGGATTCTAGTTCGATAGCCTGCCGATAAACCTGTTCTGCTTCCTCATACTTTCTCTCGATTAACAGGTCATTTCCTAGCTTCAAATATTCTTTTATAGATTTTTTTGTCTCTACCATGAGTGTAATTGATTAAGCCTTACTGAACAACAAGTGAAAGAACTTCATTAACAGGTTGACCTCGATTAGTTAAGTTCCCAATTTTCTTCAACATTTTGCCCCAAGTCTTGTCGAAGGGGTTGAAACTGACGACAGCAAACTCATACTTTTAGTAAAATGAATGATCCCAAATTTCCCAAAAGAATATCTGTTAATGAACCAGTCGGCACTAGGTGGTGTTTCTCAAAACCTGAAGCATCTATTTTATCTACTTTATAAACAATCAAAGTTTCAGTCATAATATTTATCCTTGAATGAAGCTTGTTCTCTATCCAAAACATAATCTACTTTTAAAGTTTTATCTCTACATAGAGCAAACTGTTTTAAGTTTATACTGATATTTCCTTACTATTTCTCTAATATCCATATAGGTTAGTTGCTTAGTTGTAGAGTGAACATTTTCTTGATTATTCATCCCATGACTTCTCCTATTTTACCATTATGTAGAAGCGATCAACCTAAATTATAATTAATTCGAGAGCAATCGGTTTTGAAGTCCGATAGCCTACTAATAAGGCTGTTCAGCTTCCTTATACTTTTCTCCTGGCAAGTAGTTATTTTCGAGTGGCCTACAGTGTTCAAAATTTTTAAGATCGGGTTGAATTATTGTCATATTTACAATTAAAGTCATTAATTAATATTATGATATTCGTCTTTATACATATCCATAATCCCTAAGTATAAGATAAAATTCTCGATCCAGTTTCTCAATTGTACTCTGCTGTAATTTTCGTTTATGATCTCCAGGTATTACCTGACGAATATGAACTGATTCATTCTCTTTATTAGGTACAATATCATGCTTTTCAGCAATTTCTCGAATAACATCCTCTTCTAACTCAAATTCTAAAAAAGCTAGTATATCTTTTACCCATTGATATTTATCAAAAATAATATCCTCATACCTGAATAACTTCCACTCTGGATCTTCAGACATTTTGTCTTTAAAGACATTCATTCTAGACAGAATGACTTTAGCTTGGCCTAAAGCAAACTGGTCGATTGGTGTTTCTAATAATTCTTTTCTTTTTATCAATATTTTTTCTCCCCGTTTCCCAGGTGGAATTGTATGGCTTTTCTTCAAAGAAAAATACCATGAAACTAATATATCTCTTGGGTCTCGAATTAATAGTATTTTTTTCAAACCTGTCGTATTTACTAGTTGCAGATAGTCAGGGAACATCCTAAAACCAGCGAAACCGTATCCTTCTTGAACAAAAATATTTAATGTATTATCTGGTACTAAGCTACTCTCTATTCCTTGGCGACTGAGAAAATTTTCAAATTCAATTACTGGAATATTTACGTGAGAACAGATTTCCCTAATAATAGACATTAGCATAACACTACCTGATTTATGCATTCCAAATACGAAAAAACTAGGAATATCCGCAGGTAGTGGCAGCTCTAGTTGGATTGATTTTCCATTTTTTAATAAAATCTCTAACTTTTTTTCAGCTTTAATCATTGTTCAACTCCATACATGAAATCAATAAAAATAATTACTTTAATTTAACAAAATATTGTAGCCCAACCTCACAAGAAATGAATGAACTCAAGCTAGGTATTGGTTTAACAAACTCAATTAATTCCCTTGCACCGTAAGTATCTTTCTGGTGATAGATGTATTTTAGATGCTTATTTGTCTTTTTATGAAACCACTTAATTTCATCTCCATCTTTCAGCTTATCACTCATAATCATTGGAACTGTTGGTAATCCCGGATAGCGAAATTTATACAGATCTCCGATATAGGGAACGTCGTCAAAGATTAGATTCTTAAACCCCCGTTCAAAAGCCTGTCTAATTCTTAAGCCATTATTGATATGATCATCAAAATAACATAAATCGTTGTCACTTTTGGTGGCGATATTTACTTCACTCCAATCCTTTTCATGGAGTTGAATTGTCTCATCCTGGAATAAAAGCTTTTTCAGGTTGACATCAAAGCCATAGAGTTGTGCAGTTTGACAAGCCAATCGAAAACAATGTAATGAACTACCAATAAATACCCCGCTTTCAATAATAATAGAGGGGTTAAGACTTCTAGCAATTAAAAATAACCAGAATAAGCTACCTAAACCTGTTGAACCCGGTTTTCCAACGGCTGGATTACTGCTAATATAACTAAAGAAATCTTGGATATCTTTGTGATAAGATTTATCATGAGCCGTTATCAGGTTGAGAAACAGGGAAACTTGACTATCTAACTCTTCAATATACCGTTGAAACAGAGATGAATTAACTTCAAACTGAAAGACTGGATGAGTCAGTTGAAAGGCTTCAGTCTCTTCACATAAGCAGGATTGCTGCATACTCAACCCTTGTTTTCCCTGTGTAGTTTTCACGACTCAGTTTCTCCTCATTTTACTTAGCAACTTAACTCGAATACTTTTTGATAATTAGGTTCCACAAAATCCTTAATATACTCTCGGGTTGCATCCCGAATAGACTCAATATATTCTTTTTTATACCCTGATTTAAATGGAAACTTTGTAATTCCTTTTTGAACTACATCATCTGAGGTGGAAATCCCCATGAATTTTATCAATTTTTCAAATTCAAGAGCATTCTCTTTTTCTGAAGCCTTAGTATGACTTAGCAAGAAACATTGGTCTGGATATTCCTTTTTTTGTTTCCAATAAAATTCTAACATCTGATTATAATGTTTGGCAAGATAAATCATCGTTGGATTAATTGTATCTGGATTTTTTTCAATTTCATCGGAGTTTAATAACAGCGCCGTCGAAGTCAAACAAGACATGGGTTCCCGGAACAAGAAAATAACTTTGCTAAACTGACAATCGACAATGTGATGGGTTTTAATTAGTTGAACAGGTAACTGTAAAGCTTTTACGGCTTCAGGGCTTGTACTCGCTGGCTTTTGATGATTCATTAAATAGATATCGGGAAAAATATCTTCGATATCATACTCATTTTCTCCACTGCGAAAATAGACATACTTTACCCCTTTATCGGTGCTTTTTCTCTCTAACTGAACCGTATTCAGATTAACGCCTTTAGACTGCAATAAAATTGCCGCCAAAACTAGTCGTATCCAACCATTGCCTGAACGAGGAAAAGAGCATAAAAATAGAGGTGAGGTTTGAAACAATTGAGAATTTTTAACTTTCCATTTCTGATAGAAATCTAATTGAACTATTTCCTCGATAAACTTTGATGTAAATGGCATTGTGATATGGCTCTGCATATGAATTTTGATTTCTCCCAGTATATCAAACAATATTAATGTTTAATTCAACGTTATAAAACTAATTTTTTTAATCAATAAACTCACCCACCGTTCATCCTCAATAGAAATCTGCTGTACCTCTGCCGCTTCCAAAGTCAACAAAAACGGTGTATTCTCAGGCAAAACCCCGACCGGAATTTGTCCCTCAAACAGCCATTCTTCACCCAGTTGAGGCTGAACGGTTCCCTCAACCTTACGGCCATTGACCTGCACCCGCAAACTTTCAAGCAAACCGGGTTGAACCGCTGTAATGCCTTCTATTTGAAGCTGTAAGGCTTGACTTGTATCCACCCCTTCTACTACCACACTCCCCACCTTCTGCATCCAACGAACCGCCACTCCATGACGTTCTTCTGGGGAATACCAACCCGTACCTAGCAGCGCCTCATCCATTAAAATAGCCGTTTCTTGGGGGGGTTGCGGTTCAACGGCCTGGATGAAAATCTCTTCAACTAACACACTGGCGCGGCGGCAGTCTTGGGGAGAGAGTTGATGAACTTCTGCTGAATGCAACGACAATACAAATGGCGCTTGCGGGGTTAATATTTTGGGTGAAATATATCCCAATAGTCGCCAACTGCCATCTGCTTGGGGTTCAACTTTGGCTGGAATGGGGTTGCCATTGACTTTGAGGCTGAGGTTGTCCAATACCTGGGGGATAACGGCTGTTCTTCCTCGTATTTGGACTTCTAAGGGTTGGGTGACATCCATATCATCGATAATGACACTTCCCACTCGTTCCATCCACCGCAATGCTACCCCGTCCACGTTTTCCCAGGGAAACCAACCTGTACCTTGGAGGCTGGCATCCATCAGAATCACTTTTTCCGGGAGAGAGAGAGTTTTTTTTGTTGCGAATTCACGCCAGTTTAAATCGGGTACAAATGTAATTTTTTCGACTAAAACTGCTAATTTACGGCTAGAATTATCTTCTGTAAATTGATGGAATTTTAGGGTGAAAAAGTTCAGTCCTGCTTGCAAATGAATGGGAAAAGTTAATAGATTTTCCTGTTTCATTTCTGAGGCTTTCACCAAAGTTTGCATGATTAATTGATTTTCAGACCAAAGTTCAACAATTTGTCCTGAACAAACACTGCGATAAGCAAAGATTAAATGTCCTTGTTGCGGCTGTTTCGTTTCAATCACAAACTGGCTTTCTGGCCACAAAGCCCAACGACTAGACTCTATTAGATTTAAATCAGGATAAGGGGGTTCTAATCCGCCAAACCCACCAAATACACACCCGGTAATTTCCTCTCCTGCAATAATATCATCTTTGATATGATTTTCAGCTATATATTTCACACATAAGGAAGGATTTAACTGAGGCGGCGTTACGGCAAACTTACTAATCGGATTAATTTGTAATTTATCTAACCAATTCACTTGATCTAAGGCAACAATTAAACTTTGGTAAGTAGAACGAATTGAAAAATGACTCGCTACATGAATCGGAGCAGAACAACTTAACCGGATTAACTGTTGATGATCTTGATATAATTCTGTGATAGTTTTAGCCAAAGCTTCAGGAGTTTTCTCTCGAACTAATCGCCCGGTTACCCCGTCTAAAATTGCCTCCTGTACCCCGCCAGATGCATATCCCACCGCTGGTGTACCACAGGCTGCCGCTTCAATAAAGGTCAATCCTAATGTTTCTTCTAAGCTGGCTCCAACGAATAAATCAGCAGCACTGTAATAGTAAGCGAGTAAGCTACGATTCTGAATAAATCCAGTATGGCTAATCTCATAGTTTATTCCTTCTATTTGCGGAGAGCCGTGACCAAAACCGACTAATAAAATATTGTCTAAATTTGCAAATTTCAAGGCTTCAATTAAGTATCGTCCACCTTTACGTTCATCCTCTATTGAAGTAGAACCTGTCAAAATAATAAATTTATCTTTCGGTAAACCTAACCGTTGACGACACAATTGTTTGTCTCTCGGCTTAAAGACATCTGTATCAATTCCGAGAGTCAGCTTTTGAATTCTTTTATCTAATAAATCTTGCTGTTGAACGGGTAAACTCGATTGTAATGCTCGCCGTGCCCAATTTGTTGTCCACTGACTATTTCCCAATACCAACAAATTATCATTGTTTAATAAAAGTTGACGTTTGCGTTCAAATGTAGGTTGAATTTTCTCAGGCTTTAAAGCGGGATATTGATCGAATGTCGGACAATCGCGATCGCATGAAGTAGTATATTTATCACAAGAACCCACATAAGCACATCGCCCCGTAAATAACCACTGATCGTGCGTCACAAAAATAGTGGGATATTTAACAGAAATTGCTTCTAATAATTCCACACTTTCTTGAATATTATGCAGATTTCCCAGGATAACTAAATCCGGTTCTAAACAGTCAATTAATTGCATCGCCCAAGCAGCAGAAAAATCAATCGGTTGCGGTTTCCATCCAGAAGCCCCCATAATAGGAATGACTTGATGTCCTGCCCCAGCTAACGCCCGCCCAATTTGTTCGTGGGCAATGCCTGCCCCCCCCGAAAAACCCAGATCGCTGAATAACACCACTCGGAGTTGATGCCGTTTAGCTGATGTGTCTGCATCAGAGGATGATTTTTGTGTCGAAACAATTTGATGCTGAAACTGGGTACGAAGTCGATCTCGCGTTGCTAACAATTCCGGTTTATACTTTTCAGTGGCGCTGGTTTTCTGGGCTTCATGCATCCGAAACTGAGCAATAGGATGAGTAATGGGGCAAATCTTCGCCCCAGCAGCAGCAAATCTAGCCCACATCTCATAATCCATACTATAGTAGAGCGCCTCATCCACTGCACCCCCAGTACGCTCCCAAATTGCCCGAGTAAACATCACTTCTGGTTGATGAAAGAATTTCCCACTCAGCCAACAATGTTCTACATCTAGGATTTCTGCTAAGGATAAAGCCCCAGGCGCAGAGGAAGTGACATGATGCAGCACTTCTTGCTCTTCCTGAAACACTTGACAAATTCCGGCGACGATATCTGCACCACTGGTATAAAATGCTAAGGCGGCTGCATATAACGCTCCCGGTGCAAAACGATCGTCACTGTTTAACCAAGTAACAATCTCTCCGGTTGCCTGTTGAAAGCCTTTATTGAGGGCGTTACTTTGACCTTTGTCCGGTTCACTGACAACATAACTAAAATGCTGACGATATCGCTCTACTACTGTCATGGTTTCATCTGTCGAGCCGCCGTCAATTAAGATATATTCTAGATTCGGATAATTTTGATGAATCACCGATAAAATCGTCTCTTCGATAAATTGACCTTGGTTGTATGAAGGGGTGATAATCGAAATTTTCGGCCAAGGACGACCATTGGGTAAGGTTTCTGGGGGAATAAAAGAGTTTTCTTGGATATAAGGCCATTGAGAGTTTGACGACGCTACAGCTTGAGGAGTGACTTCATTGGGGTTAACCCTAGCTTTTGCTAATTCTAAGTTCCGATAAAATGAAACATTTAAAATCGGATCTAATTCGATTGCTTTCTGATAATATGTAATCGCTTTTGACCATTCCTGCTGCTGAACAAGTGTATCGGCCAAGCCACCATAGGCCAGAGCAAAATCGGGTTGAATTTCAATCGCTTGATAATAATTTTCGAGGGCTTCCTGCCATTTCTGCAGATTAAATAAAGCCTCAGCTAAATAATAATAAGACCATTCAAAATTGGGTTGCAATTCAACCGATTTTTGCAGTGGAATAATGGCTTCACGCCAACGATTCTGTTGATTGAGGAGTTGACCTAAATGAAACTGAGACCAGATAAAATCTGGATTTAAATTAACTGCTTGTTGATAGGCGGCAATAGCGTAATCACGAGATTCTAACTTTGTATAAGCTTCCCCTAAATTATGATGAGATAAGGCAAATTCAGGGTTAAGTCGAATGGCTTGTTGATAGGTCTTAACTGCTGATGTCCACTGGCCTAGTTTCAAGAAAATATCAGCTAAATTATTATAAGACCAGGAAAAATTTGGTCGGATTTGAATAGCTTTTTGATAAGCTTTAATTGCCTCGGGCCATTTTTCTAACTGAGAAAGCGATTCTCCTAAGTTATGATAAACTTGGGGTAAATTAGGCTCGATCTGTAATACTTTTTGATAACAAGCGATCGCCTGTTTAAATTGCTGTAGCTTGAGAAATACATTCCCCAATTCTTGGTAAGCAATTAAGTGCTGAGGATCGTGTTTGAGAGTTTGTTGGTAGTGATTTACAGCTTCAGTAAGCTTGCCCTGTTGTACGGCTAACTGGGCTAACTCATGACAAGATTGAGCTGAACTTGAAGAAGCTTTCACAGGCTTTATAGTAATCCTAAATAACTCGTCTACAAAATATTTGCCAATCTAATATCCACTATCTCTCTATGTTAAGCTGAAAAAAGTATCAGGTTTTACTTTGTTCTCAAAGAGTGGTTTAGGATACCAAATTCAAGTTGTGAAGTCGTTACAAAAATATATTGTAAAACCTCCCTGCAATTTTAATGAAAATGCAAGTATTTACTCTAACGTATCAGTGGTAGCGAATACATGAAATCTAATCTGCACCCCTAATATCATAGGGAATCTGTCTTGGTTATGACAGATGTCAAATCTACTAGTCAATGGTAACTATTCTTGCTTTGCATCAGTCTATCACTGCTAAGTGGTCTCATTTCTGAGCGGCTGTTGCAAATCAAGTTGAGTCAGACTAAAATACACACCTTTTAAATCTTATCACGAACATGATACAACAATTTAGAAAAAATTCCAATCATTAGTAAAAAAATAGTTTCTCAGAGGTTAGAGCATCACTGAGACATCAAGGTAAATGGGGTGCTATCAATGACTTAAGCTGTGGATTTTTCAGCATTGTGAGCAACTGAGCCGTTTCTGATTCTGCCGTTTATTCATTCTATATTGTCTAAGCTCATTCGATTCTAACCCGGCTTAAATTTCACTAACGATTTTAGCAATAGGCATTCGCCATCCTGTGCCAAAAGCGCGATCGCTAATCTTTAATCCGGGAGGAGCTTGACGACGTTTAAATTCTGCCCGCAGGACTAACTTTACCACCTTTTCAACCACCGTTTGTTCATGTCCGGCGGTAACAATTTGCTGAGGAGATTGGTGTTTTTCAATCAAACGATATAAAATGTCATCTAGAACTTCATAAGAGGGCAAAGAATCTTGATCGACTTGACCCGGTTTTAACTCCGCACTAGCGGGTTTAGTGATAACATTTTCGGGGATAATTTCTGAGTTATTACTTTGATTTAACCACCGACAAATAGAATAAACTCTTGTTTTCGGCACATCCGCAATCACTGCTAAACCCCCATTCATATCGCCATACAACGTACAGTATCCGACTGCCATTTCAGATTTATTACCGGTTGAAAGTAATAAATGACCGAACTTATTAGAAATCCCCATTAATAATGTACCTCGAATCCGGGATTGAATATTTTCTTCAGCAATACCAAATTCAGTATTTTTAAATAAAGGTTCTAAAGCAGAATTCATCGCGCTCATCGTCTCTGCAATTGGGATAATTTGAGTTTGTATCCCTAAATTATTCGCTAAAGCTAATCCATCTTCAATTGAATGTTCTGAACTATAAGGAGACGGCATTAATATCCCTAATACATTCTCTGCACCAATAGCAACAGAAGCAACTGCTGCAACTAAAGCCGAATCAATTCCCCCACTCAAACCTAAAATAACTTTCGAGAATCCACATTTTTTCACATAATCTTTTACACCCAAAACTAAAGCCGACCAAATCTCTTGATCGATTGATTCAATGATTTTCGCTTTGTTATTTTCTTTGAAATCTTGTTGCTGTTTATCCCATTCTACTGCTGCGAAATCTGTTTGAAAACTAGATAAAAATTGAATCACTTTTCCTTTACGGTTCAGGACAAAACTACAACCATCAAAAATCAAATCATCATTTCCCCCGATTTGGTTAGCATATACAATCGGGATTCGATAGCGTTTAGCACTATGTCCTAACATCGCTTGACGCAATTTTTGTTTACCCGCTTGATAAGGAGAAGCCGATAAATTCACCACAAAATCAATATCTTGTTGTACTAATTCTATTAGAGGATTGCAACGATAACTCTGATGCCCCCAAAATTCCTCATCATTCCATAAATCCTCACAAATCGTCACTCCAATTTTGTAAGAAACTTCTTCAATTGTTAAGTTAAACCAGTGACTGTCTTTCCCCGCTTCAAAATAGCGATCCTCATCAAACACATCATAGGTGGGCAATAAACGCTTTTGAAAATATTGTTGAATTATGCCATGGTGTAATAATGCGGCGCTATTATAAAGTAATCGTTCACCTCGTTGTTTTCCTGGGGAGTTGGGTTCAACTGTTCCCACTAATACTGCTAACTGAGAAGGTAAATTTTTAGCTAATTGTTGTAATTGGTGAGTGGTTGCCTGAATAAAACTCGGACGCATCAATAAATCCCGAGGCGGATATCCAGTTAATGCTAATTCCGTGGTTAAAAGCAAATTACAGTCTGTTTCAATCGCTTTTTGAGCAGCAGTAAGTATCTGTTGGCTGTTTCCCTTTAAGTCTCCAACAGTGGGGTTAAGCTGGGCGATGGCAATTTTCATGATTATTTATCTTATGAACATTGAACATTGAACATTGAACATTGAACAGCCAACTGATAACTAATAACTGATAACTGATAAATTATAAATTGCGCTCAGACGCCATCACCGCGCTGTGTCACCGTGACGATGCAAGTTGCGTATAACCAAGCGTGCCGTGATGGGGTAAGCCATGCCGTGTTTGTTATTGCCTAAAGGGTTATAGAGAGAGCCTATCATTATAATCAAAGATTTTTACTCTTTACTCATTACTTGGGACAGATACTAACAAAGATTTTCTCTTTTATGATAAAACGACCCTGGTAAATATTAAGTTTTGCAAAGTAAATTAGTCGATAAATGTGCATCATGGACAGATTGTCAAGCACTTGTTACGATAATTTACATATAGAAGCAAAAAAAAGGAAACACACTCGCCAGCTATGCATCTGCTGGTGATGTACACAGCAATCTTTATAGGAGGATATAACGATGCAAACTCCCGGAAACTTAAGTTTAGAACAACAGTTCAAGTTAACAGTGCTGCGGGAACAGGTTCAAGGTCTGAGTCTGGAAGAAGCCCAAGACTATTTAGTTGAAGTCTTGCGTCAAGGGATGGTAAAAGATAACATCCTGCGGCAATGGATGAAGCAAGCATAACAGTAAAACATCACAACAAGTCAGAATCACGATACTTTCTTTTCTGAGCGCAGAAGGCGGCGGGGCATTCTTGCACCTGAACTAAATTCAGGTGAGAGCCCCTTATCAACGCAGGCATCGTCGTTTGACGGCAATATAACGTTGACTTCTCCATCTCAACTGTAGAATATATTATCCTAACCGAAACGACCACTGACATATTGTTGGGTTGCTTCTTCGGTAGGGTTTTGGAAGATAGTTTGAGTTTCATCAAATTCGACCAAATATCCGAAGCGTTTGCCGCCATCTGCTGCCTTGGCGTTATAAAAAGCCGTCATATCAGCCACCCGCGTGGCCTGTTGCATATTATGAGTGACGATAATAATTGTATAATCTTGCTTGAGATCGTGGATGAGATCCTCAATCGCTAAGGTGGAAATGGGGTCAAGAGAAGCGCAAGGTTCGTCCATCAATACCACATCGGGGTTAACTGCAATTGTGCGGGCAATACACAAGCGTTGTTGCTGACCACCGGAAAGGGCAAACCCACTTTCCCCTAATTTATCCTTAACTTCATCCCATAATACCGCTTGTTTGAGCGATCGCTCTACAATTTCATCCATCTCAGCTTTTGATTTCGCCATGCCATTAACACGCAGGCCGTAGGCAATATTATCATAAATTGTTTTCGGGAAAGGATTAGGTTTTTGGAACACCATTCCAATACGTCGCCGCACTTCTACCGGGTCAACATCGGGGTCATAAAGGTTTTTGCCATGATAATAAACTGCCCCTTCTAACTTAAACACCGGAATTAAATCATTTAAACGATTAAAGCATCGGATAATTGTACTTTTGCCACAACCAGACGGCCCAATAAATGCAGTTACTTGATTTTTAGGAATTTCTAAAGATACTCCTCGAACCGCCTTGAAATCCCCATAAAAGACATCAAGATTTGCTGCCGTTAACACCGTTTCCGTTTCTTTTGTTGTTTTCAGACCAGAATTCATCATTAGTGTACTCCTTCTTTTTCAAAGAAGATAAAAGATAATAAAAGCGAAATGTAACTCAACCCTGAACCGATTAAAACTTCTTCTGTCGAGTTGCCCAACGGGCGATAATACTGGCAATTAAAACCAGTAAGACTAAAACTAAAGAAGCTGCCCAAGCGTATTCTTGCAGAACTTTATCAAAACCTCGGGCAAACTCATAGACCAAATAAGCCAAAGACGGTAAAGTGGGGGCAAATGGGCCTCGTGGCCAGTTATTGGTATAAACCACCGTAAACAATAGCGGGGCAGTTTCTCCAGCAGCGCGGGCAACCGCGAGGGTGACTCCGGTTAAAATCGCAGGTATTGCGGCAGGAAGTACTACTTGCAAGACGGTTTGATAGTTAGAAGCCCCCAACCCCACCGAAGCCCAACGAATTTCTTGGGGAACAATTTGCAAGGCTTCATCGGTTGTCCGGACAATAGTGGGTAACATCAACACCGATAACGCCACCGCACCAGCGAGTACAGAAAATTGACCAGTTGTTAATACAATTAAGCTATAGGCAAAAATCCCGGCAATAATTGAAGGTACTCCACTTAAAACATTGGTGGCAAAACGAATCCAATTGGCTGCTTTCCCCGATCCAAATTCAGACAGAAAGATAGCCGCTAACACCCCAAATGGCACCGCCATTAAGGTCGCAATTGCCACAACCATAATGGTTCCCAAAATAGCGCTGGCAATACCCCCTGATGTTTGACCTGCTGCTGGCGGTAACTGAGTAAATAAGCTCAGATTCAGTCGGGAGGCCCCTTTAATTAAGACATAAATTAAAACAGCAAACAAGGGGATCAGGGTAATGGCGATACACAATCCTGAAATCCCCGTCATAATCATATTAAACAATTCACGAGGACGTCGGCGATCGCGGACTAAACTTTGGGCGTTGGGTTGACCCAAGGGTGGAACAGCGTTTGACATAATGGGTTAATCATCCATAAGATTTAGACAACAGTAATGGCAGAAATTGTTGCTCAAATTTTTAGTCTGAGAAGTTTACTGATATTTCGCCTGCACTTGATTAACAATCCATTGGGCTAAAATATTCACTACTAGCGTCAGGATAAATAACACCAATCCGGCATACATTAAAGCAGAAACTTGTAACCCTGATGCTTCGGCAAACTGATTTGCCATCAACGAAGCGATTGTATTAGCCGGGGCAAATAGAGAAAAATTTAACCGAGTGGAGTTGCCGATAATCATGGTCGCCGCCATGGTTTCTCCCATTGCCCGACCGAGTCCTAACATAATGCCGCCGACAATACCAGAAAATGCAGCCGGAATTAATACCCGAAAAATGGTGACCCAACGACTCGCCCCTAAACCGAGGGAAGCTTGGCGTAATTCTGGGGGTAAACTCGATAGCGAATCTCGGGCGATCGCTGTAATAATGGGTAGAATCATAATCGCTAAAACCACCCCAGCGGGAAACATCCCAGGTCCTGCCGGAGGTGTACCAAATAAAGGTATCCAGCCCAAGGTTTTATAAACAAACATTTGAATGGGTCGTAGGAAAGGAATCAAGACAAAAATTCCCCACAACCCATAAACTACACTGGGAATAGCGGCTAGCAGTGACACCAGAAATGATAAAATCGTGCTAAGAAATGGCGGTAAGAAATCTTCACTGAGGAAAATTGCGGTTCCTAAACCCAAAGGTACTGCGAATAATAACGCAATTAAGGAACTGACTAAGGTTCCATAAATCATTGGGAACGCGCCATAATTACTATTAACGGGGTCCCAGGCGCTATTAAATAAAAATCCAATGCCAAATTCTTTAAAGGCTTCAAAGGCTTGAAACGCAATGGGCAACGCCATGATAATTAAAACGGCGATAATTCCCCAGGCTAAAATTTTGGTCAGTAAAATAAAACTACTGTCAATTTTGCGCTCAGTATTAGAACGAGATTGAGGAATTCCATCGCTAAAATCTGGGGTGGGTGCAACCATACTTATATCATTAGAGAAAATAGATTCTGTTAGATTATGTCCGTTGAATCAACAAATATTAAAATCTTATTCCTGCGTAAAGAGGTTAAATTTGTGGAGACGTTACATGTCAATCCCTACAGAATAACGAATCATCCGGACATAATATTGTTTGTTAAAAATACAAAATTAAAAATATTCAATCCTGCATTTTTAACATTAAATTGATAGACTACTGAACATTAATTTGATAATCTGGGCTAATTTTATCAGCCTGTGCAGCCACTTTTTGAACCACACTCGGAGGTAAAGGAATATAACCCAAATCTCCACTAATATTCTGACCTTCAGTTAAAGCATATTCAATGGTTGCTTCTAAAGCTTTTGCTTTTTCTGGGTCATCATAACTTTGGTATGCCAGTAACCAAGTGTACGTGACAACAGGGTAAGATTGCTCGCCTTGGGGGTCAGTAATAAATTCCCGCAGGTTTTCGGGTAAAACCACAGCATCAAGTGTGGCTGATGCCGCTTCTGCAGTCGGTGTAATAAAGTTACCAGACTGATTTTGTAAGGCTGCCATCGATAAGCCAGCGCTATTAGCAAAACCAAATTCTACATAACCAATAGCCCCAGGGGTTTGCTGAATTTGAGCCGTTACCCCGTCATTCTTGGGCGCACCCACTCCCACCGGCCATTGTACCGTTTTTCCTTCTCCAACGCTATTATTCCACTCGTCACTAATTGCGCTTAAATGCTTAGTAAAAACTCCGGTGGTTCCGCTGCCATCTGAACGGTATACTACAGTAATGGGTAAATCGGGTAAAGCCACATCTGGGTTATCAGCCGCAATTGCTGGGTCATTCCAGTTGGCGATATTGCCCAGCAAAATATCAACATACACATCCCGAGATAACTTCAACTCAGAAGCATCCGGCACATTGTAAGCCAGGACAATACTTCCTGCTGTCATCGGTAGCAGATAAACCCCTTTCTCAATGCCGGCAATTTCTTCGTCACTCATGGCTACATCGCTTGCGCCAAAGTCTACCAAACCTTGACTAAATCGTTCAATACCTGCACCACTTCCCACCGACTGATAATCTACCTGTAAATTTTGAGTGCCAGTGCTAACATCTTGAAACCAGCGTTGATACAGAGGTGCCGGAAACGATGCACCAGCGCCAACGAGGTTAACTTGTTCATTTAAAACTAAATTAATTGCCGCACCGGGTGCAGTGGCATCAGTTGCTGTTGTATCTGTTACTGTTTGTGTACCGCCACCGCAGGCCGCCAGACTTAAACCGAGTACGACAGCAGAGAATCTAGTTAATACATTAGAAGAAACCTTCAAAGGCATAGGAAAAACCATATTTCTGTAATTTTTGTTATCGATTCATATCAATACTATTGAGGATAACGCTTCTGTAACAAATCAAGGTAAAGGGAAGGTTAAGGATTTTTCTTTGATCTTAATTTTTAGGCCAGTTACCGCTATAGTCGTTAGTTTCTTTGGGATGACAGCGATGAATAGAACTTTGACTCATCCTTGTTTTCCGGCAGATTTGCGGTATCAATGCTGTCTGCAAGCTTTACAATATTCTTACAATCCGATCGTATTTATATCAATAAAATTACTAAAAGTTTAACAATTAATAATATCATTTTAGCTTTTATAATAATATTATTAGTATTTATAAATCATCTCATTTTAAAGTTAAACAAATATATTATATAGCTAGATTATTATCTTATTTAATTTGCTATCAAGTTAAATATCAATCGAATTAATAACAAATAATCTCTTTTGTTCGCGACTATAATTGTTAAATTTATTGTTACCTCTTCTGCTCGTAAACGTTCTTGCTGCCCTCGTTGCAACCCCTATCGGAACAACAACACCGTCGCCCATCACACCACCTTAACTCTGTTTCTTATTTCCCGATCGGCTCCCTTCCCACAATGTTAAACATATTGCTATTTTTCTAACTAATAAAGTCGTTTAATTAGATCGCTTTACCGTTTAATTATTGTATTTTTAAATAAATTAAAATCTATAAATGCATTATTGTTATCATCCTAGTTGTTGTATAGTATTAAAACTATATACCGATTTAAAGCCATACAGGTATATCTTTCGAGTTGTATTTTCAAATTATTATTATTTTAATTTATATAATAAAACCCTCATAACATCTGGAGCATTATCTAACTTATAAATAAAATATTAAACGCTATTATCCTAGTGAAATTCAGGTAAAAAAATAATCTATAAATATAAAAATATATCAGGAAATAGCAGAATATAATTAATTTAATAAAAACATCTATATTAACATCAGCTAAAAAAGGACTCCTGATAGTTAATTCAGATTCATAACTATAAATAAATTCAACCAATAAACACTGCAATGTTGTTGAAAAGAAGTGACCCCCAGATATTGCGATCGAGGATGACAAGATCAGCGATATTAACAGTGGTGGGTTCCACTGGACTGACAGATATCATCAGTTTCGCTTTGAAGTCAGATTAATTTAATTGTATCTAAATTATAGAATTAACAAAACTGTACTTTCAATTAACGGACCATTGACTACAATATAAAAAGTTTTGAGAACAATACTGAAATGGGGAACTAATGGTGCTAAAATAACGAAATTTGTACGAAAAGTGAATTAAGGGCTAACCGTGGTTCAAGCACCATCCGAAACTCAAAATCAGCAACATTTAGGTGCATCTGCTGCATCTGAGTCGTTGAGTTGGGAAACACCCCAGCAGCTTAAAACCCTATTAAATCAAAGGGTTGAACGAATTATAGCAGGCGAGTCTCTTACCCGTTCTGAAGCCTTAGCATTAACCCAAATTGAAGGAATTGACAATATTCTGCAGTTGTGTGAGGCTGCGGATCAAGTTCGTCAAGCCTGTTGCGGTAATACCGTCGATCTGTGTAGTATCGTTAATGTAAAATCGGGGAACTGTTCAGAAAACTGTGGGTTTTGTTCCCAGTCGGTTCATCATCGAGGTGTTGACTCCCCCACTTATGGGTTAAAGCCAACTGAAGATATTATTGCCCAAGCCAAAGCCGCAGACGCAGCCGGGGCAAAACGATTTTGCTTAGTGTCTCAAGGACGAGGAATTAAGTATAATAGCCCTAAATCAACGGAATTTGAACAAATACTCGCAACCGTTCGCCGTATTATCGCTGAAACCGATATTAAACCCTGTTGCGCTTTAGGGGAAGTCACCCCAGAACAAGCCCAGGAATTAGCCGAAGCCGGAGTAACGCGCTATAACCATAACTTAGAAGCATCACAACGATTTTATTCTAATATTGTCACCACTCATACTTGGCAAGATCGAGTTGATACCGTTAAAAACCTGAAAGCGGCTGGTATTCAAGCCTGTACAGGTGGCATTATCGGCATGGGAGAAACCTGGGAAGATCGGGTAGACTTAGCTTTAGCACTGCGAGAATTAGAAGTAGAGTCGGTTCCCATTAACCTGCTTAACCCCCGTGAGGGAACACCTCTGGGTGAACAAACAAAACTCGATCCCTATGAAGCCTTAAAAGCGATCGCGATTTTTCGGTTAATTTTACCACAGCAAATTCTCCGATATGCCGGCGGCCGAGAAGCAGTGATGGGTGAGTTGCAAAACCTGGGGTTAAAATCAGGAATTAACGCGATGTTAATTGGACACTATTTAACCACAATGGGTCAACCCCCAGAAACAGATCATCAAATGTTAGCCTCCCTGGGACTGCAAGGCGGTGAAGCCCCAATTCCTGGGGTGTGAGGAGAGGGGGAGAAAGGGAAGACATGGAGACGAGGAAAATCAACCGTTGCCCGTTACCTGTTGCTTATTTACCTGTTGCTTATTCTCTCTAAGAACGAATAACCAATGACGAATGACCAAAAATCAATGACACTTCCGTTTGAATTTTTATGGGCTATCATTGGTGTTCTGTTAACAATTGGTGGCACGTTTATCGAAGCCTCTGTTGCTGATCCTTCTTGGCTGTGGGAACAGAAAGGAATTCAGGTTTATTCCTTGGGTGTGACTTATCAAATTGGGGCTGTTTTACTCGTCGGTTGCATGGGGGGAAAAAACGCAGCCGCCATGTCTCAAATTGCTTATTTAGCCTTAGGACTAACCATATTACCTATTTTCTCAGAAGGCGGAGGAATTAGCTATCTGAGTGAACCAACATTTGGCTATTTACTCGGGTTTATTCCCGGTGGCTGGGTGTGTGGATATCTGGCTTTTAAAGCGACGGCGAAACTAGAATTATTTGCATTTAGTTGTTGTTGTGGGTTACTGGCAACTCATGCTTTAGGTATTTTTTATTTAATTGTATATGGCATTTTCAGCGGCGGTACTATCTATAATTTGTCGATCTTAGAAGCCATCGATCAATATTCATTTTATCCCTTCCCAGGACAACTTGGGGTCGCTTGTGCAGTCGCGGTGTTATCTTATCTTTTAAGAGGAATTTTATTCTATTAATCTCATAAACTTTCCGGTAAACTGTAGAGACAATGCTTAAATTTCGCCTTCATGCGCTTTAAACGAAATCCTATTTTTTGGATCGCTGCCGTCATCAGCCTCATTATCGATCATCTCACAAAATTTTGGGTGGTTCAGACCTTTGAACTCACCGTCCCCCCGGAGACGAACCCCATTTGGCCAGATATATTTCACTTCACTTATGTGGTGAATACAGGCGCTGCCTTTAGTTTATTTAGCAATGGCGGAGTGTATTGGTTACGCTGGCTATCATTAATTGTGAGTTTGGCATTAATGGCAATGGCCTGGTTTGGACCACGCTGCGACCGTTATGAACAATTAGGCTATGGTTTAATTTTAGGAGGGGCTTTAGGCAATGGCATAGATCGCTTCGTTTCCGGTCATGTAGTGGATTTTCTGGACTTTCGACTGATTCGGTTTCCGGTATTTAATATCGCTGATGTCTCCATCAACTTAGGCATTCTCTGTCTGCTGATCGCCATTTTTCGGGCCCCACCAAACCGTCCCCATCCTTCTAGTCAGTCCAAATAAACGGGCAAGGGGTCTCCCGTTATAATCTCTGATAAGCGCGGGAGGGGAATTGCCCAACGGGGTATTTGGGTCTTGAACATAACTTTTCAATTGTTCTATTGTTACTCCCCCACAAGAAGCCACGAAATACGAACCTGTCGAGAAAACCCGTTTGTCACCGTAAAACTTCTTGAGGTGTTCTGGAAACTCCTTGCGAATCAGGCGACTGGTAACGGTTTTAATATTTGCGATTAGTTTGACGGGTGGAACTTTTGGGTTGAAATCAACTAAGAGGTGAACATGGTCTGTTTCTCCGTTGAATTCAATCAAATGGCACTCCCATTTCACACAAGTATCGGCACAGATTTGATTCAGCCTGGTTAATATCTCGTCTGTAATGGTTTTTCGTCTGTATTTAGTCACCAATACAATATGTGCAGTAAGACGATAAACAGACCTATTATTTTTTGTATAGTTACCTTTGACGAGATTACGGTAAATAGTACAATAAAAATCATGATACTCACTTACGTCTACCGAATCAAGCCAAACCTTGAACAGATAGCCATCATGGACAGATGGTTAGAATTGTTGCGTCGCCATTGGAACTATGCTCTAGGACAAAGGCTTGATTGGCTCAATCGAACTGGTTGTTCGATTGATAGGTGCAGTATCATCAGTGAGGCGATTGGTGAAATGCCTCAAACCGTTAACTATTACACTCAGCAATCAGCTATACAGGAAACTAAGCGGTTGTTTGCGAAGTACAAGCTGATTTACGCCGAAACTCAACAGGTTAACCTACAACGATTAAATAAAGCATGGGAGCGATGGAGGAACAGAGATGCCAGTGGTAAGCGTGGCGGTAGACCTAGATTTAAGAAACAAGGTCAATTACGCTCATTTGTATTCCCACGGGTAAACAATTCTAAAGCCGGAGCTAAGTTGATTGATGGTGTTTTGAGCTTGAGCCGAATTGGGTCAATACCTGTGGTCATGCACAGGTCTATTGCGCAGGGGTTCACCTTAAAGCAATGTACCATCATCAAAAAAGCAGATGGTTGGTATCATAAACTTTGTACGCAAATGTAGTCAAATGTAGTCAAATGCTGTCAAATCTCTCTGGGATTTCCATACTATTATTTGCGGACAATTCCGTCAATTAGGAGTAGTGCGATACGGCGTGCCACCACTTTAATGGTAGGATAAAAATTGAGAAAACTATGTAAAAACTAAGCATACAATTAGAATCACCAATCTTGTCAAATGATTGACTCATTACTTACAAGAGAGCAATGAGATTAGTAGAAAGACATATTATCCAACCCCAACATCGGTTTTTCGGTGAAATAGACCGACTCTGTTGGCTGTCTAAAAATCTCTATAACTACGCTAATTACATGGTCAGGCAGTCTTTCATATTCGATCATTTCTATCGCTCATATAATGACATTCAAAAAATCTTACAGGGAACTGAACCTTATCAAGCCTTACCCGCCAAAGTCTCTCAACAAGTCTTGATGGTCTTAGACCGAAATTGGAAAAGTTTTCTAGCCGCTAATCAGGCTTACAAACAACACCCCGAAAAATTCAATGGTCGTCCGAAACTCCCGAAATACAAAAATACTGAGACGGGTCGGAATCTGCTGATTTATACAATTCAAGCACTCAGCAAGCCACAATTAAAACAAGGTATTATTCATCCAAGCCAAACCAAAATCTATCTCAGAACCACTATAGAAACATCAAAAATTAAACAAGTTCGTATCATCCCCAGACTGAATCACTATGTCATTGAGGTCATTTATGAAGCTGAACTCTTACAATACGAGCTAAAAGAAAATAGTATTGCCAGTATTGATATAGGATTAAACAACCTGGCTACATTAACATTCAATCAAGCAGGTATCCCACCACTCTTGATCAATGGCAGACCGTTAAAATCAATCAATCAATACTACAATAAAGTTTTAGGTTCTCTTCAATCCCTTTTACCCAAACATCAATCCAGTCGCCGGATGAAAAAGCTGTGCAACAGAAGAGAGTTCAAAATTAATGATTATCTTCCGTATTGCGTCTCGATTGGTAATCAATACCTTAGTCCATCACCAAATTGGCACTCTAGTTATTGGCAAAAATCTGATGTGGAAACAAAAAATCCACTTAGGTTTGAAGACGAATCAAAACTTTGTTCAGATTCCTCATGCTCAGTTTATAGAAATGTTATCTTACAAAGCCAAACTAGCAGGGATTCAGGTAATTTTCACTGAAGAATCTTATACTTCAAAATCCAGTTTTATTGATAATGATCCCATTCCGGTGTATAAGGCGGGTGAGAAAAATCAGTTAACGTTCAGTGGAAAAAGGGTAAAACGAGGTTTATATCGCACAGCCTGTGGACGATTGATTAATGCCGATGTTAACGGTTCTCTGAATATTATGAGAAAAGCAATCCCAAATGCTTTTAGCTATGGGATGGAGGGTGTTGTAGTTCACCCCGTTCGGGTAACACCGACAAAATGAAGGTGTGTCATATTTGACTATATTTTTATGAACTATTAACATGCATGAATCGTGTATTAATGGCGGTTGGACTGCCGCTGAATGGCTGTGGTAAATCGGTTATTGATGTCGAGGAGCAGCAAGTCTCATTTGTAAATCTGAGAAGCCTACTACATCATAATATACAGATTTGATGTAGGAGTAGTCACATAAAATCAATCGATTACAATCTTAAAAGTATAAGAAAGCTAGAATGATCAGATAAGTTGTGTGACCCGCCGCTGACATCAAAATATGTCCTCAACAAAGCCCCCCCAAAAGCCAAAAACCCTTCTGAGTAATCTTACCCAAGTTGTTCAGACTCTTCATGCTAGAGTTAATTTTTCCCGACTCTTAATCAAACCCAATGCAAAAGTGCCCGAAATTTGGGTACAAAACGCTGATGCAGATCGGGCTGATATTTATCCATTACTCGGCGATCGCTACATTGTCGGCCGCTCTTCCAAAAATTGTGATATCGTAGTCCGAAACCCTGTTGTCAGTCAAGTTCATCTCTGTTTAATTCGTCAAACCCCAAAACCCTGTCGCGCATTTACCATTAGAGATGAAGACTCGACCAACGGTATCTACCACGGTCGTCGGCGGGTGAAAAAATTTCCTTTACGGCATCAAGACATTATCACCTTAGGCCCTCCAGAACTCGCCAATGGGGTTCGTCTACAATATATTGATCCACCGCCTCTATACAAAAAAGTGGCTCAGTATAGCTTTCTGGGGTTTTGTGGCATCAGTGCAATTGTTACGGCTTTTACCTTATTAGAGTGGCAAAAGTTCTCTGTGCGTCCGCTGCCGCCCCAAACCAATCGCCCCGTTACTGTTTACGATAATAATAATAATCCGCTACGCCCTAATACCAGTCAAGCTTTTAGTCAAGAAGTTAATGACCGCAATATCGATAATTTAGACGAGATTTCCTCCTATTTACCCGATGCCGTCAAAGCATCCGAAGATAGCCGTTTTTATTGGCATTTAGGAATTGATCCAGTCGGAATATTACGGGCATTCATTACCAACCTGCGCGGCGGCGAAATTCGCGAAGGAGGGAGCACACTCTCTCAACAACTTGCCCGCAGTATCTTTCGAGATTATGTCGGCACCGATGACTCAGCCGGACGTAAACTCAGAGAAGCGATTGTTGCGCTCAAATTAGAAGCCGTTTACAACAAGCAGCAGCTACTACTGGCTTATATTAATCGTGTCTATTTAGGATTAGATTTGTATGGGTTTGAAGACGCAGCTCAATTTTACTTTGCTAAATCAGCAAGCGAATTAACCTTATCGGAAGCCGCAACGTTAGTCGGGATTTTACCTGCGCCTAATACTTTTAATCCGATTCAAAACTATCAGTTAGCCATTGAATATCGCGATCGCGTCATCGAAAGAATGTTAAGTTTAGGCATGATTAGTAGTGAAGAAGCCGACACTGCTCGTCGATCACGGATTGAGATTAATTCTAAAGCAAAAGAACTGCTACAAAGTACCACAGCGCCTTATTTCTATGATTATGTATTTGTGGAAATGGAGCAATTATTAGGATCTCAACTAGCTCGAGAAGGGAACTTTATTGTTGAAACGGGTTTAAATCCGCGTTTACAAACCCAAGCAGAAAATGCTTTGCAAAATACCGTCAATACCACAGGTCAACAGGTCGGATTTTCTCAGGGAGGACTCGTCACCCTCAACACCCGCACAGGAGAAATTCTCACGATGGTTGGGGGCAGTAATTATGAACAAACCCAATTTAACCGCGCGGCTCAAGCGTTGCGTCAACCGGGATCTACTTTTAAGGTGTTTACCTACGCTGCTGCATTAAATCAAGGAATTGCTCCGGGTCAATCTTACAGTTGCGCCCCCTTCACTTGGCAAGGACAAAATTTTCGGGGTTGTGATCGCTCTCAAGGGGAAGTAGATATGTATCGGGGCATGGCATTATCTGAAAATATTACCGCCCTACGAATTGCTCAGCAAGTGGGTTTAGATCAGGTGGTGCGAATGGCAAACCGTTTAGGCATTCAATCTCAACTCGATCCGGTGCCGGGTTTGATACTGGGTCAAAGCGAGGTAACGCTTTTAGAAATGACGGGATCGTTTGCTATAATCGCTAATAATGGTGTGTTATATCGTCCCCATGCGATTCGCCGGATTTTGGATAGTAGTGATTGTACAGATCCCAATAATCGTGAAACCTGTCGGGTGATTTATTCTTATGATAGGGAAAATCCCAATCCTCCTCAGCTATTGCCTCCGTTAGTCTCTCAAACCATGACCCAGCTTTTACAAGGTGTGATTCGCAATGGCACCGGTCGAAGTGCTTTCCTTGGGTTAGGAGAAGCGGGAAAAACGGGAACAACCAATGATAATGTGGATTTGTGGTTTATTGGTTACATTCCGAATCAATACTTAGCCACAGGGGTGTGGTTAGGCAATGATGACAATAGTCCGACCAATGGCAGTAGCGCTGATGCAGCGAGGCTTTGGGCAGATTATATGTCTCAAATTGTACGATAGGAATCACTAACCTTAATCAGCGATCTTGTTGTAGTTGAAATTAAAAAAATTACCATGAGTCGCTGGTGACAACTAACAGTAATTTGTGGGTATGCCAGGAGGCGGGCTTGAACCGCCGACACGAGGATTTTCAGTCCTCTGCTCTACCAACTGAGCTATCCCGGCTCATTTTTCAGGCTTTACTATTATAGCAGATTAGATTTCATTTTTGCAAGCTTTTTTTTCAAGAACTGTGATTTCATTGAGGTGGAGGCAAAAAAGCAGTTAAACACCAACATGAAATTGAGTGGGTCAGATATTTGAGAATCACAGAAGTTATAGATCATAGTGACTTTTAGGACATAAAGTTAATCTTAAAAGCCACTATTATCGTTATGGTTAAGAGGAATGAATCAGAATGATTAACGACTGAGAATGTATACCCAATCTTGGCTATCTGGGGGAGAGAACGTCACCGTATCGTTACCCGTATAAGTTCCGACATTAGTGTAAGTTCCTTCACGCGGATCAAAGCGTTGGATATCGTAAGTGTGAGTTTGGTTTGTATCTAAGTCAATAGAATAGGTACCGCTATTACCCCGTACATAAGCGACATACTCCTCTCCGATATCAGCCAATAAATATTCTGTACCAGGGCCGCCAATCAATTCATCGTGAGGTTCAAGTTCCCACCATTCCCGGTCTGTAAACAGGGTTTTAATGTGTTGAACATCTTCTTCCCAATCATCATTACGGGGATCATTGGGGTTGAATGGACCGGGGTCACGGCGACCGCCAAAATAAGTGGTACCCCAACCTGTCACCAAATGAGTACCAGCCATGACGATATCGTAACTAGCATGACGAATATCCTCTAATGTCTCACTATTGGGTTTATCAACTTGGCCATCTCCGTTAGAATCTCGCAGATAGTAGGCATATTCAGAATTAACAACCGGTTTGTTTTCATCTCGTGATATCAGTGCCTGTTTATGCAAACCGGTATACATTTGCATATAATCCCCTAAATCTGTCCAGGACTCGTCTCCGAACTCCCTCGAGGATCGAGTTGCGTGAATCGTAATCATCCGGTCGTGAGGGTCTGTGGCATCAATATGCTGACCAATTTCACGGTAATTACTGGCATTTAGGGTTTCGTTATATTCCCCAGAGACAATGAAGACGACGTTGTGGGCGCTATAACGAGCCGTAACATACTCAGCATACTGCAGACGGTCGGCTTGAGAACTAAAGTCATTCCTCCACCCTTGCGCCCATTCCAGCATATAACCTGTGGTAATTCCCAAGTCATTCATATACTCAATCCGGCGGTCAAGTTCTTGGAAGTAACCGGGGTTAAGGTCGCGGCCTTTTGTGCCTTCCCATAAATTCCCGCCTTCGTTGGGGTCTTCGCCAAAGTCGGCATGAATATAGTTAAACCCTTGGCTGGCGCGGGTATCGAGATAGTCTAAAACGGTGTCACGGTTGAGATTTTCTTCGGGTACGGTTCGACCGAGTCGCCAGTTGGTATCGCCAAAGAAGTAGAAAGGTGTACCATCTTCATATTGGAAATAGTAAGGAGAATCAGGTTTAGCTTCAATGCCGCCTTTGTTATTGGAATTAACGACCTCAAATGACCCCGACTCACCATCAAGTCCCGCGTCGTTTGAGTCAATTGTCCAACTCCATTGACCTTTGACTTCTGGAGAAAAGCGGAATTTCCAGGTATCTCCGCCGTCCCAGAATAAAGGAATATCAGCCGTTTGGTTATTAGGCCCAGTAAAGGTGGCGGTTGCGTCTACTTGTCGGTAAGGATTACTGTAGTTACCCGCATCACTAAAAGATTGCTCAAAAATATCATATTGTCCAACAGTATCATCTGCGTTAGAGATATTGACGGCAAAGCTACCTAAATTAGACCCAGAAATAAAGTTGTTGCTGGTATCACTCACCTGATTATCTTGCAGGGAGATCGTGTAATTTCCGTTATCGGCATCATCCCAACTGCCGCCAGCCGCATCAATTTCATAGGTTGCTGTAATGACAGCCCCTTGATTATTTGTGACCGTATTGACGAGTGTAGCAGTTTGGCTAAATCCACCGGGACCAGTAACACGTACATCAGAGTCATCAATGGTACCGTCATCAACGGCTGTATCGTCGGTGTAAGTGACGTTAAATTGATAATCACTCCCCCCACCATTGATAATATCGCTGGCGGCTAAAGCGGTTGTCGGGGCTGTGGTATCGGCAACCAGTTCAGGGACATCGACTTGGAAACTACCCAGGGTGTCTCCCGCAACAAAGTTATTACTCGTATCGCTAACTTCATCATCTCGTAACACCACGGTATAAGTGCCGTTATCGGCATCATCCCAACTGTTGCCTGGGGCATCGACTTGATAAGAGGCGGTGACGGATGCAGTATTGTTGTTACTATTTGCCCCGAGAAATGTTGCTTCTGCATCAAAGCCATCGGGTGTCGTGACGAAAATATCACTGGCATCGAAGGTGGTAATATCAACGGCTTCATCATCAGTATAAGTGACGTTAAAGGTATGAAAACCGCCTCCGGCTGCTGTGACATTAGTAACCGTTAAATCGGCAGTTGGAGCAGTATTATCTATATTATTATTATCTGCTGTGACTGCAACTGTAACCGTGGCTGTATCTGTACCCCCGTTACCATCGGAAACGGTGTAATTAAAGCTATCTGTCCCGGTAAAATTAGTCGCTGGGGTATAACTGAAACTGCCGTTATTATTGAGACTAACGTTTCCGCCCGATGTGGAATTATTGTCAAAATTACTAACTGTTAAATTATCGCCATCTGCATCACTATCATTACTCAAAACCCCGTTAGCAGTATTGATATTGAGGGTATTATTTTCTAAAACGCTGTAGCTATCATTGCCAGCTTGGGGACTCGTATTGGTATTGTTATTGTTATTGTTATTGTTATTATTATTGGTATTATTATTATTTCCGACAGGCTTTAACTCAATATAATCGACTCGGGCAAGTTCTCCAACATTTCTCAATCCTTTAAGAACCACGTTACTATTAGAATCAAGTGTTAATGATTGAGTCAGAGTCCGTTCGACGAGATTATCAGCTTCTGCACTTTTCCCACCTAAATTGAGATCAAAACGCCAACTATCAATTGAATTGCCATCAACTTCAACTTCCATTGTGGAGTTGCCATCAGTTTCATCAAAGTAAGCAACCGTTAATTCATAAGTACCGGGAGTGCCATTAAAGTCGAGGGTGGCTGTGCCTTGTCTGCCGTTTTTACCCACTTTTATCATAGTGTCTCCGGAGGCAAAAT
>JBARZE010000047.1:0-61420 GCA_049649525.1 Microcoleaceae cyanobacterium
CTGAAAATCCGGAAATTCAGATTTCAACTGAAGTATTAGAAGGGGAACAATTACGCATTACTATCGTCAATACAAATAGTGTGATTCCGGTGGAAATTCAAGAGCGGATTTTTGATCCATTTTTTACCACAAAACCCGTAGGCAAAGGAACAGGTTTGGGGTTATTTGTGAGTTATTCAATTATTCAACAACACGGCGGCACAATTTCAGTGCGATCGCGGCCGGAAACCGGGACAGAATTTGAGATTGTTTTACCTTATCAATCAGAGCATTTAATCAGTCAATGGCGATCAAAATATCAGCACAAGTCTCTGTAATTTTTCACAGCTTAACAAAAATAATGGCTGAGATAGTAACTGATTTTATTGAGTCAATTAAAATATCTTCAGAGTCACTTTATACATTGATGGCAGAGTATAGAGGTGGGCTTGCTGTTTGGCTTTAAAATATTTGTCTATTTCTGTAATCCCATTTTGAGTAACAGATGAGTGACCCGCTGTACACAGCAAAATAACTCGTTTTCCAGGATGAGAAAACTCAAACAGCTTTAGATGAATCAGCCGCCATTACCAAACCACAGTTTGCGATCAGATCAAGACAGTAAGTCATCGGGTAATAGTTCAACAAAAGTGAAGAATTATACAATCAGTATAACTAGCGCTTTGCAATGAATGTATCTTCTTTATCTTCAAGATCAAACATGACGGGCGATGGATGATTGCTTGGCAATATCTCTATGAGTTTGGTGCGATCGCGCCATATTTGAGCAATTGTCTTCTCTGATACGATACATCACTCGACGAGTCTCTGGCTAATAAAAACTGAGTCAAAATTCTCCGCTGAGATCTCAATCATAAGTCGCAATAGATGTATTATTATGAGACAGATCAAAAAATAATCATATATGATTATATAGCATTTTTGATTCAGATATACCAGAAGCGGTATTAATTTTAATCTAAATTAAAGAAAGAATTTGGTATGATTGATTTAAGCCCGATCAAAATTTATTTTTTGGTCAAATTTACTCAATATATAATCGTTACTTTGAGTAACTGAGGCAGAGTCAGTTTCTAGATTATCAAATTTGACTTATAGCAATAAGCCAAGAAGAGTGATTCATTGTTATCTTGATTAAATCAAGCTCAGCAATCTCGGTTATTAAATCAATTTAAAGCGCAATGCAAATAGAAAAAAAGAATTCTTTAGAATCTTATTCAGACAAGCGTATTCCTAATCTTTTAGCAGAGATTGCGCTGAAAATTCGTCAATCTTTAGAACTAGATTATATTTTGAATACAGCCGTTGCTGTGGTGCGAGATGTATTGAATGTAGACCGGGTTATTATTTATCAGTTTCAATCGGACGGTAGCGGATATGTGAGTGTAGAATCAGTCAGTTCTCCAACTCATTCTATTATTCATGAAGTGCTTTATGACCCTTGTTTAAAAGGATCTCTTGCTGAGGCTTATAAGAATGGTCGAGTTCGAGCAGTGGCTGATGTTCATCATGACCCAAACTTGAAAACTTGTTATACAGATTTATTAGATAGATTTGGTGTCAAGAGTTTCATTGTTACGCCTATCTTACAAGGTGATAACCTATGGGGTTTATTAATTGCTCACCATTGCAGTGTTAGAGAATGGCAGCATTCAGAAATTGAGCTATTACAACAACTTTCTGTTCAAATGGCAATTGCAATTCAACAAGCAGAACTTTATCAAAAATTACAACTTGAATTAAATCAACGTCAGCGTGCTCAAGCTGAACTCCGAACGGTCAATCAAAAGCTAGAAATTAAGTTACAAGAAAATAAAATCTATGCTGATATTGTCAAAAATATGCAGGTTGGTTTACACGTTTGGCAGCTAGAAGATCCAAACGATATCACAACTTTTCGTCTAAAAGCGACAAATCCTGCCATTACTCAACTCACGGGTTATCAAGAATATGAAGTCATTGGCAAACGAATTAGTGAATGTTTTCCCCATCTATTAAAAACTGATATTCCCGAAATTTATGCTGAAGTGATTCGCTCCGGTCAAAAGCGAGATTTAGGGGAAATTGAATATATAGATAATTTAAATTCTAGTAATTTATATGCGGTAAAAGTATTTCCGTTGTTAAATCAATCGGTGGGTGTTTTATTTGAAAATATAACGGAAAGAAAGCGAACACAACAGCAATTTCAAGCTCAAAAGTTAGCTATGAAAATGATGACAACCATGAATGCAGATGGGATTATCATTGTTGATTTGGATCAAGTTATCCAATTTATTAATCCCGCCGCAGCATTATTTTTTGGTCGGACTGAAGAAGAATTAAAAGGTAAATATTTTGACTTTCCTTTAGAAGTGGGAGAAAGTACAGAAATTAATATTCTTCGCCCTTCTTCTAAGCTAAAAGTTGAACCGGGAATTGCAGAAATGAGAATCGGAACAATTACCTGGGAAGGTAAAGATGCTTATCTCGCGTCTATTCGAGACATGACTGAACGAAAAAGATCAGAAACAGCTCTGATTAAAATGAATAAAACCATTGCTCTGGAAGTGAAAGAACGAGAAATTGCTCAAAAAGCGTCTCAAAAAGCCAATAGTAAGCTCAAAGAATGGGTGAAAGTATTACGGAATCAAAACCATGAAATTACTTTATTAAATAATATGATTGATTTATTACAAGCTTGTTTTACTGTTGAAGAGGCTTGTACAGTCGCGCTTAAATTTATTCAGCAACTTTTCCCGAAAACTTCAGGGGTGATTCATCGAATTAATGAATCCAAAACATTAGTAGAATCTCTGACAGCCTGGGGAGATTCTAAACTCAGTAAAGATGTTTTTGCCTTCCATGAATGTATTGCACTGCGTCGAGGGGAAGTTCATTTTGTGAGTGATACCATTCGAGGATTAACCTGTGAACATTTGCCTTTTCCGACACCGACGACAACTCTTTGTATTCCGATGAATTCTCAGGGGGAGGCAATTGGTTCTATTTCATTTTATTTTAAGGAGAAAACAGAAATTACTAAAGGTAAACGCCAGTTAGCTGTGACTGTGGCGAAACAGTTTGGGCTAGTACTGGCTAATTTAAAACTCAGAGAAACATTAAAAGGTCAAAGTATTCGAGATTCTCTTACCGGACTTTACAACCGCCGCTATTTAGAAGAATATCTCTCCCGAGAAACTTATCGCGCCTTGCGTCAACAGCATTCCCTGGGAATTATGATGATTGATATTGACCATTTTAAGCAATTTAATGATACTTATGGTCATGCAGCAGGGGACACAGTTTTAAAAGAACTCGGCGCATTATTACGACAAAGTTTACGAGAATATGACATTGCTTGTCGTTATGGTGGCGAGGAATTAATCATGATTTTACCTGAAACCGACATTCTGACTTGTCAAAAACGTGCAGAAGAAATTCGTCAACGAGTGAAACGCCTCAGTGTAATTTATAATAGTCAGGTGCTACAATCTATTTCTGTCTCTATTGGTGTGGCTTGTTTTCCCAGTCACGGACTCGTTGGAGAACAGGTGATTGAGGTGGCTGATGAAGCGCTTTATCAAGCCAAAGCCCAAGGACGAGACTGTACTGTTGTTGCACAGAATCATGTGTCTTGTTCTTTAGAAACTCAGTAGGAATGATGAATGATGAATGATGAATGATGAATGATGAATTAAAATAGAAAATGATGTTTGGAGAAAGGAGAAATTTTACGGGGAATAGTAATTTGAAAAGTAGTACCTTGACCGGGTTGACAAACACATTCTAACCGACCCTGTTGTTCTTCGACCACTAACTGATGAGCGATTAATAATCCAATTTGTTTACAGTCTCTACAATTAGGAGAAAAATTAACTGAATAGTCAAACGATTGTTGACAGGCTGCCTTAGTTAAAGTGGTTGTATTGCCTGAAATAGAAATTCTTACTGCATCGATATCCTGCACCTCAGTTTTAATCGTTAGCGTGGGAGTTTGAGTCATTGTCCCTTGGTTAATTTCTGCTTCTAAACGATTTAGTACATCTGTGATTAAATTAAAAAAGACTTGATTTAACTTTCTTGGGTAGCACTCAATATGAGGTAAATTACTATATTGTTTAACTAACTGAATTCCCTTCGATTTTCCTTTTGCTAATAGACGATTCTTTAAGATTAATATTGTACTATTTAAACTCTGCTCTAGATCGGCTGTTCCTTGCTCTTCTTTATCTAAATGACTAAAATGAGACAAGGCTTGCACCACCTGCCGAACTCGTTCCGCCCCGGTTGCCATTGATTCTAATAGTTGAGATGAATCTTCTTGTAAAAAATCAAACTCTATTTCTTCGAGTTTATCAACAATTATTGCCGGAGGATTCGGGTAATAGTGCTGATATAATTCGATTAATTCAATGAAATCTTTGAAGTAATTCCTGACATGAAACAGATTGCCATAAATAAAGCTAATCGGATTATTAATTTCATGAGCCACTCCAGCTACGACTTGATCTAAGAATGATTTTGTATGGGTTTGAATCTGCTGGAGTTGAGTTTGAGAGGATTGATTTAAATGGGCTTTTAATGTCTCTTTGCGATCATTTTCTTGCTGTAGAGTATTTTTTAATGCCACTTCTATTTGGATGCGTTCGGTAATATCTAGCCCCACAAACACTGCTGCTGCGCCTCGTTGATATTTTTGAGCCTGAATTAAATAAATGCGTGATTTTTGATTGACATAATTTGTAATTTCACGAGAATCTACCCACTTGTCATTACTAAAAAATTCATCAACAAATTGATTAAATTCGGCGCTATGATCTAAAAACCCGATAGGTTGATCTGTAAAAGCTTCAACAGGTAGATTATAAGCATCCGCTAAATGTTGATTGACTCCCAGATATGTTAAATCTGAACCGATCCAAGAGACCAAACCAGGGATTGCATTGAGTACCGCTTTGAGTTGATCCTGATAGCCAATAATTGCAGTTTTGGCTACTTTTTTATCAGTTGCATTATCTATCCACCAAGCAATAATCGGTTCAGGAGAATTAACGGCTAAATAATGAGCATGGATAGAAACAGGAAATAATTGCTGAGTTTGGGTTTGATGATGAGCAGTAAAGGCTAAATGATTGGACTGCTGAAGTTGTTGACAATGTTCTTGCCAAATCACGGGCACCATATCGGGGTCAATTTGATCAATTTTGAGTTGCAACAGTTCAAATTGATCGTAACCTAAACTATGACAAGCTGCTTCATTGGCATAACAAATATAGCCCTCTGATGTCATCCATAATACCGCTTCCGAGGTCTGTACCATAGACAGATCGGGAATAATAATTTCAGCCGTAGAGGCATTCTGAACAATTAAAATTAAACCGCCAATTTCACCTGCTTCATTGCGCCAAGATTGCACTTTCCACTGCATCCACTGCACGGGTCGCGTAGCGTGGGCTTGCCTGTAACGATTCTGCAAAGAAATATAGCAGCTTTGTTCCCATTGGTCTAAGTTTCCGGCTAAGCAACATTGCGCTTTGTACAGCCATGTTTGAGGGAAACTCAGGAATAAATCGTGATGATGAAAACCCAGCCAATTTTCTACTAAATCAAAGGTTTCTTGCCATTGTTGAGAGACGGCAATATAATTCATTTGCTTGTCCACCATTGCAACCGCAACAGGCATTTGTTCGATTAACAAGCGATAGGGATTTGAGATAGAGGTTACAGAATTGATTTGATGAGCATTCGAGGGATGAGAAAAAGAATTCGACTGTTGTTGCTGCATAGGAGTTTGATGGAATAAGTCGATGTTTACGATGCTAGAGTCAATTAATATCCCTCTACTTCGTCCCACCGATGTCTTGATGCTTAGATACAATAGATCTAGGGGAAGCTTCGAGAAGTTTTTTTAATCAGTCTGACCGATGAATCTAGATTCAACTTCGAGACTTAATTTTTAAAGAAAAAAAATTAAATTGTGTAGTGGACTACAGAAATAATTGCCGCGCTTTTAAATGTTGTTGCCAACCCCCGGAAGATTAAATATTCCTGTAGCTCAGTATTCGCTATCTCATCAATACATAACCAACTGTTGAAAGAGCATCAACAATTTTTGCTTGATTGCGAGAAGTTTTTTAATAAATCTGACTGTTAATCGAGATTGATCCTTCACACCATGATTTTAAAGAAAATCACTCAAATTGTACGATACCGTACAGTAATTATTATCCTACCATTCCCGGAATATGAAATCTTTCTATAGTTTACCGCCTGCCATGTCATCAATACCCAACTAAGTATAAAGAAAATCAGTAATTTGGGCTTTTTTGCTAGACTTTAAGGCTATAAAAAAGAACTACCTGGACCAATACCCAGATAGCTCCGTTTTGCTCAATTTAACTTAAGTGAGTGTGAAATGAGGCGATCTGCCAGAAGGCACGTTATGCAATGGCCGCCATTTTCACATCATTGTTCGCCAACAAGTCTTGTAACTCTTCGGAGTCTACTGTTTCTTTTTCAATCAAAACATCAGCTAATTGATTCAAAACGTGACGGTTTTCCGTCAGGACTTGTTTTGCCCGTTGATAAGCCTCTTCGACTAACTCACGCACTTCGCTATCAATAGTCGCTGCTGTTTCTTCAGAGAAATCCCGTTCGGACATAATATCGCGACCGAGGAACACATTTCCCTGTTGACGACCCAACGCCACAGGCCCGAGGTTGTCACTCATGCCGTAACGAGTAATCATCTGACGGGCAACCCGTGTGACTTGCTGTAAGTCATTGGAAGCGCCTGTAGTGACTTCTTCTTCCCCGAAGACGATTTCTTCAGCGATACGACCACCAAGGGCAACTGCCATTTGGTTTTGTAGATAAGACCGACTATACAAACCGGAGTCCATCCGATCTTCACTGGGCATAAACCAGGTTAACCCTCCGGCACGACCCCGAGGAATAATACTGATTTTTTGCACTGGGTCATAATCTGGCATTAAAGCCCCGACTAAAGCATGACCTGCTTCATGATAAGCCACTAATGTTTTGCGTTTCTCGCTCATCACCCGGTCTTTCTTCTCAGGCCCAGCCAGGACGCGGTCAATGGCATCATTCACCTCATCCATCGAAATTTCGGTGAGGCTGCGACGGGCGGCGAGAATTGCAGCTTCATTTAATAAGTTAGATAAATCAGCCCCAGTAAACCCAGGAGTCCGACGGGCAATTTTATCTAAGTCCACATCCGCAGATAAAGTTTTACCTCGGGCATGAACATTGAGAATTTCAGATCGACCCGAATAGTCAGGACGGTCTACCACCACTTGACGGTCAAACCGACCGGGACGCATTAAGGCTGCATCCAATACATCAGGACGGTTGGTCGCGGCGATGATGATAATTCCGGTATTGCCTTCAAACCCATCCATTTCAGTCAGTAACTGGTTGAGGGTTTGTTCCCGTTCATCATTACCACCACCGAGGCCTGCACCCCGTTGACGACCCACTGCGTCAATTTCATCAATAAAGACGATACAAGGGGCGTTGGCTTTGGCTTGTTCAAATAAGTCACGGACGCGGGAAGCCCCCACACCAACGAACATTTCTACAAATTCTGAACCGGAGATGCTAAAGAAAGGAACTCCAGCTTCTCCTGCAACGGCTTTGGCGAGTAAGGTTTTACCTGTTCCCGGAGGCCCAACAAGTAGGACACCTTTGGGAATTTTTGCCCCAATTGCGGTAAAGCGGTCGGCATTTTTGAGGAAGTCTACCACTTCACTCAGTTCGAGTTTAGCTTGTTCAATTCCCGCTACATCCCCGAAAGTGACTTGGGTTTGGGGTTCCATCTGAACTCGGGCTTTTGATTTACCGAAGTTCATGGCTTGGTTTCCTGGCCCACCTTGGGCGCGACGCAACAGGAAAAATAAACCCACTAACAATAAAATTGGGAAAAATAAGCTACTGAGGGCTTTAAACCAGAAGCCGTCATCGCTTTGGGGTAAAACGGAAATATCGACGCTATTCTGACTCAGAATATTGATTAAATCTGGATCATTGGGTAAGTTAACTAATACTTTTTCCCCGTCTTGAGCGGTGACTAAGGCTCTGGTGCGGTCTGCACTCAGATTAACCCGTTCAACTCGGTTGCCCTCGACTTCCTGAATAAAGGTACTATATTTCCAGGTTTCTCGGGTTTGGGGTTGTTTATCAAAGAATGCAGTTGCCAATGCAATTACAACAATGGCGAGCAACGCATATAAACCGGCATTTCTCCAGCGTTTATTCACTGCGTGATCTATCCTCCTAAGATTCTTGGTCAGTCTGTTGAGACTGTAATATTTTTATTTTGTTTACTAATCTTAACGTAATTTGAACCAAAGCTGTGGGATATTTATGGGCCATTGGTTTTTTTAGGCACTCAGAAGTTAAGAACTGAGTTATGAGTCTGTCGTGAGGTTACATGTAACGTCTGTAATTGAGTTATGAGTGGGGTTTATGGTTAGAGTCAAAAGTTTCTACCCAAGATGGCCCATAGTGCCTATTTGCAAGACTGCCTAATTCATCATTTATAACTCCTTGATTTTTATCCCCCACTTCTAACTTCTGAGTTGTTACTTCAGACTTCAACAACCAATGCTCTATTATATGAGAACATAGGGGCAAGGGACTTCTTTAAGATTTATGAAGGTAGAAGACTGCTGTCAAGCGTTACTGGCCCAAATTCTACCCACTGTTGATCCTCACCGTCAGGGGATGTGTATTGATGTGGGTGTGGGTACTTTTGCATTTTACTGTGAATTATTTGCTCAGTTAGGATTTAAAACCGTTGCAGTTGAGCCGCTGCCGCTTCCTGCTATCCGGGCTATGTGTCAGTCTCATGGTATTGAGTGGGTAGAAAGTTGTCTTTCTGATGTCGATGGGACTCAAACCCTGCATTTGGGGACTTATCAAGGGGCAGTTGATGTCAATTTATCGTCGTTAGTGGCTCACTGGTGGGGGGCTTCGACTATGACTCAGACTGTGCGATCGCTGAGGTTACCTACCCTATTGTCTCAGGTACAAGCCGAAAAAATTACCTGTATAAAGTTAGATGTTGAAGGAGTTGAGCTAACCATTCTCAAGCAGTTCATGAGCTTACCAGAATCTTTACTGCCTCAGGTGGTGATGTTTGAGTATGGGGGTGGAGATAGTCGTGATAGCGGTCAGAAAGGGTGGTCTGAGGAATTTTTATCCAAAACCCACGCCTGTTTGAAGGTATTACAGCAGTGCGGTTATGGGTTTAGCATTGGGGTAGATTCAGCGGCAAATACCACAGAAGTATTATTCGACATAAGATACCCAACATTACAGCTTGACAATATATTACACCCTCAAGCGATTTATGGCAATATTATTAGTTTTCGTGACTGTAAATTCTCTAAATTTAGGATACAAGAAATTTGCCGAGAATTTTATGAACCGCCTGAATTATCGATTACTTATTCTGATAAAAAATTAATCGAGTCGGGTGAGTTTAAAGTGATTCAAAAATGCATTGATTCCCATCAGGTTGTTTTTGATGTCGGGGCAAATATTGGTGCATGGAGTCAAGCGGTTTTAAAGCATTGTCCCACTGCGAAACTTCATTTATTTGAACCTGTATCACCCACCTATCAACAGCTTTTAAAAAACTGTGCCTATCGGATGCAGGCGGGTAATATGTCTTTCAATAATATTGCTTTATCCCATCAAGAATCCTTACAAAAATTCTGTTTTTATCCAGATCGGCCCAGATGGAGTACATTTTATCGTCGCTCAGATATTGAAGCCCAGCACAAGCTATCCTCTCCTCAAATTATTCCCGTTTTACAAACGACATTAGATCTATATTGTCAGCGGCATTCTATTAATAGAATTCACTTTCTAAAAATTGATGTTGAAGGGAGTGAATTTAATGTTTTGCAAGGGGCGACTGATTTATTAAAACGGGGGAAAATTGACTATCTTCAATTTGAGTATGGAGGAACTTATAAAGATGCTCAAATTACATTAAAGCAGGTCTTTCATTTTTTATCGAATTTTAAATACTTAATTTTCAAAATTCATCCTAATCGATTAGAGTATATTCCTCGATTTATTCCCAGTTCTGAAGATTTTGAATACAGTAACTTTCTGGCTGTTAATCAACGTTTAAAAGCAAATATATTTAATGAATTGCCTCAGATGTTGGATTTACCCCAACTCTTTAAACAACATTCAATTCAGCCGAAAGGAGTGATTCATGTTGGTGCTTATGAAGGACAAGATCTTCAACTTTATCAACAATTAGAGCTTCAGAAAACTTTATTAATTGAAGCAAATCCCATCGTCTTTAAACGGTTAGCTCGAGCTGTAGAACAGGAAAAAAACGTAATAGCAGTTAACTGTGCAATTAGTGATTACAACGGTACAGCAACTCTGCATATCACCTCTTTAGAACAAAGTAGTTCTATTTTGCCTTTAAAGCAAGTCAGTCAGTATTATCCTCAGATTCAAGAAACCGAACAAATATCAGTTCCCGCCAGAAATATTGATAGTCTATTGCAAGAATTAAAACTAAATCCTCAAAACTTCAATTTGCTGAATATTGATATTCAAGGAGCAGAACTTTTAGCCTTAAAAGGCGCACAAAATTGGTTAAAGCATGTTGAGGCAATTAATACCGAAGTCAATTATGAAGAACTGTATGAAGGCTGTGTCTTAATTGATCAATTAGACGATTTTCTCAATCAGCACGGATTTGAGAGAGTAGCAACAACCAGTCCTTATCATCCCTCTTGGGGAGATGCATTTTATATTAAAAAACCAGTGATTACCATGTCTTCCCTCGGGAAAAATGGACGGTTTGCCAATCAAGTTTTTCAATATGCTTTTCTCAAAATTTATGCTCAAGAACATGATTTAAAACTAGAAACACCTCAGTGGATTGGACAAGCCTTATTCGGACATCAAGACTCCAGAATCACTCAACAATATCCCGAGTTTAAAGAAGAAACAAATATCTTATCAGAAGCGAAAATTCTGCAGTTAAATTCTCCGCTTAAAAACAGAGATTTATGGGGATATTTTCAATATCACACCCAATACTATAAACCCCATAGAAAATATTTCCGTTCATTATTCAAACCCACTCGTGAAATCAAACAAAAACTAGCACCCGCATTGCAGCGTTTACAAGCAGAAGGAAAAACAATTGTTGGATTACATTTGCGGCGAGGAGATTATGGTTATGAACACTTTTTTGTTGCTCCCAATAGCTGGTATAAAGAGTGGCTAAAAGGATTGTGGGAAACACTCGATAATCCGGTTCTTTTCATTGCTAGCGACGAACCCGCCAAAGTGGTTCACGATTTTTCTGAATATCAACCCCTAACAGCTCAAGATTTAGGCGCTGACTTACCGCAAGCCCGTTTTTATCCTGATTTTTATCTTTTAAGTCATTGCAACATTATGGCAATTTCTAATAGTTCTTTTTCGTTTACTGCTAGCCTATTAAATGAAAAATGTAAGTTTTTCTTTCGACCTCATTTACCCTCTAAAAAACTGATTCCATTTGACCCCTGGAATAGTGAAGTTATTTTCCGAGATGCTAAAGTTGATCACTTTGAAAAGCCGTTACCTATCTCAATTTCAGCTTGCTACGAAATGATTAAAAAGCAACCAGATTCAGTTGAGGCTTATCAGCGATTAGCTAAAATATTACAGCACCAAGGTAACTTAGAAGCGGCAATTCGTGCTTATCAGAAAGTGATTGAACTACGACCCCAAGACCCTGAAACTTATGCAAATATTGGTGGTATATTAGATCAGCAAGAACAGCCCGAAGCCGCGATCAATTATTACCGCAAAGCGATGGCTCTGCAATTCCCTCAATCCTTTAACTCCCTATCATGACTCAGTGGCAATTGAATACACCTGTTGTCTTTCTTATTTTTAATCGTCCTCAAACCACTCAGCAAGTGTTTGAAGTGATTCGGCAACTTCAACCCCCAAAACTCTTTGTAATTGCCGATGGCGCACGTTATGATCATCCCGAAGATATTAGTAAATCTGCTGCGACACGAGAGATCATTAATCAAATTGACTGGGAGTGTGAAGTTTTTAAAAACTACTCTGAAACAAATTTAGGTTGTCGCCAGCGAGTCTCAAGTGGATTAGATTGGGTATTTCAACAGGTAGAAGAAGCAATTATTTTAGAAGACGACTGTTTACCCGATCTTAGCTTTTTCCGATTTTGTGAACAACTCCTCGAGCGATATCGTCATACTAAAAATATTTTTGTCATCTCAGGCAATAACTTTCAACTTAGTCAAAAACGAACTGAAAATAGCTATTATTTTTCTTATTATAATCATCTTTGGGGTTGGGCAACTTGGCGACGTGCTTGGCAGCATTATGATAATACAATGCAGCAATGGCCTGATGCAAAACAAAATCAATTACTCTCCCAAGTTTTATCAACGCCTAAAGCCATTCAATACTGGTCAAATTGCTTTCAAGCTAACTATGAAGGTTTTAATTCTTGGGGATATGCCTGGACGTTTGCTTGTTGGTTACATCAAGGATTAACAATACTACCTGAAGTGAATTTAGTTTCTAATATTGGTTTCGGCAAGGAAGCCACCCATACTCAAACTATTGATTTTATTGCTAACTTACCCACTGAAGAAATATTGTTTCCGCTTCAGCATCCGGATCAAATAAATCGCCAAATTGAAGCTGATAATTTTACAGAAAAAACTTTATTTAGTGGTCGAGCATTGCCGTCAAAATCTCCACAAAAACTGACGGGTATAAACAAACATATTCTTTTATATACAGACGATCCACAATTAGGAGGAGTTGCTCAATATAACCATTCTATTTTATCTGCTTTAGTTCAACAAGGTTATCAAGTCACCTGTGTTCAAACCCATAAGCAAAACCCAATTATTACAGAACAAAAAAAACTAGGTATTCAACATATTTGGTTAGAGTTTGATACCGTTACCAATTTTCACCGTACATTAACCAATCCTACAGATGCTCAACAGATATTTTTACAGACAAAACCGGATTTAATCATCTTTAGTGATTCTTGTCCTGTCTCTAATTTTGCCGCTAAACAGGTAGCAATTGACTTCAAAGTTTCTTATATTATTATTAATCACTTTGTTGCGCCTTATCTAGCTGAACGCTTTAACAACTATTTAAATCAACTCTCTTATTTTTATTCTCAATCTCAAGCTGTCGTTGCGGTTTCTCAAGAAAATCTACAACTTCTTTACGATCAATTTAAACTTCCCCCCACTCACGGCAGTATTATTTATTATGGTCGTCCTCCACAATATTTTAAACCGCCTCAACACTCTATCCGTCAATCTTTAAGACAGACGTATAATATTCCAGAAGATGGAATTGTCTGCTTCACTTCAGCCCAACTTTCATCGGTCAAAGGATTTCAATATCAACTCGAAGCCATTCAACAACTTAAAAATACAGCTATTTTTACTCGCCTCTATTTTGTTTGGGCAGGAATTGGTACTTTAGAACAAAAACTTAAACAACATATCAAACAATTAGGCGTTGAAAATCAGGTTAAATTAATCGGACAACGGTGGGATATTCCAGATTGGTTAGATGCCAGCGATATCTTTATTTTACCCTCAGAAGCAGAAGGAATGCCCTTAGCCATTATGGAAGCAATGGCAAAAGGATTACCTGTTATCGCATCAGCCGTTAGTGGCATTCCCGAAGAATTAGGCAATACAGGAAAATTATTATCTAACCCTAAAAAATATCCCCAAAAAGCGATGGCGAAATTAGTCCAAACCATACAACAATGGGCAACTGATTCTGAGTTAAGAAAATCCATTGGTCAAGCTTGTCAACAACGAGCAAAACAACTGTTTCAAGAAAAACGTATGGTGAATCAAACCTTGAATGTTATTCAACACGCCTTACTTCCGGCAGGGGATTATATTTCTCCAAATCTAACCGTAATTCAACTCGATCATTGTTTTCCAAATTTAACAATTGGCGATAAACATACAAATTCATGGCCTTATTTGCGGCGAGAAATTCCTCATAACTGGTATGTTGACAAACGCCAACCGACTGTAGGGTTTCTGAGTCGAGATGAAGTGCATATTCTCTACAATACAGCGCGTCAATTTGCGGGGAAACCCGCCTTAGAAATTGGCTGTTGGCTAGGATGGTCAGCCTGCCATTTAGCAGCAGCAGGAGTCAAACTAGATGTGATTGACCCATTATTAAGCCGCATAGAATTTTATCAAAGTATTCAACAGTCTCTGACCGCAGCAAGTGTGATTCAAAATGTTAATTTAATCCCAGGTTATAGTCCTCAAAAAGTCGAAGAAGTTGCAACAAAAACCCAACAAAAATGGTCGTTAATTTTTATTGATGGGAATCATGATGCGCCAGCGCCTTTACAAGATGCCATTATTTGTGAAAAATTAGCAGCAGTTGATGCCATTATTTTGTTTCATGATTTAGCCTCCCCCGATGTTGCTGAGGGATTAGCTTATTTTAAGCAAAAAGGTTGGAATACAATGATTTATCAAACCATGCAAATTATGGGGGTGGCGTGGCGCGGAAATGTACATCCAATTCAACATCAACCTGACCCTCGAGTCCATTGGCAACTGCCAGAATATTTAACAGAATATACTATTAGTCATTTATTAGAAAATAAACACTCTCAGGAGAAAATCACTATGACTTCAAACGTCGATTATTCAAAGCAAAAGATCATTCAGTCTCTTCAACAAGGGCGGGCATTAGAAGCCTTAAAAATTGCCGATCAAGTTATTTCTATTAATTCTAAAGTACCGGAAATTAATTATTTATACTGTTTATGTTTAATTCCATTAGGACGATATAAAGAAGCATTAGCAGCGGCAAAAAAAGAGTTAGAAATAAATCCTAATCATTTATCTGCACAAGCCCAAGTCCAGCAGTTATCTCAATCTTTAACCCGAGAAATACCAAAAATTCCAACCGATCAACGTTCTTGGAATACTAGCTTATCTCAATCGGTTCTTCAGTCTATTCAAAAAGGATCTCATTATTATTCCTATCGAGGAATTTCAATGATTAAAAATCCCTTTGATTTTGCTTTATATCCTTTATTAATTTGGAATTTACAGCCAAAAACAATCATTGAAATTGGCTCAAAAAATGGGGGAAGTGCAGTATGGTTTGGAGATTTAATCAATAACTTTAACCTCAATAGTCATATTTTTTCAATTGATATTGTGCAAGTCAAAGAGGTTGAACATGAACGAGTCACTTTTATAGAAGGAAACGGTAGAAAATTAGAAAATATACTATCATCTGATTGGATCAATCAATTACCTCGACCTCTACTTGTGATTGAAGATGCCGATCATACTTACGAAACGAGTCATGCTGTTTTAAACTTTTTTCATCCCTATCTACAATTGGGAGATTATATTATTATTGAAGATGGCATTATTTCAGATTTAACTCAAGATTCTACTTATAATAGTGGTCCTCATCGTGCTTTAAAACAGTTCTTATCACAATATCAAGGAGACTATGAAATTGATCAAAATTACTGTGACTTTTTTGGCTATAACTTAACTTGGTGTACAAATGGTTTCTTAAAGAAAATAAAACAAACTCAACTATTACTCACAACAGAAGAAACATTAGCAGAAACATTACCCAAAGTCAAAGATTGGATTACTCAATATCAACAACAACCCCAACAGTATGCTGAAGCATTATCAAAGTTGCGTCAAGTTCGTCAACAAATTGCTCAATTTTGGTTAAATGTCACTTCAGAACAGTTATCTGAGACTTACTCAGGCGATATCGGGGAAGCACATAAATCATTAATTAATAGTGGTATAAAAGCCGAGTTTTTAACTCAAACAGAACAACAATTTATACAGAATATTGAAACTCAAATTGCTCAAGGATGGGAAGAGCCTCAAGCCCTAAACTATTTATTAGCAGCCATACTATATCAACGCGCCGATCAACTCCCCTTACATTATCAACGTGCGCCGATTCCTCGATGGTTTGCAAATGATTATCTCAAATTTATGTTTGCTACTCCCAGTAGTTTTAAAAAACCCGGAGAAGTTGATCAATATTATCAGTATTTTTTCAATTGGATGAGCTATATCCATCAAAATGTCACGACTCAATCTAATTCTTCTATCTGGCAAGATATTGCACTTTGGTTCACTCAAACCGTCAACTTTATTCCAATCTATTTTACACAAACGGAAAATTTATTAGATTTTTATCAAAAACGGGCAGAAATTATTGAAGTGGCGCTAAAACAGCGAGGTTGTCAGCTTGATTATACCTTTCAAAAACGTTCCTCAAATCATCTGAAAATTCGCTTAGGAATTTTAAAAGATCACTATACGACTCAAACAGAAACTTATGCAGCTTTACCCGTGTTTGAACACCTAGATCGATCTGAATTTGAAATTACTTTATATGCTTTAAAATCTTTCGATCATCCTGTAGAACAATATTGTCAAAATCACGCCGATCATTTTATCTCATTACCCTCTAACTTAGAACGTCAAGTTCAAATGATTCGAGATGATCATCTAGACATCCTATTTATCGCCTCTAATTTAACCGCAGTCAATTTGAATTCTACTTTACTTGCTTTGCATAAATTAGCACCTGTACAAGTGACCTCAATTGCCTCTCCCGTCAGTACCGGAATGAAATCGATTGACTATTATATTGCTGGCAATTTAACAGCACCTCAAGACACAATGCAATCGCAATATAGTGAGAAACTTGTTAATATTGAAGGTTCGGGTTTATGTTTCCGCTATCCCATTGCAGAAGCTGAACAAACGGTCTCTCCGAGTCGAGAAAGTTGGGGAGCAAATGAGGATACAATTATTTTTATTTCGGGTGCAAACTTCTATAAAATTATCCCAGAAGTTCAAGAAACTTGGGCAAAAATATTAGTAAATGTTCCTAATTCTATTCTAGTTTTATATCCTTTCAATCCGAACTGGACAAATACCTATCCTATTTTAACCTTTGTTAATCAGATGCAGTCTGTTTTAGAAAAAAATGGGGTGGCGACTCATCGGTTAGTGACGATCAAAGCTTTACCAAGCCGTAATGATATTAAAGCGTGTTTAAAGTGTTCTGACATTTATTTAGATTCATATCCTTATGGCGGTGCAACCTCTCTAATTGATCCGCTAGAAATGGGGTTACCCACTGTTGTTTTAGAAGGAAATACGTTGCGTTTCCGCCAAGCCTCTGCATTACTCAAAGAACTACAATTACCTGAATTAATCACTGACCAGGAAGCCAATTATATTCAACTGGCAACTCAACTGGCAACTAACCCGAGTTTACGGCAATCTTTACAGCAAAAAATTCAGCAAAAGATGCAAGCTTTACCTCCCTTTTTAAATAGTCAAGCTTATGGAAATAAAATCGGAAAATTGTTCAAAGGACTTTTACATCAAGATCCATATACTGAACAATTATTTTCAGATATTTCTTTAGAGACTCCCCAAAAGCGTCAGGATTTTCTAACAGATATTGTTCAGAATATCAATAACTATGATTTAGATAACTCTAATCAATCTGCCATTCAAAATTTACGTCAATTCCGTAAAGCCATGGCAGATTATTGGTTAAAAATTCCAACTGAACATTTAGAGTATTATTATAATAGTGATATGGGAAAAGGGTATCAAATTCTATTGAGTCGAGGAATTCAACAAGAACCTTTAACTCAAGTAGAAACTGAATTTATCGAACAATTAACACCCAATGCTATCGGATTAAAACAGCCAGACGCTTTAAATCATCTAATTGCAGCAATGCTATATTATGTACCCGGAAAAATGTTAGTAAGAGAGGCAAAATCTCGTTTACCACAATGGCTATTTACTGATTATCAACGAGTTTTTGAGAGTCCAGAAATCCTAAAAAAAATTCAGCAGTCTCTGAAAAACCGCCAGACAGAACCCAATATTATTAATCTTAATAATCCGACATTTATAAATCGCTTAATCGGTTGTGCAAATCTCTATGAAATTGATCCGACGCATCAAGCGGTGATTGAGGAAATGTATCAATTACGCTATCTTATGACTCAGTATATCTCTCAATTCTCTGAAACAGAATTATCTTCTATTGCTTCAACTTCTGTAACTCAAGCTTATAAAGTTCTCTTAAATAGTGGTTTTTGGCAACACCAAGCGAGTTCAGATGAGCAACAGTTGTTGAAAACTTTAGGAATTGAATCAAATCAATCTCTTCAATTACTACATTCAAGTTCTAAATCCCTGATTGCATTACTGTACTTCAATCCGACAGACCTTCCCCAATTTAATCTTGAAAATTTACCGACTCTACTACAAGAAATTGTACTGCAATTTTTACAATCTCATTGAGCAAACAACCCCTTAAAATGAATGAGTAAAGCGGGAGGAGTCATCCACTAAACGAATCCATCCTCGGCGGATATTGTACAGTAATCTTTGAATGATCGCGGTTTCATCATCACTCAGAGATTTACTTTTCAATGCCTGTAATAGCCGTTGCTGGTCGCTACGAGTGATCAGACTAGAAAACATAACTTCCCCAAACAATTCTTCTAGAGATAGAGAAGAGTGGGTCACAGATGAGAATTTAGCAGAGTTCTTCAACATAACAACTTTCAACAAATTATCTATGTTGAATATTATGCCTAACTTTTTTCCAAGCCTCCGTGATATCAATAAGTCATTACCCGTGATACTCTTCAATATAAATCTGTGATCAAATCTGGGTCTGTTTAGTGATTGGTATCACACTAAAGGATAAATCGATCACTCTTGTTCAATTATGCTTTAAACTACTTTGTAGAGTGCTATATACGATTTCATATAATGGAAAAGGCTACATTCGGTGCTGGGTGTTTTTGGGGGGTGGAGGCGGCTTTCGCAAGGCTGGAGGGAGTTATTTCTACTTCAGTTGGATATATGGGGGGACATTTTCCTAATCCCTGCTACCTGGACGTTTGTGCGCGCATTACAGGTCATGCTGAAGTGGCGACTATCGAATATAATCCTGAGGTGATCCGTTACCCCCAATTGCTAGAACTGTTTTGGCAGATTCATGATCCTACCTCTGTGAACCGTCAAGGCGCAGATCGCGGGGAACAATATCGCTCTGTTATATTTTACCATAGTAGTGAGCAGGAAAAAGCAGCACGTCAGTCTAAACAAATGCTGCAAATGTCAGGAAAGTATGACAAAGACATTGTCACAGAACTGAAGCCAGCCTCTGAATATTACTTAGCATCGGCGGAGCATCAGCAATATTACGAAAAACGAAATCGTCAGCAACAAATTAAAATTTCGACTTAGAGCAAAAATAGATGAAAATCTACTGGTTTCAGGGTACACTAAATTAGTCAGGGGAAACCAACCTTTAATCAACTTTATTCCCAACACAAAGCTAAAGCCTACCCATATTGAATGTAACTTGCTGAGCAAGTATTTACAGAAGGTTTACCTAGAAACCTTAGCTGTAAAAATATTTCCCTTTGTCTGTGATCTCAGTGTTTGTCCGCTGAATTTCCCTCGCTGCCTGATTTGTTGAATCCAAACTTAATTGAGTTCGGGTGATTTAAATCCCAATTGACGTACTAGCCACTAAAGAATAATTCATTATGGGATACTCAATCGAGATTAACCCCAGCAATTTTAATGCAGAAGTCATTGAAAAGTCTAACGAAAAGCCAATTTTAATAGACTTTTTTGCCACTTGGTGTGGGCCTTGCCAAATCTTAAAACCCATGCTGGAAAGCTTGCTGGCAGAATATGATTTTATATTGGCTTATGTTGATATTGATCAAAACCCAGAGTTAGCGAATCAATATCACGTTGAAGGAGTCCCAGATGTTAGAGTTGTGGTCAATCAAGAGGTGAAACCTGGCTTTGTCGGGGTGTTACCAGAAGACAAAATTAGAGACTTACTCAGTCAGTTTAACTTGAAATCAGGACTTGAAATCGGATTAGAAGAAATCCAAACTTGCCTAAAACTTGGAGAAATTGAGCAGGCTAAAACGTTATTCGATCAACTTTTAAAACAATATCCCAATCAACCTACGCTGATTATTAAAGCGGCTCATTTTATGATTAAAAATAATCAAGTAGAAGTCGCGAAAGATCTGCTGAATCAGGTCTCTGAATATGACCGAAAATATGGCGCAAAAGCGACGGCTTTAAAGCAGTTAATTGAGTTAAAAGCTTCAGCAAATCAATCACCCGACGACAACGACGACGGAAATCAACTAGAGCGAGATTATGCTAAAGCCTGCCATCTAACATTAATTGAACAATACTCTGAGGCTTTACCATTATGGCTCAAGATTGTTGAACAGAACCGTGAATATAGAAATGATGGTGCTAGAAAAGCCATGCTAACGATTTTTGAGTTATTAGGGCCGGAGCATTCTCTCACTCAAGAATATCGTAAAAATTTAATGCTTAGTTTGTATTAAAGACTAAGAAGATTAATCTTATTTTTCAATATTTAACTCAAGTTATATTGAATTTATGTAAGTAGTAAAATTTTGGCAAAGTAGATAACGGTTATGAACAAGGCACTTTTGATATTGAGCGAACTTAATCATCGAGATATTGACTGGATGATTAATAACGGGATTCAAGAACAAATAGAAAGCGGGAGAACTTTGATTCAGGAAAACGAACCGATTGATGCATTGTATATCGTTTTGGATGGTAATCTGAGCGTCTCTGTAGAAGCAATGGGCGATCGTGAAATTAGCCGCATTAGTAAAGGAGATGTATTAGGGGAAATGTCTTTTATTGATAGTCGGCTACCTTCGGCTACTGTTAAAGCAATAACTCCTTGTTTAGTTTTATCAATTCCTAAACACAAACTATCCGAAAAATTAGAACAAGATGTTCTATTTGCTTTGCGATTTTATCGCGCTGTTACGAAGTTTTTATCGTCGCGACTCCGTAATACTGTTAATCGTTTTAGCGATCAACCTCAACAGAGTTTACCCGATCAAGCTATTCCTAACCCCGAAGAACTTGCTCATTTTCAAGATGGAATTTATAAGTTTAATTGGATTTTAGAGCGCTTAAAAATAAAAGCAAATTGTAACCCTCAAGTCAATCAAGTCTAAGAGCTATCCAATGCGACCGCACTAATATTGATTCCTGTTATTCATTGCTCTATCTGACTTTGAGAAGATTTTGCGATCGCCATCTGGGATTTTTGTTGAGCATGATTATATCTTAAATTAATTGGGTGCTGCTATATAATATTTCTCGCTCAAATCAATAGCAGAGACGTTCATGATAAAACGCCTCCACCCTGTTAACAGTAATATCAAAGTCAGCTTAAACCGATGGTATTAAGAGACTAAAAAGTCATCCGCCATCAAACTATCGGCATCAACATCTAGGAGAGTGGCTAAGTCACTGCCTAAGGCGCTAACAACAGCATCATCTCCAGACTGAGTGATCGATAAGTCAGTAAACGTTACACCTAAACCACCAATACCAATCACATCTATACCACTCTCGAAGTCCGCAACGATGTTTGGACTGCTGGGAATAATAGCTGTAGCAACCCAGAACTGATCCGCACCCCCATCCCCACTCATGAGAGTACCGCCACCAGTGGCAAACAGGTTATCATCACCTGCACCCCCAAATAAGCGCTCGTCACTACCCCCAATCAGAATATCATCACCCGGCCCGCCATAACTGCGGTTCTCCCCAGAACTGGCTGAAGTATCGACGATGTCATTACCCTCTCCAGCAAAAACAATCACATTATCCTCAAAGATATTGAGTTCGTCGTCATCTGGAGTACCGAAAACAGTGTCTGTTGGTTCTGTTGGGGATATGTCATCTTCTTGTTGGTTACCAAAATCAATGCCTTGAAAGTCGTCCCCAGCATCAAGTTGTACAGTATAGGTGCCGGGAATTACAGATCCACCGGAGAAAGAGAAGTTATCCACCAGTAACCCAGTATCGACCCCTATATCCCCAACATCGACAACCCCAATACCAATTGTATATGTGCCGCCGTTCTCGAAAGTATAATTGAAGCTGTTGTATCCGGTTTCTTGAGGGAATAAACCTGTATCCGAAACATCTAAGAAACTAAATGTATCAGCAATGATCTGGCTATCTTCCGACTCAATTGAAATGAAAGCAAAATCGTTGAAAGATGACTCATTACCTTCGTTGGTGAGGTAGTTCCAATCAAAACTGAGTTGATCTCCGGCAGAAACTGTCACCGTTTGCGCGATCGCAGATCCCTCAGTCACATCTCCATTCCCTAAGCTATCTAGAGTTCCCGGTGTTAGGTTCAAGAACGTTTCTAGATCAGCATCAGTGACGACACCTTCACTATCGGAGTTGGTAATTAATGCTTGATTGGTTCCTTCTGTCGGATCGCTACCAAAATCATTGGTTTCAATCGTAGCAATTCCTATCGTTTCCCAGCCATCAAAATCTGCGGTTTCAAAACCACCATTTTCAATCTCAGGAACTTCATCATCGTTATCGACGCTAGGGAAAGTTTGTATCCAACCTTCTTGTAACTCCTCAGCAACAATATAAGTGTCTGGATCTAAATCTGTGAAGGAGTAATTGCCATCGCTATCGGTTGTAGTGGAAGTCTCACCATCATCCAATTCACCATTTTGATTGTCATCAAGATAAATTGTCCAGTCTTCCAAACCGGGTTCATTGTTATCCTGAACCCCATCTCCATCAAGATCGTTCCATTTTGTCCCTGAAATCGATCCGGGTTGATCGATCAGTCCGGGAATTAACTCAATATTAAGATCATAATCTCCACTACTATTACCAATACCACTACCCTCAATAAACGGGTCATAGCCGAAGTTGGAAAAACTACTCACCCCAATATAGTAAGTTCCAGAATCAAAAGCTGTAAAATCTAAGTAAGAGTCAACTGTAAACTCTTCACCCGGTGCAGGGTTATCATCAACACTAGCCAATTCAAACCCAAATTCATCGAATATACGCAATACAGAATCGAGAGTTGAACCAAATTCCGCCGCATCGATATCAACTAGAATTTGATCGCCACTGTCGAGTTGAACCTCATAGAAATCAACATCATCAAACTCCAATACATTTGGGTTATCACCAATGAAATTAAAGGTGAAAAAGCTGTCTTCGCTTCCTCCACTGAGTCCTGTCTCAATTGCTTCAGAGATAGTATCATCGGGTTCAATATTATCAATCTCTGCTGTATTAACGGGAGTAAAATTGCTGAAATTAGAATCCTCAGCGTCTGTCTCTTTTTCTGTAGAGTCTAAAGAATCAGCTTGATCTGAGTTAGGTTGCTGTAGAGATGTCAGAGTTTGTTTGATTGGAGTGATCTTTTCAGAAGCTGGACGAGTCAACATTATCTTAACCTCAAGTATATTTTTCCCTGAATCGAAATTTATTAATTTCGAGATTATTGTTGAAGAAATATTTACGCTTGCTACAAAAGAAATAGAACATTGCAAAGCTAGACTAAGACATATTTCTTAATGCCTTTGCCTGTCTGTTCAAGGCTGCATTTCTACCTCGATATGAGTCGTATGTATAGCGCTATACGATTAAAAAAGTTGCAAACACACTATTTCACTCAACAAATAATTGCGTGAAAACAAGACACCCTGAATCCTTTTTCGTCAGGTTTTGGTCAACCTTAAATTTGTATAGAACTTTAAAATGCAAAAAATTCTATAGCAATTTCATTATGCATTACATTTGTTATATGTATTATTTTTTTACAAAAATTTATATATTTAATATAACATCAAGTTTTTATGAAATAATGTAGAAAACTAAAAATCTGGTTTAAGTGGTTATAATAAGCTTCAGCATACATTAGTTTTGAAGCAAAACATAGCTATAATTGCGTTTTTACCTATTAAAAGCAATTTAAAATTTATAATTGATTGATAGAATACTCTGAATTAATTGATAAAATTTATCTCATTTTAATAAAGATGGAATAAAATTGAATATTTACGATGATAAAAAATATATATAGTCTAAGTAAAATAAGATAGCTTTTTTATATTAAGAAAAATATTCTAATTCATTCCACTATAGCCATCATCTTTTATTTAATTGTATTACTAATAGCGAGCAAAAAACTATAAAAAAAATATTTATATATTATTTAAAAATAAATATATTAACTGCTCTACTTGTAGAAGCTGATTATATTGGATATAACTTTAATTATAAAAGCTTAGATAAAATCCAATTTACCTATAATCGATATATTTATGAGATAATAAAAGCCTTGAATTCTAACCAAAAAGATAAGAATTAAAACTTATTATGAATTAATTTATTATTGTTATGTTTAACTATGAATATATGATAGAAATATAAAAACTTAAAATAATAACCAGTAAATCAAACTATTCTAGTAAACTATATAGAGAAAGAGTAAGATTGTATAGGTAACCTTTTCTCCATGACAACCTATGATTGGATTGTAGTCGGTGCAGGCATCACGGGTGCAGCAGTGAGTTATGAATTAGTTAAACAGGGATTTAAAGTTTTACTGGTTGAAAAAGACCATCATTTATGCGGTGCCACCCGCTACAGTTACGGTGGACTGGCTTACTGGGCTGGGACAACAGAATTAACTCGTCAACTCTGTCAAGAAGGACGCGATCGCCATCAAATATTATCTGAGGAATTAGGAGCAGAAACTCAATTTCGAGAAGTCGATCTACTCTTAACCATTTCAGCCGATGAAGATCCTCAATCTTTAGCTGCAAGCTATCCGCCGTTTGCCACTCCTCCTCAACTCTTAACCGTTGCAGAGGCTTGTAAACTTGAACCGCTACTCAATCCTGATGCGATTTCTGGGGCATTAACGGTACGTCATGGTCATGTTTCACCCGATCAAACCAACGCTGCTTATCTGCAAGCTTTTAAACGCTTAGGAGGTGAAATTAAAATTGCTGAAGTGACAGGTTTAACTCAAGTTAAAAATAAAATCACAGCAATACAAACAACCGAGGGAAATTACCAGAGTAATAATGTCTTAGTGTGTGCCGGTGGACTCAGTCGTCAGTTATTAAAATCAGCCGGAATTGATGTGCGGGTACATTTTACTCATACAGAAGTATTAGAAACGCCACCCGTTGATGTTAAATTAAACACAATTATTATGTCAGCCGGAATGGAACGGTTTAAACTCGAAGCTGACGCAACAAAACCAGAATTAGAATATTTATGGGATGAATTAGGTAATGAAATTGTACCCTTAATTATTGATCGAAGCGCGGTTCAGTTATTAGATGGTCGCATCAGAATGGGTCAACCCTCTCGCATTTTAACCAATCCTTATGCGAAAATTAACCAGGTCGAAAGTGAGTTGATGATTCGTCAAGGCATGGGTGAAATATTACCCGATTTAAAAAATTTACCCGCCACTTGGTCACACTGTTTAGTCGCCTTCACTTATGATGGTTTACCATTAATTGGTGAGATTCCGAATCATGAAGGAATTTATATTTTTTCGGGCTTTAGTAATCCCTTAGTTTTTGTTCCCCCACTGGCCCAACGATTTGCTCAATTTGTCAAAGGAAGACCTGACAATATTATTAAACAGTGTTTGCCGAGTAGACTATAAACCCAATCAAAAAATAACACATCTACCCCAAGAATGATGACAGTTATTAACCCTAACTATACTGTGATATCAATCAATAACATACTGTGTATTCATTTCATTTATGGCAAACAATACTTTAATGCGGTTAATCAATCGAATTAGTAATAACAATCCAGTTCGGTTGTTACTTTTCGGATACGGTTTTTATATTCTGGCTGCGTGGGTATTACTTTGTCTACCCATTAGTTGGCAAGCAGGCCCAATTTCTCCCTTAGATAACTTGTTTATTGCCACATCTGCTGTCAGTACAACTGGGTTAATTACAGTGAATACCCCTGATGCTTATAACTTTTTTGGGGAATTAGTCGTTCTGCTTGCTTTCCAAGTCGGTGGACTGGGTTATATGACATTAGGTTCATTTGCCTTAATTGCCAGTAAAAACTCATTATCTAGTTTGCGGCAACGAGTAGGAGGTGCTGTGTTTTCACTGCCTCAAGGATTTAACCTCAAAGAATTTATTCAACACACGGTTATTTTTACAGTCTTAACAGAAATTGCCGGAGTCATTTGGTTATATGTTTTATTTCAAGGAGAAGATGTAGAAAATCCTCTTTGGAAAGCAATTTTTCATACTATTTCTGCTTTTTGTACCGCTGGATTTAGTGTTTTTCCCAATAGCTTAGAAGATTTTCGTAATGACTTCTGGATTAATTTTGTTATTAGTATTTTAAGTATATTAGGTGCGATTGGTTTCTTAGTGGCTTCTGATATTTGGCAAGCCTTAACCAAAAGAAATCGACGAACCTCCCTCACAACTCGAATTATTTTAGCCGTAACAGCAGTATTTTTAATTGCTGGATTTTTATTACTTTTTTTCCTCGATGAATCATTACAAAGTTTACCCCTCGGAGAACATCTATTAGCTGCTTGGTTCCAATGCATGACCGCCTTAACAACCGTTGGATTTAATACCCATCCTATCGGTGCATTGGGTGCAGCACCTGTATTTTTAATGCTTGTTTTAATGATAGTTGGTGCATCTCCTTCCGGAACAGGTGGCGGCCTCAAATCAACCTCAGTATTTGCCGCTTTAGCCGTGATGTGGAGTACTTTAAGAGGTAAGAATGTTGTGAGTGTCTTTGGTAGAAGAATTCCGGATGAAAGACTCTTTACCGCCTTCTCAGCATTCACTTTTTATATCATCGCTTTTCTCATTGGTTCTTGTTTCCTATTATTCTTCCAAACCCAAGTTTTTGAAGATGTTATTTTTGAGGCCGCTTCGGCACTCGGAACAGTAGGTTTATCGCGGGGAATTACGGGTGATTTAACCAGTTTATCCAAAATTGTTGTGATTATCCTCATGTATATTGGACGGGTAGGGCCATTATCATTTGGGATTGCTTTGTTCTATCAACAATCAGCCCCAGGGATTGTAGAAGGCGAAGAAGACTTAGCACTATAACCGCCTCAAGACACAGAGAGAAATAACCCTAAATCTTTATATTCTCTGTGTCGAGCGTGGTTGTAATCCTTATATTATTACAGAGACACAAAGGATATGAAAATTGATGCTTGATATACTTTGTGTGTGTGCAATTGTGTTTTTTTGCTTTAGAGAAGTGTAAAGTAATAGAACACAGTATTAGTTAAAGCAGGTAAATATAGCACTCGTTATCCTCAAAATGCCAGAAAGTCGTTAATCTCTAAAGGACGAGTAATATTAGGATTATTTTGCACCACGAAAAAGGGGTTTGTTAAACTGATGTCAGAAATCACAAATCCTTCAATTGCACCACCACTTGTTTGTATTGTTTGTAGAGGGCCAATATTAATGAACGACGCAACACTGGGCAAAATAAATTGAATCGCATCCGTTTCTCCGGGTACAGTGGAGAAATCCGTAATTAAGCTCACCGCTGCGGGGTCAGTAGCCTCAGGAAGTTCAGCGATGAAAAATCGATCCGATCCAGGTCCCCCTGTGAGAGTATCAATACCCGTTGAGCCGATCAGAGTATCATTACCCAGATCGCCGAATACAGCATTATTCCCAGGGCCACCAGAAACGATATCATTTCCAGGGCCACCAAATACAGAATCATCTCCAATAGCCCCTTCTAGGCTATCATCACCTAAATTACCAAAAAGCTGGTCGTTGCCAGCAAAACCATCAATCTCATCTTGATCTTGACCGCCAAACAAAATATCTGTACTCTCTGTTCCAGTTAAGTTATCATTACCTGTATTACCCACTACAATTAATGCAGTTCCATTTCCTACCGCAGATGTATCAACTCCTGAACCATTTAAAGTATCATTTCCAGCTAGCAGTAAGATTTCCAAACTGCTAAAATCTGCATTAGAGTCTACGCCATCACTATCTTGTATCGAAGTAGGAAAACTAACTAAATCATTTAGCTCTGTTCCCAATGCGACTTGACGCGCAGCATCAACCTGGCCAGCAAAGCCCGCTTCTACAAAGCCAACATCTACAAAAGTACTAGTCATAAGAAGAGTAAATCTTTTTCCTTAAAAAACACTAGCTTAATGAAGCTATATTAACATGATATTATCGATTAATTTAATTGTCAATTAACCATTAATCATGAGGTTTTTTTTGTTTAATTTTATTGCTGTACTGTAATATACAGATAAATTTTGGGTATTTTTAAGCTAAACATATAAAATTATATTGATTAATTAAGAGCAGTAAAAGAGTTATAAATTAACTAAATACTTTAGTATTTCCAATCCTCATTAAAAAAGTAAACTTCCTACTGTCAAGGTTTTTCAGGGAAAAAGTAAGATGTTTTAGAAAGGGTAACAATATAATTTATCTGTGGTTAATTTAAGTTTATTAATCTTGTCTGTGTTCATATCTTTAGAGATTATAAAAAATAATATAGATGAATGACTAATCAATGATTGAGTTGACCAAAAAAATATTATCGAATCTAATAAATCAGACCACGTATAATTCAGAAGAACTTTTCTGTCGTATCGTTAGCGATCGCAGACTTAAGAAATTAGATTGTTAGCGCTATAACAGATTCAGCTATGGAGACCACCTTTAAACGAGAGCGGTAAAATCATCCGCATTCATCAGATTAACGGTAATGTCATTCAGGATAACCAACACTTCGCTATTGAATTCTAACAGAGTATTGTTACCATTCTGAGTCAGGATAAGATCACTAAAAACAACTCCATCGAGAACGAGGAAATCTATTCCATCCTCGAAATCAAGAATAGTATCAGTGTCATCACCAGCAGCCACAACAAATTGGTCGCTACCACTACCTCCTAGAATGGTATCGTTGCCACCTGCACCCACAAGCTTGTCATCACCATCACCGCCATCTAAACGATCCGACTCTTCACCCCCATCTAGAACATCGTTACCATTACCGCCGATAAGAGTATCTACTCCGGCATTGCCATCTAAGAGATCGTTACCTTGATCTCCACTGACAAAATCATTCCCCTCATTCCCCGAAACGGTATCAGATGCTTGACCACCATAGAGTAAATCATCACCTGCATTGCCTTCTAATAGGTCATCCCCCAGGTTACCCAACAGTTGGTCATTGTCCTCGTCACCCATTAAAGTATCATTCTGTTTACCGCCGAAAACGGTATCTTCCCCGCTACCACCACTGAGAAAATCATCATCACGGTTACCATTCAACCAATCGTTACCCGGGTCAGCTTGAATAATATCGTTACCCAAATTGCCGAAAATAGAGTCATTCCCAAAACCCCCCTGAATCTGATCATTATTCTTACCGCCATAAATTGTGTCATCACTGGAGTTAGCGTTAATAAAATCAGCCTGCCGTTTGCCAAAGATGACATCTGCACTACCACTGCCAAAGATATTATCTATACCATCGCTACCGATAACTAAATTAGAACCCGCTACAGCATTAATCGTTTGAGTGGGATTATCATTAAGTTCTAGAATCGGTGATGTAATTGTCGGAATATTATTAGTGGGATCAATTGGTGTCGGTATAACTTCCTCAACTGGCGTAACAGGAGTTTGTTCAGCAACAGGAGTTGGTGTCGGTATAACTTCCTCAACTGGCGTAACAACAACAGGAGTTTGTTCAACAACAGAAGTTTGTGTCGGTATAACTTCCTCAACTGGCGTAATAGGAGTCGGTTCAATAACAGGAGTTGGTGTCGGTATAACTTCCTCAACTGGCGTAACAGGAGTTTGTTCAGCAACAACAGCAACAGGAGTCGGTGTCGGTATAACTTCCTCAACTGGCGTAACAACAACAGGAGTTTGTTCAGCAACCCCATTAACTGTGACTATAAATTCATCTGTTACTGCTTGAGCGTTAGAAATCCCCTCAATTATTAGAGTAGCGGTTCCTGTTTGCATCGGATCGAAAACTAACTCTAGAACATTTCCGTCAACCGTGGGAGTAACGAGGGCTGAATTGCTGTTGTTTAGAATAGTTTTGGTAATCAACAGGTCATTGTTATCGGAGTCTGTAAATAAATTAGATAGATTGATAAATCGTTCGGCAGTCCCTTGATCTAGAATTAAATCAGGAATCGGATTAGCCACGACTGGTGCTTGATCGACAGTGGGCGGAATGACCGTCACCATGAAGCTATTCGTCACTTCTTGGCTATTGGAATTGGCTATAATTGTAATTTCGGCTGTTCCAGTTTGACCGGGCTGAGTATTCAGGATGAGAGAATTCCCCTCAATACTCGGTTGAATCAACCCAGGATTGGTGTTGTTGCTAAGCGCTTTTGTAATCGCTGTATCGTCATTATCCGGGTCAGTAAAAATAGTAGAAAGATCAATTGTAATTGATTCGCTATCCTGAATTAACTCAATCGGGGCAATCGGTTCAGCGATTTGTGGTGGTGTATCTATCCCATCATTAGCAATGACGGTTACCGTGAATGTATCGGTTATATTCAACTGATTAGAAGTGCCTTGAATACTAATTTCTGCTGTACCTGTTTCACCGGGTTGAAAATTTAGGGTTAATAGATTTCCACTCACCCCCAAATCAACTAAAGTGGGATTGGTATTCTCAATCAAGGCTTTGGTAATCAACAGATCATCGTTATCGGGGTCAGTGAATACCCGACTCAAGTCCAAAACCCGATTACCTGAATCTAACTCAACTTCTACATCGGTTATAGGATTGGCTACAACGGGCGGTTGGTCAATATTAGACCTTACCGTAACAGTAAAGTTATTGCTAATCGTTTGACCATTAGAAGTGGCTTCAACTGTAATCTCTGTACTGCCTGCATCGAGGAAGTCGAGGGTGAGAAGATTACCGTTAATCTCTGGGTTGACGACATTGGTGTTGGTATTAGCGCTAATATTTTTGGCGATCGCAATATTCTCGTTATCGATATCAATAAACACATCAGAGAGATCAATCACCTGATTTGCAGTATCTTCTTCTACTACAATATTGGCAGTAATAGGATTAAGAATTTCCGGTGTATCGTCTACTGAATTTACCGTCAATACAAAGGAATCATCTACCGTTTGAGAACCGTCAGTCGCCGTGAAATTAATAGTAGAAGTACCAAATTGATTCTCTCGAAAGGTGATTATTAGATTCGTTTCATCTAGAATAATATCCAACAAATCTGAGTTGCTATTGCTTAAATTATTAAAGCTGAGAGTATTAGGATTTAACTCAGGGAAAAGTCCTGTTAGTTCAATTTCCTGTTTTGGATCGTCTTCTTGGACGCTAAGATCTGGCACTCCTTGAATCGTTGGATCTAAAACAGTTACGGTAAAAATGTTATCAACAAATTCCTGATTGGAAGTACCACGAATCGTAATATCAGTCGTTCCAGGTGTTAAATAATCTACTGTCAGGATATTTCCTACAATGCTGGTTGTGGCAACAGAATCATTACTATTATTCTCAACAGTTTTGATAATCGCTAGATTATTATTATCAATATCAGTAAAAATATTACTCAAATCAATACTTTGATTAGGGGCGCTCGCACCGACAATAAAGCTATCAATCTGATTGTTAATTTCTGGCGGATCATCTATTGGATTAACGACAACTGTTAAAGTATCTTCAACTGTTAAACCGTTAGAATTTCCCTGAATAACAATCTGGGCAGTACCCATTCCATCTGGGGCAAAGCTCAAACTCAAAATACCATTAACAATGGGTTGAGTCGTGACTAAATCTTGATTATTATTGCTGAGAATAGTCTGAACAATCTCCGTATCTTCGTTATCTGGATCTGTAAAAACATTGCTCAGATCAACCGTTGTGGGGTCAGCATCTTCAGTAAAGATTAATGTTCCCAGCGCTGTATTAATAAAGGGTGGATCATCTGTTGCATTATCGATTGTGACGGTAATTTGAGCTGTATTTATCCCGCCATTACTATCATCAACAGTGTAGTTAAAAGTATCCGTTGCGGTTTCACCAGGAGCCAGATTAATAAAGGCGTTGCCGGGGTCATAAAGTAGGGTTGTGTCACTATTGAGAATAACGGTTGTGCCTGGTGTAGAAGTTGTCCCCACACTATTAATTTTGAGAATATCGTTAACATCAATATCCGTATCATTCACCAACGGATTAAATAAAACAGTTGAGGTGGGGTTAGTCGTAAAGCCATCATCCATTGCAACGGGTGTATCATTCACTCCCTCAATCGTCAGGGTAACGGTTGCTGTATCTTGTAAAGCTGTAGCATTATCTTGTTGAATCGTGTAAGTAAAGGTATCCGTTGCCGTTTCACCAATACCCAACGTTTCAAACTGACTATTAGGATTATATTCAAAAATTCCATTATTATTATGACTAATATTGCCCAGCGTTCTACTTGTATCAATATTGGCAATACTAAAATTATCTCCTTCAGGATCAGAATCGTTATCTAAGACATTCCCTATCGTTAAGAGAGTATCTTCCCGAGTAATATATTCTATATCATCGACTGCAATAGGTGGATCATTTGCAAGTTCAAAAGCTCCAATATCCGGGCTATCTCCCCTAACTCGGTCAAACCCAACACCGCGTTGATCGTTGGTTAGGTTACCCAGATTGTTACCTGCATCAATTGCCGCACTACCGGGAAGTAATGCCTGAGTTTGGGTTAAACCGCCATTATCAGCCAGAGGACTCAGTTGCGGATCGACAAGATTTGTAGAATTACCAATTAAAATATTATCAACGCTAAACCCTAAACTACTCCCCACATCTCCAATCAGATTATTACCTAAATTAGTAAATGTTCCTTTAACGTCTGGATCTATCGTTGCAATATTAGTAGCAACAATTGTACTGGCTATATTGATATTGGCTGTTGTATCGTTGAAGATACCCCCGCCCACCTGAGCCGACGAGTTACCACTAATGGTACTGTTGCGGATGGAAGCTATTTTATTGTTATAGATGCCCCCGCCCTCATAAGCTGCAGAATTACCACTAATGGTGCTGTTGCGGGTCGTTATGGTTGCATCATTATAGATACCCCCGCCCTCCTGAGCCGACGAGTTACCAATAATCGTACTATTGCTAATGAAGGCTATTCCATCGTTGTAGATACCCCCGCCCTCAAAAGCTGCGGAATTATCACCAATCGTACTATTGCTAATGAAGGCTATTCCATCGTTGTAGATACCCCCGCCCTCTTGAGCCGACGAGTTACCGCTAATCGTACTGTTGCCGATCGTGGCTGTTGCATTGTTATTGTTATAGATGCCCCCGCCCTCGTTGGCGGAATTACCATCAATCGTGCTATTACTAAGCGATAAGCTCTCACGGTTGTAGATCCCTCCACCGTTAGCAGTGGTTGAGCCACCAGTAATAGTCAGGTTGTTAATTGTAACGGTTTTGAACGTTGAATCATCCCCGTCATTAATATTAAATACGCGGGAGTTGCCAGCAGCATCTGCAGTAATATTTTGGCTGTCTGCGTCGATATTGACAGACTTGTTAACCACCAATTCTCCTAAGCTGGCATCTAAGGTAATTGTTTGATTAGCAATACTATTAGCAAAGGTGATGCTGCCCCCATCTGCGATCGCCTTGAGGGCATCGCGCAAAGAAACATCTCCCGCAGAAATATTATTATCGTCTTCATCTGTGAGAATATCAACCACCAAACTATCGGGGGGAGGGTCGAATTCAAACGCACCAATATCTGCGGCGGCTCCAATCTCTCGGTTAAACTTAGCGCCCCGCTGATCGGTGGTGAGGCTGTCGGGATTGCTGCCTGCATCAATAGCGGGACTACCGGGGAGTAATGCTTGAGTAAAGGTTGAGCCGCCGTTGTCCTGTAGGGGGCCCAGCAGTGGATCGATCCGAGTTGCGGCGTTTCCGACTAAAGTACTGGCAGTAAACCCTGTACTACTCCCCACATCCCCAATTAAGTTATTGCTATTATCTATAAATGCTGCATTGCCGCCAACATCTGGATCTGTCGCTGCAATATTCGTGGCAACAATTGTATTGGCTAAATTCGCTTCTCCAAAATGGTTGTAAATGCCTCCGCCATTACTCGCCGAGGAATTGCCACTAATAGTGCTGTTGCTGATAGCTACTGTGGCTTGATAGTTGAAGATGCCCCCGCCATCATCACCCGCAGAATTACCACTAATGGTGCTATTGCTGATAGCTGTTTCTCCAAAATGGTTGAAGATGCCCCCGCCATCATCACCCGCAGAATTACCACTAATGGTGCTATTGCGGAGCAAGAGGCTTTCGCGGTTATAGATACCGCCACCGTTGCCTGTTATTACTGCCCCAGTCATGGTCAGGTTATCAATGGTAACGCTGGAGAAGACAGAATGATTTCCATCGTTAATCTTAAATACGCGGGAGTTGCTATCAGCATCTACAGTAATATTTTGGGTGTTTAGATCCCTATCGGTGTTCCCATTAATTGTTAGGTCTGAGGTAATACTTAGTTCACCATTGGACAGGGTAATAATTCCATCACCAATAGAACTATCAAAGGTAATTAGATCTGCCTCACTATTTGCGTTGGCTGCGGCGATCGCATCTCGAAGCGATACAGATCCAATACTAATACCATCATTTTCATCATCGAAGGTATTAACAATAAAATTAGCCATGACACTTTCTAATAATATCTAGGCTACCAAGCTAACACACCTTTTAGCAATACTTTCAATAATTTTTTCATTGTATATATTTTTTGTTTATCCTCCGTGGTTTTACGGAAATATTCCGATCAATCCATTTGTTAACAGTCATAAAATTAGGGTTTATTCATTATCAATAAGCTAAGTATTTCTTAATCTGAAGCTATCGAATTCAAGCCTAACCCGTTTACAGATTTCCCAATATTCGCGGCTACAACAACGGATAGCTTCAGCCTTTAACGATTAGTTAATATGAAATATCAAAAATAATACTACATATAAGAAAGAAGAAAAATTGGCGTAAAGATAGATGAGTGGGATTGTCATTCACATTTTTAACCACCATACTGTCCTCAAGTTCACCCCATCGAGCGATTGTGGAAATAAATTAAAAAACATCTCAAATAGCAATTATTTTATCATCTCGAATCTCTGAGATAAAAGCGATCTCAATTCCGGTAAAAGCTGACTCAATTTAAAGTTGAATCTATCACGGAATGGGAGTTTATTCTTGATGCTCTATATAGAGTAAATATTGGAGTATTCTATATTACTTTACTATAAATAAAGCAGAGTTTTATCGAGTAAAATTTTTCTATTTTAATTGCGGTATGGAATTGATTTTAGGAAATAGTTTTAGAAAAATATAGAACTTACGCATTGAGAGAATAATGAGATAATGCGTTGAAAAGTAAGAGCGAAAAAGTAGGTATCTGACAATCAGGAAAATCAGCCCACTCAAGGGCAGCACAATGCCAAATCGAACACTACACACTGTTTTTATTGTCACAACCCAAACAGATAGGATGTAACAGATTGGCAGAAATATTGGAAAACGTCTCACACGATAGTATCAATCGCTTTTTATTGAGGGAAAGATACGAGCAACACCGATTTATTCAATACTATTATAGACTTAATTGAGTGGAGAGGAATAATTTTAAGTATTGACGATACAGTCATAGAAAAAAATATTTTTGTCAATGCGTAACTCCTATGTATAATGAATAGCGTATAGGCTGCCGTTGTGCTGCTTTCTGGTTTTAACAAAACTTGTAGCGTATAGTAAGAATTATGAGTTCAAATCAACAATTTCTGCAAAATTTATACGATGCCTTTAATAACCGTGAAATTGAAACAATTATCTCGTTTATGCGCCCGGATGTGAAATGGGCGAATGGAGTCGAAGGCGGTTTTGTTTATGGACGCGACGCAGTGCGCGAATACTGGACTAATCAATTTAAGCAGATTCAACCAGAGCTTGAGACGCTAAAATTCGAGACGGACGAACATAATCGAAACGTTGTTACTGTTCATCAAGCGATCAAAGATTTACAAGGAAATTTACTTGCCGATACAACAATTCAGCAAATCTTTACTATTGAAGAGGGTTTGATTAGCCTTTACGAAATAGGCGAAACTGAAACTATCCAAGAAATGATTAAAAAGGGGAGAACCGAGAGATAAATAATAGGAATGCTTCGGTTATTAGTGTTATAAATTGCATTTTATTAGATCTAGTATGAGTGAAAGAAACGGCGAAATAACGATAATATACCAGCCATAAATAAACGTTTATCGCCCTAATTCTAATGTATTGATTCCATACAATAAACCAATAATAAAGGCGGTTTTTTCTAAGCTACGGCTAATGGCTAGGGATGATAAAGGTGAAAAATAACCTATTAAAATGCTTATAATTAACAGACTAAAAAAAATTTTTTCTAACATTAATATAGGAGATTGAGCGATTAACTTAATAAATAACAGATCGTGAAATAGACAACGACTGGCGATCGCCAAAATAGCAATTCCTAAATTACAAATACCATAAATTGGAACGCACTAAAGATTACTGAGGCGCTGACAACAATAACGACTCATGAGATCTCATAGTCCTATTCCTCATAGATAAGAGGCAATTATAATAGTAATTGAGCGCACATCATAACCCGACAATCAGCCTAGTATTTGTTGCCAAGCCACTTGATAGAGAAGTGCTATAAAACCAGATACAAAAAATAGAGAAAATCAGATAATTCTGGCCCGAGGGTTTTGAATTGCTATAGCCGTAACAACTTTATTTTGAGTCTTCATCATCCGAACAAAATCTATAAAGCTTGCTCTCATCTCATACCATTTAAAAAACATAATTACATCTTTGATTAATTAGGATAATTGAATTCAGGTAATATGTTAGCCTAACTTTATAGAATATCAAGAGAGGTACAAGACGATAAAAAATAACTCAATGCACTTTAGGTTTTATTTTCAATATATTCTCGCCAATAGATGATTTTACCGTTATCTTCTACTTCAAAAATAATTGAATCTTCTGCATCCGATCCCTCTCCGGTTTCCCGATTGCGATCGCGATACTCCCATTCTACAGCACCCATATTCTCTTGAATAATAATTCGTTTAATTGTGACTTTAATATCGGTAAACTTTTTAAAATAATCCTCTGCTGTTTTCTCAATAGCGTCTATTCCTTCAAACGTATAACCCGCCGCTTTAAAAATCGCATTCGGCGCAAAATCCCGAATTATACTCGCTACATCCCCAGTTTCCCAAGCTGTTGCTTGTCTTTCCACCAAAGCTTGAAGATTTAATTGTGAATTCATTACTCTTGAAAATAATAAAATAAATAATAGAGAAGTAATTAAAACGAAAACCTGAATTATTATTTGAAATACATTTAAATTGTCTATCAGTTTTACTCTCATATCAAAGTCAACATTACCTACCCATTAAAACTAATGAGTTTTTTGATAAAAGTTTGTACTGTATTTAACCTAAAAATTGAAAAAAACAATATAGAGACGTTATCTCAACGCCTCTACCATATTATAAGAGAAGAATTTACACTACAAATACTCCAACCATTCTTGCACATCCATTGATAACAATTGACCCAATTGCAACAACTTACGAACTTGAGGTAATTCCCACGGAGTTCGAGGTATGGTATCGACAGCAACAGATAAAGGTTGAGTGCATGTGTCTAAATGAGACTCTAAGTGCTGGTGACGATGTATCCAGCTTAAACAGACTGGGGCAATATGACTGCTAAAATGTTCTAGATATAATTCCTGGGCTCGATTAAGATTAAGTTGGCACTGAAGTAATTCACCCAGTTTAATCAGTCGTTCCAAGCTGTACACTTCTTGTTCGACGCGGTGAGGCTCGAGATGATGCAGCATCAAGCCCAGCGATCGCAAAATTAACCGTTCTAAACTGTGTTTAATCTCTGGATTTTTCATCGGACAACGCATCTGTTTGGCTTCAGTGGCGATCGCCTCTAAACTACTCAAATAATCGAGGTTAATCTGTCCGTTACTGCTTTCTGCTTCGAGTAAACGCACTGTAGTTAAACAGCGATGAGAGAGGGCCACTTCTGCGGCGACTTGTAACTCTTGCGGCACAGGGAGATGATCGCGATGAAATGCCATCAACATACCATAATTTTCTCGATAAACCTGGCTATAAAGTTGATCGAGGCGAGTTAAGGTTTCTTGAGTGAGTAGTCCCATTATCCGCTGACGTTCTTCGGCAAATAAATCCTGTAAACTATAGAATCTTTCACCAAATGAGTCTGTCATCACCCGAATGACTTGGGCGGCGCTGGCTTGTTTAAAGGCATCAAACAAGAGAGACTTGAGTTCTGTGTAGGTTCTGCGACCGCTGAAAGGCTGAATACAGCAGTGGAAGTCCCATCCGCCCAAATGCAACACCGCGAAGTTATACTGCATTTTCTCTCTTGTAATGGCGCAGACCAGTGACACTTGCCCCACCGCCAAAGTTAACCGCCCCATTTGCCGCATTTGATAATCTTGTTGTTGGGCGTTGTAGCAATAAACCTGCCGTTCTCGGGGATGAGTTGTATACAATGAACTAATCGCGTAATGAGCGGCAACGTGTTCTAAACTGACTTGGGCGGTTTGTACCAATTGTCGATACACTTCATCCCCGGTTTTAAACAACTCAACGTTACTCTCGGCTGCTGCGATACGTCGGATAAATTCGGACTCGAGTTGTACCCCTGCCACATCCCCGGCTAATTCCATAGCGCGACTGGCATAGCGCAGAATTTGGGTACCTTCTGGACGAGACAGTTCTTCAAAAAACCAACCACAACTGGTAAACATTAATAAGGTGTGGCGTTGCATCTCCAATAACCGCAGCGCGTCTGTGCGTTCGGTTTCGGTTAATTCGTGGGTTTGATGACGGCTAAAAAAGACATCGAGACTTTCCCCGGATCGATCTAAAATCACTTGAATATAATCATCCCGCGCTGCCCAAGGATCGACAAAAAATTGATGTGCATAGTCTTCATAAATCGGAATTAATTGGTCGCGCAGCCAATTGAGACTATCGCGTAAAGGTCGCCGCCATTTTTGATGCCAACCTCCGCCACTGGCACAACCGCAGTCATCCTGCCAACGCTCAACCCCATGGGAACAACTCCAGGCAGTCACGGGTTTGAGTTCAACTTCCCAGGTCGGTTCAGCTAAACTGAGATAATGGGCAAAGTTGCTAACCGTCCAACCTCGAGCCGGAAATTCTGCCGCAAAACAGTAAGCGAGGCATTTTTCTGTACCGCCGCGATGATGACCAAAGGTTTCGCCATCGGTGGCAACGCTAAGAATTTGAGCCGGACGATCATCCCCTTGAATGGCTTGGTCTAAACGTCCGACTAAATGGGTGGAATGACTCAATACATCGTTAAAGCCCATGTCTCGTGAGATTGGGCCGTCATAGAAAAAGATATCCAGATAACGAGATGGGTCTGAGCATCCAGTTTCGTCTTTGAGGTAACAACGATAAGGCCGAGTGGGATCAATTTGGCCGCCACCGACTTCTACCCAGTCGGGATCATTATTTTCTAAACTTGATAATGGACGACAACGTTTTGCTTGAGACGGGGCAAGGATGGTAAAGCGAATGCCTTCATTAATTAGGGCTTCTACAGTGGGGTAGTCTATCGCGGTTTCAGCCAGCCAAATTCCCTTGGGATCGCGTCCAAATCTGGATTTAAAGTCTGCTTTGCCCCAACGAATTTGGGTATATTTATCCCGTTGATTGGCTAGCGGCATAATAATGTGATTATACACCTGAGCGATGGCGTTACCGTGTCCATTCAGGCGTTGACAACTATTGCGATCGCCTTCTAAAATTTTCTGATACACTTCCATATCGTATTGTTCTAGCCAACTCATCAAGGTCGGGCCGATATTGAAGCTGAGAAACTCATAGTTATTGATAATCCCCATAATGTTGCCTTCTGAGTTGAGGATGCGGGCATATGCGTTAGGACGGTAGCATTCATGGTGAATGCGTTCATTCCAATTTTGGTAAGGGGCGGCGGCGGGTTGGCGTTCGATGATGCCTAAATTGGGATTTTCCCGAGGCGGTTGATAAAAGTGACCATGCAAGCTGACATAAATGCCGTTTGCCGTTTGCCGGGGATCGCCTTTATAAAGGGAGTTTTCTGTGGAAGTATTCAGAGTAGAATCATCCCCTGTTTCTGAGGATAAGTTAGACGTTGAAACCATGTTAAATTTTACCTAGAAATAACTGTAATACTTTGCAAATGAAATAATCTGTTCGTGTTGCTTACGTTAGTCAAAGCAAGGAAAGGCATTTTATAGACTGCAAGACCTATGGCATCGGACAGTGAATTGCAGGTTAATCGATCATTGGTCTCGTTGCTTGAGTAAAGTTAAACAAACATCAGAATTTGAAGAGAAGATAAAACTATAGATTAAAAGTCAGCTTTATTTTGCTTTGTGGTATAGTTTAGCAGAGTTTATGACAAGGAGTTTATTAAGAAAATCCATAGTTTTAAACATGGATCAAGATGAATTGATAGGTGGTGTTTATTTCTCGGTAGATTCTCTGCTCAAACAGCATTGCCGGAGATCATTAAATCGCTCATTTGTAATTATAAATTTTTGTTGAAATTAAGATGCTAAATGCTCAGGCAATTCTTTCAATTCTTTTAATTTTTATTCCGATTTCTGTTGTGGCGCAGTTTCAAGATTGGGGCGCAGCAGTTATTTTTGTCACCTCAGCCTTAGCCATTATTCCACTGGCGGCATGGATGGGAACAGCAACCGAAGAAATTGCTGTGGTCTTGGGGCCAAATTTAGGAGGATTAATGAATGCCACCTTTGGTAACGCGACGGAATTGATTATTGGTATTGTCGCCCTCAAAGCGGGTTTAGTCGATGTCGTCAAGGCCAGTATTACCGGCTCAATCATTGGTAACTTACTGTTAGTGATGGGCTTATCGATGCTATTGGGGGGGTTACGGTTCAAGGAGCAGGAGTTTAAGTCCGTTATCGCTCGTCTGAATGCTTCGGTGATGAATTTGGCTGTCATTGCGATTTTAGTCCCCACAGCCGTACAAGCAACCTCAGCCGGGATTGAAGAAATCACCATGCAGCGGCTCTCTGGGGCGGTAGCGATTGTGTTAATTGTGGTGTATCTCTTAACCCTGCTGTTTTCAATGAAAACCCACACCTATCTGTATGATGTTGGGGTGGCGGAATTGGAAACCGAAGACATTGCGACTGAGACGGGAGAAGAACAAGCAAAACAACCAGGAGAAAAACCCCACGTTAATTTACCCTTATGGGTGGGTGTGCTGGTGATGGCAACATTAGTTGTTGCAGTGGAGTCTGAATTACTCGTCGATAGCTTAGAAGAAGCCACCGCAAAATTAGGACTGACTGCCTTGTTTACCGGGGTGATTTTAGTCCCCATTATTGGTAATGCGGCTGAACACGCCACCGCCGTCACCGTGGCCATGAAAAACAAAATGGATTTATCCGTTTCTGTGGCGATGGGTTCAAGTATGCAAATTGCCCTGTTTGTGGCCCCCGTTTTAGTGCTGGCGGGTCTAATCTTCCATCAGCCGATGGATTTGAACTTTAACCCCTTTGAATTGGTGGCGGTGGCGGTGGCGGTGCTGCTGGCTAATTCCGTCAGTTCTGATGGCCGTTCTGACTGGCTAGAAGGGGCCTTACTGTTGGCCACCTATGCGGTTCTGAGTTTAGCGTTTTTCTTCCATCCTGTGATCGAAGGACTGGCCTAACAATCTAAATCCCTGACTGCGATCGGATTTGCGGCCATCAAAATTATGCGCTCAAATCTCCTGTTAAGCCCAGAGGTCAGGGATTTAGATCCCCTTTTAATAGTGGTGGGTGTCAAACAGATTGCTAAGATAGAAAGTAATGCTCTAGTGTAGAGTGAAGTTTAACTGGCAACCTCAACGTGGGTTCTGGCTTCTGTGAGTTACTGCCTCAATCCGAACTGCCCCAATCCAGCAGATCCATCCAACCATAAGCGCCGCACTTGTACTCAGTGTGGCTCAGAGTTACTGCTGCAAGGACGATATCGTGCAACTAAACAACTTGGCGGAGGTGGATTTGGCAAAACATTTGAAATTGTTGATGAGAAAGTTAAAACTCATAAAGTCCTCAAAGTCCTACTGAAAGAACACCCCAAAGCGGTTTCTCTATTTCAGCAAGAGGCAAAAGTTCTGAGTCATCTGCGTCATCCAGGTATTCCTGAAGTCGAAGAGGATGGCTACTTTACGTTTTTGCCCAAGGGAAGTCGAGACCCAATTCACTGTTTAGTGATGGAGAAAATTGAGGGGGACAACTTACAGGACTGGATGAAGGCGAGAAAGAAACAGCCTATTACCCAAGCAGAAGCGATTGATTGGTTAAAACAACTGGTTGAGATTTTAGACAAAGTTCATCGACTTCAGTATTTTCACCGAGATATTAAGCCTCAAAATATTATGCGAAAGCCCGACGGGCAACTCGTTTTAATTGATTTTGGTACGGCGCGGGAAGTGTCGGAAACTTATATGGCAAAAGTCGAAGGCGGATTAAATGTCACAGGCATTGTTTCACCCGGCTATACTCCCCCAGAACAAACCAACGGTAAGGCAGTGCCTGCCTCTGACTTTTTTGCCCTAGGACGAACTTTTATTTATCTCTTAACAGGCAAACCTCCCACTGCTTATCCGGAAAATCCGAGGACCGGAAAGTTATTGTGGCGCAAAGGCGCACCGGATATTTCTAAGCCGTTTGCTGATGTGTTGGATTATTTGATGGCTCCGTTTCCGGGAAATCGTCCGCAAAATCCTACCATGATTTTACAGTGTTTGAAGGAAATCGATACCAGTTCAGAATCTACTCTACAACGGGTTCCTTCAGTTAAAGATTCATCCCGCAAAAAGAGTAAACCCAAAAAACGCTCTGTTAACCTGAAAAAGCTTCAACCTCAAACGATAGCATCCCTAAGCTTTCCCCGTTCTTTTGAGCTGAAGTTACCCGTCATTTCGATTGGATGGCTGACCCTTGCCATTGTATTAATTACCGGATTATTTACTCAAGTCGATGGTTATTTTCGCTACGGATTTATCCCGGCTGATCCGATCTTAATTTTAAAAAGTTTACCCGGAAGTTTATGGTTACAACGTTACCTCAGGGGTGATATTGGTCAAATTTATACTGTGGCTGTTAGTCCAAATGGTCAAACTTTGGTGGCCGGTGGTTTTGGCACAATTAAGGTCTGGGATTTAGCAACCGGGAAATTAATTCATACCATCAAAGCTCATTCGAGTTGGGTTAGATCTCTAGCTATTAGTCCGAATGGAGAGATTCTTGCTAGCAGTAGCAACGACAAAACGATTCGTTTATGGGATCTCGAGCAAGGTGTGCGAAAACGGACAATTGAAGGCCATACTGATAGTGTCAATACGATTGTTTTTAGCCCAGATGGTCAAACCCTCGCCAGTGGTAGTCGCGATCGAACTATCATTCTGTGGAACTTACGAAATGGGGCGCGGCAGTTAACCATTCGGGGTCATGAGGGGGCTGTGAATACTTTGGCATTTAGCCCAGATGGTCGTACCCTCGCCAGCGCTAGTGATGACCAAACCATTAAACTTTGGGAAATCAATACGGGTGCTCGTAAGCTGACTCTACAGGGTCACAGCGGGGCGGTTAACACAATTGTCTATACTCCTGATGGTCAAACCATTGCCAGTGCCAGCAACGATCAAACGGTTCGGCTTTGGGACGTTAGTAATGGGGATGTGCGTCAAGTGCTTAATCAACATCGCACCCCTGTACGATCGTTGGCGATCGCTCCAAATGGTCAAACCCTAATCAGTGGTGGAGAGCGGATCATTTTATGGGATTTAAATACTTACAAACAGCTCACAATTCTTTGGGGTCATGCTCAATTAGTCACTGCATTAGTTGTGAGTCCAAATGGTGAATTACTGATGAGTGGTAGTGAAGATAAAACGATTAAAATTTGGCAAATTCCCCCGAAAGATTAATCATGAATTACCCGGCGAAACGAACCGGAATTACGAATGAATTGGCGAAAGAACGGAACCGGGCAGCGGCGGAACGGACTCTAACTGCTTGGATTCAAAGTAGTTTATTATTAATTGGTTTTGGTGTAGCGTTTGATCAAATTTTTGCAGCGCTTCAACAAGCTTTTCCTCTAGAAAATAGGATTTTAATCTTACAACTCTCTCACGTTTTAGGACTGGGTTTAATTCTATTAGGAGTGGGTTTACTGATTTTAGGAATGTTTCAATATCGCATAGAAGTTCAATCTATCGAAAAAGATGACTATATTATGATTTCTAGTCAGTCTTTTAATATTACTGCTAGTATTGCAATTATCTTATTCGGGGTCGCAATATTAATTATAATTTGGTTTTAACCCTGTTTTTCTGACTGAGTTTAAAAGTAATCAGATAAAATATAGTAATTAATCTCAAGCAGATTGTCTTCTACTGATGCATGGAGTTAATGATGATGCTACAAGTTCAACCTCGATTTCAAAGTTTTGAAGAATATCTATTATACAATAATAATTCAGAAAAATTCTATGAATTATTCAATGGAGAATTAATTGAAATGCCGCCAGAATCGGGGTTAAATATTCAAATTGCAACTTTTCTGCTGCTTAAATTAGCTGCAATTTTAGATTATCGGCGAGTCAGAGGACAAGGATTAGAATTAGAAGTCCGAGGCGAACCGAAAAACCGTTATCCAGATTTAACTATTATCCGAGAAGAACATATTCAACAACTCTCCAAACGCAATACAATTCGTCTGTCGATGTCGCCGCCATTACTTGTCATTGAAGTTGTTAGTCCGGGAGAATTACAACGAGAACGAGATTATATCGCTAAAAGAATTCAATATCAAAGCTGTGGAATTCCGGAATATTGGATTGTTGATCCTCAAACTCAAAAAATACTCGTATTAGAATTAATCGAAAATAATTATACAGAAGTCGGTAATTTTTCGGGTGATGATTTGGTGTTATCTCCCCAATTTAAAACTTTAAATTGTCAAGTGGCTGACGTGTTTAATACAGAGAAATAGAGGAATTATGAGTTGTGAATTATGAATTATGAATTATGAATATTGAGCATTGAATATTGAGCATTGAACATTGAACAGCCAACTGATAAATGATGAATGATAAATGCTAAATGAATGATAAATGATGAATGATGAACGATCGCTTATGAGTAAGGCAACGGGCAAGCGCTTACTCCGGCAATAGTTTATCTCCCATGTCTCCCATGTCTCCCATGTCTCCAAGTCTCCCATGTCTCCAAGTCTCTCATGTCTCTCATGTCTCCCCCATCTCCTCCGAAGTCTTCCCTACTCTTTACTCATTACTCACTACTTAATTCAGATTCCCATTTTCTGATTCTTTCACTAGGACAGCGTCAACAGGTTCAGGTATTGTAGGTATGGTGACATTGTCATCATTGCCCGCAACCACTGGAGAAGGAAACCTTGGGTGTCGAACTACGAAGTTATGTTTATCTAGATCGCCTACAACCTCAACACGCCTCTTATATCGGCACTGTAGCCCTGGGATTTTTACCCTTACCCGGTGATGCGTCCCTTTGGATCGAAATTTCTCCCGGCATTGAAATTAACCGCATTACGGATATCGCCCTGAAAGCCACTTCTGTGCGTCCTGGAGTGCAGTTTGTCGAACGTCTGTATGGTTTACTCGAAATTCACTCTAGCCGCCAAGGAGATACCAAAACAGCCGGAAAAGCTATTCTAGATGCACTCGGGGTGCAAATGAGCGATCGCCTCAAGCCTCGTGTTGTCTCGAGCCAAATTATCCGCAATATTGATCCTCATCAAGCCCAAATGATCAACCGTAACCGTCGGGGGCAAATGCTGCTGGCTGGACAAACTCTGTATGTCTTGGAAGTTCAACCTGCTGCTTATGCGGCTTTAGCGGCGAATGAAGCTGAAAAAGCGGCGTTAATTAATATCTTACAGGTACAAGCTGTGGGCAGTTTTGGTCGTTTGTATTTGGGGGGTGAGGAACGGGATATTTTAGCGGGATCTAGTGCGGCGTTGGAGGCAATTGAACACGTTTCTGGGCGTGTTCCTTTAAACCGTCAAAAAACTGAATAATTGAATTTTATTATCAATCGATATTATGGCGAACGTTGAACATTTAGCAATTTTAAAACGAGGTTTTAATCTGTGGGCAGAATGGAGAAAAAATAATCCTTTAGTTGAACCGGATTTAACAGAAGTCAATTTTAGAGGATTAAATTTAGAGGGAATTAACTTAAATTTAGTCGATCTAAGCTATGCTAATTTAGTTGATATTGGGTTAAAATCAGCTTGTTTAACTCAAGCTAACTTACAAAATGCTAATTTATCTCATGCTGCTCTAAATTCTGCTGATTTGCAACAAGCGGATTTAACCGCAAGTATTTTACAAAATGCTAATCTGAAAAATGCTAATCTGAAAAATGCTAACCTAATTAGTGCTGATTTAAATGGTGCTGATTTAAGTGGTGCTGATTTACAGGGCGCTAATTTAATTGCTACAGATCTTAGAGATGTGATTCTGATAGATGCAGATTTAGGTAATGCTCAACTCAGACGCGCTAATTTAAATGGTGCTGATTTGAAAAATGCTAACCTAATTAGTGCTGATTTACAGGGCGCTAATTTAAATGGCTCTGAGTTAATGGGTGCTTATCTTTATCAAGCGAATTTATCTAAAATTAATCTGATGAATGCTCATTTACAGGGCGCTTATTTATTGCGGGTTAATCTCGTTGAAGCTAACCTAATACAAGCCGATTTTCGCTTTAGTAATTTGAGGAAAGCTAACTTCTGGAAAGCTGATTTAATGGGGGCAAATCTCCGGGGCGCTAATTTAACGGGGGCTAATTTAGAACAAGCTAATTTAACCGGAGCAAATCTTCGGGGTGCTAATTTAACGGGGGCTAATTTAACCGGAGCAAATCTAACAGAAACAGACCTAACAGAAACGAATTTACACCCCAGCGATCTTACTAATTTCAAGGACTAATAACAACTTCAATTCTACGGTTTAATTGTTGATTAATTGTAGAATTATTCTCTACTGTTGGACGACCTGAACCATAACCAATTGCCAACCAATGATAATCTAATCCCGCTGCTGTGGAAAGATACTGAACGACGGCTTCAGCCCGCTGCAACGACAAGGAGAGATTATTTTGCACACTACCTAGGTTATCCGTATGTCCAGCAACACGCACTGCTGCGCCGGGATAACTTTCTAGATCTCCGACTAAATTATCTAAAATCACACTAGCCCCCGGACGTAAGACACTACTCTGTTGTTCAAACAAAATATCACTCGGTAATGTCACCACTGGGTTTCCTTCTGCCGTTTGGATAGAAGTAGAAGTGGAAATAGAATCTGAGGGGGGTGTATTGGACATGGGAACAGTCACAGGCGTAAAATTTGACAGTTGTTGGTCAATTCGTTGTAAGCGTTGTTCTATCGGTTCAGCAGGGCGGCTAATTCCCATATCCAATTCTAAGGCGACTGTCCGACCAATTAAAGTGTTGAGTTCTTGTTGTAACTGTTGGAGTTGTAGGCTTGCCTGCTGTTTTTGTGGGGCTGTCAGGGGAATTTGAACGCTTGATGGGGTCGGTGTGGCTGCTGGTAAACTCGATTGAGGCGGGGAAGTGTCTTGACTCGATCTCTGAATACGTTGCCACATTCGCTGAGTGATGGGCATTTCTGGATATTGACGGGGATAAATTTGCGCGATCGCAATTCCTACCGACCACGCCACAACACTACCGACCCCGAGTAACAGGAGTCGGAATACCACAGATAATAAAATGACTAATGCACTATCTGGAGGTTGTGGCTTGGGAATGTTTGGGGGGGGATAGGATTGAGTCATCGGCTGAGAGTTTTAATCAATTCTTATTCAACCTAGACGTTTAAGAATCACCAGAAGTTGCTTTAGACCAAGGACTGACTTCTAGGATACCGTCTGGGTTAAATATTACCTCAAAATCAGCCAGGGGTTGATTAACGGTGGGGTCAGGATCTTCGGCGGGTTGACGCAAGAGTTGAGGTAATGGAATTTTTTGAACATCTTCAGCCGGAGTATTTCCCACTGCCTGATAACCCACAATTTCTGCTGTTTCATTGGCGCTAACCCGATAAACTAAGGCTCGATCGATTTCAGGGGTATCAATCCAGGCTTGATCAATTTTTTCATAAAGTTGCGCGTTTAAACCTTTAATTACATCTGGATCTGTAATGGGTACAATTACTAAATTATCGGTTTCATTGGGTTCAGTTGGGGGAGAATTTCCGGCAGGTGTATCTGAGGAGTCGGATAATTCTGAAGTGGTTTCTAACTGAGGGTTAGGTTCTGTGGGACGTTGAGTTTCGGGGATGGGAAACAGAAAAAAGGCGAGTGCCGCCACCGCTAACCCAGATACCCCAATTGCTGCGGGCATCACCCGCTGAGTCATCGGTTGAGTCGGTTTAACTTGCCGTTTGGAAGTCGGTTTGAGTTGCAGGGATAATTCCGGTAAGGTGCGGCTATCAGCCAGGAATTGATCGACGGCTTCGACTAAGTCAAATAATTGGACTGTGGTTAGATCAAGCTGAATGGGATCTTGACCGGTGTTACTGACTTCATCTTGGGGTTGAACCGTCAAACGATGCAAATGACTCTCTAGTCGTTGGAGTTGGACTGGGGAAGATTCGGTATTGACTTGGGGAGAAGAGATCCCACTTAAGAACGCTTGAGTATATTGACTAACGGCTTTCACCAAGCCTTCAAAGAACTCTCGTCCGCCACTAAGGGGTTGAGGATAGCCCACAAAGTGACATTCTGCACTCATCAGCATCGACAGACAAGGTCGAGTCTCCGAAGCGCTGTCTTTCCCCTCGCTCAGACCCTGTAAAATCAGTTTACAATTGGGCAAACTATATTGCCGTTGAATAGTCATTGTATGTTTCTCTACAAACGATCAAAGATTTTAGCCTGTTATGAGACCGAGATGTTCATAAACTTTTAGTCTATAGATATCTTACCCCAAGAATCACTTCAGGCATCTTTCATCTGTCGATAATAATCATTGGGTCTGAGGAAGAGAAAGTCAAGGTCTTTTTGCGGTAATGCTTGACTCCTACATTAATGACTGATTGACTAATATTTACCTTGTCTGTGATATTGATTCATCTATATAATTCAGGCGTTATTCTCCTTGAATCATTTTCTTCACGAAGGCATAAGCAGATTCCATATCTTCCGAGGTGGGTGTCGTTTTCTGTACACTTTCTCGTTCCATCATCCGATCGCACCATGCCACTAATTTGGGATAATTTTCTACTGGAAATTTTAAGGCTTTTAAATCCAGGAATAAAGTAATTAAGACAAAATCGGCTAAGGTAACTTGTTCTCCGACTAAATAAGGATGATCTCCTAAATACTGTTGATAAAAATCAAGTACAGTTGTTACCTTTTCTTGGGCTGCTTTTAAAGGTTGAGCCGGATCTTCGGGTAAATCTACTCTGTGTCGTAATAATGGAAAAAATGCAGGTTGCAATTCATTCACACTCACCATTTGAAACATCCGCATTTTGGCGAATGGTTTAACATCTTTCGGTGTAAAGTTTGGGGTAGAATATTGGGCTTCTAAATAGTCCATAATTGCCAAGGACTCAATGACTGAGAAATCATCATCGACTAATACGGGGATATGATGAAATGGGTTTAGTGCTAAAAAATTAGCTTCCATTTGATCGCCATTCAACTGCATCACAGTTTCTTCAAATTCTAGATTTTTTTCAAGTAACAAAATCCAAGCTCTACGGCTATTTGATGAAAGCGGAACATGATAAAATTTTAGCATTTTTTTACCTCAACAATATTTTTTATTCAAGTTGGACTGACTGTCTACCATTCCCTCCTTTCAGTAACTTTTTGTTGAATCACAAAAATCACAAGATAGGCTTTATTTTTCTACAGTAAAAGGATGACCTTGAAGATCTGAGCTTTCAACTGTGGCATAAGGCAAAAGAGGATAATTTTTTTTCTCCCCCTGCCCTGAATAGTTATAATGCAAGGGATTGATTGCTCATTAGCTGCTCAAAATAGAGTTTAGCACACAGAGTACTATAATTTTCAAGAGTGTACAAAAGTATGTGTTTTTCTGATTTTGACTAACGTTGCTTCTCAGTTCTCTAAAAATTGAATAATTTAAACTGTATAAACGATAATCATACCGATTATTAAATGTTGATTAAAACCCGTCAAGTTTTAGCTGTCTTTACGATCATTTTTAAAATAATTACAATATTTTATCATATAATAATATTGAAGTTTATATTGTTAATTATAGCCATAGTAATTTGAAGTGCTATTTTTTTCCGGTTTAAGTATAAATATCAAGAAAAAAACTAACTAATGATTTACTAGAACTTAATTTGAGCAAGTAATAAATATTGATTCATAAATACAGATGGATAACGATCTTTTCCTTGATAATAATAATGGCTTAATCGTTTGACCCTAAAAGCTTCTCCTAGAACCGTAAACAAAGATTTTAAAGCCAAATATAGAATAAAATATTGTATGATATAATACTATAATTAATGGCTCTTGTTTGACTTAAGCTTGTTCTAAACGAGTATTAACTAATGCACTACCTACTCCTTTGTTATGATAATTGTGCAGAACAGCTAAGGGCGCTAAACAGATTATTTTGAGTATATTTTATCCAACTCAATCAACGAAACTATAGAAAATATGACTAATCATTTTTCCTGGATATTCTGCGATTAATGAAAGTTCAGGAAGATGATAATCTTTGGGTTGATCGGGACGAATAATGAGTGGATAAATCTTTATATGGCATGATCAGCGTTGACTATTCCTTGGATGATTTTGTTATAATGAAATTTTACAATAAATTTAACTCTATTTTTAGTGTAATAATTCATTCTAAATACTCACATAAATAATAATTATTTTATATTTTTATAAGGCTGAGTATAATACACAATAAAGGAAAAAAAGTCTGAGGGAATAAAATAAAAAAATAATAGACTTTTAGCAAAAATATCTATTATTAATAATATCTAATTAATTGAGCATACTTTATTGTAGATTTGAAGTAATTTGTTTATCAGTATAGGTTCAATTTTTCTGGATATTTTAAATCCGTTAAGTATAATATATTTTAAATGCTCAAAATTAATAAAGTATTGAGTGTTATAATAGCGCAAATGAATCCTGAACCTTTACCAATTTACGCTCAAATTGCCCAAGAATTACGGCAGAATATTCAGCAGGGAGTTTATCAAGCGGGAGACAAACTACCCACAGAAACCCAGTTAACTCAGCGGTTTCAAGTCAACCGTAACACGATACGAAAGGCCATCGCTACCCTCAAAAGTGAAGGACTATTACGAGTGATTCAAGGACAAGGTACATTTGTGGCTGAAACCCCCATTCAGTATACCCTGGGTAAGCGAGTTCGCTATAATCAAACCCTGAATGCTCAAGGATTTGAAATCCGGTTTCAGATGTTAAGAAGTGTAGAAATTTTAGCAGATTTGGCGATCGCGAGTGCCTTAGAAATTCAACCCGAAGAAACCGTCTTTTTAATTGAGCGCTTAAGTTTTGCTAACGATCAGCCCATCAGTATTAGTACGAGTTATTTTCCAGCTAGACACTTTCCTAACTTACTGTCTCATCAGCAACAAATGTGGTCAATTTCTACATTAGTTCGACAAATTTATGGTTATGATCATATTCGCCGCCAGACCCAAGTCTCTGCTCGAGTGGTTCAGCCAGAAGATGCTCGGTTACTGAAATTACCGCTGAATTATCCGGTTTTATTTGTCGAATCTATTAATATTAATCAAAACAATACAGTGATTGAATATGGTCAGACTCGGTTTCGCAGCGATCGGATGGAGCTAGTATTTGATAATGAAAAATTAAAGGAATAAGAGATAATAAGGTAACCACAGAACGGGTTATTTATGGTTACCTTGATAAGTTTTAGAAGATTTAAGCTAACACAAAGTCAACTTCGCCCGCACCCTCAGTTTCACCTTGTCCAGTGGTTAGTTTGCTTCCGCTCACCTCAACGGCAAATGGAGTATCGTCTAAACCCGAAAGATTATAATCGGTTGTGTCTGAAGTATATCCGACACTGGCAATCATTTTCCGGCCAGCATCGGTATATTTAAAAGCTAACATTTGGTTTTTATCTTTTTTATTATCCCGCGCCCAAATTACCATATATTGATCTCCTTGGTAATCAAACACTTTGGGCTGACGAGTGGGAACATAACGGCCCGGATCGCCGAAGCTGGTATCGAGGAATTGTTGAACAGAATCATCTTTGACAACCGCATAACTCACTTCATCGTCTGAGGTTGCTTCTACATCATTCTCTACATCACCCTCGGGTGCGTCTTCTTCACCTCGGTTGCGGAAATAATCGACTGCTTTTTTAGTGCCAATTGCACCAGCGGTGGCTAAACCCGCACCAATTAAAACATTACGTAGTTTTTTATTCATGGTCGCTTCCTATAATACAATCAGGATCAATGTTGAGAGTCTCTGTGATGTCGATCATAGACTCTATGGAGTTGTATTTGACCCACCATCAGAGATAAATCAGAACGGATGAATTGTATCAGAACAGCAGCTACAGATGAATGACTCTAAGCTTAACTTTATAATTATTTGATTCTAAAATAAGCTATGATCCATCTTCACTGGCTAAAAAATTTATTATGAGTCAAATTAAAAGCGTTTCAGGTCGTGGCATTCCATTAGTGGGAAGTGATATTGATACCGATCGCATTATTCCAGCACGCTTTCTTCGTTGTGTGACGTTTGATGGCTTGGGATCACAAGCGTTTGCCGATGATCGTCAACAAGCCTCTGGTCAGCATCCCTTTGACCAGCCGCAATATCAAGGGGCAAATGTCTTAATTGTCAATGGGAATTTTGGTTGTGGGTCTTCACGAGAACACGCCCCGCAGGCTTTGTTAAAATGGGGAATTGAGACCATTATCGGCGAAAGTTTTGCAGAGATTTTTTTCGGTAATTGTGTGGCAATTGGAGTTCCTTGCGTCACGGCTACGCCAGAACAAATAGACCAGTTACAGAAAGCGGTTGCAGCCGATCCAAAAACAGAAATTAAGGTCGATATCGAAGCCTTAACAGTACGTTGTGGTGAGTTGACTATAGCCGTTGAGATGAATGAAGGATCTCGCCAAATGTTCCTCAGCGGACAATGGGATAGTTGCGGACAACTAACTGCAAATGTCGATCAAATTCGGACGACTGCACAACAGTTACCTTATCTGAGTTGGGACGCTAGAACGGCTTAAAAGAGGAGACAAGGGGGAGTGGGGAGTAGGCAGATAAGGGGGACAAGGAGATAAGGGGACAAGGGGACAAGGTAGAGATACTGTTGCGGTGATCCGCTGTTCCCTTCTTAATAATTTATAATTTAGAATTTATAATTCATCTCGCTTTTGTTAAGACAAAAACACTCCCCACGTTTCCTCGACCAATTCGCATATCGGCATCAAGATAAGTAATATCGAGCCAGCCAAGTTGTTCTCTGGGCTGAATTTTAAAGTCAACCGCAGCAAATTTTTTGCCGGATTCAATTGCATTAATATATTGTTGGGGTGTTTCGTATTTGATTAATTTTTGCAGCCCAAAAATAGCGCGATTAAACTGAACTTGAACTCGCTTTTGAGAGACGGCTTCAAATGTTGCCATGACACTGACTAATCCTTCTAAATAAGGAATACCTGAAATTTCAGCAATATTATAAACCCGACGATCTTGGACTCGAATACATTGATAAATTTGACCTAAATTATACAATGGAAATCGATCAATTCCGAGTAATTCGTCACTGGTTGTATATAATAATCGCCAGTTTCCCTCTAATAATTCAGCCGCTTCTATGGGATTGGGTGTGGGGTTATAGTCTTCTAATTGCGCGATCGCAGACAAAATAGCAGCTTGATCCGATTTCGTCGCCAGTAGTCCTCGATTTTTACCTGCGATTTGTTCCAGTAATACAGATTTTTGAATCATCATAATTATAACTCAATACCAATAAATTAATTTTCTTTATATTAGCCGATCCAATAACCAATATGTTTTCATCGTACCGCGACCTTTGACGGGAACCATACCGCGAGGTTTAAATTGATATTGATCTTTTAACAATTCGTAAGTTGTTTCGGTGACTTGAATATATCCAGGTTTTCCGGAAGATTCCATCCGCGATGCAATATTAACCGCATCTCCCCATAAATCATAAATAAATTTTCTAATTCCGATTACCCCTGCCACGACTGAACCTGTGTTAATTCCAATCCGAATTTGTAGCTTTTCTCTTTCTGGTAGATCGCTTAAAATAGTTTGAGATTGAAACTGTTTCATCACAACTTGCATATCTAATGCCATATTGGCAATGGCTTCAGCATGATCTGCTTTTGGCAGCGGTAAACCTCCTACCACCATGTAAGCGTCTCCAATTGTTTTAATTTTTTCTAAACCATATTTTTCTGCTAATTCATCAAAACTAGAGAAAATATGATTCAGTAAATTAACCAGTTGAATGGGTGGAACTTTCGCAGAAATGGGCGTAAAACCCACAATATCTGCAAATAGAATGGTCACTTCTTCCATGGCAGAAGCAATTGAACGTTCACCGTTTTTGAGTTGTTCTGCAATCGGTTGAGGTAAAATATTTAAGAGTAAATTTTCAGATTTTTCTTTTTCTTGAGATAACTCAGAGGTTCGTTCTTCCACTCGTTTCTCTAAGTCTTCGTTGGTTTGTGCTAAAGCCATAAAAGATTCTTGGAGTTGCTGACTCATGCGATTAAAAGAACGAGCGAGAATACTTAATTCTTGAATATTGTCAAATGCAACTGTTTGCTTCAGATTTCCTTCTGCGATGGCTTGGCTGGCTTGGGAAAGCTGTAAAATAGGGTGGCTAATCCATTTTGCTGTAAATAAACTCACAATAATACTCACTCCAACTGCCAGAAGACATAAAATCAAAGTCATGCGATTATTCTGATGGATTTGAGCCATAAAATCAGCTTCGGGTAAAATTAATATAATCAACCAATCTAAACCTCGACCATCTTTAAGCGGTAAAACTTGAATAAATTGTCGCTCATTTTCAATTAAAAAATCTAGTTGTTGAGGTTGTTGAATTGATTTTAAACTACCATAAGATTGCTCTAAATATTCAGTGGTTTCTCGCACTAACAAATTTTGACTTTGGGTGGCATCGAGCCGGGTCATCTTATCACGAATTTTAGCCGTCAGCGGCTCGTCTGTTGAACTGGAAACTAATTTTCCAGATCGCTCAATAATAAATGCTTGTCCAGATTTACCAATTTTTAAATCCCTGAGAAATTGTCTTAATTCTCCAGATAATAAGACATCAGCGCCGCAAACACCCAGGAAATTTTTACCACTTTGACTATGACTGGGAATACTGGCTGTTACAGTTAATAATTGAGTGGTAAAATCAAAATAAATTGGACTCCAACTGGCTTGACCAGAAGCTGTTGCCGCCCGATACCAAGGTCTTAATCGCGGATCATAACGATTAAGTTCCCGCAGGAAATACATCCGCTCTGCGCGAATATCCAAACGGTAAAGATGCATCCGATAATCAGTTGCTGCGTTACTCACCATTAATTGAAACGATGCGTGGTTATCCGTCCGACTCACTCCGATAAAGTTACCTGTTTTCTGTTGAGCGCAGTAAACCCCATTGAGAAAAGAGGCGATTTTAACTTGTTGTAAAAATTGATTGGTTCTTTGATCGGTGATAAAGTCAATCTCTCTGTCCGCGAAAGCATTGGCATTGAGACGGTTAATTGAATGGGGAATGTCGATATAATATTGTAGTTGTTGGTCAATTCGAGCAGTTAATTCATTGCGAAGTTGAAAGGCTAAATCATGAACTGCTTTTTGTCCGTTCCGAAACGAAACATAACCGACTAAACTGACAACGGCGATCATTTGTAAGATGAAGGGTATACCGACAACCGTTCGCAGAGAAATATGATGTGCTTTTTTCTTAAATTTTTTAAAGAGGATCGACATTAACATTACCCTCTGTCTACTAAGGTTTTTGCATTAGATTTGGAGACTTCAGAAAAGAATTAAAATATTTTGAGACTCTAGTTCGATCAATTTTAGATAACTGGGTCAAGAGTTGAATTAAAAATTAAGCTGATTTGTTGATTTTGTCAATAACAACCCATAATTTTCATAAATTTAAAGTCTTTTATAGATGAAAACGAATATAGATTGAAAAGCGTTTGTATTTAAATAATTCTTAATTTTAAGCCCCTTTTAAATCAGCCTTTAACTTGGTAAACTATTGAAATTAGCAATATCACTTTAGAGAATTGTTTCAGTAATGTCTAAGCCTCTCCCCATTTATCCTGTAATTTGGCAAGGCGATCATGCAGTTTTGATCGATCAAACCCTACTGCCTCAACAGTATCAGTATCGTCCCATTCACAATTACCAGGAGATGGCAACTGCGATTAAAACGATGGTGGTTCGAGGTGCCCCGGCAATTGGCATTGCTGCCGCTTATGGGATGTATTTGGGGGCAAGAGACATTGACTCAACGGATCACTCTACTTTTTTAACTCAGTTAGAAGCGATCGCCCAAACTTTGCGCCAAACCCGTCCGACTGCTGTTAATTTATTTTGGGCTATTGATCGAATGTTACAGACGGCAGCAATCAAAACTGCTTCTGTTGAACAAATTAAACAGATGTTGCTCGTTACGGCAAAAGCAATTCAAACCGAAGATCTACAAACCTGTTTGGCAATTGGAGATCGCGGCTTACAGATGTTGCCTAAAACCCCTGATCGGCTAAATATACTGACTCATTGTAACGCAGGTGCTTTGGCAACGGGGGGATATGGCACTGCATTAGGAGTAGTTCGTTCCGCCTGGAAACAAGGACGACTGGGGCAAGTTTACGCCTCGGAAACCCGTCCTCGTTTACAAGGGGCAAAACTCACGACTTGGGAATGTGTCCAAGAAGGAATTCCGGTGACTTTAATTTCTGATAATATGGCAGCCCATTGTATGAAACAGGGGTTAATTCATGCCGTTGTTGTGGGGGCAGATCGAATTACAGCTAATGGAGATGCGGCTAATAAAATTGGGACTTATAGTGTGGCGTTGGTGGCAAAAGCCCATAACATTCCTTTTTTCGTTGCAGCGCCTTTATCAACAGTGGATTTTAAGTTAGAAACCGGAGATGAAATTCCAATCGAACAACGAGATGAGAGTGAATTGTATCAAATGGGTTCAACGCGCATTTGTCCAGAAGGAATAGAATTTTTTAATCCTGCTTTTGATGTAACTCCAGCCGAGTTAATTACCGCCATTATTACCGAAAAAGGAGCCGTTAAACCGGGTGAATTAAAGCAGTTTCAAAGGTAGTTATTCATTATTAAATAATTGCTTGACGACATCGAAGCGAGAACAATCCCAATAATCAATATGAGAACAAATCAGTCCACCTGCATTAAGCTTTAGCTCGCTCCAACCGGGGATAGAAACCCGAGGTTTCCAGGGTAAGGGAGTTGTCCAGCTTAAAGTCCAACGAGTTTTGATCAGATTTTCCGATTGAGAAATATCATGTAAATCCATTTGAATATTTAAAAACCAACGTTGGATGAAATCAATCATGTTTTGGTAGCGTTCAACGCCATTAAATTCATTCAGTGGATCTTTGAAATAGACATCTTCTGCATAAATACTATAGGTTTGATTCTCTGGAAATCGTTGATAATCTTGTTTAAGTGTTTCGATAATCGTCATGATTTTGAGTTATTATTGCAGGAGTTAAAAAAAGAGTTCACGAGTAGTTATGAGTCAGAAGTAATAGGTAATGGGTAACGGGTAAAGAGTAGGGAGGACTTCGGAGGAGATGGGGGAGATATGGGAGACATGGAGACATGGAGACATGGAGACTTGGAGACATGGGAGACATGGGAGACTGAGTGCCCATTACCTGTTGCCTTACTCATAATTCATAACTCATAATTCATAATTCTATTCTACTTCTGGCCAGAGTCGTTCTAACTGCTGCCGCCATGCTTCTAGAGTTTGTTCGCGGGTTGTAGAACTTCCTTGCATTTCCCCCATTAAGCCTTCTGCATAAAATCGTTCTAAAGTTTGCATGGTGGTTTCAATTGACTGTCCTTGACGTTTTGACATGAGAATGACTTGGCGAATTCGATCTTCAATTAATTGACTGAAAAAGTTAGAAAATCCTTGTTCATGTAATGTAATTAAAGTGGCGATCGCCGCTAAGAACTCTGTTTCAGTTAAAGCAGTAAAAGAATATTGAAATACACCCCAAACGACATTTTGGTGAATGGCATAACGAGTCGATTGAGTGATATCAAAGTTTGCTTCTAATAGTTGAGTTAGAATTGATTCTGCTTCTTGTAATGGCGCAATGGGAATTAAAATTCTCAGCCAAGTATGGTCATCGGAAAGTAAAATCAGTAAACGAAATTTTTCATCTTCAACTTGCCAAATATTCGGTTCGGGTTGAACCACTATTTCTCCAAACTGATCGATTAAGCTGCTAGAGATTTCTGCTAAGATCATAAAACTACTAATTTAAAAACTACTAAGATTTAAGGAAGCCAATATGGATTATATCCGAAGAAGGGTAATTCTTCAGGTTGCAGTTCAATGGGTGAGTTATCTTCGGGTAAATCTAAGGGTAAAATCCATAACCGACTCGTTGTAATTGTGTCTCCTGCCAGAGTGCGTGGCATCAGTTCTATGTTTCCACTTTCAGTAATTTGGGTGACAGTTTGATCGAACAATAACGCTAAGCCATCTGGAGATAAACTCAAGTTGATTTCCTGTTGATTGGGTAAAATCACAAGGGGTGTAATTTCGCCAGAATTGATATCAATTGCAGCGATAAATGGTTGTTCTTGATATTCTTCTGTATTGTCTAATAGTTCTGTGAGTAAACAGTACAGGATATTGCCTGATGGATCAAATTCAGCACTGATAATATTACCAAAGGCTGGAGAACGGTAAATTTCTCGTTCTTCTCCTAAATTATTAACAATAAAAAGAGAGCGAGTTCCGTCGGAATTAAACTTAATCATTGCAGCAGTAGAACCTACTTTGCTAAACGCTAAAACTTGACCATATTTTGGTAAAAATTCTAGTGGTTCTGCTTCGGGTTCTAAGGGTAAAATAGTCGTTAAATCTGGCCCTTGAGCAACAATTAATGATTCACTATCAGGCCCGATTAAGAAGTCTCCTCCTTCTAATTTTAATGATTTTGCGGGTTTATTAGATTCAATGATCCAAGGACTGGCATCTAGGGAATCATTTTTGTTGACTCGCTGAATCACTATTGCTTCACCGTTGGGAGATAAATCAAACTTTAAGTTACGATATTTTTTATTATCAAGTAACAGCTTTACTTCTCCGGCTAACTGAGAGGATTTGCTTTTATTTTCCCATGTTTTAGGACTTAATCCAGTTGTAACGGTGTAGAGTTGTGGATCAAAAGTTCCTGTAGTTGATTCTGATTGAGTGACGGCGGAAAATAAAATGCGATCGCCTTCGGGGTAGGGTTCAAACTCGTTTACTGTTAATTCTAAGGGCGTTAATGGCAATGGTTGTGGGTCTTGACTGAGATTAACGAGCATTAAGCGTCCCTCTTCTTCTCCTTGAACACCAATATAAACAAAAGCGCGATCGCGAGTCCGAAAATAGCCTGTAAAGGGTTGAATTTCTCGCCCTTCTTTATCTGTGTATAACCGATCGGTTGCCCCTTGTAATTGAATGCTGAAAGGTGTTCCATAAGGGGCGGGTTGCAGTAAAGTATAAACCATTCGTCGTCCTGCCCAACTAAATTTCCCTGCTAAAGGTGGATCAATACGTAGATTTTTTTCTACACTTTCTAGGTTCATTGGGCGACTAAACATCATGGAAAATGCTTGGTCTTCTGCGCTAATTTGTTGCTTATTCCAACTAAATTCTCGGACTCTAGGGGCGGTATGATCGCCGCTTAAAATCAGAAAGCTAATTAATACCGTCAGAACACCCATTAATAGAATTGATAAGCGATCTAACGGTAAACTATATTTTTTGAACTGTTTTATTTTCTGCTGAATTATCATGGTTTTGACTTAAAATAAAATCTTAAATTAAAAAATAGTTTGATTAATTCTGTTAAGTGTTGAAAGCAATAGTTATACTATCGTTTTCATTGTTAAATTAGGTGAATGTTTAAAGTCTATACTTTTTTTGTCATTGGCTTATTTATTCTAAATTAGATCGATGAAAATTGTCACTAATTAATACAAGCCGATCTTACTATACATTTAAGACTCTGGGCATGAAATTCAGCCCTCAGATTAAACCGTCCTTTATTTTAACCGAGATTAGACCATCTGATTAATTCGATTTCTCACCGAAAACTGGATTAGAGTCAGGAGGAGACTGCCGGATGAATGTAACAACATAATTTGAGTGATTTCAGAGCTGAAATGAATCAGCCAGGGCGATCTATGATGAGACAATTCATGAGCTGATTTTTCTATTTATTTCTATAAGCAATTCCAGTTTCCAAGAATTGGGCAATTCCTAGCATTTTACTACTTTCTTCTATAAGATATTGGAGAAAAGCTTGAGCAATGACAGATAATTGTTTTCCGGTGGGATAAACCACATACCAACGTCGCCGAATGGGGAAATATTCTACATCTAAAATGGTTAAATCGCTGTGAATTCCTTCAGAAATTAGGGTGTGTTTCGACAAGACAGAAATGCCTAAACCCCCTACAATTGCCTGTTTAATTGCTTCATTACTGCCCAATTCTAAGCGCACAGGTACGGGGATTTTATGCTTGTATAATAAGGCTTGAATCGCTTCTCGGGTGCCGGAGCCGTGTTCACGCATAATGAAAGATTCTCTTTTAAGCTGTTGAATGGGAATGTGGCGAATGCCTGCGAATTGATGGTCTTGGCGGGCGACAACAACTAGGGGATTGTCTAAAAAAGATTTGGTTTGTAAATCTATCCCTTCAGGAGGTTGACTCATGATATAAAGATCATCTCGGTTGTGTTGGATTCGTTGGGTTAAGTCTTGGTGATTATTGACTTGTAGGGAGATATCGACATCCGGATATTGCAGGCAAAATGAACCGAG
>JBARZE010000048.1:0-9057 GCA_049649525.1 Microcoleaceae cyanobacterium
TGTGTGATAGTGTATTGATGACGAAATTTAATCAGTTCGTTGAAGCTGGGATATTCACTCCGGAGTAGTTTTAAGATGACGGGTTTATTATTACTCGTTTGTTGAGCGCGAAATACGAGTGATTTTAAGCCCTCGTGAATGGTTTCGAGGATATAATAACCAGGGATTTGAAGTGTATTATTTGGCATATTTATTAGCTATAAAGGTGATAAATAGAAATGACTATTCCAGCAATTTAATTAAACCATGTGAAAAAATGGTGAATATTTAACACTAAGGCAATCTATCTCAAGTGTTCCCATAAATTTAGGGTTTAATAAAGCCTGAAAGGTAAAAAAATAATAGAATTAAATCAGAATCTGGGACAGACAAACAGCTCAGGTGATTCTGTGAGAGTTAAGCTTTGTTTCTTGTGATGGCAAATTAAGCTAAAACGGGTATTATGGATTTAGTATGAGCATTCTATATCAATAATTTGAACTTATTTGAGAGTTAATTTTTTTGATGCATGATTATCAAATTGTTGATGCAGCGATAAAACTTTTAATAGCATTAGCATTTGACCCATCTCTATTGCATCAAATTTTATTGAAATAATAAGCTACACTTAGCCGCTCAATTATAGATATTTTTCAATAGAATCTGTGTTTTGCATAGAAAATTATATTAAAATTTAAATCTTAAGGGATTCTAAACTGAACCTCTGGGACTCTAAAGCGAGGAGTACATTTGATCTCTCGACATCAGTACTCAATAGTTCCCCAAGTTTCCTAGAATTCGGAGATTAAGAGTAAACTCGTGATCGCGTATCGATTCAATTCTGACTTAAATTTGATGACAGACTTCTTTTTACAAACAATTTGGTGGATTCCTTGTTATCCGTTTATTGGGGCATTACTCTCAATTCCGTGGTCACCGGGCATTATTGACAAAACGGGCCCTCGACCTGCGGGCTATCTCAATATGCTGATGACGTTAATCGCGTTGATTCATGGTGGCTTTGCTTTACAAGGGGTTTGGGGTCAACCTGCCCAAGAATTATTGATTCCGTGGATACAGGTAGCCAACCTGGATTTTTCTATTCCTTTATCCCTCTCAGTGGTAACCATTGGCGCAACCCTGGTGGTAACGGGGTTGAATTTCTTGGCGCAAATTTACGCGGTGGCCTACCTAGAAATGGACTGGGGATGGGCCAGATTTTATGCATTGATGGCGTTATTTGAAGCGGGGTTATCGGCTTTAGCGTTATGTAATTCCTTGTTTTTCAGCTATATTATCCTGGAAATTCTCACCCTTGGGACTTACCTACTCGTCGGTTTTTGGTTCAATCAATCTTTGGTTGTTACCGGGGCGAGGGATGCTTTTCTCACCAAACGGGTGGGGGATTTATTCTTACTCATGGGTGTAGTTGCCTTATACCCCCTAGCAGGGACTTGGAATTTCACAGAACTTGCCCAATGGGCCCAAACGGCTAATATTGACCCTAAAGTTGCCTTATTGTTGGGTTTAACGTTACTCGCGGGGCCAATGGGTAAATGCGCTCAATTTCCCTTGCATTTATGGTTAGATGAAGCGATGGAAGGGCCCGTTCCCAGTACGATTTTACGGAATGCCGTTGTGGTTTCTGGGGGGGCGTGGATTTTAGTTAAATTGGAACCCGTAATTGCATTATCCCCAACAGTTCTTTCTATTGCTGTATTTATTGGACTGGCAACCGCAGTGGGGGCGAGTTTAATTGCCATGAGTCAAATTGATATGAAACGGTCAATTTCTTACTCGGTGAGTTCCTATATGGGGATTGCTTTTATTGCGGTGGGAACTGGGCAAACTGAGACGGCTTTATTGTTGTTATTTACCTATGCTTTTGCCATGGCATTGTTGGTGATGAGCACAGGCGGAATTATCCTCAATAGTATTACTCAAGATTTAACTCAATACGGGGGGTTATGGTCACGAAGGCCGATTTCTGGATTGTGTTTTATTGTGGGAGTTTTTGCCTTAATTGCGATGCCACCGTTCGGCGGATTTTGGGTGTTACAAGAATTAGTTGAAAGCCTGTGGAATACTCAACCCGCGATTGCTTGGACGTTATTAATGGTGAATGGGTTAACCGCATTTAGTTTAACTCGTGAATTTGGTTTAATTTTTGCCGGAAAACCGAAACAAATGACGAAACGTTCCCCCGAGGGATTGTGGTTTTTGGTGTTACCGATGGTCTTTTTAGCGGGATTTTGTCTGCACATTCCCTTACTGTTAGGATATTGGCAAGTTTTACCAGCATGGGCAAGTATTAACAGTGTTGTTGCTATTTTATTACTGCTTTCCAGCGTCATCGGTTGTGGACTCGCTGCATTTATTTATATGAATGACAACATTGAAAAACCGATTAAACTGCCTTCTACTGCGGTACAAAACTTTTTTGCTTACGATTTTTATACCCCTCAACTTTACCGCGTCACTATTATTGCATCTGTGGCGATTGTGTCTAAAATCATCTCCTGGATAGACCGCTATATTGTGGATGGTTTGGTTAATTTAGTGGGATTTGTCACTGTGTTTAGTGGACAAGGCTTGAAATACAATGTAACGGGTCAAACCCAGTTTTATGCCCTGACAATTGTTCTCGGTGTTATCCTGTTTTTAGGATATTTAATTTACGGATTAGTTTAAACAGGCATCAGTTTAAAAAATCATGAACCTTAATACCATCAATCATAGACAATTACAATGTTGACCACTTTTATTCTGTTTCCAATTTTAGGGGCGCTGCTGATTAGTTTATTGCCACAAAAAATGGCAGCAAACCGCATCAAAACGGTAGCGTTAGTCAGTAGTAGCTTAGTTCTGTTATGGACCATTAAACTCGCAACGGACTTTGATTTAACAACCGCTAATTTTCAATTCACTCAATATCAAGAATGGATACCTCAACTCGGCTTATCCTATAGTTTAGGCATTGATGGCTTATCTTTTTCCTTACTCGCATTGAATGCTATTTTAACCACCTTTGCCATTGCTTGTACCCAAGGAAATATTGAACGTCCTCGCCTGTATTATTCCCTCGTTTTACTGGTCAATGCAGGGCTTTCGGGAGCCTTTTTATCCCAGAATTTGCTGCTGTTTTTCCTATTCTATGAATTAGAACTGATTCCCATTTACTTACTCATTGCGATTTGGGGCAGTGAAAAACGAGGCTATGCCGCAACAAAGTTCTTAATTTATACCGCATTATCTGGGATTTTAATATTAGCCGGATTTCTCGGAATGACCTGGTTAAGTGGTTCAAGCAGCTTTGATTATACTGCCATTCATACCCAAAATTTAGCCCAAACTCCCCAGTTAATTCTGTTAACCGTTTTACTCATTGGCTTTGGTATCAAAATTCCATTAGTCCCTTTACACACTTGGTTACCCGATGCTTACGTCGAATCTTCTGCCCCGGTTACAATATTACTCGGCGGTATTTTAGCCAAGTTAGGGACTTATGGTTTAATCCGTTTTGGCTTACAATTATTTCCTGAAACTTGGAAAATAATCGCACCGGGATTATCTATTATTGCCGTCATTAGTGTGATGTATGGCGCATTAACAGCCATTGCCCAAAGAGATATTAAACGCATGGTTGCTTATAGTTCAATTGGACACATGGGCTATGTAATTATGGCAGTCTCAGCCGGAACCGAAATTAGCTTTATTGGGGCGATTTCTCAGATGGTTGCCCATGGTTTAATTCTCGCTATTTTATTCCACTTAGTGGGTATTATTGAAGCCAAAGTCGGAACCCGTGATTTAGATGTATTAAATGGGTTAATGAACCCTGCCCGTGGCTTACCGTTAATTAGTGGACTACTCATTTTATCCGGGATGGCAAGTGCCGGAATTCCGGGTTTAGTCGGTTTTGTGGCTGAATTTTTAGTCTTTCAAGGCAGCTTTAGTGTTTTCCCGGTTCAAACTTTACTCTGTATTATTGCCTCGGGTTTAACCGCCGTTTACTTTGTAATTATGTTGAACCGAACCTGCTTTGGTAAACTGCATAATCGTTTAGCATACTATCCGAAAGTCACATTTTCTGAACAAGCCCCGGCGTTAATTTTAGCAGCGTTAATTTTCTTTCTCGGTGTACAACCCAGTTGGTTGTTAAAATGGAGTGAACCGACCGCTAAAGCCATGGTAGTGGCCTTAGATAGTTCATCTCCGACTCAAATTTCTCTCGATTTCAAACAACAATAAACCTTTATTTAACACATCATTATGACGACTACAACTGAAGCCTCTACTTCGGCAAAACTTCCCCCGTCAACCCATGAATTTGCTGATATTGTGCATCGTTTAGAAGCCGGGGGGGCAATGTTACCCGATACCCCGGAAAACTTGATGCAAATTATCGGTATTTATAAAGCCTATGCTGTGCCGATGGATTTTTATTGGCGGGATTTATTGTATATTGCAGAACGAGTTTTTCTAAATCCAATTCCGGCCTTTAAATACTTCTTACCCCAAGAATATTTAGACTTACATAATCATTATGCAGGGGATGATGCAGTCTTAAGAGTTTGGCGCGGAGAAGCTACCGCCCACCCGGAATTAATTGCCTTTTTAGAGAAAGGTGAAACCCGAAAAATGCCGAAACTGTTTCATCATTTATGGCACGATCGAATTAATATGGAATTTGCCGAAGCGTGTATGCGGGCAATGTTTTGGCATAGAGATATGGGGGGTGGATTTGATCCTTATCTCGATACCGACGAATACAAAGCGAATGCTGATATTGCCATTAAAGCCTATTTTAAGAAAAATCCGGTGATGTTAGGCTTGTATAAACTATTCCCCGAAATGTTTATTGAACAAGTTCGGCAACTGTCTTATTACAGCAATTTAGGCTTGTTTTGGGAAGTGATGGCACCGGTATTCTTTGAAATGAGTGATTTGTATGATGAAGGCAAAATCACCACAGTCCCCGAAGCAATGGATTTTATTGTCAATGGCATTTTTGCTGCCGCCGGTCGCCCCATTTATCATAACGTTTATATTGATGGAAAATGTTATGAAATTGTACCCGAATCCAAAGGCTTTGTTTGGTTATATGAAGCTGCATTACCTTATGTAGAAGCCGTATTTTATCGGACTTCTCCCTTCCGTGGTACAAAGTCTTATAACGCCCAAGCTAAAGAAGTTCCCGAAGATCAAAATGACTTTCATTACGGTATTCTTTATGCTGATGTTTTCCCCGTGGGCACCGCTGGAATTCCGCCCACATTATTAATGCAAGATATGGTGCATTTTCTGCCTGATTATTTGCGGGATTATTTTGAAAAAAATACCCGAGGAGAAGATGATATTTTAGTGCAAACGGCGAGCACATTTCAACGTTCTATGTATTGCGTTACTTCGGCTGTTATTCAAGCCTTACGCACTGCCACTTGTCATCCGTTAGATGATCCAGATCCTGAACATTTACAAGCCAATAGAGCCTTTTATGAAAGTCAATTAGATCGCTTTATTCGTCCAGAAGCCCGGTTACGGGATGTTCAACGTTCAGATTATCGGTAGGTTTTGAAGATTTTTAAAAACCTTTAAAAGATCTCGGTAGGTAGAGACGTTCTAAGTACAGGACAAAAGTTGGGATGTTGCATGGAGTTAGGGGAAGAGGGTTAGATGGAAATCACCCTATTCCTCTAAAATCCCATCGACGGCAAGCCCAGAGTCTGTCCTGTCTCGGCACACAATTAACTGCCCTCTATTTTCACCAATTTTGACCACCAGTTGTGCGCTTTTGTTGACTCCCTACATTTTTATTTTTTCTCCTGTACTTAGATTATTTTTACATTAAAAAATAGGGTGCGTCACTGACACACCCTACAGGCCACTATAGGCTACAAAAGATTATAATTTGACCTTAAAAGGTAGCAAAATTGTTGACATCATTTAAGGCATTGGGGGTAATTTGCTCTACAATAGCTAACTCTTGACCATTGGCCGTGATAATGGTAGAAGTGCCACTGGCGGTGAAGCTGATCTCATTGAAACCACTGCCGCCACCGAGTAGAATTATATCCTCACCGACTGTAAAGTCAGTAATGGTATCGGTGCTATTATTCATCGAGAATAAAACAATGCGATCGCTACCACTACCAGTAGTAATGAGATCGCTTCCCTCATCGCCAAATAGCCAGTCATCTCCAGGCCCGCCTTTGAGGGTATCTGCAGCTAGACCGCCATGCAGCGTATCATTCCCCATCTGACCACAGAGAATATCTTCTGCTTGATTACCGAATAACAAATCATTACCACTGCCGCCACAGAGGGTATCATTCCCCACCTGACCCAGTTCATCACCAAATAAAGTATCATCCCCCTCATTACCACAGAGCATATCATTTCCCTGTTCACCGTAGAGCATATCATTACCAATATCCCCAAACAGCAGATCATTTTGTTGTCCCCCACGAACGATATCGTTACCCATACCGCCACTGAGGGTATCTTCACCCTGGTTTCCATTCATCAAGTCATCACCCGAACCCCCCCACATGAAGTCAGAACCATTAATTTCGGTTTGTTGCGGGTCGTTAGTATCCCCATAAAGCGTATCATTCCCTTTATCACCATAGACCGTATCGGCACCGAGATCTCCCCAGATGGCATCATCACCTTCTCCCCCAAAAGCAAAATCTCGATCTTTCCCCGCGAAGATCATATCGTTACCTGGGCCACCCACAAGGACATCATCATTGCGATAGCCATACAACATATCGTTGTCTTCAACAGCAATTTGATCTTCACGGAGGACAATAGCGCCATTTTTACCATTGCCACCAATGACCGTATCATTTCCCATGTCACCATAAAGAACATCATTACCGTCATCACCAAACATCAGGTCATCGTCTTTACCGCCATAGGCTGTATCATTCCCATCACTCCCCATGACAGTATCGTTGCTTTCATTAGCTGAGATGAAGTCATTACCCCCTGCCCCATCAATAGCATCGCGGCCAGAAACATCTCGTACTAGAGGGTTATCTGTATCCCGTGTTAAAGCGGCTTCAAAGTTATCATCAACGCCGCCATATAGACTATCATCTCCACCAGCCCCTTCAATGGTGTCACTGCCTAAGGCACCTCGAATAATATCATTTTCCCCAGTTCCCATCATCACATCATCGCTGTCATCTCCGTCTGTACGGAAAATCGCATCCGGGGGAACATTTGCGTCAATTTCAACTCGTTGAGGAAGTGCTATTCCTTCAAATTCAGGAATAGGGGGACAACCACAAGCATCTTCATCAGCACCTGGAGTGGGTTCAGGAACGGGTTCAGCACCTGGAGTGGGTACAGGAACGGGTACAGGTACAGGTTCAGCACCTGGAGTGGGTACAGGGACGGGTACAGGTACAGGTTCAGCACCTGGAGTGGGTACAGGAACGGGTACAGGTACAGGTTCGGGGGTTGGAACAGGGACAGGTTCAGCACCTGGAGTGGGTACAGGAACGGGTACAGGTACAGGTTCGGGGGTGGGAACGGGTACAGGTACAGGTACAGGTACAGGTTCGGGGGTGGGGACAGGAACGGGTACAGGTACAGGTTCGGGGGTTGGAACGGGTACAGGTACAGGAGTGGGTACAGGTTCAGCAATAATAATAGGTTCTGCTATACCCACTGTTACGTTGGCAGTATCAGTTCCTCCGTTACCATCTGTGATGCTATAGGTAAAGGTATCAACTCCGGTAAAATCTGTGTTGGGAGTGTAAGTGATTTGATCATCACTCTTGTCATCGGGGGTTCCATTGTCATCAATGATTGCTGTACCATTACCTGGAGAAGAGATTTCAGTAATAGTTAATAGCGAACCCTCTGGGTCGGTATCATTATTCAGGACATTGATGTTAACTGGAATATTGGGTTGAGTGATTTCAACGTCATCCTCGGCATCAGGCTTTGTATTGCCGAAATTTACAGAAATAACCCCATTAGCAATATTACTATCGGTTGTACCATCATTAACTGTTGTTGAAACAATCCGCGCTTCTGTATTAGGATTCTCAGAAGTATTATTGTAAACAATTTGGTTAATGGCGGTTTGATAGTCGGCAATGGTTGCATTCCCGCTTAAAGTGATCATTCCAGTTTCTGGGTTATATTCACTTGCCGTAATACCTGCAGGCAGAGTACCGTTAACCGCTAAACTTTCTACATCGTTGCCATCTAGACGGTTAGTGAGAGTAAGGGTTGCTGATACCATGTTAGGACTATCACTATCTGTAATAGCAACATCGCTATCCCCAACTGCAACAGCATTTCCCCCGACTGTAAATGTGGTGGCAAAATCACTTCCAACAGTTGCACTATCATTGCCATCTAAGTCTAAATTTGGGGCAACAGGGGGAACAGGTGGAATGGGTGGAACAACACTAATAATCGCATTACCAATATTACTATCGGTTGTACCATCATTGACACTACTCGAAACAATCCGCGCCTGTGTTGTGGGTAGATCGGCAGTATTATTGTAAACAATTTGGTTAATGGCGGTTTGATAGTTTGCAATGGTTGCATTCCCGCTTAAAGTGATCATTCCAGTTTCTGGGTTATATTCACTTGCCGTAATACCTGCAGGCAGAGTACCATTAACCGCTAAACTTTCTACATCATTACCATCGGGACGTTGTGTCAGGATAACAGTGGCTGATACCATTGTCTCACTATCACTATCTGCGATCGCAACATCTGTATCCCCTACCGCAACAGCATTTCCTCCGGCGATAAACGTCGTAGCAAAGTCACTTCCTAAAGTCGTACTATCGTCACCATCTAAATCTAAAGTTGGGGGAAATGGTATAACTGGAGGAGTTGGATTAATATCAATCGTAACGGTAGCTGTATCTGTACCACCATTGCCATCAATAATAGTGTAGTCAAAGCTATCAACTCCTGTAAATCCAGTATTAGGCGTATAATCTACAACATCATCACTCGGGTTAGCCGGAGTGCCGTTATCGTTGATAGTGGCTGTACCATTTGCTGGAGTTGTAACGGTTGTAATTGTGAGTGGGTCAC
>JBARZE010000049.1:0-125295 GCA_049649525.1 Microcoleaceae cyanobacterium
GGGCTTGTGCTTAATGCTAAACCTAATCTACCAGTCGCGTCACCATTACAATTTCGAGGGTGATATTTGTCTCGACGTACTGAGGTAAGGGAAGCCAATCCCGTAAGATATATATGCACTTTACTGCTTCTTGTATTATAGCAGATTCTATTGGCATCCGCTAAACCCTGCCCAAAATTCATCCCATCAGTTTTACTGAGGGTCTTCTTTTGTCAGAAAGATAAAATAATCTGATTCGGGGTTGACGAATTCTGTCAATATTGTGTCAACATAATAAGAGTGAGAACACAGTATAATCCCCTCAATTCACTCCGATTGGGCAACTGGTTTAAATTAATTTGTGGAGCCAGTTACCAACACCTTCCTGCGGTTCGGAATCTGACATTAGCCTACACCCTCGCAGGTGCAGACTGTGTTGACGTGGCAGCAGACCCTGCTGTGATTGTAGCGGCTAAAGCAGGTTTAGAAGCAGCTCGGCAATTGGGAGCCGTTGCCGCTGAAAAAGGATTTCACTACACAGCTCAACCGTTGTTGATGATTAGTCTCAATGACGGGGAAGACCCTCACTTCCGTAAAGCAGAGTTTGATAGCACTGCTTGCCCTGTGGAGTGTTGGCGACCCTGTGAAGCGATTTGTCCGGCCGATGCGATTACTTTTTCCGAAGCCTCTTCTGGGGTGATTGATGCCTTATGCTATGGCTGTGGTCGGTGTCTACCCGTCTGTCCCAGCCATCTGATTAGCGCCCGTTCCTATGTTTCCACTCCGGCAACAGTCGCTCAATTGCTGCTATCGAATGGAGTTGATGCGGTGGAAATTCATACCCAAGTCGGCAGAGAACAAGATTTTAAACGACTTTGGGAAAATGTGCAACCCAGGGTGAATCAACTCAAACTGATTTCAATTAGTTGTCCCAACCATCCGGATTTAATTGAGTATCTCTCTACCCTGTCTAAGATTATCGCCCCCTTATCTTGCGATCTAATCTGGCAAACAGATGGTCGCCCCATGAGTGGGGATATCGGCGCGGGAACCACAAGTGCCAGTATTAAACTTGCCCAAAAAGCGATCGCTGCGGGTTTACCCGGATTTGTACAACTGGCGGGGGGGACCAATCAATCAACAGTACCCAAACTGAGAACTTTAGGTTTACTACCCTCAACCGCGCCCGCCTTAAGAGATGAATCTTTGTCTCAATCCGGTGGTGTTGGGGGAATCGCTTACGGCAGTTATGCTCGCACTTTATTATCCACTCTTTTAGAACAACTTGAATCAATGGCAATATCTGCACCAACGACAACTAAGCCAAATAATAGGGCCATCGTTGTTGGTACACTGGAAACCCAACCCGATATCCTCTGGCAAGCCGTGAGTTTAGCCCATTCCTTGGTCTCTCAACTCAAAGGCTAAGCTTGCAAAAACTTGATGGTTATTTACCATTAACAACCCAGTATTTATCCAAGATTTTAAACAAACGACTGTTGTGAATATGCAGATCACAGACGACCTGAGAAAATTATTAGACGTAGTTCCCGACAATATTCGGCAGAACATCGAGGTACATCCGCAACGAGACAGCCTGATTGAAATTGTGATGGATTTAGGTCGCCGCCCAGAAGCGCGGTTTCCTTCAGGGGCGCAATACCTCTGCGAGACTCCCGTATCCTGGAATGACCTAAATGATTGTATTTCTCAAATCGGTGAATTTAGCGGAGATAATCGCGCGGGAATTGAACAAACTCTACACCGAATTAGTGGGATTCGCAACCGCACAGGAAAAGTAATTGGGTTAACTTGCCGTGTCGGTCGGGCTGTTTTCGGTAAAATTGGCATGATCCGCGATTTAGTCGAAACGGGTCAATCGATTTTGATGTTAGGCCGTCCGGGTGTGGGGAAAACGACTGCCTTACGGGAAATTGCCCGAGTGTTGGCCGATGAGTTGGAAAAACGGGTAGTAATTATTGATACCTCGAATGAAATTGCCGGAGATGGGGATATTCCTCATCCAGCCATAGGTCGCGCCCGTCGGATGCAGGTGGCCCGCCCAGAATTACAGCATCAAGTGATGATTGAAGCGGTAGAAAACCACATGCCGGAAGTGATCGTGATTGATGAAATTGGCACGGAATTAGAGGCATTAGCAGCCCGGACGATTGCTGAACGAGGGGTTCAACTGATTGGCACAGCCCACGGTAACCGGATCGAAAACTTAATGAAAAACCCGACTTTAGCCGATTTGATTGGGGGAATTCAAGCGGTTACTTTAGGGGATGATGAGGCCCGCCGCCGGGGTTCGCAGAAAACAGTACTTGAACGCAAAGCCCCCCCTACGTTTGAGATTGCGGTTGAGATGTTAGAACGCGATCGCTGGGTCGTTCATGAGTCGGTTGCCGGTACCATTGACGGTCTGTTACGGGGAATTCAGCCTGTTTTACAAGTACGGACAATGGATGACTCCGGACAGGTAACGGTTGTTGAAGAACAATCCACCCCCACTTTACCCAATCATATTGCGATTCCTCCACAAGAACGCTCCGGGGGCAAACGTCAAGGCGGTGTTAATGTGCCTGGGGTGAGTGGGTTAAGGGGTTCAGGGAAAATGGTACCTGTCCCGACAGAAGGGATGAGCCCATCGACTCGCTCGTTTGAACAGTTGTTAGATGCTTCGTTGAGTCCCCGTCTGGCTGCTGTACCGGAAACTGGGGCTGTTTTGGCTGGGTTAGGGCCGAATGGGGAAGATTTACCCTTACATATTTATCCTTATGCTATTGCCCGCCATCAAATTGAACAAGTCATTCGTAGTTTAAATTTACCCGTTGTGGTGACGAAAGATATTGATAGTGCTGATGTGGTTGTGGCACTGCGATCGCATATTCGTAACCAGTCTAAGGTTCGACAAATGGCGAAAGCCCGTCAAGTTCCCATTCATGTGATTAAATCGGGTAGTGCGCCCCAAATTGCTCGGGCATTGCGGCGACTGTTACAGATGGAAGACCCCAATACACCGGAAATTCCGGAATTAGATATCTTTTCCAGCGGTACAACCGATGAGTTGGAAGCCCTCGAAGAAGCCCGTTTAGCCGTCGAACAAATTGTCATCCCCAAAGGCCAACCCGTCGAGTTATTACCCCGTCCGGCAACTGTTCGGAAAATGCAGCATGAATTGGTGGAACATTATCGGCTAAAATCTAATAGTTTTGGGGAAGAACCGAACCGTCGATTAAGGATTTATCCGGCTTAATCTTGAGGGAAAAGCAAAAACTCAGTTAATAGAGATGTTCACTTCTGGTGCATCTCTAAAACCCACTTGAGTATTATTTTAGGGTGGTTTCGGAAGAGTAATTATCGGACTCCGGTAAAATAGTCGCAGACATATTTTTTACCTTTTTTCCTCTGGGATCTTTCGGGATATTTCCGACCTGATTTGAGTCGGGATGGGGGGGATTTTGAGGCAAAAGCTGAGGTTTTTCATATTGCTGTTTATAGAGTTTCAACAATTTTCTTGAACCATTACCCACGCCGATAATCGTCCGAATTGCATCTTCAACCGGAACATTAATCGGAAAAACTTGATCCGAGTTTAAATGATAAATGTTACCCGAAGTGGGATTAGGGCCAGTCGGAACAAACACTGTTTTTCGACCATCTTCATGTTCATCGGTAATGAATGCTGTCATTAATGTTTCATTCGGAAAAACTTTAACCACAGCCACAGACGAAAATGTATTACGATCTACTTCTGTAAATTGGGCGACTGTGCTATTAATCCATGAATATCCAGGCAGATAGTGAAAAAGTTTGGTGACTAATGCATGATAAAGATATGAACCTGTTGGCGTTTTAATTAGAAATCCACAGCAAATAAATAATAGCAGAAATAAAAGAATAACAGTAATATTTTTAGTAAATCCTTCTCCTCCAAATAAATGAGATGCAATCGGTTGAGCGGTCACCGAAATAAATCTATAGATAAAGCTATAAACCCAGAACAAAAGTAAGATAGGTAGTAAGGCAAATACACCCTCTATCAAATATTTTCGTAACTTTGTGATATTCCACATTGGTCGTTTTATTTAATAATATAATTAGTGCTTTTTAATCTATTTTACTTAACTTACCGCACTTGAAAAAAGTATATAACAATTGTAATTCAACCCGAAGGATTTGTCAGGATATTGGTGTGATATTGGTGAGACACTGAATCTCTCGTTTGACGATTGACTCTATCATAACTCTCTTGTCACGGCTGCGATTAAAGATCAATAAGGCAAGTGAATTTGCACCATTTGCTCAGGCTACTATAGCAATTATTTTACGGTTCTACAAAAAAGAGATAATCTATCTAAGGATATAGCAAGATAAAAATCATCAAGATTTAATCGAACTCTCACTAAAAAGTTCGTAATGATACAGAATAAATTAATCTACGACTGAAAATAGGGCAATCGTTTTTAATGAAAATAATGTGTTAATAAATTCAATAATTCGTCTAATTTTAATAAAAAATAAGTCCAATAGAAATCAGTTAAGATATTAAATTATAAAAAATAAAAGAGTGAAGCATTTTTGATCAGACTCCACTCCTACTATCTGAAATTAGAGAGATACACTAAGACCCGATCAAATAATCTCTAAGATCGCATTAGTTTTAGCCAAGTGAACCAGAATTGATTCAACAGTGACATCTACAAATTATTAAAATTTCAACCCCAACTCAAGGCTAATATTACAACAAAGTAGAGATATTCCCTCTAGAATAACTTCATCTCTCCTATTTAAAGGAAAAGCTGAAATTAGTTTAATTATTTCATGGAACATCTCTACATTTAATCTCTGCAGCAATTAGTATGTTTGTCTAACGGAATACAATATCAGACTGCAAAGACAAAAAGAGATCTTCTTCGGGACGAATCACAATCACATCTACCTTTTCCCGTCCGAGAAAAACTCCGGCGATCGCTCCAAGTCCGGCCCCTCCTAAAACTTCTTCAGTGGCGATAGCTTTGTCTCCTAATATACCAGATAGGGCTGTCGCAGCAGCGGCTCCAACGGCTGTCCCTTTGAGAATATCACCTGCTGATGCACCGCCTCTAACGGTTTGAGTCCGAGTTATGATGTTGGAGTTGGCATCGAGTCGAAAGCGTTTCCCCGTATCAAAAATTACTTCATCTGCAATAAATTGAGATCCGCCGCGACTGGGACGTAATTCTCCATTAATCTGCGATCCGGCGGGTATCCAAACTCGACCATTGACAGTTCTAATATCTTGGGCGGTTTGCAGGGTTAATTTCATCTGTTCATCTGGAGTCAAAACAATTTTCTCTGCTTCATCATAACGAATGGGAATAACGGTTCCAGCCAAAATACGATCGCGTTGCAGAGCGCCCGGAAAGGGTTGAGCCTGTGCAGGGGAAGCCGGGATAATTAAAGGGCTAACCACCGGAATTGCCAGACTCATAGCGAGTAAGGCTGAGGTGCTAACAGCAGAGAATTTAGAATTAAACATCAATTTTATTGTCCTTTGTGTCAAAACATTCATCTAGTTCTATTGACACAGACTCCGGAAAAAGCGTTCATTCAAACATCAGTTTCTGTTGATTTTAAAGTCGGTTTTATATCCGGAACGTTCAGCACCAGTTGATAAATTTGCCGACGAGACCAAGCCGTGACTTGAGCCATCTGACGACTGGCTTGCGATCGCGATATTCCCTGCTGCATCAATAGTTGTAATTCAGCCATCATCTCAGCTTCTGATAAATTCGGTAATTCTTGTTGAGTGCCCGCCACAACTAAAGTGAACTCTCCTTTCGGTTCAGTTTCACGGTAAAATAACTCTGCTGCTTGTAAATTCCCCCGCCAAATTGTTTCGTAGCGTTTGGTTAATTCTCGGGCAATGACGATCAATTGTTGAGGGTCTAGCGTTTTAACTAAATCTTGTAAAGTTTGGCGTAATCGGTGGGGAGATTCATATAAAATAAAAGTGCGGTTTTCATCTTTTAAAGCCTCTAAACGTTGCTTTCTATTCTTTCCTTTTGTGGGTAAAAAGCCTTCAAATACAAATTGAGCAGTTTCTAACCCCGAAATACTCAATGCTGTAATACTGGCACTGACACCCGGAATGGGAACCACTAAAATATTAGCCTCAGCACAAGCTTTGACTAATTCATATCCGGGGTCAGATATTCCAGGCATTCCGGCATCTGTAACAATAGCAATTGATTTTCCTTGCTGAAGTAAGTCGAGTAACTCTGGGATACGGCGTTGTTGGTTGTGTTGATGATAACTAATTTGGGGGGTATTAACCTGAAAATGTTGTAACAATTTTCCCGTATGACGAGTATCCTCTGCGGCAATTAAATCCACGGTTTGCAACGTTTTCACTGCCCGGAAGGTCATATCTTCTAAGTTGCCAATTGGAGTCCCTACGACATATAATTTACCCGGTTCTACAGAATCTTTTGGGTGAGATTGTTTCATTACATCCAACTCTTCAACTGCGGCTGATTAAAATTCACTGAAACCAATGTCAAAAAACGGACTATTTGTGGGACTGATTACTCTTGATTTTGTTTATCAAGTATTACTTTATCCTCAGCAAAATCAAAAAATGGTTGCAACTGACTATCTTATCACGACGGGCGGCCCTGCTACGAATGCTGCTTTTACCTTTCAATCTTTTGATTCTAATCTGAAAACGACATTACTGACAGTATTAGGTAATCATCCGATGAGTCAGTTAATTCGGACTGAATTGAAGCAACAAGCGATACATTTAATTGATTTAGATCCAACCCGAATAGAATCTCCGCCTGTTTCGTCTATTATTATTACAGAAGCCACGGGAGATCGGGCTATTGTTTCGATTAATGCCACTCGAACTCAGATACAGCCTAATGTGATTGGCGATCATATTTTAGCTGAAATTGATATTGTTTTAATTGATGGGCATCAAATGTTAGTCGGTACAGAGATTGCAAAACAGGCTCAACAAAAAGGGATTCCTGTTGTGATGGATGGTGGCAGTTGGAAAGCAGAAACAGAAGGACTTTTACCTTTTGTCGATTATGCTATTTGTTCAGCCAATTTTTATCCCCCAGATTGTCAAACTCCTGAAGCTGTATTTGATTATTTATCTATATTTAATATTCCAAATATTGCGATTACACAAGGAAAAGATCCTATTTTATATCGAAGTAAAAATGTTGAGGGAACAATAGAAATTCCGGCTATTGATGCAGTGGATACTTTAGGAGCTGGAGATATTTTTCATGGAGCTTTTTGTTATGCGATCTTACAAAAAAACTGGATTGAAGCCTTAAAATTTGCAGCCGATATTGCGTCTCAATCCTGTCAACAGTTGGGAACTCGTCTATCAACTCATTAATAGAATTTACTAATGACCATCAGTTTATTAAAATTGGATATAAAAAAAATTATAATTACTTTAACCCACTCATTTTAACAATTAAAAATGGAAAAAATATCAAATACTAACTTCTCTAAAAATCAAATATATTGGGTGATAATTATTGCAATTTTGGATATAATCGGTTTAATAGAAATCAGCTTAGGTTCAGTCCGTTGGTTTCATTTTCCCTATTTACTTTTCTTGGATGAATGGCATTTTCTCTGGGCAACTGTGGCACTCACTTGCGGATTATGTTTGAGTCAAATCATTTTAGATCAAATCAGCTACTCAAATTTAAGTCGTATAATGCTATCAGATAGTGAAACACAGTCTGATTTTGAGTTGAAGCAGTTTTTAATTAAAATAATATTAGGTATATTAGGAATTATTATTTTAGAATTTATTATGAGATTATGTGGACTCAGTTCAGCATTACGAGGTTTAGGGAATTTAGGTATTGGAATCTCCTGTTTATGGAGTAGTCGAGTATATTGGATAGCTCTGTTTCAGAACGATTAGAATAGTCAATTTTTTTATCATTATAGGAGTTAAAAATGAGCGAATCTAAACCATTAAAAATCACTCTACCCCCCTTACAAATTACATTACAAGACGAACAACAAGTTAGTTTACAATGGCTCTCTCAAGATCCGACTGCTCAGAATCAATCTCCCCCAGATCAACTTCCCGATACTTGGAAAACTTGGTTAGCAGTTAATCAATTACTGAAAAAACCCGATAATTCAATTTTGCAACGTATGGTTGATAGCGGAATTGATATCAAAATCGCATTAGAAGAAATTAGGCAAGCGACTAATCATCCTTACGTAAAAGCAGGGGAACAATTTATTCAACAACTGCAGAAATTAGAGTCTCTTTTAAAAATTCAAAATCAGCTTGCCGCCTTAACTTCTCAATCTCAGATAATACCTCGTATTCATAGTTTATCACGTCAGGAATTTTTAGAATATTACTATGCAAAAAATACCCCAGTTATTCTCACAGGCGCGATGCAAAAATGGGCAGCTTTGCATTTATGGAACCCAGACTATTTACAACAACATTACGGAAACGCACCTGTAGAAATTCAAGCCGAACGTAATCAAGATCCGGAGTATGAAATTAATCTAGAAAAGCATCGAAAAACAGTTTTACTTAAAGAGTATATTGATTGGATAAAACAAGCAGGTTCTAGTAATGATTATTACATGGTTGCCAATAATGGCAATTTAGATCGAGAAGAGATGAAAGGCTTATTAAATGATATTGATATTTTCCCAGATTATCTAAATCCAGATGAAAAAAAAGGTCGAATTTTCTTTTGGTTTGGGCCAGAAGGAACCATTACTCCACTTCATCATGATCCGGTTAATTTAATGTTAGCGCAAGTAATGGGACGCAAAAAAATCAAGTTATTTCCACCGCAACAAACACCCTTTTTATATAACCAAGTTGGCGTATTTAGTAAAGTCGATCCCGAAAATTCAGATCCTGTAAAATATCCTTTATTTAAACAAGCAAAACCGATTGAAGTCATCTTAGAACCCGGAGAAGTTATCTTTATTCCTGTGGGTTGGTGGCATCATGTCAGATCATTAGATTTGAGTATTTCTATCTCATTTACTAATTTTATGTTCCCCAATCATTATGACTGGAACAATCCGATATTTGGTCGTTCTTAATTTAATATCGTTATAGTGCCATAACGTTCGCAGTTGGCGTAGCTTAACCTCAATAGTAGCATAATATGCGGAATGCACGTATTGCATTTTACTATAACAAAACACCGGGTACATCTTTATATAAAGCGGTAACAGGACAGTTAAAATTAATACTTATTAGTTCAAATTATTGTGCTTAATTATAAGGATAAAGTACACAATATCCTTCTGGATTAATTCGATAACATTCAATACTGATTCTGTCTTGACGAATTAAAATATATTCTGGCAAACTCTCTAATGTGCAATAATCTGCAAATTTATTCCCTTTATCAAATACTTCAGTTTTGGGGAATAACACTTCAATAATTAATTGAGGAAAACAGATAAAATATTCGACTGAAGTTGTATCTTGTGGGTGGTAGGACACAACAAGATCAGGATAATAGTAAGCATTTGCTGCTTCAATTCTGACTTTTGTATCAGACATAAAAGGTAGACAGCCTGTGCCTCGTAAATGATTTCTGAGTCACGTTGTGAGATTGAGAGAAATTAAAATATGAGGGTTACTCGCGCTTGCGATCGCATGAATATAACCATTACAGTATTCATATTTAACGACACTAACTCGTTGGCTTACGAGATAATATTCTGGAGAAATATAATAATTATTTTTATTGACTCTCATAGTCTTAAAGTCATTAACTTTATTTTAAATCAATTAAATCATATCATTTTTATATAAAATAAAGAATACCGATCCGAGCGATCGGATACTGATTTATAATAAATGAACTGTAACATTATGAATAAAATGCCTAATAAATTAACGCCAAATTATAGTAGTATTCATCATCATCAAACTCCGCTAAAAGCATTAAGCTTTTTCTCTGGATGTATGGGTTTAGATTTAGGACTTGAAAAAGAAGGAATAGAGGTTTTACTAGCTTGTGAAATTGATGCAGCTACCCGTAAAACGATTCAAATTAATCGCCCTAATTTAGCCTTAATTGAAGATATTCGAGATTATACAGCGGCAGAAATTCGTGAAAAAGCCGGATTAAATCAAACTGAAGAAATTGATATCATTGCTGGAGGGCCTCCCTGTCAAGCCTTTAGTAGTGCCGGAAAAAGGCAAGGATTAAACGATGAACGAGGAAACGTTTTTTTAAGCTTTATTGATTTAATTACTCAGCTTAAACCTCGGTTTGCTATTATTGAAAATGTTCGAGGATTATTGTCTGCCCCCTTAAATCATCGACCGCATGATATCAGAGGTAAAAACTTCCCACCTTTATCTCAAGATGAACAACGAGGCGGTGCATTATTATTTATTATTCAAATACTTAAACAAGCGGGTTATAGCATTTCTTTTAACTTATATAATTCGGCTAATTTTGGTACTCCACAACAACGAGAAAGAGTGATTATTGCTTGTAGTCGGGATGGTCAAAAACTTCCTTATTTAACACCTACTCATTCAGAAAATAGTTTATATAATTTACCGCAGTGGCGCACATTAAGATCTGCACTTGAAGGCTTACCAAAAGAACATCATTTTGTTAAATTTCCAGAGAAGAGACTGAAGTATTATCGAATGCTAAAACCCGGACAAAATTGGCTAAATTTACCTGTCGAATTACAGCCAGAAGCGTTAGGAAAATCCTATTATTCAGGCGGTGGAAAAACAGGCTTTTATCGTAGACTGGCTTGGGATAAACCCTCTCCGACATTAGTCACTCATCCCGCTATGCCAGCAACAGATTTAGCCCATCCAGAAGCCGATAGACCGTTGAGTATTGAAGAGTATAAACGCATTCAAGAAATCCCCGATAATTGGATTATTGCAGGGACTTTACTACAACAATATCGACAAGTAGGTAATGCTGTACCTTGTTCCTTAGGGAGAGCGGTTGCGAAAATGTTATTAGATTATATTAAGGGTAAAACGCCTATTATTTATCCAGATTTTCCCTATTCTCGCTATCATAATACAGATGATGTTAGTTGGCTGAAAGAAATATTAGGTGAAACTGAAGAGGAAACCGTTAAACAGCTTAGTTTAAACTTATTCTAATGATTCAGATAAAGACTTCCAAGGATTATTTTTTTCTACAGCTAAAGCCTCTGAATTTTGATTTAAAATGCTTTGAATAAATTCAATAAAATTAGCTTCAGAGAAATTCTCTGTTTTGTATTTATCATTAAAAATAGATAACCTTTACCGCACTATCAAAGGCTTTCAATCATAGGCTCTCGAAGTCATATAATGACCCATCTGACCATCACACATCAAGCAACCTGACAGATAACTGTCCTCCAAGTCTCCTGCAACAAATTCACTACAATAACCACATGAACCTACTTCATCGTGAGTAGTCAGACAGGATAGACAGAACCATTCATCATCGGTTGTAGGAACTACGGAAGGTTGTCCTGTATACTCACAATCGCTACAGTATGCAAAGCCCTCTTCAGAGTCAGAAAGATGTTCGCAGTCTTCCAAGCATTCGAGCACATCCCCGAACTCAAAAGCTTTTCCACAAGACCCACAACTCAATGCAGTGAAGATACTAAATTCACCGACATCTCTAGCTTTTATCAGACTTGAGTGACAAGATGGACATCTAATTTGTTCTACTGCTTCTTGTAGAATTTGATGTTTGAATTCGATATCTTCAAACGATTGCTTACAGGCTTCTTCTTCAGCCTCATACACATCTGCCGTTTTTAATAAAGCCTGCCAACAAACATCACCGAGGAGTTGATGGGGTTCTTCGTCTAAGCAATTGCTTATAAAGTCTCGAATCAGAATAAATGATTTGGCAATGACTTCACGAACTGCATCAGGAGATTTATCTGTGTAATAGTGTTCTATATTGTTGCGAAGTTGATTTAGCTCATCGAATTTCTTCCAATCAACTGTAATTTTTAGGCTCTTAAATCTTTCCTTGATTTCTTGAACGTCTACTGTTTTTTTGCCAGTCCCTATAAAAGTTAAATTTCCTGTACCATCATCAATAATAGGTCTTATGTCTTTTTTTATCAACACTTCCTTATCAGGCAAGGGGGATAAACGACACAACTTCTCTTTGTAGAGAAGAAGCATTCCAGCACAAATATTTCTTACGGCGGACAGATATCTTTTGCTGTCACCCATAAGGTAGTCTTCTACGCCCACTTGTATTGATTCAATGGCATTGCTTAGGAGAGACATAACTCCATATCTTGAGAGGAATAATCAATTTTAGCCGATCGCCCTACTATCAACCTCTATCTACGTCTCAACAATCATTTTGCGCTAACTCAACCCTGAATACTGACGCGCACGTTTCCGGTCATGCCATCACCGATATCTCAGGCGGCATAACTTATAATTGTACCGCAGGTACTGGATAATACCTGATTAACGGCATTTTACCGGAAAATAGAAGGCGCGGGTTCAAAACGCAAAACCATAATTTGCTCTGAACGTAACCCTACAGATTCGTAAGTACGTCCATCACGATCGCTAAATTCAACTTCAAATGCTGTGCCATTTGCCAGCGTTTCAACCACTGTACCCACTTGCCCACGCCATAAATTATATTGGGGAAGATCGACTGTCAAAGCTACAACATCTAGTAACTTAGGATTATTCATCACGCTCAATATCTCCATCTCCACTAAATTATAGAGGGTAACAGGTCGTTAATTTTGGAGTCTCTGAACCTTGCTCAATTATCCAACCACTCCGAAGGGTTGCACTTCTATTTTGCCATTCGATTCGGAAATCTAAGGTGTAGCGTTGCCCAAACTCGTCTTGTCTGCCTAATTTAGCCTCATGGGTTTTGACGACTTCAAGCAGAATTTGGCGCAACTCCTCAGCATCGCTAGCCACCATACCCAGGATTGATGAAAACAGCCGAGCTTTATGCTTTCCATTATCATGCTTTGGATTAAGGCAATATTCCCTCAGTTTACGAATATCAACAACTGCTTGCTCTGCGTGTGGAATCAGCATTCAAAATTATTTCTAGCCAGAAACTAATAATCTCAAAAATCAAATAAAAAATGCGTCTGGTTTTTACATTGCACTAATTTGAATAAAATAATACCCCACCCGATCAAAATCAAAGTGAGGCAATACTAATTAATTATTCCTTAACAATTACAGCGAAGGCACAAACCGTTCTTTTTCCGGAACTTCTGTATACTCTGCAACAATCTGCCGGAATTCATCACCATCGATGCTTTCCTTCTCAACCAACAGATCCACCAAACGGTCGATCACCTCACGATTATTTTCAACAATCTGACAGGCTTGTTCATAACAATGTTCTGCGATCGCCTGAATTTGAGTATCCACACGAGAGGCAATAGCATTAGAATAATCGCTACGAGTGCCTAAATCCCGTCCCAGGAAGACTTCACCTTGCTGAGATTCCAACGATAACGGCCCTAAATCTGACATCCCGTAACGAGTCACCATCTGCCGCGCCATGCTGGTAACCATCTGTAAATCGCCGCCAGCGCCTGTTGTGATCTCTGAATCCCCGAAAATGATATCTTCGGCTGCACGACCGCCTAAAGCCCCACTAATGCGCGCTAACAGTTGAGAACGAGAAATTAAACCTTGATCTTCATCAGGGGTAAACCAGGTTAAACCTTGGGCTTGACCGCGAGGAATTAAAGTCACTTTCTGAACCGGATCGTGATCCTTAATTAAAGTACCGACAATGGCATGACCGATTTCATGATAAGCAATTAAACGCTTACTCTTACCATCGGTTAATGGCGTACCTTCCATCCCGGCAATCACCCGGTCAACCGCATCATCAATTTCCGACATTGTAATCGCATCTTTACGACGACGGGCGGTTAAAATTGCGGCTTCATTGAGTAAATTCGCTAAATCAGCCCCTGTAAATCCAGGAGTCCGGCGGGCAATCACCTCCAGAGAAATATCCTCCCCTAGCTTTTTGTTGCGGGCGTGAACTTCTAAAATCTCTAGACGACCCTTAATATCGGGTGCATCGACCATCACCTGGCGGTCAAACCGTCCGGGACGTAACAGGGCGGAGTCTAATACATCGGGGCGGTTAGTGGCCGCGATAATAATAATCCCAGTATTGCCTTCAAACCCATCCATTTCGGTCAGTAACTGGTTGAGGGTTTGTTCCCGTTCATCGTTACCCCCACCGATGCCTGCGCCCCGCTGACGACCCACTGCGTCAATCTCATCAATAAAGATAATACAAGGAGCGGCTTCTTTGGCTTTTTTGAATAAGTCCCGCACACGAGACGCACCGACACCGACGAACATTTCGACAAATTCTGAACCGGAGATACTGAAGAAAGGAACTCCTGCTTCTCCTGCAATGGCTTTAGCCAGTAAGGTTTTACCAGTCCCCGGAGATCCGACGAGTAAAACGCCTTTGGGAATTTTTGCGCCAACCGCCGTAAAGCGTTCGGGTTTTTTCAGGAATGTAACAACTTCTTGTAATTCTTCTTTGGCTTCTTCAACCCCAGCCACATCATCAAATAATACGCCTGTTTTGGCTTCCATTTGGAACCGGGCGCGGGATTTACCGAAGTTCATCGCCTGACCGGGGCCACCGGGAACATTATTAGAGCGACGGAAGAGGAAAAATAATCCAGCAATTAATAAAATAGGGAATACTAAATTACCCAGAAGTCCCCAGACAGCGCCGTCATTGCGGGCAGGATGGGTATCAAAACTAATGTCAGAATTGCGTAAACGAGACACAAGTTCCGGGGCATTGTTGGGTAAATCTACCCGCAACCGTTGAACTCGACTATCAATTTGAGGGTCTATCGCCTCTACAATCGCAGTTCGACCGCCTTCGTATAAATCAACACTGGTCACACGACCTGCATCGAGATAATCGAGAAAGCGGCCATAACTCATCCGAGTACTGGCGGTGTTTTGTCCCATATCCGCCGTTGTTGGGGAGAATGCCCCCTGCCACAGGAAAAACCCGATGACGAGTGCTGGAATTGTCCAGAGTAATACTGTTCTCCAAGAAAGTTTCATAAAATTGAGTCGCCTCTATAACACATTGATGACAATTAGTAGTTCGGGTGTACTACCATGTTTTTTTCTGATATTCATAATCTTAACTAAATTTAACGTAATGAGCGATCACTAAGCAACCGCGTGTTACCCGAACATGATAAATTTGCATATTTAGGGCAAACTATAGGGGATCTAGCACAGAAAAAAGTTTGACTGTTACACAGGACTATATATCGGCTGAGAAATCCAGCGATAGGGTGTTACGGCAGTTCTCAAAATATTCTGTTATACCATTTGTTTGTTTGTCCTGTTCTCCTAAGAAAATCATTGAAGTTAGCCAGAAGTGACAATTGATCAGGCATTATAGTTGTGAGTTTCCGAGAGGTAATTGATTCTGATGCAGACAAATAAACAGCCCGGACAGCCAGCAACTGCAGCGGCTGCAATGCTAGGCAGACAAACAACAAGCACTAGCAGAAGAACGATTCTTAGTGTTGACTTAGGACGAACAGCGTCAAAATCTTGTATTAGTCGAAATCCTGATGATGTGTTGTTTATCCCGTCAAATGTGGCTGAGTTGACTGTTGAACAGGCTCGTGGTGGTGGATTTGAAACCAAAGATACAGATCCACTATTGGATTTATGGTTAGAATATCGTGGTAAGGGTTATGCGGTCGGTCAGTTAGCGGCAGATTTTGGCGCCAACTTGTTTGGGGCAGAGGCCTCAGACAACCCTTCTAAGGTGAATGATGCCTTAATTAAAATTTTCGCCTGTGCCGGATATTTTAAGTTGAAAGGTGAGCTCGATGTTGTTCTGGGGTTGCCGTTCTATTCTCAGGAACTATTTGAGAAAGAAAAAGCGCAAATTAGCAGTTTGTTAGTTGGCCCCCACGTACTGTCATTCCGAGGAGAACAGGTTTCTATCGATATTAAGACAGTACGAGTCATGCCGGAAGGATACGGCAGCTTAATTTGGTGTGAAGCACAGGGAAACAAAGACACCCCTAATTTTGCTGACTTATCTATCGCCATTGTCGATGTGGGACACCAAACCACTGATTTTCTCACGGTTGACAAGTTCCGCTTTGCTCGTGGGGTATCTCAGAGTGAAGTCTTTGCCATGAGCAAATTCTATCAACAGGTGACCAATAAAATCGAAGGGGCTGATAGTCAATCTTTGTATTTACTCGAAGCAGTTCATAAACCCCAAGGTCAGCGGTTATATCGGCCGAAAGGTTCGACTAAACCTGTGGATTTGGATAAAATTGTACCGGAACTTCGCAAAACCTTTGCTAAAGAGTTATCTGACCGCTTAATTAAGTGGTTGCCAGAGCGAGTCACTGATGTGGTTGTCACCGGAGGGGGTGGTGAATTTTTCTGGGAAGATTTACAACCTTTACTCAAAGGTGCTCAACTGCGTGCTCATCTAGCGCAACCTGCTCGTAAAGCCAATGCTTTGGGGCAATATGTTTATGGTGAAGCTCAATTGATGAAGGCGAAGCGCTAATCTCTGCGCTAATCTCTATGGCGGTCGGATAGCCAATATCTTTGATACATTTAATCAATAGTCCGACCGCTATTGTATTTAGTGATTCCGTGATTTTACTATTCGTTATTTAGCTCAATTAAAGCGGATAACAGATCAGATATCCTTTGACCACGGCATGAAAAGAAAACTGAATTCAATCAATGATTTGACTGAAATTTCATCATGAGGATGGTAACGTTGAAGTGTGCAACCGTATAGGTTAGAGTTTAGTCATGTTGTGGACGAATAAAAAATTTGCTCAGTCTGTCACTTTTACAGAAGATGCTGCCGATATTGCTTTACTCGAAGCAATTGAAAAAGAGTTATCTGTTGCCAAGTATCAAACCTTTAGTAATCTCTGTAAACAAGCGTTGTGGCAGTTTTTATCCGTCACAGAATCAACTCCGACAACCACCACATCTGAAGCGAGTAGTCATCTGCAACAGCAACTCGCCCAACTACAAAGCCAGTTGGGAGAATTGGAACAGAATATTTTAACAGAAGAACAAAATCGCTCTACTCGGATAGAAGCAAGGCTAAATCGACTCGCTCAACAAGTCGCTCAAGTGCAAGCAAATCTCGATCTACAGGTGCTACAAAGAGATGTTTCACCCCCTCCCACCCCAGCTCCGCAACCCACATCTTCACCCGCTCTGGCAACCACTCAGCCCCAGCATAAACAACCCGACGAAGAACCTGTTGACCCGATATTAAGCCGTCTGAGTTCTTTAATCGATGATTTCTAAATCGATCAGATTATTGGCGTTTAGCCGATGCCTTTTTCTTCTTATTTTTAGCAGTTTTAGCCGCTTTTTTCGCTGCTTTTTCTGCCTCTAATTTAGCTAATTTCGCTTGTTCTTTTTCTTCTTCAAGCTTATCGAGATAATAATGATAATCACCCAGATAAACTTGAAATTCTCCGTTGCGAACTTCTACAATTTTATTGGCAACTTGTGAGATAAAATATCGATCATGAGAGACCACAATCACTGTGCCTTCATAGTTTTGTAAGGCTTCTTCAATCATCTCTTTCGAGGGAATATCTAGATGATTAGTCGGCTCATCTAAAATCAATAAATTAATCGGTTCGAGCAATAATTTCGCTAAAGCTAACCGAGCTTTTTCTCCCCCACTCAGCGCTTCAACTTTCTTTAAAACAGTTTCCCCACTAAATAGAAAACAACCTAAATGAGTCCGAACTTCTTCATTTTTCCATTCCGGAACTTCATCATGGATCGTATCCATCACGGTTTTGGTTAAATCTAAAGCTTCTGCTTGATTCTGTTCAAAATAACCCGGAATAACGTTATGTTCTCCGAGTTTAACTGTACCTTCTGTCGGCTCTTCTATGCCTAAAATTAACCGCAATAAAGTTGATTTTCCGCAACCATTCGGCCCGAGAAAGGCAATGCGATCGCCTCTTTCAATCAGTAAGTTTGCACCCAAAAATAGGATATTATCATCATAAATATGAACCAAATCCTTAACTATCACCACATCCCGCCCACTACGAGGCACAGGAGGAAATTGTAATTTCAGCTTCTTCAACCCGGCTGTTGGGGCTTGTATTCTCTCAATTTTATCAATTTGTTTTTCCCGGCTTTTTGCCTGAGTACTGCGCGTTGCACTCGCTCGAAACTTTTCAATAAATGCTTGCTGCTTTTCTAGTTCTTTTTGTTGGCGTTCGTAAGCACTTAACTGCGCGACTTGTCCCTCTTCTTTCTGCACTAAATAGGCTGAATAATTCCCTAAATAATTGCTAGAAACGCCATGCTCAGTTTCCACAATTTGAGTACAAAGCCGATCTAAAAACTCCCGATCGTGGGCGACAATTACCATCGGTGTGGTTAACTTTTTCAGATAACTTTCTAACCACTCAATCGTTTGTAAATCTAAATGGTTTGTCGGTTCATCGAGTAGTAAAATATCCGGTTGTTGCAACAGAATTTTACCTAAACTGATTCGCATTTGCCAACCGCCACTAAACGCACTCACGAGGCGATCGCCGTCTTCGGGTTCAAATCCCATTTCCGGTAAAATCTTCTCAATTTGGGCTTCTAAACCGTAGCCATCTAATGCTTCAAATTGCCGTTGTAGCCGATCCATTTTCTGAATCAACCGATCGAGCTCTTCGGGGGTTGCTGTTTCCATCTGGCGATGAACTTCTGCAAGAGACTCCTGTATCTGATTAACTTCCGTAAATACCCGCCACAACTCCTCTCGCACAGTGCGCCTGGGGTCAACATCAAATTCTTGAGTTAAATGAGCAATATGCAAGCTATTAGGGCGAATCACTTGCCCTGTGGTGGGTTCAACTTCCCCGGCAATAATTTTCAACTGAGTTGATTTACCTGCCCCATTCACACCCACCAAACCAATGCGATCGCCCGGCTTCACTTCCCAGTTAACATCCTTAAGAATGGTGCCTGTGGGATAAATTTTACTAATATGTTCCAGTCGTAGCATCTCTGTGCTGTCTCTAACAAAGGTTATCATCATTCTCCCCCACCAGACGGCTTGGAGGCGTTAAGCACTATCTTAACAAAAATTAATCCCAAATTCGTAATTCTTTATTCCTCCTGTGTTAGTTCCCTATTTTCCTCAAATGAGCAATCATAAATATTGATCACGGATCATCGTGAGCTTTATTTTCCTGATAAACAACAGCAGCGTGTTTAATTGTAGACTTGAGTTCTTCTGGGTTCCAAGGCTTCGAGATTAATTTAAAAATATGAGTTGTTTCTTCTGGGTTAAGTTCTTCAGCGGCGTATCCTGTTAATAAAATCCGAATGGTTTGCGGATAAAGTTCGACCGTTTTGCTGAGAAACTCAATCCCCGTCATTTCTGGCATACTTTGATCGGAGATAATCACTGCCATTTCACCCTGTGTACTTAAAATATCAATCGCAACTGCAGGGCTTTCAGCGCGAAATACCTGAAACTCACGGCGAAAAGTTCTGTACATCAAATCGAGGTTTTCGCGTTCATCATCTACTACCAACAATTTGGGCTTTTGTTTAGTCGGCATTTTTCAGTCTAACTGCATGTGTGACTATCAATAGTTCAGACAACCTAACACTTGATTCAGGTTGCTCACCAATCCCATCATATCCTCTTTAATAAAGTTGATCATCGTCCCAAAGCGATCGCTGCGTTTTGACCCCCAAAGCCAAAACTGAAACATAAAGTATTTTGTACTGTTGCCCGTCGGGCTTCTCGAACAAAATTGAGTGGAAATTCAGCGTCTGTTAAACCCACACAAGGGGGTAAAGTTTGGTGCTTTAATGCCATTAAGCTAAACGCGATTCCCAATGCCCCCGAAGCCCCCAAGGTATGACCTGTCGCGCCTTTGGTCGAACTCACCGCAACTGTTGAGGGAAATAAAGATTGTATTAAATTCGCTTCATGTTGGTCATTGAGGCGGGTTGCTGTGCCGTGGGCATGAATATAATCAATGTTGTGGGCAGATAAATCACTGCGTTGTAAGGCTTGGTTAATCGCGTTAATAGAACTTTTTCCCTTTAAATTGGGTCGATTCAGAGAACAGGCATCTGCCGTGAGTCCTAATCCTAAAATCTGCCCATAAATTGGGGCGGCGCGACGTTGGGCCAATTCGGCGGACTCCAACACAAAAAGAGCACCCCCTTCTGCTAACACAAATCCCTCTCGGCGACAATCAAATGGATAAGCCCCAGTTTTGGCTAATGCCCCCATCTGAGAAAATCCGGCTAAGGTTAACGGTGTAATTGGCGCTTCTACAGCCCCCGCTATCACCTGTTGACACTGCCCGGTTTGGATTAATTCGTAAGCCGTGGCTAGAGCCCACACCCCAGTAGCACAAGCGGCCATAGGAGCCAGTAGGGGGCCTGTTGAACCGATTTGATGAGCCACCTGCAAAGCCACCTGGTGATGGAGAAAATCAGGAAACAGTCCTTGATTAGAATCAAATTTCTCAGCCTGTTGTTCCCATTTGGCTTGATATCCTCGGCTAGAACCGACTACGACCCCGAAATCAGCTAAGGGCGGAGTTAAACCCGCATCTGTCAGGGCATCGGTCACTAAAATCGGGATAATCTGGTTAATGGTTGTGGGCTGGGCTTTCATCAAACCCAAAGGCTGAGGGTGAAATGCTGAAAAAGGTTGCTGTTGGTTAATTCCCGACTTTCCTTGTGTCAGTTTTTGCCAACTGGATTTTAACCGACCCAAAGCACAGACTAAGCCGATGCCCGTGACAACAACAGATTTTAATGTCATCAAACCCCGATCATTTGCTACTTTTTATCACTTTTATCCACACTCAATTCAGCACAGAATATCAATCCAAGCTAAACTATAACAAGAGCGACGGGTCAACAGTAACTTGAAGAATGTATTAGGTTCTAAGTAGTCCCCCGTTTTGGGTGTTCTCCTGAGATTCTAGAGCAATTTGGCTTGAGTTCTTCGGTGTTGTATGTCCGTCTTCTGGTCAGTCATTCCTGAGGTTGGCACTTCTAATCACCATGCTGCGAATTATTACTCAGTGGGTTGAAGCACAATCTGAACTTCGACGCATCGCCAGTCGTACCCACGACGATACCATGACTCATAAAGAAGCTACGGTGCGGGAAGTGCTGCAAACCGTGAAACGTAAAGGCGATCAAGCATTACTGCACTATACCCAAGAGTTTGACCATAAAACGATTACAGCAGAACAATTGCGGGTGAGTGGTTCTGAACTTGATGCGGCATATCAACAAGTTTCTAAAGATTTACTCGTGGCGATACGCCTAGCTGGCCAACGAATTGAAGCGTTTCACAAGCAGCGAATTCCTAAATCCTGGGTACAGTTTCAAGGCGAGGCGGATGAGATTGTTTTGGGCAAACGATACACTCCGGTAGATAGAGCGGGTTTATACGTTCCCGGTGGGAAAGCGTCTTACCCCAGTACCGTGTTGATGAATGCTATTCCCGCAAAAGTGGCCAAGGTTCCCCAGATTGTCATGACGACTCCCCCTGGGATGGGTGGTAAAATTAATCCGGCAGTACTGGTGGCAGCTCAAGAAGCGGGTATTGAGGAAATTTACCGCGTGGGTGGGGCGCAGGCGATCGCGGCTTTAGCTTATGGTACAGAGACGGTTCCGAAAGTCGATGTGATTACAGGCCCCGGGAATATCTATGTGACTCTGGCGAAAAAGCAAGTTTATGGCACGGTGGGAATTGATTCTCTCGCGGGCCCGTCAGAAGTTCTCATTATTGCCGATAGTACTGCTAATCCGGTTCATGTGGCAACAGATTTACTCGCTCAAGCCGAACATGACGCCTTAGCCGCTGCGATTTTACTGACAACAGACTCCGCCTTAGCACGTCAAGTGGTGGCTGAGGTAGATCGACAACTGGCAAACCATCCGCGCCGGACTTTAACCGAAAAAGCGATTGCTCATTATGGTATTGTCGTCGTCGTTGAGTCTTTGGTTTCGGCTGCGAAATTATCGAATGAGTTTGCGCCAGAACATTTAGAATTAGAGGTTGAGGAACCCTGGGACTTACTCGAACATATCCGCCATGCTGGGGCGATTTTCCTCGGTTGTTCGACTCCTGAAGCCGTGGGAGACTATCTGGCTGGTCCTAACCATACTTTACCCACTTCCGGAGCGGCTCGTTATGCCTCAGCTTTAGGGGTTGAGACGTTTATGAAACACTCTAGTCTGATTCAATATTCTCCTTCAGCGCTGCAAAAGGTGGCTGATGCTGTTAATATTTTGGCTACAGCCGAAGGTTTACCGTCTCACGCTGATTCAGTTAGGCGGAGGACTGAGAAAGAACCTTAAACTAAAGAACCTTAAACTATAGTGTAGGCAGTTATCGCTGTTTGATGGAGTAGAAGATGTGGTGCTAAAGACAATTTTAGTTGCAATTGATAGTTCCTTATCCACAGAAAGAATACTAAAAGCACTGCAACAGTTTAATTTGCAGTCTACCGCTGAGATTATATTTTCTCATGTTATCCCCACTCAGGTCTCAGAATTTGATGCGGCCGCCGATCATCCTCATCCTGACTTGAATGAGTCACCCTATCAAACTGTCGAAAAACAGTTAAAAGTGATTCAACAACAGCTCAGTTGTCCGAGTCAAATTGAAGTCGTACGGGGCGATCCGGCTGAAGAAATTATTCGTTTAGCCAATATCTACAAAGCTGATTTAATCATACTTGGATCTCGGGGACTAACTGGAATGAATCGGATTATTAAAGGTTCAGTTAGCGCCCAAGTGGTTGCCGAGGCCGATTGTTCTGTGTTGGTGTTGAAAGAACATTAAATAGGACAAATTAAACCAATTAATGATTAGTTATTTGTGGATCTGACTGCGATCAAAAGTTTTACTTTATTCCGATTTTCTCAAACTTTTGTATCATCAATCAAACAAAGACTAATGGTTTATCTTTAAAAGGAGCAAAGGCTTCCGCATCAAATCGATATAAACTAGCGGGTCGTCCTGCTCCTCGTGATGTTTTAATGCCTGTATCAGATAAAAACCCTAACTTTAATAACCGCGCACGAAAATTAGAATAATCAGAAAATCCTTCTCCTAAAACAGTGGTGTAAAGTTGATATAAATCCCCTAATGTAAATAGTTCGGGTAAAACTTCAAACGCAACGGGACTGTATTCTAATTTACTGCGTAAGCGTTGATAACCGTACTGAATCATTTGGTTATGATCGAATGCTAATTGAGGAATTTGATCAATTGCGTACCAAGCAATTCCGGTTACTCCATCTGCAATTAATTCTGCTTCTTCAAATTGAACTAAAGCAAAATAACTCACTGATAAATGGCGAGTTGTGAGATGATTTTGCCCGTCTGGGGAAGTGCGTCCGGGGCCTGCAAAAGTATAAAGTTGTTCTAGATATAAATTCTCAACCCGAATCTTTTCGGCTAAAATTCGGTAAGCGGCTTCTTCTAAAGATTCTCCTTGCCAAACCCATGTACTCGGAAGACTCCATTGATTTAAAAAAGGATCAATGTGTCCCATCACAAGCAACACCAACAACCGATTTTGTGCTGTATCCACCGAAAAAATAACACTATCAACCCCAACTTTGAAGTCTTGTAGCGGGTGAATTATCTGCTTTTTTTCGCTGCGTCCTGCCATTGAAATTCTGCGACCTCGGCTACCACCAATATTATCGGGCTTCTAATTTAGGCAGAATTTTTGGGTGAGGTAAACTCATACAAATGCTTCTGATCAATATAAGCTTGAACCGAGGGAGTCAGAGCATTAGAGTCTCCCGCTTCCCGAAAATCCGTTGAAGAAACGGCTAAGCCCGTCAGAGAAGCGATCGCCACCGTTGCGCCTAACTGATTTAAAGCGGCCAAATCTCGATCGTCAACAGGATAACCCGGTCGAGGCACTACTAACAGTTTAACCTGTTTGAGTAAGTTTTGAACTTGATACCATCCCCGAATCTGCTGAACTAAATCTGAACCAATAACCAGAGTAAATTGAGCTTGGGGCCACTGCTGTTGAGCGCTCATTACTGTTTTGACGGTACGACGATTACTAAAATGTTGATATGCATCAATATTTGGCTTAGAAGGCTTAATTTCATCGACTAGTCTTTGTAGCATAGCACAACGATGTTGTAGGTCTGTTTGATTAGACTTAAACGGGTTGTCAGAAGCCCAAACGACAACTCGATCAAAATGATCGCTTAACCATAATAATATCTGTTGATGACCTGCTGTAGGGGGATCGGCGCTGGTACCAAATAGGGCAATTTGTGTCATGATTGCAATCAATAAGATGATGAAATAATGCGCTTTTATATTATGACGATAGTTGGTTCAATTTCGCAAGATTTAAAATAAAATAGTGTGGGTTCAAGCGAGACTTGATTTTGTCGTTAACCCGTTAACAGATGAAGTGATGCATTATTTTTTCTCTGCTATCCAAATTGATCGTGATTGCGCTATTATTTTTACTTTTAAAGTCAACTGACGGAAGATAGATATTTTTAGCACTTATTTGTAGGTATTAGTCACAATAGCATAAAGTTATACTCTGAGATAGAGGTTTCACATCAGGTTTCTGGGTAAAAATGGTAAATGGAAAAATTTTAAGATTAGATTAATTCCATTTTTTCCCTGACATGTTCCTTAATAATAGAGCGCAAAGAAGACAATTATGAAGATATTAACTCAAGAAGAAGTTAAAAATTTAGTGACCTATCAAAATAGTCCTTGTATTTCTATTTATTTCCCCACTCATCCAGCAGGACCCGAAGTCAGGCAAGATCCCATTCGTCATAAAAATGCCTTGAGTGAAGCAGAAAATCAACTGACAGAAATGGGTTTGCAACCTGAAGAAATTAAAAAGCTATTACAACCCGCTCAAGCTTTAGATGATCCAGATTTCTGGCAATATCAAGGAAAAGGACTCGGAATTTTTATTGCGCCTGAGTTTTTCCAATATTATACTTTACCGATTATAGTCGAAGAATTAGTGGTTGTGGGCGATCGCTTTCAGGTTAAGCCACTGATGCCATTGTTAACTAATAATGGACGATTTTATTTATTGGCACTCAGTCAAAATCAAGTTAAACTCTTTCAAGGCAGCCACTACAGTATCAGCGAAATCTCAATCGATAATATTCCTACAAGTTTAGCAGAAGCCTTGAAGTATGACGACCCAGAAACGGATGTTCTAGCCCATACAGGAAATCGGGGTGCAGCGAGTGGTCAAACCTCAATTTTACAGAGTCAGAATGTAGGATTTGAGGATCAAAATAGTCAGATCAAACGATTCTGTCAACAGATTGATCAAGGATTAAAAGATATTCTCAATGATGATAATGTTCCTTTAGTACTGGCTGGGGTAGAATTTGTTACTTCTATTTATAAAGAAGCGAATTCATACAATAACTTAATGGACGAAGTTGTAGAAGGAAATCGAGATCATACATCTCCTGATGAGTTACATCAAGAAGCTTGGAAGATTGTTGAACCCTATTTTCATCAATCTCAAGAAAAAGCTAATACCGAATATCAGGAATTAGCCGGAAATGATCCGGAAAAAGTGAGTCAAGATTTAAAAGAAATTGTCAAAGCCGCCCATTTCCAACGAATTGATACTTTATTTATTGCAGCCAATCAGCAGAAATGGGGACAGTTTGATCCGGATGAAAATACAGTTAATCTACATTCTCAACCCCAACCAGAAGATGATGATTTATTAAATTTGGCAGCTTTACAAACATTCCTCAATGGAGGAACCGTTTACGTTACTGAATCAAAAGAAGTACCCGACGAAGCAGTCGCTGCTGCTATTTTCCGTTACTAATTCTTAGATCATTTAAATTGAGGTGGTAGGGTGTATGAACGGTACGCCCTACATTTTTTTATAGATAATATTACTCTTTCCTGAGATCTGGTTGTTGTGAAAGAGGAAATTGATAACCTAAAAAATCCTGAATTAACCCAGTAACAACATCAGGTTCAGATTCTGGTAAATCACCATCTGCTGAAGGAATTAATTTAAGTTCTGCTAAGGGTGCAGTTTTAACGTAGGCTTCACTTAAAGATAATACTATTGCTTCATCCTCAATTCCTTGTATGACCAGTAAAGCTGACTTTAAGTCAGAGAGTCTTTCGTTTAATAATTCGGCTTGATATTCTGCCCAACGTCGTTTTACTAACAGCTTTGTTGTCGTTGGATATTTTAACATCATTCGACGCAGCCGAAATAGGGCCTCAATTTTTTCATGCTTTCCGAGTAGTTGAGCAAAGGGATAAATAAACTGTAATCTCCATAATAAAAACGCAGGTGGCCCTAAGAGCGATCGCATCTGTTTCCAGCGTTTTTTCTGAGCTTCAATCTGAGTTCCTTCCGGAGAAATTAGAACCAAATCTCCTACTTTTTCGGGATATTTAAGTGCAAAACTTGTAGCAATCCAAGCGCCGAGAGAATGAGCTACAAAGTAAACTTTTTCTAATTTTAGGAACTTTAAATATTCTGCTAAACAATCTACCATTAAATCGATAGAATAATGAATATCAGGCGTTTCAGATTCTCCAAACCCTAACAAATCTGGGGCAAAACAATGATATCTTGCACCCAATAATCGCATCATAGAAACCCACTGACTACTCTCATTCCAAGAGCCGTGTAAAAAGATCAGTGGTGTATTGGCTTGAGAACCGACTTCCCGCCAAAATAGATTTCCTTGAGATAGTCTAATATGAGAATGACGAATAGATAAGTACATTGCTGTTTTGGCTTCGTTCGCGTCACGACTATGTCGGGATGAGTCTAGGTTGACCCTCCCAAACCCTCAATTCACCTCATCTGAGATGAATTATTCTTGTTGTGAATTGCATCTTGAGTTAATCTGATTTACTTTACAACTCAACTCAGATCCGTCTAAAATTTAGAGAGTTCATTTCTCTGCTCAATTGCAAGTCATCTTATATCAGCTTGCTGCCTCTCCCTGATATCCTCATCCTGTCTAAAAGCATCCTTAATAATTCTCATTAAGATACAACATGATCCGCAATATATCAAGTTAGTCTTGTGTGACCTGCTAGATAATCTTCGATTTGACGCTTGTAATCATAACTGAGGCTGTCCATTGGCAAAGCGTTGGTCGGAAAAGCTTTAACTTCACTAATTTCTAAGGTATCTTGAGGTTGTAATATTCCCTCAACATCTGCTTCTACTAAAACACAGATTGAATGTAATCTCGGATCGCGGTCGGGTTCAGAATAAACCCCGATTAAACGACGAATGTTAATCAACTCTAACCCCGTTTCTTCAGCCAATTCTCGACGAATTGTAGTGGGAATTGTTTCACCCCAGTCTACCATTCCACCCGGTAAAGCCCACTTACCATTATCTTGTCGTCGAACGAGTACAATTTCACCATTTGGCAAAATAGGGACGACACTGGCACCTGTGACCGGGTGACGAAAAATAATCCCTAATACGGTTTGTACGAACTGTTTTAATCGTTGGCTAGATTGAGTCAAAATTCAGTCCCCTTATGATGAATGATGATTTTAGCTTAATTCTTTCAAAATCTCAGCCGCGTGAGTACTGGGTTTGACCTGAAGGTAAATTTGCTCGATATAGCCTGCTGGGTTAATGATAAAAGTATGATGGTAGATTCCCATAAATTCTCGGCCCATAAATTTCTTCGAGCCATAACTGCCATAAGCTCTGGCGACTTTGCCATTCTCATCACATAATAGGCGAAACGGCAGTTGATATTGAGTCGCAAATTGAGTGTGTGATTCGGCATCATCAGCACTAATTCCTAAAATGATCAGATCCAGAGCCCGGTATTTTGGGTAAAGATCGCGAAATCCGCAAGCTTCTGTTGTACAACTGGGGGTATGATCGCGAGGATAGAAAAATATAATGACTCGCTTTCGGTGGAAGTCGCTTAAGCGAACCCAGTTACCGTCTGCATCAGGAAGGACAAATTGAGGAGCTAAATCACCAGGTGCAAGACTCATAGTTAATGACTTAATAGCGGAAAAAATTAAAAGAAAAGATGGGTTATTATTATAAGCTAAACTTAGTCTTTCTTAGAACAGTTTGACAAATATTATCTAAGATTAAAACACATGAACAATCATGATAATATTTTGGGGTTTACAGAACTTGTTCAGTTTTTTGGGGTTTAATGATTTTGATTCGTTGAGAGATATAATTATTTAGTTAAATTTTAGCACTTTACTGCGATCGATGAGAGAGTTTTGACTATTTTCAATCACCTCAATTCAATTTCAGAATCCGATCTAATTATATAAGTTCGCTTAGAATAATTATAGTATAGCAAACAATCTAAGTTGTAAAAAATATCTCATTGTAAAAGGCAACACTTGCGACATAACAAGATGACAGATGAGCTAAGCTAGCAATTTAAGAGTTAGTGATAAGATTCTCAGACAAGATATTGTTGAAAATCAATAATCAACCTAGATTTTATTTTTTTGAATCAGTCCGCTAAGATAGAAAATCAAGAGTACATCTAGTATCAAGGGCCGGATTTTATGACTGTTCCATCCCGTGCATCTTCTCAACCTCAGGAATTACCCCCAAATGCAGATTACCAACAACTAGACTGCAGTAAGTTATCGGAGATGATGCAGCGTTATGTTGAGGTGAAACAACAATATCCCCATACCTTACTATTCTTCCGCGTGGGTGATTTTTTTGAATGCTTTTTTGAGGATGCTGTGATTATTGCACGGGAACTGGAATTAGTACAAACGACGAAACATGGTGGTAAAGAAATTGGTCGAGTACCCATGACAGGAGTCCCTCACCATGCTGTTGAGAAATATAGTACAATTTTACTTGAAAAAGGTTACGCTGTTAGCATTTGCGATCAAGTCGAAGATGCAGCGATCGCAGCCAAAGAACGGCGACAAGTCAAGCGAGAAATTACCCGAATTTTAACGCCTGGAACCCTGACTGATGATGGGATGCTGAAGGGTCGTCAAAACAATTATTTAGCGGCAGTTGTGATTGCAAGTGACCATTGGGGATTGGCTTATGCTGATATTTCAACCGGAGAATTTTGGGCAACTCAGTCTCAAGGGTTAGAACAATTAACGCAAGAATTAATGCGGTTAAATCCTTCTGAAATATTAGTGCCCACGAATGCGCCTGATTTAAAAAAAATATTACGTCCGGGAGAAAAAAGTGAGGCACTCCCAGATTGTTTGCCAACCTGTTTTTGCTATTCATTACGTTCTCAAAAACCTTTTAACTTAGAAGAAGCTAAATCCCAACTATTACAAGAATTTTACCTCCGTTCTTTAGAAGGAATTGGATGTGAAAAATTACCTTTAGCGGTACGTTCAGCCGGGGGATTATTAGATTATTTAGAAGAAACTCAAAAAGATAATCCGGTTCCCCTCCGACAATTACGAACTTATTCTCTGTCAGATTATTTAGTTTTAGATTATCAAAGCCGTCGCAACTTAGAAATTACTCAAACCGTTCGAGATGGAACATTACAAGGTTCTTTGTTATGGGCAATTGATCAAACATCAACCGCAATGGGTGGACGGGCATTACGCCGCTGGTTATTACAACCTTTATTGAATCTTAAAGGCATTCATGCTCGGCATCAAACGATTCAAGAATTAATTGAAAAAAGTGAATTACGGCAAGATATTAAAACAACGCTTAAACAAATTTATGATATTGAACGGTTGGCCGGACGGGCGGGTAAAGGTACAGCAAATGCCAGAGATTTAGTGCATTTATCGGAGTCTTTAAAGAAGTTATCAAATTTATCTGAACTGGCACTACAAGGCAATTCACCGTATTTAAAAGCATTACAAAAATTACCTTCAGAATTTAAATTAATCGCCACAAAAATAGCTGATTATTTAGTCGAAGAACCCCCCCAACACTTAAAAGAAGGAGGGCTGATTCAACCCGGTGTTAATTCTCAGTTAGATGAGATGCAGCGTTTAGCAAAAGATGATCAAGAATGGTTAGCAAATTTAGAAGTATTAGAACGAGAACGCACCGGAATTCCGACTTTAAAAGTAGGGTTTAATAAAGCGTTTGGTTATTATATTAGTATTACTCGGGCGAAGTCAGATTTAGCGCCGGATGATTATATTCGTAAGCAAACTTTAACCAATGAAGAACGCTATATTACTCCAGAATTAAAAGAACGAGAAGCACGAATTTTAACGGCAAAAGAAGATTTAAATCAATTAGAATATGAACTGTTTGTGCGGTTACGGACTGAAGTGGGGGAGAAGGCGGAACTGATTCGGAATATCTCTCAGGCAGTGGCTGCCATTGATGTATTACTCGGACTTGCAGAAGTTGCAATTCATCAAAATTATTGCTGTCCAGAAATTGTAGAAACTCGCGAATTACAAATCATTGAAGGACGACATCCTGTGGTTGAACAATCTTTACCGCCGGGATTTTTTGTCCCCAATACCGCGAAATTAGGACGTTTAAAAGCTATCAATTCTGAGCCAGATTTAATTATTTTAACTGGCCCTAATGCTAGTGGAAAAAGCTGTTATTTACGGCAAATTGGGTTAATTCAACTGATGGCACAAATTGGTAGTTTTATTCCGGCAACGGCGGCAAAGTTGGGAATTTGCGATCGCATTTTTACCCGTGTTGGGGCAGTTGATGATTTGGCGACTGGGCAATCAACCTTTATGGTAGAAATGAATGAAACAGCAAATATATTAAATCATGCAACGGAAAAGTCTTTAGTTTTACTCGATGAAATTGGCAGAGGAACGGCCACTTTTGATGGTTTATCTATTGCTTGGGCAGTTTCCGAATATCTAGCGACAGAAATCCGTTCTCGGACTATTTTTGCCACTCACTATCATGAACTGAATGAATTAGCGTCTATTTTAGATAATGTTAAAAACTATCAAGTAACGGTGAAAGAATTACCGGATAAAATTATCTTTTTGCATCAAGTCCAACCGGGCGGCGCTGATAAATCTTATGGCATAGAAGCGGGACGTTTAGCGGGTTTACCGGATACTGTTATTTCTCGGGCAAAACAAGTGATGGGACAAATTGAACAGCATAGTAAAATTGCGATGGGGTTGCGCGAAGGCATCCAAGAAGCAGAGTCTAATCAGACCTCAATTGAACAATTAGATGTTTTTTAATATGATTTTAGGTTGAACTTTCATTCACTAAACGTGAGGCACTTGCAACCTCACCAACCTATTACCTCACCAACCTATTACCTCACCCTAACCCTCTCACCTCTCATGAGAGGGAAATTGTGTCCTAAAAGGGCTATTGTTTAAGGTCGAGGGGCTTATACATCTTTGAGAAACGATAAAAACTAGAATTTTAAAGTCTCTCTCTTTTTAGGGGAGAGGTTGCGGTGCGACCCTGCTGCTTTTCAAGCAGCTAAGGAACGCGCACCTTAGCGTTAGCCATGCGCGCAAGCGCTATAGACAGGAGAGGGGTTATTATTCCGAGGTTGAACTTTCGTTCACTAAAAATTGTCGCTGTTGAGATTCTATTCGATTAGCTTCATATAACGTTTCGGCAATTTCAACTAAGTTTAAAACCGCGTGACCCTGATAACCCTCTTTCCCTAACTTTTCCATTACATTATTACCATGATCAATTAAAACCACAATATCTTTGACTTTTAATCCCACAGATTCTAATTTACCTGCACCTTTAATGACGCTACTTCCTGTAATTAAAATATCATCAACAACAACAATCGTTTCACCGGGTTGAAAATGCCCCTCAATTAATCGTCCTGTCCCGTGTTGTTTCGCTTCTTTTCTGGGGAAAATCATCGGTTTTTCTAGTTTTAAAGCCAATCCTGTGGCAGTGGGTAAAGAACCATAAGGAATACCCGCAATTCGATCAAACGTTAATTGTTTTAAAATCTTTGTATAAGCTTCAACAATTTGATGGAAAATTTGAGGGATAGAAATAATTCGCCGCAAGTCAATATAATAAGGAAAAGTTTCCCCTGATGCTTGGACATGATCCCCAAAAATAATACAGCCAATATCATAAAGTTGTAGAATCAAATCTCGATGGGGTTGAGGTTTAATAAAGCAAATATTCGGTAACCATAAGTCACAGGTGGCACCCGTTTTTATCAGTTGTTGACGATGTTGATTAACCCTATTGCGAAAGTCTTTAACTGTAGCGTTTATCTGTTTTTCTAATAACATTTGCGGCGGCAGCGGAACAATTAAACCGGAAGCCGTTTGATCGAGTCCACTACTCAAAATTTGACTGAGATCCGCATCATCCATTAAATCATTTTCTTCTGCAATATCCCCTTCTAATAATATCCAACGTTCCGGCGCAGTTTGACGAATTCTGGCTAATATATCCGGCATCAACCCGGCTTGTAAACCTAACTGTTCTGGTGTTCCCCAAATTTGTGTTTCTTGAACTAATTTAAGGTACAATGGATATTGATAATTAGGATATTCTTGTAAAAATGTGGCGGAAGGATTGGCAGTGGCACAAAGGATAAAAACCGCTTTCCCCGGATACAATAAGAAAGGATTGACTAAATCTCTGCCAGCATAGGGTGAAACGGTACAAGCATCAAATTGTAAGTCTTGAAAGATGAATTCAGCAAACAGACTACTGGTATTTAAATCACTGTATTTAATATCGGCAATTGTGGGAATATAATCCGGAATTAATCTAAGGATTTCCTTTAATAATTCCCAACCATTCGCACCACCGATCTGATAAAATCCGAGAGGAATTTTGTAAGCACAAACTAAATTAGCGGTTGCTGAAATAATTCGTTCTAACTGTTCTCGCCACTGATGAAAAGATGGCTGAGTCGAAGATTGTAACTCTGGTGTGGGGCCGAGAGAAACAGATAATAGACTTTGATTTTGTTCAGTTGCGGCTAACAGTTTATCTGAAAAAGTCATAAATAAATGACAAATAAATAATGATTAATTCACAGTAACAGGTTGAGGAACAATTGTAGTGCGATCGCCGGATAAACCGAAAGCAGCATGAATGGTTTGTAAGGCTTTTATCCCTTGTTCTTCATCGACAACGCAGCTAATTTTAATCTCGGAAGTGGCGATCATGGAGATATTAATGCTTTCAGCGGCTAAAGCAGCGAACATTTTGGCAGCGACACCGGGATGATCGATCATACCCGATCCGACGACACTAACTTTAGCAATTGCTTGGTTCATCACAATTTCACCACACCCTAATTCCGGGGCAATTTGATTTAATAATTGATACACTTCATCCGCATCAGCTTGGCAAACCGTAAAGGCAATATCGCGGGTTAATTGTTGATTAATTTGATGACAGCGTTTAGATTGAATAATCATATCGACGCTAACATTATGATCGGCCAATAATGAGAACAGTTTCGCCGCCATTCCCGGCCGATGGGGGATATGACGAATGGCAAACCGGGCTTGATTGCGATCCAAGGCCACACCCCTAACGGGTGGTAAATTATGGCTAGTTTCGGCTGTGGTTTTTTGAGGTTTCAAATTCACTTCAAACGCTTCAGCCAGGGCAGCCACGGCGCGTTCACAATCTGTTGCGGCGATCACACAACTGACTTTAACTTCTGAAGTCGATATCATTTGTAGATTTATCCCGGCGGAGGCTAAAGTTGTAAACATTTGGGCGGCGACTTTCGGACGACCAATCATTCCGGCCCCGACGATACTAACTTTAGCAATAGGGGCATCATCTCCTTTAACTTCTGGTTCTTCTGTGAGTTGAGTATATCCTTTTGTTAACGTCGGTAAAATAGCATCGGCGACCGCGATGGCTTGATTAAAACAGTTTTGACCGACTGTAAAAGTAATATCATTGGTATTGCCTTCATGAATCGATTGAATAATTAAATCAACGTTTAATTTCTGTTGAGAAATACCCCCAAATAAACTCGCCGCAATACCGGGACGATCTGGAATTCGTAATAATGAAATTGCCGCTTGATTTTTATCAAATTCAATCCCATCAACCGGGTGAGACAGTTCTAAATTTTCTAAGGGACGAGGTTGCGGTTGATTAGACGTGACGCGGGTTCCCGGTTCATCACTCCAACTGGAACGCACAACCAGGGGAATACCATAATTGCGGGCAATTTCCACGGCCCGAGGATGCAGAACTTTTGCGCCTAAACTGGCGAGTTCGAGCATTTCATCACAAGTAATTTCACTCATCAACTGGGCATCGGGGACAATTCGCGGATCGGTGGTTAAAATCCCCGGTACATCAGTATAAATTTCGCATTGATCGGCTTGTAGGGCAGCCGCTAAGGCCACAGCAGACGTATCTGAACCCCCCCGACCAAGGGTTGTAATTTCGAGGGCTTCACGGTTCGTAATCCCCTGGAAACCTGCCACCACAACCACTTTGCCTTTGTATAGGTGACGTTCGATGCGTTGAGTTGGGATATTGAGAATACGGGCGCGAGTATGTTCAGCTTCAGTCACAATACCGACTTGCGCCCCGGTCATCGAAATTGCGGGTTGTCCTAATTCTTGCAGCGCCATACTCATCAGGGCAATAGTGACTTGTTCTCCAGTCGATAGCAACATATCCATTTCGCGGCGGTTAGGAGTTGTGGAAATTTGTTGCGCCAGTTTCACCAGCCCATCGGTTGACTTACCCATTGCCGAGACGACGACAACCACAGAATGATCTTGGGCCGTTTTCGCCACTCGTTGGGCAACAGCCTGGATACGTTCAACTGAACCAACCGATGTACCACCGTATTTTTGAACAATCAGCATAGCAATTTATCACTGAAGAATATAGGCAAAAAATAGGACTAATGATTGCAATGAATCATCCTCTACTTATTTTACGGGCTTAAGCTACAAATTTCCTGATATTTTATCCTATGTTAATTACTTTGGGAAGAAATTATACTGTTATTAAGTCGAATACCCGCAGAGTTCTGTAAAAAGTGTGTTAACCCATATCCGATAATAACCTGGGTAGATAGAATAGATCAATTATGCTGTAGCTATTGTCAATCACTTTCTTAAAGCTTGAGTTGTTTATGGTTCATTTTAAAGTTGATTTTCAAAATTTTAACTCTTTTGCAGATATTACTCTCAGTTTGGCAACGGCTTTATCTCAATTCAATATTCCAGTTTCTTTAGAACCCTGTCAACCTTCTGAAGATCTGCTTAACCTTCTTACTCCAGAAGAAATTCAACAAATAAAGGGATGGATGAATCAATTTCATAGCGAATTATTTCAAGTCAAATGGTCTCATTATTGGCCGACGGTTAGAAATATTCAATTACAAGGTTATTGGAATTTTGAACTGTTTGCGATTAATTATCAGTTGACTCAATTGCAACCACCATTTGATGATTGGATACAAAGTCTTTGTGATAGTTCTTCTCATAAATTAGCCGTCAGTCAATATTGTAAAAATATACTATTACAAGCGGGTTGCGATCAAAGTCAGGTATCTGTTTTACCTTTAGGTTGTAATCCTATTTTATACAATTATCCCGACCCGAAGCGGTTTTTATTAAGAAATCAACGTCCTAAAATAAGAATATTGCATTTAACTAACTCTTGGGATTTATATCGGTTCGGAACAGATTTACTCATTCCTATTTTTTGTAAAGAATTTCATCATCATCCTCAAATAGAACTCTTAATAAAAGACGGGGGAAGCAATCAAAATGCGGTGAATCAATTAGTAGAAACAACTCAATACAATTTAGGAATTCAGGTGTCAAATATTCATATTGTTAGACGACTACTAAATAGAGAAGATTTAGGGAAGTTATATTTACTCGCAGATGCCGTTATTGCCCCTTTTCGTGGAGAAGGATTTGCGATTAAATTACTCGATGCTTTTGCTGCTGGTTTACCTGTGGCGATGCCGTTATATGGTGGCCCCACAGAATACGGAAACTCAGAGAATTGTTATCCTATTGAATATGATTTAGTTCCGGTTAAATATTGTTATGATACTCAATTTTTTAAACCTAAAAATAATCCTCATTGGGCAGAACCAAAAATAGATTCTATTCGAGAACAGTTATATCAGATTGTGACAGATCCACAGCGGTTTCATATCGGTCAAAAAGCCAGGAAAACGGCTGAACTATTTTCTTGGCAAGCAACAGCAGCTAAACTTTCAACAATTATAAGAGAGTTAAGTTTAGCCTAGTCAGTTATGATTTTGATTGACTGCTAATAGACCCCAGAAAACAGCTTCTGGTGTTAATATTATTTTTGCTACAATATCCGGAAATTGCGCTTTTAAATAATTGAATAAAATACAGCGATCGCCTCCTGTAATCGCAATTGAACTATTGGGAAAATCCTGTAACCAAGCTTCTATAAAATCTCTGATTCCAGCCAATATCGTGTAGGTAATTCCGCTTTCAATTGCTGATGGTGTTTCTAATGCCCAACGGGATGGAATTTCTGACGGTATTTCTAGATTAGGTAATGCGGCTGTATGCTGAGAAAGGGCAGAAAACTGTAGTTTTAATCCCGGTAAAATTGCCCCTCCCACGAGATTTTGATCCGCATCAACCCCTGTAAATGTTAAAGCTGTTCCCGCATCAATCACAAAAGCAGGCCATCCGTATTTTACGCCTATTCCTAATACTGATAATGCCCGATCAATGCCTAAAGTCGGATAAAGATTATTGAGAGATAAATTTTCTAAAGTTATCACTTTTACATTATTTAAAGATTGCCAAAGCAGGGTTTGTTGAGGAACAACAGAAGCCAGAATAATCGGAATTTGTGGATCGATATCATGTTGTGAGGGATTTAGATAATCTGTATCCCAATATTTTATTAATGAGTTTTCCTGAAACTTAGCCCAATGTAAGCGAGAATTACCAATGATTAATCCTAGCCATATCTGATTAGGTTGAGGTAGATACATTAATTTAAAAGTTGATTCAGTTAATCATTCTTTGATGATATCAAACAGAATTAATTAGTTAACTTTTTAGAATAACATAATGACGACGGGGACGTAAAATATAACCCTGATTTTCGATCCCGTTGCATCATCCGAGTGACACTGACTCGGGTTGTACCAATAATATCGGCAATTTCTGAATGAGTCAAACACAAATTAATCCATATTCCGGCTTCTGTAGAATAGCCAAATTTCTTACCAAACCAAACCCCAAAATTTAATAATCCTTGATCCGTTGTTGTATTTTGTACAATACTATGGAGTTTCTGCGCGTCTTGAATATGCGTTAAAATAGCATCCAGTTGAGACGGCCAAGCCAGTGGCGGAATTAAACTTACCCTCTTCTGTCCAAGTCATCGTCCGGGCAACACCTGTTTCAATTCTCCATAACGTTTCTGGCTATAAGGGTAAATAGTCATTACGCCTAAAGCTTTGTGTGGTGAATTTAGAGGGAAAAATAGCCAGGTTGGAGGAAGTCACAGTAAAGTTACCAGCAAAATCTATTTATAGAATAAAGCGAGTAAGTTAAGGATAGATGTAATACAGGTTAAATCTCTTCTTAATTGAGATAGGCATTAGCTATGTCTTTTCTATCAAATTAATTCAATAATTTTTTTAGATTAATATTGAGAATCTAAGTCAAGATATTTATTGTAAAAATACGATATATTAGAAGAGTTGATTGACAGTCATCTTGAAGTCAAATCTATATTATTTAGTTTGTTAGCGTTTAATCCTTAAAAGTCGATGTCACAACCCATTTCACCTAAACCCCCTGGCTTAATTCAAGCGCCCATTGGCTTTGTTACAGGCGCAACTTATCCATTTCGCGCACTTAGATTACTCTACAATACACCCCAACTGAGAGGATATGTCGTCATCCCTTTGGTGGTCAATTTTATACTCGGAATTATTTTATATGTTGGGTTATTATTTCCCGGATTTAACGCGATTGAATCATTAACTCTGATTTTAGATAATCAAATTGATAGTTGGGTTGCTAATTTACCCAATTGGCTCAGTTATATTGATGTTATTGCTATTATTATCGGCTGGATTTTACGAGTTATTTTCATCTTAGCATTACTCTTAATTGTGGGATTTATTTTATTACAATTCGGCGTTATTTTAGGTTCACCCTGGTATGGTCAACTCTCTGAAAAATTAGAAGAAATAAAAACAGGAAAACCCGCTATTGTTCCGCCTGCTAGCTTAACCGGGGTTGTTCAAGATATTTGGCGGGCGATTTTATTTGAACTGAAAAAGTTATTAATTCAATTGGGTATTGGTATTCCCTTATTAATGCTTAACTTTTTCCCCGGTTTTGGTACAATTATATTTACCATTGGTGGAATTGCTTTAACAGCCTCAATCGCTTGTTTAGACTTTATTGATTCCCCCTTAGAAAGACGGCGATTAAACTTTAGAGAAAAGCTAAAAATGCTGCGTTTAGCATTACCTGCCAGTGCGAGTTTTGCATTAGTTTGTCTGGGATTAATTACGATTCCATTTATCAATTTACTCGCAATTCCTATCTGTGTGGCTTCAGGAACTTTATTTTTTTGCGATCGCCTCTGGCCCTATTACTTTGCGACTCAGGAATCTTTAACTCAAAATCAAGAGATATTAGATTAGGAGAAATATTGATATCTACCGAAAGAAAGATTTATTTAAATATATTCATGCGTTAATATACTCACTAATTAAAGAATTAAATTCAGACAGTAATTATTATCTTCCCGATCTTTTTATAGACGACATTTTACACATACCCGTATGCTCTGGCTTATTTATATGATCTAGAGAATGCGGCTAGTAAAGGAGCTGGTAGCAGCTAGTCAGAGCGTATAGATTACATCACGTTCTCACGAGCTTCTACTACCTTTCCTTACTTTTGTTTTAATGCTCTAAAGCTAACTTGGGATAACTTCAAAGTTATTTTTTAATGGATTTGAGGAGACTTTTGATGCCAACTTGTTGCTTGTTCATAAGCATAGGCGAGCTGAAGAATACGTTCTTCTTGTAATACGTTCCCAATCATTTGTAGACCAATCGGTAATCCTTGAGTATTAAATCCACAGGGTATACTCAGAGCCGGAACACCTGCTAAATTAATCGTAATAGTCATAATATCTCCTAAATATAAACTCAGGGGATCTGCTGACTTTTCTCCCACTTTAAAAGCAGGAGTGGGTGCGGTTGGACAAATCAATACATCAACTTGTTCAAAGCCTCGATCAAAATCCTGTTTAATCAGTGTTCGGACTTTTTGCGCTTTCAAATAATAAGCATCATAATATCCCGCCGATAAAGCATAAGTTCCCAACATAATACGCCGCTTGACTTCCGCACCAAATCCTTGAGAACGAGTCTGATTATACATCTCTAATAAGTTCTCTGAATCTGAACTGCGATAGCCATATTTCACCCCATCAAATCGCGCTAAATTAGAAGACGCTTCACTGGTAGCAATCAAATAATAAGCCGCTAAACCATACTTAAAGTTTGGACAAGAAATTTCATGAACTTCTGCGCCTAAATCCTTGAGTTGTTGAATCGCTGTAGAAATTGATTGTTGAACTTCTGAATCAATCCCTTCCCCCATTGTTTCCTTAATTAACCCGACTTTCAATCCCTTAATATCCGGCTTCAAACATTGGGTGTAATCGGGGATATCGACTTTTAAACTGGTAGAATCTCTCGGATCATAACCCGCAATTGCATTTAATACAATCGCTGCATCTTCCACAGTATGGGTAAATGGCCCAATTTGATCCAATGAAGAACCATAAGCAATTAAACCAAACCGAGACACCAAGCCGTAAGTCGGTTTAATCCCAAAAACGCCACAAAATGAAGCGGGTTGACGAATTGAACCCCCTGTATCCGATCCTAATGTCGCCACACATTCCTCAGCCGCCACCGCCGCCGCCGAACCCCCAGAAGACCCCCCAGAAACCCGTTCTAAATCCCAAGGATTATAAGTTACGCCATAAGCAGAGTTTTCAGTTGAACTCCCCATGGCAAATTCATCACAATTGGTTTTCCCGACGATCACAGCGCCTGCTGCGAGGAGTTTTTCTGTTACGGTGGCGTTATAGGGCGGAACAAACTGTTGTAATATCTTAGAACCGCAAGTGGTGGGAATTCCTTGGGTGCAGATCACATCTTTAATCCCAATCGGTATCCCTTCTAACAGTCCGATGTCCTCACCTGCTGCTAACTTCTGATCAATCCGTTTAGCTTGTTCGAGTGCATGGTCAGCCGTAACGCACAAAAAGCTATGTATTTTCGGTTCTACTGCCTGAATTTGTTCTAACGCCGCTTGGGTAATTTCGGTGGCTGAACGCTCTTTACGAATCAGTTGTTCGTGGATTTCTCGGATTGATAACATACAGCAATTCCTTAAGTCTAGCTTTTAAGTTTACTATCATCTATGTTAAAGTCGGTTTGCATTAATGATGCTAACAGATGGCAACCCGATTAAATATGACACTGGATATGCCTCAGACTCAGACTCCCGCGCCGCGTCAGATTTTAGAAACACTTTTTCCTTCCCTCAAAATTGCTGCTGGATATGCGCGTCTCATTCAACCTAAAATTCAGGCATTACCCGAAAAAGAGGGGGATAATATATTTTCCGCTGCCTTAAGTGATGCAGATTTAGCGATTCAAAATTTTATTGAAGTGACGTTACTCAGTCTATTTCCGCAGATTCGTTTTTATGGAGAAGAATACCAAAAATCGAGTAATACTAAATATTTTAGTAGTATTGAACTGGGAGATACGGGAGATTATTTAATTACGCTTGATCCGATAGATGGGACTCGGTTTTATTTAGACGGACATTCTAATTATCAGATTATTTTAAGTATTTTGAATCGGGATTATTATGAAGCTGTAATTGCTATTTCTCCCGCGATGGATTGTTATTATTATGCGATCCGAGGAGAAGGCGCTTATCAAGGTTCAATCGAAACTCCCTTAAATGCCTGTCAACCGTTACAGCTAAATCCTACAAAATCTGTGATTTTACTCGGAACAAAAATGGGGAAATTTAAGCCTAATATCCCTAAAAAATACGAGGTAATTGATATTGAGAATTGTTATTCTAGTCAGACTCAAATTACCACGGTAAACGGTATTTTAACGGGGGATATCTCTGGCGTTGTACTGCGATCGGGTCAATTCATTGACGGTGCAGCTATTGCCTTTCTCGCGCAAGAAGCGGGTTGCGTGGTTACGACTTTAACAGGTGAGCCATTACCACCATTACATACTTGTAAAAACTATGTTTATAGTGGAATCGTGATCGCAACAAGTGCATCAATTCTGCAAGATTTATTAACAGCAATTGCTTCATATAATTAGGAGATACAAAAACTGATGATTTAAACCAGACGCAAACAAGAAATGACACAAATGCTGAATGGGTACACCTGTTAATGAATGATAACTAAGTTATCTCGATGAATAATAGTTTCTGCACCGTTGTAACCTAATATATCTGGGATTTTATCAGAACGTAATCCTTTTATTTTTTGCAATTCAACACTATTATAATTGACTAATCCTCTCGCAACTTCTTCCCCGGTTTGATTGCATAATTGTACAGAATCTTGAGAACGAAATTCCCCTTCTACTTGTAAAATTCCGGCTGCTAACAGAGACTTTCCTTTCTGAGCAATTGCTTTAATTGCCCCAGCATCTAAATATAACTTACCTGTAGGAATTAAAATATTTGCAATCCAATGTTTACGGGCATTAACAGGACGAGATTGGGCTTGAAAATGAGTTCCAATCATTTCGCCTTGCAGAATTTTATTAATATTTTCAGGATGTTTTCCATCCATAATCACCGTCCGAACCCCCGATCCGGTGGCAATTCTCGCGGCTTCAACTTTAGTCACCATCCCCCCTGTTCCCCAACCACTTTTAGAGTCTCCGGTTTGCACTTGTAACTCAGTTAACTGTTGTAAATTCGTGACTAAATTAATCGGTTCAGCATTAGGATGATAACGCGGATCAGCCGAATATAATTTATCAACATCAGTCAGTAAAAATAGCCAGTCAGCCTCAACTAAACTCGCCACTAAAGCCGAAAGAGTATCATTATCTCCAAACTTTAATTCATCAATGGCAACCGTATCATTTTCATTGACAATCGGAATCACTTCCAAACGCAAGAGTTGTTGAAAAGTATTATAAGCATTCACATAACCACTGCGCTGCATCAAGTCTCCCCGAGTCAGTAAGACCTGCGCCATGGGTTGTTTGATCGCAGTAAATAAATCATCGTAGACCCCCATCAGACGGCTCTGACCCACCGCTGCTACGGCTTGTTTGAGGGGGATTGTACGCGGACGTTCACTCAGTCCTAGGCGATCGCAACCCACTCCCACCGCGCCCGAAGACACCAACACGACACGATAACCTTGAACTTGCAGACGAGTCAGAGTTTCGACTAAAGTTGCCAAAGTAGACAGCGCTAAGGTTCCCGTTTCTCGTCGCGTTAAACTTGAAGTGCCAATTTTTACAACAAGGGTTGCCGCCATTTTTATATCATCAGTGCAATGTCGCCCCTAATGTCTTTGAGACCCAAACTTCTAGAGATCGAGTCGAAGGATAAAAATTGCCGTGTAAAGGATCAACCATCGGTTCAACTAAAATCGTGAACATCCCTAAACGGTTTCCGGCTAAAACATCGGTAAATAGGCGATCGCCCACCATTCCCACTTGCTCAAAGGGAAGACCCATCGCCTCAACTGCACGCCGGAGTTTACGCCGTGATGGCTTAGCTGCAGCGCTAATATAAGGCACATTCAAAGCAGAACCGATCGCACTAATACGGGCTTGGCTGACATTGTTACTCACCAGCCACAAAGAGACTTGAGGTCGTAGAGATTCGATCCAACTGTGCAATTCTTCAGCAATTTGCTGGGTGGTAATTGGGACAAGGGTTTCATCGACATCTAAAACGAGTCCCTTCAACTGGCGTTGCGATACAATCTCGGTGGTTAAGGCGATCACAGAATCCCTTAAAATCAGATCGGGTTGTAAGAGTTTCCCCCAAGACATAATTTATTTAAGACGTAAGTGTTCCAATTTTAACCACAAATGGGATACAAAATAAAAATCATTAGGAAATATCGATATGACGGAAGACAACAACTTAAGTCTCTCTGCTTTATCTCAGCGAGTAACTCAGCTTGAAACCCAACTAGAGCAAGCGATGGCGCTATTGAGTGATGTTTATCGTTATAGTAAATTACGAGATGATCTCGCAGCGGGACAATTCAAACAAGCCGATCGAGAAACCACCCGTGTGATGTTGGAAGTCGCCGGACATTTGAGTCAAGATACTGTCACCCCCGATGATGCGATGCAGTTTCCTTGTAGTGTGCTGCAATTAATCGATCATCTTTGGGTTAAGTATAGTGACGGACGCTTCGGGTTTAGTGTACAAAAACGCATTTATACCGAGTTAGGCGGCACAGACGATATTAGCTGGATCAATATGAACGTATTGAATGCTACAGGCGATCGCCTCGGGGTGCGGGCAAATGGAGAGTGGTTAGAGTATGAGCAACTTAATTTTAGTTTAGATGCCCCCGAAGGTTGTTTTCCAGCCGGGTGGTGGGATTCTCCTTATGGGGCCAAAATGTCGATTTATTTTGCCGCTAAAATTATTGCTTGTGGTCTGTAATCATATCAAAACTTCATAACATCAACTTTTTTTAAAATTCTTGGATAATCTGAGTAAACTGGCAGAAAGTTTGTTACAAACGAAATAGAGAGATCTTTTTGAGGCATAGACAGATGAACAAGAGATTGATTCTTTTTTCGGGAATTATGATGGCGCTACTGGGTTCAGTTTTTGGATTAGCTGTCTCTAAAATGCAGCAGAAACCTTATCAATGTTGTGGAGATATTACCTTATCTAATGATTTAGGTTACAGTCAGTCTCGTACACCGGGACGCTATGCAACGGTGGGGGCAATTATGGGATTTGGTGTGGGTTCAATTGTTGAAGGTTTACGGCAATCATGTCTAGAAGAAAGCGAATTATAATTTTACCCACTCCTGTTTTAAGTTTGATGTAATTAATCTACAAAAAATCCCTCAAATCATAAAAATGAGGGAAATCTTTTACCTTTTTTACAATTCTCAATCTGGAAAACGTCAGCAATTCAGCGAATTAAGCTAACTCCAAAGACTCTTCCAAATCCTGCAATACAATATCTACCAACGCTTTCTGTGTATAACGACAGTGTAACGTTTCAGTTGAGTTGAACGAACCATTCTCGAAATATTTATTAGCAGGTGCCCCGCCGCCACACAAGCCAAAATACTCACAAGTTTCTCGGCAGGCATCTACTCCGGCTTGAATTTCATGAGTAATAGTTTTAAATTTCTCTGTTTGGGTTGCAGATTCAAACGAATCCTGTAAGATATTCCCGATCACAAACTTCCCATAATCTGGAGTCTCTAGAGACAGTAATTCAGGAGAAAACGTCATGAAATCCCCTTGATAATCAATACTAATAATAGTATAAGGAGTCGCTTGTCCTCGTCCCATATCTGCGCCCCTCATAATAGTACGCTTCACCCGTTCAAATTCTCGAACTGATAACTTAGATTGAGTTTGTTTACTCAGTTCATAAATCCGTTTCATAAACTGATGATGCTTCGCATCAATATCTGTATCCGTTGATTCTAATGAAGAGGTTTGATTAATTCCTTCTGTTTCTTCTACATTAAACCCAACTCGCGTCACATTATTTTCTAGAAAAAACTCAAATATCTCATCCGGATAGTCGAGAGATTCCTTTGTTAAAACAGCAATAACATTAAAGTGAATATCATTTTTTTGTAACAACGAAATTCCCCGCATTGTGCTGGCGTGGGTTCCTAAACCTGTTCGAGTTTTACGATTTTTATCATGTAAAAAGGCGGGCCCATCCAAACTCACCCCAATTTTAACCGGATGCTGTTTAAAAAAGTCACACCAAGCTTGATTAATCACCGTTGCATTGGTTTGAATTGAATGAGAAATCTTATAATTATTTACATTATACTGCTCGGATAATTGATTAATTCTTTCAAATGCCGACTCATAAAAATGAATGGGCATGGTTAACGGTTCACCAGAGTGCCAAACAATTGTAAAATTTTCTCTGAGATATGGGCCAGAAAATAAGTTTTTAAAAATAGGTTCAAGTAAGTCTAGGGAGAATTGATTTTTTAGATGACGATCAGGTAAATAACAATAATCGCAATTTAGATTACAAAATGTTGTAGGTTGAATGACGAGCAATTTGACCGGCCCCAACTCGGGAGCTAAATTCTCTGTTGTCTTAGCGAGTAATGCTGTATTGGAAGATTGCATAATTTTTATGTTTTTTTAAGATTAACAAACTCGCCACTGATTTAATTCAGGTCGCAAGATTGATCGCTATTTTACAAACGGCTTTTGCCTCAGAGTTCAACAAAAGATTCACTCAGAATATCAAACCCATTCAAAAGTATCTGAGATTTTATTATTCTCTAAAATGAGGTCAAAAGCCTTAAAAGTTTGCTCCACCAGACAGTAGAGTCATGATCTACACAGGTTTTACGGTATTATTTAAGTGTGTTAAAAGACCCGGATCGCGGGAACGAGTCCTTAATATTTTTGTCTGGTGGAAACAGAGCTAGGAATTAATGACCCTAGTCATAGAAAAGAGATTAATTTAGCAGTAGTTATCCCAATTTTCCCAGTTTTCCCAGTTCTCCCAATTCTCCCAATTTTCCCAGTTTTCCCAGTTTTCCCAATTTTCCCAGTTCTCCCAATTCTCCCAGTTTTCCCAATGATAATGAGCCACTGTATTCTCATCAACTGGGGAGTTTGAAACCTGCTGAATTTTTTCTAGCAGGCCTTCTCTAACCTTCTCGACTCGATCGTTAATGGTTGTTTTTGCAGAAGTTGATGCATCTTTAGTTGCATCTGCAATACCAGCAGTAATAAAAACATGAACGCAGGCCAGAGCGACCCACAAACCAATTCTCGGATTCATAAGCTTTATCCCTAAAATGTCGAAACATTGTGATGTTTCGAGACCAGTTTATAGCCTATGAAATAAAATAGGAACAGACTTTCCAGAAAAATTTATATTTCTTTATATCTTTGTAAAATTAACTCAAAATTGAAGTTTCATGACGTTGAGATTGATTAGATCTAGTTATGTTTGACACCGCAACATCAGTGCGAACAATATATTTCATTCCTTGCAATACTTTGGCCCCTTCATGACGAATTACATGATCGAAAAGAACCGCTCGTCCCCGTGTTGGACAGACTCTAATTCCTTTATTTGGAAAGACAGTATCTCCGCCCTCAATCTCATCACTTAAATAAATCACTAAAGTATATTTAGAATGAAGACCGGGTTCAATTTCTCGCGGGGCATCAGAGTGAGCGCTAACAAATTCACCTGCTTCATATCGATAGCATTCTAATATTGGCCCGAGGCGCAGGACTTGGAAGTCAGTTGAGGGTTCGTCGGATATTTGTTCTGAGAGGCGCAGTAATATCGTCTGCATCGTTTCCGGGCATTTAACAAATGTTTCTTTGTTTTTGCGTCCTTTTGAATGCATACGGGCGACTTGAAACCCGCTTAACTCTGCTTTTTCGATCAGAAACTCGCACTCTTGGGGGTTTAGGAGTTCGCCTGTGTACCAAATACCACGATCAATTTTTTCCATTGATTTATTCTCTCTGATTTTCAGCGATACCGAATGACAAAGATACTGTATAGACTCTATCCCCGGTTTCGGTTGTCTCAATGCATAGTTGCATACAACTTCAGAAGTTTCAAGGGCTGATTAAGACAGGTTGAGGGGGCCAGGGTGGCTGATACTTTTCATCTGTCGAGATGATACTGCCTTCAGCAAGGCTGCACCAACCGCGATCGCAGACAAATTGAAGAATGATTCACCCCAATTGATGCAATTTCTTACAAGCTTTTGACAATTTATCCCGCCTCACTCACCTGTCTACAAATGTTATGAGTCGTAGGGCCATCTAGTGCTAATAATAAAACACATTGCCAAATACCTAAAGCCAGTTTCCTACCCACCACTGGAAAGACTTTGTTAATACTTAACATTATTGCTATCAAATCAGAATGAGCATTGATGGGTTCATCGGTTCGGATTTTTAAATATAAATTGTTATGTCACTATTGAGTGTGTGGCGGCGATCATTTTTCTCAGATGACAGCCCATCTCATCGACTTAAGGTTGCTTACTTTCATTCATTACCAGGGCAGTCGTTATATGAAGTGAGAACACCAAAATTTGTCCCTGTTTGATGAGCGTTGTATTCAAGATGTCCTGCAGTTGAATGTGAAATTATAGATGCAGATATTAGGTGGAGTTCTCATGAGCGATCGACTGATGAACAATAAGCATTCTTTAACATTAGAATTAATGATTATAACTGAAACTACAGTAATAGCCCACCATTGATTATCATAATATGCTGGTGGGCATGAAGTTAATAAACTGAGTTGAGTTTAGTTGATTCGTAAAAGATGTTTAACTTACTCTTCTTCGTCGAGATCTAAGTCAGATTGAGATTCAACCTGAATTAGATGAATATGTTTAGAACCCAAGCGAATTTCAAATTGATCGCCGGGTCTTAAGCCCATCGACTTAGTATAATTAGCCCCAATTACTAAAGAACCGTTTTTGTGAACACAAGCGCGATAACTCGCTTCTCTTCCCCGTCCATCTCGAGTTTGACCCGAGTCTAACGAAATTCCCTTTGCCGCTAATAAGGCATCGTAAAATTCCGTCATCTTTGCACGTTTTTGATTCTCTTTTGTCAGGGTGTAATAACCACACTGTTTCGCTGTTTCCCTTTTTGGGGTATCTCCAAGCGCCTTAACTTTACTGAGTAAAGCTTTTCCTGTCAATGGTTTTTCTGAAGAAGTCTCTGTTGCTACTTTTACCATAAGCTTTTTCCAAATCTAATCTAATTAATAGTAACATGCTCGTACATTTTTTTTCATGATATAACTTCAAATAGATTTTTGTGCAATGGATTTATAATAATGCTAACCTGATAAAGTCTGAGGTGCTTTTAACTTTGGAGAACATCATTAGGATGTAACGAAGTTTTAAATTTTAAAATTTTTAGATTTAATCGCTTACGTTGAACATCGGTGCGTTGACTATCGAGTGTTCTGAAAATCTATCTGATTATCGATTATCTTTACTATTGACTTTTTAATCAAGTACTGCTATATTTGATTTTAGGGTTCAATTTGACTCAATAGACTACAGTTGAGTCATTAAACAACTTAGATAATCAGATTAACATGAAGCTCAAAAAAATAGACTTAAAAAATATCATTGCAGCCGGTCATGAACAAGACTGCTTAGTACTACTGATTGAGCGAGGAAAAGAACTTGAGTATCTGGAGTTTCCAGCTCCTAGAGCGGCTTACGAGGGTCTACAACAAGTGAGTGATTACGCAAATGATATCAGTCTTCCTGAGCAAAAAGAAGTCCCTCAATCGGATCTGAGGCCACAATCGATTCCCTTATTTATAAATGAGTCGGGTGTATTTAATCGAGTCAAGAATCGAGTCAACTCTCAGCAAGGCCTGATGGTAGAAGCGGCTTTAGCAATGGTAGATGAACCGTCACAAACCTGGGAAATGTTAGGAAATGTCAACTTAACTAGGGATAGTAGAGGTGACGGTTGTTAGTACTGCTTTTTATAGAGGAAGACCACAACTGAGGCATTGTTCAAACTGGCACGATTGTGTAATTGCAGACTTAGCTATAAAATTAAGCTGACATGCGTTATTCTGTCCAAATTTGCTGGAGTAATTCTGTAAAGGGTTGCCAATTGTCCTCTGTAACAATGGGTTCCCAAACGGCTTCGATTTGGGGTCTAAGCAAAATAACTGTCGGATGATATTGTCGTAATCGGGTTTTAATTTCTTCTAGTTCTAGAGGGGAAAGAGTTTGAAGGTGATGGTAGTATAACTGTCGCCACTGCTGAACATACAACTGTTGTTTATCATCAAACTTTAACAAAGCCTCAACATTGTGAAAAATGTGACAAGGATCTTGCTGCCATTGGGGACTAAATTGCTGTCGCAGGGTGATAAAAAACTGATGATAGCCAATATCATAATATTTGAGAATATTCAGGGTTAACTTTACCAACTCTTCGGCTTCTGGAAGTGGCAGTTGGTCGAATCCTAACTGATGAATCATCTGTTGATGATATGCGATTTGATAATACTCAGGGAAACACTCTAACTCCGCTTTCATACTGTCGATGTCCATCACCAAGGACAAACAACGCTGCAAAATTTCTAAATTTCCCTGACAGACAAACGGTTGATTTCCATAAGCATATCGGCCACCATAATCAAAATAAGCCGCTGTAAACCGAGGATTATATTCAGGGATGAATGCGTAGGGACCATAATCAAAACTTTCCCCCGTGATTGACATATTGTCAGTGTTTAACACTCCATGACAAAATCCCGCCGCCATCCATTGGGCTGCTAATTTAGCTACTCGTTGAATTAATTCTCGGTAAAAGCGGATATAGCGATCGCCATAATCAGGTTGATCCAATAAATGAGGATAATAATAAGTAATCACATGATCGAGTAATTTACGAATTAAATCAGGTCGCTTAAAATAATAAAGTCGCTCAAATGTCCCGAAGCGAATATGAGATCGACTCATGCGAATCATCACCCCGGATCGAGTGGGAGACGGTTCATCACCCCGCCATAACTTTTCTCCGGTTTCGATTAGGCTAAGACAGCGAGAAGTTTTTACTCCCAGACGATGTAACATTTCCCCGGCTAAAACTTCCCGTACCCCGCCCTTGAGAGTCAGTCTGCCGTCGGCATTGCGAGAATAGGGAGTGCGACCCGAACCTTTTGTACCCAAATCATACAGTTGACCATCAACCCCCCGAAGTTGTCCATACAGAAATCCCCGACCATCTCCTAAATATGGATTATATTCCCCAAATTGATGGCCGTGATACCGCATTGCTAGGTAATGATGAACCGTTTCAAATTGACCAAACGCCTCAATAAAATGATCGTCGCTGACATCAGTGGGGTTAATTCCTAAAATCGGTAACAATTGATCATTGCGGAACCGTAACAAATGATGGGGAAATTCTGCGGCGGCAACAATATCGTAGTAGTCATCTCCTAACTGTTCAAAAGCCGGTTCATAGTCGAGGAATAAAAAAGGGTTTGTCATGGGTTATCGGAGAAATTATCAATTATGAGTTATGAATTATGAGAAAAGTTTATGATTATAGTCATTCGCAAGCGCGTGTGCGCTCTTCACGTAAGGTTTTTACTCCCCACTCCCGTACAGACGTTGCATGCAACGTCTCTACCTACTCTCCCTTGCCCCCGTGTCTCCCATGTCTCTCATATCTCCCTATTTAACGCCGACGTTGGGCTAATTTTTGATAAACATCCCGTAAATCCACCTGATGATGGGCTAAAGCGACCAAAGTGTGATAGAACAAGTCTGCAACTTCTGAAGCGATCGCCTCTGAATCATCATCTTTGCAAGCCATCACCACCTCGGCTGATTCTTCCCCAATTTTCTTTAAAATTTTATTATCGCCCCCAGCGAATAATTGACAAGTATAAGACTCAGGTTGCGGGCGATCGCGGCGATCGCAAATTACAGCAAATAACTCAGATAAAACGTTAGGATAATACTTGACAACATCTTCCAATTCTTCCTGATTTTCATCCGGTTCAATTTGCACAATCAGCGCTCCACTGGCTGTATCGTACTGTAAATCTCGAACTATATGCCCCGAATTCGTCAGGTTTTCTTCAGGGTGAGAATGCCAAAGTTGACCGGACTCTATTGTTTTTTGAACCGCTTCTGAACTCAGCTCAATCAAGCCGATTATATTGCCCTCGAGGGCTTCTTGCAAGATAGCGGCAACAGTCCCTTCGGGAGTGTAACGAATTTTATCAATTGAAGTAAATTGGCTTAACATCAAGATTTTTAGGGTCAAAAATTATAAACTAAGTAGAACGAAAATCACACTAATGTGTATAAAATGTCAGTCTGTCCTATAAAAGATTATCCCTTAATGAGGTAAATCATCAAATTTTGCTATTCAAAGCATCAAAGCATTTACACTCTGACTAAATTAGAAGCTTAGGAGATTAATTATGGTTACAACCCCATTAAAAACAAATCGCTCAGAAGAGATTTTTACCGCAGCCCAAAAATTGATGCCTGGGGGTGTGAATTCTCCTGTGCGGGCTTTTAAATCAGTGGGCGGACAACCGATTGTATTTGATCGGGTTAAAGGTGCTTATATCTGGGATGTTGATGAGAATCAATATATTGACTATGTGGGAACCTGGGGGCCAGCAATTTGCGGTCATGCTCACCCAGAGGTACTGAATGCCCTCAAAGATGTCTTAGAAAAAGGAACCAGCTTCGGTGCGCCTTGTGTCCTAGAAAACGTCTTAGCAGAGATGGTGATTGAAGCCGTTCCCAGCATTGAAATGGTGCGGTTTGTTAATTCCGGCACAGAGGCTTGTCTGTCTGTCCTGCGGCTCATGCGGGCATATACAAAGCGAGACAAAATTATTAAATTTGAAGGCTGCTATCACGGACATGGTGATATGTTCCTGGTGAAAGCGGGTTCAGGTGTCGCCACCTTAGGATTACCCGATTCTCCCGGTGTTCCCAAGTCCGTGACCAAAGATACCCTCACCGCCCCCTACAATGACCTAGAAGCGGTGAAAAAGCTGTTTGCTGAAAATCAGGACGAAATTGCCGGAGTCATCTTAGAACCCGTTGTGGGTAACTCTGGTTTCATTGCACCCGATGCCGGATTTTTAGAAGGGTTGCGTCTGATTACCCAAGAAAATGATGCTTTATTGGTGTTTGATGAAGTAATGACAGGCTTCCGCATTGCCTATGGTGGCGCTCAAGAACGCTTCGGTGTTACACCCGATTTAACCACTTTGGGTAAAATTATTGGGGGTGGTTTACCCGTTGGTGCTTATGGCGGACGTAGAGAAATTATGGAAATGGTGGCTCCGGCTGGCCCAATGTATCAAGCAGGGACTCTTTCAGGTAACCCGTTAGCAATGACAGCAGGAATTAAAACCCTGGAATTATTGCAAAAACCTGGCCAGTACGAATACTTAGATCAAATTACCAAAAAGTTAGCCGACGGAATGCTACAAATTGCTAAAGAAACAGGTCACGAAGCCTGTGGCGGTCAAATTAGCGGGATGTTTGGCTTCTTCTTTAATCCTGGCCCCGTTCATAATTATGATGATGCTAAAAAATCTGATTTAGCGAAATTTGGTCGTTATCATCGCGGAATGTTAGAACATGGAATTTATTTAGCCCCTTCTCAATTTGAAGCAGGTTTTACTTCCATCGCCCATACTGAAGCGGATATTGACAAAACCTTAGCCGCAGCGCGAGAAGTGATGTCCGATTTGTAGAGTTAAAATAAAGAAATAGGGAGTCAGGTAGAAAAGATAACAATTATCTGACTCTCTGTTTTTCTACTTAGGAATCCCTTTGCGTTTCGGATCTTTCAACCATTTGCCTATCTTTTCAATAAAATCCCAAACGTCACCTTGTTGTGGTTTTACATAACTTGCTGCATCTGGATCTTCCCCCATCTTCTCAAATATTTTGATTAACCATTTAGAAGCATGACCGTTTACTTCTAGATATTTTAACCACGATTCAAGCTCACCAATACGAACAACAAATAGCCCATATTCATCCAGTTGATTAAATAGGTTATTTGCAGCTTCTTTGTCAGATTCTGAAAGGATTTCAATCCCACCATCCCTTTTCATATCTTTTCCAGATTCAGTACATCGATTTTTAATATTAGGTCGAATATTATTAAATCCTGATTGGCTAACTTCAGGAATAAATCCACCTTTAAGAAAATCCGTCCACGTTTTACCTCCGTCCTTGAGAATGTCAACGTCAACTATTGCAGCGGCAGGTATTCCTAGCTCCCTAAGGGGCTGAATAATTTTGTGAATAGTCTGTTTGTTTTGAGCATTAAGAAAAAGACAATTGGGAATTGCTCTACCCGGATAAAACTGAAGAAGACGTTCATTAATTTCTTGATAAAATGATCATCAGAATCTCTTTCTGTCACAATTACTGATTCATAGAATAGCCCATCTAAAACTTTAGTAGAACGTAAAAGCGGGTCACGCAGCAGCCATTAACTACATTCTCGGCTAAATTAAACGCTATACTATGGGGTCAAAGCATCTTTCACCCTGAAAACGAAGATGAACCAACACAATGCAACTGAGCAAAATCACCAACCTTGGGGTAAAGTATACCTAGTCGGTGCTGGCCCTGGCGATCCCGGTTTGATGACTCTCAAAGGCAAAGGATTACTGCAATGTGCCGATGTAGTCGTGTATGATGCATTGGTAAGTCCGCCAATTGTGGCGATGATTAACCCTGAAGCTGAAAAAATTAACGCAGGTAAACGACGGGGACGACATTCCCTCAAACAACAAGAAACCACACAACTATTGATTGATAAAGCCAAACAACACGCCATTGTCGTACGTTTGAAAGGGGGCGATCCGTTTGTATTTGGTCGCGGTGGGGAAGAAATGCAAGATATCCTCAAAGCGGGTATTTCTGTTGAAGTTATTCCCGGCATTACCTCGGGGATTGCGGCCCCAGCTTATGCGGGTATTCCCGTGACTCACCGTAATTATAGCTCTTCCGTCACCTTCGTTACTGGACATGAATCTACTGGAAAATATCGACCTCAGGTAAATTGGGGTGCGATCGCTCAAGGTTCAGAAACGATTGTAGTCTATATGGGAATTCATAATCTACCCAATATCGTCTCAGAATGCATCAAAGCCAATTTAAACCCGGATACCCCTATTGCCTTAATTCGTTGGGGGACACGACCCGAACAGACGGAACTGATAGGATCTCTTAGTACAATTGTAGAACAGATGGAGGCGACTGGTTTTGAAGCTCCGGCGATCGCGGTTATTGGCAATGTCGTTAATCTACACACTCAACTTCCGAGTATGGTGTAAAACAGAAGTAGGTAGAGACGTTGCATGCAACGTCTGCACGGGAGTAATGAGTGAGGGGTGATGGTCATATTCGGTGTGTATACCAGATATAACTAAAATTGATCACTCATAAAATGACGAATAATCAACAACTGATAGCCTAACTCATAATTCATAATTCATAACTCATAATTCATAATTCATAATTTATGGGTGATTATAAAGCTCAAAAAGCATATCAAACTGGTGTTAAATGGTTAGTGGGCGCTGGCTTATTAACAATGGTGAGTTTAGGCGGATTAATTACTTACAACTGGGCACAAAATCGCCCTCAACCTACTGTTAATGCTCGGTTAGTTACGGTAAAATTAGGTAATGTTGAAAATAAAATTAGTGAAGGGGGAACGGTTGAACTCGGTGGACAACGGACGATTAAATCACCGGAAGAAGGAGCAGTTGAAACTGTTTTTGTACAACAGGGCGATCGCATTACTCCAGGACAAGAATTAATCCGTTTACGCAATCCTCAAAGAGAAACAATATTATCGCAAAAGCAGTTAGAAATCCGAGAGCAAGAAATTATTAATTCTAGAAATAGAGAGAAAGTAGAAGAGGCAAAAGATAATTTAAGAATAGCACAAAATACATTGAAAGCGGATTTAAATAGAGAATCCATTAGAAGAAAGGCTGAAATAGCAAATCAAGAAATAGAGAGAGAAAAGTTAGCCTCGCAAGTACAGCGAAATCGCCAAAAAGTGGTGGAAGCTCAAGCAGAATTGGCGGCGGCTAAAGCGGAACTCGAGAAGTTGAAAGAATTAGAAGAAAGAGGATTTATTGCCGGACAAGAAATCGATCAGCAAGAACAACAAGTACGGAGTCAAACGGCTAATTTACGCAATACTCAATTAGAATTGAATCAATCAATTTTTAATTTGGAACAAGCAGAAGTTAAAGTAATTGTAGAAGAACCTGTCGGTAGTGGTGTGTTTAATGCAGAAGTACAATTGCGTCAGGCAGAATCTGATTTGCGGCAAAGTTTAAGTGATTTAGAATTAGCAAAAATCGCTTATCAAGAAGAAGCTTTGAAACTAGAAGATTATATTATTACTTCTCCCATGAATGGTGTGGTTTTAAATATTGATATTCAACCGGGTGATGGGGTTAACCGCAGTGATGATTTAATTACAATTGGCGATCCGAATCAAGAATTAGTGCAATTGAACCTCTCTACCCTGAATGCAGTCCGGGTTAACCTGAATCAACCTGCAAGAGTAAAAATTATTGGGCCGGGTGCAAAATCCTACAGCGGTCGAGTTTCTCAAATTGATTTAAAAGCCAGTAGTAACAACAATAATGATTCGAGTCAAGCGAATGTTCCGGCTATCATTCAACTCGATAAACCCACCGGAACATTAATTCCTGGTAGTCCTGTGAGTGTTGAAATTATTCTCGAAGAAAAGAATGAAGTTGTTGTGGTTGATACAGAACTAATTCAACGAGAAGAGCAATCTGCTTATGTTTGGATATTAGATGAAAATGATAAAGCCCAAAAACAACCGATTACTTTAGGCTTAGAAGGATTACTGCAAGTGGAAGTGACCTCTGGTTTAAGTCCAGGTGATACAATAATTCAAACGCCCCCAGATGAATCAATTCAGCCGGGAAGCGTTGTCACAGGAACCGAAGAATAAGTTAATACTATCTCTGCCGAAAAATGGGTATTTCACCCCTTAGTTTAATTGGACTCAGTTGTAAATCTTTAATTGGAAACCCCTTGCGATCTAGCCTCACAACTCTGGGGGTATTTATGGGGGTGGCGGCGGTGAGTGGGACGCTACAAGTTCGTAATATTAGCCGCGCCGTCATTACCCAACAACTCGAACAACAAGGCGCACCCAGAATTACTTTATTCACCCGCAGAAATCGCACCACTCGACAACGGGCAGAATTAACCCCTGAAGATATGAATTATCTTAAACAACGACTAGCAAAAATTCAGAGTATTAGTGGTTTAAATTGGGTGGGTCAGCCCGAAACTGTCTTTCAAGATTCTACCGCTAATCCAGAAGTTTATGCTGTTGCCCCTGACTATTTATTCACTTTTGGTCGAGAATTAATTGCGGGACGAGATTTTACAGAAGCAGATTACAATCAATATCGTCCAGTTGCAATTATCGATCAATTTTTAAGTAATGAATTGTTTCAAAGTCAAGACCCCTTAGGTGAGACGATTTATGTCGATTTTCGTCCTTATATTGTGGTCGGTCTTCTACCTTTAAATCAAGCAAGTATGCAACCTGAAGGAGAAGTTTATATCCCTATTACAGTTCATAGTGCTATTAGCGGACAACGAAGTATTCGTGCATTTACTATTCGCCCTTATCGTTTAGAAGACTTAGAAATTTTAGAAGAACAAATCTTACAACAAATAGAACAACGCTTTCCCGGTTATACTTTTGCGGCTTGGAATAATGTAAACGATATTTTGGAACAACAACAAACGTTAGAATCTGTTTCAACCGCTTTACTCGTGGTAGGAATTGTGGCGTTACTGGTTGGCGGTGTGGGTATAGCTAATATTACCATCGCCGCTGTAATTGAACGAACCTCCGAAATAGGCTTGCGCCGCGCTATTGGGGCAACTCAACTTGATGTATTGTTTCAATTTGTCCTTGAAGCCGCTATTCTCAGTATTATGGGCGGTGCGATCGCCATTCTCACCGTTCATGGTTTAACCATTGTCGTTGCCAAACAGTTTGAGTTACCCTATAAATTTGATACAAATAATGCTGTAATTGCTTTAGGTTCGGCTGTAATTGTTGGTGTGGGGGCTGGCTTTCTCCCGGCATTGAGGGCAAGTCAACTCGATCCAGTTAAAGCATTGAGACAAAAATAGAATACAGTCATCAAAATACTCTACCTTTTTAATCAAACACTCACTTCGACACAATTAAAAGCTTCACCCTTACGGCAGGGGTTCGGGGAGTTATTATGTAGGGACGTTACATGTAACGTCTCCACAAATTTAACGTCTCTACGCTCCAAATCGGATTTTTAATATGGGTTAATTCAACGGACATGATGTTATATATAACGCCTCACCCTGCCCTGTGGACACCCCTCTCCTAAGTTGAGGAGAAGCAAAGAGGACATAACATCACTTATTTCTCAAACTATCTAACACCTCATCTGTAAACGGATTTTCTCCTGTTTTCAATGCCGCTAACCAACCCTGCCGTTTTTGTTTCTCTTCTTCGTTGTAACCAAAACGGGTGTCATTCAATGCAGCCTCAAAATCTTCTATCGCCCCAGCAAAATCCCCTGTTAACGCTCTAGCAAGTCCACGAGCAGTTCGATAATATGAGTAATCAGGTTCTAATTCTACAGCTTTTTCTCCAGCAAATAGAACTAATTCTGCATGATGAGATAAGCTACCAAACCAACATAATTGATACCAAAATATAGCTGAAATTTCCAGTTTAGGATTAAGAGTTTCAGCTTGATTGTAAGCTGTGACCGCTTCCTCAATTTGACCTGCTTCAGCGAAACTATATCCTCGACTCAATGCAACGGCTGCTGCAAATTCAGGCTGTTGTTGTAAATCTTCTGAAACTCCAGTTGCTTCATGTAATCCAATAATATTAGACCATTTTGTATCATTATTCCATCGGATGTTACTGAGGTGGGCACCACTGAGGTCGGCATCACTGAGGTGGGCACCACTGAGGTCGGCACCACTGAGGTGGGCACCACTGAGGTGGGCACCACTGAGGTCGGCACGTCTGAGGTTGGCATCAATGAGGATGGCACCACTGAGGTCGGCACCACTGAGGTCGGCACCACTGAGGTCGGCACTACTGAGGTTGACATCACTGAGGTCGGCACTAATGAGGTCGGCACCAATGAGGTGGGCAAAACTGAGGTGGGCACCACTGAGGTCGGCACTTCTGAGGTGGGCACTTCTGAGGTGGGCACTTCTGAGGTTGGCACCACTGAGGTTGGCACCACTGAGGTTGGCACTAATGAGGTGGGCATCTCTGAAGTTGGCACCACTGAGGTTGGCACTTCTGAGGTCGGCACCACTGAGGTCGGCACTACTGAGAAACTGACCAACGCTATTGAGAAAAGCATTAACTTTTAAACATTGGCTGTAACCAATCATTTGAAGCAGTCGGTCACGGTCAAATTCATCACTATTGGGTTGACCGCAAGGATAAAAATGTAATTGTTGTTTCAATTCCTCATGAGATTGTCCATAACGATGTAATTCTAAGAGTAAAATTAAGACATTTAATCCTGTATAAATATCAACTTGTCTTTGTCCAGATTCGATATCATGCTGTTGTAATTGTCTGGCTTTTTTCTGCGGCAGGGTCTCTTCTGTGGTTTCAATAAATTCTCCCTCACTCCAGTTGAAATAAAACTTCTGTAATCGTTGAAATAACACTACAAATTCAATCTGAGACTGAATTAAAACTGCCATTAAATATTCCACAATCTCAGCGGTCAGATGGCCATAACCGAATAAATCATAAACTTGCCATTCTAATTCTTTTTTCGGAATTACATAATTAATATTTCGTTTTTTCTTCGTTATTTCTGTCCACTCTGCCATTGTTTCCGCTATCCGTTCAGCACAGAGAAATTCCCCAAAACTTTTATGAAAGAATTCAACCGAATTATCCGCCGTACCCGATTTAAGATAAAAAGCCGCCAATGCATTTTTTAACCCTTCCTCAGATCCTGCTTTTCTAGCTTTTTCAATCAGTTGAATTGCGGCTTCGTCTTCCTTTGCTTTTAATCGCGCCTCGATCAGTTTAATAGAAGTATGTTCTCGTCCCGATTGCACCACACAGAGTCCAGCTTCGGCTAAAATACTGCGTAAACTTTCTGGTTCTAATATTTTATTATTGAGGTCTTCTCCCTCTTTTGTTCGCTGTTCATTTAATACAAAATCTAAGGCTTTCTGATAAACCAAAACTTTTGCTGCACCAGCATTCTCTGTTTTAAAGTCCTCCACATCTAGCTGTTGAGCGTGATGCATTTCTGCCAGTAAGTACAGAATTAAAGGTTCTTGTGCTAACAGTTTAACGGATTCTGGACAATTATCATTTTGTAAGAATTGCCAAAAATTATTAACTGTTTCAGCGGCAATATTTGGATCGGGATTAACTACAGTTTGCCATTTTTCTAACCACTGTTGTTGTAGGGTTTCATTCATTGGGATGATTTCGACCCGATCTAAATTCTTGGGCATTAACCGTTCAATGCCATACAATGCTAACGGTCTACCCGTAATTAAGACTCGATGTCCCCGCTCATTGTTGTTAGCAGCACGTTTCTGAAATTGTGAAACTTGGTCTAAAAATAACTTCAAGTCATTACTAACGCCGCGTTCTAACAGCAGTTCATCAAAGCCATCTAATAAAAACAAAAACCGCGTATTTTTATCGGTTAACCAACCCCGATCTGTTTTAACAAAATCCGTACCAATTACTGTTTCTAGAGTCTTTTCCAAATCTGAATCAAAGTGAGTAATATCCCGTAATCGAATTAAAATTGGGGTATAAATTGGGTGAAATTCTCGACGCACCAAATCCGAAAACATCTTACAAAATACACTTTTTCCCCGTCCAGGGCCACCTTGCAAAAACAAGACATTACTTTTTTTATTCTCATCTAATAATATACGTTTTGCCCAAGATTCTATATTATCGGGTTCTGCATCTTCATCAACTTCTCCATCAGAATTTACCGCTTTGACTTCCAAGGGAATATAAATATCCCGGAAGGTAAAATCTTGATTAAAAACGTTTTCCTCTGGTTGTTTAGCAATAATATTCTCTAAATATTGATCGATACTTTCATAAACTTCTAAATCCCGTAACCAACCGTCTCCATAAATTCCTGCTAACCGTTTCGCGGAGTCTCTCACTTCTGCCACCGCCTGTTTCATGTAACGATGGGTATCACGAGAAATTCGTTCTGTTGTTATTTTCGCAGCTTCTTCGGTTAACCCAGATTCTTGTAAACGTTTCTCTAAAATCGAATTAAATTCTGTTGCTAAGCGGGAATAATGAAAACTAATTAATGCATTTTTGGCTTCTCTCTCATCCCATTCAAATTCACCTAATTTTTCAATCTTTTTCCCTAGCTTTTCCGAGGCTGAAGTTTCGGTTAACTGAATTTCTGGATGAGTTTTTAAAAATTGTTTGATACTCTCTAAATAAGCAACCTGACCCACTAACAATACCGAATCTTCTAGGGTGGGTTCGCTGCGAGTTTGTTGGGCAATATATGTTAAAATAGTTGTAGCAATCGGAACAAATGGTAAAGTTGAACCGACTACTTGCGCTAACGGCGAGTTTAAAATGTCCAGCAGGGAATCAATATTTTCCAGAAACGGTTTAAGTTCCTTTATACCCTTGTTTTGATCAAGTGCTTTTGCCAGTCCTAATACAGCTTTGGCTGTGTCTGCGCTGCCTGTAGCTATTGCCGAAGGCGATAATTCAATGTCAGTATTCAGAATTTTCCAAATCTTTTGTACAAGTTTCCCTGCCATAATCTATAGCGTATCAGAATAGGTATTATCTATTATGTTAACTACACCCCAGGGTGCAGGGTTTTCCGGAAACTCAACATTTCCTCTACCTCCGCCTCCAACAGGAGTTGTTTGTGTGAATAATACGATTGATGCGATTGAGTGCAACATAACATTTTCACCCTTTTCTCAGAGCGTATATAATAGATTGCTACACTTGAATTGACTGTAAGCTATCCTCTATCCTTTTGAATGGTTGAAAATGCATTCACCACAGAATTCTAAACCTCAACCCCCTAATTCTCAGGCTTCCCCCACATCAGATCGGGTTTGGAGGATACGGTTTTGTATCATTGTCACCCTGATTTCTGGATCTGTCGCCACCCTCATTACTCAGCTTCAGTCTCAACCCTCTATGCTGGCGAAAGTGCCACAAACTGTCACATCTCCCTCCGTTAAACCCGTCCCGCAACCGATCAAAAATCCGACTCCTCAGCCAGAAGCGGTAATGGGTAAAGTCAAGCCTCAACAATTCTCTATCCCACCCTCGCTGCATCATCAGCCATCACCATCTATTGCTGCAACGCCAACCCCTATTATCTCAGAAACAGAAGATCCTCAAACGATTCAAAATACCCCATCTGCGCCTATTTCTCCGCCGGAAAAGCCAACAAATCATCAACCCATTCAACCCATTAAATCTGAAGTTAATCCTATTAAATTTGAAGATAGTTCAGAACCCTTACCGACTGCAAATATACTACCAGAAACCTTAACGATTGTACAGAATTCCGCCGAAGATATTCAACCCATTAATAGTGCAGAACCATTAAAAATCGAAATCACAGAGACCGTGGGGGCGCAACGCTTACGCCCAAATACAATAGAATTAACCTTAAGAGAAGTAGTAATTTTAGCATTAGAAAATAATCGTACCATTAAAAATCAATATTTAGAACGAATTATTCAACAACAGGATTTAATTGTTGCAGAAGATAAGTTCGCTCCCGATTTTACACCGAATATCTCTTTAGAATGGGATAGTTTAGAACAGGGAGATATTACTTCGGTTACTAATGGCTTATCATTAGCCGCTAGAGTGGTGATGTTATTACCCACAGGGGGTGAGATTAACTTGGGTTGGGAAGGACGCGGAGAGCAGCGAGACGGGCCAGGATTTGACGATTCAGACAACGACGGGTTAAGGCAAAATCTAGAACTTTCTGTCCGACAACCGCTATTAAGAAATGGTGGAATTGAGGTAAATAGAGCCTCGATTGAAATTGCTCGAATTGATGATAAGATTAATATTTTAGATCTGAAATCTACGTTAATTAATCAAATTACAGAAGCGATTTTTGCTTATCGACAATTGATTCAAGCCCAAGAACGATTACAAATTGAAATTAGTTCTTTAGAAATTGCACGGCAACAAGTAGAAAATACCCAGGTTTTGATTGATGCAGGTCGGAGAGCTAGAGTTGATATTGTGCCTGTTCAAGCGCGGGTTGCCAATCAAGAAGTGAGTTTATTAGAAGCAGAAAACAACTTGAAACAACAGCAATTTGATTTATTGGAAATATTAGATATTGATCCGTCGCTCACTATTATCGCGGCTGATATTCAACCCGTCACTCCTGAGAGTCTAGAATCTGAAAATATCAAGATTTTAGCATTAGAAAATAGACCCGATTATTTAATTGCAAAGCTGAATATTGAGCAAGCAGATTTTGCGCTTAAAATAGCTGAAAATCAACGAAAATGGAATATGGATTTAGAAGCAAGTGTTAGTCACGATCCTGCACCTAATTTTATAGAGGATAGAACAGAGTTTAGAGCTGGGTTGAATTTGACAAAAAACTTAGGAGATCGCAGAATAGAACGAGAGTTTAAACAGCGTCAAGTTGAGTTATTACAAGCAGAAAATAATTTAGATGAGGAGATTCAACAAGTTGAAATTGATGTAGAAAATAGTATTCGAGATGTTCGAGAAAATCTGCGAAGAGTTGAACTGGCAAGACGAGCAACGGAGTTAGCAGAAGAACAACTTTTAAATGAAGAAGAACGGGTCAGATTAGGAGTTGGAAATACTTCGATTGTTGATTTGGTTCAATTTCAAGAAGCGTTAGGACAAGCAAGAAATGACGAACTAAATGCAAATATTGATTATCTCAACTCTATCACTAATTTAGAACAAACGATTGGTATCACTTTAGACGCTTGGGATATTATAATTGAAACGGAATAAATGGATAATATAATGACAGAAGAAAATACAATTAATTTAATCGTTAATTCGCCTCCAAATTCTCAAGTCAAACGCTTAGATCGCTGGTTATCTGAACAACTTTCTGACTTATCTCGTTCTCGAATTCAAGCCCTAATTTCTCAGGATCAAGTTTATCTTAATCATCAAATTTGTAATTCTAAAAAAGTAGAAGTGAAATTAGGCGATCGCATAACAGTTATTATTCCTCAAACTAAACCGTTAGAATTGACTCCAGTCGAGATAAAATTAGATATTTTATATGAAGATAATCACTTAATTATTATCAATAAACCAGCGGGTTTAGTGGTACATCCCTCAGCCGGACATGAAGACTATAGTTTAGTGCATGGACTCCTGGCTCATTGTGATAGTTTAGCAGGAATTGGTGGGGTTGAACGACCGGGAATTGTTCATCGTTTAGATAAAGATACCACCGGGGCAATTGTTGTGGCGAAAACTGATTTTTCTCTGCAACATTTACAAGCCCAAATTCAAGCAAAAACAGCCCGTCGGCAATATTTAGGAGTGGTTTATGGTGCACCAAACACAGATCATGGTATAATTAATCAGCCGATTGGTCGTCATTTCACAGATCGTAAAAAGATGGCGGTTATTCCCATTGAAAAAGGGGGACGAAATGCCGTCACTCATTGGCAAGTTGAAGAACGTTTAGGCAACTATACGTTAATGCAGTTTACCTTAGAAACCGGACGGACGCATCAAATTCGGGTTCATAGCGCCTTCATTGGACATCCTATTGTCGGTGATTTAGATTATAGTAAAGGTCGTTCGATTAAAGTCAATTTGTCTGGGCAGGCGCTTCATGCTTGGAAATTAACCTTAGAACATCCTATTTCTGGTAAAATCATAGAAGCTATTGCGCCGTTGCCGGAAACGATGAACACGCTATTAAATGTATTGCGTCGTCGGTTGTAATGCTAAAAATGATAGAGTCAAAACTGCCGAATCAAGTTGTAAGTACTATTTACCTAAAATAGTAAATTACTATTTAAATTATCACAAATGGAGAATGAAGTCAAGGGGGAATCGTTTTACCTAATTCAATTTAATGAAAATTATTCAAACAAACATTCCATCCAGCCCCATTTTTTTCTAATTGGAATGAATGACAAACATCAATAAATTTAGTAAATTTTCCTCCGGGTAAAAACTGCTTAATGACGTGAGTAATAGCTTGACCATATTGACGATTAAAATAACTCCCAACCACAGATAAAGAAACACAGGTTTCCGTAGATTCAGATAGTAAATCTTGTATAATGGTCACTAAAGCTTTCTCTAAATCCTCTAATGATTGAATAGTGGGTAATTCTGAGTTTGAGGGTGTAATAATTAAAGGATTTTGAGGTGATTGAGATGCAACTGAAAATAAAGTGACATAAGTACTCGATTTTTCGGAGGGTTGATGGACTGCAAAACACTTAGGATTTTTATAGAAAATATCGCTAGCTTTATAATCCGAAAAGTGAGTAGAGACAACAGTACTTAAGGTTAATCGATATTTTTCCTTATATAATAGTGCAACGCGAGAGATTTTTATCCAAGGATTTTTAATCCGTTTTTGTTCAGCAATAATCAAGTTTTGCAGTTGTTCAATCAGTTGATCGATCGGAGGGATTTTAGGGGTTTCTAATAGGGAAAATTGCTTTTTTTCTCCCGTTTTACTATTAAAAACCAACATATCAGATTGTTTCTTTGTAACTTGATAAACCGTTAAACCATGAGATTGTAGTGTATTACATAAATGAGTTAAAGCTTTATCAGAAGAACAGACAAATACTTCTTTTGCGGTAGGATAATAGACAAAAATCGAAGATCCAACCGTTGCCATTTTCAAATCAGCACTATCTTTTCCGGGGGGTACATGAATCAGTTGATAACCCCTATTATGAAACTCAATATCTCTTTTACCCATACTGCGCCAGTTAGCAAATGCCACCCGAATTTGAATCGGATAACTACAAATTTCCCCTAAAAATTTCTCTGCTTTTTGATCTAATTGGATATTTTCAACATCTAATAATAAAATCCCAATCCCCGGTGAAGAATGTAATCCACCATTTAAATATAACTGTGGTGTTTGAATTGTTTCAATACTTCCCGAATATGGGGTAAAATTAGAATCACAATAAATTAACTGTTCCAGTTTACTCAGTAACAAAGGATATTCTGCAGAAGCCATAAACTCAGGACTTAATAAGGTTTTTAAGTATGCCTGAACTTTTGTCAAAAGTACCTGTTGATTTTGGGCTTGACTTAAACCTTGAGTTAATTTTTGCAATAATGTAGAGTGATAACGAGGTTGATGCCAAGGCATTTCCCGATATCTTAGTTTCAACCCCTCTGGATGTTGTTGTTGCAAAAAGACCAGAGTTTGATAAAGATATTCGCTAACTGTCTGAACAATCGTTGTAGCGTTGTTTGCAAGTTGGCTGAGGTGATGGGGCATGGCCCTTGGCACGCAATTTAGAGATATTTATATCTTATCATATTGAATTATGAATTATGAATTATGGAATCTTGCAAGTAGGCAATAGGGAGTAAAAATCTTACGTGAAGAGGGCACACGCGCTCGCGAATGACTATAATAGTAAATCTTACTTCTTACTTCCGTACTGACGCACTGACGTTGCATGCAACGTCTCTACTTATAACTCCTCATCGTTGAACACAACGAAAACCCGCTAAAATTTGACGTACATCCCTGTGATACCAATTACGAAAACTGCTGCGTAATGCCCAAGGACGAGTTGCCCAACTACCGCCTCTTAAAACATAGTGTTGCCCGTCAAAATAGTCTTGAGAGTACCCGGTATAGGGATAAGATTTAAACCCAGAATAAGCCTCAAACACACTCGCCGTCCATTCCCATACATTCCCCAACAAATCATTTACCCCATAATAACTAGTTCCATCTGGATAAGCGCTGACTGGGGTAGTTTGAGGTTTAATCACAACATTTGTCAGATCGCTTTGTCCGAAATTACAATTACATAAATTAGCCTGAGGCAAAGTTTCCCCCCAAGGATAAGTATATTTCTGTTGGGTTTGAGGGTTCCAACTCGCCGCTTTTTCCCATTCTGCCTCTGTCGGTAAGCGTTTGCCGACAAAATTACAATAGGCTTCCGCTTCAAAATAACTCACGCCACACACCGGATGGTCATCAAATTGGGGGTTATTCGTCCAATACAACGGCTGCGTTACTGGGTTTTGTTGTAACCATTGCCAACCCTGAGAAGACCACCATTGGGGGTTTTGATAGCCTCCCGCTTGCATAAAAATCCGATATTGACCACAACTCACCGGATAACGATCCATATAATAAGTTTCTACATGACGTTGATGCAACGGACGTTCATTATCCATCGCATCTGGGCTATCATTTCCCATCCAAAATAAACCTGCCGGAATTTCCACTTGATAAGCATTGGGAGAAACCGGTAATTTATAGGATGTAGGATGTTGAACAATATCTGGCTGTTGAAACTGTTGCAATTGTCGCATAAACGCAATCGTTTCCCCATGTTGACTCTCGTGTTGCAAAATAAACCGCCACAGGGGATGCTGTTGTTCAATAGGATAACTTTCTAAACCGCGCCAAATTTGCGATCGCACCACTTTCAAATACTCTATAATTTCATCAATCTGCGGTAACACCACCCGTTGATGTTTCGGGAGTCCATCAGCGCGAAATAATAAATCATATTCCGGTAATTGACTCTCTTGCGATGGCAATAACCACAACGCCTCTGTATAAGCAATATGCCCTAAATGCCAACCAATAGGACTAAAATCAGCATGAGGTTGGCTTCTAAACCCCGTCTCATCGACACCTTTAAACAGGTTTAAAGTCCCTTGACGGCATTGAGTCAGGTTATTGTATAAATATTCTCTAAGCGAGTTTTTCGAGATGAAGATCACGGTCTTCTCCGACATGAATAATAGTTTGTTCTGGACAAGTTTGCCAGTCTGCGTCAAATAACGGTTCAGAGGCAATCATAACCGACTCTGGGAACTGAGGATCATCCTTTAACCAGTATAAGCTAGGGGCTAACCCATCGACCGCGTACCGCGAGGCAACCATTTGATGTCCATCACTTAGCATAATATTAACCAGAGCTTTTACCTGATATTTTTTAGCTAAAGTTTTAACGATGTCTAAGGTTTGGCGCAATGCATCCACCAGAGAGAGAGTCGAGTCAGCAGTGGTTAATTCATTCAGAAACAACGCAAACAAATGTTCTGAGTCTGTTGTCCCTTCTATCCCACTGTATATAGAATCTTGCAAACGTTCACGAATTGGACGATGCAAACTGTGACGAAACTTGTCAATATAACCGTTGTGGGTGAATAAAAGTTGTTCAGACTGAAACGGTTGAGAGTTTGTTAATGTCACCACTTGTCCGGGTGTGGCGCTGCGGACATAACCCAAGATCCGTCCTGACTCAATATATCGACCCAGTGAGGATAAATTACTATCATTCCATATCGGCTGAGTGTTTCTATAAAGATAAGGTTGTGTTGTTTTGTGTGGATGATACCAACCGACTCCAAACCCATCGGCGTTGAGAATGGCTTCTTGCATCTCTTTAGGTTGATAGCTTTGAACAATCAGAGAATGTTCGGGTTGAGATAATATTTTATCAAGTTGGATGGGTAAACCCAGATAGCCCAGGAGGCGACACATTTTAAATTAAATATTGAGGAGTACAACTGCAGAAGTTTAACACAATTAGTTGAATAATGAGTCAGTCGTCTGCCTTGGCTTCTGTGGGGATAGAAACTTTTAGGTATTCACACTCACAAAGTAGGAGAGACTGTCCTTTAATCAAAATCCGTAAAAACACAAACTCACTTGAAAAGCTGCGGAAATTGGGCCAATCTTTGAGATATCAGCCCCTCAAAAGATCATTAAACAATAAAAATCCCCGACCGAATGGACGGGGGGGAGAAAACGAGCTTCACATCTACCAACTTCAATATACCTACTATATACAGGGAATGAAAACGTGAAATTTACGGATTTTTGTTGTTCATCTCTGAGGTAAAAGTTCCGTAAAAGTACGGTTGTCTAAAATAAAAATATCAGGAATTAATTGAGTCCATATTCAATTCAGCAGCAGATACAAATTCTTGGAGTTATTTACCCAAAAAAATACCCCGCCGCTAGAGGCAGGGGGCAAGAAACAGAGAGCATCTATGTTCGTCTTTCACATTTTTATCTTAACTTTCTTATTTTGAACAAACAACGTGTATTTCACTGATTTTTAGAAGCTTTTTGCTTACAATCTCATCTCCGTGAAAATGCGGAATTTACTCAAAATCCCATAACTAATTATACTGATTCTACGCAATAATGGGGTTTGTAGGGCGATCGACAGGCAATCAATGGTCATGAGTAATAGTGAATCATATAATCTGCTCACTCTCATACAGTCGGTGGTAGAATCATATAATCTGTTCTATCTAAATACGGGTTCGACTGAAATTAGATGCTAATCGAGGGGAAAGTTGCGGCTCAAATCGCTTTGCGCTATGGCCATGTTGGTTATGCTCAGAGCATTTTAATCAACAAAGAATATTGCTCAACCGAATCCTGAATCATTTATTCAGAGTCTTTGGCTGTAAATAGTAAAAGAGAGTAATACAAACAATTGATATAATTTTTCGGGGTTCGGTTATATAATGTCTATTTACTCAATCAACTTGGAGACGACTCATTTTTTCAACCCCAAATATATTAGAGTTAATTTCATTTCTCGAGTCAGATTAACCCTCGTGTTATTATTATTGCTTTCTTCTTCTACCTAAAAACCAACCCAGGAGATTAAAATCTCCCCGCATTCTCCTAATTTCTTGCTGATGGCGCTGGGCGGTTTCCCGATACCATTGACAATGCTGTTGAACCGCTTCACGATACTGAACTTCTTGATGAAACTCATGGGTGACTTGGTAAGCTTGAAACACATCAGCAGCCGGTTGATATATCTCTGGGCGCAGTAACTCATCATTAAAATGCATTTTGACTAAAAGATTGCTGGGTTTTTTAATCGGATTGGGCAAACTGAATTTAACGAAGGCTCAATGAAGATGATGATTAATCAAATTTAACCCAGGTCGGCTCCCCTGTCCAAACGGACAACATCCGACTGAGGCTGATAGATGGGACAATAAGCAAACCACCTACTTGCTCAAACAAGTGATATTTCATCAGCATAAATCTCTCCTTGGATTATACACTCAATTCAAATGTCTGACTATAATGTGGTAGTAAAGGGCGTATCTTGAAATATATTGTCTAACTTCTCGATGTTAGGTCAATCATGTTTACCCCGATTCAACCCCTTATTCTCAAGGAGAAAACAATGTCCGATACTCCAACTGAAACTCCCAAACCAATAGAACCTCAAGTCACAAATATTGATGTCTCTCCTTCCTTTACAGAGCAGGTAAAAATGAAAATGAGTGAAATATTTAGTAGTTGGAAATTGAAAGCTGGATTAATCATTCTTGGTGTAATCAGTGTTTTTATATTCATGTTTTTCTGGCCTCATTTAGTTGCGACGCAAGGACTGAAAGGTTGGTCAACTAGCTCTGGGGCACAATCTATTTCTTGTATGATCAAAGATACAAATGATGATGGATATGTAAGTTGTAGCGCATTACTCGAAAACGAAGTGGTTCCTTTAGAATGTGGTTCTAGCTTGTTTAATTTGGGTTGTAGAATTAATTACGGTGCGGCTGCACCCAGTATTAAAGTTAAAGCCAGAAATAATAGATAAAGATTAATCAAATCATAGTTTGATTAAATGAAGATAAAATTATATCTGAGAGGCTTTCCGAGAAGGCCTCTTAAATTTTGTCCCAGAAAGTATCAATATCAATCTCTTTCTCTCTGCTGTGAGTCACAAAATTTATCGTGATAAAATAGAAAAGTAAAAATCCATAAAAAAGCCGGAGAATTTTAATGAATTGTTGCAAGAATATCAAAACGATATAGATCAATCAAAACCTATATTTTATTGGGGACTGCAATTGTGGCTCATACTTTTTTAATAGAATCTGGCCAATGGCTTATTGAGGGAAACTGGATAGATCGCAATCATCAACCCACTCTTGTTAGAGGAAGAACTTTAGTTGCTTGGAATCAAGGAGAATGGTTTAATATGGTGACTAAACTGATTTTTACAGACAGCGATCGCGATAACTTTATCTTAAAATATCGGGGACGTTTGGGCCATCAAGAACGGCAATATACCTTTGTCTTGCAGCACAGTGAATTAGGAAACGTTGAAGGGGAAGGAATGATTACCCCAGAATCTATTATTCAGCGTTATTGGGTGTTAGGGGATGAACGTCAGCGTCGTAGCGGCTTTGAAACTTTACGTCGTTTAGATGCAGATCATTATCATTATTCTAGTGCAATTATGACCGGATCTTCGATGAATTTTTTAAGCGTGATGGAAGCAACACTAGAACGGAAACAATGAGGTGATAATCGTAGATAACTTTTTTAAATCAGAATTATTATTAAATATTAATATGTTATTTGATCTGACAGCTCTTAAACCCTCGAAGCGTTGACGCCCCGTTATCCCCAACCTGCTTTCTCAGAGAGAAAAAAAGTAAGAGATTGAGGTCGCCCACAGCGACGGGACTAACACTTAGTCATTGTAGACATGAGGTTCCAAACCCCACTGATGCTTGAGAAAATGCTGATACATATTCTCACGAATCATCATTTGTTCATAAAGATTGACTAAAAATTCTTGAGCTTGTTCTTGGCTCATTTGATGCACCTGCATCTTAAAAGATGACAAGTTGAATTTTTGCTCCAAAGTTAACTCAGTCGGTTGGCTCATGGTATCCTCCTAGTTGTTCGCTGTGAACAGTTCGGTCTATTTCTTTGCGCTCACCCATAGACGAAACGTTAAGAAATAATACGTTTATTTTACCAAATTCTTTCAAGCCCTAGTCGTAAGCCTTGAGACAGATATTTGAAAGTATGTATGTAAATGTTAATCGTTTTTGACTATTTCCCTTAGAAAGACAGTAGTCTGATGACTTATTTCCTAATAAATTCGCTCAAATCCCCTGGTGCTTGCAAATGTGAGCGCACTGCCTCAGGACTAACGGGCTGACTCCACAAGTAACCCTGAGCAAACTCACACCCCAATGCCAGAAGTGTCTCAAGCTGTTGATCGGTTTCTACTCCTTCAGCAATAGCGGTGACATCGAGATCGCGCGCTAAATTAATAATAGCCCGGACAACCTTAAGACTCTCTGGAGTTTCGTCAATTTGATTAATAAAAGAGCGATCGATCTTTAAGTTTTCAATCTTCAAACTTTGTAAATAACTCAGAGATGAGCAACCTGTACCAAAATCATCAATACTCACACTAATTTCATATAATTTAAGCTGCTCTAAGATGCTTGAAGTCACTATAGATGGAGTCATCAAGCCATATTCAGTAATTTCTAAGACAAGATGCTGACGATGGACTTCAGTCTCTATTAAAATCTCTTCTAAATATTCAATAAAATCGCTTTGAGACAGTTGCTGAGCTGATAAATTTATGTGCAATTTGAATGAAGGCTGAAGTAAGTTTTGTTCTTGCCAAGTTTTGAGTTGATAACAAGCTTGTCTCAAAACATAACGATCCAGCATAATGATTAATCCTGTCTCTTCGGCAATCGGAATAAAATTACCTGGAACAATCTTTCCGCGAGTGGGATGATACCACCGGATGAGAGCTTCTACTCCGCTGAGGCGATTCTCTTCGAGTGAGATAATCGGCTGATAAAGTAAAGCTAACTCTTGATTATTGATTGCTAAAGATAACTCATTTTGAACCTGAAAAAATGATAATGCTCGATGATACATTTCAGGATTAAACAGTTTTATCTTCCCGATTTCTTGAGCGTTCGCTTGCTGCAATGCGGTATGAGCATCTCTCAGTAAATGAGTCGGTTGTTGATAGTTTTGATCGGATAAAACAATCCCAATATTCATCTGAATATAAATCGAACATTCGTTGATTTGGAAAGGAAGAGAAATTTCTTGTTGTAATAGATTTGCCAGAAACATTACCATCTCTTCATCGACAGACTCTTCAATCAAAATAGCAAATGTATCTTCTCCGTAATGCGCTAAAAAACTGCCTGCTTCTAAACATCCTTCTAAACGGCGGGCAATCGAAACCAGTAATTGATCGATGGCACGATAACCCAGAGAGCTATTAATCACTGGAAATTGATTACACTTCAGCATTAATATTGCTAATTCTCTGGGCTGATTATAATTAAAAATTTTTCCTAATCTTTGGCTGAGTGAAATCCGATTTGGTAAATTTGTCAGATTGTCGTGAGTTGCCATGTATAGCATTTCTTCTTGCACACGCAGGCGCTCACCGATTTCTTGCTCCAGTTGAGCTGTTCGTTGAATGACTCGTTGCTCTAACTCAGCATTGAGCTTTTGGACTTGCGCCCTTGCTTGACGCAGTTTGAGATGATTATCGACTCGAGCGAGTAATTCTTCCACTTGAAAAGGCTTAGAAACATAGTCTATTCCGCCTAAACGAAAGGCCTTTACTTTGTCTTCAACTTGATCGAGGGCGCTGAGAAAAATAATCGGAATTTCTTGAGTAATAGAATTGTTTTTCAGATTTCGGCAGACTTCAAACCCGTCTATCTCGGGCATTTTAATATCTAGTAAAATTAAGTGGGGTTGAGCTGATATTGCCACCTTTAAAGCAGTTTTACCATTGAGAACACAGCGAACTTTATAACCTTGTTGTGTTAAAATCTTAGATAAGAATTCAAGATTTTCAGGAATATCATCTACAACAAGCAGATCGCCGGAAGTGGGTAAATCTTTATGCAGATTTACGTCAGAGTAATGAGTTCCTGTCATATTTATTATTCCTTACTAAACTTACCTATAAAAATTAATAATAACAAAATATTGCAGAGGAATACTTTAGCAAAGCATATAGCGATTGAAATTTGAAATGAGTAATGAATAGGGTTAATTAATCAATTATATTTGATTTTTAAAGGATCAGTCATAGGTATTGGAGGATATATATTAATTATTAGAGACAGTTAGTTAGAAAGAGAGTAAATTAATCGTTTTTCTGCCCATCTCTAATTTTTCTGCTGTCTTTCGTTTATTTGTTGTACCATAGTTTATATTTTGATAGGATGCATCTAATTATTTATTTCAGAGCAAAATAAATATTTAAACTATTGCGATGACAAATGACTCGCTAATTCAGCCAACTCTTCAATCTGATCGCAGCGAAAGTGTTTAACCCAGTGACTCAAGACGTCGGTAATGTCAGCATCACTGCTGGGAAGTTGAGTTATCAGTTGACTCACCCACTCTGCATCGGCTAAACTCGCGGCTTCCCGGAGTTGAGTCAACCATTGATAGGGGGTTTGAGAAAGACGTTCAGGGGTAAGTTGCGGCACATCATCTGATTTATTAATATCATTGCTCAAGGATTGAGATTGATAAATATACTCTACGCCGAGATGCTGACGCAGCTTATCAAAAATGACTTGCTCCTGAAACGGTTTATGAACAAAGTCGTCACAACCGATAGATAAAATAATCTGTTTCTCTTGCTCTAAGGCGCTGGCTGTGAGGGCAATAATTGCGGGGGCCTGTCCTTTGAGGTGACTACGAATTCGTTGAGTGGCTTCGTAACCATCCATGATGGGCATTCGCATATCCATCCAAATTAAATGAGGTTGCCAGCTTTCAAAAATTTCAACAGCCTCTAAGCCATTTTTAGCCTCACGCACTTCCTCAAACCCAACAGCCTTAAGTAATTTGACTAACAATACCCGACTTTCCCATTTATCCTCTGTCACCAAAATACGATAATTGGGTTGATTAGGCGCTACACTGACAACCGATAATGAAGGCTCAACTTCGATAGAGTGGGGATTTTTGACTGCAATAGCCGGAATGTAAAATTGAAATCTACTCCCTTGTCCTAAGGTACTTTGAACATTAATTTCTCCCCCAAACATTTCGATATAAGCCTTAGTAATTGTTAATCCTAATCCTGTTCCTATTTGAGCAGCACGGTTTAATTCTGCTTGGTAAAAAGCATCAAATAATTTTTCAAGTTGCTCAGGGCCAATGCCGCATCCGGTATCTTCGACTGCAAAATAGATGTTTTCAGTTCCCCATACCCTCAGGGTGACACTGCCAGTTGGAGTGCATTTAATCGCATTCCCCAAAAGATTAATCAGAATTTGACGCAGTTTGGCTTGATCGGTTTGAATAAATTGCGGCACATCGGGGTCACACTCAAAACTCAATGTCAGTTCTTTCTCTTTGGCTTTGAGAGTAAACATCCCTTCAAGCGATCGCAGCAGAGAATAGAGATCGCTATGATCAAAATGCAAAACTACTTTCCCTGCCTCAATTTTAGACATATCAAGAACATCATTAATGAGGCACAACAAATGGTTACCGCTATTTTGAATAATTTGTAAATGTTCGGCTGACTCCTGCTGAAATTGCTCCGGATTATACTGCTGTGTGCGCTGCATCACCTGAGCAAATCCAAGAATGGCGTTGAGAGGCGTTCGCAATTCATGACTCATATTCGCAAGAAACTGGCTTTTGACTTGATTAGCGGTTTCTGCTGCTTGAATGGCTGCTTCTAAGTCAATATTTTTCTGGGCTAATTCTTCTTCAGAGCGTTTACGAGCGGTAATATCTGTGCCAATAGAAAGAATTTCAATCAGTTCCCCTGCTTGATTAAAAATCGGTCGATTGGCCCAGTTGATCCAAACTCGTTTTCCATTGCGACAAACATTTTCATTTTCATTAATTAAAAAAGTGTTCGGCTGTTGATAAATTTGCTGCATTAAAGTGTGTAAATCTCGTCCGGAAGATTCCCATTCGGGGACAATTGTTCCAATCACAGATTTGCCGAGCATCTCTTCTATTGGCCAGTCAAAAAACTCCGATCCATACTGATTCAGAAAAATAATATTACCGTCTATATCCCAACGCAAAATAATACAGTTAGCCGCTTGTACTAAATCGCGGTATTGTCTTTCTCGTTCTTGCAGAGCTATTTCAATTTGCTGACGCTCGGTTATATCTAGACTCACACCAAATACACAATTGACTCGATCATTTTCATCCAGAATAACTTCTCCTCGTGACTCGATATAGCGAATTTCTCCGCTGGGACGAATGAGCCGAAATTCGTTAATATAAGATGTTTTTTGCACTAAAGATTGCTCAAGTTGCTGTTTCAAAGCAGCGCGATCATCAGGATGGATCATCATCACCAACTCTTCATAGGAGGGGGCCTCTTGATGGGGATCTAAACCAAAGATGCGCCATGTTTCTTCAGACAAAGTAATCTTGTGATTAAGAACATCAAAACTCCAATTTCCTAGATGAGCCAATCGCTGAGCCGCCCTTAGATTTGCTTCACTTTGGCGGAGGCTTTCTTCAGCTTGCTGACGAGTCGTAATATTTTCTAAAATACCTTCAATTGCAATTAAATTTCCGGCTTCATCCCAAACCGGATGACGTGAAATTAGCACTGTGCGCCGTTCACCAGTAGGGTGAATAAATCGCATTTCAAATTGATCGAAATCTATTTTATTTTCAATCATATTCATGACTGCCATTTGTGTTTTACCTATATCCTCTGGCAACCAATTGATCGATTCAGACCAAGGTTTATTAATAATGCGATCTTTTTCTAAGCCAAAAACAGACTCAAAACCACCACTAACATAGGTGACAATACCACTAACTCCGGTGTGACTAAAAATCACAAATTTATCTCCAATATCATCAACTAGTCGTTGAAACTTAGTTTTAATCTGACGTAGTTCCTGAGTTTTTTCAATAAATTTTTGTTCTAAATTCGCATTGAGCCGAGCGCGATCAATTGCAATTGCTGATTGTTCGGATAACCGTTGTAAAATTTCTAGGTTTTTGGGTGTAAATGCATCTTTTCTTAAGTTATTTTCTAAATAAATAATACCACTTACTTTGTCTTGATTCAGCAGCGGTGAACAGAGAACAGATTTAACTTTATAGGTTTGAATATAGTCTTCATGAGTAAAATCTCCTTCACCCATAGCATTCGGTAAAACAAGCGTTTCTTTGCTGTGATAAACAGAATTAACTATCGCTGTAGAAAGTAGCGGTATTTCTCCATTTTCTTCTATCTTTTCTATCGGAATATTTTGTAATATTTGAGGTTCAGTTGTTGCTGTTGCTGCCGCTTCAATGAATAACTCACTATTTGTTTCTAAAATTAAAAAGCCAGATTGCGCCCCTGTATTTTCTAAAAAGATTTTAATTATTTTTTTTAATAATTCTTCTAATTCATTTTCATTACTAATAATTTGAGAAGCTTTTAGTAAACTTGATAAATCTAAACTATTACCATCTTGAGTTGGATTCATTGATTGCCTGATTAATTAAGGATATTTGTTATCTAATTAAAAGGGAATATTTTTATTCTAATTATTTAACCTTCATTCTCACCTCCCCTAGCATTACGCAGATTAGTTATAATATTTCCAAATCTTAAAACTGACTCATAGTCTACTGTTGCCTGCTTGCCTGTTACAAGAGCGCGTAGGGCTATACTATAATTCGTTTATTTTACATGATAAAATCTATAAAAATCTCAAGAGACATTTCTTAAAATATCCCTTGAGAGAATTTAAATTTTATTTATAATGGGTTTAACTATCGGCAGAAATTGGAGTCACCTTTGAGGGAATAATTTCTTCAACCCCTAACACTTCCACCTCAACTCCATTGTCTGATTCAACTGGAGTCTCACTCTCAGCGGGTTTCACTGGTTCTGTGACGGGGGGCTGTTTGACAGCTTTCTCTGTTTTCGTTGCCTTTTTAGATTCTTCTTGAACGGGTTTAAAATCAAATACTAACCCGTCTTTTGTTCGACTCACATACAATGTATCTCCGGCTACAAACTTCTGTTCTAATAGTAAATTGGCAATGGGATTTTCTAATTCTCGTTGAATTGCCCGCTTTAAAGGTCTGGCCCCATAAACGGGATCGTAACCCACTTCAGCTACATAATTTAAAGCATTTTTAGATAACTCAATTTTAATTTTTTGATCCGCCAATAACCGCTGCAAACGCTTGATTTGAATCTCAACAATGTGCCGTAATTCTTTCTTACTCAATGCATGGAAGAGAATCGTATCATCAACACGATTTAGAAATTCTGGGCGGAAATGCGATCGCAAAGCAGACATCACCCGCCGATGCATTTCTTCATAGCGAGAATCATCCCCTGCCACATCTAAAATATGTTCACCACCAATATTACTGGTCATCACAATTACAGTATTGCGGAAATCCACTTTGCGTCCTTGAGAATCGGTAATGCGACCATCATCTAACACCTGTAATAAGATATTAAACACATCAGGATGGGCTTTTTCAACTTCATCAAACAAAATCACCGAATAGGGATGACGACGAACCGCCTCAGACAATTGTCCCCCTTCGTCATAACCAATATACCCCGGAGGTGCCCCCACTAAGCGGGAAATGGCGTGTTTTTCCATATATTCCGACATATCAATCCGAATTAAGGCATCTTCGCTATCAAAGAGGAACTCCGCTAATGCCCGCGCTAATTCGGTTTTTCCCACACCTGTCGGCCCCATGAACAGGAATGAACCAATCGGACGACCGGGATCTTTCATGCCTGCCCGCGCCCGCCTGATGGCCGCAGAAACCGCCGCTACAGACTCCTGTTGCCCAATCACTCGTTGATGCAGATGACTTTCGAGTTGTAATAATTTTTGTCGTTCTGACTCGAGTAAGCGGTTAACCGGAATCCCTGTCCACTTAGCAACAATAGCGGCAATATCGGCTTCTGTCACCTGTTCTCGCAACAGTGTAGATCCTTGCGATTGTAATTTTAACAGTTCGGCTTCTTTAGCTTCGCGATCGCAATGAACCGTTTCTAAGCGACCATATTTTAATTGGGCAGCTTTATTCAAATCATAATCCCGTTCGGCTTGTTCAATTTGAACCCGTAATTTTTCTTCTTCTTGTTTTAAACTATTAATCCCATCGAGTAATTCTTTTTCCCCTTTCCATTGAGAGGCTAATTTTTCTTGTTTAGCTTTGAGGGTTTCAACTTCCTGTTTGATTGCTTTTAAGCGGGATTTCACCCCAACATCTGCTGTGGAATTGCTATTGCCTTTGCTTTCTCCTTCAATCGACAATTTTTCCATTTCCAACTGCATTAACCGTCGATCAATCTGTTCTAATTCAACGGGTTTGGAGGTGATCTCCATTCTTAATTGGGCAGCAGCTTCATCGACTAAATCAATTGCTTTATCGGGTAAAAACCGATCGCTAATATACCGACTAGATAAAGTCGCGGCAGCCACTAACGCAGAATCGGTAATTTTAACGCCATGATGACGTTCATAACGGTCTTTTAAACCCCGTAAAATTGAAATCGTATCTTCGGGAGACGGTTGATCGACATAAACTTGTTGAAAGCGACGTTCTAAGGCTGCATCTTTCTCAATATGTTTGCGATATTCATCGACAGTACTTGCCCCGATACAACGTAATTCTCCACGGGCTAACATCGGTTTAAGTAAATTCCCCGCATCCATCCCCGACCCCGTTGAACCACTCGAACCTGCCCCGACAACGGTATGTAATTCATCGATAAATAAGACAATTTGTCCATCGGATTGAGTCACTTCTCGTAATACCGACCGGAGACGTTCTTCAAATTCTCCGCGATATTTTGCCCCTGCAATTAAACTACCCATATCCAGGGAAATTAACTGACGATCTTTTAATGATTCTGGTACATCCCCATTGACAATTCGTTGGGCTAAACCTTCTGCGATCGCCGTTTTCCCGACACCCGGTTCACCAATTAAAACCGGATTATTTTTCATTCGACGAGATAAACAACTAATCACGCGGCGAATTTCTTCATCTCGACCAATCACCGGATCGAGTTTACCATTTTTTGCTTGTTCGGTTAAATCTCGGCCATATTTTTCTAATGCTTCATAACCACTTTCTTCAGTTTGAGTTTCTGAAGTTGGGTTTTCTGAAGTTTGAGTTTCTTCAGTTTGGGTTTTTGCTTTTGGACTACTCCGCATCACCTTAATCACTGCTTCGAGTTTCTGGCGAGTCAGGGTGGGAGTGGCTGGACGAGAAGAGGTGGGACGATCAAACCCAGGCCGTCCGGGTCGTCTGGAGGGGTTGGCTTCTGGTGTTCCTTTAAATAACCGTTTACCAATGCGTTCATCTTCAGTAAACGCGACTAAAATATGTTCAATGGAGATATATTCATCATCCCAGGCTTCTTGAACCGCCGCCGCAAGGTCTAGTAAAACATCTAATCCCCGACCCAAGTACAAATGGTCAATAGTTCCGACTCTGGGTTGACGTTTGGTAAATCCTTCTAACTGCTGAATCAGGCCCTCGGGATCGACTCCGGCTTTCAATAAAATCTGACTTGCTAGTCCATTTTGTTGTAGCAACGAAATTATTAAATGTTCAACATCGAGTTGCTGATTTTGGAAGCGATGGGCGACATCTTGAGATTTAACAATGGCTTCCCAGGCTTTATCGGTAAAGAGATTAGGGTCAGTTGGTTGCATTATGGCGTTGGGGACTAGGAATTAGAAACTGATATGAGTAAAAGGTGTATTAACTAAGTCATTCTGGGATCTAGCTGAATTGCCCTCTGACTTTTGAGGGTAAGAGGGATATAAGTTTAGCATAACTGAGTCGATCCCATTGGGCTTGTCATCAGTAGTCAATGAGTGGAAATGAGTAATATAAATTGCTATCGCCTCAGTTATTCCCTTTCAATTTAGGATTAATGGGTTGCGGAAGCCGTTTCTTTTTCGTTGTGACTTGCTTGAGTTTTCAATTGAATCAGTTCAATTTTATAACCATCGGGATCAGCAACAAAGGCGATCACAGTTGAACCATGTTTCATGGGGCCGGGTTCACGAGTTACTTTACCACCTGCTGCGCGAATTTGGGCACAAGTTGTGTAAATATCATCTACACCCAGGGCAATATGACCATAACCGTCACCCAGGTCGTATTTGTCAACGCCCCAATTATAGGTTAACTCAATGACTGTATTTTCGGATTCATCGCCATATCCAACGAAGGCTAAGGTAAATTCTCCGCCGGGATAATCTTTTTGCCGCAGTAGTTTCATCCCCAAAATATCGCAGTAAAATTTCTTGGATGCTTCTAAGTCACCGACTCGCAGCATGGTGTGTAGCATTCTCATAATATTAATCTCTCTTCCTATAAGTCTTCTCACTGTTTATTTTAAGAGGACATTACAATTTCCGCAGCTATCTGTATGATTTTGGGGTGTGTAATATGGGCGCATACGATATGGTGGGGTGTGTGATATGGGGCGTGTGATATGGGCGCATACGATATGGGGTGTGTGATATGGGGCGTGTAATATGGGCGCATACGATATGGGGCGTGTGATATGGGGTGTGTGATAATATGGGCGCATGCAATGCGCCCCTACGGGGTTTTTGTGGCAATTATGGTACGATGCCGAGGGTCTGTTGCAACGGTGGTTTGATGGTCAAAACCGATTTCTTGTAATGTGGTTTCTACATCGAGTTGATAATATTCATCTGTCCAGGGTTCTGTACTTTTCATTAAAGTAAATAATACAGGGGGTAGATTTTGGATGACGGGAGATTTTGGGTTATTATCTAAAATACCTAAACATCCTCCCGGACGTAATATACGCCATATTTCTTGAAAGATTTGTTTTGTGGCAAGTTGAGGCAATTCATGAATGACAAATTGCAATGTCACTAGATCAAAGGAGTTATCAGCAAAGCCTGTGTCTTCAGCTTGGGCGTGTTTCCATTGGTTAATAGCAGAATTAATATCTCGCCATTTGGCAACGGATAACATATAAGGAGATAAATCTAAACCAATTGTTTTAACTGGAGTTGGCTGAATCTTGCTGTAATATTGATGTAAACTTTGGGTGGAAATTCCCACAGAACAGCCTATATCTAAGATATCTTTAACGGGTTTAGGGGTATATTGAGATAAGATTTGATGAAAGCTAGAACGGAGTCGATTATGGGCGGTTTGCCAACTGAGTTGTTCATCTCGCCAAATTCGTAAACCCATTGCATAGGTGGCAGACTCGGCTTCAAAGGCGGCATCCCAACATAAGTTCCCTTGTTGATAAGCATGAAAGGGTTTTTGATAATATTCTGGATAAGTAATTTCTGGATTAATAATTTTATTTAAACTATTTTGTATTCCAGATTCTGTCAGTTGTTGATGGGTTTGTCGCCAAGGAATATCATTTTTTTCTGCTGTTTTAATCATCACTTGTCTAGCTTGATGTTTCATCAGTTTATACAAGGGAGGCGTTTGAATTAGTAAGTTAACGGCTTTTGAGAGAAAGTCTGAACCCGCCCAATCAGGTTTTGTTTTATTATTCATATATAAAAGAGATTAACCACAGAAGCTATTAGAACACAGAGAGAATCTTATTTGCTAGTCATAATTCATAATTCATAATTCATAACTTTTTCCTGTTGCCGCTATTTTATCAATATCTTGAATAAACTGATCTTTGCCATCCATATAACTTTCAATATCTTCGGGATATTTGAGTGCTAATTCTTGTTTAAGTTGACTATATTTATGGGCATCTTCTGAATGAGTTATCATATAATCTCGGAAGGCTAAATGACGTTTAATTTGAGGGGAATCTTTGAAAAAGATATGAATATGATGAGTTCTAATTCCGGCATTATTATGTTTGCGGAAAAAGCGACGATCGGGAATACCGTATTCTCCCATAATGTGATAATTTTTTACGGCTATTGCTGAATTAAAGTTATCAATTTGATGAATATCTTTAACTTCTATGAGTAAATCAATAATTGGTTTTGCATGAATATTAGGAATCGCGGTACTGCCGATATGATGAATTGCAATAACGTTAGAATTCAGTAAATTAAACCATTGTTCAGCTTCAGTTTTAAATAAGTCTTGCCACTCCGGATTATAGGGAACCACTTCAACTTTCATTAACCAATTCCTAAGCGACTTGCTAATGCGGGAGTTAAGGGAAATAAGGTGGCAATCATCAGAAATAATGCCAATAAACCTAAAGCGGCGCGGGTATCATCAGGTTCAACTAATTCATTTAAACTAGGGCGTTCTAAGTTGCGTTGTAAGATTAAGATAACCACTGCCCAATATAAGGCTAAAGGATTAACAAGTGCGGCGATCGCCAAAACTGCAAAGGTAGCCAGTGTGGAACGTCCAGCGATTTTACGCCCATAAATGGCTTGCATAATTCGTCCCCCGTCGAGTTGTCCGGCTGGCATTAAATTAATCGCTGTAATCACGAGTCCTAGCCAACCAATAATGGTTAAAGGATGAACGGCTACAACAGATTGATGTAAGGCTTCACCGAGTATTGTTCGGCTTAATATTCCGACTAAAGCAGATCCTCGAAAAAATTCAACCGGGACTTTAAATAAACTTCCTTCATTTGATAAGACTAAGCCAGTAAATAACATTCCCAGTGAAAGTAATCCTCCGGCTGCTGGCCCTGCAAAGGCAACATCAAATAGAGTTTTACGATTCGGTAATACAGACTCAAATCGATTAAATGCACCAAATGTACCAATCTGAACAGTAGGAATAAAAAACGGCCAACTAAATTTAACTTGATGTCGTTTTGCGATGATTTGATGGGCGATTTCATGTACTAATAAAACGGCTAATACACCCATTGCTAAGGGGAGAATCTCGCCATAACGGCTGGTTTCAGTGAAAAAGTCAAACCCCAGTAAAAGTCCTCCGGCTTCAAAGGTGGTGGCGATGGTGATTATTAATAAAATGATTGATAATACTTTTTGGCCTGTTGTGGCTGAATTAGGGTCATTGCTGCGGGGTAAAACAATAGCCACAGGTTTACCTTCGGGACTTTCGACTAAAAATAACCGAAAGCGATCGCCGGTTGCGGAGTCTAAACTATTAGATAAGCTACTATAAGCTTTTTCTGCATCAGTTCGGAGATTGCCTTTAAAAATCACGCCTTCGTCGTAGGGTACGGTTTCAGTGGCAAAAAAGGTATCGACTCCAAAAATTCCTTGAATGGCTTGTAAATCGGCTTCGGGCAGCCCTTGTGGTTGAGGAGTGAGAGGACCTACTGTCGGATTTGAGGGGTCTGGCTGTTGAGGAGAATTGTCTGCCGCCTCAGATGGACTCACCCCTGAATCTGAATCTGTCAGGGTGGAATTCGGGTAAGGGTTGTCTTGATCGATGTTATTTGCGGCTTGGCGTATTCTACGTCCGAGAATAACATACAGTCCAGTTGAAACGAGGAAGAAGGCCAGGATACTCACTATATTGAGATAAATTCCAGCAGCAGCTAAGGCAAAGAAGAGTAGCCATGGGGCCATCAATGCTACAGACTGTAACCAAGAGAGAAAGCCTAATTTACCATAGGATCGAGACCGATAATATCCCCATCCAATAATTCCTAAGGCAATGAGTAAAATAATAACTGTGGTGTTGTCTGCAATCGTAAACATTACTGTTGTTGGTAAGCTTTCATCTAGTATCCCTTTTGACTAGGATAACGCTTGATCTCTTAGAAAGTCGCGAAAAAAATCTCAACTGCGATCAACTTTTCGACTATTAATGCTATTTTTGATTCATTCTACTATAATAGAGTGTTTGGGTTATCAAACTATAGCAATTATCATGGCAAAGCGTGTTCAAGTTGTCCTAACTCAGGATATTAGTAAGTTAGGGATAAATGGCGATCTCGTCGAGGTTGCACCCGGTTATGCTCGGAATTTTCTATTTCCGAAAAATATGGCGGTTCGAGTCACTCCGGGTATCCTCAAACAAGTCGAACGTCGTCGCGAAGAAGAACGACAAAAACAAATTGAATTGAAACAACAGGCAGAAAGCCGCAAAACCGCCCTCGAAACCATTGGTCGATTTAAAATTGAGAAACAAGTGGGTGAAAATGAGGCTATTTTTGGAACGGTTACAGACAGAGAATTAGCTGATGCGATTCAAACGGCAACCAACCAAGAAGTCGATCGCCGGGGTATTACTTTACCTGACAATATTAGCAAAACTGGGTTCTATAAAGCTCAAATTAAGTTGCATCCTGAAGTAACCGCAGAAGTCGAAGTTCACGTTGTTCCGAGTTAACGTTGGGGCGTATTGCATACGCCCATTGAATGCGCTCAATCATGGCAAATGAACCGAATTTCTCAGCCAGTCCGGACCGCCTTCCGCCTCAGAATATTGAAGCGGAAGAAGCGATTTTGGGAGGACTTTTACTCGACCCCGAAGCAATTGGACGAGTAGCCGAATTATTAAAAGCAGAAAATTTTGCTGTACTTGCCCATCAAATTATTTATCAGGCGACATTAACGCTATATTTACAAGGAAAACCCACAGATTTAATGACGGTGACCAGTTGGTTAGCCGATCAAAATCAACTCGAGAAAGTCGGCGGACAGGGAAAACTCGCTCAACTCGTTGAACGGACTATTTCAGCAATTAATATTGATCAATACAGTCATTTAGTTGTTGATAAATCATTTCGTCGTCAGTTGATTAAAGCTGGGGCGGGTGTGATGGATTTAGGTTATCAAACGGAATTAGAACTAGAAGAAGTTTTAGATAAATCTGAACAGCTTTTATTAAATTTAACTCAGGTTCGTCCTCAACAGGCATTAGTGCCAATTGGGGAAACTTTAATTAATACTTTTCAAGATATTGAAGATAGAAATGAAGGGATTACATTACCGGGAATTCCTTGTGGTTTTTATGATTTAGACGCGATGACAGGGGGTTTTCAACGGTCTGATTTGATTATTGTCGCCGGAAGACCTTCGATGGGGAAATGTTTAAGTTATGATGCAGAAATTGTTTTAGCAGATGGCAGTATTGCGACCATTCAAGAGATTTATCAGGCAAAAACGGCTGAATTACTAACTTTAAAATATAACTTAAAATTTGAACGAACTCAACCTTCGGCTTTTATTGATGATGGGATTAAACCCGTTTTTAAAATAACTACAAAGCTAGGAAGAACAATAGAATCGACTTTAACTCATCCTTTCTTAACTCAGCCGGGTTGGCAGCCACTGAGTCAACTTAAAATAGGGGATAAAATTGCTGTTCCCCGAATTATTAATATTTTTGGTATTCAAGAATTATCTTTAGATGAAATTAAAGCAATCGCCCGAAATTCTTGTGATAAATTGCTGCCTCAAATTATCTTTAAATTAAAGCGATCGCAAATCGCATTTTTCCTGAATCAATATTTTGCTATTCAAGGAATTATAACGGTTAATCAAAGTCATCAATTTCAAATTAAGTCTAAGAGTAATAATCAAAAATATCTACAACAAATTCAGCATCTATTATTGAGATTTGGAATTATTTCTGCTATAAAATTTTACCATAAATCCTGGAAATTAGAAGTAACAGAAACTGATTCAATTCATCAATTTATATCAGAGATTGGTTGTATTAGTAAAAAATATAATTTACTCTCTTATAAAGACAACAATAAAGTTAGGCAAGAATCTGTTAGTCAGTTTGTGTCGTTTGATCGGACTAATACAATAGAAAAATCTAACTCATTAACAGCAACCGCTTTACAAGAGAAAACATCATATCCTTTAACAGAAAGTGAGATTTACTGGGATGAAATTGTTTCAATTGAATGCATGGGATTTAAACAAGTTTATGATTTGACTATTCCAGAAACTCATAACTTTGTTGCCAATGATATCTGTGTTCATAATACTAGTTTTGCGGTAGGAATTGCTCATAATATTGCCAAGACTCAAGGTTTATCGACAGCGATTTATAGCTTAGAAATGTCGAAAGAACAGTTAGTCCAACGCTTGCTTTCAAGTGAGTCTAGAATTGAGAGTAATAGACTGCGTTCAGGACGCATTAGTCAAGCAGAATGGGAACCCTTGACAATGGCAATTGGAACCTTATCTGAACTCTCTATTTTTATTGATGATACTCCCAATATTACGGTAACAGAAATGCGCTCAAAAGCCCGTCGTTTACAAGCAGAACAAGGCGGTGAATTAGGACTCGTTTTAATTGATTATCTACAATTAATGGAAGGCAGTAGTGATAATCGAGTGCAAGAATTATCCCGAATAACACGGGCATTAAAGGGGATGGCAAGAGAATTAAATGTACCTGTTATTGCCCTTTCTCAGTTGAGTCGAGGCGTAGAAGCAAGAACGAATAAAAGACCGATGATGTCTGATTTGAGGGAAAGTGGAAGTATCGAACAGGATGCGGATTTAGTGATTATGTTGTATCGAGATGATTATTATAATCCGGATACGCCAGACAGAGGAATATCAGAAATTATTATTACAAAACATCGTAACGGCCCGACAGGAACGGTTAAATTGTTATTCGATCCACAGTTTACTCGCTTCCGTAATTTAGCGGCTTCAGAACGTTATTCTTTTCCTAAAAATCCGCCTAATCAATTACCCCAGGGTTAAAGAAAAATAGTAATTTATCATCTGATTGATAGGGTGTAAATAGTTAATATTTTTGAGGGTATGAATAACGAAAAGAATTAAATTTTTTAAAGCCTTTATACAGATAGAGACATTCCGTAGAATAGACGTTCCATGGAATATCTCTATAAGATTATAAACCTAGTATCTATACCAGAAATACATTATTCTGAATCGTGGTAATATCAGAATTCGCGGTAATGACATCGGCTAAAGTTGTGTTTCCCACATTTGGCGCTAATACCTGCAAAGTTGGATCATTTTCAAAGTAAAAGCGATCGCCATCTCGCAAACGGACAAATTGATCGGTTAAAATCTCATGGAAAGTTTCACCAACTAATGCACCACTGAGATGGTCTTCAGCCAGTCCGCCAACCCATAAATCAATATCATCAACGTTACCATAAGCGCTTTGTAATGCCGTCTGTACGCTTAGATCGGAGGAAATTTCGCTAAAGTTGGTAATCGGGTCAAACCCTAGCGCTTCTCGCGTATCATTGTAGCTGGGTAAACCATGTTCTCGTCCCCGCTGAATATTCAATGAAGCCAGATCCATCCCCCCAGATCCCGGCATTCCAAACAAGAAGTTACGCACATCATCAATTAACTTGGTATCAATTTCCTGCGCTTCTTGGGAGGCTAAACCCAACAATACAGAGTCAATACCATCAGTGGTAACTAGATCGGGGTTGAAGAAAGATGAACGCAAAGTCAAACTGCTATTAGAAGTTCCATCAGGATTAATTCGTTGAATTTCCGATGATAACATCGTGTGTCCCACCCGAAAAGCAGCGGTTGAAAACTCATTACTAATTCCGGGGTTAACATCTGGGTCATAATCAATATAACCGGGCAGTGCATTATTTCCAAGCAATGTCGGGACAAATTCATTATAGGTAATCGCTTGAATTTCTGCACCGACAACGCGCCGCGCCGCCTCATAAATAAAGTCACCTTCACTTAACCCAGACTCCAAAAATAAATCAACTAACGCTGCTTCTCCATTGTCTAAACGTTGATCAATATCTTCTGCGAGTCGGTTATGTTGCCGGACAAATAAAGTATGCGCTGCGGTTAACCCGGTTTGTTCATTAGCGCGAATATCTCCGGCTAAAAATAACTGACTGGCTGGACGACCAAAAGGATCATCATTTTCTAATCCTTCAGTATTAAAAGGTAATAGAATTTCTCCATTATCCCCAATACTAATCTTTAGTTTACCTGTACCGTCATTAGTGCGTAAAGCTTCCGCCCGCCCGTCATTAGATCCATAAACATTAGATCCATCAATATAAGCCGTAATTTCGTTAATTTGTTCGCGGGGGTTACTGGCAGAAGTTCCCGTCAAGGTATCATAAATTGAACGGGTTAAACCAATTTCTTGAGTGCCTGTATTAAACGGATCAAATAAAGCATCACCCGTGGGTACTAAAACATTAAATGATTCTCCAGATGTAGCAGGAGTTAAACTTAAATCATGATCTATAAACTGTCCCCATTGCCACAGCCAGTCGCTTGCGCCTAATGAATTTGGAATAGAACTATTTTGATCAAAAACGGTTTGGCTAATTGCACGAGGATTGGGTAAATTAGAAGTTGATCCTCCCCGAGGTTCAGAAATATCATCCTCATAAGCCGCCTCACCCATGCGTAATAAATGATATTCTGGTGTTCCCCAATTAGTATAGGTTAAGTTATTGTGATACCCACTCATTGAACGAAATTCAAGGGGCATAATATTTGTTTCATCTCCGGTTTGATTGAAGACAGAAATTGCATTTCCCTTACCAATTCGGTTGTCACCGCCACTGTTAAAAGTATTGGTGGATCGGGTAATAAAATCAACATCACTATTAGTATTACCTGCAATAAAACTCGATGTAACGGTGGTTGAAGTTGTAAAACTACTACCAAAACTTGCTACCCCACTCCCTTGACCATCGGGGGCAGTATTTCGAGAAATAGTACTATCTGTAATGGTGGCATCACCAAAATTAAACACGCCACCCCCATCAGAGGTTGCCGTATTTTCCTCAATAATACTACTCGTTATCGTTACACTGGGAACACGACTTCCGACGCGATCCTTAACATAAATACCACCGCCATCATCCCCGGCAGAATTCCCACTAATGGTACTATTTGTAATGGTTGTTTCACCAAAAACAGCTACTCCACCACCATCTGCCGCTGCCGTAGTTCCTAGGTTATTGCTAATGGTAGAATCATTAATCGTAACTGCGCCAAAATTAAATAAACCACCCCCATCATTATTCGCGGTATTATCCTGAATAAGACTACCCGTAATAGTAGTATTACCCACATCATTCGTATAAATTCCACCTGCATTATCATTAGCAGCATTACCGCTAATTACACTTTCAGTGACTGTTAAAGTGCCATTATTATAAATCCCGCCACCATCGGCAAACCCAATTGTTGCTTGATTCTGGGTGACATGAGTGTCTGTCAGATTGAGAGTTCCATTATTAAATATACCACCCCCATCATCAGTGGCAGTATTATCTATAATAAAACTATTCGTAATAGTGAGGTTTTCTTGATTCCAAATTCCACCCCCATCACCTGTTGCATTCCCTTCTCTTATAGTCAGAGCATTAAGAACAACATCAATCTTTGTATTGCTGCTATCGTTAACATTAATAACACGAGAACTTCTCCCTGCATCAATCGAGATATTCTGATTTTCTCCATCAATTGTTAAAGATTTATCAATCACTAACTCTCCTTGAGTCAGCGTTATAATTCCTCCTGCCAAACTCGAATCAAAAGTAATTGTATCCCCAGAATTCGCATTAGCAATCGCATTCCGTAGCGCTGCATCAGAAAGCGTTGTCAGCAATATATTAGCCATGATTTATTCACTATCAAGTAAAATGAGCCACCACCCGACAATCCCATCTCAACCTTAAAAAAGACATATTTGAGGATCAATAAAACCCCTTCAGTAGAAGAAAATTACCAGCTTCCTCTACAGAAAAGAGTGATATATAGGTTCTATGAAAACTATCTTCTTTCCCAGCGCTATTGACTCTCTATCCGGAAAAAATGAATTATTAAATTTTTAATTATCTTTCCGGATATTAATATAATCATATCTAAATCTCTCTATATTCTCTATGTCTGGATGATTTTTAAGCGCTTTCTTCCTGAAGATAAATCTGTTCAATACATCGCAAACGGGGTTCAACGAATCTGTTTTAATATATTAAATGTTTAATTACGACTGCTGAGTGTTATAATAAGAATAGACTCACCTGGAAGACACGGGAGTTGACAAAGATTATCTCTGGTGTGTGCTGATATGGCTGGTGTGGTTTATATATTCTACTAATTGAATCAAGTTCCTATTCAACTGCTTCTGCTGCCGCTTCTACCCAACTGTCAAACTGCTGTTGATTGTTCTGTACCCAGTCTTCAGCATGACGACGAATATCTTCTGAATCTTTTTCACCCTCATAAACCAATTTTTGTTGCTCGCTAATATCTTCAATTGGAATAGAAACCAATTCAAAAAAACGTTTTGCTGCTGGGTTATTTTCAACAAACTCTTTATTGGCTAAGACTCTAATATCATCCACTGCAAAGCCTAAATTTTTTCCCTCAAAAGATGTTTCTTGTTCCGTTATATTTTCCTGCCCTTCGGGTAAAGAAGTAAACGGAACTTCGAGCCAAATTGTATCCTGACCCACTTCTAAATTTGAGGCTAACCAATGGGGCATATAAGCATAATATAAAATGGGTTTTCCTTGCTGATAACGAGCTACAGTATCTGCTATTAACGTATCGTATTGTCCTTGGTCATGCTCAACCGTTTCTCGTAATTGATAACTATCTAATTGATGCTCAACAACTGACTCGCAACCCCACCCGGCATTACAACCTGTTAAATTGGCTTTACCATCTCCATCAGAATCAAAAAGTTTAGCAATTTCTGGATTTTCAAGTTGATCTAGACTCGTAATATTATATTCATCAGCTGTTTTTTTATCAATTTGATATCCTTGTAAAGCATTTACCGTAAAAATTCCAACTTTTCCTAAGTTTTGGTTTCCACCATTTTTTTGATAAAGTGTTTCGTGTAACTTGTCCCAATGAGCCGGATAGAAATCTAACTCTCCATCACCGACAGCATTGTGTGCAATTGGAACACTTAATTGTTTAATAGCTTCTGTTTGATAACCTAACTTTTCTAAGCCAATATTAATCACCTCTGTCATAAATACCGCATAAGTTGAGGTACTTGAAGCCGGACGAACTTTTATCCCAGATCCTGGTATATTTTCAGAAGTCGTTGTTGATGTTGTAGCGGTTTGAGAAGTGGGTTGACAAGCCACTAAACCCATTAACATAGTCAAGAATAGAGTCCGAAAAATATAGTGTTGAGAAATCCGTTTTTTTTTGAGCATGAGTAATATTATATTGGAGATTAATCAGTATACTGATTGACCACAAAGACACAAATAACACAAAGATTATCTATCTATGCCTCTGTGGTTTTATCAACTCATCTAACTAAGCACCAACAGCCTCTTTTGCTGCATACATTACTTCTAATGTAATCTCTTCAAATCCTCGTTCACGGGCAAACTTTTCAGTATTCCGCTTCACTTTACCGCGCACAAATCCCGGTACTTTATTCAATTCACCTTTGGCTTCTTTATCCCAATTCAAGTCAGAATCGGCTGAAATACCTTTATGAATTACCTCTTTTGTATCATGTCCGCCGAAGATTTCGAGTAAGTGATCTTCCATTCCTAAGGTGAAGGAATTATAGACTAAATCTACCATCTGATTTGCCCCTTCATACCCGACAAACGGACGATAACCCACTGGGAAATTTTGAATATGAATCGGTGCCGCAATTACCCCACAAGGAATGTTTAACCGCTTACCGACATGACGTTCCATTTGTGTACCAAATATCGCGGCAGGTTCTAAACGGGCAATGGCATCTCCAATGGCACCATTATCATCACTAATCAGAACTTCATCGCAATATTCACTCACTTGTTCTTTGAACCAATCTGCATCATACTTACAGTAAGTTCCGGCTAAAACAACGTGAATTCCCATTTCCCGCGCCAGGATTTTTGTTAAAGCAACCGCATGGGTATTATCCCCAAATACAACAGCTTTTTTCCCAGTTAAATTCTGGCAGTCAATGGAACGAGAAAACCAGGCTGCCTGAGAAACAAATCGGGTTTGTTCATCAATAAAGGCTTCGTAATTAACATCACTTCCCTGTGCATTTAATATCTTTTGAATCGTCCGAATACAGCGAGCTGTTTCAACAATTCCCATGGGAGTAATATCAACATAAGGCGTGCCAAATTCTGCTTCTAAATATTCAGCCGTCATCATCCCAATTTCCCGATAAGGAATTAGGTTAAACCATGCTTTCGGTAAGTTCTTTAAGTTGTGAACAGAGGCACCATCGGGGATCACTTCATTGACTTCTATGCCTAAATCTGCCATTAACTTTTTAAGTTCAGTGCAGTCATGGTGGTTATGAAAACCGAGGGTAGAAATCCCGATAATATTAACAGAAGGTTTCTCTGTTTTTCCGTCCGGCAATTCACCTTGTTTCTTGGCTTTATCCAAGTAATATTTAACAATTTGATGTAAGGTACGGTCAGCCGCTTGTAGCTCATTGACTCGATAATGATTAACATCAGCGAGTAATACATCCCCTTTGGCATCGAGTTGAGCGCGTTCTACAAAGTTCTCTAAATCTTCTTGTAAAATACTAGAAGTACAAGTGGGGGTTAAAACAATTAAATCAGGATTTTCTTCCTTGTCTTTACGAATAATATTATCAACGACTTTTTCCTGAGATCCTCGCGCCAATACATTGCGGTCAACCACACTGGCTGTGACGGGGGTATAGTCTCGCTCTCGTTCTAACATCGACCGCATGACGTTAAAATAGTCATCTCCAATGGGTGCGTGCATAATCGCATGAACATTTTTAAAAGAACTCGCAACTCGCAGCGTGCCAATGTGAGCGGGGCCTGCATACATCCAATAAGCCAATTTCATATCAGTTTCTCCGTATTTATGTAACTTAAGTAGTGGTTTGATGATTGTCTTAAAGGGTGAGACAATTATAGTTAGAATGAATCAATCTTTAGGATTTCTGTAGAATTGCTCAATTTATCTTGACTCTCAAGGATTCAGTGTGCCACTAAACTTTGATTTACTGGATTGAATGACAAATTTCTTAATCTGTTGTCTAATTTTGTAACGTTAAATTTCTAAACGTAAATAAAAAGTAGGGCGCAGATAATACGCCCCGACAATATGAGATAATTTGAGCCGCTATACTAAGCCGTCTTTGTTTGCCATTTCCAGCATTAAGTCAATCACCCGACAAGAATAACCCCATTCATTGTCATACCAGGAAACAACCTTAAAGAAAGTGCTGTTCAGTTCCATCCCCGCACCCGCATCAAAAATACTAGAATGGGGGTCAGTGATAAAATCAGTCGAAACTACAGGCTCCTCAGTGTATCCTAAAACCCCTTGCATTGCGCCAACAGATGCCGCTTTCATCGCCGCTTTAATCTCTTCATAACTGGTAGATTTTTCTGTTTTAAAAGTTAAGTCTACAACCGATACATCCGGTGTCGGCACCCGCAATGCCATCCCTGTGAGTTTACCTGTTAATTCTGGTAACACTAAGGTCACCGCCTTAGCCGCGCCTGTGGAGGCTGGAATAATGTTTTGAGTCGCTCCCCGTCCCCCCCGTAAATCTTTGCTGCTCGGGCCGTCAACGGTGGGCTGAGTGGCGGTCATGGCATGAACTGTTGTCATCAGACCCTCAGCTAAGCCAAAATTTTCATCAATCACTTTGGCAATAGGTGCTAAACAATTGGTGGTACAACTAGCATTAGAAACAACTAAATCTGCTTTCGGGTCGAAGGCTTCGTGGTTAACCCCCATGACAATAGTTTTCACCTTTTCTGGGTCTTTGGTGGGAGCAGAAAGCACAACCCGTTTAGCGCCAGCTTCGATATGTTTGCAAGCTTTGTCATAAGTAGTAAATAATCCAGTACACTCAACTACATAGTCTACATTTAAAGATTTCCAGGGTAATTCTGCGGGGTCTTTGATGGAAGTGCAGGGAATTTTACGACCATCAATTATAATGCTATCCTCAGTTGCTTCTATTTCAGCAGAACATTTACCGTGGGTAGAATCGTATTTCAGTAAATAGGCTAGGCTTTCGGCTGAAACTAAGTCATTTATTCCGACAAACTCAATATTCGGATTGTTAAGTCCTGAACGAACTACCATGCGTCCGATACGGCCAAATCCATTAATTGCTACTTTTATTGCCATTGTTAAAAGCTCCTGATTTTTAGAGACAAAATTACAGATACAGATTTGAATCAGTCCAATATTCGGTAAACTGTATCACGAAAAATTGAACGACTTGAGTATTTTTTTAGATTTTTTAAGCAGTGAATGAAATTGAACTTTAGATAGATTTTTACGGCCTCAGTTACAATCTTTAAAGTTTGATCTGATTCTCAATTTGTTATTGTATCGAAATTAACCAAATGTACCGAGGATAATCTAAAGAATTGCTTAAAATAATCCTAATATTTTATTAAGTCAGCCGAATTTGTCAACAAATCATTACGGGCTGACGAGAGATAATAGCTGAGTGAATTAAATTCTATTGATTTTCTACTTTACTGAAGTTATTGCAAAAGTAGATAGACAAAATTAAAAACTTTTTTATTTGAGAATATTTTGATGCTATTTCTATCAACAATACTGAGATTAAGCAGAAATTATGAACAGTCCTTGGAGTTAAGAAAGTTGAATTAAGAAACGATTTTTCAAAAGTCTATATCATAGGACTGCTATAATTATTTAAAGTGAAAGATAACCCGTTAGAATAACTCTCTGAAATTTCCTTAGTTTCCGGATTGCTGAATTGAACGATTATTCAGAGATTGAATAGGTCGAGCATTGACATTATAAAGAGACTGAAATTGTTTAATTTGCTCTTTTGAGACTTCAATAGGTGCTTTTAAAACCATCCAATTTACCCCTTCACTACAAGGCGGTATCGTCAATGAACCTGAATAATTATAATAGGATTGATCCTGGGGTGGTAAAGCACTGGCATTAATTTTAATCCCTCTAATCACTTGCTTTTGACCCGGTGATTTAGGAATATTTGACCACAAACTCGCAATAAAACGATTGGCTTCTCCTTCCTTCATTAATACACCAATTACTGCTAGTTCTCCATTGGAACTTTGATGCACTAAATGAGCTTCCATTGGATAAGTTTTACCATTTATTTGATGTTCAGTGGGGGTATGAAAATGAAACTGTAATAATTCATATTTTTTCCCCGCTACAGTGATAGAACTACCCGGCGCATAATTTACTTTAATAGTGCTGCCATCATTCACTACTTCATATGCGCTATATTTATAATCAAATTGAATAGCAGGTAATTCGGCATTAGAAGCGGTTTGTTCTAAATTAATCGGAGACTGTTCTTTTCCCGTTTTACATGTGCTAAATTCCGGTGCTATTTCTCCCCAGTTTTCAGGGCCATTTTTTCCTTTATATCCCCATTCACCTACGGAATTTTGAGAAAAAATCGGTTGATTAAATTGAACAATGGCAAGGGTTAAGATAGAAAGCAGGAAACAAGCTCCCCAACGTGTAATTTTTTTCATTTAGATCTCCAAAGAAAATCACTCATTTATATCCGATTGACTTAGATGAATACAATGAATCGAAGTACTATACCATTAAATTCTGCTGTTTAAGTCATTACGATTAATAACTCAAGCTAGAAGATAATCGAATTGTGTATTGATATCCAGAGATTTGTACTGAATTTTTACAAAAACGTTATCGTCTAACTGTCAATATAATCCTAAATCCTCAAGGAAACAGCATCTAATATTTTCAGTACCGCACTTCGACTATACATTATAATATAACTTGTTGCTCAAAATATCTATCTTAACAAGATTAACTTTTGACGAGGAAGGCTTATACTTAAAGATAAAGTAACTGAAAACTGCGATTAAGTATCCTGTTATGCAGTATTAGAGAGACAGTTTATGATGTTGAATTTAACCGCTTCAATTAACCCCTTGACTCCACTTTTGACAAGCACTGCTGCTCTGACAATGGTTGTCATGCTACCCACCTCAGCTATAGCCACGAAAACCCCACAGCAAGTAGCCGAAATAGCAGCCCCCATTACGGTTCAAGTCAATAGTGCTTTGGGTGACGGATCTGGAGTAATTATTGCAAAAAATGGTAACATTTATTCTGTCTTGACTGTTAACCATGTAGTGGAAGATCCAGAAGAAAGTTATCGGATTCAAACTCAGGCAGGAGAAACTTATCCTGTAACAAATGTGGTAGAATTGCAAGCCGATGAAACCGAACCTGATTTAGCGGTGATTCAGTTTGAAAGTACACAAGAGTACCCAGTCGCAACGTTGGGTAATTCCGATCAAGCTGTCATTGGCGCACAAATTTATGTCTATGGCTACCCCGCAACGGGGGGACTCACCGGAGCGCAACGAGAACCCGAACTGTCTCCTGGATTGGTTACTAGCCGCCCCAAAAGCCGCCCAGAAGGCTATACATTGCGCTATCAAGCCGTCACTTGGAGTGGGATGAGTGGGGGGCCAGTATTTGATGGAGAAGGCCGTTTAGTGGGCTTACACGGGCAAGGAGAATTTGGTTTTGCTCAAACCAGCGCCGGAGATATTACCCCAATTAAAACAGGATTTAACGCAGCAGTTCCGATCAACTTATTTGTCATACAACTGGCTGAAACCGCTTTAACTCCAGACGATATCATGATTGATGAGAGTCCGGGGATCACCAGTTCGATGTCTTTAGAAAATCCCGAGAATGCTCAAGCTTACTACTTTCGGGGTTTAACCTTACTCGATCAAGAAAAATCTTGGGAAGCGATCGCAGACTTCAATCAAGCCTTAGAACTTGAACCCAATAATCCAGAAGCCTATTTTAACCGAGGTTTAGCCCGAACTCAACTCGCCGCCAACTTACCCGAACAGACACGCGGGCCAAATCCAATCGCAGATTACACAGAAGCCATTCGTTTAAACCCTGGTTATGCCGATGCTTACTATAACCGAGGATTAGCTTATCTGACATTGAAACAGTATGACCGGGCGATGGCAGATTTTCAACAAGCAGCCGAACTTTATCGACGTTTAGGTCGGGAAGAATCTCATCAAGATGCGTTAGATCGAATTGAAGAATTAAATTCTCAGCTTTAACTGCGTTGAATTTCAGTAAAAATTTGATCTAAAATTTCTTGAGCACCCTGTTGTCTCAGTTGGTTGGCAAGCTGAATACCCACTTCTTCTGCCGCTGTGACGGCACCAGTGACAGTATCCTTAATCAAGCGTTGACCATCTAAACTGGCCACCATTCCGGTAATAGTGATTTGATCGGCTGTAATCTCAGTATTGACTCCAATGGGAACCTGACAACCCCCTTCGAGTTCTCTTAAAAAGGCCCGTTCTGCATGACAACGCTGAGCGGTGGGAGTATGTTCTAATGCTTTAATGAGGTTTAAAATCTCAGTATCCCCTTCGCGACATTCAATTCCCAATGCCCCTTGTCCAACCGCGTGTAAGGAGACATCAGCCGGAATGGCTTGATGAATGCGATCGCTCATATCTAAGCGTTGTAACCCCGCAACGGCTAAAATAATCGCATCATAATTTCCTTCGTCTAGCTTTTGCAAACGGGTATTGAGGTTGCCGCGAATATCTTTAAACTCCAAATGGGGGAAATGATGCCGCAGTTGGGCCAGTCGCCGCAGAGAAGAAGTCCCAATGACAGCCCCCTGAGGCAAGGTATCGAGTTGTTTATCTTTGTGTTTTTCGTGGACAACCAAGGCATCAGCGGGATCAACACGCTCACTGACACAACCTAACATTAGCCCAGACGGTAAATTGGTGGGTAAATCTTTGAGAGAATGTACCGCCATATCTGTATCGTGGTTTAACATTCCCACTTCGAGTTCTTTGGTGAAAAGTCCCTTATCCCCAATTTTAGCCAGCGCCACATCCAGAATTTTATCCCCCTGGGTCGCCATTGTATGAACTTCAAAAGTAATATCTGGGAAATGTTTCTGAAGTTCTCTTTGTACCCAATGGGTTTGAACCAAAGCAAGTTGGCTTTTGCGTGAACCGATGCGAACTGTACGAGTCGAAGCAGAGACAGTCATAGGAACGTGGGTTAAGGGATAATCTATATTCTCAACTTATCTAGCGTACCGTAGTAGGGGGACATCTGTTGAGATCAGATGAAGAACGGTAACTATCCTTAACAGTTGCAGTCATTTATTCGGGGGCAAGAAGCTGTTCAACAATGCGTTTTGCCTTAGCATCAAGATTATTCCAGTCTACCTCTGCGGTTTCGTTATCAATTAAACTGGTATCAATTTCAACTTCTCGGCTTTCGCCCGCCGCGTGAGTGGGTTCATATTCTAGAAAACAAACCTGATAGCAGACATCCCAAATATCAACACTACGAGTTATATCATTACAGCTTAAATCCAGGCGATAACCCGGAGTGGGAGTTTGGATCTGTTGATAGGTTCCTTTCCAAGGGGAGTTTTCTAGCTGTTTGCGGATGTTATCGATCACTCGAATTAAAGTCGGTTGCATCAGCATTTCAGCTTGTTTCCAGGCGAGCGCATCTTTAATTTTAGGTTTCATAGACAGTATCTGTTACACAGGAATCAAGCTATTTTTATTTTATAGTAGTCTGTTGGATCATTAACTGGCGATCGCCTGGATTTAACCTTTTGAGTTGCTCCGCTTCAAATGTTAACTAATCCTTTAATTCCCTCAACTTGATTAAAAATCAAATATGCCTAAAATTCATTAATTTAGCGGCTCATCTTTTATTGATCTTCAGCAAAGATATTGTCCTCATTAATTCAATCAATGATTGCCAGTACTAACAAACTGACTCACAAACTTGTTATAGAACACAACCCCACTCAGAGCCAGACCGATTATTATTGTCCATTTCCTATTGCTGAGTCGAATCCTCATTGTATCCTCAACTAATCTTGTACTGCTATACTATTAAATGAAAATTTTCCGATCTCAATTATGCAAATTCGTCGTCGCCCGCCTAGTCCATCTATTCAAGTCTCTAGCTTAAGCTATCAAGTCAAAACTCATGATGCCGAACCTCAAAATATTTTAGAGGAAATAGTTTGGCACAAAGATCAAGAAATTACAAACTTACGAGAACAAATTCCTTTAATTAAACTCAAGCAGCAGGTTGACAAATCTGCACCCCCCAAAGATTTTATTCAGGCTTTAATATCAAGTCCAACCCAACCCGCTATTATTACTGAAATCAAGAAAGCTTCCCCCAGCAAAGGTATCATTAGAGAAGATTTTGATCCCGTTAAAATAGCGGCAGCCTATCAACAGGGAGGCGCAAGCTGTATTTCTGTATTGACCGATAAAAAGTTCTTTCAAGGCAGTTTTGAAAACTTAGCAAAAGTCCGTTCAACAGTTGATTTACCCCTTTTATGTAAAGAATTTATCATTTATCCCTATCAAATTTATATGGCTCGTGCTTATGGTGCAGATGCTGTATTACTCATTGCAGCAATTTTACCCGATCAAGACCTCAAATACTTTAGTAAAATCATCAATGTTTTAGGGATGAGCGCACTAATTGAAGTACATACAATAGAAGAGCTTGACCGAGTTTTAGCCTTAGAAGACGTTAACTTAATTGGGATTAATAATCGTAATTTAGAAGACTTCTCTATCGATTTAGAGACCACTCGTCAACTACTCAAAGAACGACTTCATCAAATTAAATCTCGTGATATTCTGGTGGTGAGTGAGTCTGGATTATTTAGTCGTAGCGACCTAAATTTCGTGAAGGAAGCAGGCGCATCAGCAGTATTAATGGGTGAATCTTTGATGAAGCAACCCGATCCAGAAGCTGCCTTACGCAAATTAACTGAATAATTGAATAATAGCCTATTTTAAATAAAAAATAGCAGTCGTTATTAGCCAATGATTTAGTGTTATGGGTGTTTATTTTGTTGATATTTAAATAGAATATGGCGTTAATACAATAGTAAAATAGACTATAAAAAATCACTGGAAAGAGATAATATATCCGACAATAATTGTGATATATCTAAACTAAATTAATAGCATTTTATTGATTTTTTCGCTTGATATATGATTCACTAAATCAAACTTAGCTTATCAAAAAATTAATCCAAAAGTGAGCAGTAACAAAACTAATATTATTTCTTGTATTTCTAAATACTGATGTTCTATTAGAGTAGGTTTTAATCTTTTTAGACCACCCTTAACTGAGAAACGTTTTAATTAGTATTTGATCTAATTTTAATTCTATTTTATATTTTTATTCTATGTAACTTAAATGTGTTACAGCGACTCAATGTCATTAAATGCCTACATCAGGCTCTTGCTCTTTTTTGTATAGTATTGTAAACTGCACATGATTGAGCTAATCTGTTACTCAAACCCAATTAAATTATCAACGCTAATCTTTTACAGAAGCTATTCTAATTAATTCGTTTTTCACTCAACAGTAGAATTCAAGAACTTACTTTTAATTAGTGAGTCTAATTCCGTCTATTTGTTTAATGTAGTTTTTAACTGAGAAAAATTTAAATCAATTTATCTTGAGAGGAAAAATTTATGAATTCAAAACTTAAAGATAATCGTCATATTCAATTTTTAGCAGGTCATGATTGCTTAGATTTAGATCAATTACACAAATTATTTCAGCAAGCCGCATTTTGGGCCAGAAAACGCAACCCGGAAGATTTAGAAATTGCAATTAATAATAGTAACCCAATTATAACTGTGTGGGATAAAGATCGTTTAATTGGCTTTGCCCGTGCCAATTCTGATGGAATTTACCGCGCTACGATTTGGGATGTGGTGATTCATCCAGATTATCAAGGATGTGGACTAGGGAGAAAATTGGTTCAAACTGTTTTAAGTCATCCATTAATGTGTCGAGTAGAACGAGTTTATCTGATGACAACTTATCAACAAAAATTTTATGAACGAATCGGTTTTCAGTATAATAATAGTACAACCATGATTCTGCAAAATCAACCGCTCGAAAGTTTACCAATCTCTCAACAGGTATTAGAAAAAACCACCTAATTATCGATATCGATATCTGTCAAATCTTCTGAATCTTCTCGTCGGTGGAGAGGATGGAGAAGTCGAAAGAATCAAACGGCGCTTACAAAATAACTGTTCTTGGTAAGCAATGATCCATGAAGGCGGACAAACACCTGTTGACATGGGGGGTAAGCTATAATCCGGTGTCCAACCTTTGACCTCTAAACCCGACACGACAGCGATAGGGATATTGCTGAGATCCTCATTTGATGGAGAGTCCGGTAGATCAGGTAGACTCGGCGGTAATTGTCTGGGGTGAGTCGAATCAGGCGTATCCGGTGTATATTGATCTGCAAAACAAGACGCACCCCCACCATATTTTAAGCACCTAAGCTGTTCGTGCGTCGGATTATTCGGGATTTTAACAGTCGGTTGTTCCGGCTCAGGAGTCGGTTCAGGGGTCGGTGTGGGTGTGGGAGTTGGAGTCGGGGTAGGTTCTGGGGTAGGTTCAGGGGTAGGTTCAGGGGTTGGAGTGGGCGTAGGTTCTGGTGTTTCTACGATTATAGGTTGTTCAGATACAGGTTGTGTTCGTGGATTTTGCCGACTGTAAATATATCTTCCGAGTAAAGATCCTAGTAGAAATAATAGAATACAGATACTACAGCGATTATAGAAAATCTTTCGCTCACGAGGATCTTCAGGTATTCTAAAAATTGAACTTATTCTCCTCATTAGCGTAATATAAAATATAGAAAGTTATGCTATTAATCCATCTCCCCGCCTCCTTTTCTCCCGATATTCTCCTCAATTGAAATAATAAAAGGGACATTGCATCACAACGTCCCCAAAGTATTGAATGACTAATTCAACTCATCGTTAATATTGAGGTACAGACGGATCAATTTCTTTACTCCAGGCTGTAATTCCGCCTTTGACATTAATCCCTTCAACACCAGATTCCTTGAGAATTCCGAGTGCTTTGGCTGAACGTCCGCCCATCTTACAATGAGCAATTAAACGATGACCATTAACTAATTCTTTGACTTTCTCAACTCCTACACCCCGTTCAATATCGGGTAAAGGAACTAGAACAGCTTGAGGAATTTTCGCAATCTCGTATTCATGAGGGTTACGCACATCAATTAAAACATAATCCTCTGCGCCACTATCAAGGATTTCTTTTAATTCTTGAACCGACATTTCTTGTAATCCATCTTGCTGTTGTTCGGCTGCGGCTTTGGCTTGAGGAATACCACAGAACTGTTGATAATCAATCAGCTTTTCAATTACCGGACGTTCAGGATTGGGTCGTAATTTCAACTCTCTAAACGTCATATTCAAAGAGTTGTATAATAATAAACGACCGCTTAACGTTTCTCCATTCCCCAGAATAATTTTAACGGTTTCTGTGGCTTGAATTACTCCAATTAATCCCGGTAAAATCCCGAGTACGCCGCCTTCCGCGCAAGAAGGAACCATTCCAGGGGGTGGGGGTTCGGGATAAAGATCGCGGTAGTTGGGGCCACCTTCGTAGTTAAACACCGTCGCTTGACCCTCAAACCGGAAAATGGAACCGTAAACGTTAGGCTTGTTTAACAATACACAAGCATCATTGACCAGGTAACGAGTCGGGAAGTTATCCGTCCCGTCAACAACCACATCGTAGGGTTCTAAAATCTCTAAAGCATTTTCAGAACTGAGGCGAGTGTTGTATAAGTCTACTTGACAATGGGGGTTAATTTCATGAATGCGGTTTTTGGCTGATTCAATTTTCGGCTTACCCACCCAGGATGTACCGTGAATCACTTGTCGTTGTAAATTGGAACTATCAACGATATCAAAATCAACAATTCCGATGCGTCCGATACCCGCTGCGGCCAAATACAACAGCAACGGTGCACCCAGTCCGCCTGTACCAATACACAATACACTGGCTGCTTTCAGGCGTTTCTGACCCGCTAACCCAACTTCAGGTAAAATCAGGTGACGGGAATAGCGTTCGTATTCTTCTTGAGTTAATTCAATGTTATCCAGATTTGGATTTAGCATAGCAATTTGAGGCAGGAAGTTAACATCCTAGATAACTTGTAATCGTTTCTGCTTGCGCCAAAAAACACAAGCCTTCATCGAATGGTCGGATTAATATAATGAGTGATTGATTATTCTAGCACTTCCCCTCACCATTGAGAACCAAGGCTGGAATCGTTTATAATTCAAAAGAATTTCTTTATAATTATTATTTAAATTTTGTGAATAATCGTCGAATTCCACCCGGCCCCGGACAAGAATCTGTTTGGGATTATCCCCGGCCTCCCCGCTTAGAAGAGACAAATAAACATATTCAGATTATTTTTAATGGTATTGCGATCGCAGATACCCACGCTGCCAAACGGGTATTAGAAACCTCTCATCCGCCCTCTTACTATATTCCGCCAGAAGATATCAAAATGGAATATCTCATTTCAACCCCTAAAGGCAGTTACTGTGAGTGGAAAGGGCAAGCCGCCTACTATACGCTGAAGGTAGGAGACAAAGAAGAAGTGAATGTTGCCTGGTATTATCCCAGTCCGACTCCGGCTTTTGCGGGTATTGAGAATTATGTCGCATTTTATCCCAGTCGAATGGAAGCCTGTTATGTCGATGGAGAAAAAGTTCAGTCGCAAACAGGTGACTTTTACGGTGGATGGATCACATCCGATATTGTCGGGCCATTTAAAGGGGGTGTAGGCACTTGGGGATGGTGAGTCAGGTAGGGGTGCATTGCATGCGCCCGTACAGAAATCTATTGCCAAGAAAACCTCAGAGGTATCATTTATGATTGTTCAAACTGAGAAGAAAACTTACACCGTTGAAGAATATTTAGAACTAGAAATTGCCGCAGAAACACGCAATGAATATCGCAACGGAGAGATTATTCAAATGACAGGCGGAACACCCAATCATAATGATATTTCTGGTAATCTTTATATTGTATTACGCCTCGCTCTTAAACATAAACCTTATGAGGTATTTCATGTCGATCAACGGCTGTGGATTCCAGAAGTTAGCGTGTATACTTATTCGGATGTGATGGTCACGCCGAAGCCATTAGAATTGCAAACGGGGCGTAAAGATACGGTGGTTAATCCTTATTTAATTGCGGAAGTTCTGTCTAAATCGACACAAAATTATGACCGTAGCGAAAAGTTTACCGCTTATCGAACATTGCCAAATTTTAAAGAATATCTCTTAATCGATCAATATCAGGTTTATGTGGAACATTACGTTAAAACAGCAGTAAATCAATGGTTATTAACGGAATATCGGGATGAGAATATGAATTTATCTTTTAATTCTTTTGAATTTGAAATTAAGATTAGCGATTTGTATGAAAATATTGAGTTTGTCTAAGATTGTGATTTGCCCCCGATAAGCTATTCTTCTGCAATCAAATCCCACAATACATCAATACCACTACCGACATATTCAGAATCTTGATGTTGTTCTAACCATTGAAGCATTCTAGGAAAAATTTTATCAGATTGTTTGCCTAACTCACCCAATGCCAATGTTGCCCGGATATGGACAAAATAGTTATCATCACTGTAGTAATCAAATTAGAAAATAAGTTAGTCTATATATAGATAGAATATTGTAGTCTTATAGCTATCAAGAGCCTTGGTATCAATGTTAATTGCTCCAGCAGAAAAAGTGATGTGGGAGAGACTGCCGTCTAAAAATGGTAGTTCAAATCTCACAGACCAAGAAATCAATGCTAAATATGAAAAAGGACAGCAGAGAATTCTGACGGAGATGAATCGAGAGAAGCTACCCAGTTTCGCTGATTCTCTTAAAAGACCAAATTATATGGATTTGAGTCCATTTTATCAACGAAGACTGCGCTGGGATAAACAAAAACAATCGCAGCTTATTGAATCATTCTTAATTAATATTCCTGTGCCACCAATTATTCTCTATGAAACAGAATATAATTCATATGAGGTTATGGATGGACAGCAAAGAATTACCGCAATTAAATATTTTTACAACAATGATTTAGAACTAACTGGTCTTGAGTTATGGCCAGAATTAAATGGTCGTACATATCAACAACTTCCAGATAAAATTAAGGCAGGAATTGATCGCAGAGCCATATCATCTATCGTTTTAATTACTGAATCTACGCAAAATTCTGAAGAAGCTTTTTTCTTAAAACAAGTTACTTTTGAAAGATTAAATACTGGTGGGGTTTCTCTAAGTAAGCAAGAGATACGTAACTGTATATATTCAGGAAAGTTTAATTCATTATTGTTTGAACTAGCCAGTAATAATACTTTTGCTGAAGCTTGGGATATTCCAATTCAAAAACCAGATGAACTAAGAAACAATAATCTTTATAAAAAGATGGAAGATGTAGAATTAGTTCTGCGCTTCTTCGCTTTTCGCCATTATGAAGAGTTTCGCGGAGGAATAGAAGGTTTTCTTAATTTGTACATGATTAAAAGCCTAAGTTTTGACGACACAGATATAGATATTTTGAGAAAAATATTTATCGATACTATAAAGACTGCCAGCGAAATTTACCAAGAAAAACTATTTAAACCATACGATCCAAAAACTGATAGCTGGAAAGATAAATCTTACAAAGCATTTTACGATGCGGTAATGGTAGGAATTAGTAGGCATCTTGACGAAGCGGATCTATTAATTCAAAATAAAGAAAAAGTAATAGAAGCAACTAAACAGTTATTAGAAGAAGATAAGAAGAAGCTATTTACCGGAGCCGGAAGAACTAAAGGAGATTTACAGCAAAGAATCAAGTTATTCGATCAGATGCTATCCCAGGTAATTGCAGAATAAATGGTAATTTTTCAAAAGCTTTTGCGAAGAGCAGAAGACAACATATCTACTGTTCGCTCTGTAATTCAAACAAACGAAAATATAAGAAAAGTTATTTTTGGTTATAAAAATGTTCAACAGCAATCAATTGATTGTCAGCAATTATTAGATTTAATTCAAAAAGATATTCCTAAGCCGAGAGACTGGAAAATCTACGATCACTGTGCTGCTGTCACAAAACTATATGCCATCTATGAAAATTTTGTAGAAGACTTAATTAGAGATTGGTTATCATTATTACCTGAAATTTGTCCAAACTATAACGATTTAGAAGAGATAATTACAAAGACTCACCAGCTAGGCGCAGGTAGATTGCTAATAGATCTGAACAAAAAAAGATACAAACATCTTTCATTTGAGGACGTAGTTAATAGTTTGCATTCTGGGATTGATAACTCTGGCAGCTATGAACTTTTAGCCGATGCTTTTCTATTTCACGAGCAAAATTTACGCAAAGATACTTTAAATAAATTACTTGCCGATGCTGGGATTAACGATAGTTGGTTATGGATAGAGCAACATACAGCGATTAGAGATTTTGTAGCTCAAGGAAGCCAGAATACGGCAGAAGGCGAATTGAACGAATTAATTGTTTATCGCAATGACGCAGCGCACACGACTTCAATAGATAACTCTTTGGGATTTAATGCTCTACTAGAATTATGCACTTTCACAGAAAGTATATGTCAAGCATTGACTGATTTGTTTACCTATAAGGTAATTGAAAAAAAAGCCAAAATTGGCAAAGCAAAATATATAGGAAAAATTACTGAGTGGTTTAAAAAACCGCAAGCTGGAGTTGCTAGAGTCAGCAAGATATCATTAAGTATTGAATTACCATTATTTCTTGTTAATGAAAATATTGCCTGGTGCAAACCTGCTATTGTAAAAAGTATTAAAATTGATGAAAAATCGGTAGGTAGGACTGAGTATATAGAGGAAGAAATGGAAATTGGTTTAAAGTTTGATATTGATGCCAAAAAAGACTTGAATCTGTATATCTTGAATGAATGAAATATTTACTGTAAATAAATGTTTTCACCACAGGCTGACAGATTTATTTCCCGTCAGATCATATTTCAGACAGCAGTAGGGTGCGTCAATGATGCACTACGGTAAAACTCAGCGGTCGGTTTACGGTAAAATACCCTGTACCGAAATATTAAGTTAATCAATATGACCTTAAATTTGACTCTACAACAGGCGCTTAACCAAGGAAAAGCCCTGAAAGTGATCAGCGGTTTGATGAATTTTGACGTTGAGCGTGTCACCGCAACAGTTAAAGCTGCTACCCAAGGTGGTGCCACGTTTGTCGATATCGCCGCTGATCCCAATTTAGTTAAAATTGTTCGTAATTTAACCCCTAAACCCATCTGTGTTTCTGCCGTTGAAGCGGCTAAGTTTGTACCCTGTGTCGAAGCTGGGGCAGATTTAATTGAAATTGGTAACTTTGATGCGTTTTATGCTGAAGGGCGGCGGTTTGAAGCGGAAGAAGTCCTACAACTCACCCATGAAACTCGAGCATTATTACCTGAAATTACTTTATCTGTTACGGTTCCCCATATCTTAGAACTTGACGAACAGGTACAGTTAGCAACTGAATTAGTCGCAGCAGGCGCAGATATCATCCAAACAGAAGGGGGAACTAGCGCCGAACCTCGTCATGCTGGAACATTGGGGTTAATTGAAAAAGCTGCCCCCACCTTAGCCGCTGCCTCTGAAATTTCTCGCGCGGTTTCTGTACCTGTATTATGTGCATCTGGTATTTCTAATATTACTGCACCCATGGCGATCGCAGCCGGGGCCGCAGGTGTCGGTGTCGGATCTGCCATTAACCGCCTGAATAACGAAGTGGCAATGGTGGCAGCGGTTCGCAGTTTAGTTGAAGCAATTACAGCCGTCAGTTCAGCTCAAATTCGCGTCTAAACCATCAACTCACTCAATCTATTTTAATCAAACCAGGGTCAATTAACACAGTTGGCCCTTTTTATTTTGTAACAATACATCACAAAACTTCTCTGTCTCCTCCGTGCCTATTGTGCTTCCTATACTCTCTCTCGACCAAACGTAACGATAGTTACAGCTTCACTCCAATGATTTAAGCGATAATTTATCTACTCAACTCAACGTCTCCATTACCTGCTCTGTTTGAGTTTCAGGCGATACTGCTCATGACTAAAAAAATAAAATCATTATGAAAAAATTTGCTTTGTTTTATTAAATTTTGTAAACTGGTATTAACTTAATATATTCCATACTTTAATTAAAATAATCTAGTTTAAATGACATTCTCTCATCCAGCGAAACCAATTTTTCGTATCAAACAATCACATTTAGACGTTCAAGATATCGAAGGCTTACTCAAAATCAATTGGAAAATCGGCGATATTACCCTATTTTCAGGGTTTTATACCCGAATTGACCAGGCTTGTTTACTCTGGGGTTTCATTACTCTAATTATCTTTGCTGTTGCCCAGTTTGTTCCCATTAGCTGGCTGACTCAAGCGTACTGGTGGTCTGTACTCAGTATTGCGGGTACATTGGCGATGGTGTTGCTCACCCGTTACTGGGTTTGGATTGAAGGGATGAGATGGTTATTAAGCTGCTGGGCTTTGTTGATGTTTGCCGGAGTCGGATTAACAAATCTGGGTATCTTTTGGGGATGGACTTGGATTCTGCCGAACTTATGTCCTCTGTGGTTAATTTTATGTGTTTTTGGTTATATTGCGACAGGATTTGGCTTAGGATCGCGGGCTTTTATCGTAGCGGGAATGATTCATTTAGCGGCAATTGGGCTGTGTACTTATATTCCCCAGTGGCAGTTTTTGATTACCGGGTTGATTATGGCGGGTACACTGGTGTTACTGGCTGAGGCACAATGGGATATGCGACCCCCTCTCGCGTCTCAAGTGTTAAGCGATCAACAGGTTGAGTTTAATCGTCAGCAAGAATACAAGCGACAAACTCAGCAATAATAGTCACTGATTCTCAAAATAATTATAGTCCCCGAGTTAAGCATTTAGCTAATAGTAGTACACTAAAGCCGAACAGGTTTTAGGCGTGTCAGCATGGGATTGTCAAATAATCCAAGCCAAGATCCACCTCATTTTAGAGCATGGCGGCAGAAGTTAAAACAGGGCTTGCATCACCCTATTACTGATTTGACGGTGGGTTGTTTAATTACAGTCTCCATTTTACTGACATTTATTGAACTCACTTTTCCAATTCGCACCCCTGAGTGGTTGACTTTGGAAATAATCCAGCAAATTATTAGTGGGTTATTTGTCATTGAGTTAGTTTTACATTGGATTGTCGCCCCCAATACTGTCCGTTTTTGGCGTAATTATTGGCTAGATTGGCTAGCGGTTGTGCCGTTATTACAAATTCTGGGTTTACCTCGGGGGATTCGTTTCTTACGACTGCTGAGAATTATTCGATTATTTCATCTTCTGATACGCTACACTCGTCAGATTCCCCTCAGAATTAGACGACTCACTCCAGAATATGTACTGATTCTTGAACTACTTGTAGTCGCTTTGATTGTAAGTAGCATCGCTATACTCGGATTTGAACGCGATCAAAATTCTGATTTAACTACATTCGGGGAAGCGTTTTGGTTTAGTATTTATTCATTGTTTTCTGGAGAACCGATTCCAGAACCTTTGGGATCTTTAGGTGGGCGAATCATCACGGTGTTATTGATATGTATGCACATGACACTATTTGTGGTATTCACAGGGACTGTATCTGCTTTTATGGTAGAACGTTTACGGACAGAAAATGCATCAATGGAATTAGAACAGTTAACAGGACATACAATTGTTTGTGGTTGGAATCGCAAAGCAGAAATTATTGTTCGAGAATATAGAGCCGCTGGAAAAACCAGAGAAAAGCCAGTTGTTGTGATTGCTTTTGTTGATGATAAACATACTATTATTGACCCTGAGTTAAAACAAAATGTGATTTTTTTAAAAGATGATTTTACTAAAGTCACTGTATTAGAAAAAGCGGGGGTTCGTCGTGCGGAAACCTGTATTATTTTATCCGATAAAAGTCATGGACGCAGCGATCAAGACGCAGATGCCAGAACAATTTTAGCTGCATTAACCGCAGAAAAATTAAACCCAAATATTTATACTTGCGCTGAACTGATTAATCGAGAATATTCCTCTCATCTCGCTTTAGGACGAGTCAATGCTTATGTTGTCAGCCAAGAACAAAGCGCTTTTTTACTGGCTCAGGTGGCTTTAAATCATGGATTAATGGGGGTATTTACAGAACTCTTAACTTATGAAGGCGGCAATAATTTTTATCGAATTCCGGTGAAACCTGAATGGGTTGGGAAAAGTTTTTTAGAGCTATTCTTAGAATTAAAACAAACTTATAACGCGATTTTAATTGCCGTAGATCAGGGTCAAGGTCAATTTCAAGTCAATCCGAGTCAATATACATTTAATACTGAGGATCAGATGATTCTAATTGCTCAGCATAATTTACAGCTTTGATCCTTTGGGAATGATTAAAAACATCGCATAACATAGAACAACATACACCCAACCCACTATATACTTCAATTGGCGATATATTTATCGTCCCATTGGTGGGTAACGTCCTGATCAACCCTGAGTTCAGTTGAAAGAATGGTAACTCATCAGGATACTCACCCATCCAGGCTATACCCCATGCTGATTAAAACCCTTAATCCGATTGCAGCTAAACTCCTAAGAAGGCTACCCCTGCGAACCGTAATCACGCTTCAGTTTATCGTACAAATTATTGGAGCAGTTGGGTTGACGGGATGGTTGTCTTTCCGTAATGGCTCTGTGGCAGTCAATCAACTGATCGCTCAACTCAGCGAGGAAGTCAGCGATCGCATTGAAGAACGGTTTGAAAGCTTTGCCGATGTGGCTCATTTGTTTCTGCAAATGAATGTTGCTGCTGTAGAATCAGGTAATCTTGATGTCAATGATTTTAATCAACTTCAGTCTTATTTTTGGCATCAAACTCAAATTAGCGATCGCGTCACAACGCTTTATTATGGCGATCGGGCAGGGAACTTTTTATATATTAAAAATGAAGATCCTGCTTTATTTCATGTCCGCGATCAATTTACCGGATTTCAACGAGAAATTTATCAACTTGATGAAGAAGGTAATGTTGTTGAACTGCAAAAAATAGATGAGTATGATCCTCGTGAAAGACCTTGGTATCAAGCAGCGGTTGCAGCAGGTCAACCGACTTGGTCTAATGTTTATCTATTTGCTGCTTCTCCCGTTTTAGGAATTACTCCTTCTGTCCCTATTTATGATACCACAAATCAGCTTCAAGGGGTGATGGGAATTGACTTAACTCTCGAACAATTGAGTCAATTTTTACAAAGTATAAAAATTAGTCCATCAGGATTAGCATTTATCATTGATAGACAAGGTGAAATTGTCGCCAGCTCAATTAACGAGCCGCCATTTATTAATACAGACGGAAGACAGCAGCGTCTCAAAGCCGTTGAGAGCCGAAATGGCTTAGTTCAATTCACAGCTCAATTTTTATTAAAACATTCGGGTGGTTATCAGCAAATTAATCAATTCACTCAATTTAAATTTGATATTGCGAAAAACACTTCAAAAAATACTTCTATTTCAGGTCGTCAAATTGTTACCGTTAATCCCCTACAAGATGGTCGAGGTTTGGATTGGTTGATGGTGATTGTGATTCCAGAATCAGATTTCATGGCATACATTAATCAAAATACTCGCAATACAATCATTCTCTGTTTAGTTGCGCTGATTATTGCAATTATAACAGGTATTTTAACAGCACGCTGGGTCACAAAGCCCATTTTTGATCTGAATCAATCTGCTAAAAAGATTGCTCAAGGAAAATGGCAAGAAACTGTAAATATTGAGCGTGAAGATGAGGTGGGAGAACTAGCAACTGCTTTTAATAAAATGACTCAACAGCTTAAAATATATTTTGAAACATTAGAGAACAAAAATGAAGAGTTACAACACCTTGACCAACTCAAAGATGAATTTTTAGCGAATACATCTCATGAGTTACGGACACCGTTAAATGGAATTATTGGCATTGCCGAATCATTAATTGAAGGCGCAACAGGTAAACTCTCTGCTAAAACTTGTGCGAATTTAGCAATGATTGTTAATAGTGGTCATCGACTCTCTCAGCTTGTGAATGATATTCTTGATTTTTCTAAACTCAGACATCATAAATTAGAACTTAAACTGAAAGCGGTTGATTTACGAGCCATTATTGATGTTATTTTAACCTTATGTCATCCTTTAGTGATTGATAAAAACTTACAATTAATTAATCACGTTCCAGAAAATTTTACTTTGGCTTTGGGAGATGAAAATCGTTTACAACAAATTTTATATAATTTAGTCGGAAATGCCATTAAGTTTACCTCTTCCGGAACAGTAGAAATTAGTACAAATTTAATTAATCATTCATCAGATGACAATTTTATAGAAGTTATAGTTTCTGATACAGGAATTGGTATTCCTTCAGATAAATTAGAACAAATTTTTGATGCATTTGAACAAGTCGAAGGTTCAGAAAAACGTCAATATTCGGGAACTGGACTGGGACTGGCAATTACAAAACAATTAGTAGAGTTACATGGTGGGAAAGTCAAGGTAAAATCAACTGTTGGTCAAGGTTCTCAATTTAGTTTTACTTTACCAATTGCATCTCAAACTATTAAGCAAAATTCATCTTCAATTAAAGTTTTAAAATCTAGCGATTATAGTAATATTAAATCGATTCAATCTCCAGCAGACTCTGATAAAAAAATATTAAAACTAAAAGAAGATTATTCCAATATAACTGTTTTGATTGTTGATGACGAGCCGATCAATTTACAAGTATTAGTTAATAATTTATCTTTGCAAAATTACTCTATAATTCGAGCGACAAATGGAGAAGAAGCACTAGAAATGATTCAGCAAGGACTAGAGCCCGATATTATTTTATTGGATGTCATGATGCCGAAAATGACAGGGTATGAAGTCACGCAGAAGTTACGAGAAAGTTTTCCCGCAACAGAACTTCCTATTTTGTTGTTAACAGCAAAAACTCAAGTGAAAGATATTGTAGCAGGTTTAGAAGTGGGTGCGAATGATTACTTAACAAAGCCTATTTCTAAAGATGAACTTTTAGCACGAATTCGGACTCATTTAAATTTATCTCATTTAAGGGAAGAAAACCTAAGATTATCAGCAGAAATTGAGATTATTCAACGGTTACAACGTATGGTTTTACCTAATAATTCTGAACTGAAATTAATTGAAGAATTAGAAATTACAGGAATGATTGAACCGGCTGATGAAATTGGCGGAGATTATTATGATATTTTAAAAAATCAAGACAGAATTATGATTGCAATTGGAGATGTGACAGGACACGGCTTAGAAAGTGGTTTATTAATGATTATGGTACAGATGGCAATTAGAACATTATTAGAAAGTAAAGTTTCCGATCCGGTTCAATTTTTAGATATTTTAAATCATGCAATTTATGGTAACTTACAACGGATTAATTCACAAAAATCCATGAGTTTATCTGTTTTAGAATATCATAATAAAGTTCTCAAGATTAGTGGTCAACATGAAGAAGTCATTATTGTTCGCAATACCGGAGAAATCGAACAAATTGACACAATAGATTTAGGTTTTCCCATCGGACTTGATGCCGAAATTTCCGAGTTTATTTCTCAAACTGAAGTTTATTTAAATACAGGGGATTTAGTCGTTCTTTATACTGACGGAATTACAGAATCTGAGAATATGAATCATGAACAATATGGTTTACAACGATTATGTCAGTTAGTTCAAAATCATCGCCAATATCCCGTCTGGCACATCAAACAAATCGTATTTGAAGATATTCAGCAATATATCGATCAACAAAAAGTATTTGATGATATTACTTTGGTTATTTTAAAGCAGAAATAACGCTATATTTTTATACTAATTTTTTATTCAATTTACTTCCTAGCAAAATTACGGATGAGTGCTTGTCTAAATTGTGAAACTAAAATTCCGTATATTCTCTGATGTAATGTCTGGTAGTATTCTGTTATTAATAGATTAAGGACTTAAACAGCTAGTCTAATTTGAGATAAGGCTTTTGTAATAAGCTCCTGTAGTCGATGGATGAGTCACCATAGGATTGGCATTTAACCTCATTAGTAGGGATAAGTGCCAACCTTTTTACTGCTAACCCATTTTTTATCCTCAAATTCATACTATCTTTATTGGTTTCCCAGGAAGTATCTACCATCATTTAACTCTTGGAAAACATAAAATGATTCTGCATTAAAATAATTAAATCAAAATAATACTGGCTTTGTTTCAGATTCATTCTCTATTTTTAGCGGCATCAGGGATGATATAACTGTGGCGTTTAGAGAAGTGTCATTAATGATTTTAGTTGTAATGATTTTAAAATTATAATCGTCTCAAATAGAAAATAGATCTGATTCAATTGCTTATCTTTTATAGAAAGTAAGTTATATTTTGCTATATTTATAAATCTATCTTATTTTCATTTTAATTAATATTCCGGATCTAAACATTTAATGAAGTAAGCCTAATTAGAGATTAATACAAAACTTTCTAATGACTGGCAATACTTTTTTTGTTACTAATACTAGTGATTCTGGAGCAGGTTCGTTAAGAGCAACAATCGCTAATGCTCAATCTGGAGATATTATTCAATTTAACTCTAGCTTAAACTCTCAAACTATTACTTTGAGCAGTGGAGAGCTAGTAATTGATAAAGATTTGACAATATCAGGTGAAAACGCATCTGGTATCGTCATCAGTGGAAATCAAAATTCACGAGTTTTTAATATTCAGAAAGATGCAGCTCGTAACCCAACTAATATTATTCTGAAAAATCTGATTATCGCCGATGGTAAAGTAACCGGAGAGGGAGAAGCGGGAGCAGGCGGCGGTATTTATATGGATAACCGCACCAATTTAACCTTAGAAAATAGTGAACTGAGAAATAATATCGCTGATTATGCAGGTGGCATTCTCAGTGCCTTTCAAAGTAACACAGTGATTATTAATAGTAAGTTTGAGAATAATAATGGGTCTATAGAAGGAAACTCCAGAGGCGGAGGTGCTATTGCAACAGAAAGCGGCGGTAGTTTAACAGTTACGGATAGTGAATTTATCAATAATAAAGGTAGTAACGGCGGCGCAATTAATCATCTTTTAGGTGATTTAACAATTGAAAATTCCAGATTTATTAATAATGATTCTACTTCCGGGGGGTCAGTTTCAAATGGCAGCGGGGGGTTTCAAGGCGCGGGAGGGGCAATATTCACTGATGGCGCAAATAGTTCTGGCCCGACAGGTGGCCCCGGCCCCAATGGCGGACTGATTGCCATTCGTAATAGTTTTTTTGAAGGAAACACCGCAGCGGGTAAAGGGGGCGCAATGTTTCTATTTACCTATTCTGCTGACAAAACGATTGTTGAAAATAGTACGATTATTAACAATACAGTGATTCCTGACGGTGGCGGCACTGCTTTAGGGGGTGGAATTCGTCAAGATAATGGGGAATTTACCCTCAACAATACCACCTTTGCTAATAATCGTTCTCATAACCAAGGAGGCGGTTTATGGGTCGGTAGCGATGGCCGTTTAACCCTGACTAATAGTACATTCACAGAAAACCGCGCCGAGTCCGCAGATGGAACCGCTGGCTTAGGGGGCGCAATTAGCCTCAATAACGGTTCTAACCCAAATACTATTATTAATACGACTATCGCTGATAACTTCGCCGCATCTCAGGGGGGTGGTTTCTCGGGTGGAAGTTCTAACACCACTCTGACCAATACAATTCTGGCGTATAACAGAGGTAATAATGGCGGTCAACCCGAATCGATTGCCAATCATACTAGAATTCAGTTTAACGATGGGGGTGGTAATTTTCAATCTGTGGAGAAGCTAGATGATATTACAGCAACTGCTAATATCACTTTAACTGACCCGCTATTGGGAGATTTACAAAATATTAACGGGGTATTGGTTCGTCCCTTACTCGAAGGCAGTCCCGCTATTGATGCTGGAGTCACGGTTAATTTACCCACAGACCAACGCCGTCAAACCCGTCCTCTTGATGGAAATAATAGTGGTACTATAGAATTTGATAGTGGTTCTTATGAATTTGGTGTTGAACCCGAACCTACACCCGAACCCACTCCAACTCCCGAACCCGAACCGACTCCAACTCCCGAACCCACACCCACGCCAACACCAACACCCACACCAACACCTGATGATGACGATGACTGTTCGTGTGAACCCTTTCCCAGTTTAGACCTCAATGTTAGTCGTCAAATTAATATCCCTCAAACCTCTCAAAATGGTACTTCAGGGAATGATACGTTGTTGGGGACTGCAAATAATGACGCTATCAATGGCTTTGGGGGTAATGACTCTCTTATTGGTCTGGCGGGGGATGATAATATTGAAGCGCAAATTGGTAATGATATTCTGTTTGGCAATAGCGGTAATGATTTCCTCAATGGCGGTAGTGGCCTTGATACCCTGTATGCAGGAAAAGACAATGATATCCTATTTGGAGAAGGGGGAAATGACCATATTTGGGGTGATGTGGGTAACGACAGTATTAGTGGCGGCGAAGGCAATGACTTATTATTTGGTAACGATAACTTAGATTTAGTCTTCGGCGATCGAGGAGATGATACCCTGTTTGGCGGCGTGGGTGATGACAGTCTTGATGGTGGAGACGACAATGATTTACTATTTGGTAATATTGCCAATGATTCCGTTCAGGGGGGAGCCGGAAATGATACAATTTATGGCGGGAAAGAGAATGATATTCTCTGCGGTGGCGAAGGCAATGACAACTTATTTGGTAACTTAGGAGTTGATACCCTCACGGGTTGTCAAGGAGATGACTTTCTCTACGGGGGTCAAGAGTCGGATAGTCTTTCTGGGGGAAGCGGGAATGACTTTATCAGTGGAGATGTTGGGATTGATACCTTAACTGGGGGAGAGGGGGTTGATACTTTCCTACTGACGAACGGCGGTGATATCATTACCGATTTTGAAGATACGGTTGATCTACTCGGTTTAACTTCTGGGATGACATTCGATCAGCTTAGCATCGCTTCTGAAAATAATTCTACCACAATCCGGCTGACCAGCAACAATGAATTGATCGCAATTCTCGAAGGCGTTGATGCTGCTTTCATTGGGGCTAACGATTTTGTCGCTATCGTTTAGAATGCTATAAATTTATGCTGTGAAATGTTGCCAATTTGTACGAAAATAGAAGACGGACAATTACTTATCTACTCCATTCAATTTAGATCATTATGGCCAGTTCAGAACAAGAAAAACAGAAGAGAAAAGAACATCTTGCCCGGAGTCTTGGTAAGTTTAATGAAACTCCCACTTCTTCTATGGGGTTGATGAATTCTGATGAACGTAAAAAGCGGATCATGGATCACATTAAATTAACTCGCGGTTAATCTGTTGTAGGGGCGTTTAACGAGAGCGTCTCTACAATAGAGTTTATCAGAATATATCTAAAAAATAAAGTTAATTTTTAACTGCCAATCTGGCTGATTTCGGGTAATCTCAATTTGTCGAATAAATTCCCGAAAATAAAATCGTCGTTCTGTTTCTGTTAGATCTAACCAGAATTGAGGAATAGACACAGCTTGGGCTGTTTCTTTTAAGTTAACCGGGGGAAATTGTGCTAATTTTTCTTGTAAAGCCGCAATTTCTGTCCGTAGCTTATACACTCGAAATTGTGCTGTTTCTTCATCTAAAATATGAGTTGCAATTAACTGTGGAATTTGTTCTAAAATATTATTTTTATTCGCAATTTCTGCTTTTATTCCCGTTTGAACTGTATTGAGATTAGGCAATTCTAAATTAGCCACCGCCTGGGGTAAATCTTGACAAATACGTGTAATAGTTGTCTCTAAAACTTGATTGTAAGATAAAGCCTTACATTGGGGTTGTTGAGGACAATTCATTGGGCGAAGATAGAGATATTCTTGGGGTTTTCGATAAGCCGTTACCCGTGAAACCGTCATCGAACAATTACACTCCCCACATACAACTAAACCCGCCAAAGAACGAGGTGCGCTTGCAGTTTTAGGGGGCATTCTTTGATTCCGTCGTAATAGTCGATCTATTTGTGCCGCTTCGTCTTTAGAAATAATTGGAATATGAGTATTGGGAATAATATCACCATTTTTATACTGTATATTTCCCCGATAAACCGCATTCGTTAACCATCTTTTCCCAGTGGTTACTGATATCTTTTTACCGTATCGTTGTTCTAAATATCGCACCGAGCCGCGTAACGAACCATAGATTAAAAATCGTTCAAAAAATTCTTTTACCACAGGTGCAGTACTGCGATCTAAAATATATTTATCCTTTCCTCGACGATAACCATAAGGTGCTTTTCCCGGCGGAGGAGCCGCTTTCAAACGATTACGGGCATGTCCTTCACAAATGCGGCGACTTCTTTGATGCTGTTGAATCTCTGTAAATAATTGAATAATATCCGATTTATTTACTCGATTATTCGATGAATTAATATCAGAATCTATAGCAACAATATTAATATTTAATATCTCTATCTCTGTTAAAAACCGACTCACTTCTGGCAGAGAATCTCCTAATTCTTCATAACCTCGGATTAACAGATATTCTACAGGTTCTATTCGGCAATCTTTTAATAATTGTTGTAGTTGCTGTCTCCCCCCTAAATCTTGATAGATCTTATCTACTTCCCAACCCCAAACAATAGAATCAGGAGCGGTCTCAAGTAAAGGATTAGTATAAGAATAAGCAATAATTTTCATATTTATTATTCTCCCTAACTCACCTTATTAAAAACTCAACCAAGAAGCCAATCAAACTTGATTCAATTCAATAATATTACCATCAGGATCTTCAACAAATAAAGCAGCCCGCCCTGATGAACTCATCTGAAAAGAATAATCATATTTAACTAACCGTTGCTTCGCTGCTTCAATATCATCTATCGAAAAAGCCAAATGACGATCTCGTCCCCATTTCTCATCATTAACTTTATCTCGAATCACATGAGAAGCCTCAATTAAATGCAGTTGAAACGCTCCAATTTGATACCAGCTCCCCGCAAACTTTAAAGAGCGCTCAACTTGAGGCAATTCCAGGACTGTGCCATAAAAATAATTAGCTTTATCGAGATCGGAAACTAAAATTGCACTATGAAGAAATTGACTAATTTTCATTATGAACTAAGGCAACAGGCGTAAGGGCAATCGGCAAGCTGGCAATCCTATTCTAAAGTATATGATAATCCAACTGTAGACACTTTAGAATCTTACTATTTTCTCTCAGTGTATCCGATAAAAAAATCAAAAATCAATCTATTATTTCCCACCATAATAGAAAGCAATTTCTTTGTCTTTCAAAGGTGCAAAATCAGCATCTGATAACATTTTATTCAGTTCAGCTTGAGAAATATGTTTCGCCCCAATTCGTACAATTCTTGAGCGCATTGTATTACTCACACCGCTCCGTTGTCGCCCCGCTTCGAGTCCCATCACTTGATGATAAAGCTCAAGTTTCGCGGATGGAATCGGAGTCCCATCAAGATCTAAACCCGAGGCGATCGCGCTATCAACAGCATCTGCACCTAAATTATTTTGAGAAGTTGAATCGGTTTGAGAAGACATAATATTATTGCAACTTTTAATCAAAGAATGGCTTTATTTTATCAGCCCAGGGTATTTATATGAAATACGTTCATAAATGATGAATGATGAATGATGAATAGGATTTTTGACCCTAGACAGAGATCTATACTCATAACTCATTACTCATTACTTTTTACCCCCAAGTCTTCCAAGTCTCCCCTATCTTCTCATCTCCCCTATCTCCCCTCTCCCCTTTATCTCCAAGTCACTCCCTCTCCCTCTCACTCAGTCCCCCAACTCTCAAACATCCTCAGAGGGTAACATCACAAAGAATCGCTTAAAATAAACAGGTTAGATTTCCCTAGTTCTTTAGCTTCCCTCGTATGCTTGATTATGGATCTTGATAATATCCTCAATCCCCTAACCACCAACCCTGAACAATTAATCGGTGCAAACTTAGCAGGTACACAACTCAAAGGGGCAAACTTCCGAGGCATTAATCTAACAGAGATTAATCTCAGCGATGCCATTTTAGCCTATGCAGACTTAATTGAAGCCAATTTGACGCGGGCGAACCTGAGAATGGCTGATTTAACCGAAGCTTTTATGAACTTAGTTAACCTAACCGCCGCAGATTTAACCGCTGCACACCTCCCAGAAGCAGCCTTAGTTGGGGCAGAACTCAAACAAGCTAATCTGAGTCAATGTTATCTCAGGGGGGCAAATTTAGTCGGTGCAAACTTCGACGGGGCTAATTTAACCGGAACAAATCTGAGTGAAGCCGACTTGAGAGGGGCGCAATTAACTAATACTCAATTAAACGGTGCAGTTTATACCAACCGAACTATTTTTCCGAAGGAGTTTAATCCCACACAAGCAGGGGCTTATTTATTGGCTCCGAGTGTGGTTCTCAAAGCCGTTAATTTTTCCCGTATGGATCTCACGGGGGCAGATCTCAGGGGGGCAGATCTCAGGGGAGCGAACCTATCTTATACGAATTTAACAGGTGTCAACTTAGAGCGGGCAAATTTAAGCGGGGCAAATTTAAGTAGTGCTGATTTAAGAACCGCGAATTTAAATGAAGTTATCTTAGAAAAAGCAATTTATGATCCTAATACTCGTCTCTCTCCTAACATCGATTTAAGGGAAGGAGGGGCGTATTTAATTGCAGCGAATGTTAATTTAGCTGGAGTGAATTTAAGTCAAGTTGATCTCAGTTACACAAACCTCAGTGGTGCCTGTTTGAGCGGAGCTAACCTGAGATGGGTTAATTTTAAAGCAGCAGATTTAAGCCGAGCGATTCTGAAAAAAGCGGGATTACAACAAGCGAACTTAGAGAATATTGATCTGCGGCAAGCGAATTTAACCTCCGCTAATTTACACCAAGTTAATTTAAAATTTGCCGATTTACGCGGGATCGATTTAACCGGGGCAAATCTGGATCAATCCGATCTCAGTTATGCCGATTTACGACGGGCAGACTTAACGCGAACAAGCCTTAATCAGGTGAATTTAGCCCATACTGATCTAAGAGGAATTGACCTAACTGGGGCGAATTTAGAGGGTGCTAATTTAGCTGATGCCAACCTTAGAAACGCAGAATTAATTCGGGTCAATTTAGCCGGAGCAAACTTAAGCGGGGTTGATTTTAGCGGCGCAATTTTGTTTGCGGTTAATCTCGATGGGGCAAATCTTGCAGGCGCTATTCTCACCGATACCATTGTTAAACAAGTGTCTTTGTCTAATGTCAACTTAGAAGATACAGATTTTGCGGAAAAGGATAAACAGCAACTGTAGTCTAATATTGGCTCAATGTTAAAATCAATATAAAATTTACCGCCTATTGTCTGAACTTCCTGTATTCATCACTATTATTTCTGATCTGCAGATCAGCAAAGTGAATGATTTAATTATTGTGCAGAGGTCTCTCCAAAATGATACATTATTTCAATAAATCAAGATTTAGTCAGTTTCAAAAGGAATTCTCCTTAAAAAGACTAAAAAATTGAAATATTCTATCGGGCACGATCAACGCTTATGACATCGGAAAAACCGCTCGGTTCTGTAACTCAAGGTTCTCTGACAAAAGGATTAGAAGTTCGACTCAATCCTGATATTTCAGTTGAAAATATGCGTGTGGGAAAGTTTCTGGTTGTGCGTGGTGTGCGATCGCATTTTTTCTGCCTTCTGACGGATGTTTCCCTGGGTGCAGCTAGTGCTAGGATATTTGCTAATCCCCCCCATCCTGAGGATGATTTCTTACAAGCTGTTCTATCCGGAGGTAGCACTTATGGCACGATTGAACTGAGTCCGATGTTGATGCTCAACATTCTTGAACCCAAGACGGAAATGCGTCAGCAACTTGAGGCGAAAACTCGCTCGAATCAAGCAGAATCAACCAATGGTCAATCAACTTTAGCATCTTTTCAAGCTCAAACCAATAGCGAAGTCGAACTACTTCCGGTCAAAACAATTCCCAGTCATTTTTCTCAGGTTTATGAGGCAAGTGAACGAGATTTTCGGAAGATTTTCGGTTGGGAAGATGATCCCCATCGTCGTAATTTTGCCATTGGTCAACCTATCGATATGGATGTTCCGGTTTGCTTAGATTTAGACCGTTTTGTCGAACGCAGTAACGGAGTATTTGGTAAATCGGGTACCGGAAAATCGTTTCTGACTCGTCTATTAATTTCTGGGATTATCCGCAAAAGAGCCGCCGTTAACTTAATATTTGATATGCATTCTGAATATGGCTGGGAAGCGGTTTCAGAAGGCAGAAACTTTAATACTGTAAAAGGTTTACGGCAACTATTTCCCGGACAAGTAGAAGTTTATACCCTCGATCCTCAATCTACCCGTCGGCGCGGTATTCGAGATGCTCAAGAACTCTATCTCAGTTATGATCAAATTGAAGTTGAAGATCTCTCTTTAGTTCAACGAGAGTTAAACCTTTCCGAGGCGAGTTTAGATAGTGCTAATATTCTTCGCGGTGAATATGGCAAGTCTTGGATACGGCAACTTTTAGACATGACCAATGAAGAAATTCAGCTCTTTTGTGAGGAAAAACGAGGTCACAAAGGGTCAATTATGTCTCTGCAACGGAAACTGTTGCGGATGGAAAATTTGAAGTATATGCGCGGCAGTTGCCCTCATAATTATGTAGAGCGAATCTTACAAAGTTTAGATGCGGGTAAACACATTATTGTTGAATTTGGTTCTCAGTCAGATATGTTATCTTATATGCTCGTCACTAACATGATGACGCGCCGAATTCACCAAGCTTATGTCCGCAAAGCCGAGAACTTTTTAGCCTCTAAAAATCCTTGCGATCGCCCGCAACAATTAGTGATTACAATAGAAGAAGCCCACCGTTTCCTCGATCCGGCAATCGTTCGCTCTACTATCTTTGGAACCATTGCACGAGAGATGCGGAAGTATTTTGTCACACTACTGGTCGTCGATCAACGCCCTTCTGGAATTGACTCAGAAGTGATGTCTCAAATTGGTACAAGGATCACTGCTTTACTCAACGATGATAAGGATATTGATGCGATTTTTACAGGGGTTTCCGGCAGTCAAAGTTTACGATCTGTTTTGTCTAAACTCGACTCTAAACAACAGGCTTTAGTATTGGGTCATGCAGTCCCTATGCCTGTGGTGGTTCGGACTCGTCCTTATGATGAAACCTTCTATCGTGAAATTGGTGAAACAGATTGGGAACAAAAGTCAGATGAAGAAGTATTAGAAGCAGCAGTAACAGCAATGGATGATTTAGGATTTTAGAATTAATGTGACAAAAAATCTATAAAAAAGCAGATGTTTTCTATAAACTCAGCGAAAATGCTGAATTGTTCGGAAAGCTAGTCTATAAAGTTCGGTTATTTCTGAACTTTTTTTATTCCAATCAGATTAATTAAAAGGCATTATATAAGGTGTATAGATCAATCCTTATCAACCCTGACAATCCTTTCATGAAATACTTGACTTTTTCTATGGTTATCCTTCATAATAATATTAAGAAGATATGATTTGAATTATCCTGAGTTGAAGCCTCGTTTCAGGATGGAAATCGCGGGCAAAACCATAAAGGGTTTTTGTTATAAAAAATCATCAGTTCCCTCAAACATTTTGGATAGCGCGTTAATTGAACTCATTAGCCGATCCTGTCGTCTAAACTTATTGAGATCTGATGAAGAAGAAGGGGGTAAAGGTTGGGGACTCATCCGATTGAGGTGTTTATCTCATTAACGCAATACAGAGTTGAAATCCTAGACCTCAAGCGTTCTACAACAACTGAATATCTTGCGATCGCATTTTAATAGCGATCGGCCTCACCTACTCCCAACCGAGTAGGAAGCCGGGTTACAACTTTAAGTCTGTAATGGGAGTATATTTTCTAAATCTTATGGCAACTGCTAAAACACAAAACAAAGCTAAATCTACCAAAGTGGGTGCTCGTTCTGCTATTTCTACCGATACTGTTCGGACTTATCTGCATGAAATAGGTCGTGTTCCCTTATTAACACGAGAAGAAGAAATCATTTATGGTAAGCAAGTTCAGCAAATGATGCAATTGCTGGAAACAAAGAAAGAACTCACCGAACAATTGGAACGAGAACCGACTCACTCTCAATGGGCAGATCAACTCAACTGCACCGAAGCCGAACTCAAGCAGAATTTGAAGCAAGGACGGCGGGCGAAGCAAAAAATGATCGAAGCCAACCTGCGCCTGGTGGTTTCAATTGCCAAGAAATACCAAAAGCGGAATATGGAATTTCTTGATCTCATTCAAGAAGGGACTCTCGGCTTAGAACGGGGTGTGGAGAAATTTGACCCCACCCGAGGTTATAAATTCTCCACCTACGCTTACTGGTGGGTACGCCAAGCCATTACCCGTGCGATCGCTCAAAATGGCCGTACAATCCGTCTTCCCATCCATATTACCGAAAAACTTAACAAGATCAAACGGGTTCAGCGGGAACTGTTCCAGAAATATAGCCGTAACCCGACACCTGGGGAAATTGCCGAAGCCCTCGATCTAGAACCCGCTCAAATTCGGGAATATTTATTGGCTTCTCGTCAACCCATTTCTCTTGACTTACGAGTCGGGGATAATCAAGATACAGAATTGCAAGATCTCTTAGAAGATGAAGATGCATCGGCTGATAACTATGTAACTCATCAGTTATTGCGCCAAGATCTCAAGAGTTTAATTTCTGAACTGACTCCGCAACAACAGGAAGTCTTAAACCTACGTTATGGTTTAGACGATGGTAAGGAAATGTCTCTCTCGAAAGTCGGTGTACGAATGAATATCAGCCGAGAACGAGTGCGACAATTAGAAAACCAAGCCCTTAACCATCTGCGTCGTCGCAAAGCCAAAGTGCGGGAATATCTCGCCAGCTAATTAAATTATAAATCCTGACTGTAGAGACGTTCTGAGATGAGCGTCTCTATTTTTTTATAAAATTATTAACATAGTTCCCAATTAATTGCCACTAATTAAATTAGTTAAAAATGAAATTGTAAAGCTTTGATGAAACTATTGACTGAATGAATCAGAGTCAATTATGATATTGAGTATTAAATCTGGTCAAGTAAAATTACTTATAAACTAAAAATTGTTGATACATCAAGTTTAGTTTCCCGGCTGGATTTAAGTTAAGAATATTACTGAATAATACTCCCTAATTTTGTGAGATAGAGGTTAGGTTAATGTAATGGGGAGTTGTAGATTATCAGCTTGTGGAAATAATTTCCCACTATTTTGAGGTGGAATAAATTTTCAGGGTTAATAATCTGTAGCCGATTACTCATGGTCTTTTTTACAACTAAATATTGCAATCCATTCAATTACAAATTGATCTGAAACCTTCGT
>JBARZE010000050.1:0-462809 GCA_049649525.1 Microcoleaceae cyanobacterium
TCGCTATGGAGTCCTAGTTATTTTGCAATTAGCTGTGGAGGTGCGCCTATTGATGCTATAGAACACTATATTAGAGAACAAAGTACCCCTAAAGGGGCAGGCTCTGACCCCAACTCCGAGAGGTAGAGCATTTTTCTATTGCTCTGATTGATCTGGATCATTTCAAAAACATCAATGACTCATACGGTCATCAGATGGGTGATAGAGTCCTACAAGCCACTGCTAAGACGCTCAACGCTACCACACGGCAGAATGATTTTGTCGCCCGCTACGGAGGAGAGGAGTTCATTATTTTGTTTCCGGACTGTGATGTAGAGGAGAGTATCATCGCTGCTCAACGCCTGCGAATTGCGGTATCAGAAATAGACTTGAATCCAATCAACATCACAACCAGTATCGGAGTTGCTACCTATTTGTGTGAGGCTGATTCAACCACAGACCCGAGTGAAGTTTCGACTGATTTGATTGCCAGAGCAGACCAAGCACTTTATGCAGCAAAGGAGCGTGGACGCAATCGGACAATCCACTTTAAACAGATTGGCGTATGTGATCGGTGCACATCGCGCGTCATGACTCATAATCAATGATTGAACTATCAACTCCGTGAGCAAGGTCGTTATCATAGAAAGTAGATAGAACACTTGCATACTCATGAGAGAGTAGTCAGTATAATTCGTTAACACTGTGGGTAATATTTTATGCGATCGCGATCCACTCGAGAAGGCTCTGTTGGATTACTAGCCCTTTTAGGACTTGGCGTATTTGCTATGGTCGTATTCTGGCTACGTGGCATTCGTCTTGCGGGTCAAACTTATCAAGTTATTGTCACTTTTCCGAGTGCGGCAGGACTGCAGATGGGAACCCCGGTGCGTTATCGAGGGGTTAAAGTGGGTCGTATTATTGGGATTGATGCTGGGACAAATCAGGTTGATGTCGTCTTAGAAATCTCTCCACCGGACTTAGTCATTCCTAGCAATGTCGTGATTCAGGCGAGTCAAGCGGGATTACTCAGTGAAGGATTTGTTGATATTTTTCCGCAAGCAGATTTACCTCAAAACCTCACAGATATTGATCCCCTCAGTCCAGACTGCCCTGAAGCTGTTCTCTGCCACAATTCTCGTTTACAAGGAAACCCCGGTGCCAGTTTAGAAACACTGATTGAATCGATGGTTGAGTTCAGTGAAATTTATGCGAATCCTGACTTTTTTAATAATATAAATACGACAGCGGCAGAGGTCAGCATTCTGGCAAAAGAAGCTACGATATTAGCGGCTAAAATGTCGAAATTAGTCGATCAAGCGACTGTCGAACTTAACGATTTAAGTCAATCGGTCGATATAGGAATTACGACTTTTTCAACAGAACTCAATACGATGTCAACCACCCTGCAAGAATCTACAAATGATGTCGTGCAAGCGACGGTCGTTTCTGCTCGTTCGGTGGAAGAAGCCGCTCGCGAAATTATTGTAATTAGTACACAAATTAATGAATTAATTGCTAATAATCGGGGGACTTTAGTTGCGACTTTAGATAATATTAATCAAACCACAGAAGAACTAAATACGATTGTTGATAACCTCAGTCCGATTGTCGGTAAAGTCGAGCAAGGAAACTTAATTGAAAATTTAGAAATGCTTTCTAAAAATGCAGTAGAAGCCTCAGAAAATTTAAGAGATTTAACTCAAACCGTCAATGCACCAGAAAACCTGATTTTATTACAAGAAACGATTGATTCTGCTCGTTCTACCTTACAGAATTTAGAGAAAATAACATCAGATATTGACGATTTTACAGGAGATACGAGACTGCGAGAAAATTTAAAAAATATTATTAATGGCCTTGGTAATATCCTCACCTCTACCCAAGCCTTAGAACAACAAACGGCGATTGCTGAAGCGACCACTCCGTTAACAGAAATTGTTCGGCTTTCGGAAATTACCTATCAAATTCAGCCTTCTACTCAGTTTCAACCGCTGGAAGGTGAAATTAATCATAGTCAAGATAGTCTGGAGTAATGAATTTACCACAAAAAACACAAAGGCTTATTCTCTGTGTTTTCTATGCTTATTAATATTTGGCTATCTTTTTAAAGTTAGGCGGGTTGAACCTGTGCTTGACGCTGTAACAATTGACGAATTGAAGCTTTTTCAATCAGTCCTAAGATTGTTCCTTCTCTAACGACTGGAACTTCGTTAATTTGTTCTTTTTCCAGCAGTGTAACAACATCTAAGAGAGATTGTTCGGCATCAACTGTCATCATTTCATCGATGGGTTGCATCAGTTCTTTCACCATCACTAACGGCCACTGAGAGGTGGGAACTTGTCGGGTTTGACTCACTTTCAATTGACCGACCCATTGTCCCTGAGAATTCGTTACAAACACTCGATGAATATTGGGGTGACCAATCAGATATTCGTTGGCTAATTCTCGTAAAGATAATTCTTCAGAAGCAATCGGACTATCGGCTGTAATCGCATCTGCGGCTGTCCATTGGGAGAGTTGACTCCGCAATTTAGCATCAAACGTTAACGCTTTAGCATTGCGTAGTAAAAACAAACCGATTAATATTGTCCAAATATTGGGGAAACTACCGGTAAGGAAAACAGGTAATAAACCAATACCAATTCCTAGCCAACCAATCCCTTGACCGACGCGACTGGCGAATAAAACGCCTTTATGAGGGTTTCCGGTCAGTTTCCAAACAGCAGCTTTGAGGACATTTCCGCCGTCTAGGGGTAAGCCGGGGATGAGGTTAAATACACCCAAAGCTAGGTTAATATAAGCCAGTAAACCAATTATTGCCCCTGCCGCCCCCGCAACCAGGTTACTGGCTGATAGCAGGCTGAAAGCAGCAAACAGAACTAAACTGACCGCTGGCCCAGCGATGGCAATGGAAAACGCACCTCCAGGGGTTTTTGCTTCTTTGTCGAGACTGGCTAAACCACCAAATAAAAACAAGGTAATGGATTTAACATCAATTCCTTGCCGGATAGCGACAAAACTATGCCCCAATTCGTGAGCCAGAACAGAGGCAAATAGGAGTAATGAAGCAATGAGTCCTAGGCTAAATGCACCAATAATTCCGAGTTGAGGAAATTGTGCACCTAAACTCCCTCCGTAGTTGATTGTCATTAAAGCCAGGACAATAAACCAGGACACATTGACAAAAAATGGGATACCAAATAAGTTACCTATACGAATTGAGCCATTCATTTTGGCTACCTCCGACGTTAATTCAAATGAGAGCAAACTTTATTTATTGCTTTGTTTTCATTGTAACGATGCGTAAATAGCAACGGCAACGTCGAATTTGCCGTGTGTACCGCCCATAATCGTTCGGTTTTCTCAATGGAAAAAATCATTATTATCTTTACGACTACCGGAAATTGCAGCAGAATCTACTTTAATTATTTTAGTGAAACTGAATTAAAAAATTAACCTGCCTCATCTAATATAGATGAAACAGGTTTTTGAAACGAGTTAAAGGATGCTATTAATATGCTGTTATGTCAGCACTTTTTATGCATTAATCGCATTAGTAGCAGTTACTACCGTAGCCATAGGAAGCACTGCGGTAACGAGGGCTGTAGTAACTACGACGGCTATTATACCGAGGGCGATAACCATAGTTAGATTGACGATATCCATAGCTACGATAACCACTATAATAGCCACAGCCACCGTTAACAGTGGAGGATTCTTCTGTGGTGATTTCAGTAAATAGGTTTTGAGTTTTGTCCTGTGCCATTGGATTAATTCCCTAATTCGAGAAGAGATAAATAATAATAGTGATGCATTTCGATGGTTGAGTCAGACTGGATGAGACTATAACTTGCAGCGTTTTTTACATCAACAAGTTATTGCAGTTGTGCCAGGGTATCCCAGCACAATTTAGGCATTAGTAGCAGTTACTACCGTAGCCATAGCTAGCTTGACGGTAACCACTGCCATAACCATAGCTATAATAGCGAGGGCGATAGCTGTAGTAGCGAGGGCGATAACCATAGCTTGCTTTACGATAACCACCATAGCTACCGTAGTAGCAACCCCCATTAACAGTGGAGGATTCTTCTGTAGTAATTTCGGTGAATAAGTTTTGAGTTTTGTCCTGTGCCATTAGATTAATTCTCTTAGGATTGAAACGGTTTACATTATTTAGCGATGCATCATAAGGATACTGCTAATCTATCAGTTTCCCTCAGCTAAAATGTGAGGGTTTTCAGAATAACTTCTGATATTTTTTACTTCTAGGTAAGAACTTGGATTTCCGGAAGTTTTCTAAACTTAAATATGAGATTATTTCATCTAATATCCCAGTAGAATTTAGCCGTGTATCCGAGTCTCTATCTCTACCTATATCATTCAGTAAAAGTTGAACTATCGCGGGTTAATACGAGAGCAAAACTTTATTATACAGGGTAATACAAGAATCAAATAAGAGCTGTTTTTCACTCCTTTGAAGCTTGCCCCGTTAGATATTATGTTCCTCTATTGCAGCTATAAATCAGGATAGTTTAGATAAATTTTTAGTTCAATTGAAATTGAGGCACTAAAATTTTCTAGGACTAGTTTTGTTCACTCAAGTCGCTTATTTGAGTGACCTTCCCGCTAGCCCTAGTAGGATGATTATTAATTCGGATTATTCTTGATTTCGCCGCAGTATTTTTCTAGGCAAATCCGGAGGGTTTTGGCATCAAATATAATCGGTAAAAAGTGGATACTCTTAATCTCCCGAAAATAAAATAAAATGGGAATGGGAGACCAAAAAATTTCCCAGTTTAACCAATCTTGATAAGGGAAACGCCGGATTAATTTTCCGGAACGACAAACATCCAAATCTGTTGGTGTAAACTGCAGGCGAATTGTAACGGTTTGGAATAGAAGAAAGACACCAAACAAGCCAATAATTAAGGCGAGCCAGGGTTGTAATAAAAGTATGGGAATTGCGGCGAGTACGAGGATAATGGGAATAGCATAACTGGGTGAAAGTTCTACTGTTTCCTGGGATGAAGTCGTTGATGGTGATGTCGTCATGGGGGATTCAATTAATAAATTCAACACTATAACTGGCACGACTGTCAGTTGTGATGTTTATTAATGTTACCAAACCTCACCCAGACTTCATTTAGCAGTCAGCTTAAGTTAACTTCCTTGCAGCACAGCACCCCCTGCGCCTTGAAACATTAACCAGGATAAAAAGAAATCCAGAATAAAAATTGAGAGTAACGCTGTTACAACTGCAGTTGTGGTTGATTGACCTACCCCTTTTGCTCCTCCGGTAGTCGTCAGTCCCCAACTTGTGCCAATCACAGCAATCACCCCACCAAATATAAACGACTTAATCTCTCCACTACATACATCCCAAACTGTGAGAAAATTCCGGACAGAATCTAAAAAAACTGTGTAAGAGATTTCGTATAAGTTTTCGGCAATTAACATTCCTCCCGCTAAACCTATCACTAAGCAAATAATGGTGAGTAGGGGCAACATCAGGCAACAAGCAATCACACGAGGAATGACCAGGTAATCTACAGGGTCTGTTTTTAGCATATACAGCGCGTCAATTTGTTCTGTTACCTGCATAGTTCCGAGCTCAGCGGCAAATGCAGAACAAACTCGTCCAGCCACAATTACAGAAGTTAACACGGGACTTAATTCTCGCGCTAAAGATAATGCTAGAACTCCTCCAACAAAGTTAACAGCCCCTAAGCTGAGAAATTCTTGCGCGACTTGAATGGTAAAGACCATCCCCACAAAACTAGCGGTTAACAGGGCAATTAGCAAAGACCCAGGGCCGACTGCAACCATCTGTTCCAGGGTATTACGGCGATGAATTTTACCTTGGATTAAATGAACCAACACCTGTCCGCCTAACAACGTAGCAGCGGTAAGTCGTCGGCTCCACTTTCTAAAGCTCGTTTGAGTGAGGGGTTTTTTCAAAGGATTATTTAGATGAGACAACAACAAAAAGTACAAGCTTATCTACAAATCTTAAATAACATTTTTGAACATAAATTTAAGATTTCTCACAGATGCGTAAAAACTGAGCGATCGCTTCTATCTTAGAAGTTGATGCATCAAATCTATATTTCTGCTAATCGTAGATCCACTTTATTTTAAACCATTCCGATGAGTATTTTTTCTGATTTCTTCCGCTCGTTGCTGCTGACGATGGTTCTCAGCTTTGTGACTCCGATTCTTCTGTTGGTCGGAGGATTGATTAGTTTTATATTAATTGGTCATCTACCTCAACTCGCTGCCTTGGGTCAGGTTTGTAGTCACCAACTTTTACTGTTTCTGGCGGTTTTTGGCCGGGGAAATCCTTTTGAAGGTTGTTTGATTATTGGGATTACTTGCAGTTTCGTTGGGGCTTTATTTGATACTTACGCCTCTTATAGCAGTCCTAAATAACTTTTTACCACTCTAGACTATCTCATAGACAACGTATTTTTGTGCTTGTTTTTCAGATACTCTGGCAAATTTTTTGTTAGAATCGGTGATTGTTCTAATTAAATGAATTCTCTATTTTTGCGGACAATTATCCCAAATTTTTACCTTTTTCCAGTGATTTCTAGGTTATCCGTCAGTTGGAATCATCTTAGTGATTGTATCTCTTGCTTTGTAACTCAATAATCATCAGGGGCGTATGATTACCACGGTGTACCAATTACGGTAAATCCTGCCCAATAATAAGGGTGAGACAGGTCTTCATTGGCTAATTCTGTGAATTCGGGCGGTAAAGTGATTGTCTGCTCATTCGTGATTAATTGATTATTCTCTATTCTAATATTTCCTCGAATCATTTCTAGTTGTGCCTGTCGCAGTGCAGCGGCTTTAATAGAGGTTTGTTTTAAATCAGCATAAAATTGACTCATTAAGGCTAATGTGCCTTGATCGTTAACATACCACAAACTCGCAATCGCAGATTTAACTCCTGATTGTAAGGCTAAGCCAGCAAATCCTAATTCGGCTTCTCGGTTCCCAATTGCAGTGCGACAAGCACTCAAAACCAGCAATTCAACGGGAGGATTTCCCCAATTTAATAACGGCAGTTGAGTTAGGGATAGTTTCTGATCCCACAGTTGGATATAAGAATTATCAGATGTGCCGCTTTGAAAGTCTGCATGAGTGGCTAAATGAACAATAGAAAAATCACTTTCCTGGCGTTGATTTTTGAGGTTTTCTAATGTAAAGGCTTCGTTTAAAAAGGATTGACCTTGCCAAAGCTGAAGTATAGTATCAATTTCTATGGGAACCGCAGGTAATGGGTTTTGTTCTTCAAAAGTACTTGCTCCCATTACTAATATTTTAGCATTATTTAAGTTAGAATGCTCAGTATTGATCAAACTACTACTGGGAATTAAGCTATAGTTATATTTCTCAGCTAAAAATTGTTGACCATCCCACAATGCACCCATGGGTAAGCTGCGAAACCCGGCATCGAAAGAAAACAGCATTGTTGTAATTCCAAGTTGTTCTAAGTCTGTTTCAATCGGGGTAATGAGCCATTCATATAACTGTTTGGCTGCAGCTTTATAAAGTTCTCGGTTACGGCTACGAGATCGGATTAAATTAATTTGAAGCTGACGAACTGTTGATAAAAATTGTTCTTGATTGGCTTCTGTTACACTGCGGCGAATTGGTGAACCCGACGCGGGTAATAAAATTATTTCTAGTTGATTTTCTCGACTGACAACATAGACAATGCCGTATTTTTCATCGGTTTCTGTTTCTACTTGTTGTAATATTTTTTGAACAGTTTCGCGATCGCGTGCGGCTACTTCTATCTCAAAAAATTCTTCAAATTCTTTTGTTCTAGATTGTTCTAATTGCAGTAAAGTTAAATCAATATTTTGACCTTGAAATGCGGTTTCATTACTATCGAGTAATTCACTACTAGATAATTTTATTTCCGTTCCATCTCCAACATTGAAAGTAATTCCTGTGTCGTTACTCTGATTTTCCGCCAGAATTTCGTTATTAATTGTTGTACTTAAATTCTCATCGTTCAAAGGATTTTCAAGCTGTTGTTCTATGGTCGTTTGAGTAGAATTAAAAGAAGTTTCTTGCTGTTGTTCTATGGTCGTTTGAAGCGATGAAACATCATCAGTTTCTATGTTTATATTGCCTTGAATCGTAGAATCTGGTAAAATAACCGCAGGTGCTATTGTTGCTGTTCCTGTGCTTATTGCTCCAGAAGTGCCGTTAACACTGGCGTTGCCGACTTGAAAAGGTTGTATTGGGGTGGTTAATTCTCCTCCAGCGTGACGAATTGTAATTGAACCCCCTCCTGTTGGACTCGCTGTCGAGATACTGGCGTTTCCGGTAGGGGAAAAGGGTGTCTGGAAAGTGTTTGTGGCGCGGAAAAATCGTCCGGTAGATTCTATTGCTACATTCCCCCCAGTGCCGTTACTGCCGCCTTCTGCGTTAATATAGCCGACTTCGACATCTCCGACGGGATCAAGAATAATATTTCCGCCATCTCCGACTGAACCGCTAGCCTCTATATCTCCAGCAGTAATTGCAGTTTCGGCTATGATTGTAATTTCGCCGCCTGTGGTTCCGGAAGCCGAAAGATTTCCGGTTGTAATTGCGCCGCTATTGCTATTAACCAGAATATCACCACCTGGGGTTATATTAGCAGTTGTATTCAAATTTTCTGTATTAATTTGTTCGTTGGCAACGATATTAATATCGCCATTGCTGGTGACAGTATCATTGAGGTTGACGACAGTATTGGCATTAATGTCTAAACCTGCAGTACCCACCGTCAAAGCCGCAGTATTGTTAACGGTTTCGGCGGTGATATTTATGCCTTCAGGAGGGACGATGCTGCCGACACCATTAAGATCAACATTTCCAGTCCCGGCAGTTAAGGTCAAAATATTATTACCTGTCGTATCGTTAATTACGTTATCGAAGCGAATTAATCCACTACTATTACTTCCTGCGGTATTTAAGATAACAGAGTTTTCCAATTGAACAGGAGAATTGAAGCTGAGGGAACTGGCTTGTCCAGTTGTGGCTGAGGTATTGATATTTCCCCGTAGAATAATATTATTTTGCGCCGTATTTAGCTGCAATATTCCTGCTTGAGAAACTGGAGAGGGTGAAGCAGTACTTAAATCAATATTACCTAAAATTAGATTTTCTACTGCATTTAAATTAATATTACCGCCATTTTCTGTAGTTGAACGAGTACTAAGAGTTCCGCCGCTGGTATCGATAGTACCATTAACACTGGTTAAATTGATAATTCCAGCCGGATTATTAATATTCTCACTCGTAATATTTTGATTCGCTGTAATATTAAGTGTACTTGGATTTACTATAGTTAGAGTTTCTCTAATATTGGTATTTTCTAAAGCATTAAATCTGACATCTCCATCGACTGTAATATCTGCATTTGTATTAATTTCGCTAGCAGTAATATTTAATTCTGTTAAAGGCTGGGTATTTCCTATCGTACTTTGTAAATTAACAATGCCGTCACCTGCATCTATCGCCAAAATATTGTTACCATTAATTGGTTGATTAAAACTAATATTACCGCTTCTTGCATTTCCCGCTGTTCTAATTAAAGTCGGTTGAGTGATATCAAAATTCTGATTAACAATTAAATCGCTTCCCTCTCCAGCCGTTGCAGACGCTTCTATATTTCCGATTAATGTAATCGTTTCATTGGTATTAAGAGATAAAGTTCCGGCACGACTTTCTGGAGTGGGGGAAGTTGTACTTAAATTAATCGAACCAATAATAATATTTCCGGCTGCATTTAAATCAACAACGCCGCCATCTGCTAAGGTTGAACTGGTGTTAATAATTCCGGCTGTTGTATCAATATTACCGCTATTACTTGTAATGGAAATCGTTCTGCTATCATTAATGATATTACCTGTAGAAATAGCCTGATTTGCTTCTAAGTTAACCGTCGCATTATCCGTTCCAATAATAGTAAATTCGGTAGTATTAATCGTACCATCACCAACAGGCGATCGCAAAGTGACTGGATCTTGAAATGTGGTATCTCCGGCTAAAGTAATTGAACTGCTGTTATTATCGCCACCAATAATAATATTACTAAAGCCGTTTTGTAATAAATTTAATTCTGTTGCGGTTAAGTCGAGAGAATTTGTATCTATTGGGTTATTTTCTCCTAACGTAATGGGTTGAGTTGTGGTAAACGGTTGTAAGGTTAAATCAATATTATTACCCGTTACCGTAGAGGAAAAGTTTAATTCATCCGCCGTCAAAATCACGTTATCAGAAATTGTAACTGTATCATTATAGGTTTGACCAATATTACTCGAAGTTGTTACATCTCCGTTCAATTGTAGGGTTCCGGCGGCATCGGTTGTCACACTACTGGCATTAACACTATTATTAAAAACCGTTGTATTATCACTATTAATATTGAGATTACCCAGTGATGTTTGATTTCCCACAGTATCATTAAAACTTACATCGCCTGAACCAGAATTAATCGTTATATTATTATTATTTGTGGTAGTTCCTTCCACACTATTTGTAAAGTTAATATTCCCGCCGTTAGTTTCTCCAGTTGTATCAATAATAGTCGTATTTTGATTGAATTGAACCGGACTATTGAAATCAAGACTTCCTCCCTCACCAGAAGCAGAAGACGCTGCAATATCACCATTTAAAATAATTGTATTTCCCGCATCTATATTAATGTTTCCAGCCGTTGTATTATTATCCGCCGTTGTACTGGTATCAATATTGTTAATTGTAATATTTTCAGACGCATTAACAGTGACTATTCCGCTATTTCCAGTTGTTGAAGCCGTTGCTAATATTCCCTGACTATTAACATTCCCCGCAGTACTATTCACCGTAATATTACCGCCAGCCGTCCTCACATTACTACTATCAATATTTTGATTTCCCGTAATTGAGATATCACCATTATTATTAGATTCAACAATAGTATTCTCACTCATAAAAACACTATTGCTATTCTCAACTTGATTATTTCCAGTAATTGAAATATCGCCAGTATCCGAAATAATCTCACTATTGTTAATACTGGCAATTCCTCGGCTATTATTTCCGGTTCCGCTACTACCATTTAGGATTATTTCTGCTGTTCCATTCGCCGTAATAGTGGCAGTATCAGAAAGTAAAATACCATCATTATTCCCATCTGAACCGTTACCATCTCCCGTTAAATCAATATTACCTTCTGACTCAATTTGACTCCCTTCTACTAATATCCCTGTGTTCCCATTTCCAACTACATTAACTGTTCCTGTTGTCGATTGAATGGTAGAATCAGATCGAATAGAAACTCCCTGATTTCGTTCTCCTGCGTTGCTATTTCCTTCTATTGTAATATCCCCACTTCCTAACGTTTCTACTATTGTATTTTCTAGTAATAAAATCCCGTCATTATCTTGTCCAAAACTATTATTAATTCCATCTAATAAAATTGTGCCATCTCCAGTGGTAGAAATTAATCCTGCATCTTTAATAAAAATACCATGACTCAAACTCTCGCCGTTAGCGGTTCCATTCAGACTAATATTACCATTATTTCCCTGAATAATACCTCCATCAAAAATCAAAATACCTTCACTTTCATTTCCTGTCCCTCCAATTCCTGTCAGAGAAATTATTCCATTATTAATTGATTCTATTATAGAATTTTGTATAAAAATGCCGTCATTATTTATATCAGTATTTTGATTAATTCCAGTTATATTAATTGCGCCATTTTCAGTAATAATCTGAGAATTATTAAGAATCGCAATGGCACTTCTATTACTTCCAGGTTCGGTTAAATTTCCATTTAAACTAATTGTACCTTCCCCAGAAGTGGTTAAAGAAGATTGAGAAATCAAGACTTGATTACCATTTGCTGTAACGTTTCCGCCGCCTAATTCAATAATAGTATTATTTAAGTTAATGCTACCGCCATCACTATCATCAATATCTGCATTTAAAATTAAATTAAGGCTATCATTTCCCGGTACTTGATCGATGATATCTTGATTATTAATAATAATATCATTAGCCGCATTCAAGGTTAACGTTCTATCTGAACCAATACCATTAAACTCTAAATTAGTTCTAAACGTAATATTTCCCACACCTGCAATAGTATTATCTGTACCCGTTGTTAATACAACATTTCCAAATTGTAAACCTTCGACTAAGTTATTAACTGGAATAACAGTAGTAATTCCATCATTCGTAAAACCTTCGACGAAGGTATCAACAGGAATAAAATCAATAATTTCATCCTCTCTATTCTCTAATTGTTCAGCAATAATTTCTATATTAATGGGATCAATTAACCAAGTTCCTGGCATTCCGGAAACGCTAGAAGTATCGGGAGAAGAACTGATTTCTATTACTCCTTTACTACTGGTTTCTATAAATCCACCATCTCCCGAATTATTGCCGCCTCTGGCTGTTAAATCACCCAAAATACGAGTTTTATCTTCTGAAAAGATAACAATATTTCCTCCATTTCCTGTTAAAATTCCATCGGCTTGAATAATTGAATTTTGATCGATTAAAACTTGAGATGCAATGGGTAAACTGTCTCCCCCTCGAAAGTTTCCACCAATTAATATATTACCGCCATTTTCAACACCATTTGCTGTAAAGATCGCATCAATTAATTCTAAATGATTGCCGAGAATATAAATATTACCCGCTGTCGTCTCTTCCGAAGCGTTAGAAACATTAATCTCACCTGAAATAGAAGCAAATCCCGTTTGAGATTGATCCGTTAAAATTAATTCGCCTTGTGAATTCTGCTGAATATGAGTTGCTGTTTTTGTATCTCCACCCGTTAATAATTGCGGTAAATTTAGAGGTTGAATTTCTAGGTTTGAAGTTGAATTAAACGGAGTAGAAACATCCAAACTTAAAAGTTGTCCAGCTTGAGATAATCTGACTAAATTTTCTCCGGGAATAGCCGCTACAATAATTTGTCCAGATGGCGCATTTAAACTGCCTTGATTAACAATATTACCCGCAATTAGATTTAAACTTTCTCCTTCAGAAATAGCCAAATTCCCTAAATTTAAAATAGTACCAGATTGTTCGGCTTCAAATAAAAATTGATTGGGTGTTCCGATTAAGTTTTGCCAATTAGAATTACCAATTGCATTAAACCAATTACCGTTATTAAATCCAATACTATTGGCGGTTGTAATCGTGAGAGAAGCAGGCAAATTTAGGCTAGCATTGTTCCCAAAAATCATCCCGGCTGGATTGATTAAAAATAGGTTTGAGTTGCCTCCTGTTATTTGAATTAATCCATCAATTACTGATACAGAATTGCCTGTAACTCTGCCTAAAATATTCTCAATGTCAGGAGTTGATAAAAAGTTGATAATTTGATCTTGAGAGAGTCCTAATTGTTCAAAACTATGAAATAAATTCCTACCATCTCCTGAAAGCTGACCCCCTTGAATATTAAATTGATTATTTTGCTGATTAACAATAGTTCCGGTTCCATCAGAGGCCGGAATAATCGGTTGTGCCACTCCGACAGATGCTACCCCAAAAAGGACTGTTGTTGATACAATAATTCTTGAGATGTTATTGAATAAATAATTCATTTTTACCACATTCAGTCGTCAATTTCAGTGAAGTTCGAGTCAATTAATCAATACAATTATTGTAGGGAATACTATAATTTAAAAAGATGATAAAGATTCGGATTGAATAGATAAGTGGGTGTTTTCTATCAACCTGAGTTATCTTTATTTCTGATAAATTAACAAAATCTAGATAGATGGTAGAAGGGAACCAGAGTGAAAAGATTATATCACTTTCGGCTCAATAAATAGCAGATAAAATAATAAGAATTATCACACTCTTGAAATGATTCAGCGATTCTCTGCCATTTTCTGAGTTATTCTGTATGATAAAAAGATGTATTCTATCGTAGGAGAGCCAGTTCAACTGGTTATGAGCGCCTATCGAAACGATTCATGGTCAGCTACAAGGTCTCAAGCCGAGTCAACTCAAGCGATTACAGCGTCTCTATCATCAACGTTTACCCGGCGATCGCATTGTTACTTCTGAGTTTGCTCAACGATTAGCAGCAATTAGTACAGAAGTGAGTCAACCTGTTTGCGTCTATTTCAACCGTCGAGGACAGGTGATTCGGGTCGGAGTGGGAACCCCACGTCAAACTCAAATTCCCCCCCTAGAATTACCGCGATACGGAGAAGGGCGTTTAAGTGGCATTCGGTGTGTGGCGACACAGCTAAAGTCTGACCCCCCCAAAGAGTCAGCTTTAACAACGATGGCTATTCAGCGTTTAGATGTCTTGGTGACTATAACCTTGACAGGCCAAGGATTTCAGCGACGCGGTGGTGGAGAAACAGGATATGTAGAGGGTACATTTCTCGCCCATTTACTGCCTCAAACTCAGCAATCGGAGAATGAGCAGATTGTAACACCGCTTGCGCCTATTCCCTACTATTTGTCGCCCCCAATGAGTCTAGATGTCCTCTCGAAGCAGGATTTTCTGGATTTAGTTGAAAACCTCGAAGCAGAACTTCAACGCGACTTTGTTGCCCGAACCGTTGATAGCAAACAAGACCGGGTATTACTCGTTGGTGTTAAAACAGATAATACGACCCCTTTAGAATTTGAAGATCGCATTGCAGAATTAGGGCGTTTAGTCAATACGGCTGGGGGTCAGGTGTTGAATGTTCTGCGACAGAAGCGATCGCGTCCTCATCCTCAAACCGTTGTGGGAGAGGGAAAAATCCAAGAAATTGCTTTAACCACTCAAACCCTCGGGGCTAATTTAATTGTTTTTAATCGAGATTTATCCCCCGGACAAGTCCGCAATTTAGAGACCCAAATTGGTGTCAGAGTGGTTGATCGAACTGAATTAATTCTAGATATTTTTGCACAACGCGCTCAATCTAGAGCCGGGAAATTGCAAGTAGAACTGGCTCAGCTTGAATATAATTTACCGCGATTAACCGGGCGAGGTCAAGCGATGTCTCGTTTGGGGGGTGGAATTGGAACCCGTGGACCGGGTGAAACCAAGCTAGAAACGGAACGACGGGCCATTCAACGCCGGATTTCTCGTTTGCAACAGGAAGTCAATCAACTACAAGCCCATCGATCTCGTCTGCGGCAACGGCGACAACGTCAAGAAGTGCCGACTGTTGCAATTGTGGGTTATACCAATGCCGGAAAATCCACGTTATTAAATACCCTCACCAGTTCAGAAATTTACGCCGCTGACCAATTATTTGCCACTTTAGACCCCACCAGTCGGCGGCTAACGGTTCCTCATGCGGTGACCCAAGATCCTTTAGGGATTGTATTAACCGACACTGTAGGATTTATTCACGAACTGCCTCCGGCTTTAATTGATGCCTTTCGCGCCACATTGGAAGAAGTCACAGATGCCGATGCTTTAATTCATGTGGTTGATTTGTCTCATCCGGCTTGGCGTAGTCAAATTGATTCGGTAATGCATATTTTAACCGGACTTCCTGTCACACCGGGGCCTGCATTATTAGCGTTTAATAAAATCGATCAAGCAGACGGTGAAACGTTAAGATTTGCCCAAGAAGAATATCCCCAAGCAGTGTTTATTTCGGCTACAAATGCTTTAGGATTAGAAACCATGCGCCAACGCATCGGACAGTTAGTGCATTATGCAATTCAGGTCGAATGAATTTTGTGATGGCTGCAAATATTATAGATGATTATCACTTCTAAATGAGTGAGTTTTTAGAGATCTTTAATATCAGGTGAAGGGGAGGTCTATTTTAGATTCGTCTCCCCCACATCCGATCGCAAATTACTCACCTTTTTTTGTGTGTTTGGGGTTGATTTAATCGCCGATCAGATTCTCACCAAATTAACGGAATTAACCGAGAACTTTTCTCTTTATATTCTGGGTATTCAGAATACTTTTCACCCATACTATTTTCTTTCTCAAATATTCTTTGTAAATAAAGAGTAAGAACTAAACCCGGAACTAAATAGGCCCAAATTGAACCCGCAACGACAGCAAAACTAAGGTATCGTAATAAATCCCCAAAATAATTGATATTACGAGAAAATCGCCAAATATTATCTTGAACAAGTCCAGCCCCGAATTCTTTAGCGGTTAATTTTTGGATATCTGCTGTTGCATTAATTAAGCTACCAAAAAAGAACAAAGGTAAAGCTAAACCAACGGTTAAATAAGAAATGGGTTCAGGATTAGTAAAGGCTAAATAACCGGGTAAACTATAAAACGCTCCTACAATTAATAATGCTAAGATAATTCCAACAATTCCAATCGGATCGCGAAACATGACTTTTTGACGTGTTGGGTAAAACCATTGTTCAATTAACCACCAAACACAATAACCGATATGCAAGCATAAATAAATCACTTGCCGCATATCCTGAATTCCAAAAAATATCGCAAAACTAATTAACAAGAATATCGTTAATATTTTGGCTAAATTAATCGCTTGCAGTTGAGTAAATTGAGATGAATTTGTTGTCGTATTTTCCATAATTTATTTAATATTGTTGGAACGTTATTCCTTCCCCACCTACGTGAGAACAAGCATTTGTTGTTGGAAGGCAATGAAGAATAGATCATGCTTGAATATCGCGATCAAAAAACAGACTAAGATCAACAGTATTGGTCACATTGGTACACCGAATTTTAAATCCGATGCCTGCAATGACTGCCAACCGCCGTCAGTTTAGAATGTAGCAAGTTGGTGATAGTTTATCTCCAAGGCCTCTAGTCTCCCTATCTCCCCATTGCCTATTCTTAACTTAAGTATTTCGCAACTGCCTGAACATCTTTATCGCCTCGTCCTGAACAGTTAAATACAATTTTGGGACTGCCTTCAAGCTGCGGACAAAGAGTTTCTAAATAAGCAATAGCATGGGCCGTTTCTAAGGCTGGAATAATCCCTTCTAAACGGGATAAACGTTGAAATGCATCTAAAGCTTCTTGGTCTGTGACACTATAATATTCTGCCCGACCGGAATCTTTTAAAAAGCTATGTTCTGGCCCCACTCCCGGATAATCTAACCCGGCGCTGATAGAATGGGCTTCTGTGACTTGACCATCATCATCTTGCAACAGATAACTCATCGCCCCGTGTAATACCCCCACTTGACCCGCTGTTAAAGTCGCCGCGTGTTTACCACTGTCTACCCCGGAACCCGCTGCCTCAACCCCAATCATCCGAACCGTGGAGTCATCGACAAACTCATGAAACAGTCCCATCGCATTAGAACCGCCTCCCACACAAGCAATGAGAATATCGGGTAGTCCGCCCCACTTTTCTACACATTGGGCGCGGGTTTCTTGGCCAATAATTGCGTGAAAGTCCCGTACCATCATTGGGTAAGGATGGGGGCCAGCAACTGAACCGAGGATATAGTGAGTGGTTTCAACATTCGTCACCCAGTCTCGAATGGCTTCAGAGGTGGCATCTTTCAGGGTTCCGGTTCCCGCTTCAACAGGTTTAACTTCCGCCCCGAGTAAGCGCATTCTAAACACGTTAAGGGCTTGTCTTTCCATATCCTCCACCCCCATATAAATGACGCATTCTAAGCCAAACCGGGCGCAAACGGTGGCAGTTGCAACGCCATGTTGTCCGGCCCCAGTTTCGGCGATAATTCGCTGTTTTCCCATTTTCAGCGCTAACAATGCCTGAGCAATGGCATTATTAATTTTATGAGCACCCGTATGATTTAGATCTTCTCGCTTCAGATAGATTTGCGGGCCGCTACCATCGGGTTTAGCATAATGTTGGGTCAGGCGTTCGGCAAAATATAATGGACAAGGACGACCCACATAGTCTTTTAACAGTTGTTGTAGTTCGGTTTGAAAGTCTGAGTCTTTAACATAGTGTTTTAGGGCAGTTTCTAACTCAGCTAAAGCGGGCATCAAGGTTTCGGGGACATATTTGCCGCCAAACTGACCAAAGCGTCCTAAATTATCGGGACGTTGGGCTGAGGAGGATTGAAGGTTAGGGGATAAAGGAGTGGTGGTCATAGAATTTTTGGGAAATAGAGATAAACTTAATCTTAAATTATATGAGTTTGTTTCGATATCAATGCAGCTTAATACATTTTTGAGAAATCAGCAAAAGTGTTAATCAAAGCAGGTCTGACTGATGCTTTTATCTAAAATGATGGGTAATCAAGTCAGTCGATACACCAGTAATTTAATATGAGTTTGGCTACTGAAAATTATACATTCATCAAATAATTTTTAATCAGAACAAATTCGAGTCAAATGCAGCATTCGGTAAAATAGTGTAACCTGCCGATTAACAGATGCTTATTTTAAGAAGGCTTGAGGCAGTCTTAATGAGCCTCATTTTGAGCAGCACATCTTGCTTAAACCCGTTGGATGATGCATTTTTTCGCACAAGTAGGGGTTTGAGGGGTGTGACTCGTAAAAGTTGTGTGAAAATAGGATTAGTGCTTGTGTATTAATGGGTAGTAGATAGTGCCACCAACAAACAATCAGAAACCGCCATACAACAGGGCGGCACAAACTCGACGGCAGTTTCTGCAAACGTCTGTTACAGCGATGGCTGCTTCAACGCTATCTAGTTGTGGCTGGACATTGGCTGAGGTGAAAACCACACCTAACACTCAAGTGGCAACAGACACTTTGTATATCTATACTTGGGCAGGATATACCGATCAAGATTTGTTGAACCGCTTTACCCAAGAAACGGGGTTAAAAGTGGTTGCAGATGTATTCGACTCGAATGAAGCGATGTTAGCCCGTATTCAGGCTGGGGGGGCGAGTGCTTATAGTATTATCTATCCCTCAGATTACATGGTTCAGAAAATGGTTGATCTCGGGCTATTAACGGAGTTGGATCACTCTTTAATTGTTGGAATAGAAGATCTGTTTCCTACCTTTCAAGATCCAGTCTATGATCCCAATAATCAATATAGCGTCCCAATGAGTTGGGGAACGACTGGGTTAATTTATAATAGCCGGAAATTATTAACTGAACCCAAAGACTGGGATTATTTATGGGAAAATCAGGATCAAATTGCCAAGCGTTTTACCCTGGTTAATGATGTGCGGGAAGTGATGGGGGCAGCGCTACGAATGCTGGGTTATTCTTACAATTCCACCAACCCCGAAGAGATCCGTCAAGCCTATGAAAAATTAGCAGAATTAAAGCCTGCCATCGCCTCTTTCACAACCGATGCTTGGCGACCTCAAATCATTGTGGGAGACTTATTAATCGCAATGTGTTACTCCTCTGATGCGGCCGAAGTCATCCCCGAAAACGAGGATTTAAAATACATTACTCCCGATAGTGGCTCATCGTTGTGGACCGATACCCTCGTTATTCCTAAATCAGCCCCCAACCCAGATGCAGCTTATAAATGGATTAACTTTATGTTACAACCCGATATTGCGGCTCGGATTGTTGAAGGCTTAAGTTTTGCCACAGCCTCTCAACCCGCTTTTGAGAAATTACCAAAAAGCATTCGCAATGATTCGACTTTATTCCCGCCTCCATCTGTGATTGAAAAATGCGTTGGAATTGCCCCGGTGGGTGATGCGAGTGAAGTTTATGATTTATATTGGACCAAATTAACGAGTGTTTGATGGGTGATTTTACGGAAGAAATAGACGGGAGGAAACGGTATGATTCAACTACTAACACTTAACCCATAATTCGCCAAAAATGACAGTTCACTTACGATAAATAATTAATAAAAAATGACTGTTTCTATTAATAACGATTCTCCTTCAACCCCTCCAGAGAGTCCACCAAAAACAGGGCGAGGTAGTTTCGGGTCAAAGTGGGTCGGACCATTAACGTTGCTGGGGCCTGCCGGACTCTGGCTATTGCTGCTGTTGGTATTGCCAACACTCGTCATTTTTCAACTCAGTTTAGTCACAAATATTCGACCCGGTGACGTTGTTAACCCTGATGGTATTGCGAACTATCTGCGAGTCTTTCAAGCCATCAATTTACAAGTGATTGGGCGGTCGCTCTTTTTCGCCACCGGAACCACTATTTTGTGTTTATTACTGGGTTTTCCGGTTGCGTATTGGATTGCGATCACGGCTCCGCGAAAATGGCGTAACCTATTATTACTGGGGTTTGTGTTGCCGTTGTGGACTTCTTCTTTATTGCGATCTTATGCTTGGATTACGATTTTACGACCGACCGGGGTGTTAAACTCGTTTCTGGGGTTTTTCGGGCTGCCCGCATTAGAGTTACTCAACCGAACCCCTGCTGTATTAATTGGGATGGCTTATAGTTATTTACCCTATATTGTCACCGTTCTCTATGCTTCTTTAGAAAAGCTAGATCGAGAGTTGTTAGAAGTCTCTGCTGACTTGGGGGCAAAACCCACCCAAACCTTCTGGAAAGTGACTATACCCCAAACCTTACCCGGTATTGCTGCTGGGTCGCTGTTGGTATTTATCAGCGCATTAGGGGATTTTGTCGATCCCGAACTCCTGGGCGGTGCGTCTAGTATGACGGTTTCGCGGTTAATTTACAATCAATTCTTAGGGGCAACCCAAAACTGGGGATTTGGTTCAGCTTTGAGTATGGTGTTAATTATGGGAGTGAGTTTAGCCATCGCCTTACTATTACGATATGGGGAGGGTCGGCCGTCGAAGTAATGAGTAAGGAGGACTTGGAAGACTCGGAAGACTTGGGAGACCTGGGAGAGATACTGTTGAGCGCTTGCACGCCACGCGCTTGTCGTCAGGGTTGTCTAACTCATAATTGATAATTGATAATTCATCATTCTTTATGACACATTCTGAAGAAATTCCGATAGAAATGAGACAAAAAAAGAAACCATTTAAGTTATCTTGGCAGGGTATTTTTGTCGGCTTGATGTTTCTTTATATGTACCTGCCCATTTTCGTTTTAACGTTTTATAGTTTTAATAAATCTCGCTATAGTGCGGGTTGGCAAGGGTTTACTTTAGAATGGTATCAAAAGCTCTTTGAAGATACCCGAGTTTTAACCGCTTTAAAAAATAGTTTAATTGTCGGGTTAACTGCTGTACTGGTTTCTGCTGTAATTGGTACTTTAATGGCAGTCGGATTAGCAAAATTTCGCTTTCCCGGAAAAAGTCTTTATCAAGGGATTGCTTATTTACCCTTAATTGTTCCCGATATTGCGATCGCGGTTTCTACGCTAGTTTTCCTTGCTGCTGTCGCTATTCCGCTGAGTTTATGGACAATTGTTGCGGCTCATATCGTATTCTGTTTATCTTATGTGGCGTTAGTGGTTTCTACTCGCCTGGCCGATCTCGATCCCAATTTAGAAGAAGCGGCATTAGATTTAGGTGCTACGCCTATTCAAGCCTTTATTCAAGTCCTTTTACCAGAATTAATGCCGGGAATTGTTTCGGGTTGTTTGTTGGCATTTGTCCTCAGTATGGATGACTTTTTAATTTCGAGTTTTACAGCCGGAAGCGGCGCAACGACTTTACCGATGGAAATTTTTAGCCGGATTCGCACAGGGGTTAAACCCGATATTAATGCCCTGAGTGTAATTCTAATTCTTCTATCGGGTATGGTGGCTTTTATCGGAGAGTATTTAAGAACGCGGCGCAGAGAGAGTTAAGGATTCATTTTTCTGATTTTTCCTAATAGAGACGTTGCAGGCAGAGATGTTACATTTAACGTCTCTACAGGATTATTAATCAGCTCAAATTATCTCAGATTTGCATCTCGTAATTCACCGGGACGAATGGATAATTGTTGAGTTTGACTATCTCGTAAAACTAAAACTTTTAGTGGTTGATTCACTTGACCTTTTTCAACAACTCTTTGTAATTGTTCGGCACTATTAATGACTTCGCCATTAATTTCAGTAATCACATCTGCCCGTTGTAAACCCGCAGCCGCCGCCGGACTATTGGGGATCACTTGCATCACTAAGACCCCGTTTACTTCAGGAATTGCAATCGGAGAATTCGGATCGCGATTTAATCGTTTAGCTTGTTCGGGGTTAATCGTAATCATCCGAATACCAATATAAGGATGAGAAATTTTTTCTCCTCGGGCTAATTGATCCTTAATTTCTTTTGCTTTATTAATTGGAATGGCAAATCCAATCCCTCGACCATCTGCCCGAATTGCGGTATTAATTCCAATCACTTCACCGCGATCATTGAGTAACGGCCCGCCTGAATTTCCGGGATTAATTGCCGCATCAGTTTGAATAAAATCGAGGCGTTTATCAGGAATTCCTGCTTGAGAACTAGAACGATTTAAAGTACTAACAATTCCCAATGTTACTGTATTATCTAATCCTAATGGATTTCCCACCGCGATCGCCCAATCCCCCACTTGTACGGTACTAGAATCGGCTAAAGCGGCAACGGGTAAGTTACTGCCCTCAATTTTAATCACTGCTAAATCTGAGGGTTCATCTGTACCGCGAACTTCCCCTAGAAATTCCCGACCATCTCGTAACACCACCGTCACTTTATCCGCCCCTTTCACCACATGGGCATTGGTTAAAATTATGCCATTACTATTAACAATAAACCCCGATCCCTGTCCCCGTTCTTGAAATTCTTGGGGGCCTTGGGGAAGCATTTCTTCACCAAAAAAGGGATGAAAAAAATGATCGTCAAAAAATGGACTGCTAGGATAATTAGTCGTAACCGTTCGTTCAGTATCAATCCGAACCACCGCTGGCCCCACGGCATTGACGGCATTCGCAACAAAATTACCTGCCCTAGAAGCCGGGACAGCGACCTGTTGAAACGCTGGAGTTAGGACTTGTGTACTGGCTTCAGCCGTAGACAATTGACCGGGAAATACTTGTAAACCCGTTAAGGTGAGACCCACACTGAGAATGGCAACAATCAAATAACGACTCAGTTGACGCAGAGAAAATGAATTTCGATTTAAAGACGGCATAGAAATATTTTGTAACTCCTAGATTTAATCAATGACTATTCAAAACTGATCAAAAGATAGCTGATTTACAATTTTTAGCTATAGTGTTTTCTTCATTTTAACAAGGCTAAATTCCGGATCGCCACAGAGAAAACTTAGAGTTTGATATTTTCTAAGTCTTGGCGTGGATTAAACTGACTATATTGTTGAATTTTCTCATATAATTCTCGTTCACGTGCATCTAATTGAGTCGGAATAACAATTTTTAACTTGACAATTTGATCGCCTCGTTTTCCATCAGCAGAAGACCATCCTTTCCCCCGTAATCTTAATGATTGCCCAGAATTAACACCGGGTGGAATTTTCATCATCACCGATCCATCTGGGGTAGGAACTTTAATTTTTCCACCTAAAATTGCTTCGACGGGTGTAATGGGAACTTCACAGACTAAATTATCCCCTTCAAACTTAAAAAAGGGATGGGGTTTTAACTCAATCACCAGATACAAATCACCCCGTTTTTGAGTTACCGGATTAATTCCACCTTTGCCTTTAACCCGCACTTTCACGCCCGGTTTTGCCCCAGGCGGTAGACGAATTTTGGTAGTTTCTCCGTCTAATTTAAACTGTTTATTAATCCCTCGAAAGGCTTCGGAAAACGTCAGAGGAAGTTGGGCTTCAAAATCCCGTTGTTGAGATTGAGGAGATGAAGATGAATTGTTAAAAAAGTCTCCATATTGACCAAATCCTTCAGATGAATTTGTGCTATAATTATAGCCTCGGCGATTTCGATTATTAAACCCACCAAACCGACCTAATAGTTCATCAATAAAATCATCAAAACTACTATATTGACCAAAATCAAAATCACTGAATCCGCTACCACCAGATGTTCCAGTTTGTTGCCAATATTGCCCAAATTGATCGTAAGTTCTCCGCTTATCTGGATCGGATAAAACTTCGTGGGCTTCGTTAATATCCTTAAAGCGAATTTCTGCTTCTTGATTATTTGGATTTAAATCAGGATGATATTTTCGGGCTAGCTTTCTATATGCTTTTTTAATTTCATCTGCACTCGCATTTCGACTAATACCTAAAACTTGATAATAATCTTTGTAATCGGTTTTTGGCATTCCCAGTTCCTCCTTTAACCCCAATTAACACCAATGCAAAAGCTGGGAATTGGAAGTTCAGTTAATCATAACTTATTTTATCCCATTCCCAACTTAAAATCATCAGTTTTATCGGGTTACTTGTGTTGAGCGGAGACTTAAATCCACAGGCAACATCAGCTTTTATTTGATTAATATTGTGCTAATCTGGCCTTGAGGAATAACTCCCAATTAACCGAGATCAACTTTAACCACTTTGTTCTTTTCTTCTTCGGCTTTAGGCAGTGTTAGATTGAGGATACCATCTTTATAATCAGCCGTAACATTTGTATTTTGGATACGGGCGGGAAGAGGAATAACGCGGCGGAATTTGCCATAACTAAATTCACTCCGAGTCACACCCTTGTCTTCAGTCTTGCTCTGAGACTTGCGTTCTCCACTAATAGAAATGGCTTCAGCAGTGACTTGAATATCTAAATCTTTTGCTTCCATACCGGGCAATTCTAACTTCAGATGAAGTGCGTCTTCAGCTTCATGAAGTTCTGCCGCAGGAACAAAAGAAATACCGCCTGTTTGTCCGGTTTGATGTCCAGCTTTGTCAAATAAACGGTTCATTTCCCGTTGTAAAGTATCAATTTCGCGGAAAGGTTCCCAACGCATTAATGAGTTAACCATGAGTACAATCTCCTTAAACAGAATTAAACTTTTCTTCTAGGCTTTGCTTTTGCCTTATGTCTATAAGAATACAAATTTACCCATTCAATCGGGATTCGGTTTTGGCGATAATAACAAGCGTAATAGCCGAACTTTGAAACAGTTCTGAATTTATCCCTTTTTATCTTACTATTTTATTCTCGGCTACCTCAGTCAGAGGCGGAGAAGATTTCAAAATACAACTTTGCTCGGTTTCTGGTTGATCCAGCTTTTGAACTAATGTATGAACTTGCCAGCTAGATGAGGTTTGGGGATAATCGCTGCGATAATGTCCCCCCCGACTTTCGGTTCTAAATGCCGCACTTTTTAGAATTAAATCAGCAACTTCAACTAAATTGAGGGTTTCGGCTATTGTCCGTATTTGTGCTTGAGTTTCAGCTGATTCTAATTGTACGGTTTGGTTGGGTACAAGGTGGCGTAAATACTGAGTGCTTTCTAAAGCCGTTAATTGCGAATGCCAGGAATTTAAAGTCGCCATCGCATCAGACAACACCGCTTGTGAGCGACAAATTCCAGCACTTTGCCACATCAATTGAGGTAAACTTTGTCTAATGAGATTTATCTTCTCTAGATCTGGGCTAATATTGAGTGATGTTGTAATCAGTGGCAATGGTTGATCCACAGCGGTATCCGGATTACAGTTGACATTTAGCTGAGACAGTTTAGTCGCAAAAACAATACATTCTAGTAGTGAATTACTCGCCAAACGATTTGCACCGTGAACCCCTGTACTCGCCGTTTCACCAATGGCATAGAGTCCGGGAATTGAGGTAGCGCTATCTAAATCTGTCCCAATTCCCCCCATCCAATAATGAGCCGCAGGAGACACCGGAATAGGTTGAGTCAATACATCTATCCCCCATTGTTGACAGACTTGAATAATATTAGGAAAACGATAGCGAATTCTTTCGGCTTCTATGGGTTGTAAATCTAAATAAACACAATAGGGGTCAGGCTGGGTGGTTTGTAAATGATTAAAAATAGCCCGACTGACGATATCTCTGGGGGCTAACTCTCCCTTGGGATGATAATTAAATGCAAAACGTTCCCCTTTCGAGTCAATTAAATGCGCCCCTTCTCCCCGCACGGCTTCACTAATTAAAAAACGAGGAGCGCCAGGTATGGTTAAAGCTGTGGGGTGAAATTGGAAAAATTCTAAATCGCGTAATATTGCACCTGCACGCCAAGCTAATGCCACGCCATCGGCTGTACTAACGGTGGGGTTTGTGGTTTGGGAAAAAACTTGACCCCCGCCGCCTGTAGCTAAAATTACTGCCGCAGATCGAATCCAGATAATCTGTTGTTGATAGAGTAAACTCATCCCCTGACAATGTCCTGTGGATTCATTCAGCCACAAACTTAAGGCAAATGCCGGGGAAAGGATCTTAATATTAGGACGCTGTAATACTTGCTGTGCCAGGGTATCGATAATCGCGCGTCCAGTGGTATCGGCTGAATGCAGGACACGGGGACGAGAATGAGCTGCTTCTAGGGTAGTGGCTAATGTTTGACCGTGGCGATCAAAGGCAACGCCTAACTCCACCAAAGAGGCGATCGCTTCGGGGCCATTCTCAACTAAAAATTGTACGGCTTCGGGGTCACACAGCCCAGCACCAGCCTGTAAGGTATCTTCAAGGTGTAATGAGGGAGCGTCAGTCGGGTTAATGGCTGCTGCAATTCCGCCTTGCGCCCAGTTACTCGATCCGGTTTTGAGGGTTTCTTTAGTAATTAAACCTATTTTTAACTCAGCAGGCAGACACAAGGCAGCGTAGAGTCCTGCTGCACCAGAACCGACAACCAAAATATCAAATCTTGTTGGTAGACTGGAAGAACTGAGCTTGCTCGAAACAGAAGCTTGAGAATCTTGCATAATTATGCCCCGTATTCACTAATTAGATAACCTATTGTGCTTTTGTTGCCTCTTCTATCCAGCTATCAAAGCGTTCTTGATTTTCCTCTACCCACTCTTGGGCATGACGGCGGATATCTTCGGGGCTATCTGAACCTTCTTTTATCCGCAGACTTTCCTGATTCATATCCTCCGGTGGGATCTCGATTAATTGCAATAATTGCCTCGCTGATGGGTTCGCTGCTAGAAATGCCTTGTTTGCGACAATACGCATCCGATCAACTGGAAAACCCAGATTTTTCCCCTCAACGGAGGTATCTGCAGCGGTTAGAGTTCCTTGAGATTCTGGCATATCGGTGACACTCACTTCTAACCACACTACATCTTCGTTGGGTTTTAAGACTGAACTAACCCAATAGGGAGTCCAGGTATAGTAAAGAATCGGTTCTCCCTGGTTGTAACGAGTAATTGTATCAGCAATCAGAGCGGGGTATTTTCCTTGATCGTGTTCAACAGTCTCCTGCAATTGATAAGCGTTGAGATGATGCTCGATAATGGCTTCACAACCCCAACCGGGATCGCAACCTGCTAAATTGGCTTTGCCGTCACCGTCGGAGTCAAACAGTTGGGCAATTTCTGGTTGTTGAAGTTGTTCAATGTTGGTGATGTTATACTCATTGGCTGTTTTTCGATCAATTTGATACCCTTGTAATAACTGAGGAATAATTGCCCCCACTCTCTCTAATTTCTCTTCACCACCACTTTTATCAAAAAATACTTGATGATTTTTTTCCCAATGACTCATCGTATAATCCAGTTCATCATTGGCGATCGCTAACAGCTTTGCTGTGTAATCAAGTATTTTATCGGACTCGACCTCATCGCCCAGTTTTTCCAAGCCAATCTTCACAATCTCAGCCTGAAAACTGTCTTCTGGTAAACCCTCATGAGAAGGGCGGACTTTGACTGAGGCTGGACTATCAGTCGATTGGGTAGAGGATTGAGGTGCTTTCTGACAGGCAATTAAACTCAGCAGTAAGCTGACTGAAACAACAGAGGCGATCGCAGATTTTAAGTTAAGATTCGTCATAGATTCAAAATCATGTCATATTTCAGTGATTCATCAGGTGACATAAAATCTCTTATTGGTTGATTTATGCGATTGTACCAAAACAAGATTCTTTTAAACAAACCCCCTTGCTCACTTCTTGGTCGTCTATTTCTAGAATGGCGGGTCTGTATTCCAAGCGTAAGTTACTTTCCATTGTTGATGTTTGATTTCGTAGGATAGTCGTCCAACTGCCAAAGATATTGCGATCAAATTTCAAGTGGTAATTCTTGTTTTGAATGCAGGCATGAGCACTGGCTCTGCGATGCTAAGAATTTTCTCCCTGTAACAATATTGGCTCTTTTGTTTGACAGGTGGAAAGAAGTTTGAAATAATTGTATTTTTCTTGACCAAATGTGGCATCAGCACTCCAGACAATTCCGTAATCCGGGAAAAAAGCATCAACGAAATGGTAGCCCCAAAACTTGGGATAATTTCCTTGATAAATTTTGCAATAGCCTGTCGCTTTCTGAATCCCCTGATTTGTATCAACTGTGCATAGAAGCTGGGGTTGATGGATGACAGCGCGGTGATTCTCTTCAGCCAGAACATCCCAATTTACTTGGGTTGTAACTTCAAATTGTATTTCTAAATTAGCTTCGGGCAAACAAATTTTTCCACTGTTATTGTCTTTTTGAAACAAAATATGTTTGGCTGAGCCAATGTGTTCTGAGGTATTAATTAGTTCGCGGCAATTGCCTTGGGTATCGCTCCACCAAGCGGAGTAATGTTCCAGGGTTTCGGTTTGGAAATATCTCAGAGCAATCAGAGAACCATCTTCGAGAAAGAAATGGTATTGTTCGCTGTAAACTCTTGTTAAAGGAGAGAAATAGTTGTCAGGGACTTGGTGTATTTGTGCAGCAGCAGGTTTCTTTGCTGTGATTAAGGTTCCACCAATTTTACCACTCTTAAATAAGTCTTTAACAGTACGATAAAATCCACTGCGGTGTTCAAAAATATCTTCACCGAAGATTGTAATAGATTCCGCTTTAGACTGGATAAATTTCTGATAGCGTTCTTCTACCCAATGTTTCCATCCTGTTGTTAAATCGATCAAAAAAATGTCAGTGAATCCTGCACGCTCGAAGTGATTTCGGTAGGCTTCAAGGGTTGGGATATAAGAGGATTGAACGACTTATTTTAGAGTTGTTTTGATCTCAGGTGAAAGAGATAATCTTCAATATAGATACAGCCATCTTCTTTTAAAGAACGAAAAAATTTCAAGGACTTTGTCACGCTCTTCAATGCTAAATCGGGTAATAAGACTAATTTATCGGGGTTAAGAATTTTGGCGGTTTCTGCCATGAAATGAACCCCGGCAAACACGATGACATCTGCATCTGTAGCGGCGGCTTGTTGGGATAAACCCAAAGAGTCACCAATGTAGTCCGCAATATCTTGAATGTCGGGTTCTTGATAGTAGTGAGCCAGGATAACCGCGTTAAGTTCCTTTGAGATCTTTAATAGCGGAAAATAGATTGTCTGGCAGAAAGCTAACATTAATACCGACTTGCTTTGATTGAGTGGTAAACATAGTGATTGGCTTTTTTATTGTAAGGTATTCTACAGTTGAGTTTGTCTAAAAGCAAGTATGTCAGCTTCAAATATACAAATAAAATGCTATACCAATTCTCTCTAATTTTTGTTATCTATCTTAATTACAAAAGAGAATAGCAAATTTGGAAAAAGTGTTAAAAGTTCTATTAGTTTTAAAATAGATTACAAATTATTCCGGGTTGCCAGATAGATTGATTAAAAGAGATTAACTTGCCCTTGACTCACAACAGTATCGCTTAAACCCGGAACTCCAACGATAATATTATTCCCAACTGTAGTAATAGCTGTGCCGAAATTTAACGGAATTTCATTTGTCGTCGCAACTGAATTAAGATAAGTTTGTTGAAATTCTCCTGTTCTTAATCCAAACTGAAATACACTACCGCCCTCTAATAAACCATATCCGGGCGCACCCACCAAAACATCGTTACCCAGACGAGTGAATGCTGCACCAAAGTTATCAAAATCCTCAACAATAGGCGGTGTATAACTTTGGAAAACGGCGGCAGTAATACCATCCATTAAAAAAGCCGCCCCTGCATCAATTCCTTGGCTATCATCTCCCGGCGCACCAATGAGAATATCCCGCCCAATACCCGTCGCCGCCACAACCGCCCCAAATTCATCGATACTAGGATTAGGATTTTGAAACCCCTGAATTAATTCTCCGGTGGCACTATCGAAAATATAGGCAACTCCAGGGCGTTGGCTACTTTCCCCGTTTAAACTTCCTGGCGCACCCACGAGTACCCAGTCCCCCACAGCAGCGACATCCGCCCCGAAAAAATCCAGGACTTGGGGGTTAGGGTTATTAATCGTTTGCAATAACTCTCCGGTGTTGCCATCAAATAAGTATACCACCCCAGTTTTTAAACCGCTGCTACTGTCGTTTGGTGCGCCGACAATCACGGTTGTGCCGATAGTGGCGACAGAAAAGCCAAATAAATCAAAATCTTCCGGTGTAGGGTTATTTAAGGTTTGCACCACTCCCCCAGTTGTTGGACTGTAGCGATAAACTGCCCCACTTTTCAAGGCTAAACTGCTCTCTCCGGGGGCAGCAACTAATACATCTGTGCCAATAAATGCGACATCTGCACCCAATTCTGACGCGCCTGAAGTTGGAGAGAATGCTTGAAAAGTTTGTAATATTTGTCCGGTATTATTATCAATTAAATAAGCAATTCCCACTCCGGCTTCCTGTCCAGGTGCGCCCACTAATATATTATTTTCAGTGGTAGCGATAGAGGTTCCAAACCGAGAAAAAGCTTGCGGAATTGGATTATTAACTGTTTGAATAGTTTCCGGGCGGGGTTCATTATCAATAATATTTAAAATCGCTTCATTCGGGTTACCTAATGTGACTAACCCTGTGGGGTTTGATAATGTTAATTGTACGGCATTATTATATTCAACAATATTATCATCAGTAATCCCAATATTAATCGTTTTCGGGGCAAAATCTCCGGCTGCAAAATTGACTAAAATTGGGGTAGTATCAATATCCTCAGCAGAGGGTGAAAGCGCTGTAGGAATGAGTGTTACACTGACTTCGCCGCTACTGCCACCGATACGGTTAATTGTAATTGGATTAATTGCTGTGCCGTTTTCATTTACACTAAATTCAGTTGTATTGAAATTAATAATTCCGGGTACAAAAAAGTCAGATGAATTAATTTGATCTAAACGAATATTTTGTAAAACCAGAAAAAATTCACCATCTTGTTGTCGAACAACCGTATTTCTAATATGGCGCGGATCTTCAATAATTTCTAAGTCTTCAAATGCAATATCACCTAATAAAAAAAATAAATCTTCACCCGGTGTAAAATCAAAAACAAAATTGGCTGTTTCTAGTGTTGCCCCACCTGTTCCGGGTTCAATAATAAACCGATCCGAACCCTCTCCACCCACTAAAGTATCACTGCCTTGATCTGCGAAGAGTTGATCGTCTCCCGAACCTGCTAAAAGTCGATCCGAACCCTCTCCACCGAATAAAAAATCATTGCCATCATCACCTGAAAGAAAGTCATCATTTTGTTCTCCCCGTAATACATCATCACCCCCATCACCCCGCAATTGATCATTGTCTAAACCGCCGAATAAACTATCATTCTCTTCGCCACCAAATAAGCGATCGCCGCCATTATCTCCAAGTATAAAATCATTCCCACTACCGCCTTGTAAAAAGTCACTTTCTGCCCCACCAAATAGGGTATCATTCCCACTATCACCGTTGACTTCATCTGCTGATAAACCCCCCAAAATACTATCATCTCCAGCCCCGCCATAAATCGTATCTTGCCCCCTTTCCCCAAATATCAGATCATTACCCTGTTCTCCTTGCAGTTGGTCGCTGCTTTGTCCTCCCAGCAATGTATCATCACCATCCCCACCCAATAACAGATCGCTATCTTGGTTTCCCCGAATTAATTCCCCATCAGAAGAACCTTGAACTGTATCATTTCCTCCTAGCAGAAAAACCCCTTGAGGAAATACACCCAATTCCCCCGGAAAAAAGGTAATATCTTCTGCAAAATTATTCCCAACTAAACGTAGTTCACCCGTAATAGGATCAGTATCAGGTCGGAGTACCATAATTTAAAAAACAGCATTAATTGCATTACCAAAGCCGATCTATCGTAACAAACTTATATCCTTTTTCCAAGAGTTTCGGAATTATTTTCGCGGCTGAGTTGGCAACATCTCTGCCGCCACAAGAACCATCATGAAGCACAATAATTGACCCCGAAATTGTTTGTTTCATGACTCGGTTTACCACTCTATCTACGCCAGGATGTACCCAATCTTCCGGAACCACACTCCACATCACGGGGCGATAATTCCATTGTTGTAATTGTTTTAAAATATTAGGAGTAAATAAACCATTAGGCGGACGAACATCTAAGATTGATTTTGCCTTTAAATTGCATGCATTTTCAATTGCCGTCTGAGTTTTTATTAAGCTTTCTTTAATTTGGGGTAAACTTAATTTTGGAAAAGAATAATGTTGATAACCATGTAAACCGATCCAGTGTCCGCGTTGATAAATTGATTGGGCAATTTGGGGATAACGTTCAACACAGCAACCTAACCAAAAGAAACTTGCCGGAACTTGATAATCATCTAAAACCTGAAGTAATTCAGGTGTATATTGAGGATGGGGACCGTCATCAAATGTTAAAGCAATTTCAGGTTTTTCAGAATCTCCCTGCCATAAACATTGAGGAAATGTTGTTTTTAAAATCGGATGAATTAGAGGAAACAGCGGTGCTAATTGCATAAATATTTAATAATTTTATTGATATCAATGTAAGCTAAACTATTAATTATTCAATTAGTTTATCAGAAATTAACTTAATTTTGTGAAAGCTATGAATAGTCATTCAATTGAAGCTAAACTGAGATTTAATTAAAATCACTCAATAATTTAGTACAAAAATTACCTTTTTAACATAAAATACAGACGGATAAAAATTGAGTTCAAGTTTTTAAGATTATGGCCAGAAGACTACAAGAATTAATTCCTGCCAGCCGGGACAGTCGTTCTTTTGAGTATATCCTAGAATACGGTAAAGTTGAGCCGCTTGGGGTTAAGCCTGGTATTTTATTAATTGGCGGCGCAGAAGAAGGTTCTGACGGGGAAAATGCTGCAACTGAATGGTTTTTAAAACGCTGCAATAAAGGAAATTATTTAGTGTTACGTTGCGAAGGAGTTGGGAGTCAAGCCGGATGGATAGCGGATGAATATCGAGATTTAATTCAGTCAGCCGCTGAACTTTCTATTGATAGTCGGGCTGCGGCAAATAACCCAGAAGTGGTGCAATATATCAAGGAGGCTGATGCTTTGTTTATTGCCGGAGGAGATCAGAATAAATATGAGGATTTTTGGGAAGGAACCGCAACAGAAGATGCAATTAATTATTTAATTAATCAGAAAAAAATTACGGTTGCCGGAACTAGTGCTGGCATGGCAATTTTAGGGGATTATTATTATGCACCTGCTACAAAAGGTGTATTGAGTTCAGAAATTTTAGATAACCCATTTCACCCGAATAGTCTTGATATTTATCGCAGCAATTTTATTCAAGCACCTTTCTTGAAAGGGGTAATTACAGATACTCATTTAGATCGGCAAAATGATACTCACCCCGAAACTAGATATGGTCGGATTTTTGGGCTATTAGCACGTATTTTTCAAGACAGTAGCTATCTCCGTCCTGCCTATGCTATTGGATTAGAAGAAGGTGCATTTGTTGCCATTGATGAACAGGGAATTGCACAGGTTTTTGGTAATGGTAGAAAAACCGGACAAAATGCTTATTTTCTACAAGTCAACGGCGCACCACCCGAACAAATTGAACCCGGTTTACCTTTAATATGGGATAACGATGGACGTGCAGTTAAGGTATATTGCATCGAAGGCAGGGAATACGGGAGCGGCTCATTTGACCTCAAAGATTGGTCTACTGCATCGGGGGGAGAATGGGAATATTGGTATACAACAGAAGGATGGTCTGGTTTCAAACAATCAATAATTCGTCATGAAGTTGAGTGATTGTAAGACAATGAAAGCTATTGTATAATCCGGTTCAATAACGGTCGAATTATAACTAAAAACTATGCTTCAATTGCTGAGATTTTTTAACCTGGATTTGTGGTATTTTTGGAGTTTTCTGACGGCAAAAAACTTGTTTATATAAAGTCTGACGGAGTTCAGTACAATAAAAATCATTAATGTTATATTTTTCAGAAATTACGCGACCCATAGATTCAGGATCGCTCAGCCAAAAAAGTTCATCAAAATCTGTTGGTTTCATTAATCTCTACTGGGTATTATTCTACGTGCCTATTTACTTAATTCTGGTTTTTTTCTGATAAAACCGGACAACAGTATTGTTTAAATTGAAGATAGTCAGACAACATAATACTTCTGTTAAATCAAGCTTGAGGACAAATCGTTATTAATACATAGTCTCCTACAGAAATGACTTATGCAAATTTTTCAACTCTGTGTTCAAGTGAGGTAAAAAATTCTTGAGGCTGCCTGTTAGAAGGTGAATCTCTAAATACTGTAATAAGTGCCACATTTTCATAGAATTGTTTGGACAAACTTCACAATTCAAACCCGATTAACCTCATACTCACGCTATAAATTTTCGACCAATACCGCTTAATCCCGTGAACTGTCCTTATGACTGCGGTAGAATAAAGAATCTATCGAGTTAAGTGTCTTGGCAGCAAAGCTCTGTATGAGCGCGTCTGTGGTCATCGTATGCAGTATTTGCGCCCAATGCACTTGTAGCTTATTGATGCTGGTCTTGATCGATCATTTCTCTGTTTCATCTGAGATTTCTGACTTCATACATGATTACTCCCAGTGAACTAAATTACTGTTACCGAGTGCTAGAACTAAAACCTGGAGCCTCTCTTGAATTGGTAGATCAGGCTTACAAGGACTTAGCATTTATCTGGCATCCGGATCGAATTCCTGAAAGCAACCAACGACTGCGACAACGAGCACAAGAAAAGTTGAAAGAAATTAACTTTGCTCGGGATCAGTTGCGATCGCTATTGCGGCGAAATTCAAGTCCTCAATCACGTACCTCTGGGCGTTCAAACCCTCGGGCAACTACAACCCCCCCTACACCCCCTCAAAGGACTGCTGCACCTCAACCGAAGCGTACCTATCGAACCCCTACAACACCTAAAACACCTACAACACCTAAAACACCTACAACACATACAACCACCTCAAGTCCAGCCACAACCGCTTCATCGGTTCAAAGTCCAGCCTCACAAACCTCACCTTCTTACCCGGCAAAGCGGCCATATCAACGTCCTTCTGCCCAACCCGATATGACAGGGGCTAACCTACGAGGGGCAGATTTAAAAGAGAAAGATTTATCGGGTCGTAATTTAAGCGGCGCTGACTTGAGTCAGGCTAACCTTAGTGATGCCTTTTTACATGGGGTGAATTTAAATGGTGCTTGTTTGTATCGCGCTAATTTATTTCGGGCGAATTTTTTGCAAGCTGACTTACGCTACGCCAACTTACAAGAATCTAACTTAATTGGAGCAGATTTAAGCGGGGCAGATTTGCGAGGTGCTAATTTAACTGGCGCAACTGTGGGAAGTGGCGATCGCATTTTGGTGAAATTGACAGGGACTCATTTAGCAGGTGCGATTTTACCTGATGGCAGTACTCACCCGTAATGAGTTATGAATTATCAATTATCAATTATCAATGGGATTTATGATTAGATCCCGTGGATTTTCACTCCCGTACTTTGGTTACATGTAACGTCACGACAGACTCATAACTCATAACTCATAACTTCTTTCTGGTTAATGAGACATCGCCAAACGAGAAGAGACTAATTCAACAAAATTTTCTAGCATTTTCAACCCATCAGTTGAAGATTTTTCGGGATGAAATTGAACCGCCATTACATTCTCATTCGCTAGAGCTGCGGTGACTGTTTGAGTACCGTGAGTTATTGTGGCAGCGGTTAACTGGGGATCAACCGGAGCAACATAGTAAGAATGAACAAAATACACCCAAGGATTAGATTCGAGTCCGTTCCACAATGGCAGATGTGATTGAGTATAATTGAGCTGATTCCATCCCATGTGAGGAATCGTTAAACCCGGTTCTGATTTGAAGCGTCGTACAGTTCCCGGAAAAATACCTAAACCTGATTCTGTGCCTTCTTCGCTACCTTCAAATAAAATTTGTAAACCCAAACAAATCCCCAGAAATGGAATTCCTGATGCGATCACTTCTCGAATGGGTTCAACTAAATTGCGCGATCGCAAATGTTGCATGGCTGGATCGAAAGACCCTACACCCGGTAAGACGACTGCTTCTGCTGCTTGAATGACTGCGGGGGAATCTGTAATTTGAGGCGTTGCATTTGCTTTTTCGAGTCCTTTACACACGGAGTGTAAATTTCCCATATCGTAGTCAATTACTGCAATTACAGACATGGATGATTTTCCCTTATTCGTTTCAACCCTTCAGGAAAGATTATAACGTGTTGCGATTTACAATCCTAATCACTATTTATAAAAATTGTATTTAAGCGATTTGGTCTGAAGTACTAATCCAAATAATCCCTTGATGTAATTCATCGAGGAGATGATGCAATGCAGACTGACAAGCTCCAGTCAGGGAATCTCTTGATAAGATAGCAGATTTGAGTAGTTGATAATCGAGGGGGGTAATCTGGCGAAACGCCAAAACTCGGTCAATAATTGTTTCTAACGGAATTTGAGGTAAAGAGCGATTAGATAACATTGACTCAACCAAAGCTTGTGGAACAATATACTGATTTTCCCTCTATTGTTCAATTACGTCTGTGATAGGCTTATGCAAAGGTGAGTGAATCTCATCAGTTATCACAAGTGATGCTTACCTAAGTGCAATGGTGATCTCAGTTACATCGAGCGATCGGTAAAATCTCAGAACTCTTGTTATCACTTACATTGCATCGCATTAGAGGATGTACTGAGAATGGACTAGTGTTCAGAGTAGGAGAAACAGGGACAATGGGGTGTAGGGAGTAAAGAGTAAGCAGTAACGGGTCTGTCGTGACGTTACATGTAACCAAAGTACGGGAGTGAAAATCCACGGGATCTAATCATAAATCCCATTCATAATTGATAATTCATAACTCATAACTCATAATTCTTCTCCATTGCCTGCGCCAAGCGCCTTAATTTCAATATAAAAGACGTTCCGTAAAATAGAACGTCTCTACATTGATGATAAATTAACCTAATTTAATGAACAGCCGACGAAAGCTTTTGATTGAACATGGTTTTGAGGATATTTTCTGCCATTTGAGGACTGGTTAAACCCAAATCAGCCTTAGATTGATCGGGTTTGGCATGATCGACTAATTTGTCAGGTACGCCGAAGCGTTTGAGAGACACAAGGATATCGTGATCTAACAATGCTTCACCAACTGCCGACCCAAAACCACCCATCACACAGCCTTCTTCTAAGGTGACGACTTTACCAATTTGCTGAGCGAGGGGTAAAATCAAATCTGTGTCTAAGGGCTTGACAAACCGGGCATTAATCACTGTAGATTCAATCCCATGTTCACTCAGGATCTCTGCCACTTGCAGGGACGAAGTGACCATTGAGCCATATCCTAACAGCAATAAGTCATCACCATGACGTAGGATTTCCCCTTTGCCAATAGGTAAAGGTTCCCAACCCTCCTCCATCAGCGGCACACCCAGACCCGATCCACGAGGATAACGCATCGCAATTGGCCCGTCTGTATGTTCAATCCCAGTTACAATCATTCGTTGTAATTCTGCTTCATCTTTCGGTGCCATAATTGTGAGATTAGGCAAACACCGCAGATAAGCGATATCATAGAGTCCTTGGTGAGTTGGGCCGTCTGCACCGACAATTCCCGCCCGATCTAAACAGAGGAATACGGGTAATTTTTGAATGCAGATATCATGAATAATTTGATCATAAGCCCGTTGGAGGAAGGTAGAATAAATTGCAGCAACTGGGCGCATTCCTTCTGTGGCTAAACCTGCCGCTAATGTCAAAGCGTGTTGTTCAGCAATACCCACATCGATATACTGTTGGGGGAGTTTAGCTTGCAGTTTATCTAATCCTGTCCCCGTTGCCATCGCTGCGGTAATGCCAATAATTTTAGGATTATTTTCCGCCAATTTCACCAAAGTATGGGCAAACACTTTAGAGTAACTCGGGGGTTTAGGAGTCGAAGAGGGGATCGCTTTTCCGGTGGCTAAATTAAACGCAGATTGGGCATGATAACCCACTTTATCTTGTTCTGCGATCGCATAACCTTTCCCTTTAATCGTCGAGACATGAACCATTACTGGCCCTTCAATTTCATGACCTTGTCGGAAGGTTTCGATCAATTCTTCTAAATTGTGACCATCGACAGGCCCAATATAAGTGAAGCCTAATTCTTCAATAATTGCCCCCACTTTCGGCACAGCTAGGCGTTTCATCCCTTCTTTGAGGCGTTCCATTTCGGGGGTAAAGGTTTCGCCAACAAAGGGAATATGTTTAAACTGTTCCCGCAAGTTATCCTTGAGAAACTGCACCGGAGGACTGAGGCGCATTTTATTGAGATATCGTGGAATTGCCCCCACATTCGGAGAAATCGACATCTCGTTATCATTGAGAATCACCATTAGATTCGTGTTGGGCAAATGACCTGCATGGTTAATCGCTTCTAAGGCCATACCACCGGTGAGGGCACCATCTCCAATTACCGCAACTGTTTTGAAGTTTTCGCCTTTGAGATCCCGTGCGATCGCCATTCCTAAGGCGGCTGAGATGCTGGTTGAGGCGTGTCCTGCCCCAAAATGGTCAAATTTGCTCTCACAACGTTTGAGATAGCCTGCAACCCCCTCTTTTTGCCGTAACGTATGGAAATTGTTATAGCGACCTGTAATCATTTTGTGGGGATAAGCTTGGTGACCGACATCCCAAATTACTTTATCTCGATCAAGATCTAAGGTTTGGTAAAGCCCTAGAGTCAGTTCAACAACACCTAAGCCTGGCCCTAAGTGGCCTCCGCTTGCTGCAATTGTTTCTAAATGCTTTTCTCGAATCTGTCGGGCAATTTCTTCGAGTTCGTGGATCGACAGACCATGAAGTTGATTTGGATGAGTAATTTCACTCAGGTGCATATTTCAAATACCTGCGTTTGCCATTATTAAATATTTAGGGAAATGACTCAGATTGTTAGTCCGGTCATAATTCATAAATGACATGGTAGCAAGGGAGGCAGATCAATGGGAATATGTTTATTGAACTGTGGCATCATGCCAAATCAACCGATTAGGGCGGATTTTACTGCAATCTAGAACAGTATCAAGCTTTAACAATGATGATTTTCCGACATATTTGTTATATTATCTTCATTATTAACTCACCCTTAATTGAATCAAGTCTCGACTGTTCACTTCTTGTTTCTAATTGACAATTATTTTCAACAAAACCTTTTTTTGCTCGGGTTATTAGCAATATTTAATTTTAATTTTATCAAAAAAGCACTGTCTTGATATCCAACAAAATATTTATTCTTAATGTTTTATTATCCTTTTCAATGTTGATGATAGTGAATTGACAGGGGTATAGCAACTAACAATTTTAATTTTATGATGCGAATTCGGTGTTTTTTTTACTCTCTGTTCAATGCAGACTAACTTAATGATGTGAAAATGATTCTCGGAAAAATGCACCTGATGGTTAAATCAACTTAACCCTGAGCAGAATCCGAGACGCGAAGCGATCCTGAAACAGCTTCAGAAGAAACTTGTTTGGTTTGATCTAACTTCGCCAGTAAGCCTTGATCAAGTTCTGGGGTGGGTAAATGTCGAATTTCCCAAACCTTCAACAAAATCAGATATTCATAAAACGCTTGCAGCATACACCAGGTAAACCCTGCCCGTCCGTCCCAAATGCCTCCCAAGAGAAAGTACATATAGAAAAACCGAACAATGGGCCGAAATGGTAATCTTAAGGATAGATCTTTGAGTGCTCTGCGTCTTTCCACCTCAGACTGACCCCAAAACAAATCTTTCCACTTAACGCTGCCTGAATCTAACTGTCTAACCGTTTCAACCGCTTCATCTGTTGAATAGCGATTGTGTTTTTCAATCCAGCGAGACATCCCTTTACCACAAGTGTAGTGAGGATAAGTTTGTTTCAAGAAATCAGTTGGCCCTTCACACACCTCCCGTTCTGTGTGACCATAATCATCGAACCATACTTTATCCTTGCGAAATAGCCGCATTTGATAACGGGGATATTGGGTACTGTGACGAATCCATTGACCCATAAACATCACCCGTTCTGCCACATAATAGCCAATATAATCTGGGTTTTGGAGGGCCGCAAGACATTCATCGAATAACTCTGGGGTCATGCGTTCATCGGCTTCTAGGATATACACCCACTCGTATTGGGTTGGGATTTCTTTCAGCATCCAAGTCCGTTGACGACCATGACTTTCAAACCGATGCTTTAGGACTCGAATTGGGTATTGCTCCGCAATCTCAACGGTGCGATCGCTACTGTAAGAATCAACCACGATGATATCATCAGATAGCATTGCTGACTCAATACAGGGTGCAATATCAATTTCTTCGTTGTAAGTCAGGATATAAATTGAAAACATTCGACAAAGGTTGATAAGTTAAAAATATAGGGCTATAGATGCAAACCTCTGAGTCATGTATCGGAGTTGACTTTCAGTATGAGCACAGATAGTGAAGATGAGCTTGACAAGTTAGCATTCAATGAATCATTCGAGCGCTCGCACCCAACAACAGCCAACTAACAGAGAGACTCGCGCTGATGGGAGTCCTCTGCAGAGACGGCAAACAACAGAGTTGTTTTAGCTGGCCGAAACTTTTCGACGACTTCCGCCCAAAATCCCTAAACCTTTCAATCCTGTCCAACCAATTACAATATATCCAATGGCTAGGAAAAGACTACTCAGTCCAGTCTGCAAGCTAGATTTCAACGAACGAGTTTTCGCTTGATCCTCGAGTTGTTGTTTGCGCTCTCGAATTTGAGTCAAAAGCTGAGTCGGTAAGTTGTCTGCTTGATCTTCTAAAAACTGATCTAATACAGCGGGGTTTGTTTGAGCTTGCTCGAGAGTATCTCTAACAGTCGCGGGTAAAGTGTCTTGATCGAGCAATTGATTCAGTTGATCTTCATTTTGCAGCAAATTACCAAACTGAGAGCGAAGCTGAGTTTTACGTTGTTCGACTTGCTGTTGAAACTGAGCGCTACCGAGTTGAGTTTCTAACTGAGTTTCTGCTTGTGTTGCTTGCTGATTAATTTGGCTCAACGCCTCAGCTCGAGCAATCCGAGTATTATTGAGGTGAAGCGGAAATAGCAACAAGTACATTAAGCCCAGTATGCTGGCAATGATGGCAACCCAAAACTGTAAGTTTAATAAGGGTTTCGTTAGCTTTCGAGTGCCTCCGGCGGTTACAGTGTCCATCCAAGAGCCAATCAGAATCAATGCCATTCCCACCAAGGGAACAATACCTCGGTCCACCAGTTGAGTTGCAGTTGTCAGTTGCCAAGAGCGGTTACTGAAGTTAGTCGGAATTGCTAGGATGAAGTAATCAACCAGGGCAGAGACAATCAAGATGATTCCAATCCCTTTAATACTCCAAGAGATTGGTGATGAAATTTGACGGCTAGTCATCGCATTTATGGGAGTCAGAACAGTTAGTCATTGTTCACGGAATGAAAATATAGGGCTGATATTGGCAGGGATCGATCGAATTGAGGGTTGTGAACAGTTACCCTCATAGCTGTTAGTCTCATAGACAATGACGCTACCAGCAAATACAGACCCCACCCTTAAAATACAATTGTCAGCAGTCTCCCGCGATCAAACTTCCGCAATTTGGGAAGTTAGGGATCTCGACTCAATGATTAGACGAAGCCAGAGAGTTAATTTTACCCGTAACCTTTGTTTTTATTAGGCTGAGGTGGGTTAACTCAAGATCCTAGGGATAATGTCCCGTCTCTAGTTGCTAAATGGCAGGCGTTGGCCAATAGAGTCGGGGGCTAACAAATGATTAAACCCTACTTTACTTTAGGCTACCCTAACATATTGATTTTCAATAATTTCTCTAATCGTTATTCACGATCGCTAGGGAGTTGGCGACTCATACAGCTCTGATTTGACGTTCTGCCGAAGCTCTGGCGGAGGGCTGTTGCTGGTGTTATTTTACCTGTTGTTCTAGCTCGCTTAAGATTTGGAGGAACAAGCTGATATCCTCTGGTGTGAGTGTCTGATGTTTCGATAAAGATAAAGATAGCGCTACACTATAATGCTGTAGATTAACACTACAATTTATGAATTCTTCTTTTCCCCAGCAACGTCTACATCGTTTGCCTAGGCTAGTTTGGATAGGGTTACTGTCGCTGTGTTTAATGCTCGGCAGTTGCTCAACGCTCTCGAATGATACTGATGTTGCCGTCAATTCTGAACTTGAACAGCAAGTTTTACAAATTATCCGCGATAACCCTGAAGTGATTTTAGAGTCTGTTCAGGCGTATCAACAAAATCAACAGGATGGTTTGAAACAGCAACGCCAGTCTTTCCTGAATCAAATTAAAGAGAACCCACAAGCGATTATCGCAGATTCTCCGACTCAAGGAGCAACAGATGGGCAAATTGTATTATTTGAATTTTCTGATTTTCAATGTCCGTTCTGTTCTCGCGCTCATGCTACCGTGAAGCAGTTCATGGATCGCCACCTAGATCAGGTGACATTGGTTTATAAGCATTTACCTTTAACTAAAATTCACCCAGAAGCTTTACCTGCGGCCAGAGCGGCTTGGGCAGCGCAACAACAAGGGAAATTCTGGGAATATCAAGAGAGCTTATTTGAACAGCAAAAGCAGTTAGGAGACACACTCTATCTGGAGTTAGCTGAAGATCTCAATTTAGATCTAGAACAATTTAACCGCGATCGCAACAGTGATGAAGCGTTAGAAGCCATTCAAGCAGATGTCCAGCTCGCAACAGGTTTGGGCGCGTCTGGTACACCGTTTTTCGTGATGAATGGGGAAACGTTTTCTGGTGCCGTAGAACTGTCTAAAATGGAAAGCGTTCTAGCAGAAGTCAAAAAAGCGATTCAAGGTTAAAGACAGTGGCAATTCGTGAACCTTTCCCCAGTTTAGTTCTCTATCACCTGTTTAAATGGTCAGTGGTGAGTCCGGTATTACATACCTATTTTCGGGGAAAAATTTATAATACAGAACGGGTTCCCCAAGCTGGGCCATTAGTGGTGGTGAGTAACCATGCTAGTGATTTCGATCCACCCTTATTGTCTAATTGTGTGCGCCGTCCGGTGGCGTTTATGGCAAAAGAAGAATTGTTTCAAGTGCCTGTACTTAAACAAGCCATTGAGTTATATGGGGCGTATCCAATTAAGCGTGGATCAGTCGATCGTAGTGCCATGCGCGCCGCTATTGATACCCTAGATCGAGGTTGGGCAACCTGTGTATTCTTAGGAGGGACTCGTACACCGGATGGTCGTATTCATCAGCCCAAATTAGGAGCGGCATTCATTGCAGCAAAAGCAAAAGCGCCATTGTTACCCGTGTGTTTGTGGGGGACTGAGAACATTGTTCAAAAAGGTTCTTATCTACCCAAACCTGTTCCTATAACGGTACGAATTGGTGAAGTGATCGATCCCCCTAACTCCAGCGATCGCCCAGAATTAGAGGCGTTAACCGAACGCTGTGCAGCCGAAATTAATGCCATGCATGATTTAGGACGTTAGTGATTGGTTCATTTACCTTAGTGACGGGTAACGGGTAATGAGTGGAGTTTATACTCATCATTCATAACTCATAACTCATAATTCATAATTCATTCAAATAATGTCTGATTTAAAATCACAATTAACAGAAAATTTAGATGAAGCGATTTGGGAATGGTTGATTCCCCATCATGAAAAAGATAAAGTCGTACTGGTGACTCAACAGTTAGATTTACTTGATGTCGGCGTTGCGATCGCCTCAGATAATGTGGCTTCGGTGCAACAATGGATGAGCGATATGTGGGTCTATAAACCTTCTGAAGAACAAGTGAGCGCTTGGAATAACAACCGTAGCAAACGATTTAATGCATTGATTGTACAGCCGTTTGTCTTAGTCCAAGAAATCGCCGATCAATCTTGAATCACTTCTAACTCACAAGCCGCCGCCACTTGTTGTGCCAAACTGCGATATTGGGGTGGGGGTTGAGGGGTGTTAATCTCTAGCTCAAAGGCTTCTACAACTCGCTCTACCAGCTTAGAACGCCATTGAGATTCAATTTCGTAATCTGAGGCTAAACTGCCCTCAGAAAGCGCTTCCATCAGCTTATTCAGGATTTGATACTGTCCCACTAATCTCGCCGCCCGTGCTACATCTCCAGAATCAATATCGAGGGCATCAAGTTCCCGCGCCAGACGATACCATTCTGTTTCAATCAGCTGATTCAACACAGCCCCAGCGCGAGCATACCGCTGTTGATTCCGCACTTGGTAATTATCACCGTTCATGGCCGATCGCCTCCCGTATGCTGACTATACTACGATTTAACAACTTTGTATCAGGTTAGCTTAAGTTTTCGATTGATTTTAGGTGGGCTGGGTCAAACTACATTAAATAATCAGGTTAAACTAAATCAATATTGTTTGGAGCCGCTGGTTGTGTCTAATTTAAGTTCTGTTTTCAACTATCCGAAAACCCATCAATGCGATCAAGTTGATGAGTATCATGGTATTCAAGTCCCCGATCCTTATCGATGGTTAGAAGATCCTGATGGTGAAGAAACTAAAAGCTGGGTAGAAGCGCAAAATAAAGTCACATTTGGCTATTTAGAAACTTTGTCTGCGCGAGATAAAATTAAACAGCGTTTAACACAACTTTGGAACTATGAAAAATACGGTACGCCTTTTAAGCAAGGAAATCGTTATTTCTACTTTAAAAATGATGGTTTACAGAACCAAAGTGTATTGTATGTGTTAGATTCACTTGATGCTGAACCGGAAGTTTTAATTGACCCTAATACGCTTTCTGAAGATGGAACTATTGCTTTAAGTAATATCTCCATTAGTGAAGATGGAAATTTAATGGCATATGGCTTATCCATCTCTGGTTCAGATTGGCAAGAATGGAAAGTTCGGGATATTAAAACTAAAAAAGATCTCGAAGATCACTTAAAATGGATTAAATTTTCTGGGGCATCTTGGACTCACGATCATCAAGGCTTTTTTTATAGTCGCTATGACGAACCGAATGAAAAGACAAAGTTAGAAGATGCTAATTATTACCAAAAACTATATTATCATCGCTTAGGAACTCCTCAATCAGAAGATCAGTTAATTTACGAACGTCCCGATCAAAAAGAATGGGGATTTGGTGGATATGTAACAGAAGATGGTAAATATTTGATAATTTCTGTTTGGCGAGGAACTGATCCCAGAAATTTAATTTTTTACCAGGATTTAACTCGTCCGGATGCTGAGGTGGTTGAATTAATTAATGAGTTTAAATCTGAGTATGATTTTATTGATTATGAAGGATCTAAATTTTGGTTTCAGACGGATTTAGAAGCACCAAAAAGTCGTGTAATTGCGATTGATATTGAAACTAAAGAACAGACAGAAATTATCCCCGAAGCAGAAGAAACCTTGCGGGGAATTGGTTTACTGAATAACCAGTTTGTTGCTTCTTATTTAAAGGATGCTTACACTCAAATCAAAATCTTTAACTTAGATGGATCGTTTGTTAAAGAAGTTGAATTACCGGGTATTGGTTCTGCTGGAGGGTTTAGTGGGAAACGGGAAGATACAGAAACATTTTACAGTTATACCAGTTTTACCACACCGAGTAATATTTATCGTTACAACATGGAAACGGGAGAAAGTACTTTATATCGTCAAGCAGAAGTCGATTTTAATTCAGAAGATTTTGAAGTTAAACAGGTTTTTTATAGTAGTAAAGATGGTACACAAATCCCCATGTTTATTACCCATAAAAAAGGTTTAAAACTAGATGGTAATAATCCAACGATTTTATATGGTTATGGTGGTTTTGGTATTTCTTTAACTCCTAGTTTTTCCATTAGTCGAATTGTCTGGTTAGAAATGGGAGGTGTTTATGCAATTCCTAATTTACGTGGCGGCGGAGAATATGGGGAAGAATGGCATCAAGCGGGAACAAAACTGAATAAACAAAATGTGTTTGATGACTTTATTTCAGCCGCAGAATGGCTAATCGAAAATAAGTATACAACTTCTGCTAAATTAGCGATTTCTGGGGGCAGTAATGGCGGTTTATTAGTGGGGGCTTGCATGATACAACGTCCAGATTTATTCGGGGCAGCTTTACCCGCTGTCGGGGTGATGGATATGTTACGATTTCATAAATTTACCATTGGTTGGGCTTGGTGTTCTGACTATGGTTCACCTGATGATCCGGCAGAATTTAAGGCATTATATGCTTATTCTCCTCTGCATAATTTGAAGCCAGGGACTCAATATCCGGCTACTTTAATTTCAACAGCAGATCATGATGATCGAGTGGTTCCGGCCCATAGTTTTAAGTTTGCAGCGGCTTTACAGCAAGCCCATTCGGGAGATAATCCTGTGTTAATTCGAGTCGAAACAAAAGCCGGACATGGGGCTGGAAAACCTACACAAAAAATCATTGAAGAATTAGCAGATAATTTTACTTTTCTCTTGGATGTTTTGGATTTTTCCTTAACTGAATAATCTGGATAATGGTAGGGTATATTATTAATATGTCCTACCACTATAGCAGGGCTATTTAACCTGACAAAGATAATAAAGCCATAGATCGTGATTTAAACAGGAATCAAATTGATCCACTATTTTGAGTCCACTCTTCCAGGAATAAATCTCTATATGATTAAAGTAAGGTTCTAATTGCTTAATTTGTGCTTCGGGTCGAATATAATAAGTTTGCAGGCGAAAGTTATGTGATTCATCTCTTAGTACAATGTAATCAGCCGTTTGTAACTGTTTACGAGTCACTGAAGTATTAAATAGCTTCAGAATACCCAACATAATTAAATTAACGTAAGTTTTGAATACATTAACACTAATCTGGGCTTTATAATTAAAATTGATCGCCATACTCTGCAAATTATGACTAGAAAAGAAAACATAACAGCCAGATTTCCCTACTCTCTGAATTTCTTGTAGGATTTGTAATCTCTCATCATGAGAAACATAATCAATCCCATTAAAGCTAAATAAAATAAAGTCAAAATAATTATCTGAAAACTGACTCATATTTCTAGCATCACCCACTTCTAGAGAGAAAGACGGAGAAGTATTCATAAACTTTTGCTGACACACTTCAATCATTTCAGCAGAATAATCTATACCGATATATTCTTTAACCAAAGGCGCAAAATATTGAGTTGTTCGTCCTCCCCCTACTCCCATATCCAACATTTTAAAAGTAGATAGCTGCTCTTTTAAAAGATTAATAATACTTTGTTCAGCGGGTTGAAGCTGAGTTAAAAATTGATAGTAACTGACAATATTATTATTTTGATAAACTCTTCTATTTTTGTCAATTTCCTGCTGCTCATTTTTCATGTTTAATTAAAATATAATAGCGACTACATCATCAAAATGAACTATATAATTTCGGACAATACCTACTTTCATACTAAAAATTATTTGAAACAACTTAAAACGATAAGATTTAAAAGATACTTTTAAAATAACTTTATTACTTAATATCCGTCTAATTCTTTATCATGATTAGAAACCACAGTCACTTGATTTGCGTTACAATTTGTAAAATTAGTTGAATATTCTCAAGATACAACAAAAGATGAAAACTGCATTAGTCACTGGTGCCTCCTCTGGAATTGGTAAAACCTTTGCTGAAGAATTAGCAACTCGCAACACCAACTTAGTGATTGTGGCACGTTCTCAAGATAAACTGGATCAACTCGCAACTCAACTGCAACAGCAGCATAATATCAAAGTTGAAGTCATTGTCCAAGACCTGACGGAACCCAACGCGACGCAAACAGTATTCGATCAAATCATCCAAAAAGGTATTATCATTGATTTACTGATTAATAATGCTGGATTTGGAGATTATGGGGCATTTGTTGAACGTCCCCTAGAAAAACAAGTTAAAATGATTCAACTCAATAATATCGCCTTAGTTGAACTGACTCACTTATTCTTACCCGGAATGAAACAACGAGGTAGTGGTGGTATTATTAATGTTTCCTCTATTGCTGCATTTCAACCTTTGCCCTATCTCTCAATTTATGCGGCCACAAAAGCATTTGTTCTCAGTTTTACAGAAGCAATTTGGGCAGAAAATAAAGGGTCTGGTATTAATATTACGGCGCTTTGTCCGGGGCCAACAGAATCTCAATTCTTTGAAAGAGCGGAATTTCCTAATACTTTAAAGGGATCTAGCAGTAGTTTTGCATCGGCAGAAGATGTGGTGCGAGATGCTTTGAAAGGCTTAGAAAAAAATCAATCTCATGTTGTTACGGGCGGTTTTGCGAACCAACTAATTGTGAGTTTGCCGCGTTTGTTTCCTCGTGAAACCATTGTGGGTTTAGTTGAAAAGCAATTCCGCAAAGGTCAGTAATGAGATGGGGGGTTGGCGGTGATGCAGAGGATAGGTCAAGGGAGAGTGTTGACGACTGCCTACAATGATAAGTAACGAATAACAAATCAGCATTCACTATGATTACGCTTTGATGCAACAATAGAAACAGTCCTTCATAGCAGAATTGGGGGATGTTGTATTATTGATGTGATTTTTAGATGATGAAACGTTATCGTTCTATATTGGCTTGTCTTCTAGCATTAGTGGCTGTATTTGTTGTCAGTTGTGGTAGCGCAGAAGTGGCCGCCCCTCCAACTTACAGCACTACTCAATTGCAGCAGATTCAAAAGTATAATACTAATATTCTGGCGTTGCGCGATCGCATGACTACCGAACTACAAACCAGTATTGCAAAGAGCCAGTGGATCGAAGTTGATAACTTTGTTCATGGGCCGTTAGGGACAATGTTGCGGGAAATGAATTATCTTGTCCGCAACCTCCTTCCTGATGAACAACCTCCCGCCCGTAAGTTAGCAAAAGAATTGTTTAATGACTTAGTTAAAGTCGGTGAAGCAGCCGAAGTGGCAGATAAACGGCTAGCACAAACAAGTTATCAGCAAGCTTTACAAGATTTGGATAGTTTCCTAGAGTTAGTGCCTTCATTAGACCAAGCCGCTAGTTCTTAAAATTTGATTCAAATGAGTGAGTTTGAGATTTAAAGTTTAAGGTAAATTCTTACTAAATTTTTAATCTTGAACTCTCTTTTTTTATCACTTTAAAAAATAACTTGAAAATCTGGTATTTGGCTAGAATAATAGTAAAACAATATCTTATATATAGTCAACATTTTATAATTCTTCCGATTACTTTCTCAGTCCTAAAATATTACTAAATTTATGAGTCGTGTAACAGTAATTGGCTGCGGTATTGTAGGGGCAATGATTGCTTATGAACTGAGCAAAAAGCCTAATTTAACGATAACGGTTTTTGATCAAAATCCTCCAGCTAAAGGCTCTACAGGAGCGGCTTTGGGAGTATTAATGAGTGTGATTAGTCATAAAGTTAAAGGTAGAGGTTGGCGGTTGCGATCGCAAACGATGCAACGTTATGAAACACTAATTCCAGAGTTAGAACAAATAATAAATCGTCAAATTCCTTATAACCGTAAAGGGATTTTAATGCTCTGTTTTGCGGGAGAAGATTTAAGCCGTTGGCAAAAATTAATTCAGATTCGTCAAACACAAGGATTACAATTACAGTTACTTAATCTAACAGAAATTCAGACGAATTATCCTCAAGTCAATTGCGAGAATGTGATGGCTGCCGTTTATTCTCCTCAAGATCGACAAGTTGATCCGACAGCTTTAACTTTTGCTTTAATTGATGCGGCAAAAATCAATGGTGTAAAGTTTAATTTTAACACAACTGTTCAATCCTTAAAAACCTTGACTAATTCTGAAAATCAGCAAATTTGTCAGGCGATAGAAACAACTGATACGGAAGTGAATACAGATTGGGTTGTGGTTGCAGCGGGACTCGGAAGCACTCCATTATTACCCACAACAATAGAACAAAATCAATTGAAGATTAAGCCCGTTTTAGGACAAGCATTGCGAATTAAACTGAATCAATCTTTAGGTGAAACTCAACCGATTATTACAGGAAATGATGTGCATATTGTTCCCTTAGAAAATAACGAATATTGGATTGGTGCAACGGTAGAATTTCCGGAAAATGAGGATAAAATTATACCGGATTCATTGCAATTAGAGACGGTTTTAGAACAAGCTATTACAATTTGTCCGCAATTATCTCAAGGTGAAATTATCAAAAAATGGTCAGGTTTACGTCCGCGTCCGGATGGACAACCCGCCCCTATTATTCGTCAATTACCGGGTTATCAAAATATATTACTGGCTACAGGACATTATCGTAATGGCGTTTTACTCGCCCCCGTAACCGCTCAAGAAATCTGCCAAATGATTCAATCATGATCGGGTTTATCATTGACACATTTATTACCCACCTTAACTCTATAATGATTCAAAATAATTATTTAAAGTGTAACTTCTCGCGCTATCTCAATCCAACTGTTAAATTGTTGTTGATGATTTTCTACCCATTCTTCAGCATGGCGGCGAATCTCTTCGGGAGTATTTTCACCAGATTTAATTCGCTGATTTTGAGCATTAATATCTGCAATAGGAATCTGAATCACTTCAAATAAGCGTTGAGCAGCCGGATTTGCATCAATAAACTGTTGATTTGCTAAAATTTGAATTTTATCCACAGCAAACCCTAAATTTTTACCATTACTTGAAGTTTGCTGATTTGTTATTTCACTTTGCTCTGCTGGTAAATCAGTAAACGGAACTTCTAACCAAATAATATCTTCACCTGGTTTTAATTCAACACCCAGCCAATAGGGTGTCCAAGTATAATATAAAACAGGCTTTCCTTGACGATAACGCGCCACTGTATTGGCAATTAAAGCTTCATAACTGCCTTGATCGTATTCGACTGTATCTTGCAATTGATACACCTTTAAACGATGCTCAACCACAGCCTCACAACCCTAACCGGGATTACATCCTGTTAAATTTGCTTTGCCATCATTATCTGTATCAAATAACTTAGCAATTTCAGGATTTTTTCATTGTTCTAAACTTGTAATATTATAAGATTCCGCTGTTTTTTTATCAATTTGATAGCCTTGCAATACATCCGGAACTTTAGTTCCAACTCGTTCTAATTTGTCTTCCCCGCCGCTGCGTTGAACAAAATCTTCAAATAAAATTTGCCAATAACCCGAGAAATAATCTAAATCTCCTTGACTAATGGCGGTATGAATTAAGGGGGGTTCTAATTGCTTCAATTCAGCGGTTTGATATCCGAGTTCCGACAAAGCTAAACTAACAATTTATTCTACAAATCTTCCCTCCTGACCAATATAAGCCGCCTATACTTTTATTCCTTGACCCGGAAGTTCAGCGTTAATCGGATAGACCGGAATTTAAGATTGAGATTGACAGCTATTTAATCCGATTAAACAACTGATGAAAATTGATACAACGGTTAACTGCTTGAAGAATGATATTGATTGCAGCGAGAAAAATTTAGAGCCAGACATTCAGATTAGCCCGAGAACTTAGTTATATATTTTACAGCTTAAAGGTCAATCTATTCAAGCTTTTTTCTATTAATCCGGACATTTTAAACTTTTTATTCTGTCACCGAAATGAGTGACATCTGAACAAGTGACTGCACAATCTCTAGTCGTTGCGAATACATTAGGAATATGAACGAATCAAGGGTGATAACAACACCGGATTCAAATATTTATTAACTCAGGAGAAAACCATGACAAGCTTGGCAAATACCACAACCAATAAGACTGCTGAAACTGTAAAAAATAATGTACCTGTTGCTGCATCAATTGAATCTTCAACATCCGTTCAAACCCAAGCGCAATTCAGCACAATTGAACTACCTATCTTAAAAATTGGTGTGGCTGGTGAAGCCGTTCGCTTCCTGCAACAACGGTTAATTGCTTATGGCTATCGGATTCAATTTACAGGACAATTTGGCCCTCAAATTGATGAAGCCGTTAAAGACTTTCAATATCGCTATGGTGGCTTATTAATTGATGGAGTTGTAGGTCCGAAAACCTGGCAGGCATTATGTGGCTATGCCTTCCCTCTAGGACGCTTTTTCTATGCTCACCATATTCCCACTCGTTATGCTTATGATATTCATATGCCTGCATTGTGGGAAGGGGACACAGGAAACGCAGTAGAATGTCTACAATTGCGTCTACAGTATTTCGGTCATCGACTCATTGCTGATGGTGTTTTTGGTTCTCGAACTCGCGCTGCTGTTGAAGAATTTGAGCGGAATGCAGGCTTAGAAGTTGATGGTATTGTGGGTCGTAATACCTGGCGTAAACTAGGACAAGAAACTTTGTAATTGATTCATTGTCATTAGTTATTGATTGTTCAAGATGTTCGGAATGGTCAATAACTAATGATTCACTTTTTGACACTGATTAAAATAGAATATTCTCTAATTACGGTAAATGAGTGGCGAAGTAAAGTTGATATAACTGACATCTGGGAATGACTCGATTACCAATGCAGGTAATTAACCCCATATTTTCTAATTGATTGGCGATAATTGGATTGAGTTTAATATCTTTGTTTAGATTGATTACCTGTTTAAATGCAGTGACTAAGTCAGGTTGAGCGGTTAATAACATCAGATAATGCTGCAAATACTCACGATAAATACCACAAATAGTGGGTGCATCCTGTAGTAATTTTTCTAAAGTTATTTCAGTTTGAACCAAATGATAAAAGGCTAATTGGACTAAATAAGGATGTCCTCCGAGCAACTGTTGTAAAGTTTGTAATTTTTGAATTCCTTCTGCTTCGACTGCCCAATCTAACTGATAACGCAGCGCTAATTCCTGCATTTGTCCGATAGTTAAAGGGGGTAGTTGAATTGGTAAACCGATAGAATTTAGACGGCTAGGATATAACGGAATTTCGATTTCTGTAGAATGCACTAAAACACAACGGAGTTTTTTCATAATTTCTACTCGCTTGGCTTCTTCGTACCAAGAACATAATACAAGTAGGGTTTCTTGCATGATTTCCGGAGACTGAAAAAGTAGATTCATTCCATCCCAACCCATCAGTAAAGGACTGTTGAGGGAAGGGAGTAAATATTGCTTGAGATAGCGAGTACAACTGACTTTACTACCTACATCATTATCCCAAAAATGATCTAACTTTAATTCTAATTTTAATTGCTCAGTAATATTAATACAAAGCCAGCGTAAAAACTGGTCAATATTGATTAAATTAGCAGGTGTAATTTGCTTAAAATCGATATAAACAGTTCGGTATCCTTGAGACGCTGCACGAGCCATAATTCGGACAAGGAGAGAGCTTTTGCCCATTTTAAGAGGGGCTTTAATCCACAGAATATTACCGTCGAGTTCTATTTCACGATAGACAGTCATTTCCAGCGGAGGACGCTCAATATAAAAAGCCGAACCTAGGGGAAGTAAGTAACCGGGAAACTCAAGAATATTAACAGGTGAATGTGTTTCTACTGAGAAACGATGATGATAATTTGCAATCAGTTGTTGTTGTTGAGGTGTAACTTCAAGGGATTCTACAATTGAGCGAAAGCTTACTTTAGAAATAGATTTGCCCAGCAAAGCTGAGACCAGATGCCACAATTTATGCGCTACTTTTTTTAAGTAATCTGCCTCAAAATGATAGGCTTCAGCCATACTGTTATAGGTCTGTCCCTCCCAAGTTTGACAAAGAATAATTTCTTGTACAGCATTTAAATGGCCTGTTGCTTCCATTAACTTGAGCAATTCATTAAGCGTCATTATTGATGCGTTTTCCCGGTGAATAAGCTGACGATAAACTGAGTTGTTTCATTCATCGTCAAAGAAAATGCCTTAGAAAAAGCTTGTTCTTCGGGGCTATATTACCAGAAAGAGAGATTGAGTGACTCATGGGGTTAGTATAGTTGCTCAATCAGTTACCTCAATCTATTGACAAAAAACAGAGAATATGATCTTTCTACCTAGAAAGACTTTAACAGAATTCAAATCAGATTACTATCTATTAGACAAAAACAAAATATATATATCCTGCCATATTTATTGCAATGTTTTGTTATATTTTTTATAACATTATACTTAGATTTCCTCATATCATTAAATTTTGTATCTAAAAATAGATAGTCTCTCAAAAAATGTTGTTTTTCTTTATAATCCAGGTAACTTTCTTAACTCAGATCAAGTTACTTTTGACTCTTCCCAGTTGAGGAATCTGTTGATAAAGTAAAACTATTCGGAGTCCGAACAGTAATTAATTCAACTTTTTTCATGAGTAATGATCAAAGTCAGTCGATTACGAAAACGGGCAATACATAGCAACGTTAATACAGTTTAAGACTAGGGTCAGGTCTATAGTCTTAAATAGTATACCACTACCTCATTAAATATCAGACTGGGAATGAACTTGATTTAATTTGAAGGAATTCATTCCCATTTCCTATTCTTACTGAAAAGTAGAATTCTATTGCAGCTTTAGCGACTCATCCCATTCATACTCTACTATCAAGAACAGAAAAATGACTGATAAAAAAATTAATTTAACAGCCCTAATTGTGATGAAGGAAATTGAAGATTTCTTAATGGCTTCTGACCACCCAGTGTATCAGGTATTTTTTTCCTCCTTGCCTTTACGAAATCAGTTAATTACCCGTGTTTTAGCTTGTATTCCTCATCGCTATAAAGTGGTTAAAAGCTTACAAGCATTAACCGATAATTCTCTCAATTGTTCTCATACGCCTTTACAAGAACGGCTATTAATTGAAGATTTAATTAGCCAGATTATTTCTACAATTATCTTAGAAAGTTATCAAGAAATTAATCCTCATAAATTATTAGAAGAACTGGTAATTACATCCTAAGATAAAGCAAATTACTGTCAATTATATCACTAATAATCATCACTAAAAGAGAGATTATTTAGTCTCTCCCTATCTCAATATAAAAATTTCTCTAGGGTTCAGAGATAACTAAAATAGAGGAAGTCGCCCGCCCAAATTCTTCAGGTGCATATTGTAAATGAGCCTTTGTACCCGGCCAGAGAAACTCACCAGCAGTAACAGAACGCACGAGATAATGGAGTTGATAAACTCCTGGTTCTAAAGTGTCTGCATAAGCAAAAATCCGGTCTTTGTAGATGGTTTGATAGTCAATTTGCCAACTATCTGCTTGTGCTTGCACGGCTTGATTACTAATTTCAAAACTCGTATCAACCACTTCCATTCCAGCCGGTAAGGGGTCTACAATCATCACATGATTTACCCGACGATCAACAATCAGTTCTAAACCGATATCAAACACTTGTCCGGGTAACACTTTAAAGGGTGTTTCTTGAGTGGATAAACCCATATTTTCTAAGACTTGATTATCATTGGCCAGCCGAACGTTTCTATCGACTCGCAACCCATTAAATCGTCCAGGTTGATTACCCGCTAAGCGATAATTGAAAGCGATCGCATAATTAAGCTTTTCATCGCTGAATGGAGTGATAACTAAATTGTTTTTTCCGGGTGGTAATTCTTTTAAAAGAAGTGTTAAGTTCCAGCTTGTATTGTCAGTACCATTTAACTGAAATGATCCCAATTGTTGGGTTCCGAGTTGAACTTCAACTGCCAGATTTTCGGGAATAGATTCAGTTTCAGCATAAGCGACTAATGCAGTTAAAGCGGCGGCATTATCATAACCATTATTCCACATTCCATTTCGCCGTGAATCGAGTAAACTTTGTAGTAATTTATCGATTAATTCGGGTTGACGGTTTTGAGCTATCATTAATTGTAATGCTTCTGCTTGGGCAACAGTTGCTGAACTCATCCATTGATCTTCTGGAGGAAGATTAACTGTTGCAGTTCTTCCGGTTTGATAAATAACTTCTTCTAATTCAGTCAATAAAGTCTCTAATTCTGATTGCCATTGAGGGAAATTTGTCAAGTATCGCGCGAGTTTAATTTGAGTGACTAAATCAAATTCTTTGCGTAAGCCATAAATATCAGAAATAAACTCATTTCGAGGTTCTTCCCAATTGGCTAACGCCATCAAAATATTTAACCGCAGCCGATTTTTACACACCAAACTGGTACAGAAATTATCTTTTCCAGGGTTTGCTAAAATTTGTTGTAAATAGGTTTGCAGAGAATTGATTAATGCGGCCGGAACTTCTATTCCCGCAACATCTGCTTTAAATAAAGCTTCGGCTGTATAAACAGAGAGAAACCGATCGGAGATTGTTTGTCCCGGATATGCACTGATTCCTCCATCTTCTGCTTGCAATAAAGTAATTTTTTCAATCGCTTCAGAGATTTTTTGATTTAGATTTAATTCTGTAAACGCTTGATTATATTTTTCACCTAACTGTTTCAAATTAGCTGCAATGACTAATTGATTAATATTGGGTTCTAAAAATGAGGTTTCTGTTTGCCGAAAGATCGCTTTTGCAGGGGCAGTAATTTGTGGAATTAAAGTACTAGAAATAGAAATATCTAAACCTCCAGTTTCCCGCATCATATTACGACTAACATTAAGTGGAATCACTATTTTTTCCGTGGTTATTCCCGTTTCAATCACTGATTCTGTGACTGTATAAGGCTTCACCTCTAACGGCACTTCAAAGGCATCAGATTGATTATTAAATTCAGTGGTAAACTTAACTTGAGTGGTTCCCGCTTCTTGCACAACCATCGGAAATTGATAAGCTTCAGTTCCCGGTTGTAGCCTGCTTTTAATTGTTTGACGGGTTTGATTAGCCGCTGAGAATTTGATGCCGCTATCTAATTCCCCAGTAATATTTACCGTTCCTGTTTTCGGTGTGGTATTAGTAACAGCAACTCCCCCTAAAATCTTATCTCCCGGACGAGAAAATTGCGGCAATATAGGGTTAGAAAGTAGTGTCTGAGTTGTGATAAATGTAGACTCAGTCGAACCAAAATGTAAGTTCCCGTCTGTTGCTACAACCATGACGCGCCATGTGGTAAAATCATCGGTCAGATTAAATTTAATTGTGGCTTTTCCTTGATTATCCGTCACCACCGAACTATTGTAATAGGCTAAAGGTTGAAAGTCTTTCCGCAGTCGAGGACTGGCAATACTCGCAGATGTTCCACCCCCATAACCCCAGCCTTTTTCTGCTGCAAAACTTGCTGATGCTGCCACTTGTACATCCGGACGATTATCACTAAACCGAGTAGAAATAGGTTGGTATGCATACACGGTTTCTAATAAATTGGGCGGACGATAACCATTGAGTTGTAAGATAGCATCATTCACCACCATCACAGTCAGTTGTCCGCGAATAGGTCGATTTTCACTATCTTTTAATTCAAGTTCTAAGGTTTGTTGTGCACCGGGCTTTAATTCGGTTTGAGTGGGTGTAACATCTACTTGTAAAGACTGATTTTCTAAGTCCGTTTCAAAAGCAGCAAAACCGATTTTTGTTAATTGGTCAATACTACCCGGTTCAACTTCAGATAACGGCATTCCTTGACGCACTAACACCGCTTCTACTGCTGCATTGGGTAACATTTCTGGGGTGACGGTAAACTGAATTTGTGGCGCACCTCCGGTAACGGTTGTTTGCATTTCATACAAAGGTTTATCCCGAATTACAGCAAAATAAAGTTCCCCCGCTTCAAAGGTCGATTGTATTAATGCTGTTGCCGTTTCTCCGGGTTGATATTTATCTTTATCGAGTTTAATTTCTAAGCGATTTTCATCTAAACTTCGCCAACTAACGGCAGAATTTCCAGTCACCCAAATTTGAATATCTGTTGCGGTTGTTGTATCTGGACTATTACCAAAATTAGCCCGAATGCGATAAGATCCAGAGTCAGGCGGGGTTAAATTAACCGTTTTTGCTGTTTTCTCAGACTTCGTAGTTGTTTCTGCAACAGTTTCATATTCAATCTGATTTTTTGCTGTTCTTCCTCCTTCTACAACGCGAGTTACACTACTATAATTCATCTTTTGTAATTCCAGACGAACTGCAACGTTATCTAAGACTTTCCCTTCCGGATTAGTCACAATCACTTCTATTGGAAACGCCTGATTTGCTTCCGCAACAAACGGACTTTTCAAACCAATTAAACGGTTACTCGGCAAAGCAGTAATAGTTTTAGAATTAGAAACGGCTAAATTAGAAACATCTCCAACTTCTACATCAATCCGATATTCTGTCGGATAAGGTAAATCCTTAGCAATCTTAACAGTTTGATTGTCTTTTCCTTCGTCATTTAAAACTTGATTTTTCTGCCACACATCACTCGAAATACTCGGCTGTTCTTCAGGCCAAAACCATTGTCGCCCAAAGGAATATTCTGGCCAACCTTCTGGGATAAAAGTGGTCGGTGTTCTTGTTACATAATATTGGACTTTTCCCCCCACCACCGGAGAACCAAATAAATAATCACTCTCTGTATTTGCGGTTAACGTTTCTCCCGCTAAAGCGATATTTTTATCAACATTAATATCTACTTTAAAGTTAGGGGGTTTAAACTCAGCCACTCGGAAATTACCATTAATTTCTACACCCGTTTCTGCTGTTGCTTTGAGAGTATAGTCGCCTAAAACTGTATCAGTATCGAGGGCAGATTCAATTGAAAACGTGCCAAATTCATTCGTTGCATAAGTTCCTAAATCTTGTTCTTCTCCATCCGGCTGAATTAATGTGACCTGATAATCCACCTGAGAATCTTGCTTCAATTCTCCATTTTCTAGATAATATGCTGCACCTGTTAAAGCAATTTTTTCTCCCGGTTGATAAAGCTGACGATCTGAAAAAATCAGACCTCGAGATTGAGGTGTTTCATTATTCCATTCCGGATAAATTCCATAACCATAAGCCCCACTATAGGCATAAGTGCGAGTAAATGCCCAATCAGAATCTTCTTTAGCAATGACTAACAATTCGGGGGGTTCAGAAAAGCGTTCACCATTCATACATTGCTGTAATTCTTCAGCATTTAACTGTAAAATCCCCGATCCATTTGTAATGCCAGTTGCACAAGCTTTAGGAGTGGGAAATGATTCCGCATCTAATTTAGACTGATAAATCTCAATTGTAGCTTCAGCCGCCGCAGAACCGTCTTCTAAATGATGAACTCGAATCAATCCTGACTCCGGAAACCATTGGGCAAATACCCCTAAATTAGTCAGTTGAACTAACCCATAAAATTCTGGTACATTCGATCTTTTCTGTCCTTCTTGAATATAAGAATTTGTTTTCGCTTGTACGCCATAAGCTAATAATCCCGTTTCTTTTCCTAATCTTCTAGACAAATTTACAGAATTAGTCACGACTTCATTTTCTAAGTCTTCGACTCGATAAGCACTCCAACTATTTTGAGAGGGTAATAAATTTTTCCGTTCTTTTCTGGGATACGCTGTATCTGTATAAACCAAGTCAGTTGGTCTAACTCTTCTATAAGCAGCTTTGTATCGATTTCGAGGCAAATTAACTGTTGAAATATTCAGTTGTAATGGATTATTTGCCGGGAAAATATTCAGTCCATTCGGCACTTGAATATCAGCCGCTAAATCTCCTGTTTGATAATCAACTGTCATCGATTTCTCTAGGGTTTGACCAAATTGATCTTCTAAGCCTTGATCCACCGTAATTGTATATTCTGTTTGTGGTGATAATGCCCAAGGATTAATAGTAATAATATCCGACCCTTCATAGGCTTGAATTAGACGAGGTACATCCTCGGGTTGTGGACTAATTGTAATATGATTAATCGCAGATTCAGCCGATATTCCATGGTTAAATTTAAGCTGAGGACTACCATTTTCAAACCGTCCATAAGTTCCCCCAGCATTCGGTAAACCGTAAGATTCAACCCCTTGAAATTGTAGCGGTTGATAAGTATGAATTTGAGTAGAAACAACAAATTGACTCTCTAAATTACCCTGAATTGGACGCACTCCCGGCGTAATTTCTAGGGTATAAATTGAAGATTTTGCTAGACTTTCGGTGGGTGATATTGTATAATGCCAATTATGATAGGCTGGGTTAAATTGTGCCTGAGGTGATAAATCCTCTGGATCGAACTCATTTTTACTGAGTGCCACCTTCACCGGAATCGTCTGATTTCCCCCTTCCAAAGCCAGTTTGACGTGTTCCTGTAACGATCTTACATCCAACTGCACATTAGAACGAAACGATAACTGCGGCATTAACCCCACTGGATTTTCCACGCTGCCGGAACGTGTTTCTGTACCCGGTAAATCAGAGAATTGAATGGACTCTGTGCGAAATGTCCAGGCTAAATCCTGTTCGAGGCGATGATCGTTTAAATCCTCTAAACCCTGCTTTAACCGTACCTGTACCCGCGTAGACAAAGGCAAAGCTTTATCTGCCTGAAACCCCACCATCCGTGGCGTGAGAAAGCGAAAATGCCCCGGAAGATTGGGAGTCATTTCAAACTGATTAAGCAGTTGACGCTGGCGAGGAGAATCAAGCTGTTCAACCGGAATTAAGGGGTATTTAAACCGAATACGAACTTGACTTGAACTCGTTGTTTCGCCCGTTGGGCTAATTTCCTCAATCCAGTCCGGTAACTGTGGCAAAGGCAGAGAAGACACCGCCGTTAAAGGTTGTGATTCAGGGGCTAAACTCCAAATCCGACATCCAGCTAACGTTACCATAAACAGGATTATCGGTAGAAATCGCTTCCAAAATTGGCGGCGTTGCATTCGATTTCTCATTTCAACTCTTTGTCACAGTGCTTCTATCTTAACCTGCTTCTTTTGACGTTGAGTGATTAGTAATGGGTTCCAATTTTACGATAATGAACCGCTGTCACGCCCTCAGTACTCAATACCTGTCCATTTTTCACCACCGCGTAAACGATCCAATGATCGCCGCATTCCATCCGCTGCTGCACCTCACATTCGAGGTAAGCTAAACCATCTTTTAAGATCAAACAACCATTGGAAGCCTCTTCTGTATTCAACTCAGCAAAGCGATCTTCGCCCGGTTCATAACGCTTCATAAAATACTTTCGCAGTTGTTGCCCTTCTTCTAATATATTCAGAACGAATTGATCCCCTTGGTAAGTAAAAGATTCTAATGCCCGATCTTTTGCCACCGCAACCGTTAAACCTGGGGGGTTAAATGTGGCCTGAGACACCCAAGAAGCCAACATAGCGCTGGTGGCATCCCCTCGCCGACAGGACATCACACACAAAGATCCCACTAAACGCCCGACAGCTTGGGCGGTACGGTCTGCGCCGCTTGCAGTGACGGAAGTTCGGGCTGTTCTAAGTTTTTGAGATCGTTTTAATAATTGAGCAAAATCTGTGGCTGCTTCTTTGCAAGTTTGAATCGTGACATCTGTGGGTTTAAACTTCACCCGAATCGGCTCAAACCCCATTTTAAAACCCGCATCTTTTAACTTATTTTCTAAATAATCAATTGCCTCTCCACTCCAACCAAAAGAACCAAAAACTCCTGCTAATTTATTAGAAGAAGCCGTGTTTAAAACAGTCCCTAGTGCGGTTTGAATTTGCGTTGGGGCATGACCTCCTAGTGTGGGAGAACCCATAATAAACCCATCACATTTTTCAATTGCTGCTTGAATATCAGTCGATTGAGCATATTCACAATTAATCGATTCTACCGCCACTCCAGACTTAGTTAAACCTCTAGCGATCGCCTGGGCAACAGTCGCTGTATTACCGTAAGCAGACGCATATAATAGAACCACTTGTAAGTCTTGAGACTTTTGTTTTTCACTCCATTCTCGATAGAGTTGAGTCAGTTCTGTTTTGCCATACTGCACTAACGGACCGTGACCCGTTGCATAATATTTTATAGTCGGGACAGCGGCAATTTTATCTAAAATTGTTAGTACTTGTTTGGGTTGGGCGGCATATAAATTATCAAAATAAAACTGTCGATCTTCGCGATAAATTTCCCAGCCTTCATCAAAGACTTGATCGCCACAAACGTGCGCCCCAAATAACTTATCACTATACAAAATTTGGGTAGCTGGATCATAAGTTAATAATCCATCCGGCCAGCGAGGAGTGGGAGCTAAAATAAATCGTAATTGATGCCCATTGCCTAAATCTAAAGTCTCTTCACCTTTAATTACTCTGACATTTATTGTTTCTTCTCGTTCACTAAAATAGGATTTTAAAGCAATCGCAGCCGGATTAGAACAGATAAATTTTACATCAGGCGCTAATGCTAATAATGCTTTTAAAGTCACGCCACGATTAGCGTTAAAATGTCCTAAAATAATATAATCTAACTGATTCCAATTCAACCGCATTTGTAGAGATTCAATATAGTTCGCGGTGAAGGATTCTCCCGGTGGATCAATTAATGCTGTTTTTTCTGCTTGAATCAGATAACTATTGGCTGTTGTTCCGCGTTTCAAAGAATATTCTACTTCAAATTTTAGCCGATCCCAAGTTCGCGAGCGCACGACTTTTGTATCGGGTGCAATTAATAATGTTTGAACATCACGGGGTTTAATATTAGACATATTTTTAAAGCAATTAAAGATAACAGTAGTAAAGGTTATTTGTTGTGATTGATTCGTTTTGAGTTCGGGGTGATTAGTCCTCTTTCAATTGATAACTTTTGGTGGAATTGAACTCTATTAAGCATCCACAGCCTCGTTATCATCGCAATAGTTAAAGGTTGATGTTTACCACCGATAACAAATCACTTTTGACTAATCACCCATCACTTTTAATAGTGATTTCCCACTTTACGATGGTGGACAGCAGGTAAAGCATCTGGATCGCTAACTCGTCCATTATCAACAGTAGCGTAGATAATCCAATGATCGCTCAGTTCCATCCGACTGGCGACGGTACACTCGATATAAGCGACCGCATCTGTTAAAATAGGGCTGCCATTTTTTGCCGTTTGGGTGTCAACTCCCGCAAAACGATCCGCCCCAGGGGCAAACCGTTGCAAGAAGTGCTTCATTAACTTTTGATAGTTGTCTTCAGCCAGGATATTTAGCACAAAGCGATCATCGACGTGCATCAAGGCTTCAATGGCGCGATCTTTAGCAACTGCAATACTTAATCCTAAGGGTTCAAAACTGGCTTGAGAAATCCAAGAGGCTAACATCGCACTGCTGACTTCCCCTTTAGCCGCTGTGATAATATAAAGCCCACCGCTGATGCGTCCTAAGGCTTTATCGAGATCGTTATCAAGAGACTTCATCTGCTTAACATTTTTGGCTAAGGTTAAGCGTTGTCCCAAATCTGTCCCGGCTTCTTCACAGAGTTTGTAAGTGATATCGTGAGGGGTTTCCTTAATTAAAATAGAGGAAAAAATCTGTTTTAACCCGGCATCATTTAACTTCGTTTGCAACGGATAAACCGATAAATCATTACCGCCGCCCGACTCATATAACCCAAACACTTGCTTTTTGTTAACCGATGCCACAATGGTACTAATGGCTTCTTCTGCGGTTTGAGACCCGGCATCAGAAATGGGAGGAGCACCAATGACAATTCCTTTTGCCATTTCTACCAATTCTCGCACTTCTTGAGAATCAGCCGATCGTAAATCCATCATTTCTACCGCCACACCCGTTTTAGTAATACCGTGGGCAATAGCTTGAGAGAGGCGATCGCTATATCCGTAATCAGAATAGTAAAATACAGCAACAGTGGTTTCAGCTTTCGTCTGGGCTTTACTCCAGTCCTGATAGCGTCCCACCAATTCCACCACATTATGCCGTAGGATCGGCCCGTGTCCAGTGGCAATGGTTTGGACTTCTCCTAGTTTATTCATGCGTTTAATGGCATTCAGGACAGAACGAGCATTGGGAGCCATTAAACATTCATAATAGAAGCGATAATCAGCCTCAATCTCGGCTAAATTCTGATCGTAGGTGTGATCCGAACAGTAATGCATCCCAAAGGCATCACAGGTAAACAGGGTTTGGGTGGCGCGGTCATAAGTAAAAATGGTATCTGGCCAGTGTAAGTTAGGGGCACTGACAAAGTCTAAAACATGACCATTACCGAGATCTAAGGTTTCCCCATTTTTCACCATCAGGCGTTCATAAGGGGTATGCACTAAGTTATCCAAGAATTGTAGCGCAACTTTGGCCCCAACAACGGTGACATGGGGGGCAAGTTCGAGAATATCTTTCACCAGTCCACTGTGATCGGGTTCAGTATGGCTGATAATTAGATAATCTAGGTCTTTGAGATCGATTTGCTGTTGCAGGGTATCGAGATACTGTTGGCGGAATTTAGCATGGGAAGTATCCACCAGGGCTGTTTTCTCGCCTCGGATGATAAAGGAGTTGTAAGTTGTGCCATTCTGTAAACCAAATTCAATATCGAAGCGACTGCGATCCCAATCTAACGACCGAATGGTGGTGGTTTGAGGGGCAATTTCCTCGACGGCGACAGTTAAGCGATTAGATGTAACGTTATCTTGTAAGGCTACCATGTTAAATTTCCTTTAAATAACTCATTATGACTTTATGTTAAATACTATTGTGACATGAAAAATTTATCACACTCTATTGAAAAACCTATATCTCACTTAAGATTCCTAAAAGTTTCTGTTAAACTCAGTCCATGTCTACAGTGGTTAGACTAAAGTTTATCCTGTCCGACATAAAGGCTGCGGATTTTCTCTGAAGTCTGCAGTAAAGTGAAGCGGAGAGGAAAATTAAAATTATAGTTTTAAATTAGATGTAGGAAATTCATTTTATTGATTGTGCCGTTGTAGCAGTCATTTCATCAATTGGCGGAAACCTTTTAGCTATCCAAGCTAAAATTGATGATAGATTCAGGGTCAAGTTCTCATGCTAAGAGAGATTAAAAACAGCCACGACTAGAGTCGGGCAATCGTTTGAAAGGAGATGATCATCTCAAACCCCGTTGATCGCTGGGTGCGTACAGATCGATGCGAATGGCTAGGTAGCACCGTTAATGAACACATTTAGGATGAAATTACGTAAAAAGACATTACTGATTATTAGTGTTGCACTGGTCAGCTTAATCGGGGTGTTATATGCCACGGCCACTTTAATTGTGTATAACGACTTCCATAAATTAGAAGTCCAGAATGTTCAACAAGATGTAGTCCGGGCGCTGAATGCTCTTGATGCCAGCCTAGCTAGCTTAGATACCATCGCTTTAGATTATGGAAAATGGAACGATACTTATACATTTATTGAAAGCCAAGATCAAGAATATATTCAATCTAATTTAGTTGATAGTACTTTTGCCGATTTACGCTTAAATTTTTTCATTTTAATTAATCAAAGCAATCAAATTATTTATCAGAAAGGTTATGATTTAAATCAAAAAAATGCAGTTCCTATTCCAGATAGTTTGCAACAACGTGTAATTGAGTCTGCATCTATTCTCAATTCAATCACTCGTTCAACCCCAACCACAGCGGGTCTTTTGATGTTACCCGAAAATTTAGCATTGCTCGCTGCTCGACCCATTCTCACCAGTACTGCTACAGGCCCTCGTCGAGGGATATTAATTTTAGGGCGTTATTTAGAAACAGAAGAAATTCAATCTCTGGCCAATACAACCCAACTTTCAATTCAAATTCAGCCCCATTCTTCTACTACAGTATATTCTACTAAACCCGCAAAATCTTTAATTCAACCGACTCGATATTTTGGACAGACTGCTATCGAGATTATCCCCATTAATCCGACAAAAATTATCGGTACAGCCACCATAAATGATTTTTATGGTCAACCCGAATTACAACTAATTGTTGATAGCGATCGCCAAATTTATCAGCGCTGGAGTGCCAGTCAACGTTACCTGACCCTGGCTGCACTAATCGTCGGTCTAGTTATTGGTGGGGTAACCTTATTTGTGATAGAAAAACAAGTTTTATCTCGCTTATATAGTTTAGACAAACAAGTTAATAAAATTAGTCAAACGGGTGATTTCTCCCTCAGAGTCTCGATGTCAGGCGAAGATGAATTATCGAGCCTGGGGATTACCCTCAATGGCATGCTAAAAGCGTTAGAACAAGCCTTATTACAAGGAAAAGAAAGCGAACAACGTTATCGGTTGATGGCAGAACACGCCACCGATTTAATTACTCGCCATTCTCCCACGGGCTTAATTTTATATGCCTCCCCAGCCTGTCATTTTTTACTGGGATATGAACCCGAAGAAATGGTCGGAACTAGTCCTAATAGCTATCTGCATCCAGATGATATTGATGCTTTAACCAAAGCTCACTCCTTCGTATTGACACAAAATGTTGTTTATACTGTCACCTATCGTATTCGCCATCGCAACGGAGATTATGTATGGTTTGAAACCACCAGTAGTACAATTTACGATCAAAATAGCAGTTTTACCCCAGAAATTTTAGGTGTTTCGCGCGATATTACTGACCGCAAACAACACGAACAAGAACTACAAAATAGTGAAGCATCAATTCGGGAATTATATCAAATCACTTCCTCCCGGTTACTCAGTTTTGAACAACAAATTCAGCAAATATTACGCATGGGATGCCGTCAATTTAGCCTAGAAAAAGGACTATTTTGTCGAATAACATCAGAAGAAAAAACTGACTTAAATACTACACTCGCTGAAGTGATTGCTGCCACTGCTCCTGGAGGATTATTCCTACCGGGAACAATCATTAATGTGGGTGAGACATTTTGTGGGGCATTGACTCAAACCAATAAACTGATTTATTTTGAATCGATTCAATTTTCTAATTTTTCATTTTGTCCCATCGATCCGCGTTTCAAGACCGAAGCCTTCATCGGAACCCCCGTCTGGGTTGCGGGACAGTTGTATGGTACTCTGTGTTTTTGGAGCCATCAACCCAAGCAAGAGCCTTTCAAAGCCGTTGATCAAGAGTTATTGAAATTAATGGCGCAATGGATTGGGGGAGAAACCGAACGTCAGCACACAGCAGCCGATTTAGCACGGGCTAGAGATGAGGCTTTAGCTGCCACGAGGGCTAAAAGTGAATTCCTCGCCACCATGAGTCATGAAATTCGTACCCCCATGAACGCGGTCATTGGCATGACGGGATTGCTGTTAGAAACGCCCCTCGAAGCGATTCAACAAGACTATGTCGAAACGATTCGTAGTAGTAGTGATGCCTTGTTATCCCTGATTAATGATATTTTAGATTTCTCGAAAATTGAATCGGGCAAGCTGGAATTAGAAAAACATCCTTTTGAAATCCGCACTAGTATTGAAGAATCCTTAGATTTACTCGCTGCCAAAGCCGCTAGTAAAAACCTCGAAATTGCTTACTTAATTGATCCTTCGACTCCCACCCAAGTCATTGGTGATATGGCACGGTTACGACAGATTTTAGTCAATCTCCTCAGTAATGCAGTCAAATTTACAGAAACCGGAGAGGTGGTCGTTTCTGTTACTGCCACCCCGATTAAACAGGAAACTCAATCAAGCCGTTTTAGTGGCAATGATTATGAAATTCAATTTGCGGTTAAAGATACAGGAATTGGCATTCCTCCCGAACGAATGGATAGACTGTTCAAGTCGTTTAGTCAAGTCGATTCTTCCACAAATCGTCAGTATGGCGGCACTGGACTAGGATTGGTCATCTCACAGCGCCTGGCTGAAATGATGGGGGGACGAATGTGGGTTGTGAGTCATCAAAGCGTTGCCGGTTATCCGCCTGAAGAGTTTCAACTGTCTCGAGGTGATATTGAGTCGGACGGGGCAACATTCTACTTTACGATCATTGCAGAATCTAGAAGCAGTTTGTTATCAGACTGGAGTCATAACCCGCAATTGCAGGGAAAACGCTTACTCATTGTCGATGAGAAAGGAACCAATCAACAGATCTTACTACAGCAAGCTCAATCTTGGGGGATGCAGACTCAAACCGTAACGACCGCCGAAGCTGCCTTAGAACAATTATCCCAGGCTGACCAATTTGATATTGCTATTCTAGAAATGCAAATAAAGGGCTTTGATGGGTTGGATTTAGCTTACACCATTCGACAATTACCAACGGCGCTACAATTGCCCTTGGTTTTATTAACTTCTGTGGGACGGCATCGGGGAGAAGATGGCTTAGGGAAATTTACGGCATTTTTGAATAAGCCGATTAAGCAATCTCAACTTTACAACGTATTGGTGAATTTATTGGGCGGAGAACCGCTAGAAGTTCGCCTACAAGGCCAGACTCAACTGCGTCAGGATATTCCTATCTTAGCGACTTTAATCCCTTTAAGAATTTTGCTTGCAGAAGATCACTTAGTCAATCAAAAAGTGGCGTTGCAAATTTTACAGCGGATGGGATATCGTGCCGATGTGGCAGGAAACGGCTTAGAAGTATTACAAGCGTTGCGACGACAATCTTACGATGTGATTCTGATGGATATGCAAATGCCAGAAATGGACGGTCTCGAAGCCGCACGGCAAATTCAAAAGCTGTATGGTCAAGGTGAAAAGGCTCGTTCTCAACGTCCACGAATTATTGCAGTCACGGCTAACGCCATGGAAAGTGATCGCGCAGAATGCATCTCCGCCGGAATGGACGATTATATTAGCAAGCCAATTCGTATCGAACAACTGGTTGAAGTCTTGAAACAATGTCAATCTTTGAGTCAAGACAGTGAGGTAAAGCCTGAGAATTCGGGGTTAATTGTCCCCCTCAAACCCGCCATTCAAAATACTCAAATTCCCATACTCAATGCAGATATAATTCAATCTTTAATTGAAGTTGATGCCCTAGATGAGGTGGTAGAAATTTATTTTGACAGTGCCCCCCAACTACTCAATAATCTCCAGCAGGCAGTAGCCGTTGGCAACCCAGAAAATCTTAAGGATGCGGCCCATTCTCTCAAGTCGATTAGTGGAACTTTGGGAGCATTTATTTTGTCAGATTGTTGTCAACAATTAGAACTCATTGGGCGCGAGAGTGTCGAAACAAAAACTGCTTTTTCACAATCACTTGCACAGCAAATCTTTAATCAGGTACAAAAAGAATTAAACCGCGCGATCGCTGCTTTGCAAGCAGAAACACAGACATAAGATCGCCTGAGTTGGGGAGCGATGAAAAGGACAGATTTTTGCTAAAACTCAGATCAAATTCAGCATTCAGCAATCTGTCCTCTGTCTAATTGAGAAGCTTGATTGTGCCATGTAAATCATTTACTGTAGCGACTGGGAACAGCAATCGAACAAACAGCGACTTCACCTCAACTCAGGTTCTATATCATTGTAGAATTAAGTTGATTTAATCCTTATGTACCTCGACACAGTACGAATCTTTGTTTGAGATCTGACCTCAAATCTTAACTAACCTAAGTTGAGGTTAATTTGTATTAGGCGTAGCATTGGGTTTAGATTTAAAATAAACTCGAAATAGTTCGTGGGCAATGGGAGCGGCGGCAGTTGAACCATATCCCCCCTCTTCAACAACGACCGCGATCGCGACTTCCGGTTGATCCGCCGGCCCAAAAGCCACATACATAGAGTTATCCGGCTTACCCGGTACTTCTACTGTTCCCGTTTTCCCACCCGTGAGGGGAATGGTGCCATCATTTAATGCCCGTCCCGTTCCTTTTTTGACCACCTCAATTAACCCTTCGCGAATCACTTTAAGGGTTTCTGGGGCAATTTCTGTTTTAACGGGTTGTGTTGCGGGTGTGTTGGTTTGGGAAGCGAGCAAATGAGGTTGAACTCGTGTCCCCCCATTAGCGACTGTAGAAACCATCACAGCCAGTTCTAAAGGCGTTGCCAATACCAACCCTTGACCAATCGACATTGAGACTGTATCCCCCAAATACCAGGGTGTATCGTACTTACGTTCTTTTTCTTCGGGTGTGGGAATCTGACCATGATTCGCCCCATCAAGCCCCAACAAATCCAAATTAATCGAGCCGCCGATACCCAATTCTCGTCCCCATTTTGACAGTTCTTCAGCTCCCGCTTTCATCCCAACTTGATAGAAAAATGTATTACTACTGTAGGCGAGGGCATCTTTAAATCCAATCACTCCAAATCCTGAACCACTATATTCATGAAAGGTTGTTCCGCCCAAAGTGATCGAACCGGAAGTCGCGATTGTAGAATTCGGGGACATTTTTCCCGATCCGATCCCTGCGGTAGAAGTCACAATTTTAAATGTACTGCCGGGGGGATACCCTTGTAAAGCTCGGTTTAACAACGGATTATCTGCTCGTTGCAGATGTTCCCAATCTTTCGCACTGACTTGTCGAGTAAATAGATTCGGATCGTAACTGGGGGCGCTAGCTAAAGCTAAAATTGCTCCGGTTTTAACATCCAACATCACCGCCGCACCCCGCCGATTTCCTAAAGTGGTTTCAGCCGTTTTTTGTAATTCTAAATCGAGAGTCAACTCAACAGGTTCGCCACTAACCGGGGATTGAATGCCTAACTCTTGGGTTTCTGTACCCCTAGCATCGACTTCAATTAAACGGTTACCCCAAACACCATCAAGATCGGGGTTGGCTTGTCGTTCGATCCCAACTTTCCCCACTATCATTCCCATTGGATATTCGGGGTTAGCTTCTAAATCTGTTAACGTCGCTTCGCCAACATACCCTAGAATATGAGCAGCCAAACTGCGATTGGGATAATCACGAGCAGATTCTCCTCGAACTTCCAGACCCGGCATTTGGCCAAATTGTTCAGCCAGAGGAATAAACATCCCAGGCGTAAGATTGGACTGTAGTAATACGGGGACTCGGGAACGATAACTGGCGGTTTCGAGTTTCTCTAAAATATCCTCAGTCGGAATTTTGAGAATTTCACTCAGTTGAGGTATAATCGCTTGCCACTGTTCTGGGGAGTGTTTGAAGGGGAGAGCGTAAACTGAACGAGATAGGCGACTGGTGGCGATGACTTTGCCCTTGCGATCGACAATTTGACCTCGAGAAGCCGGAATTGGAACCAAGCGCAACCGATTTGCTTCCGCCCATCGTTGGTTATACTCCCCTTGAACGAATTGTAATTTACTCAGTTGTAGGGTACACAGGCTGAAGAAGCTACTAACCAACAGTAATAGCAGGATACCTTTGTGCCAACGACGACGATAACAGGTTGACGGTGTCTCATTGGTTGCATGATGATAGAGATAGCGAATATCAAATGGAGATTCTCCAGTCATAAGTGCCTCAGTAGTCTAAAAGTTAGTTTGCTGTTGATCGTGTTTGCCGCAGCCTATCTCAGGGGCAGACAATGATGGTTGATAGATGGGTCATATCGTGTGTGGAAACGGGATTGATTGATACTCAGAGTTCCCTCATCCCCCAGATCAGATGTCATCTCAAATCGGGTTTGAGTGCTTTGTCCACAAAAAATATCTGGAACAGATGTTTTAACTGATCAAGATAGAGAAGGAATTTTCTACTGTTCGGCATGAAGCGACTGCTCACACGCTCTGTGGGCATAGACTTGAGCTGATGAATCAGTACTTTCTGCTCAAGCCGCAACAGTCAGAGAAATTAGTAGATTTTATATTACCCTGTATAAATTCTGACGATAAATCTTTAGATCAATTTAAGAGCTTAGGGGATCTATTCATGACGAAATCACAACAGAACAATTACTAAAATTTTCAGTATTTACCCTGTGATATCCGGATAAGTCTAGTATCAAATCAACCCCGTCACTGTCAAGAATGACTCGTTTCTTTCTTTCCCATCAGCCAGTAAGTGGTCATCGGGCCTTTGCCCTTAATGTAAATTTCTCCCCGCAGCTCAAAATTGTATCGGTGTTCTAGCTCAATCTTGGTGGCTTCTGTCACTTGAATTAAACTAGCCTGTCCCTGAGACTCCATCCGTGCTGCCACATTCACCGCATCTCCCCAAAGATCGTAGATAAATTTTCTCATCCCAATTACTCCAGCAACCACAGGGCCTGTATTGATACCGATGCGTAATCGGAAGGGTTCACCATCATCTCGGGTAAACTGATTAATGGCTTGTTGCATATCGAGTGCCATTTCTGCGATCGCCTCGGCATGAGTGTCCATCGGGGTAGGCAGTCCACCGACCACCATATAAGAATCTCCAATTGTTTTAATCTTTTCCAGTTTATGTTTCAGGGCCAGTTCATCAAATACTGAAAAAATATCATTGAGCAAATCCACTAATCTACTGGGAGAAATACGGCTAGAAAACCCAGTAAAATCGACTAAATCAGCAAACATAATGGTTGCTTGATCAAAGCGTTCAGCAATAGATTGAGGATTTTGCTTGAGTTTATTTGCAATAGATCGCGGTAAAATATTCAACAATAAACGTTCTGATTTTTCCTGTTCGACTCGTAGCGCATCAATCATTCGTTTCCGCTCTGTCATGTTGCGCGCAACCCAAATCACACAGTTATTGGGCAAAGGAGAAATACTCGCGGCAAACCAAACCTGTTGACTATTGGCTGGATATAGGCTGATTTGTTCGGCATCGGGTTCACCCAAGGGTAAACTGTATTCTAAACTTTGAGTTGTGTTGGTATTGAGAACAAGCTGAATCTGGTCATAAAATAAAGAAGCTTGAGGTTCTGGAAATACCTCAAATACAGATTTTCCTAGACGATCTCGAGTCGGACTATATAATATTTCCGAGTTCGTTGAGATAATTTTACGATATCGTCCCTCTGCATCAAATACGGTAATCACATCGGTCATCGCAGCAAATAATGCCCGCAACTCTGCTTCTGAGGCTCTTAAAGCATTCTCAATTCGTTCTCGCTCAGTAATTTCTCTTAACAGTTGCTCGTTGGTATCTTGCAATTCAGCCGTTCGTTCTCTAACGCGATTTTCTAGTTCTAAATAAGCTTGTTGTAGTGCCAGTTCAGCTTCTTTACGGGCGCTAATATCTTCGACTGTACCTTCATAATACAGAATTCTGCCGGAATCCCTTACCATAGAAGCATTTTCCGAAATCCAGGTAATCTCACCATCAACTCGACGCACCTGAGATTCAAACCCAATCACCGCCCCTTGTTCATTCATGATTCTGATAAATTCTTGACGACGGTCGGGATCGATATAAAGTTGTCCGGCAATATTCGTCAGACTATCAACGAGTAAATCGGCTGAGTCATAACCATAAATCCGAGCCAGGGCAGGATTTGCCCGTAAATAATAACCATCGGGTGTGGTGCGGAAAATCCCTTCTACTGCATTTTCAAAGATACTGCGATAGTCTTTTTCTGCTTGTCGGAGTGCCTCTTCTGTTCGCTTGCGCTCTGTGATATCAATCCCAATAAAAAAGGCAGATTGACTATCATTATATTTATGAGCGACAATTAAATAACTGCGAATTTCTCCTTTAATTAAAGATAAAACTTCTTGTTTTTCATTAATCTTAGAGTCAGCAAAGAAATCTCGGACAAATTGATTAAATTGAGCGCTAGATTTTAAGAAGCCAATATGTCTGCCCGTAAAATCAGTCGGTTCTAAATCAAATTTCTCTGCTAAGTAATGATTGACACCCAAATATTGTAAGTCTGAGTCGATCCAAGACACCATCCCCGGAATCACTTCTAAAATCGCCCGTAAATTGTTTTCTGCAATTACGCGATCGCTGACATCAATTCCCACCACAAATGCTTCCTGATTATTATTATATTTCTGAGCGGTGAGTAAATAATAATATTGCTGCCCTTGCACACTCGCTGTGACTTCCTGCGTCAGATGAGTGGAGTCTGAAGTAAATAAATTTTGCATAAACTGGGCAAAACTAGACCCTCCTCCCAAAAATCCAATCGGTTGCTGGGCAAATTCACGGCGGTCACGACCATGAATATCAGCCAGTTTCTGATTGACTTCAATATAACGCAGATCGGAGCTGATCCAAGAGGCTGTGCCGGGGACTGCTTCGAGCACATTTTGCAAACGGCTTTTAGCCACTTTCAGCCCTTCTTCTGCCCGTCGCCGCTGAGTAATATCAATCCCCACAACAAATGCAGCTCGGTTATTATCATATTTCTGGGCAACAACAAGATAGTGATGATTTTCACCTTGAATTTTGGTCAGTACTTCTTGCCGAGCTTCTAACGCTGGACTGTCAAATAATCCTTGGATAAAATCGTTAAATTGGGAGCTAGTGCCGAGAAAGCCAATATGCTGACCTGCAAAGGCTTTCGGCGGTAAACCAAACATATCTGCTAAACGCTGATTGACTTCGATATAATGCAGATCTGAGCCTATCCAGGATACCGTTCCGGGGACGGCTTCGAGTACGGTTTGCAAACGAGCATTTGCTTGTCGGAGGGCTTCTTTGGCACGCCTGGATTCTGTAATATCAACCCCGACAATAAACGCGGCTCTATTCTCATCATATTTCTGGGCAATCACCATGTAGTAACGTTGCTGACCCTCTACCGTTGAAGAGACTTCCCGACTCATGTGACTCTCACAATAGCTAAATAGTTCTTCGACAAATCGATTAAAATCTGATCCCGTGGATAAAAAGCCAATATCTTGACCCATAAATGCCTCTGGCGGCAAGTTGAAATTATCCGCTAATTTTTGATTGACTTCGATGTAGCGTAAATCTGAACTCACCCAGGAGACTGTTCCCGGTACAGCTTGCAAAACAGCCTGCAGTCGAGCGTTGGCGGTTCGTAGTTCTTCGGTGGTTTGTTGATGCTGAAAAATTTCTTGAACTAACTGCTCATTTGATTCTTGCAAGGCAGCAGTTCGCTCTTCGACAATATGTTCTAAACGATTATTGATTTCTCTCAGTTGGGCTTCAACTTGTTTACGAGCCTCAATTTCTTCTTCTAAACGAGCTTGAGTTTGTTCTAATTCTATTGATTTTTGTTGGAGTTGTTCTGTTTTTTCAATCCCTTGACTCACTTCTCCAAGTAAATGAGTCACCATCTGAGAAGCATCAAAGTTATTTTCTTCAAACCCAAGCCAAGGCAGAGGAGCAATACGGGGACTGGTATAAATAATCTCAAATTGTCCGTTTGGTAACACTCGACCGATACGACAGACTTTACCGACATGATGATTCGGTTTCATCCGTAGCCATCCTCCGGGAGCATCAAAGCCTTGACCATAAGCTGCGACGCGCACTCGATCAGTGTCGAAAGAGCCAGCCAATTCAACAGCTTGTTTCCAGAGATACACCTGCATATAAGCCGCTTCAATTGAATCACTGGTGACGCGATCTTCACCATACATGGCTTTAAAGTTCTGGACAAATCGATGATTTTCTGGGGTATCTAAGCTTTGGAAATAGTTACAACAACTGAGGTGTCCGGTTGCCGCTTCTCCAATCGATTGGAGTTCGGTTTCGGTGACAGAAGTGGCCAAAATTGGAATTTCCGAAGCTGTTAAACCCGCTTGTTGAAATTGGCGATAAAATGCCACATTGCAAGCCCCGTTGAGGGTACTAAAAATCACATCCGGTTGCGCTTGTTTAATCCGGGTGATAATATGACTGAAATCTTCTGTTTCGAGCGGTACATACGCTTCTCCGACAACAGTTCCTCCTTGTTGTTGCAGTTGAACTTTAATCAGTTTATTGACCGCGTGGGGAAATACATAATCACTACCGAGGAGATAAAAGCGACGTTTCTGATGTTCAACTAACCAATTGACAGCGGGTTCAACTTGCTGATTGGCGCAAGATCCGGTATGAAAGATATTATTAGAGTTTTCCAGTCCTTCATATTGAACGGGATACCATAGGTGTGCGTTAAATTGTTCTATTACAGGTTTAACGGCTAAACGAGTACTCGATGTCCAGCAGCCAAATAGCGTGACGACCCGATCGGTTTGAATCAGTTTTTCAGCACACCGGGCAAAGCAGGCAGGATCGGATGCACCATCTTCAATCACCGGCTCAATCAGCCGATCGAGTACTCCTCCGGCTTGATTAATCTCCGTGATGGCCATCATAGCTGCATCTCTCAATGGAGATTCACTCATGGCTAGTATTCCACTGAGGGAATGCAATATCCCAACTCGTACACCTGACATAGATAGCTAAAAATTAATAATTTTGTTTCACCTGCAAAAACTTGATTCAGCTACACCCTAACTGTATTTTATTTTGATATCGGGTTACACCTATGAAGCTAGAGACGTAATTTGATGCTGCTAGTTTTTAGGCTTACTAGCGATGAGGTTGACTTGATTATATATCAATTTACGTTGAACTATTAGCTTAATTTTTAAGCCGAATTTTAATATTCATGATTATTATTGCTAAAAAATAAAGTTCATTATTGGAGTAACTCATAAGGTACAACAAAATTGGATCAGATCGAATTCACTAAAATCTATAGAATTTCAGTACTGCAATTCTACAAAACACGTAAGGGACTCAATAATTAACCGATTATATAATTAAAATCTGTAGCAAAAGCCGTTTCAGATTATATATTTGCTATGAAGATTAAGAATTGAGTGGCTCTTATTTTTACTCTAATTTTAGAGAAAGACTGTTTGAATTTGTTATTATTTTCTAGTATATCACTCTTGTTCAGCTCTGTTGTTTAAAAAGATACTAATTCATAAAAACTAGGATATTCTACTCAATTTTAAAACAGAACTGCTGTGACACAGTAACTATCATCTGTTTTATTGAATCTGTTTTAAAACCGCCCCAATGCCCCCCAAACGATCCCCGAAAAACTACCCCAAATTGCCCCAATTCCGGCCGTGGTAATCATAGCGCCGAGTATGAGCGGAGTATTTTGTGGATCGGTTCCACTATCAACTAACTGCACTAAAAAAGGTGATGCTAATCCCCCTAAAATTGAACCGGTAATCACGCCTAAAAAATTCCCCCAAATACTACCGACAAAAGCGCCTCGTCGTCCGGAGAGTTGCAGTGCATTGGGTAAAGCAGGTACACCCCCAATTGCGCCAATAATTGTTCCTGAAATCACACCGCCGACCGCCCCTAAGCCACTGGCAACAACCATAATCCCGAGTAACTGAGAAACCGTCTCAGGTGAGATGGGGTTTCCCGGCTGCAATTCTCGCGCTCCAATGGCGACCACAGCTAATACAGCCCCGGCTATTGTTCCGAGAAAAGCCCCCCAAATACTACCCAGAATTGCCCCTCTCATGCCCCGTAATCGTCCTGGACTGGGGAGAGAAAGGGGAGGTTTAAAAGTCGTCCAAAACCCCCCCCACAAGCCACCTAAGAGTCCTCCGACAATGATCCCTTGACCGATCGCCTCAACATTGGCCAACAGACCATATAGGATACCTGCGATCGCCGCTGCCAAAAATCCACCACAAACCGCCCCCCACAGCAATGACATTAATTGCGCTAACTTCCGATGAGGAGGAATGAATAAGTTAAAAATTCCCCCGAAAAACCCGCCCCAAATCAGACCCACAAACATTCCGCCCAAAATGCCACTGCTGCCCAGAAAAATACCGAAAATCATGGCAATGATCGCAGAAGTACAAACCACTCCCCATACTCCGCCTAACACAATTCCTTTCGTCCAATGCCACAGCCCCAGTTGTATATTTTTAGGTAAACCGGGTAAAGGCTGAGATTGAGTATAAACTTTTCTTCGAGGGGGTTTAGGCGGTTGACGATAAACGGTTGCAGGCCGACGAGCTAAACCTCGATTAGGAGAGAAGGTCGAAGCAGGTGCGAGTCGTCGTCGTTTTTTGCGTTTAAGGGGTTGTAAATGTTCTCCTTGAGAGACTGCCTCACGAGAAGGAAATGGGTCGCGCCCGCCAAGTTTGATTGTGCGATCGCACCAGGGACAGGAATTGAGATGATTACCATAGCGATGTTGGCTATATTTGGCACAGGTGACTAATGCTGCTTCTGCTTCTTTGAGGCTACTAAACCAGGCTTTAGCATCCGGACGCAAATTGGGGTGATCGTGGCCTTCTTCAAAACAACGAATAAATAACTGTTGCAGGCGAGGATGCAATAAATGAAATGGGGGGGCAAAGGGCATCGGTTGATAAGGGACAGACTTACCACCGTAGACAAAGTGACCTGCTTTGATGCGGGCTTCAATGGCGGGGGGATCGCCACTGCCTTTATACACGCCTGAAAAGGGATGAGTCCCCTCCATTAACAGTTGAAAGATTAATATCGCTAGACCAAAGCGATCCTGTTCTGGGGTACGATCTAAGTTTCGGAAGGATTGACCTTGGAGTTCTGGCGGGGTAAACTCGGCTTTACCCACCGGACAGCGATAAATTCGTCCTGTTTCAACATCACGCACTTGAAATGAGTCAGTATCGACTAACATCACTAATGCCGTATCTGTCACCAACAGATTAGATTCATTCACATCCCCCACCACATAACCGCTGGCGTGTAGATCGCCCACTGCAGCAATTAAATTACGGGCGGTACGATGCAGATAGAGATAATTAAATAATGGCTTTTGTTCTCGTCGGGTTTTGGGGGTATAAAACGTATGAATAGGGGCGGCTTTATTCACCCGTGGCATGAGAAACCCAACAATTTGTCGTCGGTGATCGAGGGTATGCAACAGATCAACTGGCCATGCGATGGAGGTTCCCGAAGCCATTGCCATCACTGTAGTGGGCGGATTATTGTACATCACAGTCAGTTTTTCTGCATCTTCCTCTGTCGGATGATGATAAATCTTCGCCACCCAATTCGGTTCTTCTCGAACGCCATAAATTTTTCCTTCCCCACCACTCCCGATGATAGTGCTGGGATCGAGAGTAACAGGTTGTCCGGTAAACTGGCGCTGCAGCCGCATACTCAATTTCTTTACGGGGAGAGTTAAAGATGTTAGGACTGATTCCCTCTCAAGCATAACGTCTCTGGTTATCAGATTTACACAGAAACTAAGTAAAATGCCCACAGTTCCATAAAATAGGGAGATAGTTTCTAGACGGAAATCGACCATGCCGAGTGTGTTAGTAGATGCTAAAAATCAAATTACAGACCTAATCAAACGCTATCAGTCTCGAGTCGATTATTTAGCAATTCGGTTGGAGGAAGCTGAAGAAACTGATATTTTACTCCGAGGCTCGCGCATTGAAACCCTGAGTGAAGGATTATCTATTGGCGGACAAATTCGGGCTTGCTATAAGGGGGGTTGGGGATTTGCTAGTTTTAATCAACTGAGTGATTTGGAACAACGCCTGAGTGAATCAATTGCTGCAGCGCGCTTTATTGGAACCGAAGTTACCCAACTGGCTGAAATTCCTATTATTCAAGATAGTTGTATTTTACCGTTGACCGGAAGCAACCCTCGAGCAATTTCTCTGAGTCAGAAAAAGGAATTATGCGATCATTACGGGGAAATTCTGCGGCAGGTTGACCCGAAAATTATTACCGTTTCTGTTCGCTACAACGATAGTAGTCAGCGGGTATTACTTGCCACTTCTGAAGGGACATTACTCGAACAAGCTTGGGTGGATATGGAAATGCGCTTTGCCGCTACTGCCCGCAACGGGGAAACGGTACAAACGGGCCGAGAAACCACAGGATCGCGCAAGGCTTATGAAGATTTAACCCAACTTGACAATCAGGTTAAGGGTGCAGCAGTCCGGGCGGTTCATGCCCTCGATCTTCCCCCTGTTAAGGGCAATACTTACACTGTTGTGATTGATCCGATTTTAACGGGTTTGTTTGTCCATGAAGCATTTGGTCATTTATCGGAAGCCGATATGACATACGAAAATCCCGATTTATTAGAAGTGATGAGCATCGGTCGTCAATTTGGCCCCCCTGAGTTACAAATTTTTGATGGGGCTGCCCCAGCCGAACATCGGGGCAGTTATTTTTATGATGATGAAGGTACCCCAGCCAAAACCACCCAACTGATTAAAGATGGGGCATTAGTGGGGCGGTTACATTCACGCGAAACAGCGGGCAGATTGGGGGAACAACCCACCGGAAATGCCCGTTGTTTAAGTTATCATTATCCCCCTTTAGTTCGCATGACCAATACTTGGATTGAACGAGGACAAACTGCCGTTGAGGATCTATTTAGTGAGATCTCTTTAGGAGTCTATGCCAGTAACTGGATCGAGGGAATGACTAATGGGGAAATGTTTACATTCAGTGCTGGGGAAGCCTGGATGATTCGTAATGGTCAATTAGCTGAGCCGGTGCGAGATGTTACTCTCACGGGTAATGTGTTTACCACCCTTGCTGATATTGAAGGGATTGGTAATGACTTTTATTGGGATGAGTCCGGCGGTTGTGGAAAAGGGGGACAAAATGGTTTATCCGTGGGTTGCGGTGGGCCCAGCTTAAGAATTCGGAATGTAATTATTGGAGGTGTTGCGACGAACTCTGATTAAATCAAGTGGATTGATTTTGACTCAGTTATATAATGGCAGATTAAATTGATTGAGATTAATTGCGACGACCTGCCCCACGGCGATCGCCTGTTCCCGAACTCCCGTCAGCATCTGTCAGTTGAATGCTAGTCTCAGTCAGTGTTGTGACGTTTTGTGAGCAGTGAGTGGTCGAATTTTCAACTTCCGAGGTGGGTGAGTGCTGCAATGAAGCTGCATTTGTCAACATCATGCTAGAGGAAAGTGCACCACAGACAGAGAGAGAAATTAGATTTAACATGACTTTAGCTTTTGAGGGTGGTTATACTTATTAGTCCGGGGAGTCCATATGACAATCCGGAAAAATCTGTAGTTTTTTTGAGAAATTTTTGTATCCTCTTAAATTTCTGGAATGAGTAAATTGGCTACAAACTAAATTATTGAGGGCATAAACATCTTTTTTATCTAATTTATGGGGAAAAATCCGCTACAAAAGTTATCTGTTTTTTGAGAAAAATGATCAAAAAAAACTCACAAACATATAAGGAGTTCGTGAGGATATGAATTGTATTTATAAGAGTTGACGAACCGGATTTTTACGATACAATCAATATCATAAAATTAAATCCAAGTGACTGCTATACCAATAAATTTCCGTATCAGTGAAATTTTTTAGCGTCCACTACCTCGATGATAAGGTGAACGACTTCCTTCTGAATTGGTTTGAGTCGTAAAGATAGACTGAATATTATTTGAAACAGTTAATTCTGAAGAAATAGACCGTGGCAGACTCGCAAAACTAATTAATAGCAGACTTGAGCAAAAAAGAGCACGATTAAGCCCCATGATCGATGTCCGTTACGTAAGGTGTCCACTTCTTAATACAGCCTTCCTTACTTCAAATCAGGCAAAATTTTTTAATTATAAATTTTAATTTAACTGTCATTGTATAAATTTCTGTAGTCATTATGACCCAAGAACAAAAACATCCTCAGCATCGCAACGATCGTATTATTGTCGATCATTTGTTAAAGAGTGAGCGTTCCAACTCCAACTTGCTAGAATTAGCCCGCTTAAAGATTCGTTATCGTGGATTTCCGGGGGCCAGAGATATTCAAGCAGATTTAGAACAAACCTTACAACGTTGGCAACTGACTGAAGAGTCCTTATTTGCAGCAACTCGAGAAATATATGCCCAAGGTCAAGTCGATCAAAGTCGGAACCCAGACCTAGAAGATTGGATGTAAATTTCCCGGAAAATACCCGAGTGTTGAGATGTTTGAGCGATTAATACAAGGTATTTTTGCGGAAGCTTTACCGAAACTTTACACACTTTCACACAAATTTTACAAAAATCCCTAGGACTTTATGGGCAATAGCGGATAGAATTTACAAATATATAACACGCATATCTCAAGTCTAACTGAGTTGTTTTCCAATCAAACCTAATCTTTAGTGTGTTCGCTAAAGGATCTAAAGAAATTCTCGACTAAAGCAGTTAAATGGTGCGATCGCCAACAGAAGCCATTCTGTCCTACAAGAATTTATTTAATCGAGGTTATACTGTAGATTGATATAACAAATTAGTTAACTGAAGTAACGTCGAGCTTGGTGTCTCCCAGATTATATCCAGCGGCTGTGTTAAGTCTTATGAGTACAGTTAAGATTCTGAATGTGTCTATCGATAATCTATCGATGGAAGAGTTACTGAAGCAATTAGGTGTATACGGGGGTGTGGTGTTTACACCGAATGTGGATCATTTGATGAAGCTGCAAAAAGATGCAGAATTTTATCAAGTGTATCAAACATGTAATTACCGAGTTTGTGACAGTCAAATCCTGTATTATGCTTCGCGATTATTAGGTCAACCGATTTGTGAAAAGATTTCCGGCTCAGACCTATTTCCTGCTTTTTATCAATATTACCAGCGCTGCCCAAACACAAAAATATTTTTGTTAGGAGCAGCAGAAGGAATTGCATCTCGCGCCAAAGACAGAATTAATCAAATCGTAGGGCGCGAGATGGTTGTAGACTGTTATTCACCACCTTTTGGCTTTGAAAACGACGAGGCCGAATGTCAATCAATTCTTGATCGAATTAACCAATCTGGTGCTACAGTTCTTGCGGTAGGATTAGGTGCTCCTAAACAAGAAAAATGGATTGCTAAATATCGCCACCAGCTTGATCAAATTAAGATATTTTTAGCAATTGGTGCAACGATTGATTTTGAAGCTGGAGAAAAGCCTCGTTCTCCTCAGTGGGTGAGTGTTAGTGGCATGGAATGGTTGTATCGATTGGTTACTGAACCAAAGCGTTTATGGAAACGTTATTTAATTGAAGATTTACCATTTGTCTGGTTACTCATTCAGCAAAAATTAAATCTGTATAAAGCACCCTTTACCCCGGATAAAGCTTTGACGGCTGCTACTGTTAAAACGCCTCTATTGGGTCAGATTTTACTTGAGGCAGGTTTAATTACAGCAAGTCAGATTAGTTTAGTACTCGATGCTCAAGCAAATGGTCAACAGATGAGGTTTGGTGAGATTTTAGCGGACTGGGGGTGGCTCTCTCAAGATACGGTGAACTTTTTTGCCGAACAGTTACCTCAACTGGCACATCAAACTCAGAAGCAGCCAATTGGGTATTATTTAAAGGCTGCAAAACTGTTGAATGATGAGCAAGTCAATACAATTTTGGCTGAACAAAATCACCTTCAACTCCGGTTTGGTGAAATTGCAGTTCGTCATGGTTGGGTCAAACAAAAAACAGTTGATTCTGTTTTACGTTCTCTCCAAAGCGAATTTAATTCTGCAGTTGCAGCTTGATATTGTCTTGAAAATGACTAATTAAATGACTGCATTTTTTGAGTGATGGGGTTAAATATGACCTGAGTAAGTTTTACCCCTTTGTTTGTCTAATCGCATTTTATCGGAGTAGGAAGTATGGAAACGGAAATCGCACTCAGATATTATTCAGATATTATAGTGTTTGCTACAACACCTGATTCAAGTGCGAGTTAGAGATGAGTGTCAATGAGGTTATTCTTTTTAAGGACAACAAACCGATGACAAATCATTAATAACGTTGTATTCTTGCCCATTTTTGAACGGGTAGAATCTTTAGAGTTTGTAACAGTAGCAAAATGAGATACAGAGGATTGAGTAGAACATACCGTTTCCACAACCTTAAGGGTTCTTGAAAGAAACGAAATAGCCATTCGAGACCGCCTCGTTGCATCCAAGGAGGAGCTTGAGGAACATTTCCGGCATGAAAGTCAAACGCTGCCCCAACGCAGAGAATCGCGCAATTGAGCTGATGGCGATGTTCATAAGCCCAATTTTCTTGACGAGGACAACCCAATCCAACTAACAATATACCCGCTTTTGATTGACGAATTTCTTGTAAATAGCGTTGTTCTTCATCAATACTGAGGGGACGAAAAGGGGGAGAAATAGCCCCAGCAATCTTTAAGTTAGGATATTGTTTTTTCAAGTTGGTTTGTAGTTTTTGTAAAACTTCTGATTTAGAACCATAGAGGAAAATACTAACTCCTGTTTCTGCTGCTTCTTGACAAACTTTTAAGGTTAAAGTCGGCCCATAAACCCGATCTTTCATTGCGGTTTTATAGAGTAAATTTAGCGCCCATCGCACGGGTTGACCATCTGGACAAACTAAATCAAATTGATTAAGACGATAGCGATATTTTTGATCTAAAACTGAAGTCATTACACCATGAACAGGTTGGGCAGCTACTGTAAATGTTTGATTATTTTTAGCGGCTTGAATAATTTGGGATGTTGCCGCTTCATAATCAATTGCATTGACTTTTAAGCCTAGTAAGTTATATTTTCCTAAATTCAGCATAAATTTTTCTCACTCATCAACAGAGTAAAATAGCTACATTTATTAGATTAAATTTGAAGTTGCTCTCTGTATAATAAACAGGAAAATTATTGCTGTTAATTCTCTGTTACTTGCTCTATTATACTGCCTGAACTTAAAAGCTAGTTCAGTGAAAATACTGAGTTGACTCTGCTAAATGTTTTTTGATTGTATTAACAGGAAGTGGGCCGAGTAAGTGCTGCCAAGGTAAGACTTGATTCAATTCCCAATTTTGATAAACGTAAAATTCTAAGGGTGGTAATTGACCTTTTAGTTGTTTAAATGCCCGTCGATAACTGCCTAATGAGTCTCCATAATTTCGCACTAATTCTAATAGATGAGATAAGCGGCGATCGCCTCTAGAGATTAAAGTTTGAACCACAGACCATTTATAACTTTCAGGACGAAATTCTATGCCTTGAGAACGCAGGTTTTTTTCCAGAAACTTTAATCGTTTTTCTGCCTCTTTATTCACTCCAAACCATTGAAATGGGGTATGAGATTTAGGCACAAATGTACTGCAACCTAGAGTTAATCTTAAACCCGGTACTGTTTTTTTAATCTTTTTCATCATCTCAATTGTACTGGTAATATCTTCTGCTTCTTCTCCGGGTATACCCACCATTCCATACAGTTTTACTGCTTTTAAACCACCTGCTTTTGCGTTAATTGCGGCAGTAATAATTTCTTCGTTTTCTAGCTTTTTATTAATAATTTTTCTCAGGCGATCGCTACCACTTTCAACTGCAATTGTAATACTACGTGTATCTCGATTGGCTAAAATTTTGGCTAGCTTTTCTGTCACGGTATTTGTTCTAACCGAAGCTAAACTCAACCGAATATTATCATATTTAGGTTGATTTAAATAATCTAATAACTGATTAAATTCCGGGTGCTGTGTTACGGATGCCCCGAGTAAACCTAAACGATTTGTAACAGTTAAACCTGTTTCAATGGCGGGAATTAAAGAGCCTTCTAAATTGGCTGTTCTGAAGGGTAATGTTAAATAACTGGCTAAGCAGAAACGGCACATTTCAGGACAACTCCGCACGACTTCAACCATGTAGATATTTTCCCAAGCTGCCTTCTCTGTTACGACCGTTGAAGCGGATAAAGTATTACCCCGATAGGTTTGTTTTTGGACTTGTGGTGGAACATCTACATCTATCGGTTCAATGGTTTTGATTTCTCCGGTTTGACTCTGATATTGAACTTGATATAAACTAGGAATATAAATTCCTGGAACAGTTGATAGCTTTTTTAATTGAGTTTGTCTATTCTCGCTACGAACTGCTTTATAAGCGTCAATAAAATCCCCGAGTAAGTTTTCACCGTCTCCGAGTAAAATGACATCAAAAAAATCAGCAAACGGTTCAGGGTTCGCGGTTAAAACAGGGCCGCCGCCAAAAATTAAAGGATGTTCTGCTTCGCGATTATTAGCACGAATGGGTATTTGTAAAAACTCTAATCTTTCTAATAAATTAACGTAATCTAACTCCCAAGAAATCGAAAATCCCACTAGTTCAGGTGAGGTAGGGAGAGGTTCAGAAATATCTGTAAATAATCGACTGACTTCAACATCAGAACGCAGTGCTAATGTTGCCCAAACAATCTGATATCCTAAGCTGGTAATTCCGACAGTATACTCATTCGGAAAGGCAAAAATGACAGGGATAGCATCAGTTTCAGCAATAGCGGGAGTAAACAGTAAACGTTCGGCGTTAAAGACAGAAGAATTCACAAGGTAACACTCAGTTTATTTATTTATATTTTAGCTTAAACCACAGAATAGTTGAAGCCAGGATAAATGTTGCAATATTGGTCATGAGAACGGGTAAATCTTGCATTAAGAATCCGTAGACAATCCATAACATAACGCCCGTACAAAATGTGACGAACATTCCCAGCGAAACATCTTTAGTCGATTTCGTTTCCCAGGTTTTAATCACTTGGGGAAGAAACGCAATTGTTGTCAGGCTTCCTGCCAACAGTCCAATACCTGTAATAATATCCATATTAACTAAGATTTATTGACGTGCAGAAATAAAGAGTCTGCATCTTGATAATTGTACAAGAATTCGACTCTGAATAAAATCTACAGTTGTGATTAATCAAACTGGGCTAAGTCCAAACATAGCTCGTAACGTGAAGAACGTAAAAGCCAGTGTGCCACCCACCAAACCGACCAAAGCAACAGCAGTAACAGGGCGTTCTAATAAAGGTCTGAGTTGTTCAAATAAGAAAATGAAAATGCCGAGGGAAAAAGAAATCAAATAACGGGGATAACGAGAGATATTTTCCAGGAATTCTTGCATTGTTTAAATTGAATTTTAAAAATCTGGGTTTATCCTTATATTGGTAGCATCTAGAAGTCAGTTCGACAAGTTAAATATGAAAACAATTGACATCAACGGGGTTCAACATATTTATCAACTCACTCGCCCGGTTTCGACTTCTCCCACTCTGGTTTTTATTCATGGGTGGCTGTTGAGTCGGCACTATTGGCAGCCTGTGATTGAAAGTTTATCCTCAAATTATCAGTGTTTATCCTATGACTTACGAGGGTTTGGACAGTCTCAATTGCCGCAAAATCAGACATCCTCTCAGGAAGATTATACACCGAGCGCTTACGCCGAAGATGTTGTGATGTTATTGGAGAAACTGAACTTATCTTCTGTGTGGTTAGTGGGGCATTCCTTGGGGGGAACGATTGCCTTGTTAGCGGCACAGAAACAGCCTCAAAAAGTCCAAGGTGTGGTTTGTGTTAATGCGGGGGGTGGGATTTATTTAGAAGCCGAATTTAAGCGATTTCGCAGCGCTGGTGAACAAATTGTCAAGTTTCGCCCCTCCTGGTTGAGTCGTATTCCCGGACTCGATATTTTGTTTACCCGGACTCAAGTTTCCCGTCCGTTACAGCGTCCTTGGGGTCGTCAACGTATTGTTGATTTTATCGCGGCTCATCCGGATGCGGCTTTAAAAACATTATTAGATTCTACAACAGAAGCCGAAGTCAAACGTTTACCTCAAGTTGTTTCCCAACTTCAGCAACCTGTTTATTTTTTAGCCGGACTTCAAGATAAAATAATGGAATTACAATATGTTTATCATCTGGCTCAGTTTCACGGGCTGTCTCAACAAGGAAAAGACAATGTGATAGAAATTCCTAACTGTGGGCATTTTGCTATGTTAGAACAAACAATGGCAGTCGTCACTCATTTACAGAAAATTGTTTCAAGCCAATATTGAGTCAATTCATAACGATATACATTTTCGTAGATAACTTTGATACAGTGAGTCACTCCTCAATACGACTCTGTACAAAATCTGCGATTGATTTTCTAATCTTCCAAATCCTGTACCATAAGAAACGGAATTGGCTATTATTTACTTGACTTAAATCGTTATGGAAATTGCGGGTTTGCAGTTTGCCTTCCAATTTACCTCCCCAGGGCCGATTATTACTGAGATTGGCCCGGTTGCCCTCCGTTGGTATGGTTTACTCATCGCATCAGCTTTGTTAATTGGGGTAACACTCTCTCAATATCTCGCCCAACGCCGTCACTTTAACCCAGACTTAATTGGAGATTTAGCTATCTGGCTGGTTTTGGGTGCAATTCCGGGTGCTAGATTATATTATGTTGCTTTTGAATGGGACAAATATGCCCAAGACCCTGGACGCATTCTAGCTATTTGGCAAGGCGGTATCGCCATTCACGGGGCTATTTTAGGGGGTCTATTAGCAACCCTGATTTTTGCTAAGCTGCAAAAATTTCCCTTTTGGCAACTGGTCGATGTCGTCGCACCGTCTTTGATTTTAGGTCAAGCTATTGGACGCTGGGGTAATTTCTTCAACTCAGAAGCGTTTGGCCGTCCGACAGATGTCCCTTGGAAACTGTATATTCCCCCCGCTAACCGTCCGCCTGGGTTAGCCACTTATGAATATTTTCATCCTACTTTTTTGTATGAGTCTCTGTGGAATCTTTCAGCCTTTATTTTATTATTGATATTATTTTTTCGAGGGCTCAAAGGCAAGCCTCCGTTGAAGGCAGGGACTATATTTTTAGTTTATCTGATTCTTTATAGTAGTGGTCGGGTTTGGATAGAAGGACTCCGCACTGATAGCCTGATGTTGGGGCCGCTACGAATTGCACAATTTGTTAGTCTTGCTGGTATTGCACTTGGAGCTATAGGGCTGCTATGGTTATACGTTATGAATCGTTCCTTACCTGATGTGGTTTCTACTAAGCGCTCAAAGAGAACTTCTTAGGCAATTGTTCTTTTATCAACTATTTCAGCAGTTCAATCAGGGTTGTTCTACAATCAATTATTAAATAACATTTAAGAAAAAGCCCTAGAGTGTTGCTCTAGGACAAAATAAAGGGTATGTGTACCATTCTCTCTAAACTACAGAGAAAAATAGTCACATCAGGAATGGTTCATTCAGTAATCAAAAAAAATAGCCCCGGATAATTATATCCAGGACTCAACCAGGGTGCATCTACTATTAATACTCTCGGTAGACGGGTTAGTTAATCCGGAATAATTGAAAAGATGTTTTGGAATTTATCACTGAAGTTAAACCTATCCGGCAATAGGACCCATATTTACAAAAAAAATAGCCCCGGATAATTATATCCAGGACTCAACCAGGGTGCATCTACTATTAATACTCTCGGTGGACGGGTTAGTTAATCCGGAATAATTGAAAAGATGTTTTGGAATTTGTCAGCAAGTTAAACCTATCCGGCAATAAGACCCATATTTACAAAAAAATAGCCCCGGATAATTATATCCAGGACTCAACCAGGGTGCATCTACTAAATTGTTTCTCGTCTCAAATCTGCTCATATCCGGAAGAATTAAAATAAACATCCTCAATTTATACTCATTCTAAAAAATAAATTATTCTGAAGGTAAAAATAGTCAAAAAAAACGCCCCGGACAAAATCTCCAGGGCCTTAACCAGGGTGCATCTACCACTTCTTTTATCTGAAACGATGAGAATAAATCCGGAAAATAGTCAAAAAAACGCCCCGGACAAAATCTCCAGGGCCTTAACCAGGGTCTATCTACCACTTCTTTTATCGATAAAAGTCTGATACTATCCGGAACAGTCTTACGAAAAAATTGTCAACTGTTTCAGGTAACTTAAAAATGAATACAGCAGATAAAGAGTCTCTCAATGCTGGAGTATATATTGTGGGTGCAGGGCCGGGTGACCCCGAATTATTAACTCTAAAAGCCTGGAAACTACTACAAAAAGCCGATGTTATCGTTTATGCTGACTCTTTAGTTCCCAAACAAATTCTTAAACAAGTTCGTACTGATGCTGAATTAGTTCGGACTGCTAATAAAACTTTAGAAGAGATTTTACCCTTGATGATTGAACGAGTGCATCAGGGCAAGTCAGTTGTCCGCTTGCATTCGGGTGACCCCAGCTTGTACAGTGCGATTCATGAACAAATTCAACGCTTGGCTGAGGCTGAAATTGAGGTGGAAGTGATTCCTGGAATTAGTGCTTATCAGGATGCTGCGGCGAAGCTAAAAATTGAGTTAACCGTACCCGGACAGGTTCAGTCTATTATTTTAACGCGGATTAGTGGTCGAGCGACTGCTGTACCCGAAACGGAAGAATTAACCAGTTTAGCGGCCCATCGCGCCAGTTTATGCCTGTATCTCAGCGCCCGTCACATTGAAACGGCTCAAGCAAAGCTGATAGAACATTATTCCCCCGAGACCCCCGTTGCCATTTGTTACCGCTTAGGATGGCCGGATGAGAAAATTAGAGTGGTTCCCTTGGAGAAAATGGCTGTTACCACTGAACAAGAACAGTTAATCCGAACTACATTATACGTGATTAGTCCAGCCTTAAAGTTGAGTCAGGAGAATACTAACAGACGTTCGGGTTTATACAATCCAGAACATTCTCATTTGTTTAGACAGTAATAAATAAAGCCGAGACAAGAAGAGATTAAAAGACTGATTTGAATTGCTTGTCTAGTCTACCGATTGCAAAAATATCAATAGGGTGATTATCACCTAAAAAAGACTTGGAGTCATCTAGAGTGTTGAGCAACTTTTGTAATGTAGCCTTTCAGGATTTCCTTAAAGTTGTTGATATTAACGCAATTTACTATACTGCTTTGATTAAATTAAACTATTATCGAAATGTATTATTTATAATCTACATTCAATTCGGCAATAAATTTGCTAAAAAAAATGAGTAATAATTTAAATTAGAAAATAGGATTAAAAAGGAATAATAACTAATGAGCTTTCATTCTCAACACATTATTATTACAGGGGGTTCTAGTGGGATTGGAAAAGCAACAGCAAAGTTATTTGCTTCATCGGGAGCGAATCTTACAATTATTGCTCGGAATATTGACCTATTAACAACCGCTAAAGCAGAAATTGAATCGGTTCAGCTACACTCTAATCAACAAGTTTTAATCTTAACGGCTGATGTCTCTCAACGACAACAAGCTGAAAATGCTATACAAATAGCGATCGATAAAATGGGTTTTCCAGATGTACTGATTACTTCTGCGGGTATGGCTTATCCAGGATATTTTCAAGAGATTCCGATTGAAATTTTTGAACAAACAATGGCAGTCAATTACTTTGGTTCTTTATATTGTATTCGTGCTATCATTCCTGTGATGCAACAGCAACATCGAGGACAGATTGTCTTGCTGTCTTCTGGAGCCGGATTAATTGGTATTTATGGTTATTCTGCTTATAGTCCCAGTAAGTTTGCATTGCGAGGGTTAGCGGAGTCTTTAAGAGGAGAATTAAAGCCGTTTGGAATTACAATTTCAATTGTTTATCCCCCAGATACAGATACCCCTCAATTAGAAGCTGAAAATCGGACGAAACCTCCAGAAACACGAAAAATCACGGAAACAGCGGAAACTTGGACGGCAGAAGCTGTTGCCCTAGGAATAATTAAAGGAGTTAAACAGAAAAAATTTGTAATTACCCCCGGTATGGAAATGTCTTTAATACAGCGATTGCATAGTATATTATCTCCGCTCTTAAATTGGTATATGGATAATATTATTAGTCAAAATAAATAAAGTTATTTAATTTTATTACTGTTAAAATATAGAGTCGTAAATTATTAATTCAAGATTCAATTAATCTGAATATCGATTATAATAATAGTAGGAATGCAAAAGAATTGATCTGTCACTATAAAAAATATTTAAAACTAACTTTTATGCTGGAATAAATTAAAATAAAAAAGATTTTATTGTGATTAATTTTATGAACAATTTATATACTCTCGAACAACTTAGGATTTTAATCGCAAATTCACCAGAAACTTGGCGACCTTTAGTCTTAACCAATGGTTGTTTTGATTTAATTCATCCGGGACATACTCGCTATTTACAAGCTGCAAAAAGCTTAGGACGCTCACTTGTTATTGGACTCAATAGCGATCAATCTGTTCAAGCAATTAAACCCGCAAAAATAGGTTTTCCAGCTCGACCGATTGTACCACAAATGCAACGAGCTGAAGTTTTAGCGGCACTTAAATCGGTTGATGCAGTGGTAATATTCAATCAACTAACCGCGACTCAACTGATAGAAGTTCTTCAACCCGATATCTATGCAAAAGGAGGTGATTATACGATTGACACGTTGCCAGAAGCGCCTACCGTACAAGAATATGGGGGTGAAATTAGTTTAATTAAAATTGAAATTCCGACTTCAACCACTGAAATTGTCAATCGAATTTTACAACACAGAAATTAAACAGATTAAAATCAGTTTCGAGCAATATCTTTAGGAAATCCGCGAACACCTCTTAGGGCAGATACTGAATCTCCTTTTACTTTAGGAATTACACTAAAAGTCCCATCTGTTTCGAGTACAACAGCTTCTATATTCTCAATTGATGCACTGCCATTAGCTCGAACTGCTGCAAAAATTTCTCCTTCTGTGACTCGTTCTTTTTTAAGCATTTTCTGTTGAAATTGTCCTTGATAAAGTAATAATGCAGGCTCAGATTTAATTAATTTTTGTACCACACTATAGCGAGCTGCAATCCAAGTTAAAACGTATTGAAAGAATACAAGTAAAGCGAAACCCAGTGTTCCCTGTGCGAGTGAGGTATCTTTTGATAAAAGTACACTGGCTAGAATAGAGCCAAATGCAACCGTTGTAATAAAGTCAAAAGAATTCCACTTTGAGAGCGTTCTTTTTCCCGAGATCCGCATTAGAAAAATAACGACTATATAAGCTAAAATCCCTACAATAAGTGTATTTATCAGGGTGTCAAAACTATCAAATAACATAATTTTTTTCCGATCGACTTAATTAAGTCATACTAACTTAAACAGTTCAACTAATCTCGGGAAACTAAATTAATCTTAATAAAGCATTCTAACACTTAGGGAATTGTATCAACTTGAGGATTTATAACGGCTCCTGGCATACTGAAAACATGCCAATCTCGAATACCGTGACTGTCAAGAATTGCTTGGGCTGCTTGAATATCTATTTCACTTCCTTCTACTAATACTAGATATTCATTGTGGTCATAAACACGAGTGTTGTAATACATTGCTTGGTTTTCAGGAAGACCCCAGCCCATTAAAGCACCGACTAAACTTCCACCCACCGCACCGAGTCCTCCTCCGAGAAGCATATTGGCTAGTAACACTCCTGCTTCGGCGATGGGGCCAACTCCAGGGATGAGCAACACACCTAAACCACCCAGTAGACCGATCGCACCACCTGTGGCAGCACCCATGATAGCGCCTGCACCCGCGCCACCTTTAGCTTGTTGAGTTTTGCTTTTATCTCCCGCCCCAGGTATACTCTCATCGGCATCCTCTGTGCTACGATTAATCACAGAAACTTTATCCATGTTAAAATTCATATCGCGCAACCGATACATTGCTTGTTCTGCTTCTGCGCGATTAGAGAAAAGTCCGACTGCACGAGAAGATGAATCATTATTCTGAATGGTCACTCTATTTCTCCGTTTTGGCCTCAGTTTAGCGATCAAATTATTACAGCTAATTTTAAGAATTAAATCACTCTTAATTATATATTGAAGGGAAAGTAGACAGGATTCATCCCTCTAGAGAAATAGGTTAATTAAAAAATCAACTGAAAATCATTAATAAAATACGATAGTAGTAGCTTTTCTGTAATTTTGTATTAATGCTTTTTATTCAAAATCAAAAAAAGTTAATAATTTTATAAAAAAATAATTATTGAAATTTGATGACTGAAATGATAGGGTCATAAAACTAAATGATGTGATGAAAATGTATCTAAAGAATTAGAACAGATTTTGTACTTATGTTAAAGCCGAAATGTCGTCAACAACTCTGACATATCCTCGTCGCAGCGATCGCAGTAGCCGATCGATACTACGTCTATCCTCTTCAGGAAGAGAATCATCTAAAATAGCAGCCATGAGTCCATAGCGATCTGCTGTTGTAATTGTATGAGTATCTGCAACAGCAGCAAGCATCTCAGAAATTGCGCCCGGTAGTAGTATCGTAGGAGATTGTATCATTGCTATCAATGTAACTCGATATATTAATTATTACTGATTTATGATGCAGTATGAGTGACTGATTTAATCAATTATTTGTGATCCTTCAGAGTGATTAATGTGATCATTTTACCCAATGAAATTGATCTTAATCACACAGATAAACAATAGTTATATTGAGTGTTGGAACACTCAGAACACTCAGAAAACTCAGGAAAAATTGACTGAAACTTCAGGATGTTCTCAGGATCAGTAGATATATTCAAAACTAGGATCAAAAGCTTATCCCTAAAATTCCGCCTCAAGCTAATAACTGAGGCGGTTTTATTATCAATCATTTTAGGTCTGATGATTTGAAAGACTGAAGTATTTATAGCCGATAATTAATAAAAAAACCAGGAAAAATTAATCTACAGTATATTGCTTTAATCATCTAAGTATGCTTTGAGGCTTGCTTCTTGACAGAAAGAGATGATTGAGTTAAATTTTGTTGAGATTCTATTCTAACTAAAGTTGATTGAATAGATTGGTAAGCTACTCCACGATACTTTAATACTTTAGAGCGCTTCTGTTGAACAACAACGGGTCGGCTGAGGCGATAAACAGTTCCTCTGAATTGAGCAATGATCCAGGTACTTTGCATCAGGGTAGAAGTCATTTTTGCGATATAAGGAATGCTTCTATAACTTAATCTCATCGTATTATTGCTTCTCAATTAAACTTATACTTCGATCCTCATGTGAAAATCATATACATACTGTGATTTTAATAACACCAGTAATTGATATCAATCATAGAGATGAATGATACAAGTCACAACATAAACTTATTCGAGTGTTTGGGGATTTAAACTAAATTTTTAGAAGTTGATTGAATGGATATATCCGTAGTAATACTGAGATGCTATGAAACCATATTAAACTATTTTTAGTGAATTCCAGGAAAAAATTTGAACAAATTTTAATTGAAGCGAGTGAAATTACAGTTGACAGAGAATATAGAAATAGAATATTACTTAGAATTAGCCGACTACCAAACTAAATGAAGGATTGAAATCACCGTGATGAATACAGAGCGATCCTATCTGACTCATAAAAAAATCATATAGCAAAAAGCAGTAGATATAAGTCCTCTAAGGTTGAGAGAGATTTTTTAGTTTTTTGCAAATCCTATCTGATTGCTAAATTTTATAGATGAAAGAAAGGATCTAAATTGATTAAAAAAATGAGTAATACTTATAATTTATGTAGAAGCTATTAGGATTTTTAAGTGATAGAGATCACTTTAAGCAACTACTTAAGATCACAATCTTAAAAGGGCATTCATCAGAGAATGAAAGAGTACCAAGTTAACACAATAAAATGATGGCAACAACTAATATAATCCGAAGACTCGTATCAAAAGCGATTTACGTTAAGCGCTTAACTCCTGAGATTGAAAATGAGATCAACACTGAATTAACACGACTGGGATATATTTCCGACGTAGATTATGAGGCTTTAGAACTGTTAATGGATGAAATGGATGCTGGAAGAGTTCAATTGGTTGCTAGCTCATAGTAATGAGACAACGGCAAGTATTTTGTAGATTCAACCAATTGATTGAGCTAATAACGGACTACTTTAAGCTAATCAGGGATATGCTTCTCCATAGTTTCAGATATCCATCATATTAAAAAAATATCAAACTCAGGGTTAATTGCTTGTCGCTATACACCTATTTGATTTCAGGACACAGTTAGATGCACAGTAGCGTCTATTAGCCTGAATTGCGTATCAAGTACAACTCGGCACAAAAATTTTATCACTATCTTGAATCACTCTGAATAGGAAATTATATAATCGCAGTGTCTTAAATGGTGAACTGGATTATATTGAACGATTAAAAAAGCCTCATTCAGAAATGCTATACCGAATCATACCTCTAAAGCTATGCCTTACTTACTTTTTGTAGTAGCTCAGTTTTATTAGTGAATAACATCATGATAAAGCAGGATTAAATTAGAATCCGATCAATTGCGATCTGAACACTATTTTAAAATTAAATATTAATCCAATATAGCTCTCATTAATTTTATCAAAAATATCATACTTTTTTTATTTTTAATCTCATCAACAACTTGAAAATGAATTAATCGTTAATTTACGATAAAATACATTACCCTCTTTTTATTTGGCCCACAGAAATAAACGTAAATCTTAACGCAATAAGGTTGTAGATTTAGGACTCATTTAGAATATTTCTTAACGAATTCAGTTAGATTGCTAAATTTAAGTTATAATCTTTATTCCAATCTATCTTTCAAGGTTGCAAGTGAGCTCTCATTCTTCTGCTTCGGCTTCACCACTAAAACGATTATTTCGCTATGCTCGTCCTCATCGCAGGCAAATTTGGCAAGCTGCAATTTGTTCAATATTAAATAAAATCTTTGATTTAGCGCCGCCACTTTTAATTGGTGCAGCCGTTGATATTGTGGTGAATCAGCAAGATTCTTTCCTAGCCAATTGGGGTCTTAAAAACGTGGTAACTCAACTTTGGTTACTATCACTATTAAGCTTAATTGTGTGGGGTTTAGAATCTATTTTTGAATACGCTTATAATATATTATGGCGTAATTTAGCTCAAACGATTCAGCATGAACTACGTCTGAATGCTTACCGTCATTTACAAGAGCTAGAAATCGCCTATTTTGAAGAGCGTAGCACTGGCGGTTTAATGTCTATTCTTAATGATGATATTAATCAACTAGAGCGATTTTTAGATGTGGGTGCAAACGAAATTTTACAAGTTATCACCACAGTTATTATCATCGGTGGGGGATTTTTTATTATTTCTCCCAGTATTGCTGCACTTGCTATGTTACCGATGCCGATAATTATTTTGGGGTCTTTAGCTTATCAAAAGCGTCTAGCGCCTCGTTATGCAGATGTGCGAGAAAAAGTTAGTTTATTAAGCGGACAGCTTTCTAATAATTTATCCGGTATTACAACCATTAAAAGTTTTGTTGCCGAGGGTTACGAAAGCAATCGGATTCAACAGCAAAGCGATGCTTATCGTCAAAGTAATCGTAAAGCCATTACATTATCTTCTGCTTTTATTCCTTTTATTCGGATATTTATTCTATTCGGATTTATCGCCACTCTTATACTCGGTGGATTAGAGGCAATTTCCGGACGTTTAGCAGTAGGAAGTTATAGTGTTTTAGTGTTCACAACTCAGCGTTTACTTTGGCCATTAACTCGCCTCGGAACTACATTTGATCAGTATCAAAGAGCGATGGCATCAACAAGTCGAGTCATGAATTTATTAGATACTCCGATAGAAATTCATCCGGGTGATATTTCCTTACCCTTAGAAAAAATCCGAGGAAATATTGAAATTAAAAATATTACCTTTGCTTATCAAGAAAGAAATCCAATTCTTCAGAATTTATCACTAAAAATTCCAGCCGGACAAACGATAGCGATTGTGGGTGCAACAGGGTCAGGAAAAAGTACTATTGTTAAACTTTTACTCCGGTTTTATGAAATTCAATCCGGCAGTATTACATTAGATGATATTGAAATTAATCGAATTAAATTAAATGATTTAAGACGTGCTATTGGATTAGTCAGTCAAGATGTTTTTCTATTTCATGGAACCGTAGCAGAAAATATTTCTTATGGTAGTTTTGATGCCACATTACCGGAGATTATTGCAGCAGCAGAAGTAGCAGAAGCTAATCGATTTATTCAAGAATTACCTCAGGGGTATGATACAGTAATTGGAGAGCGTGGACAAAAGCTTTCAGGTGGACAAAGACAACGAATTGCAATTGCACGAGCTGTATTAAAAAACCCTCCGATATTAATCTTAGATGAAGCCACTTCAGCCGTGGATAATGAAACAGAAGCCGCCATTCAACGCTCCCTAGAATACATTACAAAAAACCGCACAACAATTGCCATTGCTCATCGTCTTTCTACTGTCCGCAATGCAGATTGTATTTATGTAATGGAACAAGGAAAGTTAGTAGAATGGGGTCAACATGAAGTGCTATTAGAACAGCAAGGAATTTACGCCAGTTTATGGCGAGTTCAATCCGGTTTACATTAAACTGACTACAATTTACTAATCTGGGTCATAGTTGAGGCAGAAAACTGATTTTTATAACTTTAATTCATGCTACTAACTATTTCATCGACAGAATCTGGTGTGTATTCGTAACCGATAATTGGGTGGTTAAATCTGAACATCTATCTGAAATTATCTACCCACATTGAAGTCATCACAAATAATTGTGATAAGTTGTGCAAACTATGTTATTTACTAGCCATTAATCTGGTCTTAAACATCCCGAAGCCCGAGCCTGAAATAGAAATTTGATAAAAAACGTCATCTTCGCAGCGATCGCTCAGGCTGGTTGCCCTGTGAAATGTAGAAGAATTAAAAAGGTTTTTATTTTGAATACAACTATTAGTCAAACGCAAAGCACAGATCATTTGAAGAGTTTTGATGTAATTAAAGAAGCTCACAAGCTTGACGGAAATCCTCAACAGATTAAGCAGTATTATGACCAATGGTTATAAAGCTATAATTATCATGTACAAAACGAAGAGATGTGCGATCAAATTAAAACCGAAAAGAAGGTCAAGCTTATGAGTTCTATTATTGACAGTTTTTATCTGAAAGAATAAATAATATTGAATTAAAACACATGATTATGAGAACATCCTTTCAAAAAAACGATAGGTATTTAATTAGATTTAAACTACGGGATAAGGGATACCCGGTTCAACTTGACGAAAAATAGAATGCGATCGCTAAAACATCGGGAGCTATGGGTTCGTAGCTACTGTTTATGGGCATAATTGTACAAAAACATTATATTACATTTGAGGAGGATAACAAATGGGCGATTGTACAAATATGGCTGATTACTATAATCTTATTATGACTTCGGGATACTATGATGATGATGCAATAGTTGAAAATATTTTATATTTTTATCAAGGAGGGAATATTCTTGAAATAGGTTGTGGAATGGGCTTGATTTTAGAAAAGTTAATAAACAAAAAAAGTGACAAAGTAACTAGAATAGACATGACACAGTCAATGCTCGATATTGCTGATGAAAGTCTGAATAATTTTGATAATGTATTGTTATTGAATCAAAATGTCGTTACATTGTCTCTAGAAGATCAGTATAATATAGCTTTTTCTTATGGAGGTGCATGGTATTTTGTTAGAGATAATCAAAATATATTCTTGATCAGTCATATTACCAGTGATACCGATAATCAAAAAGGCATCGAACAGCTATTTAGACATATGACCACGGGAGGAAAGCTTTGATTGGGAATACAGAGTCCTCATTATGATTATGAAAAAAAAGTCAATAATGGAATGGTTTATTCACAGAAGATTACACCAACTCAACATGGATTTATTAAAGATTATTATTTGTTAGACAAAGATCACACAGTTATGTCACAAACACTTAATTATCGTGTCTATGATTTTAATTGAGCTAACAAAATGCTAACAAATTATGGGTTTAAATATCAGCCAGCAAAAACTCAAGACAACATTTCTATGGAGTTTAAAAAATTATGAATATAGGTTTTATAGGAATGGGTTCAATGGGTAATCCTGTCGCCAGCAATTTGCTCAATTCAGGGCAGAAGTTATTTGTTTATGATATTAATAAGCAAGCCACTGAAAATTTGTTAGCTCAAGGTGCTATTTGGTGTAAAGACCCTGCCCAAGTTGCCGAGCGATCGCCAGTGATATTTCTTTCTTTACCTAGTCATACTGAGGTATCAGTAGTTTTTTTTGCTGAAGATGGTATATTTTCTTCAGTTCAATAAAATACATTTTTAATCGACTTAACAACTGTTTCCATTAGTTTAATTTCTCAATTAGAAAAAAGGGCAGAAAAGCATAAAGTTCGCTATCTTACCTCTCCCGTTTCTGAAGGAGTGGATAATGCAAGAATAGGTAAATTATCTATTTTTGTGGGTGGGAAAAAAGAGGACTATATCGAATGCTTACCTTTATATAAGGTGATTGCTAAGGAAACGATTTATACAGGAAGCCATTTCTCAGCAATTGCCGCTAAACTACTGACTAACTTATTATGGTTTATAAATGCAGCTGCTATTGGGGAAGCTTTAGTAATTGGTACGAAATCAGGTATTGATTTGCCTACATTGCAAAAAGTTGTGATTAATAGCTGTGGAAATAGTTGGGTTGCAAAACACGATATTCCTTCAATTTATAATGGAGATTATGATCCTAGTTTGACAATTAAATTATGTTGTAAAGACCTTCGTCTCATAAATGAACTAGCAACAAATCTAAATGTACCTATCGAAATTTGAGCCTTAGCAGAGCAAATATTTAGAAGAACAAGTAATATATATGGAGAGAATTCACCGGAACTTTTTGTTGTCAAGTACCTTGAAGAAATAACAAATACTAAATTAACCAGGGATGAAAAAAATGAAAATTGTGAAACCCGCAAATACTGAGAGCAAACGGATTTATATTCTATTCGTAAAAAGAGTTATGTATTGGCTAAATTCAATTTAGCAGAAGCATAAAAACTGAAAAAAATATTAGCTTTGTAGGCAATACCTCAATTTCGCTGTTGTCAAAAAATTAGCAAAAGTATTTCTGGAAACTTTACCGATTCTTTCATTATCTAAACTCAAAGATATCAAGGGTTCAAACTCCGGCAACGAAGAACACAAACGCCTCTATGATATCTACCTAGAACATGGATTTTTATATTTAAAAGATAATGGTATTTCCGCTGATTTAATTCAACAAACTATTGATGCTTCCCGTAACTTTTTCCAGTTGCCAGAAGAGACTAAAAAAGCCTATGGACAAGACAAACAAACCGTTTATCCTAACACTTCTAGAGGCGATGTTCCCCTGTATGGCGAAATTCTACATGAGGATATGGGCCCTGACCCGAAGAAAATTTTTGATTTAGGAATTGAACACCTCCCTTCAGACAAGCCTTTTATCGGTACAACTGTAATTCCAGATGATACTGTAGCACCCAGTTTTGCCGCATCCCACTATCAGTTACAAGGGGAGATTATGACTAAAATTGTATCTCCTCTTCTCAGGACACTTGCTATTGCCTTAAACTTAGATGCAGATAGGTTTAATCCTTATTTTAATGATCCTATTTTAATTCATCAGACTATTTATTATCCTTCAGAAAGTGGAATTGCAGGTAAACCCACCGACAACGGTATTTTTACAGTATTAATTCAAGAGTATTTTCCCAGTCCTTCTTTACGGGTTTATGCTAAAAATACCTGGATTGATGCTGAATATTTAGAAGATGCAGAGAATTAGTTTAAGTATCATCGACAGGAAAAGTTACTACGCCTATTTCTGGTTTTTTTAGTCCTATTTAAACTAACTAAAATTTTTTTATTTGGTCAATTAAATGACCCTCGAATAGGTTAATTCCAACGGCTGATTTAATTAGATATAATAATAAAAATAGGAAAGCAGTAATCAATAAGTTTAAGCAAATTAATAGCAAGCTTGCAGCTATAATATTACCGAGTGTTGTGATTCCTGTAACCCGGTACGGTCGGGTGCCCTGCCGACGTTCTCGACCCACAAATAACACAACATAAAATCGTGATATAATTAAATCTACTGTAAACCGTAAATCTACAATTTTCGGGGAGGGTTTTGGAATGGCCTGATTTAATAAACTTTTAATTGCATGAATTTGTTCTGCATTTAAGCTATTTAATATCCGGGGTTCAATTTGATTTAAATAAGATTCTGGAGTTTTACGGGTTGATTTTGTAGAATGTTGCCACTGATTCATGAAACTTTAATTTATCATTATATTATCTTTGCTTGAAAAATTAACCAACCTCCCCCTAATCCTAATCCCGTTAAACTCACTAAAATACTGAATCTTTGTATTGCAGTAAAACCTCTCAGTTTCAGGACTTTATGAGTTAAGGCTAGCCCAGTGACTAATAGTATTCCTAATACCCATACTAACATGATTGTCATTGACCATAATGCAATCTCTTTTTGCGGAATACGACTTGGCCATATTTCGGGCCAGTATTTGAATACAGTCACTAAAAACATCATTAAAACAATCCAAGCATTAGCAATCACTAACGCTTCAATGCCAGAGTTTGCTAGATATAAAATTATTAAAACAGTTCCAAACCATACCCATAAGGGTGTATTAAAGGCGGCTAAAAGCCAACCTGCTAAAGTGTAGCCACCCATTATAATTACGCCAGAAAGATAAAGCGGAATCTTTAAATTTGAGATCAATTGATACACCATAATCCCCGGATTATTTAAGAAGTATATTGATGACTTGAAATTATTTAATATTTTAACTGAGTTGTTATAATATAGAAACAACTGACATTCAGTAAGATCATAGTACTTCTCTATTCAATCAAAGATAAAAATATAATAATGATTAATATTCAACAGATTCTAGCCCAGGAACTTACTCTACAATCTAAACAAGTTGAAAATGCTCTTGAACTATTTGCAGAGGGGGCAACAATTCCTTTTATCGCCCGTTATCGCAAAGAACGAACCGGATCGTTAGATGAAATTCAATTGCGAGATATATCAGAACGCTTCACATATTTAACAGAATTAGAAGATCGGAAAAAAACAATATTAGAAGCGATTTCATCTCAAAATAAATTAACTAAAGAACTACAGAATAAAATAGAATCTTGTTTACAAAAAAATGAATTAGAAGATCTCTATCTTCCCTTTAAACCAAAACGCCGAACCCGTGCCACCACAGCGCGAGAAAAAGGCTTAGAACCCTTAGCAAATTGGATAGATGGTTTAAATCATCCCAGTTCTCCGAAAGCCGATTTACAGGCAGAAGCAGCTCAATATATTTCAGCAGAAAAAGGCGTTAAAACGGTAGAAGAAGCACTACAGGGAGCGGCTGATATTTTAGCAGAAGGTGTGGCAGAAACAGCAGAATTTAGAGCATATGTACGAGAATATTTAATGGGACATGGAGTATTTATTTCGACGATAAAATCTGATTATCCGGAGGGTTCAACTAAGTTTGAAATGTATCGCAATTATCGAGATTATATTGAAGATATTAAACCCCATAATTTATTGGCATTATTTCGAGGGGAAGCAGAGGGAATTTTAAAGATTGAGATTGAGTATGATGAAGATTATATTTTAGCTTATTTAGAATCTCAAACTATTAAAACTAAAAATCCTACCATTCGTCAATTTTATCAAGCGTTAATTAAAGATGCCTTTAACCGCTTAATGAAAACCTCAATAATCAGTGATATTCGAGCGACTCGGAAGTTAGAAGCCGATATAGAATCCATTCAAACATTTGAAGCCAATTTACGCAATTTACTGTTATCAGCGCCAGCCGGAATGAAGCCAACATTAGCAATAGATCCGGGTTTTCGGACGGGATGTAAAGTTGCGGTACTATCAGAAACTGGACAATTTTGTCAGTATCAAACGATTTTTCCTTATCAATCTAAGACTCAACGTCAAGAGGCGGCTAAAACAATTCAAGGCTTAATTGAAAAGTATAAAGTTGAACTGATTGCCATTGGAAATGGTACAGCCGGACGAGAAACAGATGAGTTTATCACAGAAGTTTTATCGAATACAAAATATAAACCCATTAAGGTAATGGTGAATGAATCAGGTGCTTCGATTTATTCCGCCAGTGATGTGGCGCGACAAGAATTTCCGGATTTAGATTTAACGGTTCGAGGTGCAATTAGTATTGGTCGCAGGCTACAAGATCCGTTAGCAGAATTGGTAAAAATTGATCCCAAATCAATTGGCGTTGGACAATATCAACATGATGTTGATCAGAAACTTTTAAAGCAAAAATTAGATGAAACAGTAGAAAGTTGTGTAAACTATGTAGGTGTAGAATTAAATACTGCCTCGAAAGAACTTTTAACTTTTGTGTCTGGAATTACTCCAACAATTGCTCAGAATATTATCAATTATCGCAACGAAAAAGGGGTATTTAAAACCCGTAAAGAATTGCTAAAAGTGGCTAAATTAGGGCCGAAAGCATTTCAACAGTCAGCGGGTTTTTTACGCATTCGATCGGGCAGTAATCCTCTGGATAATACAGCAGTACATCCAGAAAGTTATGACATTGTTAAAACGATGGCAGCCGATATTAACGTTGCGCTTAAAAGTATTACTCAGGCAGCGGATCGGTTTCGTTCAATTCCTTTAAAAAAGTATGTGACTGATACGGTGGGAATTCCGACTTTAAAAGATATTATTGAGGAATTAGAAAAGCCTGGACGAGATCCACGAGATCAGTTTCAATCTGCTCAATTTAGAGAGGATATTAAGGAAGTCACAGACTTAAAACCGGGAATGGAATTAGAAGGAATTATTACAAATGTGGTGAATTTTGGTGCATTTGTTGATGTGGGAGTGCATCAAGATGGATTAATTCATATTTCTCAGTTAGCGGATCGCTTCGTTGAAGATCCAAAACAAATTGTTAAGGTGGGACAAGTGGTGAAAGTTCGGGTTTTGGAGGTAAATGAAAAGTTACGGCGGATTAGTTTATCGATGCGAACGAGGGATTAAATGCTGTGATTAGAATATTGATATAAATTAGAAAAATCAACCACAGAGTCACGGAGGACACACCCAAAGAGTTTTGAGGGTAAATTTTCATTGCAGTAATCGTTAAATCGGAACAGGAGAATCAATATAAATAGTGGGTTCATTCATCTTAAATTCAATCCCATAATTAATGAGTTGTTTGGAAATTTTTTCGTTAGCAACTTCGAGTAAACGTTTACGGAGTTGAGTTGAATCTTCATTAGAACCGAGAATAAAGAATGTTACTCTAGCGCGGGTTCCGGGTTTATTTTTAGGATGTAATAATGTTATTTTTGTGCTGCCTGGATCTATACCAAATAAAGTCTCTGTACTTTCTTGAATCACCTGTTCTATTAGTGCTTGTTCTTGTTCTGGGAGGGGATGCATAAAATCGAGATAAAGCAAAACCATCACTTTTTTACCGCGAGTAATATTCTCAATATCCTTCGTTGCCATAATCGAATTTGGCACAATTAATAAAGTATTACGTGCAGCAATTCTAAGTTTAGTAGACCGTAAACCAATTGATTCTATTCGACCATAAATATCTTCTTGCTGGGGATTAAAATTAACTCGAACATATTCCCCCGGAACGTAAGGACGATCTAGATATAAAACAATAGTTCCGATTAGTTGTTCTAAGACTCTTTGGGCAGCAAATGCTATAGCAATACCACTAATTCCGAAACCGGCTGCTAAGGCAAATAGATTAACATTATTACTATTGGCAAAAACAATCACTGCAATAAAGCCAATTAGAATATTCATAATTGTTTCGAGAACTAAGATAAACTCATCAGCATTCCATCCCAGTTTCTGAATAATTACAATACCATAAGCTAATAGAAATTGGCGAACTAGTCGAGAGACTAACCAAGCAATACTGATGGTAACCGCTAAATAGAGTACAAAGGTTAAAAATTGATAGACAACTTGATATTTTTCTAAGAGTTCTAAACAGAAGTTTAGTAATATTAATGTACCAGTAATTTGGAAAGCCTGATTTAAGGGGGTAATAAATTGTTGATTAATTTTACTGCCATATTTCGGTGAAATTTTCTGCACTAATAAAGTGACAATTTTCGGTGTGTATCGTCCAATTAGCAGAGATAAGCAAGCTAAACAAAAGAAAACAACTAAGCGAATGCCTAATTCAATCAGAAACTTTTCAGTATCCTCTGTGATCAAGGAAATATCTTGTAGATTTTGTAACCAAGCAGAATTAATCATTTTTATTTTTTAGACATTAACAGGAGAAACGACATTAACTTGTTTCTTTTCCAAATCAAAATCAATGCCATATTCTTGTAGTTTTTTACTAATATTTTGCCCTGCGATTTCCAAAAGTTGACTCCGAATTTCCATCGAAATTTCACCTGAACCTAGAATAAAAAAGGTGACCTGTGCTTGTACTATTACAGTCTCTTGCTCACTCATAATATTTTGAAATTTAACTTGTGTAATCCGATGATCTAAGCCAAAAATATCTTGTGTACTCTGCAAAATAATCTGACGAATTAAAGCTTTTTCTTCCTCTAAAACATCTTGATGAAATGTTATATAAATTAAAGAAATAATCTTTTTAGCACTGGTTAAGTTTTCAATTGTTGTCTGAGTTAAAACATTATTCGGAATAATCACTAAGCTGCCTTTTCCAGAAGTCCGAATTTTAGTTGAACGCCAACCAATTGATTCTACTCGGCCAAAAGTTCTATCGGGTAAATGAATATAATCATCCACTACAAAAGGACGATCTAAATAGAGTACAATACCACCTAATAATTGTTCTAACGTTTTTTGAGCAGCGAATGCAACTGCTAATCCCCCAATTCCTAAACTTGCTAATAATCCTACTAAATTGAGATGATGAGTTTGAGAGAAGATAAAAACAACAATTATAATAATCGAAGCATTGCCAATAAATTTAAAAACAATCAGTAGCTCACTATTTAATTTTCGTTTATTTCGTAAAGCAATATTTAACCAATAGACCTCAAATAATTGACGAAATAGCCAAGAACCTATCCAACTCATCGCCACTGTAATTGATAATCCTAACGGAACTTCTAAAACGGTTAACCAGTCAGGTAAAGGTGCAACTAAAATTGCAATATCAATAATACTTAAAAACAGAATTAAACCGAGTTGATTTTGTACAGGATAAACAACTTGTTGATAAATTTCCTGAACTTGGGTAGAAGCTAAGCGAGAAATTGCAAAACTGACTAACCGAGGAATTAATAAACTACCCAAAAGCACAATTAAACCACCGATACCCAGAAAACTAAACCATATTTTTAGCCGGACAGTGGGCAGACTCGGTGCTGCATCAATTAAAGCAAGAATCCCAGGATTAAGTATTAAAAAATTGGCTGACATAGGATAACAGAATTTTGGCTATGTATAAAAATCGATTGAATGAGATGATTTAAAAAATTGCTTTTAAGCACTTGAAAAACATTAATTTTTCTAAGCGGATCTGTAATAGCTGATGTATTTTTATTCAGTAGTGCTTCATTCATTATTTTTCGGAATTAATGGCACAATATTATCATCGTCTGGTTGCTCAATTGAACGCAGAAAAGCAGCGCTTTCTTCCGGTAATGCTGTATTAATAAACATTCCACTTCCGAGTTCAAATCCAGCAGCTAAAGACACCCGAGGAACAATGGCAATATACCAATGAAAATAATCTGTACGCCGAGCTGCGGTCGGAACTGAGCGAATAGTATAATTATAATCTGGATTTTGTAATCCATAGTAGAATTTTCCTAATACAATTTTTAATGTTTTGGCTAAATCAACCATTTCTTCTGGTGTAATTTCATCAAAAGACGAAGTATGACGACGCGGAAAAATCCAAGTATGAAATGGGGAAAGCGCCGCATAAGGAATCAAAGCAACAAAACTTTTATTTTCATAGATAATTCGTTCTTTAGCTTGCAATTCATCATTGAGAGTGCGACAACAAATACATTCTCCGGTATCATCATAATGACGAATGGCTTCTCTCATTCGGTCGCGCCATTGATAAGGTACAATTGGCAAAGCTGCAATTTGAGAATGGGGATGTTCTAAAGAAGTTCCGGCTCCTTTTCCATGATTTTTAAAGATAATAATTGTTTCAATCCGGGAATCTTGGCGCAAGTCTAAATATCGCTTACGATAAACTTTAATAATATTTGTAATTTCATTAATCGGCATTAAGGCGGTATTTAAATGATGACAAGGATGTTCAATCACTACTTCATGAAATCCGACCCCAGATAAAGAACGAAAACTGCCCGCAACATTTCTAATTCGTTCTCCTTCGACTGATAAAGCGGGATATTTATTACCCACAACTCGCACATTCCATGAACTTTCTATGTCTTCTGCATACCTCAAGTATTCTGGAGTTCCGGTTAGATGCTCATTGCCGATACAAAACGGACATTCAGATTGATAAGCCTGAAGATTCTCAGGTTTGTGAGTTTCCCCTTGAGCAAACTCATCTGGTCTTTTTGCCCGTTCTGTTGCGATAATCACCCAATCTCGAGTAATTAAGTTTTGTCGTAGTTCAGTCATTGAATTGCATCAAGCCCAAAATATGAAGAATAACTAAACTTCCTCAAGCTACACAGTATGAGGGAGAATATGAAAATAACCATTCGATTCAACTCATCAGTTGAGTTAACGCAGACGCTGACCACAACTGAAACAGAAGCGCTCATCTGGTTTGACGACAACACCACACTGACTACAAAATTGCCGAGTCGAAGATGAAGATGAATCGGTTCGCATTTCCATATTACCCATTCGCATTTCCATTGGCTTCATTGCTGCCATTGGTTTGATGGGTGGCATTGGCTTCATGGGTGGCATTGGCTTCATCGACGATATAGGAGAATAAGGAATTTCCTGAAGCGGCAACTGTTGAGCGTTTTCCATTGACGGCTGGCTATTGACCACAGACATAGAGATTCCCGCAACGCGGATATGATATTCTTGTTCTGCCTGGATATGAATCACCAAACCCTGGGGAAGCTGATAAACAGAAGGGGTCGTTATCCACTGCCCAGTATAAACACTACTACTTGCTAGCTGTTGTTGTCCTGGAGTACGGCTAAGCGCTGTTATTGCAGTTTGTGTTCCCAGATTTTCTAAGTAGAGGGTTTGGTTAGAACCCAACTCAAGCACATAAGCCATTATCTCCTCTCCTGGTGCCTCAGTTTGTGTTTCCTAATTTTAGAGGAATTTGTACTCATCCCATCAAAATTGTATTCTGATTCGATGCCTAACTCGATACAATAATTAATTAAGCTACAAAAATTAAAAATGATTCATAGCAATCCCATTATATCGTTGTCTTGTCTATGTCTTGTTCATTTAAAGATAGGCTGATATAACCCGGTATAGCAATGATTAAGGCCTACTGTAGAATATACATTCATTAGGAGTCAAATTATGAGTGCGATTAAAAAAAATTGTGTTATTGTTCCGGTTGATTTTGGCGATGCATCTTTTAGTGCTATTGATGTGGCGCTAGACTATGTTGAGGAGACTCGCAAAGTTCAAGTGATTCATATTTTAGAGCCATTACCACCAACAGAACCCGCCGTATTATGGGATACAATCGACAATGAAACCCGAATCCAAAATCTTAAAGAAAACTTGACAACAAGATTAAATCAACCGCAATATCAAGGTATTCAAGTAATAGTTCGGATTGGTCATGTCGTAGAAGAAATTATTGACTTTAGCAAAGAAAGTCATGCAGACCTGATTGTTATTCCCACTCACGGCAGACGAGGGATAAATCGGTTTCTGTTAGGTTCAGTAGCAGAACGAGTTGTTCGGTTTGCAGATTGTCCTGTCTTAGTTTTACGTTAATTTTCTATGATTAATTCAGCAAATTGCGTCATATTATGACTGTGATATAGCATTCTTAAATCCCAGATGAAAACTTTTCTTTAATCAACCAAAAAGACACTGATGTCACAGAGGGAAGACGATAGAGAATTTTTATAAACCCTGGCCAGATTGCTATATTATGAGCTGAAAACAAAAACATATTAAGCAGACTCAGATAGTTTCTCGATCATTAACCTCTCCTCGTTTAGCATTAACCTTAATGCTTGACTAGATTTATTGATGGACAGATGGAAAACTTTCTGATTCTGAATTAGAGGTTAAACTCACTTGCTGTTCTCACCGCCACCACTAGAATAAAAGGATTGTTTTTATTATTTAATTGCTTTTATAACTATACTTAATTCCGCATCTCATCGGTTTTTTTTAGTTTTTCTGCACTCGTATTATTTCACTTTATCCTATGTCTTAAAGCAGATAATTTGATCGATTGTAAGAGAAATACATTACCAAAATATAGGGAATCTACAATTATATAGCAAGCATTAAAATCTCCGACTGCGAGATATTATTTTTCTGAAAAGTATAAATATTTTAAAGTTTTATCTAAAAAATAAACAGCTTTTAATTAGTATAAAAACATTTCAATATCAAATAAAATATTGGAATTATAACGAATCAGATTGCCCGTGCGATCGCAAAATTTCTATCTCAACAGATGCAAAACTATTGTAATCATGTCGAATAACAGCTCAAAGAGCCTTACCCCGAAAAGCTGTTTATTGCTAAAAAAGTCAGGTATTACTTTCCCAGAAACAGCAGTTTACGGGCCGTTTAATCGGTAATTCTGTGTAGAAACTATCCGTACAATCTAGATTACATTAACCCAATAAAATGTAGAGGGCCACTACCTGTAAAGAGTTCTAACAATACCGCCAAAATCCCTACCATCGCTAGTCTACCATTCCACACTTCCGCTGCCGGAGTTAAACCCCATTCCCAGCGTTCTTGAGGATACATCTTCGTTTTCTTAGTGGGATGAACCACCTCGGAAAACTTGATATTAGGTGCATCTAATGCTTCAATTACAAGCTCAGATAAGTCATTGATAAAGCCGGGATGAGTATTAAGCGCCGGGACACGATAAAAACGCTCAATCCCAGATTCTTCGGCGAGTTCCCGGTATTCCCTATCAATTTCTTCTAAAGTTTCGATATGTTCTGAGACAAAACTAATGGGAACCACCAATAAATCATCCACCCCTTTTTCTGCTAATTCGACAATTGCCTCTTCAGTATAAGGTTTCAGCCATTCTACCGGACCGACACGGCTCTGATACGCTAAGGTATGATCATTATCACGATTGAGATGCTGCATGATCAATTCAGTGCATTGCTCAATTTCATATTGATAAGGGTCTCCCGCTTCCTCGACATAACTCAAAGGCACACCGTGGGCGCTAAAAAATAGATGAACCTGTTCCGGGTTAGGACAATGATCTAATTCTTGGTGAATCAAATCTACCATGGCCTGAATATAACCTGGTCGATCATACCAAGAGGGAACCACAGTATAATCTAATTTTTGTAATGCGGGCTCTTCTTGCCATAACCGTTCCAACACCCGGAAACTCGAACCACTCGTACTAATTGAAAAATGAGGATAAAGCGGCAGAATGACCAACTGTTCGATTTGATCTCGTTTAATCTGAACCAGTGCTTCCTCGGTGAAAGGATGCCAGTAGCGCATTCCAACATAAACTTGTGCCTCTTTACCTTTTTCCTGCAAGGATTTTTGTAAAGCCGCTGCTTGCTCTTCTGTGATCCGTCTGAGGGGAGAACCGCCGCCAATTGATTTGTAGTTTTCTTGAGATTTGCTGTAACGTAAAGAAGAAATTAACCAAGCCAGGGGACTTTGTAACCAACGAAAGGGTAGCCGGATAATTTCTGGATCAGAAAATAAGTTATACAAAAATGGGCGAACATCCTCGAGCTGTTCTGGCCCTCCTAGATTTAGTAATAAAACGCCAACTCGTCCCATGGTGGTTACAGATCCCTATATTCTCATTATTCTTTAGACTATTTTAACAATAGTATCGTGTTCATGATGTTACGTCGATAGTCAGATCACACTAAAATCTTTTCCATGGCAACAATTCTTAGAAGTTTAAGTTATCGTTATCAGTGGTTGTACGATACCATCTCTCGGGGAGCCGCTTTAAGCGTTGGGGGAGAACAACGTTTTCGCCAACTTGCCCTTGAGGGTTTAACCATTGAACCCACTACAACCATTTTAGATATCTGTTGTGGTAGCGGACAAGCGACTCAAGTTTTAGTACAGTTTTCTCAAAACGTCGTGGGGTTAGATGCTTCCCCTCGTTCAATTCAACGGGCGCGCCAGAATGTACCCCAGGCAGAATATGTCGAAGCGTTTGCCGAAAAGATGCCCTTTCAGGATAACAAATTCGATTTAGTTCATACCAGCGCCGCCCTGCATGAAATGAACCCGCCTCAGTTGCGTCAAATTTTGAGTGAAGTCTACCGAGTACTCAAACCAGGGGGAATGTTTGCGCTAGTAGATTTCCATCGTCCCACAAACCCGTTATTTTGGCCCGGTTTAGGATTGTTTCTCTGGCTATTTGAAACCGAAACAGCTTGGCAACTGCTTAATACTGATTTAATGGATTTATTGGCTGAAACTGGATTTCGGGTGAGTGATGCACCCCAGTCTCAACAAACGCTTCACGCCGGAGGTAGCTTACAAGTGATTCAAGTTCAGAAATGAATTATGAGTTATGAATTATGAGTGATGAGTTATGAATTATGAGTTATGAATTATGAATTATGAATTATGAATTATGAATTATGAAGAAGGGAATAGGGGATCGCCGGAACCGTATCTCTCCCTTGTCTCCTTGTCTTCTTGTCCCCCTTGTCTTCTTGTCCCCCTTGTCTACCTACTCCTTACTCCCGACTAATATATTAAGGATTGCAACGAGATAAAAACTGAATATAAATTTTGTGGTAAGAAAAGAAAATTCGATTAAAAAATCCGACACTGTCCACTCAATAAAAACAAGGAGTCAGTCCATTGATTTATTCAACATTATTAGCAGCTACCGCAAATCAAGTAACAACAGTTTCTTGGAGTCCTAAAGTTGCTGTTGTAATGATTATTTGCAATATTATTGCGATCGCTATTGGTAAATTCACCATTCAACAACAAAATGTAGGGCCATCTTTACCCGCCCCGACAATGTTTGGTGGCATGGGTTTAGGTGCATTACTCGGAACCACCAGCCTGGGCCATGTGATTGGAGCCGGTGCAATTTTAGGCTTAGCCAACGTCGGCGCTCTTTAATTTCTGTGTGAATTAATAATTAAGCATAATGTAGAGATATTTCCTCAGATATCTCTATGTTTTTTCATCGTTATCGTTATGAGTTGGTATGGCAAGACGATTAGGGGGAACAAAAAACTCAGGGTAAACCCTCCGATACAAATATGATATGATAATTCTCAAAGGAATTTTGACGGGTGAAAGCGCCTGCAAAATCTCTGGGGTCCCGTCAGATTGCTAGACCTTTGATCTGATAAGACTTTGAAGGTTTTGATACTAGCTTTGTGGCAATGAGTCGAAGCCTGAAACAGTACTTTCAGATCAGTCCCGTCAGTTTTGAGTTTTCAAGCCTGACTGTGTCTAGCTTCTAGCGTCCCCTCCCTCACCGCCTGGGTTATGGCGGATTTGTTGGAAACACAAAATAACGAGCATCTCGCCATAACAAAATATCCTTCCCTCACCGCCTGGGTTATGGCGGATTTGTTGGAAACCATTATTAATTCTTCATCTTCCTGCAAAAGAATACCCCTCACCGCCTGGGTTATGGCGGATTTGTTGGAAACCAGACATTTTGGCTTTCTGGACTTTGATAGTTTCAACCCTCACCGCCTGGGTTATGGCGGATTTGTTGGAAACTTTTGAAATTCATCCAGCATCTCAGAGACTAATGGGCCCTCACCGCCTGGGTTATGGCGGAATTGTTGGAAACGGCGCAATATCCAATGAACCATCATAGGAATAATGCCCTCACCGCCTGGGTTATGGCGGAATTGTTGGAAACAACCATTCTCTGATAAAACGTCACTAGTTGAATTTCCCTCACCGCCTGGGTTATGGCGGAATTGTTGGAAACTTTTGTCTTCCTTATTTAGACAATAGAAGTCAAAGAATAACCCCTCACCGCCTGGGTTATGGCGGATTTGTTGGAAACTAGCGATGCATTCGACCAAAGTCATCGTTATTTGACCCTCACCGCCTGGGTTATGGCGGATTTGTTGGAAACCTTAAAATAGAAAGTCGGGAAATATTTATTTTCGACCTCTCCCCCAGCCCCTCTCACCTCTCCCTAACCCTCTCCTAAGAGGAGAGAGAAATTGTGTCCCAAAAGGACTGTTTAATGATGGCGAGGGGAGTATTTTTTTATTATTAAATGTCGAAAACTATTAATTACTCCTCTTTCCCTTGTAGAGAATGGGGTTGGGAGATTAGGTCTAAATATTTCAGGTCGAGAATGAAGAGGACATTAAACGGCTCTCACCCTAGGGCTGTGTCAAATCACTCCCTCTCCTCGCAGAAGAGGGCTGGGGAAAGGTCTTGTATTTAAAACTTCAATTCCTGTAATATCCAAAACCCGGCAAAAGATTCACTATTTGGATCAGATTGTACTGCTAAAAAGTGAACGTTTTTTGCTTTGTGTTTCGCTGTTTCAAACCTTTCTGCCTCCTCTTGTGTCGCAGCATCGGTTAAACTCGCTAAAATCCAACTATCATTTTCTCCAGTTTCCAATAATAAACTAGGCTTTGACTCATTATCGACATGAAGATAAGCCAATTCTAACCCCGACATCCAAGCGGCTAATGCAGTCGCTCTTGATGAGAAAATAATCACACCGGGAATAGAACTATCCGGTTTTAAACCCATCATTGGTAAACCAAAAGATTCGCCGAAATCAATCTCCCATTCTGGCATCTCCTCAAAAGCTTGTGCTTCTAAGGTCACAAACGCCCATTTTTGACCTTCTAATGCATCCGGTAACCTTTGAGCTTTACTCGCTAAAAATTGCACCGAAGGATTAGTACTCGCTTCATAATTGGGTAAAGCTGGATAAACTGTTTCAAGTCGTTCTTGCAACCAAATCAATAACGCATAAGTTCGCCGACTGGCTACCACCGGAATCGCTAATTCCTTGCAAGCTTTTGTAATCATATTTGTCATCGGACGACGGAAAAAACGAATCCGACTCGGAGTTACACCCGCTTTACTGATGGCTTGTTCAATTGCGCCTTTGAGCCAAGTAGAATTAACCTGAGTACTCGGACAAAACTGAGTGTAGCGAAACAATTTATCAGCTTGATCGTTAATTCCTAAAGGAGTTTCACAGATTAAAACTTCCCATACTTTCTTCCCGTTTTCGTCTCGTAATGGACGGCTATAAAAATCTAGTTCCCAAATTGTTCCCATATTGGTAATGTGTCGGTGATTAAGCCAATAATATTATCCCCTGCTTATTATACCGGAGTCAGTGAGCAAAAATTTTTCCAATGTATCTAAGAAGTGAGGCAACTGAGGATAGTATAGTGTGAGTAGACTTAATAATTCTAAAAATAGAATAACTGCTATGCAGCTTCAATCAGTTAGAAGCTTAAGTAAAATCACTGTGAGATAATAACTAGATATTTGATAAAATAACTAAAACGCTCAAAGTATTCGTGATGAAACATCCTAACTGGTCTTGTCCTAAATGCGACAACAAAAACTATGAAACCGATCAGTTTGCAGCAACTGGTGGCGGTTGGGCAAAAATGCTTGATATACAAAATAAGAAGTTTACGACCGTATCCTGTACTCGATGCCAATATACAGAAATCTACAAAGCCGAGACGAGTAACTTAAGTAACATCTTTGATTTCTTCACCTAAAGTTCAGCTATTATGTGATTGCCTGATCTAACTGTGATAAAAAACCAATGTCTGAAGGTTTAAAAATTGGAGGGACTATTGCCGCGATCGCCACAGCTATTGTTCCACAACAAGGAAGTATTGGAATTGTTCGACTATCGGGATCGCAAGCCGTCGAGATCGCCAAAACACTGTTTCACTCACCCGGACATCAACCCTGGGAAAGTCACCGTATTCTATATGGTTATATTCGTCATCCCCAAACCCAACACCTAGTAGACGAAGCATTATTATTATTGATGTTAGCGCCGCGTTCTTATACCCGAGAAGATGTTGTAGAATTTCATTGTCATGGCGGCATGATCCCTGTCCAACAGGTATTACAACTGTGCATAGCTCACGGTGCAAGACTGGCTGAGCCGGGTGAATTTAGCCTCAGAGCCTTCCTAAACGGGAGATTGGACTTAACCCAAGCAGAAGGGGTCGCAGAGCTTGTGGGGGCAAAATCTAAGGCCGCAGCCAACGCCGCATTAGCCGGAATTGAAGGTAAATTAACCCGCTCTATTCGTCAACTACGAGCCACTTGTCTTGATATTTTAGCTGAAATTGAAGCTCGGATTGATTTTGAGGAAGATTTACCCCCATTAAACGAAACAGAAATATCTCACCAACTCGATCGAGTTTTCGCGGAAGTATCTGAGTTACTAGCAACGGCTGAACGAGGAGAATTGTTACGTACAGGCTTGAAAGTGGCTATTGTCGGTCGTCCGAATGTGGGAAAATCTAGTTTACTCAATGCTTGGAGTCAAAGCGATCGCGCGATTGTCACTGATTTACCGGGTACGACACGCGATGTAGTAGAATCTCAATTAGTAGTTCGAGGTATTCCGGTACAAGTGATTGATACAGCCGGAATTCGTCAATCTGAAGATCAAGTCGAACAAATTGGAGTGGCCAGATCGCGTCAGATGGCACAATTAGCAGACTTAGTCTTATTAACCATTGATGCAGAAATGGGTTGGACAGCCGCAGATCAACAGATTTATCAAGACATCAAGCATCGCCCGTTTATGATCATTCTTAATAAAATGGATCGTATTAATACAACTCAACTCGAAACATTACATCAAACTCTATCTATGCAGTTGAGTGAAGTCAATCCGATATTTGTACAAACAGCAGCCGCTTTAAATCAGGGGATTACTGAATTAGAAGCAGCAATTCTCGAAACGGTTCAGGTGAGTGAGATTACAACAGAGAATTTAGAGGTAGCCATCAATCAGCGTCAAGAAGCTGCGTTAATTCAAACTCAAACTGCTTTAAATCAAGTCAAGACAACAATTGCAGAATCCCTTCCCCTCGATTTTTGGACCATTGATTTGCGTGATGCGATTCAAAAATTAGCCGAAGTAACCGGAGAAGAAGTAACCGAGTCTGTTCTTGATCGGGTATTTAGTCGTTTTTGTATTGGAAAATAGTAGCAATAAATAGCGGCAGAATCAAGATCAATAGGGTGGCGGCACAACTTCTCGAAACATCGATAAACCCTTCTGAGAACGTTTTTCAGTCAGATGAGTTTTACAAATCTTTGATTGAGAGTCCGACTCAATTTTACGATAAGAATGAATTGGAAAATTTTTGCAGTAATGCTGTGTGTGCAACGGTTCAGCAGTCGTTTCAGCAACACAAAAATCAAATGAATCTCCTGTTTCCATCCGAGAGATTTGACGACGTTTGTTAGTAGACTTAGGCTGCGGAGCTAGTTGTTGTTGGAGTAAAGATTGCTCTTCTTTAGACAGAGATAAAATGACCTGCGCTAAAGTATCGATCAGTGAAGTATTCATGCTCTGCTGAATTTTATGTGGATACAGTTGGACACATTTTATGAAATGAAAGGGAAAGTATGTCGGCATAATGGCAGTTTTACCGACAAAGTAGAGTTGATTTGATTAACCATCCTCTTGATTAACTACCCCTGACCATACTAAAGTACTGCAGGATCGCTCAGTTCCGGATCAAATCAACCAAAATTAATGTTCCGGATCAAAAGCATTTTTTAAGAGATTATAGAATATCATGTAATCTGCGCTTATACTTCACACTTAGGTATAGTTTTTTTCTAGGAGGGTAATAAAGTTGAGATTGTCTCCTACCATAAACTTTTTAACTGACTCAACTTAGGCTGATTCAATCGATCATACTGGATTACCCAGATCGTAAATAGAGGCTACAAACGCTTACAAATATTTCCTTATTCCCTGTTGTATCGGTGCTATAGCATTTAAACTTAGATTCGACAATGCCTGAGTCAATTACCCATGCTGATGACAATTGTTAGTAAAACGCAACACTTAAAGTCTAAACTAATCTCAACAACGGCGTTATTCTCAGTCGTTCAAACCTTAATTACTTTCTCTGTGGTTGTGGGACTCACCCCAAAACCGACTCAGGCATTAGAAGGATCTAACCCAACCCTCGAAATTGGTGTTGTCCAGCAATTGGGTAAAAATGCCACCGATACTCTCATCCTCAAAGCCACAGAAGGCGATCATTTAACCTTAGAGTTTGAAACGCCTGAAGGAAAAAAAGTATTACAAACCCTGAGTGTAACGATAAAACTGGGAACCCAACCCCTACCCAAAACGCAAGTCAATGAACAGTTAGTTTTAGGCAATTTTCGTAGTTATGAAACCGCCCAACAACAGGCAACAAAGTTGCAAAATCAAGGCATTGAAGTAGAACTTGCCCAACCTGACTTATGGCAAATTTGGGCAAAACGTGATGTTTACAATACTCCTCTGTTGCGGCGTTGGTTGCTCAAAAGCCTCAAAGCTCAGAATCAACAATTATCTTCAGTTTATCTCGATACTCAGATTCGTAAACAGCGACGAATTCCTTACTGGGTGTTAGGAGGATATCGTTACAACCGCCATGAATTAGAAATTAGTTCTACTCAACAAATTATTCAAGTCAGTCGCAGCAAAGATGACCCGCAACCCATGCTGTATGGCGGAAAACTTAAATTACAGCCAGATGCTTACGGAACCTATACCCTGGTCAATTTCGTGCCGCTAGAGACCTATTTACGAGGTGTTGTGCCCCATGAGATGGGCGCATGGCCCCCAGATGCCTCAATTGAAGCCCAAGCCATTTTATCTAGAACTTATGTTTTACGAAATTTACAGCGATTTAAAGCTGATAATTATCAATTATGTGCCAATACAGATTGTCAGGTTTACAAAGGATTGACAGAAGTTTATCCTTCGACAGATCAAGCAGTTAGCAAAACTCAAGGACAAGTTCTCACTTATGAAAATGAACTGGCAGATGCGGTTTATTTTTCGACCAGCGGCGGAGTGACTGCGTACTTTCATGATATCTGGGATGGTGCAGAACGACCTTATTTAAAGCCTGTTATTGATGCATTTACTCCAGTTTGGGATTTATCTCAAAATGATTTAGCCAATGAACAACGGTTTCGTCAGTTTATGGCATTGAAAACAGGATTTAATGAGGAAGGATGGCTCGATTTTCGCTGGAAACAGTTCAACTCCATTCAAGCAATGGCAGGTCAGTTAAAGTATTATTTAGAACGAAAAAATAGTCCGCAAGCAAACTTTAAAACCTTAAAAAAAGTAGAGATTGTTAAGCGCTCATCATCTGGACGGGTGTTGAAAATGATCGCGACAACCGATCGAGGAGCAATTGAAATCAAAAAAGACGAAATTCAAAATGCTTTTATACCCCCCATCAGCACTTTATTCTATATTGATCCAGTTTATGATCCTAAAGACAAAAATCGTCAAATAATTAAAGGATATGTCTTCGTTGGGGGCGGCTTCGGACATGGTGTCGGGTTCAGCCAAACTGGGTCATATCAACTCTCTGAGTCGGGTTGGTCGAGTGAAGAAATTCTCAATTTCTATTTTCCCGGAACCCAAATCCAATCCATCAACGAGCAAATTAGTGTTTGGCAACCGCCGTTATAATCCGAAAATACAGCAGCTAGAAATATGGGACAAATAAGAAGCCTTTAAGTTTTCAGTGTTTGTCCCATATATTCTAACAACTGGGGTCAGAACTTAGTAAAGTGCCTCTTCTTTATCGGTGACAATCACACAATCAGAAGTAGGATAGGCAACACAAGTTAGAACAAAACCCGCTTCGATTTGATCATCATCTAAAAAAGACTGATCTCCTTGTTCAACCGTACCCGATTCTAGTTGACCAGCACAGGTAGAACAAGCACCGGCACTGCACGAATAAGGAAGATCAATCCCTTGTTCTCCGGCTGCATCCAAAATGGTTTCATCCTCTTGAACATCAATGGTTTCTTCACCATCCGGCATTTTTAAGGTGACTGTGTAAGTAGCCACGTTATGATCCTCTCTTAAAGTTCGACAGTAATGTGTTAGCAGCCCCAGCTATCTTCAGATAACTTTGGGGCAATTCTTCTGGTTTTTTCCGGCTTCAAGTTTCTCTATAGTGAAACAGGATAAATTCAACCTATATATCGTTTAAAGCGTCTTCTTTGTGAGTTTCAATCACACAATCAGAAGTAGCGTAGGCAACGCAAGTTAGGACAAAACCCGCTTCGATAGCATCGTCATCTAGAAAAGACTGATCGGATTGATCAACACTTCCCGAAACCACTTTACCACCGCAAGTAGAACAAGCCCCTGCACGGCAAGAGTAAGGAAGATCCAATCCCTGTTCTTCAGCGACATCTAGGATATATTCATCATCGGGTACCTCAATGGATTGTTCACCATCAGGCATTTTTAGGGTAACTTTGTAAGTTGCCATTTTTGTTGTTCTCCTCTCTCTACGACTAATTGATTCTAATTTAAAACAATGATTTAGGCCGATCTCAACACAAAGAGGCTCTCTCAAAATCTCTTGAATTTAATCCAAGAGTTTGATCGTTTGCTTTCGCCCTCGATGTAGATCGAAACAGAATTGAACTAATAAAGTTCTTCTTCTTGGTGAGTAACGATCACACAGTCAGAAGTGGGCGTAGCAATACAGGTTAGAACATAACCTGCTTCAATTTGCTCATCTTCTAAGAAGCTTTGTCCTTCTTGATCGACACTACCTGACTCTACCTTACCAGCACAAGTGGAGCAAGCACCTGCACGACAAGAATAGGGTAAATCGATTCCTTGATCTTCGGCAACATCTAAAATAATCTCATCATCAGGTACCTCAATGGTTTGCTCACCATCAGGCATTTTTAGGGTCACTTTGTAACTGGCCATGTTTTACTCTTCTCTCAAAAGTTTAGCAGAAAGTATAAGAATCCCTTATGCAAATTAAAAGATGGATTTAAGCCCAGTCTTTGCACTTTGGTTTTTCTTTACACTCTGAATATTAAGGGAAAAAAACAAACTTGTAAAATGTCTAAGGTCAAGATTTTGAATGGATTTTATTATAATTTTTTCTAATTACATCCTGATTGCTTATACCTAGTCTATCGAAAGAGGGAAAGTGTGAGGGAAAGCAGAAGATCAGAGGAAAAAATTAAACGGGAGTTGACGGCTACATCAAACTCAATGGCTGAAATTAGAAACTCTAGTCCGTTAGACAGTGAATAAATCATGCCATTAGGGAAACCGCCTGAGGCTGTAACAGTCTCTAAAACTGAGGTATATCTATAGTATTTGCATTTGCACCTCACCCAAAGGCCGTAACCAACGGATCTGTGTTTTTGTTCTTTGCGGGTTGTCTTTGTTAGCGTATTTTCATCTATTGTGCCTCAGCCCCACGAGCCAACTAACCAATCACTACTGTTTTGTCAATCATTGAGAAGGAGGAGATTTATCTTCCTTAATCAACCACTCCAACAAAGATAAAGCCCGAGTGGGATTGTTTGCTTTTGTATTGTCTGGTTTGATTAACTTACTTTTAATCAATGCTCTATTAATGTCTTTCGAGAAAGGAATAAAATCTGGCTCTTGTATGGCTTCTGGTTTCTCATCATTTTGCCACCAAGCTATTAATTGATAGACTGAACCTCCTGTAATTAAGCCATAAATCAGACTCATCCAAATCGGTTCTCTTAGTAAGAAAAATCCCACAATAAAAAATAACACAGTTATGATAGTAATCAGAGTGCTAACTTTTTTCATTGATCATTAATTTTATATTTGTTAATCGTGAGTTTAGAGTGGATTATTATATTATATAATATGCATTTAATCAATAAAATATATCCAGTAATCAGAATCAATTTTGATGTTTAATGCCAAACACTATTATACTAATTTATATATTACATTAATCAATATTATTGAAATGACTTGAAATCTTTAATAGCCTCAAATAATCGTGCAACTTTCGTTAAATCTTTATTCCCCGGAGAAGTTTCAACACCACTAGATAAGTCTATTCCATCAGGACGAAGAATATTTAAAGCTTGCTGAATATTATCGGGTCTCAGTCCTCCTGCCAGTAGCCAAGGACAGCTTGGACGAAATTGTTGTAAACTTTGCCAATTCAAGGTTTTACCCGTACCTCCTAACTGCTCCGGATGATAAGCGTCTAATAATAACTGATCGACATGATTAATATAACCGATTGCTTGCTTGAGATCATCAGTTGTGTTAATTCGTAGGGCTTTGATCAGTTTAATTTCAGCTAAGTATTGACGCAAATTAGAGCAAAATTCCGGTGATTCTTGACCATGAAGCTGAACAGCCGTTAGTTCTGTTTGAGTTACAATCTGAGTAATTTGTTCAACTGCTGTATTGGCGAATACCCCAACTCTCTCAACCGGGGTTAATAACGCTTCTGTCACCGCCTGAATTTGACTCACCGTCACATATCGAGGTGAAGAGGGTACACAAATAAATCCTAAAGCATCTGCCCCCAGTTTAGTAATAAGCTGTCCTTGTGATGGTTGAGTAATACCACAAATTTTGACCCACATCCGATTTAAATCTCCTCAGCTTTTTAAGTTTAAGATATATTGAATCAATTAAAACTGTTCTCAATTCTAATCATTCTCGCTTCTCTGTGGAGATATTAATTTTTTTGACAACAATGTAAATTATTAAAACAAATTGCTGTTTTTTACAAAAAACTCTTTATAATTTCTTCTAGTGAGAAGCCGCATAACCGACGAGATCAATTAAGAAAACTCTCTCCACTTCTCCATCAAATTTTAACAACTGTTCATTAATCAAAAATCATTAATATGATTCATTCAAGCTTACTGTTGGCTGTACAAGCGACTGTCCCTTATACACCTCAATGGTCGCCCAAAGTTGCCGCTATTATGATTACCTGTAATTTATTTGCGATCGCCATTGGCTTTTATGCCATTCCCAAAGCCAGTCGTGGAAAAGGGCCAGATCTGCCTGTACAACTGCCTGGTTTGTTTGCTGGTTTTGGGGTAACAGAATTACTAGCGACGGCCAGTTTGGGACATCTTCTCGGGGCGGGTATGATTTTGGGACTCGCAAACGCCGGATTATTGTAATTGTGCTAGTTAGTCCAGTCTGGCTTGGTGAATACCCCAACTCTCAATTTCCCCTGTACCTGCGATTGCTGCCAACCGAACAGTTCTTGATACACTAGATGATAGATAGCAATAGCAGTTAGTCTCAAATTATCCGCAGAACGATATAGAGCAAGTTGAGGAAGCATCTATGCAGGCAGGTTGGCGAGTTGGATCATTATTTGGGATTCCCCTTTTTATCAACTCAAGTTGGTTTTTGATAGTAGTTTGGGTGACAATCGTCACCCGTCAAGACTATATCGAACAGTGGGGGCCAAGTCTTTCTTGGAGTGCGGGTTTAGCCATTGCATTGCTGCTATTTGGCTCAGTATTATTACATGAGTTGGGACATAGCTTAGTTGCCCAATCCCAAGGCATTAAAGTGAACTCGATTACATTATTTCTGTTTGGTGGGGTCGCTTCAATTGATCGAGAGTCCAGAACCCCAGGACAAGCATTTCAAGTGGCGATCGCAGGCCCGATGGTGAGTTTAGGGCTATTTTTCCTTCTCAGTCTTCTAACTCAATTTTTCCCCGAACCTAGTTTAACTGGAGTGATTGCCCAACGCTTAGCGGGTATCAATCTGGTTTTGGCCATGTTTAATATGATTCCTGGCTTACCCCTCGATGGGGGACAGGTGTTGAAAGCAGCAATTTGGAAACTGACGGGAAATCGTTTCACCGCCACACGTTGGGCCGCCCGAACCGGTCAACTTTTAGGAATTGGTGCAATTATACTCGGAATTATTTACTTACAATCCGGGGGACTGTGGATTGGGCTAATTGGCTGGTTTGCCTTGCAAAATGCCAGTTCTTACACTCGTTTAACAGACTTACAAGAAGTATTAGTCAAAGTGACTGCAGCCGATGCTATGACACGAGAATTTCGTGTGGTAGATGCGGATCTAAGTATTCGAGAATTCGCCGATCGCTATTTAATTGCATCTGACTCGAGCGCCATCTACTTTGCCGCTTCCGAGGGACGCTATCGTGGCTTAGTTTCGATAGAAGCCATCCGGAGAATTGAACGGAGTTTGTGGGAAGAAAAAACCGTTCACGACATTGTACAACCCCTAGACCAGTTAGTGACTGTGGCAGAAATTGCCTCTCTATTAACTGTAATTAAAGATTTAGAAACTCACTCAGCCAACCAAATTACCGTACTCTCTCCAGCCGGGGCAGTGGCGGGTGTGATAGATCGAGGCGATATTATCCGGGCTGTGGCGAAATCTCTCAATGCCATCGTACCTGAAGCAGAAATACAACGAGTCAAATCAGAAGGTCGTTATCCTCCGGGTTGGCCTCTGGTGGAAATTGCCAAAAAAACCGATTCACCAGAACCTGTTTAATTCAGCATCTGACAAGGGTTCAACAATCAATTCAATCTGAAAACAACGGCGGGCGGCTTCGACTAAAGCGGTGATAATTTGCTGCTGAAAATCAGCCGGAGTGATAGCCTGATTCTTTAAATAGTCCTGTAGTTGTCCCGAAACAGGCGGTGGTTGTTGAAACACTTGTTGATACAGAAATTGATTAGGGTTAATTAATATTGACCCATGTTGTAGAATGGCTCGGTCTCGTCGCAGTTGAGCGCTACCAATTAACTTACTGCCATCGGGCAAGACTAAATCAGCCCCGGTTGCTGTGGCAAAACAATTAGAATGATGAATAGAGTTGCGTTGAGCTGAACCATACTGCAATTCAAAGCCTAGTGATCGCCAACCTTCAATTAAAAATTGACAAATTTGTTGATAAGCTACAATCCGACGCTGCGCTAAACCCGAAGTAATCACCCCATAGGTTAAATCCCCCTGATGTAAAACAGCCCGTCCTCCGGAGGGACGACGTACAATCTCTAATGGTTTTCCCTGCCATGTTAAATTTTGCCAAAATTCTGGCCAGCGCTGTTGATGATAACCTAAAGAAATCGCAGCCGGGTTCCAAGTGTAAAATCGGAGTGTGGGGGGATGTTTCCCTAAACGATGTTGTTCGAGTAACCAGCGATCAATTGCCATCTGAACCTGTCCTGTGGCGCTTAGCAAAGGAATTAAACGCCAAGTTGTAGAGTGATCAATCATAAGTCATGAGTGATGAGAGGGGACAAACAATAGTCGTGAGACTGACGGGTTATTTGTACACAATATGGGTTGTAGGGTTAAGGGGAGTGTATTTTAATCTGTATTTATCAGCCTTCAGTACTACCCCTACCTTAAAGGAAGATGAGAGCCATGTGGATTTATCCCATGGATCAAAGATGACAATATATTCTTCTGGGGAGTTTCAATTCCTGCAACTGTGTCTCATTTTTCGATAAAATGCTAACTGTTGTTCCAAATTATTATTTACTTAAGAGCTGAGTGTGCCAAATCCGAACCGTAAGCCTATCCTGCTTGACTTTGAGAAACCCCTAGCGGAGTTGAGAACCCGAATTGATCAAATTCGTCAACTCGCAGATGAAAACGGGGTGGATGTGCAGGAGCAAATCCATCAGCTAGAAACCCGTGCAACTCAACTTCGACAAGAGATTTTTAGCACCTTGTCCCCGGCTCAGCGCCTGCAACTGGCCCGTCATCCTCGTCGTCCGAGTACTTTAGATTATATCCAAGCGATGAGTGATGAGTGGTTTGAGTTACATGGCGATCGCTGTGGCTCAGATGACCCCGCTTTAGTGGGTGGTGTTGCCCGTTTAGCCGGACAACCTGTGGTGATGTTGGGTCACCAAAAAGGAAGAGATACAAAGGATAATGTAGCTCGGAATTTTGGCATGGCTGCCCCTGGAGGCTATCGTAAAGCCATGCGACTGATGGAACATGCCAATCGCTTCAATATGCCAATTTTGACGTTTATTGATACTCCGGGTGCTTGGGCGGGTGTCGAAGCAGAAAAACTGGGACAAGGCGAAGCGATCGCTTATAACCTTAGAGAAATGTTCCGTTTAGACGTGCCAGTAATCTGTACGGTAATTGGAGAAGGAGGATCGGGCGGTGCCTTGGGTGTAGGAGTGGGAGAGCGATTATTAATGTTGGAATATTCTGTCTATACCGTCGCTTCTCCAGAAGCCTGTGCTGCGATTCTTTGGAAGGATGCTCGTCAAGCTCCTCAAGCGGCTCAAGCTTTGAAAATTACAGCGCCCGATTTAAAACAACTCAATATTATTGACCAAATTGTGCCTGAACCGGACGGGGGTGCACATTTACATCCCCTACAAGCTGGAGAACTGCTCAAGCAAGCCCTTTTAGACAATTTAGACCAACTCAATGCCCTCAGCAGTCAACAGCGGCGTGAATTGCGGTATCAGAAATTTCGTCATATTGGTCAATTTACTGAAGCATCTCCTGAGTAATAATCTGAATTCGCTGTGACGTTTCTTCACTCATCCTAAATTAAAATGACCACTTCATCCTGATTAGTCGCGAAATGAACCCATAAAATCTGATGACATCACCCAAAACCTGAGGTGATATAATGGGTAAGTAACAAATCTTCACATTATCTCTCAGAATTTACCGATTACAGATTTGCTACATTTGTGTTTACCATTAAAAGCCTTTAATACTGTCAATGACTTCTCCCATAGAACGACGGGCACTGATTACGGGTGCAAGTAGTGGGATTGGTAAAGCAACGGCACTCGCATTTGCCCAAGCCGGGATTCACGTTGCCTTAATCAGTCGCTCACTCGATGCCCTCGAGGCGGTAGCCCATCAGGCCAGACAATCCGGGGTCGGATCTTCAGCGTATGCTTTTGACTTATGCCAAATCGATCAAATCCCTGAGCAGATTGACAAGATCATAACCACTTTTGGTCCTGTCGATATTCTGGTTAATAATGCTGGAATGGGCTATACCGCTGCCTTAGCCGAGACTTCTCGCGACGATTGGCAACGAATTATTGATCTTAATCTCACTAGCGTTTTTGAATGTACAAAAGCGATATTACCCGCAATGCGTCAACAGGGAAGTGGATCAATTATCAATGTCGTCTCTATTGCTGGACAACAAGTGTTTCCTAACTGGGGCGCTTACTGTGTTAGCAAGTATGGCTTAATGGCGCTTAGTAAAGCATTTGCAGTAGAAGAACGCTCCCACGGTATCCGAGTCTGTGCCATTTGTCCTGGATCAGTTAATACGCCGATTTGGGATACAGAAACGGTTCAAGCGGACTTTGACCGCTCAGCAATGTTGACCCCAGAAATTGTCGCGCAATCAATTCTTCATGCCGTACAGCTTCCCAGCCAAGCCGTGATTGAAGAACTGACCCTAATGCCAAATGCAGGAACTTTCTAAGTTCTCAACCCGTTTCGTTTCGTTTCGTTTCCTTTAAACACTCACAGATTTTTTATCATGACTATTGCTTCTTCGGGTAACCCCAACGCATCTCGCTCATCGAATGGAAATAGTATTAAATCTAACTCCATCTCGACTCGACCAGACCGGGCTACTTCAGCAAATTCAGATCCATCTCAACAGTCCGATCTGATTGAAGTGAGTGATGAAGAGATGATCAATGCTGTTGACACTTTGTTGCGCGGTGTTGGGGAAGATCCCGAACGAGAAGGATTGCTCAAAACTCCAAAGCGAGTGGCAGAAGCAATGCGATTTCTCACCAGTGGTTATAGCCAATCTTTAGAAGATTTGGTTAATAATGCCATTTTTGACGAAGGCCATGAAGAAATGGTTTTAGTTCGCGATATTAATTTATTCAGCCTGTGTGAACATCACATGCTGCCCTTTATGGGTAAAGCACACGTCGCTTATATCCCCAATCAAAAAGTCATTGGACTAAGTAAACTTGCTCGTGTGGTTGAAATGTATTCCCGGCGACTACAGGTTCAAGAACGCCTGACTCGTCAAGTAGCAGAAGCCATTCAAACTGTTTTAGAGCCTCAAGGTGTGGCTGTCGTGGTAGAGGCTAGCCATATGTGTATGGTGATGCGAGGTGTACAAAAACCGGGTTCTTGGACGGTGACGAGTGCGATGTTGGGCGCTTTCCGAGATGACCAGAAAACCCGCGAAGAATTTCTTAACTTAATTCGTCATCAACCTAGCTTTTTCTAAAATTCTGCGGAATTAAAGTAGAGACGTTATCAACACAGGTAGCGTCTCTGTGTAATAGTTTATCTAGGTAAAATATTATCGAGTTGAAGTTGTAATCTGGGAAATAGAGGCGATACAATTTGTTCTCCTAATCGGTATTGTTGCTGGCTATATTCATCACCATCAAGTTGACAAACAGTAAAAGTAGGTTGCTTTGGTTTACCAATAAAAGCCACTCCACCTAATGCTCGAAAATCAACAATCCAATATTCCGGGATACCCAAAAGGGCGTACTCTTCTACTTTGCGAGCATAATCAGTTTCCCAATTTGTACTGACTACTTCCACCACCAGTTTAATCGAACGACCTAAGGTAATCACAGGTTCCCTTTGCCACAAAGGTTCCCGACTTAATACAGTTTCATCTAATACAACAATATCCGGACGACGCGCTGTAGCAATATCAGCAAAGGGCTGAATTAGGCAAGTCCGAGGAATAAACCAAGGCAGTTGAGCGTTAATCATTGCAATCCCGATTTGAGTTGCTAGTTTACCCCCGACGGCTTCATGGGGGCCTGTGGGTTGCATATCAATTAATTCTCCATCAGCCAGTTCGTAACGGGGATTATCCTGATACTTTTCAATAAATTCATGGACGCTAAGGTATTTTGTCGAGGTGTAGGTCATGATCAAAAAGCAATATTTCTTCTTATTCTCTCAGATTAAATATTGGGGAATTCTGGATTTATCATAGCTGAAACTGATGAACTGATTTTCAAATTTATTGGGGATGACTTTGTATAATCCCCATACAGCAAGCTTTTTGTGTTTTCTGCATTAAGACCATAACATGAACGTATTTCATAGAAACTATTATTTTTCTCACCGTATTATTTTCCAGATTTGTCCAATAATAAAGGGAATCAAACTCGCCCCTAGAATTAATCCCCAGGCTTCTAAACTGGGTGGTGCAACATCGAGGATTTGAGCGATACCAGGGACATAAACTGCAATCAATGACAACACTGTGCAACAAAGCAATGCACCCCAAATATAAGGATTTTGGGTAACTTCATTTCGGAACAAATGAGAGTCGTCATCTCGCATATTAAAAACGTGCCATAAACGGGCAAATACAATGGTTAAAAAGGAAACAGTAACAGCCTGCTGTTCTTCCCAGCCTTTAACTTGCAAACAAACAAAAAATACCCCCAATACTGCCGCCGCAATGATTGCACCATAAACAACAATCGCAATCCAATGAGAACGGGTAAGAATGGCTTCTTTGCTATCTCTGGGGGGATGTTTCATCTGTTGAGGATTGCCTGCACCGACTCCCAAAGCCAAGGCAGGAAATACATCATTAACAGCATTAATAAACAGGATTTGCAGGGGTAACAAAGGTAACGGAACATTCATTAATGAGGCAACCGCAACCGCAATAATTTCCCCAGTATTGCCAGAGAGTAAATAAAGGGTAAACTTACGAATATTGTTAAAAATACTACGGCCTTGTTCAACGGCAGCCAAAATGGTGGGAAAAGCATCATCGGTCAGCACCATATCAGCAGCCTCCTGGGCAACTTGTGTGCCTCGCTGACCCATAGCGATACCAATATCAGCTTTTTTGAGGGCAGGTGCATCATTAACCCCGTCTCCGGTCATTGCAACAACTGCGCCATCGGCTTGGTGAACAGTAATCAAATTCAACTTTTGTTCTGGACTAACGCGGGCAAAAATGGGGACTTGTTGTAATTGCTGTTTTTCCTGGGAAGAAATCTCCTCAGGATTTTTTAGGGTTTTACCCAATTTTGCTTCTGTTTCTTGTTGTTTGGTTAACCCCACCGCATGACCAACATTACGGGCGGTAATGGGTTGATCTCCGGTCACCATAATCACTCGAATTCCGGCTTGATGACATTGATCAATGGCCTGTTTAACCTCTTCTCGCGGAGGATCGAGTAACCCCACAACTCCCAAAAAGGTCAACTGTTCGTAAGCTTTAGCCTCAGAATCTTTCACGGTTTTTTGGGCAAAAGCTAGAATTCTTAATCCTTCCTCTGCCATTTGGTCACATTGCTGTTGCCAGTCTTTGCGTTGGGATGCACTCATCTCCTCAACACCAGAGGTTGTCAGTTGATGGGTACAAGCGGAAAACACAGACTCGGGTGCCCCTTTAACGGCGACGCGATAACCCTCCGGGTGTTGATGAAAGGTTGCCATCATCTTCGTTTCTGAGTCAAATGCCACTTCCCGTACTTCCGATTGATCTTCAAGTAATGCGGGACGTTTGAGGTCAGCTTTAGCCGCAACCACTAGGAGGGCCACTTCCATCGGATCGCCAATACTGTTATCAGATTCATCTTCTGGTAAAGTGGCATTATTACACAAAGCCCCCACTTCTAAAAGGCTCTGAAGGATTTCATCTTCTGTGGGTGCGAGAGTGTCTCCATCGCGCTTAAACTCCCCTGTTAATGCTAATCCTTCTCCTGTGACATTAACCTGACCAGAAGCCAGCAGGATTTGACTGACGGTCATCCGGTTTTGGGTCAAAGTTCCGGTTTTATCGGTACAGATAATACTGGTGGCCCCTAAGGTTTCTACCGCCGAAAGTCTATTAATTAAAGCATTCCGCTTTGCCATCCGCCACATTCCCCGCGCTAATGCTACGGTTGCCACAATGGGTAACCCTTCGGGAACCGTTGCTACGGCTAAAGCGATGGCGGTTTCAATCATTAAAAACAGATCCTTACCGCCAATAATTCCTGCAACTCCGACGACAGCGGCGATCGCTAAGGTCACCCAAATTAAACGACGACCCAATTGATCCAAGCGTTTTTCTAAGGGAGTTACTTCTTCTTTAGCTGAAGCGGTCATAGAAGAAATATGTCCTAATTCCGTATTCATCCCCGTTGCCACCACGACCCCTTCTCCAGAACCCCGAGTGATGGCTGTGCCTTTATACACCATATTAGTGCGTTCAGCTAAGGATAAATCCTCAGATAAGGTCTCAACGGTTTTGCTGACGGGAACCGACTCCCCTGTTAACGAGGACTCATCTGCTTGTAATTTTGAAGCTGCAATTAAACGTAAGTCCGCCGCCACTAAATCTCCTCCTTCCAGTAAGACAATATCCCCCGGAACCAGTTTTTCAGCGGAGATTTCCTGCACTTGTCCCTGTCGCCTGACCTTGGCTTGAGTTTGGCTTAACTGTTGTAAGGCTTCCATCGATTGTACCGCCTTGACTTCTGTGATAAAACCAATGGCCGTATTGAGTAAAATTGCGATTAAAATTGCAATGCCTTCAATCCATTCCTTGAAGACAAAAGAGAGCACTGCCGCCACGGCCAGTAAGCCAATAATCGGACTTTTAAACTGAGCGATTAAAATTTGCCACTTGCTTCTTTGCTTTTTTTGTTGAAGACGATTTAAACCATATTGAGAATGCCGCTTTTTAACCGTTGATTCTGTTAAACCTTGTTCAGCATCAACAGATAATTCTTGCAAAATAGTTGACACCGAACGAGAGCTAGCGCCGTTACTATCATATTGTTTATTACTCTTTTGTGTCATCGTTTTAATCTCCAATTGCTTCATCAGAAGCCAAGAAGTTAAAATAGTATGTCATCACTCTACCTCCATCATCTAATGAGATTGTGGCATCTTGGGAGTCGTGAATCATAAAATGGGCTGAGTGCTATTGTAGATGAACCTTGAGAGTGAAACATCTATCTTTCTCTAGATTAATCAACCGGATTTTGCTAAGATAATAAGTCTTGAATTGTTAGCTCAAACGCCTTATCTTGTCATTAACTTCTACTTTGGCTCCCGTTAATAATGTCTTGCTCCTCTCTCGACTAGGGTTAGCTTTGTTAGCGGGTGCAGTCATTGGTTGGGAACGAGAATCTCAAAATAAACCGGCTGGTTTAAGAACCAATATTTTAGTCAGTTTTGGTTCAGCTTTGTTTGTTCTTATTCCTATCCAGTTAGGGGCAGCCCAAGATAACCCAGATTTTTTAGGACGGGTGATCTCAGCGGTGATTAGTGGGGTAGGATTTATTGGTGCCGGAACCATTCTTCATAGTTCTCGGGTTCGCGGTTTAACCTCAGCCGCCGCCATTTGGGTCTCAGCCGCCCTAGGAATTACGATGGCTTGTGGATTATGGGTTATTGGTGTAATTGGAATGATCGTGACTTGGATGGTATTAAGCGTTTTGGATCGCTTAGAATCACATCTTTAGCAGGGGTTGAGAACCTCTAAAAGAGGGATTATACTGTTGTCAACCTGTCGTCAAGACTAGCGTATGCTCCTCAACTTAAGTTAAGGTGAGTTTGAAAAGGAAGGTGAGTCATTTGCGTTTTGTTCTAAACAGTTTACGACTGGCTGACAATGACAAGTAACCCATCATCAACTATTTCCTAATCACCCCTGCACAATTGACACTAAAGTTTGATTATGACTCAACCGATTAAGTTTGGGACAGATGGTTGGCGCGGCGTGATCGCAGATAGCTTTACTTTTGATCGCGTTGCAATCGTGGCCCCCCTGGCGGCTCAAGTGTTAGAAAGTACTTACGGAAAAGAGGCTAAAAGTCGAACCGTTATTGTTGGATATGATCGACGGTTTTTAGCTGAAGAATTTGCGCTGGTTGCAGCAGAAGCGATTCAAAGAGCAGGATATGATGTCTTATTAAGTGAAACCTACGCGCCTACTCCCGCTTTTAGTTTAGTGGCTCATCAACAGCAAACCCTCGGAGCCGTTGTGATCACCGCGAGTCATAATCCCGGTAAGTATTTAGGATTAAAGGTAAAAGGTGCATTCGGGGGTTCAGTCGGCCCTGAGGTAACACAACAAATTGAAGCGTTAGTTGATAAAGGCGCTCCTGAAGCGAAAACATTCGGTCTATTAAGACAATTTGATCCTTGGCCGAGTTATTGTGAAACCTTAAAATCAAAAGTTGATTTAGCTGCCATTCAAGAGGCGATTAATAGCGGTAAATTAACTGTTTTTGCTGATGTCATGCATGGTGCGGCAGCGGGGGGACTGGGTCGAATTTTAGGCGACGATATTATTGAAATTAATAGCGAACGTGACCCTCTATTTGGGGGCGGTGCACCGGAACCTTTACCCAAGTATATCCCTGAACTATTTCGTCAAATTAAAAGCCATAAAGGCAGTGAAGATAGCTTAACAGTCGGATTAGTATTTGATGGCGATAGCGATCGCATTGCGGCAGTTGATGGGGCGGGTAATTTCTTAAGTTCTCAAATATTAATTCCGATCTTTATTGAACATCTAGCCCAACGACGGGGTTTAACAGGAGAAATTGTTAAAACTTTGAGTGGATCAGATTTGATTCCTCGAATTGCCAAATCGTACAATTTACCTTTATACGAAACGCCGATTGGTTATAAATATATTGCAGATCGGATGTTATCGGCTGATGTGTTAATTGGCGGGGAAGAATCAGGCGGTATTGGCTACGGCATTCATATTCCTGAGCGAGATGCTTTGTTATCGGCATTATTTCTCTTAGAAGCAGTTGTCCAATCTGGGGAGGATCTTAGCGCCATTTACTCTCGTTTACAACAACAAGTTGATTATGTGGCGGCTTACGATCGCATTGATTTACCTTTAGCGAATATGGAAGTGCGAGGGCGGTTATTACAACAGTTACAAGAGCATCCCATTCAAGAAATTGACGGACAAAAAGTGATAGATTGTATCACGGTCGATGGTTATAAATTCCGTTTAGCTGACGATCGGTGGTTGCTGATTCGCTTCAGTGGCACTGAACCTGTTTTACGACTCTATTGTGAAGCAAAAGATCTTAAGCAAGTTCATCAAACCTTAGCTTGGGCCAAAGATTGGGCAACAAAAGCAACATGATCAAAACTCTCGTGGTAGCAACCGGAAACCCCGGCAAGCTCGAAGAGATACAAGCCTATCTGTGCGATCTCGACGTACAACTGCAACTGAAGCCCCCGGAAATTGAGGTAGAAGAAACCGGAACGACATTTTTAGAAAATTCGGCCATAAAAGCAATAACCGTTGCTCAAAAGACCGGAAAATGGGCAATTGCGGATGATTCGGGTCTGTCTGTTGCCGCCCTAGGGGGAGCGCCCGGACTCTATTCAGCTCGCTATGCTGCTACTCCGGCGTTGGCGATCGCACGAGTTCTGAAAGAATTGGAAAATAACCCGAATCGTCAGGCCCAATTTATCTGTGCGATGAGCATTGCTCGTCCGGATGGTTCAATTGCAGCGCAGGTAGAGGGGTATTGCCCTGGAGAAATCCTCCATAGTCTCCAAGGAGAAGGCGGATTTGGCTATGATCCAATTTTTTATGTCCCGGCTGAGGGAAAAACATTCGCTCAACTCTCACCAGAACGAAAACAAGCGATCTCTCATCGGGGAGTAGCTTTTCAGCAGTTATTGCCTCAATTGAAACAACTGTTGCATCAGTAAAGTTCAGAGTAAGGAGTTCAGAAGTTGCAGGATTTAGATTGCCTGTAACCCCTAGAACTCCTCAATTTAAATCGCTTCTTGATCTCGTTCTCCTGTCCGAATTCGGACAATTTCATTCACAGGAGAGATGAAAATTTTACCATCACCAATTTCTCCTGTTCGAGAAGCCGCGACGATTTTGTCAATTACCATATCAGCTTGGTCATTTTCGACAACGATTTCAATCTTGAGTTTCTGTAAGAACTCAACGGTATACTCAGAACCTCGATAACGTTCAGTTTGTCCTTTTTGACGACCAAATCCTCTCACTTCAGAAACCGTCATTCCAACGATGCCTGCATTTACCAGAGCAATTTTAACTTCATCGAGTTTGAATGGCCGGATAATTGCTTCAATCTTTTTCATGAGTCTCACTCCTAACGCTTATTATCTCATTACTTCGCCACAAGGCGTGACACAAAATTGATATCACCGCTAAGCAAAATTAATTTGTAGTGTATGATACACTTGCATCCAAGGTTGATCACAATGGTATAACAATAGCGTGACTTGAGAAAAGATACCTGACAGTAAAACGGGGATGAACAATGGTTTTGCCCGTCATCAAAACAGGATGAATTGAAAGGATCAATCTTATAATTGTAAAGTGTTGTTAAAACTAGCCATTTTGGAAACCCATCAATATTCTTGAAATATAAAATAAAGTCCGACGCTAAAATTTTAAAAATATATAGGTAAGACATTAAGAGGAACTCCTGTGCAACAAAAAACTAAAGTCGCTCCTAAACGTGCTACGGGTGCATTTGCTTTGATCGATAGCCTCATTCGTCATGGGGTGCAGCATATTTTTGGGTATCCCGGTGGGGCGATTTTGCCAATTTATGATGCGGTGTATCAAGCAGAAGCCACTGGAGAAGTTCAACATATTTTAGTGCGCCATGAACAAGGCGCAAGTCACGCAGCCGATGGCTATGCCCGCGCCACTGGACGAGTGGGGGTTTGTTTCGCTACATCTGGCCCTGGAGCCACAAATTTAGTCACAGGTATTGCCACAGCCCACATGGACTCCATTCCGATGGTTGTGATCACGGGACAGGTTCCTCGTCCGGCAATTGGGACTGATGCATTCCAAGAAACAGATATTTTTGGCATTACTTTACCCATTGTCAAACATTCCTATGTAGTGCGCGATCCCAAGGATATGGCACGAATTGTGGCTGAAGCGTTTCATATTGCCAGTAGCGGTCGTCCAGGGCCTGTTTTGATTGATATTCCCAAAGATGTGGGGCTAGAGGAATTTGATTATATTCCCGTCAACCCCGGAGAAATTACCTTACCCGGATATCGACCGACGGTAAAAGGGCATATGCGTCAAATTAATCAAGCGATTAAATTAATCCGAGCCGCAGAACGTCCTTTGCTGTATGTTGGAGGCGGCGCGATCGCGGCCGGGGCGCATGCTGAAATTAAACAACTCGCAGAACACTTTAAGATTCCTGTCACAACAACATTAATGGGGAAAGGTTCGTTTGATGAACATCATCCTTTAGCGTTGGGAATGTTGGGAATGCATGGCACCGCTTATGCCAATTTCTCCGTTAGTGAATGTGATTTACTGTTGGCGGTGGGTTCGCGGTTTGACGATCGCGTCACTGGGAAACTGGATGAATTTGCCTCCCGCGCTAAAGTCATTCATATTGATATTGATCCAGCCGAAGTCGGTAAAAATCGCATCCCTGATGTTCCCATTGTGGGAGATGTGCGTCATGTCTTGGTTGAGTTACTGGGGCGTTGTCGAGAATTGGGAGATGGGGTCAACCAGACCCAGACGAAAGCCTGGTTAGAACGAATTAATCGGTGGCGGCAAGATTATCCTTTAGCAGTACCTCAATACCCAGATCAACTCTCCCCTCAAGAAGTGATTTCGACACTGGCTGAGATGGCTCCTGATGCCTACTACACAACCGATGTTGGTCAGCACCAGATGTGGTCGGCACAATTTCTCAAAAACGGGCCGCGTCGCTGGATTTCTAGCGCGGGTTTGGGAACCATGGGATACGGAATTCCGGCTGCGATGGGGGCAAAAGTCGCTTTACCCGACGATCAAGTGATTTGTATTGCGGGGGATGCTAGTGTGCAAATGAATATCCAAGAGTTGGGGACTTTGGCACAATATAGTATTGCTGCGAAAACTGTGATTGTTAACAATGGTTGGCAAGGAATGGTGCGTCAGTGGCAACAAGCTTTCTTTGGTGAACGTTATTCCTCTTCTAATATGGAAGTGGGAATGCCGGACTTTGTTAAGTTGGCTGAAGCTTACGGGGTTAAAGGAATACAGGTGACGAGGCGAGAAGATCTTAAAGAGGCGATCGCCGCGATGCTGGCTCATGATGGCCCGGTATTGATGAATGTGATTGTTCACCGAGAGGAAAATTGTTATCCGATGGTGGCCCCAGGTAAGAGTAATGCTCAGATGTTAGGACTACCCGAATTGAAAAAACTAGAGAAAGCGGCAGAATTAATTTATTGCAGCAGTTGCGATACTAAAAATGTGAGCAGCAGTAATTTCTGCCATGAATGTGGTACAAAGCTATAATTTGCTTGATTCTAAAATTTCACTTCATTTTTTATCCTACCTTTTTCAACAATTAAAGGTAGGTTTTTTTATGTTTGGCATTGAGAAAATATACCACACCAGGCACAGAGGAACACAGAGAAGAAATGTTGTTAAAAAGTATAGCAGTACGCAGATAAGGCGCGGATATTTCTATATTTTGGAATTATTCAATAGTTTACTATTGCCTAGCATTATGATTCTTTCATTTCCCACCAAGCTCTCATTTTCCCTGGATTAAATAGTCCTTTGGGATCGACTTGTTGTTTAAATTGTAACTGTTCTAAATTAATGGTTTTCATCCCACCATCTTCTAAAATATAGGTATGAGGATTAAAGATAACTGCGCCTTTTTCTTCGTGATAATTAATGATTTCATTCAGTCTTTCTGCGGTGGTGAATTGAACAATTTGTAAACCAATGGCATGGAGTTTTCCTTGCAGTTTTACAAATTCTAAATGCATCATTACTTCTTCTCCAAAATGATCGTAACAATGTTCTATTAATTTTAATTCTGGATCGTCCGGAAATAACGTTTGTAAATAAGTTAAATTGGAATCAACGCTGCGAGCGTGTAATGTTGTATGATTCCAGGTTAATTCTAAAATAGGAGTTCTTTTATTACTATCTTGCTCAGATTTTTGATAACAAATTTCACCGTTAAATTCTTTAACTAATTCTTGAAATGGTTCTAAACTGGGCTGAGCAATCATTAATAATGCAACGGATTTTTGTTCTGGGATAATATCTTTATATGTGGCAAAATAACTCGGAATGGGAGGAGCACAAACACAAACTAATTTCTTAATAATACCATCCGATTCTCCTAATACTTGAGCGAATTGAGCCGCCGTCATAAATTGATCGAAAGTAACAATTAATTCTGTCCAAGAATAAGCAGGAGCGAGGGGAATTTCTAACTGAGTAATAACCCCATTCGTTCCGTAAGCATGATTAACTTTTTGGACATCATCTCCTCGTAATTCTATCACTCGCGGCTCCTGTTCTAATGTTACAACTCGAACAGCATGAAGATTACCTCTATCGCGTAATTGTCCATAAGTAATTGAACCAATTCCGCCACTTCCACCCTCAATAAACCCGCCAATTGTTGCAGTCCGATAAGTCGAAGGAACCATGCGTAATTCCCATCCTTGTTGACGGGATATTTTATCAAAAGCAGCCATTTTTATTCCCGGTTCAACACAGGCTAATCCAGGTTTAATGGAGTGAATTTGATTCATTTGAGATAAGTCTAAAATTACCCCACCGGACAACGGAATGCATTGCCCATAATTCCCCGTGCCTGCCCCTCTGACTGTTAATGGAACCTGATATTTTACGCAGGTTTGAGCCACTTTTAACACCTCTGCTTCGCTCTTTGGGCGAACGACTAAATCTCCTATTTTATCTTGTAGAATAGGCTGTAAAACAGGGCTAAAGTGATAATAATCTTGAGACAGTTTTTTAACCTGAACTGGATCGCGAATGAGATCTAATTCACTTAATTCTGCAGTAATTAAATCCCAGTCAAATTTTGAGGAAGTGGTGGTCATAATAATTACATTTAATAATTGTATTCTAAAACATAAAAAATTTGAGAATCTGTTAAATCAGAAGGAATTTCAAAGTCTCCTAATACAGTCGCTAATTCAATCCGTCGCCAATATCTTCCTTGTTTATCTTGACGAACTTCGCCATTTTTCCAGTCGTCGAAACTCTCTTCAGAAAAACAGGCATTTGCACACAACCATTGATGATTCACGGTCCATTGATCTAGACTAGCTGCTATCGGTTTATCTGTGACTAATTGAGATGAGCTAACTAATGGCGTTTGAGAATTTGCCGAGGAATTTAAGTAATCACATAATTGACTGACTAAATGATAAAGATGAGTGATATTTGCACTCGTAAATTGTTGATTAGTTTGAATTTCTCCGAGTTGTTGCTCAATGGTCTGTTGAGATTGTTGCTGATGTTCTAAAATCTGATTTAAATCCGTTGTCGTTAGTTTTAAATCACTTTTTTCAGTGCTTTCTGAAACTGAAGTAGAGTCTTCAGAAATAGCTGAATCAACCGCAGAATAACGTTCAAGTCCAAGACAAAGTAACTCAATTAAAGTAGGAGAAATTTGAGGTCGTTTGCTGCGGGAATTTATTTTAGCGTTATTTGCGATCGCAATTGCTTCAATTTTCTCATACAACGATTGGGGGACTCGAAGACTGCATCGAATAAAATCACTCTCTGCCATGGGCACTGACTCAAACACCAAGCTGTTTTTCTCTGCTTTTAATTGTATCTAATTTTTAGGCTAATATCTTCTTGAGATAGAGAAAAAGTAATGAATGAGTCCGGCTCTTGAGATGGGCGATTTTAATTCCTAATTTTAACTCTTAATTAATTCACCCCACTCATCAGTTCATCATATTTACGGCGAACAGTTTGGATATCTTGCCACATCAGCCATTTTGGTTTGTTTTGTTCACGCGAGGGGTTACGGAGTAAATACGCCGGGTGAAAAATTGGCATACATAAACGTTGGTTCCATTCCATCCATTCACCGCGAATTTTAGTAATGCCTCGTTTATCTCCAATTAACGACTTAACAGCAGTCGCTCCGGTTAGTAAGATAATTTTAGGATTAATCAGACGAATTTGCTCGAGTAAATAAGGTTTACAAGCCTCTAACTCAGATGCATTGGGTGTACGATTATTCGGAGGACGGCAGCGAATGGCATTAGAAATATATACTTCTTTTTCTGTACTCAATTCTACCGCAGCGAGAATTTTATCCAGGAGTTGTCCAGATCTTCCGACAAAAGGCAAGCCTTGTTCATCTTCATTTTGTCCCGGTGCTTCCCCAATAATCATAATCGCAGCTTCAGGGTTACCGCGCCCAATAACGGCATGAGTTCGATGCTGACCGAGTTCGCAGCGTTGACATTGGTTACAATGATGACTGATTTGTTCTATTGTTTGGTAAGTTCCCGTTGGAATCGGAATATTGGCATCAGTCGGAATTGTGTCAGAGTCAATAGCGGAATTTTGGGTCGAATTATCAGATCCCTTAGGAGTGAATAAATTAAGTTGTTGATCGTCAGACATGAATAATTGAGGAGATAAACGGTGCTTCGATCGCGGCGATCGTCTTGATTTAGCCTAGGTCTAGACTTTAACAGTTGTCCGGCCAGAGTTCAACTGCAGCGATGAAATTTTAATCATCTTTGTTGTCTAGCACTATTATAATGACCCTGAATATTATATGGCTCAATCACCTGAGAAATAGGGTTGACTTTGTCGCAACAGTTTGCTAGGTTAAATCTAAGAGTAATTCAAACCAGCAATACATTAATGCTTACCCAGAATCGCTATTTTTATTATTGGTTTAGCAAGGTTCACCGAGAGTGAGTCCAGCTTTCCATGGCAACTCTAGGTGAACCGCAGACCAGATCGCTGCGGTTTTTTGATGTTAAACTCCCAAACTTAAACTCTCAAACCCCTTTGATGGCACAGTAATGACTCAATTTAGTTTTTGGTTTTATGGCTATTATTTTTGGAACTTTACAGGTTCCGGGTAAGCCATTGTGCTGGTTTTTCTCTCACCCGGAACTTTACACAGGTTTCGGGTTTTTTATTGACTAATTCATTTCAACCGGATCAATATCTCATGTCTGATACAAAACTCGTCTCCAAGTCTGATGCAGTTCAACAAAGCGTAATTAAGATCAATTCTCAAATTCGAGTCGGGGGCCAAGAATTATTAATCATTGGCGGCCCTTGTACCGTCGAAAGCCTGGATCAGATGGATACTGTCGCCTCTCATCTTTCCACAATTCCTGTTCAACTGTTGCGCGGTGGTGTTCATAAACCTCGGACTTCTCCTTATTCCTTCCAAGGTCTCGGCCCGGAAGGAATTACTATTTTTCAGCAAGTTCGCCAACGCTACAATATCCCATTCGTGACTGAGGTGATGTCTATTCCTCAACTCGATGCCATTGTTGATGCAGCCGATGTCGTGCAAATTGGTAGTCGGAATATGCAGAACTTCGAGTTACTCAAAGCCGTCGGACAGGTGAAAAAACCCGTCATTCTTAAACGGGGTCTATCAGCCACTTTGCAAGAATTTCTCCTGGCGGCAGAATATATTCTCAGTGGGGGTAATTCTCAGGTGATACTCTGTGAACGAGGTATTCGCAGCTTCGATACCCATACCCGTAATGTACTCGATATAGGGGCTGTGGTTGCGCTTAAACAGTTAACTCATCTTCCGGTGATTGTCGATCCGTCTCATGCGGCAGGCAAACGAGAATTAGTCAGCAATTTAGCCAAAGCAGCGGTGGCAGCCGGGGCCGATGGGGTGATGATTGAATGTCATCCCCAACCGGAAAAGTCAGTTTCTGATGCCAGACAAGCTTTATCTCTGGCTGAGATGACAACGTTAGTCACTGAGTTACGTCCTGTTGCCACGGCTGTTGGACGGTGTATCGTTGAGGCTGCACCCATCAATTTATCCGCAGCATGATTATACAGATTAATTAGGGGGTGTATCCACGATGCATCCCAGCCATAAATTTTAAGGTGCGCTGAGTAACGCACCCTACTATTATCGCTATTTAGGTGGTAAAAGATTTCCCACATCCACAGGTTTGAGTCGCTTGGGGATTGGTAAATTCAAACCCACCACCAATTAGTGAGTTGCTGTAATCTAACACTAAACCATAAAGATATAGTAAGCTTTTGCGATCGCAAACGACCTGAAAGCCATCGTAGTCAAAGCTCTCGTCTTCTTCGGTAATGGTGTTAGGATCGGCAAAATCCATCATATAGGACATACCGGAACATCCGCCTTGACGAACGCCCACCCGTAAACACAAGTCTTTGCCTTGTTGTTCTCGCAGCATCAAAACCTGTTTAATGGCTGCATCGGTCATTTGTATTCCACGGGTTTGAGATTGAGTAGTTTGTACCATTAGCTCTCCTTTATTGCCAAGTAATTGTATTTTAACAACTTCGCGATCTGACACACTCTCTTGCATCAAAACATTTAAGTTTCTAGTCTCAATTTTCTCAGTGCATCTTTAGCGGCCTGTTTTTGGGCATCTTGTTTACGTTTACCACTGCCCATACCATAAACTTTACCCTCAACTTGCACCTGAGCAGTAAACTCTTTGTTATGATCTTGGCCAGATTCGTCCACAATATAGTATTTTGGCGTTTGTTTCAATTCTTTGAGTGCCCATTGTTGAAAGCGGTTTTTATAGTCTACTAAATTCGTCGCATTTGCACTAAAATCTGAACCCATTCGTTGATTCAGTACGGGTGTCAATAGCGGAATAATAAAATCTCGGACTGCATCAATTCCTTGGTCTAGATAGTATGCACCAATATAGGCTTCAAAAGCATCACTGAGTACAGCCGGACTTTCTCTGCCGCCGTCTTTAATTGCGCCTTTGCCGAGGTAAATTAACTTTCCTAAGCCGAGTTGTAATGCAAACTGAGTTAGTTGTTTTTCATCGACTAAAGAAGCCCGTAAACGAGTCATTTTTGCTTCACTGAGTTCTAATTGATTCAGGTCAATTTGTTGATACAATAACTCACCGACTATAAATCCTAAAACCGCATCTCCTAAAAATTCTAATCGTTCATTATGTGCGGTTACTTCTGAATGTTCATTAACGTAAGAACGATGAGTTAATGCCCGTAGTCTAAGTTTTTCATCTTGAATCAATGGTAATTGATAATTCATTAGTTTTTGATTGCTAATCTGTATTGATAAATTATTATAATTTTTGCTCAATTCGTTTTTTATATTCCATAAATATGATAAAATAAACCGCAATATTATTATTCAAATTTATTAGTTATCCAAAGTGATTGATAAGGATTTAAACAGATCTGAGAGTGAATTTCTGTGATTGTTTCTCCACTAATTAAATCGCACCACGGATCGACAAAAACTAAATTTAAATCAGATAATCGTAGAATTTGAGGAATATCAGTCAGATTGAAAATACAAAATATACTTTGATCTCTTAGAATACTCTGCCGCCAAAATCCAAATAAAGATTTTCTCAACGGTAAAGTATATTGAGTAGCATTTGGATGAAATGCAGCTTGACGACGACGAATTTGAATGATTCGGCATAATTCTTTAAGTATAATAGAATGCTCAGAATCAGGATTATTTAGCTTTTTTTCAATTTCCTCTAGTTGCCATTGATGACGATTAATAGCACGATTTATTCCTTTTTTTTGTAATTTCTTATAATCGTTATGAGTACCGAGTAAACTATGAATATAAAAAGCCGGAATTCCTTCGAGAGACATCATAATAGTTTGAGAACAAAGAAAGCGTTGAATTTGCCATTCATCCTCTCCTCTAATTGTACCTTTCATGGCATCAAATAAGGAGATATTTAATTCATAAGGACTTTCAGTGCCATCGGATTTTTTTCTCATACTAACTTTGCCGCCAAACTGCCGCATTGTTTCTAGCAGGATATCGTATTCTTTTTCATTTAAAAGTCCTTCGACAGGGCGTAAACCAATGCCATCATGAGAAGCTGTAAAGTTGAAATAAGTACAGCCAGCCGGAGCAGGTGGCATACTCATCATCCAGGTTTTTAAGTAATCGGATTTACCCTGAATTAAAGCATTGATTAAAAGTGGTGGTAAACTAAAATTATAAATCATGTGAGCTTCATTGCGATCGCCAAAATAGCTGAGATTTTCACTATTGGGTACGTTAGTTTCTGTAATTAAAGCAACTTTTGGATCGACGATTTGTAAGATTTCTCTTAACAGTTTAATCACGGCATGAGTTTGAGGAAGATGAATACAAGGTGTGCCTATTTCTTTCCACAAGAAGCCTACCGCATCTAAACGAATACAACGCGCCCCTTTTTCAACATAAAATAAAAGGATTTTGATAAATTCAATTAAAACATCAGGATTAGAAAAATTAAGATCTATTTGATCTTCACTAAAAGTTCCCCAAACGTGTTTTGTGCCATTAACTGTTTCTATTTCAATTAATAATGGGCTACTGCGCGGACGAATAACGGCAGATAAATCAGTTTTTGGATCGACTTCGATAAAGTAATTACATCCTGGTTTTTCTGCTTGTTTAAATTGCTGAAACCATTCACTTTTACGAGACACATGATTGATGACTAAATCTATCATTAAGTTAAACTGATTTGAAATCGTTTCAATCTCATCCCAGCTTCCTAATTCTGGGTTGACAGATAGATAATCAATAACGGAAAATCCATCATCTGAACTATAAGGAAAAAAGGGTAAAATATGAATATCTGTAATAGTTTCTTTGAGGTATTTATTGAGAAAATAATTAAGGGTTGTTAATGGAGTTTCCCCTAAATCTTTGTTGTCAATACTATCTCCGTAAGTGATTAAGGTAATATTGCTCTCACTCCACTTATTTATATCTTCTTCAGATGATTCAGAAATATAGTTTTCAACTAGAGTAAAAATTCGATCTAAAACTTCTTTGGTAATAGACCGATCGTAGATTATTTCTAATAGCGATTTAATCCGAACTGAGAAAGTTTTATACTGTGTATTTGATGAAGTAAGAGTCATGAACTTAATCCTTAATTTGACTCGCTTTTAAAGGGAGTTTTTATAAAGTTTAAAGAGTAATTTAGAGCCATCCTAATGGTTAAATCTGTTACTAATTAAGTCACTGTTTGTTAACCATTCGGATAACTGTATTACTTTGTTATAACAAACAAAATCCAGTCTAACCAGTCAAAGATGAGTCTTTTGTAAGGAAAAGATGATATGACGACACCGAGCTGTTAGACTTGAAAAATTGACTAAAAAAACAAGCTGCATGGCTTCCAGGTAATATTGTCAACATTTTTGACTGATTATTAAGTTTTGCTAAATATCAATAAGTTTGATTAAGTCGATTAGGAGGAATAATAGATATTTATATTGTCAAGGAACACACTCTCTCCTATTCTAGATAGGGGAGGTGAGGTTAGGCGCTGTTTCAATCATGCTGAAATAATAAATAATCTCTGTCGTCAATTTATACTGTTTTTCGGTTCGTCGTAGACAGACATCAATCGCACATTGCGGTCGGGCAGTCCGTCAAAGCTTGTCGAGGGCAAGGCTACAACCCCCGAAGTTGTAAAACTCTAGCTCCCTGTGAAGCAAGAATTCCATGTGATCGAAAATATGGAAATGCCCAAAGTTCGCAAATAGAAACCAGCGTATCGCTGATTTGTTGTAAGGAGTTCATTAATGTCAATCGCTGTTGGAATGATAGAAACCTTGGGATTTCCCGCTGTTGTAGAAGCGGCTGACTCCATGGTAAAGGCGGCACGAGTCACCTTAGTTGGATATGAAAAAATCGGTAGCGGTCGAGTTACTGTCATTGTCCGAGGAGATGTCTCGGAAGTACAAGCGTCAGTATCGGCGGGCGTTGAAGCGGCTAACCGAGTCAATGGTGGAGAAGTACTCTCGACTCATATTATCGCTCGTCCTCATGAGAACTTAGAATATGTTCTGCCAATTCGCTACACCGACGCAGTTGAGCAGTTCCGTTCATACTAACTCACTGAAAACCCATGAATTCAAGGGGTTTAAAGTGAGATAATCTTCACTTGTTGAGTGTCGTACAAGCTTTGATATGAATGAACCGTAACTCATTTTCTAGAGTCACAAGAATAAAGTGAGCAGAAATGGTGCAAAAGTCTCTCATTTTAATAATGAAGGCTAACTCAACTGCTGAGAAATTTCTGGCAAGTAGAAAATCAGAATCTAGGTGAGATAGGCTCAAGTCTTGTACGGCATCAAACCCTGTTGAGATAGATTAAATATTGATTGATTAGGAGTTTAGTGTAGATGGGTATTGCTGTTGGAATGATAGAAACCTTGGGATTTCCGGCTGTGGTTGAAGCAGCCGACTCCATGGTAAAAGCGGCTCGAGTCACCCTTGTGGGGTATGAAAAAATCGGTACCGCTCGAGTTACCGTAATTGTTCGGGGAGATGTCTCAGAAGTACAAGCTTCTGTCTCAGCCGGAGTTGAATCTGTGAAAAAGGTTAAAGGCGGACAGGTCTTATCGACTCATATTATTGCTCGCCCTCATGAAAACTTAGAATATGTTTTACCCATTCGGTATACAGAAGCGGTAGAACAGTTTCGTGAAAGTGTGAGTGGAATTCGTCCAATCAACAGACCTTAATCGATTATCTCGAAAGTTGGATTCGTCTCGGCTCAATTAAATGAGTTAACTGAGTTTAATCCAAGAACCGACTCAGCGAGATAATTCTTAATTTTAGATTCCAATTTCACTCTCGTTCCCGTCACCAAATAATGCAAATTGCCAAAGTTTTAGGTACGGTCGTAGCTACTCAGAAAGAACCCAGTTTACGCGGCGGCAAATTTATGCTGTTGCAGTTTCTGGATGAAACCGGAGAGCCTATTCCGGGGTATGAGGTAGCCCTTGATTCTGTAGGCGCGGGAATTGGTGAGTGGGTCTTAGTCAGCCGAGGTAGTGCTGCTCGTATAATTCCGGGGAGTCAAGACCGTCCGAGTGATGCAGCAATTGTTGCCATTATTGATACGGTCAATACCGATACAGGCTCGATTTACAGCAAAAGAGATCAATATCGTTAATTGAACTAGATTGATGAGCGTTTAATACGATTCCCCACTCCAATCTCTGAGAAAAAATTAAATTATTGCGTTGTTTAACATTAGGAAAAATTAACTTATGGTAGTCCGGAAAAAACCCGCTCCTCCCACTCCTTGGTCAAAGGCCTTATCTGAGCCTAAAGTTTCATCAAGTGCTTATGTTCATTCCTTCTCAAATATTATTGGGGATGTTCATATCGGTGATAATGTCATGGTAGCTCCCGGCACCTCTATCCGTGCTGATGAAGGATTTCCGTTCCACATTAGTGATAATACCAACATTCAAGATGGTGTTGTCATCCACGGATTAGAAGAAGGTCGAGTCAAAGGAGATGATGGTCGTTCTTATTCTGTTTGGATTGGGACAGACTGCTCCATCACCCACATGGCGCTGATTCATGGCCCGGCTTACGTTGGGGATAACTGCTTTATTGGCTTCCGTTCCACCGTGTTTAATGCTCGTGTAGGAGACGGTTGTATTGTGATGATGCACGTTCTGATTCAAGATGTAGAGATTCCCCCCGGAAAATATGTGCCGTCTGGCTCCATTATCACCAACCAGCAGCAAGCAGACCGTTTACCCGATGTCAACGATACTGACATGAAATTCAACACTCATGTGGTGGATGTAAATCAATCCCTCAAAGCCGGTTATCAATGTTCTGAAGATGCCGCCTGTGTTGCACCAGTACGTCATGAAACCACTCGCTCCAGTCGCAATGGCAGAGGACGAAATCGCTCTTATGCCGCTAGTGGTAACAGCAGTTTATCCGCTGAGGTAGTTGAACAAGTTCATCAACTCTTGTCTCAAGGCTACAAAATCGCGACTGAATACGCAGATAAGCGTCGCTTTAAAGTCAGTTCCTGGAAAAGTGGGCCACAGATTGACTCCACTCACCCCTCAGATGTGATTGCTGCCTTAGAAGCCGCTTTAGCTGATAATGCAGGTAAATACGTGCGGTTACTCGGAATTGATGCACAAGCGAAGCGCCGGGTATTAGAAGAAGTGATTCAAACCCCCGATGGTACGGTACAAAGCGCCAGTAATGGTCAAGGTTCCGTTCGTACAGTTCCTCCTACTTACGAAAGTAAAATGGCCGCTAGCAGCGGTTCAGGAGATTTGAGCGAACTTGTCGGTAACTTGATTAATCAAGGCTGTGTTATCGGTACAGAATATGCTGATAAACGACGCTTTAGTGTGGGTTCTTGGCGCAATGGCCCGACCATTTCCAGCAATCAAGTGGTGGATGTGGTGCGTAAACTCGAAGCGATTATGGAGCAGCATCCCAAAGATTATATCCGTATCATCGGAATTGACCCGAACGCCAAGCGTCGAGTGACGGAAGAAATTATTCAACGTCCCGGAGAAAAGGTAGCTATTGTTTCAGGTACGGGTACCCGTTCAATGACACCCGTGGTACCGAGTGCATCTAGAGTCAAGTCTTATAGTTCTCGTTCTTATGGGGCCACCGCAGCAGTCGGTCAGTTAGAACCCGAAGTCGTAGATCAAGTGCGGAACTTGTTATCTCAAGGCTACAAAATTGGCACTGAACACGCCGATAAGCGACGCTTCAAGGTCAGTTCTTGGCACAGTTGCTCCCCGATTGAATCCCAGCGAGATACAGAAGTTCTTGCGGCTTTAGAAGCCTGTATGCAGGAGCATAGCGGAGAATATGTTCGCCTGATTGGGATTGATGACAAAGCCAAACGTCGGGTGTTAGAAACTGTCATTCAAAAACCCGCTTGAAATATCAGTGCTGTTAATCGTTTTAGAGGTTCCCAATTGATGCAGTCGGAGTCACCACTCTCTCAAAATTTAACGGATTTTGCCATGAGTGGTGATGTGATCCTTGCTCCCAGTGCAGCGATCGCCAATGGTGTTCTGCTGCACGCTAACCCAGATAGTCAGATTGTTGTCGGTGCGGGGGTCTGTATTGGGGTCGGAACGATTCTACATGCCTATCAAGGCATACTCGAAATCCAAATCGGGGCAACCATTGGGGCGAGGGTGTTAATGTTGGGATCGGGGAAAGTCGGAGTTAATGCCTGTATTGGTTCTGGGTCTACCTTAATTGACCCCGCCATCAAAGCAGAACAGGTAGTCGCTTCAGGTTCATTAATGGGAGATAATTCTCGTAAACTAGAAGAAAATGAAAATGGCTCATCTGAGACTTCCGCTCAACCTGACCCCGTTAAAACCCCTGAGCCTGAGTCTGAGCCGGAGAGTTCGACTGTATCATCTCCGTCCGAACCTAAGATCGCCAAAGAAAAACCTAAATTTCCCCAGCCTAAAGTCTATGGTCAGGCTAATTTAGATCAACTTCTCGATAGCTTACTGCCTCATCGTAAGGCCTACAATAAGCTTCGTCCAAAGTCTGGAGAAATCTCTACAATGGGGGATGAGCAGACGAGCGGTTAAAGCTGAGGTATGATTAACTTACCGAACCTAAGATTGCTCCTCTGGATTAACCTCTAGATTCAATATCTACTCATCTCCTATCCCAAGCCAGCACACCTGAAGATGGATTCACCTTTGCAACATTATTCCCCCCAGGAACGGTTCGTTCAACCGGAATTTCGAGACATGGCCTTAGGTCTGGTCTCAACTCAAAGCTTCCCCGCGATTGTCGGAACGGCTGATATGATGTTGAAATCAGCAGGCGTTCATCTGGTAGGATATGAGAAAATTGGTAGTGGTCATTGTACCGCGATTATCCGAGGTCGGATTGCGGATGTGCGCTTAGCCGTCGATGCAGGGGCAGACACGGCCAAGCAATTTAGCCAATTTGTTTCTTCTTTAGTGATTGCCCGTCCTTTACCGAATTTAGAATACGTTTTACCCATTAGTAATCGTTTATCTCAATTGGCAGCCAGTGGCGGGCAAAGTCGTCTGAGTCATCAAGCAGTGGGTTTACTCGAAACCCGAGGCTTTCCGGCGATGGTGGGGGCGGCTGATGCGATGATGAAAGCTGCCGAAGTCTATTTAGCCTCATACGAAACCATCGGATCGGGATTGTGTACCGCGATTATTCGGGGGTCTGTGGCAAATGTCGCAGTAGCGGTTGAAGCGGGAATGCAGGAAGCTGAACGCATTGGGGAACTTAACGCTGTGATGGTGATTCCTCGGCCATTAGATGATCTTGAACAAACTCTACCGCTGGCCAGTTGCTGGATTGAACAAGAACATCGTCAGCCATTGAGATTACCGATGAAAGTGAAACAAACGCAGAAAGAAAAAGTCAAACTCCCAGATTTACAGCAATTACCTGCACCTTTAGAATTAGAACCTGTCGAAATAGAACAGCCTGTCGAATTAGAGAAAGAATATTCTGCTTTTCCTGAACCTCAACAGGATGAGGAATGGCTTTAAAACGCAAAAATTGATGTGTTGTGAGTTATTCCCATCTTTGAAAGCGCCTGAATCTACAACTGCTTCACGTCATCATAAATGATTAAGTCTCTCCTGCGCTGCTGATTATGTTACCAACAGATCTGTTATCTCATCGACAACAAGGAGAGACAATTGTTCCGTTACGTTTGGCAATTAATCAGCATCATTTAACCATTGCAAAACAAGTTATTCAGTGCTTTCAATCTTGCCTCAATCGCACTCACGCAGAACTTGACGGGCAATTACAAGAACTAGAAGGAACTAGCCCAGATTATCGATTAAAACGAGGTTTAGCCCATTTATTAAATAGTGGTTTCTCTACCTTTGAAATTGTTAGTCCGCTGGAACCGATTGATTTACGGGAACGGGTTTTTCGTCTGGCGGCTGAAACTATTCCGAGTTCTAAAAATACTCAAATTATATTAGAAAAGCTTTCGACTCAACTGACTCAAGAACTGAAAAGAGAAGTCTTAGAAACAGAAATTCAAGCTGGATTATATGCGGATTTGCATGAAAATAGAATTCTAACTCAGTTTGATGCCCCAACACCAGAAGCATTATTACACCGCTATAATTTATCTCAAGTTCAAGGAATTTTTTACCGCGCCAGTGAAATTATTATTAATGCCTATCGTAATGATCCAGGAGAATATAAGCTGTTATTTCGCTATCTGAAACTATTTCAATTAATGACTTATATTGAAGGAGACGCAGATCATGGATTTACCTTAATTATTGACGGCCCCACTAGCTTATTTAAACCCAGTACTCGTTATGGTTTGGCGATCGCAAAAATGATTCCGGCTTTATTACAAGTCACAAAATGGAGTTTACAAGCCACATTACAACAGCGAGATCCTTATACAAAAGTAATAAAAAAAGGGCGATTTACCCTGAATTCAGATTGTGGTTTAGTCAGTCATTATGCCCCCGGAAAACCTTATGATAGTTTGCTTGAAGAATCATTTGCTAACCGTTGGAACACCTTAAAAACTGAGTGGAAACTCGAACGAGAAGTCGATCTAATTCCGATTCCAGGGAGTGTTATGATACCGGATTTCCGCTTGGTACATCCCACAGGGCCAGTTTTTTTACTCGAAATTGTGGGATATTGGCGACCAGAATACTTACAAAAAAAATTTTATCAGGTACGCCACTCAAATTGTGATAACCTAATATTAGCTATATCAGAACGACTCAATTTAGCAAAAGCTGGGGTTCAGCTTAACGACGTGCCAGCACGAGTTGTTTGGTTTAAACAGAAACTATCTCCTAAAGCTGTATTGGCAGCGATAGAGCCTTAGCGATTTGCACAGGGTGCCAGATCAATAACAATTTTACAGAGCGCAACAGCACATTCAGCAACTTTTGTAATTTTGCTGAAAGGTTTTAGGATGGGTTGTCAAAAACATTATCCTTGATTGAAAACCTACTATTCAACATATAACTATATACCATTTAACCATGATTGATCTAAATCCTGAAGGATTTTACGACTTAACTTTGCAAAGCGATACGATGTCACTGCTACCCGGTGCATTAACCGATTTTCCGGGTGGCGCGAGAGGGTTAGGCGGCGACGATGAGATTATTGGTTCAATTGATGCTGAACTCATTACCGGTGGCGAGGGTGATGATACCTTATTTGGGGCTGAAGGCAATGATATCCTCAAAGGTGATGAAGGTAATGATCTAATTGAGGGGAATTCAGACCGTGACCTACTCTTCGGCAATCAGGGTAATGACCAACTCTTTGGAGGCGCGGGTAACGATATTCTCAACGGCGGCTTAGGCGCTGATATTTTACAGGGTGGAGACGGAGATGACCGCCTCAGAGGGGATGACGGGCGCGATAGCTTTACAGGCGGTTTAGGGGATGATGTCTTTCTCCTGAGTCCAAACAGTGGTCTCAATAGTTTTGCTTCGACTGATTGGATTTATGATTTTGGTAACGGGGCAGATGTGATTGGGCTACCATCTGGTTTAACATTCGATCAAATTGATTTAGTTGCTTCAACCCTTGGCGGGATTAATGTCACCTTAATTCAAGTTCCAGAAACGACTGAAATATTAGGGGTTCTGATTGAGATAGATGCAGAAACCTTAACGGCTGACCAATTCTTTACCGCTGACGAGATCACATTAATTCCGACAGAACCGTTAATTTCAGAATCGATTTCAATTGACTTAGAAAGCTTACCTGCCCCTTCAACGACAGAAAGTGTTTCTCAAGCCCCTAACGTTATTCCCATCCCGGAAGAACCTGTATTACAAGTCCCAGTGGGGTTTAGTGTTAATATTTTTGCGGAGAATTTAGAGAGTCCTCGCTGGATGACAGAAACCCCAACTGGAGATATTTTAGTCACAGAAACTGCTGAAAACCGGATTACATTATTACGAGACTTAGACGGTGATGGCGATGCCGATACCAGTCAAGTATTTGCTGATGTGGATAATGGGGTGAATTCTCCCTTTGGCATGGTATTTACAGACGATGCCTTTTTCCTGGCGAATACAGATGCAGTGATTAAATTTCCTTACACTGTCGGACAAACCCAACTGGCAGAAGCAGAAACCGGAGAAGTGATTACCACTTTACCCGTTGACGGACATTGGACACGTAATATTGCCTTGTCTCCCGATGGTGAACAATTGTACATTGCCATCGGCTCAGAATCAAACGTGAGTCCGGAACCTTTACCCCGCGCTTCTATTCAGGTAATTGATCTTAATAGTAGTGAAATTGTTGACACGGTTGAAAGCGTTGAAAGTACTGAAACGGTAGAAACGGTAGAAACGGTAGAAACGGTAGAATTACAAACCTTTGCCACAGGCTTACGCAACCCCGTCGGTTTAGATTTCCATCCGGTGACTAATCAACTTTATACAACCGTAATTGAACGCGATGGTTTAGGCAATGATTTAGTTCCAGATTTTCTCACAGCAGTTGAAGAAGGAGACTTTTATGGCTGGCCCTATTCTTACCTGTCTCCCAATTTACCTGACCCTCGCCGTTTAGGTGAAAATCCTGAATTAGTGGCCACAACTCAGACCCCAGATGTCTTATTCCAAGCCCATTCAACGCCTCTGGGTTTACAATTCTACGAAGGTGAAACTTATCCTGAAAGCTATGAAAATGGCGCGTTTGTAGCGTTTCGTGGCAGTTGGAACCGAGACCCCGGAACCGGGTTTAAAGTCGTATTTGTACCGTTTGATATTGAAGGAAACCCCACGGGAGGATATCAAGATTTTCTCACAGGATTTTTAACAGATCCAGAAACCACAACAACTTGGGGTCGTCCAACAGGTTTACAAACCTTATCCGATGGCAGTTTATTGATTACTGAAGAAGCGAATAACCGCATTTATCGAGTGCAATATGACCCTGAAAATGTTCCGGTTGAAGAGGTTGAGGAAGTTGAGGTTGAAGTGAGTTAAGGATTGTAGGGTGCATCAATGACGCACTACTGTTTTTACTAATATTCTAATGTAGTGTGTCATTAGCGAACCCTGAATATCAGTACTTTAATTCACTAAAAATCAAGAGAATTTACTTTCTTATTGATTGAGGAGGAAACCAATCCTTATCAAGTAATTGTTCAAATAAATAAGGACATTGTTCTGGCAAAGAATTAAGCTGAGTTTTCTTCCGCACAATTAATAAAGCATTTTGGTAAATCTTAGGTAATTCACTCGCTAAATAGTTGCTTAAATTCGTGGTGAGTCTATCTTCAATTTAACCCGAAATGTAATAATTTCACCCGCCAAATGATTAGTATTCCTCTCTCTTTCTAATTTCCAAAATTTGTATAAAAGGAGATGAATAATAATCTGCAATAATAAACTTTTAACAGCATTTTTATCACTGCGTCCCAACGCTTCTAATTCCTCAATTAAGTGATTATAATCTAACGCTTCTAATTGCCGAGTTTTTAGTAGCTTTATGGTTTCAGTCAACCATTGGTCATACTCAGTTTCATAAAGTTCTTTCAAATGACTCATTTGAGACTTCCTATCTGGGTTCTAAGTTGTCTGGGTACTCGATACCGCAATCGCGCGATCGCAGACTATATTTCTATAATAATGTGATATTGTTAAAAAATAACTCAAATCATGACTGGGAAATTATGAAAACAGTTTCCAAAAGTAAGTTAAAAAGTCAACTATTAGAATTCTTGCAACTTGTCGAATCCGAAGGAGAAGAGATTGTCGTTACAGATCAAGGGAAGCCTGTAATAAAAATTTCTAAGTATAGCAATTCCCTCTCAACAGAACAGTTATTTGGGCAAATGCGCGGTAAAGTTCAATATTTTGAGGATTTAACCACTCCCACAACAGAAGAATGGGAAGAAGTGTGAAAATTGTGCTTGATACTTGCGCTTTGATTTGGTGGAGTTTAGATCCAGATAAACTGTCTTCCTCTGCAAAAGATGTTTGTAACCAGATGGAAACAGAAAAAAAAGGTCTAGTCCCAACTACTGCTATCTGGGAAATTGCTATTAAAGTTAAGAATAAGAAACTAGATTTAGGAATCGATATCAACGAATATGTCGCTGCTGTTAAACGTTCTAATGTTGTTCGTCTTATCCCCATTGACGAAGAAATATGGTTAGATAGCGTCAATTTAGACTGGGATCATCGAGATCCAGTTGATCGGGTTGTTGTTGCCCTAGCGAGTCGTCATCAAGCTGCAATTATCACCGCAGATCGAGAAATTAGAAATTTTTACTCCGATGTCGCTTGGTAATAGGATCAAATTTGATACAAGTTGAGATTATTCGCTATAATCTGAGGATATTTTGGGACAATCCGTGCTTTAATGTCTGATTAACCGAAAGCAGAGATTGTCAATTGTGAGGAGAGAGTAATGAATATTCTGGGAATTTCAGCCTATTATCATGATAGTGCGGCTGCTTTGGTTCAAGATGGGGAGATTATTGCCGCTGCCCAAGAAGAACGGTTTTCTCGTAAAAAACATGATGCCCGTTTTCCCGTCAGTGCCATTCGTTACTGTTTGCAGCAAGCAAATCTGACTTTGTACGATATCGATCATATTGTATTTTATGATAAACCGCTGCTGAAATTTGAGCGACTCCTGGAAACTTACCTCAGTTATGCGCCGCGTGGGTTTCGTTCGTTTATCGCCGCCATGCCAATTTGGTTAAAAGAAAAGCTATATCTAAAAACTATATTAAAGAAAGAATTTGCCAGTTTATTAGGGGTAAAAAAAGCAAAATTACCCCCGTTAATGTTTAGCGAACATCATCAATCTCACGCCGCTTCAGCCTTCTTTCCTAGTCCGTTTGAAAAAGCAGCAGTGATGTGTTTGGATGGGGTGGGAGAATGGGCAACTACAAGCGTTTGGCTTGGAGATGGCAACACATTAACACCGCAATGGGAAATAGATTTTCCTCATTCTCTCGGGTTACTTTATTCTGCTTTTACTTACTATACCGGATTTAAAGTTAATTCTGGAGAATACAAACTCATGGGGTTAGCGCCCTATGGCGAAGCTAAATATGTTGATCGAATTTTAACCCATTTAATTGATTTAAAAGATGATGGCACATTTCGGTTGAATATGGATTATTTCAACTACGCCACCGGGTTAACAATGACGAATAAAAAGTTCGACAAACTATTTGATGGCCCCCGTCGTAAACCAGAAAGCAGCCTGACTCAGCGGGAAATGGATATTGCTGCCTCTATCCAGGTCGTCACCGAAGAAGTAGTATTGCGTCTGGCTCGAACGGTTCAGAAAGAATTAAATGTAGACTATCTTTGTATGGCGGGCGGTGTTGCCCTTAATTGCGTCGCTAACGGTCGGATTTTACGAGAAGGGCCGTTTAAAGATATTTGGATACAACCCGCTGCGGGAGACGCTGGAGGCGCTTTAGGGGCAGCTTTGGCCGTTTGGTATCAATATCATGCATCACCGCGTCATGTCTCTCAGCCTGTTTCTCAACCGTTAGAAACCCCCTCAAAAACATCAGAAAATAACGCCGGAATATTAACATTATTACCGGAAGTTAAAGCGGTTACTGTTCCCTTAGATAAAATGAAAGGGGCATATTTAGGGCCGAAATTTAGTGATGTAGAAATTCAAACTTATTTAGATTCAATTCAAGCAAAATATCTCCGTTTAGATGATGTTGAATTAATGCCTCGTTTGGCAGATATTTTAGAACAAGGAAATGTAATCGGTTGGTTTCAAGGACGGATGGAGTTTGGACCACGGGCGCTAGGTGGACGGTCAATTATTGGTGACCCGCGTAATCCGAAAATGCAGTCGGTGATGAATTTGAAAATTAAATATCGAGAATCTTTCCGACCCTTTGCACCGTCTGTTTTAGCGGAAAAAGTATCGGATTACTTTGAAATCAATAGTGCCAGTCCTTATATGTTAATGGTAGCAGCGGTACAAGAAGACATTCGTATTCCCATGGATAACCGACAACAACAGTTATTTGGAATTGATAAATTAAATGTACCCCGTTCAGAAATTCCAGCGGTGACTCATGTGGATTATTCCGCTCGCATTCAAACGGTTCACAAAGAAACAAATCCTCGTTATCATGATTTAATTCATCATTTTGAACAACGTAGCGGATGTGGTGTTATTGTTAATACTTCGTTTAATGTTCGCGGTGAACCGATTGTTTGTACCCCAGAAGATGCCTATCGTTGTTTTATGCGAACCGAGATGGATTATTTAGTATTAGAAAATTTCTTACTTGCTAAAACAGAACAAACGCCGTGGGAGAAAGATGAGGCTTGGAAACAGGAATTTGAATTAGATTAAGAAGTTATTTTAACTGAAAAGAAAGGAGGGTTAAACAGTTATGTTAAATCACGATATTCCACAACTTGACCACAAAGGATTAAGAGAATTTGGCTTGACAACGGGGGCAATTTTTGCTGGCTTATTTGGCTTTGTCCTGCCCTTAGTTTTCCGTCATTGGCCACCGCCGCTGTGGCCGTGGATAACAGGCTCAATTTTAGCCATTTGGGCGCTATTAATTCCCGGCACCCTCAACCCCATCTATCAGGTTTGGATGCGAATTGGCTTAGTTTTAGGCTGGATTAATACCCGTATCATCCTCGGTGTTGTATTCTATATTATGATGGCTCCCATGGGATTGATGAAACGATTGTTCGGTACTGATGCCATGCAGCGTCAATTCGATCAAAAAACTTCAACCTATCGGGTGGTTAGTCAAGTTAGACCTGTTAATAGTATGGAGCGTCCTTTCTAGTGTTTGAAGCAACATTAGACTTTTTAAAAGATTTGTGGGCGTTCATGAGAGAACGCAAAAAGTATTGGTTATTGCCGCTCATTATTACTTTAGTTTTACTTGGGGCATTAATTGTTCTCAGCCAAGGGTCTGCCATTGCGCCGTTTATTTATACGTTGTTTTAAATTGATGAAACAGCTAAAAATCTGGGTGATTAATATTAGTTTAATACTCAGTGGTTTAGTCATGGCGATAGTATTAGGTGAAGTGGGTTTACGAGTCGCAAAAATTGAAGGGATACCGAAGAAAATTCAACAACATAGTGAGTTTTCCCCTTCTTTTTTTACAATTTCTGATCCAGTATTAGGCTGGAAAAATTTACCCAATGCTGAGGGATGGCAACGCCAAGAAGGAGAGGCTTATATTGAGATTAATTCGGAAGGATTACGCGATCGCAATTATACTAAGGTTAAGCCAGAAAATACCTTTAGAATTGCTATTTTAGGGGATTCTTTTACGTTGGCGGCACAAGTTCCCATTGAACAAACTTATACTTCTATTTTAGAGAAAAAGCTAACAAGCTGTAAAGCTTTTGCAGGTCAAAATATAGAAGTGATTAACTTTGGGGTTGATGGTTATGGAACAGCACAAGAACTGTTAACATTGCGTCAACAGGTGTGGGATTATCAACCGGATATGGTGATTCTTGCCTTTTTTATGGGTAATGATGTAATAGATAATTCTAAGGCTTTAGAAAGTAATTATTACCGTCCCTTCTTTGTTTATAAAAATGGAGAATTAGTTCCTGATTATTCTTTTCGGAATTTAGGCTTAGAATATAGTAATCGTTATTTTATTACTGTAGCTGATAAATTTCCTGGTTGGTTAGTCAATCGATCTCGGATTTTACAAGTCGCTAAAAAGGCAGAATTTGAATTAAAAAAACGGAATGCTGTTCATCATTTTAATGCTTTAACTGCTGAAGCCTTTCAAAAACCAAAAGATCAAAGATGGCAAGAAGCTTGGCAAATTACGGATGATTTAATTATCATGATGAATCAAGAAGTTAAGGAAAAAAATAGTAATTTTTTATTAGTGGCTATTGCTGACCCTATTCAAGTTCATCCGGATATTGTAGAAAGAGAAACTTATAAAGCTGCGTTAAATGTTGAAGATTTTGATTATCCGGATAAACGACTTCAAACATTAAGTGAAAAGCATGATTTTCCGATTTTGAGTTTAACTAAACCTTTCTTAAACTATGGAACAGAAAATCCAGACTGTCTGCATGGTTTTGAGAATTCAGGTTTGTGTACAGGTCATTGGAACCCTCAAGGTCATCAATTTGCCGCTGAATTAATCAATCAAAAATTATGTAAAACTTATACTAAACAATGAAACCGTTTATTTCATTTAAAACGATTCAATCATTAATTAAAATTGCTGCCATTAATCTAATTATTTTATTTCTCTGTTTAGAAGGCGGTTCACTATTACTTTATTATCTTAAAAATCAGCAGTTATTTTATACTCAAAAAACTTCAGAAAATTACCAAGACTTAGGACTTAATTTAGAAGGAGTACGGTTAGGAGAATCTATTGTAGAACGACTTCACCCGTTTTTTGGCTATGTTCAAAGACCGGGGCCAGACTTTCGTCCTAATTTTAAAACAAATAATTATGGCTTTATTTCTCCTTATGATTATCCGGTCAATAAACAGAATGAAAATCAATATATTGTCGGTGTCTTCGGGGGTTCTGTTGCCTCAAACTATTCAATTTATGAAATTCAAAATAAAGTATTAGAAGCCAAGTTAAAGCAAGTTCCCGCCTTAAAAGATAAAGAAGTTATTATTTTATCCTTTGCCACAGGCGGATATAAACAGCCGCAACAATTATTAGTTTTAAATTATATGTTATCTATGGGTCAAAAGTTTGACCTGGTGATTAATATTGATGGATTTAATGAGGTAGCATTATCCACCGTTAATAATAAATATCAGCTTGATTTTACAATGCCAAGCGCCAATCATATTTTAGCATTAACTCAATTAGCAGATAGTAGTTTATCGGATAAAGCCTTAGAAGCATTACTCAAAATTAAGCAAACAAAACCTAAGTTAGAACCCGCCATCGAACAGCTACAAAATTGTGCATTAGCCAGTTGTTATGCCTATCGTTCTCTACAGCTTCAACTCCTGTTAAAAGACTATCGAAAACAAATTCAACGCTTTGAACGGTATCGAACAAAATCGGATGGTAAAGGCATTGAAGATAGTATTCTTTACTTTTATGTTCAACCTGAACCCTTAGAAAATCAAGAACTTTTAGAAAAAATTACCAATCATTGGGTTGAGACTTCTAAGTTAATGCGAGATACGTTAGCCGCAGAAAATATCCCTTATTTTCATATCCTGCAACCGAATCAATATTATCAAACTCAAAGAGTTTTTAGTGAAGCAGAACAACAAATTGCTTGGAGTGAGGATAGTCCTTATGATAAAGCAGTCAGAAAAGGATATCCGGTATTGACAGATAAAATAAATCAGTTAAAAGCGGACAATATCAATATTTTGAATGCTGTTAACGTTTTCGATAATACCTCAGAAATTGTTTATATTGATGACTGCTGTCATTATAATCCGGTTGGGGAACAAATATTTTCAGATACTATTGCAGATTTTATTATTCAAACTTTAGAAAATTAGTCATGAATATGAACTCATCTAAAAAACCGACTCACTGGGGTAAAACACTATTTGTCAATTTACTCGTATTATTAGCCTTTTTAGAATTAGGTTCTCTTTTATTTTATGGGATTAAAAATAAACAATTCTTCTATACTCGTCGGAATGAGTCCTCAGAAACTCAAAACTTAAACTTAGAATTAGGTAGTATTCGTCTCGGAGAATCTATTGTAGAACGTTTACATCCCTTTTTTGGATATGTTCAAAAACCAGATAAAATTCCTCATTTAAAAAAGTTGGATATCCGATATAACGATTATGGTTTTATCTCAGCTTATGAATATCCGTTTATTAAACAAGATGAAAATCAATTTATTATTGGTGTATTTGGTGGTTCGGTTGCCTCTCGCTATTCAGTTCATGAAATTAAAAATAATATTTTAGAACAAGCTTTACAACAACTCCCAGAACTTAAAGACAAAGAACTGATTATCCTTTCTTTTGCCACAGGTGGCTATAAACAACCACAGCAATTGTTAATATTGAATTATATGTTATCTTTAGGACAAACCTTTGACTTAGTGATTAATATTGATGGGTTTAATGAAGTGGCATTATCTAATTTAAATAATCAAACTCAACTGGCTTGGATGATGCCGAGTGGAAATCATGTATTCAATTTAGCCAGTTTAGCCACTGATAGCTTATCAACAGAAACCTTAGAAAACTTATTGAAAATAAAGAGAATTAAACCGCAATTAAAAGAAGTCATTACCGAACGAGAACGATGTGACTTAGCCGCTTGTTATACTTTATATTCAATTTATTCTCAGCTTTTATTAAAAAATTATCAAGATACAGTCGCTGTGTTTGAAGCCGAACAAAAAGAACAAGCTTCTTCTCTATTTTCTGAACAAAGTCCTTTCTATTTTTATCCGAAAGAGTCTACTTTATCAAATTCTGAGTTATATAACGCTGTGGCAAACAATTGGAAAGAAACTTCATTTTTAATGAGTCAAATTTTAGCGAAACGAAATATTCCTTATTTTCATTTTATTCAACCTAACCAATACTATCCCACACAACGGCAATTTTCCCCGGCTGAAAAACGTGTTGCTTTTAGTAATGCGAGTCCATACGCAGAAGCCATTGAAGAAGGATATCCCTATCTTTTAAACCAGGTGGATGATTTGCGATCGCGGGGTGTTAATATATTTAATAGCGTGACAGTTTTAGATAATACTGACGAGGTTGTTTATCTGGATAACTGTTGTCATTACAACGAAGAAGGAGAAACTGTTTTTTCAAATTATATTGCGAATAATATTATTAATACTTTAAACAATAGTTCAAATAATTAGTTTGCTGATTTTGCGTTTAAATCTTGTTCAATTTTATCACTTAAGTTTTGTTGAATAAGATCAGCCGCTAATTGATTTCCGGCAATATTCCAATGCGTATCTAGTGGTTTATATAATCTCTTTTGCTGGGAAATAGTAATAAAGTTATCTAATAAATCAATTGTATCAATATTAGACTGTTGTAATTCTGCTTGTAATAAACGATTAGGTAATTTAAAATCAATTAAACTAGAATTATCGAGTTCAAAACGTTCTATAATTTTAGCTTGTAATTCAGGATTAACTTGAACTTCATCAGGAATAATCACCACAGTTAATGCAATATTTTGATAATCACATAATGCCTTAATTTTTTTAATATCATTTACCGCATCTTCAAATAACTCTTTAAATTCTGTTTGAGACGCTTCATCGGTTAAATATTGAGTACTTCTTTCAACTTCAACTTCTAAAAAACTATCCTCGCTTAACGTCGGTTGATTATCTTGATAACTTCCTCTTTCTCTCGGACTAAAAATATGTCCTTCATAGTTTTGTTGTATTTTAATTAAAGATCGAAAAAATTCAATCACATAAGAATAGTTTTCTCGTCTCACATTTTTTGTTAAGTCATTATCAGTAAAATCATTCCCAATAAAAAAAGAAATTAATACCCTATCCGGATTGAGATCTAACCCTTCATTTGATAAAATAGATAAATAATCCCGTGGTCCCATGCCGGGAATTCCCATATTAATAATTTCAATATTTTTTCCGGCTTGATTAAATTGTTCTTCTAAAACCGTCAAATAATTATAGGGATAGGGAACAACTCCAAAAGTAAAAGAATCCCCAATTCCCAATACTCTATAAGTTTGTGGATCTTTTTGTTGTGAAAATTCCTGGTCTTTAAACCCTTGAGAATTTAAATTAAACTCATAATCTTCTGCATTTGGTTTTCCGCGCCAACGATTATAAGAATAGTCATAAAATACAAAAGTAGGGTTAATTTTATTATAAATTCTAAAGGTAATTTCTGATAAAACAAACGTAATCCCACTAATCAGAATGACTTGAGTGATAAGACGTGTCGCTGCCTTAATTTTCAACATTAGTAAAACGTCTACGGTTAAATTGCAAACTTTTACCATAGCAAGGTTTTTATCCCTTGTCTAGATAGCTGAAACACTAAACTTTAAAGCAAATTATAATATCTCAACTCGAACCTGTACTGATATGATCTCAGTTTGAGTGATAATTGGATAACGTTTCTACAGCGCAATAGAATTTTTACTCTTGATTCAATTTACATGATATGAAATAGACCCAAGTCCGGTGCAGTTTATAAAAATTTAATATTTCTCCGGTATACTGAGGAACGGTGACTCAGTTAACTTCGTAAAGTCGTAACTTAACCACTCTGCTACGTTTGCCCACTTAATTCTAACTTATACTTTCATCCGGACAATAGCCGACTTGAATAATAGGAGACAATGAACAGTATTTTATCTCAAGACGCTTGGTTTTCTAATGTACGACAGGATTTACTCGCCGGGGCTGTTGTTGCTTTAGCTTTAATTCCAGAAGCGATCGCTTTCTCTATTATTGCAGGAGTTGACCCAAAAGTAGGTCTATATGCCGCTTTTTCTATTGCCATCACCACGGCTATTCTGGGGGGACGACCGGGAATGATTTCAGCCGCAACAGCAGCAATGGCACTGCTGATGACCACTTTAGTTAAAGATTATGGCTTAAATTATCTCCTGGCTACCACTATTTTAACGGGTATTCTGCAAATCTTCCTAGGATGGTTAAGACTGGGAAACCAAATGCGGTTTGTGCCTCGCCCGGTGATGATAGGCTTTGTTAATGCCCTGGCCATTCTGATTTTTAATGCCCAATTAACCCAATTTAAAGGGGCATCTTGGCTAGTCTATGCCATGGTAGCAGTCGGACTGATCATTATCTATGGACTGCCCTACCTGACGAAAGTGGTTCCTTCTCCTTTAGTCGCCATTGTAGTATTGACCACTGTTACTATCACTGCCGGATGGGATGTCCCCACTGTGGGAGATATGGGCGCTTTACCCGATACCCTACCGACTCTGGCCTTACCCGCTGTTCCCTTCAACTTTGAAACCTTAAGAATTATTCTGCCCTATGCTTTTGCCCTCTCCTTTGTCGGCTTGCTGGACTCGTTTTTAACAGCGAATGTGGTTGATGACCTGACCGACACCTCCAGTAACAAAAACCAAGAAGCCATCGGACAAGGTGTTGCGAATATTATTGCTGGGTTTATCGGCGGTATGGCCGGATGTGGGATGATTGGTCAATCTGTAATTAATGTTCGTTCCGGGGGACGGACTCGCCTATCGTCTTTGAGTGCCGGGGTATTTTTACTCATCTGTATTTTAGTCTTAAGTCAATGGGTTGCCCGCATTCCGATGGCGGCGTTAGTGGCCGTGATGTTTATGGTTTCGGTGAGTACTTTCAATTGGAATTATCTCCGTAATATTCGTTTAATCCCCAAAAGTGAAACAGCGGTAATGTTAACCACCGTATTGGTGACCGTTTTAACCCGTAACTTAGCCATTGGGGTGGTGATTGGGGTTGCCCTCAGTACAATATTCTTTAGTCGTAAAGTCGCTGCACTCATCTTTGTTGATAATCAACTGATTAATCAGGGCAGCGAAAGAATTTATAGTGTAAACGGTCAAATCTTTTTTGTATCCGTTGAGAACTTTCTTAATGCCTTCGATTTTCGTGAACCCCTAAAACGAGTCACTATTGATTTAACTCATGCTCATTTATGGGATCAATCCGCAGTCGATGCCGTTGATAAAGTCGTTTTACGATTTCGTCATCGGGGAGTCGAGGTTAACTTAGTGGGTTTAAATCAAGCTAGCGCCACCTTAATTGAACGTTTGGCTATTCATGATAAACCCGAGGCTAAGAGTAATTCAGAAGCGCATTAATGAGCCGAACTGAGGTGTTGAGTTTCCCCCCGAATTGATGGAAAATGGGATAGCTTTTGCGGAGGACGATGCAAGCGAATTAACTGGGTTAGGGTTTTCTTCAATTGAGTCCGAGGAACAATAGCATCAACAAATCCATGTTCTAAGAGATATTCAGAAGTCTGAAACCCTTCGGGTAGTTTCTCCCTGAGGGTTTGTTCAATCACTCGTCGTCCCGCAAAACCAATAGTTGCCTTGGGTTCAGCTAAAATTAAATCTCCTAGCATGGCAAAACTCGCCGTCACTCCCCCAGTGGTGGGATGAGTCAGCAGGGGAATATACAACAAATTAGCTTCTCGATGACGTTCTAAGGCAGCAGAAATTTTAGCCATCTGCATTAAACTCAACATTCCTTCCTGCATCCGCGCCCCCCCAGAAGCACAAACAATTACCACAGGATATTGTTCTTGAGTGGCGTGTTCAATGAGACGGGTTAACTTTTCCCCCACCACAGATCCCATGCTACCCCCCATAAACCGGAAATCCATCACACCCAGTGCCAGCGGTTCCCCATCAATGAAACCCACTCCGGTTTGGACTGCATCCATCTGACCTGTTTTCTCAGTATAATCTCGTAGGCGATCGCTATAAGCTTTGCGATCGCGAAATTTCAGGGGATCAATCGACTGAAGCTGAGCATTAATTGGAGTCCACGTCTTGGGATCAATTAACTGCTGAATTCGTTCATCACTATCAACCCGTAAATGATGATTGCATTCACTACAAACCTGCAGGTTCGCTTGTAAATCCTTTGTATAGGTGAGTTCACTACATTTAGGACATTTCACCCAAAGCCCATCGGAAATTTCTCGTTCTTGCTGATCGGGACTAATTTGAACAGACTTTTGTCGATTCGCAAACCAATCGAATAGAGACATTTATTGACTTTTAAACCTTGAAAACTTTAATTCGGGGTTGAAGCACCCCATGGTGATGGGTTCACACAAAGGAAAGGCTCTATCCACAGATCCAAGGAACTATAGGGTAAAGCGCGATCGCGGGCAGTGAATTGCGATCAATTCACCAATTCCGGGTCACACGTGCTTCTTCCTTCCTACAACAGAAAATTTTAATACATCACAGTCGATTTATAATAAATCTCATAGTTATTCCTCCCTAAGTCTGAGGGAATAAACAACCCACACAACTGTTTGAATATGGAATAGGTTCGTATAATGTGACCGATAATCTTCTCCTGACGAGGGTCTGCCTCGTTTCAAATATCTCCCATCTCTCTCATCACCCCCGTCTCAAGCATCTCCCTCTCAATTGCCCTTGCACGCGAATATTTTGGTATTTCATCTCACGACTCTCTACACACAGCGTTATAATTGAACCACCGCTCGTATAAATCTGGACAGAGCTACCAATAAGTAGCCAGATCTAGACAAATACATTCTTAGTCCATAATTTTAGAACTAAAGGCATAAACGGCAATGCCTCTATCCCATTCATAAAGTTTGGGATTACTTTTCTTGCTATATTCAAACTTCCGTTAGTATCCGCATTGATTGTTCTACCTGTGGAAGTTTTATATAAACCTCTTTTAGTTCTTTTACCACTAAAACTATATTGATTATTAGGCTTGTATTTCGGTAACGCATCGCCATCTAGCGCACTGGCTTTGCTAGTATACGATTCGGTGGTCACAATCACTTCAAGACCTGCTAATTCTCCTTTGTAAACCAGCATATTAATTAGCTTAGAGTGAGGTATTTTTGTAAACTGCTGATTATTACGTTTACCTATTTTTATCCCTTGTTTCCAGCCGGGATTCTTGCCGATAACCAAAGTAGATATATCATTAGCGACGCACCAATTAATAATCCTACGACTAGAGGTATGGAGGTAATTATCAATACGATGATCGCGCTTGTGGTTAAGTTCTTTTATCTGCCGCCATGCCTCTTTGGATTGAGCCAGAGCCAGTCTTTTATTAAAGAATTGATTGATACTTTTTAATGGTCTACCATTAACCAACAAAGGCTTTGTGCCTGGTCGATTTGAAGTTACAGCCATTAGATTAGTCAATCCTAAATCAATTCCAGCAGCGTATCTTGAATGCTTTTTCTCAAGATCTGGAACAGTATAAACCACTTCAATTACATAACTATTAAGTTTAGGTACGATACGGACTTGATTGATGTTGTTAGCTTGAGTCGGGAATTTAATATTAGACTGAGATAGCTTTACTATTCCCTTTTTCAGTGCTGGTTTCGATAAAGCATCAGATGGATAAATAACAATGTTTCTACCACGTTCCTTATGCTTATATTTAGGAATTTTAGGTTGACCTAAATATTTATCGGGATGCTTTGACCAGTCTTTTGATGCTGCTAACCAACAGGACCAAGCCTCGGACACTCGCCTAACTATTTGCTTACTTACTTTTGTTGGTAAATACCTGTAAGATTCTAGCTTTTTTGTTTGATGATAAATATCTATTGAATTGTAATATTTCCCCGTTTCAAAAAAGTACTGTCTTTGAGTATAGTTGGCTGCGTTATAAAGATGCTTTGATTGCAAAGCTAGATCGTCACATTCATGCCAAAACTTATGTTGTCTGCTGATTGTATGTTTTTCAACTAATTGCATTGTTCGACCTACAATGATAGACTCATATTATATATGACTTATTGAATCAATGCAACCATGCCAAGAAAAAAGATTTACAATGAGCAGAAACGTAGATTCACTATGACTTTGACCGAAACAGCTATTAAATGGTTAGAGCAACAACAGATAGAATTAGGTGCCAACAGTCTAAGTGATGTGATTGAACGTATGGCCAGAGAAAATCTAGACAAACCGTCAGATCTGTCTAGTTATGGGTAGAATTTATTGAACAGTTTTACACCCTTTCTTAGCCAAAAAAAAAGGAGCAAACCCGCTCCCCGTTAAAATGAGTGATTAAATTGAGTACAGCTAATTGCTATGCTTTGTTACGAGACTTGCGTCGAGAAAGGGTAACTAAACCACTGACAGCCATTAAACCCAACATACTAGACGGTTCAGGAACAGATTGAATCGGTTCACCTGCTAGAGTCCAGCTATATAAACCCGTGTGGGAAGAAGTATCATTTGCAGCAGCATCAGCAGCAAGCATGCCTGTTTCGGTAGCAGAGAAGCTGTAGGCGTAGTTCACCACACCATCAATCGTCACTTTCGCAACTTCACTCATTTGTAGAGGATTACCCCCTAATAACAGACTTGCCATCATGGCTTCTTGTGTACCCTGAAGGTAAGGAGCGTTGAGAACATTATGGTGACCAATTAAATCTAACTTATATTCTCCGCTGTTTTCATCAAAGGTAAAGCCACCCACATTGGGATCGCCAAAGCGCATTGCTCCCATTTGCTTGATGTTTTGAACAATCGTATCAGTAAATGGAGTGAATTGAGAGTAAGCGGTAGTAAAGTCTGTTACCCATTGGTTACCAAAAACATTCCAATCATCAGCGGTTACAGTCTCAACTGAAACTGATTTTCCCCCCAGCATTCCACTGAAACCCTTATTTTCCGTCTGAAATTCGCTGCTATATCCTAATTCTACGTTGGTGAAAGGATCGCTATCGGTTAAAGCATTAATCGCTGCATTTTCATCACCATCTGTGATGGTATTGTAATTGTAAGTTTTATGGTCAGCCTGATCAAATTGAATGCCACTGAGAGATGCTGCATAGGTGGGGACAGCTCCCATTGTGCTAGCACCCACCACTATAGATGTGCCGATTAAAAAGTTCTTTACGAGTCGTTTCATCAAAGTTTACTCCAATTTTAGTGAATGAAATCAGTGTGTAAATCTATAGTGAGACTAAAATCTATTTCAACTACAAACTATTAATGTTGGTGTAATTTGTCTCACCTGATATTAGATGCTTAGACACTGAATTTAATGTCAAAATGTCCTGATTAATGGTAGAGAGAGTTGAATATATTCATTACTTTGAGACTCATCATATGGGATAATCTCATCTCTTTTTTGTCTGCTAATGCCATCATAACTACTATAAATATTAGAAGCAATCAAGCTTTAGTAAAATTATTCTAACCTGATATAAAGATTAAATGAAACAGTAAATATACCATTTATTTTTATTTTTAATAGTCCGTATAATTACTATTTTTTAATTGATTAAAATTTAAATAAAGAGTTCAACTCCGTATTTTCCGATCTCAAAATTGAATGAATTGATCAATACTCATCATTCAATCTGTTTGAGCCGAAATAATCGGTTATTTGCGATCGGACGACTTAAAGAGTGTAGAAAAAAGAAATAATCAATAATCCTGTATTCGTTATAAATGCTGCAATACTTGCCGGATCACATCCTGAGGCACCTGATCCGTGACAGTCACTGTACCAATATCAGTCGGTAAGACAAACCGAACTTTTCCGGCTTTCACTTTTTTATCAGTTTGTAATGTTGTTAAAATCCGATCAATATCCAACCCAGCAGGTAACTTTGTCGGTAAACCCGCCTTTTCAATTAAAGCCAACTGACGGGTATCGCATTCACTCGTCCACATTCCCAACTCTACAGCAATTCGACTCGCCGCAATCATACCCAGCCCAACCGCTTCCCCATGCAAAACAGTCGTATATCCGGTTAAACTCTCAATCGCATGACCAATCGTGTGACCATAGTTTAAAATAGCTCGTAATCCCGCTTCTTGCTCATCTTGACTCACCACTTCTGCTTTAGCTTGACAAGAACATTCCAGTAGAGTTTGTAACAAAGTCGGATCAAGCGCTTCTATTCGATCTAAGCGTTGAGACTGTTCCAACTGAGTCCAGAGTTGAGAATCCCAAATCACCCCATATTTAATCACTTCAGCCATTCCTGCCCGAAATTCCCGCTCTGGCAAGGTTTGTAGTACACTCGGATCGATCACCACTAACTTAGGTTGATGAAATGCACCGATCAGATTTTTTCCCTGAGGATGATTAACTCCGGTTTTACCGCCAATCGATGCATCTACCATTGCCAGTAGCGAGGTGGGGACTTGTACCACCTGAATTCCCCGTAACCAAGTCGCAGCAGCAAATCCAGTCATATCCCCCACGACACCCCCCCCGAGTGCCACCATGGTGGAAGAACGCTCTAAACGCTGTTCTAAAGCCGTATCATAGATAATTTGTAGGGTTTTGAGGGTTTTATAGGTTTCTCCAGCAGGCAACGTACAACACGCCACTTCAAACCCCGCTGTTGTTAAAGCGTCAATGGCTTGTTTGCCGTAGTGCTGAAAGATTTCTGGATTAGACACCAGCAGAATTTTCTGACCCAGCTTGAGGGGATGCATGAGTGATCCCAACTGGTTAAGATTCTTAGAGGCGATCGCCACATCATAAGACTTCTGCCCTAAATCAACCCGAATTACAGCCTCCATGGTGTCTCCTTAATGTCAACTTAGCTTCAACTGTTCCCTGCTGTGCTGTATTCTATCTCAACCCGTGGTTCAATAGAGTAAGAAGATGTTTAATGGAGAATTATTTATGAGTGCAGGTGCGGCGATCGCTTATGTCGGGATCTATGTTGGTGCTTTAGTTGTTGCAGCGGGCATCATGTTTACCTTACGTTTGGTTAAGCTGATCTAGGTCTTAGATGATTTGAGTAGAACTGAGGTAACAATGAGTCAATCTAATTGAATGACATATGCCTCAGTTTTGCTTGTTTTTCCGGTTCAATCAGCGTTTAATGGGATCATTAGTCCAGAATGATTACCAAATTTAGCATCCTAAATCCGACCCGCTATAGTCTGGGTTTGGCTTGTTTTTCAGGTTTAATGAGCGCTTAATGCGATCGCTAAGCCCGGAATTATTACCAAATTTAGCATCCTTAATCCGAGCATCCATTACATTACTACCAAATAAGTTGGCTCCACGTAGGTTAGTCCCATTGAAACAGGTTCGAGTCAACTTAGCATGACGAATCAGACAACAACACAGGTTGGCTTCACGGAAATCTGCATGACTCAAATCAGTGCGAGTTAAATCTGCACGATACAAATTAGTTTGAGTCAGTTGTCCTTGGTAGAGGTTGGCATGGCGCAAGACGACATAACTGAGATCGGCTTTTGTGAAGTTGACGAATTCTAAGTTAGCGTAATTAAGATTGGCTTGTTTTAAGTTAGCTTGGCTAAAATTTGCGTAGCGACAGTCCGCTTTTCCTAAGTTGGCACCATCAAGATTGGCGTTAGATAAGTTTGCCCCCGATAAATCAGCTCCTCTTAAGTCTGCGTTGCTGAGATTAGCCCCGGTCAAATCTGCGTTGCAAAGATTTACACCTTTGAGGTTAGTCGAACTGAGATCGGCATTTCTGAAGTGACTATGACAGAGATTGCTATATTGTAAGTTGGCATGATTTAAGTTAGCCTCAGACAAATTAGCGAAATCTAAACGGGTTGCCATTAAATTAGCCGTCGCTAAATTAGCATGACGTAAGTTGGCGAAATTTAATAAAGCACTGGTGAGGCAAGCTCTGACTAAGGTTGTATGCTGTAAGTTGGCACGGCGTAAATCAGCTCCAATCAGGTTAGAATCTGTTAAATTGGCATAGCTCAAATCCGCAATTAGGAGTTTAGCCTCATTTAAAACAGATCCGCTCAAATCAGCTTTGGACAAATTAGCCAGTTTTAAATCTGCTTGAATGAGGTTAATTCCACTTAAATTAGTATCTCGCAGATTGGCTTCTCGCAGATCTGTGCTGGTTAGTTTAATTCCGCTTAAGTTTCTACCGCGCAAATCTAAGCCTTTGGTTTGACAAAACAGTCGATAAGCGTCCAAATTAGAGAGTAGCTCGGGTTGTTGCTCTTGATCGATTTTGACTAGATGGTACTGAACATTTTCTGTGAAAATAGTAAAGACTAAGTTAAAGACTTCTAGAAAACGAATGAAGGATTGACATTGTTCTTCTTCGTAATTTTGATAATGCTCAATCAGTTTAGCAATACAGACTTCTAAATAAGTTCTCGAAGCCGTACAAATTAAGATTAATTTTAATAGAATTGTGACTAATGTCAGCGGGTTGCCATGACTATTGAGTAGGACAAAGACGGAAGACGGGGTGATGCCATCTTCTGTTGTGAGAAACTCAATTAAGCGGTTACAAGTCCGAATCAGAATTCCTTTTTCCAGCCGTTCTTTATCATAGCTGCTGTACAGTGTTTCTAGCCGATAATTGAGCTTATCGCGCAATATTTTTGTGGGATTTTTATCATTCTCCTGCAGCATTAAGTAGCTAGGGAGCTGTGCTTTGAACTCAGAATATTTTAAGTTTTTAGTGCTTTCTAAAAATAATTCGGCTTGCCTCGTATGGCTAAAAACACGCTGAGAAGATAAGGTTTTTTTGATTAGAGTAATGACATTATCTCCGAGCTTAGTCGGATTTTTAGTTTTTTTTAAAGAAGTGTTCGTAGAAGATTCTTGCCGAACAATATACATTGCCAAATCAAATTTATATTTATCTTTGAGTTGCTTGGATAAATTCCGGGCTAATTCCTGTTGCTCTATCGAATTTTGAGGATTAACGTATTGAGAAACTAATAAATAAGAAGTGTAACGACTACTCCAGCTTCGTCCAGTTTGCAGTGCACATTGACGAATTTCTTGATAGTCTTCGCTTTTGGCAAAATCAATCAGCCACTTTCTCAATCGATTAATAGTCGGAGATTCTGAATAAAAATCTTGCTCCTCAACCTCTTCAATCTTACCCAGCAGAGTCCGAATAGAATGCTGATCCCGATTGATATACCAATTATTGACTAAAATGTAGCAGACGCGCTTAATTGTATTGACAAAAACATCTTCTTTCTCATCAAATACAATTCGGTTTAAAGCATGAGTAATTTCTTCATTTTCTTCATCGCTCTGGATCAAAAAGAAGAGATTTTCAAACTCATCTAAAACAGCATCTGGATGCCACTGCTTAACAACTTCAATAAAGAAATCATAGATGACTTCTTGAGCAACTTCAATATCTTGAATTTGATTATAATTTGAAATAAAAGACTCAGGTTGAGAGTCATCATAGGTGCACCTGTAAGTCATTTTTACCTATCTTCTACCTCATTTCCCTATATTTTATAGTACCAGGACTTAAGAAGGTTGTCAAAGAACTTAAAACCATCTAATATAATTTTTTATTTGATTAACTTCATTTTTAACCATAGAAAAAAGCTTGTAACTGTCTAAAAGTTAGCTAAACTGATTTAGCTATTTTTAAAAACAGTTCAAGAACATTCATGATATACATAATAATTCGCCGAGCTACACTGTGCGGCACAGAAAAGAAAAATAAAATTAGGTAATTGTGATCAACTCAAAGTAGCAATATTGAATTGCACACTGCTATTATCTGAGCTGAAATCATTCAACAGAACAAGGGTGACATCAATGAAGTAGAAGCAATCAAGACTTCGTTCGGGGAGATTAATAAAAATTATAGCGAATCCCACAGAAAACCTGCGATCTTGTTTCTTCTATAGCCTCATTTGATTAAAAAGGGAAAACCAAGGTGGGGATTGAATATTTTTCTTGCCGCCTTAGTTTTCTTGTCCTCCAAGCTACAAGCATTAACTTTACACCTTTGTTCCTCGGAACGAGTCAAGAGATAAGTACTCTGAGATTTAACTGTATTGCCCGTTTCTGTACTCAGTTGTTGAGCCTGATGAGTTCTCCAAACTGCTTGATTGAGTTTAGTTGCTTCTGCTAAGATCACAGGCAGAGTCCGAGTCGGAGTAGTGTACAGCGCCAATGCTAAGCAAAAACAGCTTGCCAACATCATCCGCTGTATGATGACTTGAATTACTGGCATGAATGCACCCTCTCACCACATGATATGGACCGATATTAACTACTCTGGCATCAACAGATATTCCTGAAACTTATCAATTTAATTGAAAAATAACCGCCTCACTCCTGAATTAGCTCAGATACAAGTGAGACGGACAAACTACTTCTTAAGTTTTGATTGGGTTTTAAAGTACTCAACCCATTAAAAGTTACTCAAATCCCCGATCCATCCAAAAACTCGACAATAGGTTTATCTTGTAAAGCACAGCTTGAAGTGGCAGTCTGATGATTTTGATCTGTTGTGTCACTGAGCTCTGGTGGATGATGCTGTGATCTCGAAGCTGGGGCTATGCTTTGCTGTGTTGCGGGAGAATTGACTTGAGTGTTTAACGATTGAATTTGTTGCTCGAGAGATTCAATCCGATCCACTAAGGCACGAATCACCACCGCTTCAGAATCGGGTAAGCTACCATGTTCTAAAGGATTAATCCGCACACCAGAGCGATACACCACTCTTCCTGGAACCCCAACAACTGTACAATTTGAAGGAACGTGTCGCAGAACCACTGAACCCGCTCCAATGCGAACGTTGTCACCTATTTCGAGATTTCCTAAGACTTTTGCTCCGGCTCCGACAACGACATTTTCTCCCAAAGTCGGATGACGTTTTCCGCTTTCTTTGCCTGTGCCACCGAGAGTGACTCCTTGATAGATTAAACAATAATCCCCAATAATGGCGGTTTCACCAATCACAACTCCCATGCCATGATCAATGAAGACTCCCTGGCCAATTTTAGCACCCGGATGAATTTCTATACCCGTTAATAACCGGGCAATATGGGAGATCAGACGAGGAATGAACGGAATTGCTAAATGATACAGTTGATGAGCGATCCGTTGAAACAGAAGCGCTTGCAAACCGGGATAGCAAAATAATACCTCCAGCCAGTTACGGGCTGCTGGATCGCGCTCAAAGATAATACGAAAATCAGCTAGAAGGGTCTTGAACACAATGAAGTCCCTATTTTTGTCGAATAGAACACTACTATATGTTAGTAGATGCTGTGCAATGGATAAACCCAAAAATCTCAACCTAGATAAAATGATTAAAGCTGATCCCTATTTTGAGGGAATATTCAGTGTTGATTTATGTTCCTGTTTTCAACAAAAATCTCATGGCTGCAATTCTGACAATTTTAATTTTACTCGCGAGTATTTGGTTCACTCAGGCGTTTATTTTTACTCCTCTGGCGTTGTTACCGGGGTTTCAGTTTCCTTCCTCAATTGCTATAGCCTTGGGAGTGTTATTTTTTTGCTGGTGTATGGGTGAAACTGAATAAGTTAATCAATAAATCCGGATCAAGAGGCAATGATAAACGCCCAATCTGACTGTTTCGGGGCCGACCAAGCCGTTTGATTTCCGCTGATTTTAACGGGAATTTCTTGATAGCTTTTTTGCGTATCAACGGCGATAATCTGCTTCACTCCATCGATTTTACCACTATTAATTGTTACTGTTGAGACGGATTCTGCATAACAAATTGCTTGTTTATTCCCATCTCGTAGACAATGTCCTGAATCAATCATGCTATTGTCTGGTTTCATGCCAATAGTAAAGTGGTTCTGGATAAACTGGCTATACGTTTGGATTTCATTTTTGTTGGGATAGGGTTCAGAAAATTCTTGATCTTTGGGTTGATGTCCCCAGATATTGGCTACACCGCCCGCGATCGCAGAATTCCATAATCCAAGTCGCGTCAATTCAGGATTATAATCTTTTTTAGGATATTTTGTCGGAGTGCGAATCCGAAACCTGTCTTCAGAAAATGCGGGTTGACCTTGGGCTTTTTCGAGGTGTTTTCGGTATTCTTGATAATCAGGTTGATGCCATTCCCAAGACACATAATCTAACTTATTGCTAATCACTTTATATTCATTTTTATGACCCCGTCCTCCCACTAAATGATGGTAGCTGCTGTAGTCTCTCAATGTTTGTCTAAATTGCTCAATTTCTCTGGCCGAAGCCCACTCAAATAAATCAAAACCATAACCCACTGTCCACCCAGGAATCGGGGCTAATCTGGCTGCTATTTCTTTGTAGAGTTTGTCTACATCAACGCCATAAGTTTTTGGTGTTTGTCTACGGGCTTTATCTCCCCAAATCCAAAAATGTGTGGTTCCACCATTACGATAAGTTGCTAATATCGCTGTTTCATAATAGGACGGATTGTCCATAAAATCCCGCAGGTTCGTAATATGAAATCCGGTAAAACCATGCTCATTAACAAATTCTTGAATCCCCCGATCGAGATCGGGTTGATCGTACATAATAAATTGTGGGACAAAGGCTTCTTGAGTCGCTGTTCTAATCCATTTTTGATCTTTACTTGCAACAAATCCTTTAGCATAATTAGGGCGCGTTGCATTAATATCTATGCTGCCACCGCTACTAAAGGACCAAGTGCCTTGTTTTGTAGGAGTAAATCGAAACTGAGTCTGTCCTTGATTCTTAAAGGTAATAACTTGCTGTTGCTCTCCATCGGTATGAGTAATTTTAACGGTGCTATATTCGGGTAAGTCTGTAATAATTTCGTAGCATTCCCAAGCCGGACGTTGAGCTATTTCAGCCGACAAACACTGTTCTGAATACTGTACTTGAGCGATTTCTTGGAACTGATTTGCATTCGGTTTTTGAGCTCGTTGCGGCAGAAGTTTTGTTGTGGTAACAACGATTAACGTTACAATAGCTAAACTGAAAAAAATTAGCACTTTTACAGGTTTCATACTTAGATTAGAAAAGATTGCAGCTTAATTTTTAGAGTTGAAGTGGTAAAAGAAGAAATGAAAAAGTATTAATTTCCCTCGACTCAGTTAATCGGGGAAACTAGATGCAACCTGAATCTGTATTTTTTATCTTCTATTTTAACATAAAAAGCCTACTTTTAGTGAACAGGTATTTGGTATTATCGATCATTTATTCGGGGTTATTTTTGATACGTGCAATCCGTAATAGAACAAGCACTCAGCAGTCAGTAGCAGGCCACTGACTCACCGAGATCTGCCGATTCCTTCAAATCACCTCGGACAAAGCATTCAACACTACAAAACTTGATTGCGACTGGTATCCCCTAAACTCGGACGACGACCATCAATATTGGGTTGAATTGCAGTGGGTAAAATCACAGGCGATCCCCACTGACTAACAAGTTGCTGTAACAACCAATCTTGCTGATCTCGCAAATTATCTAACCCTGTCCCTCGGTTAATAATGGCAAACCAAACCACCCCGCGATCGCGCGTGGGAATGGCTCCGGCTAAAGCGCTAACATCAAATAAACTCCCCGTTTTCACGGCGGAATGGGTGGGGATTTGACGAAATTCCAACGTGCCAATATCGCGCCCCGAAACAGGAAATAAATCAGCAACCGTTAAATCTGTCCCCCGTAACTGTCGTTGCAAAGCCATAAACATACCCACCGCCGCCCGAGGTGAGATTTGATTCTCATGTCCAAGCCCTGAACCATTAATCAATAAAATTTCCTCAACCGAAACCCCAGCAGCAGCAGCAGCAGTCTGTCGCACCACTTCAGAACCCCCAACAGTTTGGGCTAACATCTCTGCCATCAGGTTATTACTGTAGATATTCATCTGTTTAACAATTTCTGCCAAGGGTAAAGACTGATGCCGGATAAGGGGCTGAAATTGCGGGGCAGAAAACATCGGTTGTATGCTTCCCCTAATCGCCACAACGGGTTGAGGTGTGCCAGCGACAAAAGCTTTAGAAAATTGATATTGCGCTTCTGCGGGCCATAAACGGGGATCAAAAGCCTGTTTGAGGAAAGTACCCGCCTTAATGGGATCAGACTCATAATTCATCGCAAAGCGATCCACAATCACTAAATTACCCGCAACCCCGACAATTCCCAATTGATTGAGGCTGCTGGCTAAAGCAAACGCTTCCTCCCACACAAAGAATGGATCACCGCTGCCTTGAATGACTAAATCTCCTTGCACAATTCCGGCTTCAACCGGGCCAGTAATCCCAATCACCGTCTCAAATTGGTGGTCGTGGGGCCATTGCTGTAATGCCGCCAGGGAAGTTGCTACTTTCGTTAAAGAAGCTGCGGGTAAAGGCGTAGTCCCCTCATGACTGGCTAGTGTAATGGGGCCCGATTGAATCCAGACTCCTTGAGATCCTTGCGATCGCCCTTGATTAATCAATCGGTTTAAATATTGTTGTAGCGCTGTTTCTGCGATCGGGTCACGTTGATCGAGTAAAATCAACTCAGATAATCCACCCTTCCAGAGCTGTTGCGGGGCCGTGTTGAGTTCAGTTGAGTTGACACCTGCCATCTCAAGCCACAGAGACATCAATCCCGAGCCAAAAACATCTAACATTCAATCAGACTCCTAGCGATAAAATACAAATGTAAAGTTTGCGTGTTAAAGTTTGAGGCATAGTGATTACTATGATGGGTTGAGTTTAGATCTTAGATCTTCATCTTTAGCAATACGGCTCTCTATAGCGCTTACTAACGGTACGCTGCGCGAACACGCATGGCTGAGATCGCCTCTAAACTCTTTCTGGGATAGGTCATTAAAATTATGAGGTTTCGCGGTTGCCCATGAAACAAGCATGAGAATCGGGTCATCACTTAAACTGACTCCCACAGAAATTGTAAATCCCAATTTTCTAATTCTCCATGTTTCTGGCTCAAAATCGAAATACTCAACGTAATATAGCTTAAGCAAGTAAAATTTTTAAGGTTTTTCTAACTTTGGTCAATGAGTTTAACTCGCGCACGAATTGCAATTGATGCTATGGGTGGGGATCACGCCCCCGACGAGGTTGTTTTAGGAGCACTAATGGCACAAGCCAAGTTAGGTGTAGAGGTTTTACTGGTGGGCGATCCCCAGAAAATCGAACCGATTCTGAAACAACATCAAACACAATTTCCCCGACCTGAAATTATTCCAGCCGCTGGGACAATTGAAATGAATGAAGAGCCATTGGGAGCACTCAAGCGTAAGCCGGATGCTTCGATTAATGTGGCGATGAATTTAGTTAAGCAGAAAAAAGCAGATGCGGTCGTCTCTGCTGGGCATTCTGGGGCAGCTATGGCAGCGGCTTTACTGAGAATTGGACGACTTCGCGGGATTGATCGTCCGGCTATTGGAGCCGTCTTACCGACATTAGATCCGTCTTGTCCTGTATTAATGTTAGATGTCGGTGCTAATGTAGATTGCCGTCCGAAGTTCCTCGATCAATTTGCCGTGATGGGAACGATTTACAGTCGCTATGTACTGGGTATTCCAGAGCCTCGGGTCGGATTACTCAATATCGGTGAGGAAGATTGTAAAGGCAATGATTTAGCCGTTAAAACTCATCAGTTATTACAAAAAAATACTCAAATTCGCTTTGCAGGCAATGCAGAGGGTAGAGACGTACTCTCAGGTGATTTTGATGTGATTGTTTGTGATGGTTATGTCGGCAATATTGTCTTGAAATTTGCAGAAGGCATTGGTGAAGTTCTCTTGCAATTATTGAAGGAAGAATTATCTGCTGGAATGCGAGCAAAAGTGGCAACTGCTTTACTCAAACCTGGGCTAAAACGCTTCAAACAACGAGTCGATCACGTTGAACATGGAGGAGCATTATTGCTGGGGGTGGCTGGGATCTGCATTATTAGTCATGGGTCTTCTAAAGCTGTGACGATTTGCAATGCGGTGCGTCTGGCGAAAGATGCGATTGAGAATAATGTGTTAGAGCGAATTCAGTCCCAGTATAAAAACCATTATCAGAAGGCATCGAGCGGTCAATAGTAAAATCAATAGAGCTGAGATGCTCTGGTTAATCGGTCGATGTAATCGGAGAAAGGTCAACACAGTCATTAATCAAAACTGATCGCTGTTGACTCAGTTTCTGTGATTTGATCTTTTAGTCTGTAATATCTTAGCTCCTTACTACCCGGACTCACTTTAGCCGAGCTGTATTATTCAGCTTTATGATTCAGTCAATAATTTTTCTAAAATCATCACAGTATTAACAATATTTGAGAGGAAACCGATGATAGTCATTGCCATCACCACCAGCAACGACCCGGTTACTCTATAGGATTTTAGTAACAATGAATTAAAATACTTAGGCTCAATTTTGGGTTAACTCTACTCAAAATATAAATCAGTAGTAGACAAAAGGCCTCAATCAATGGGATGATATCGCGTGAATACTATTAACTTCTACTCAGTATCTACAGTTCGAGCTTGAAAAAGCTTGCCCTTAAAAGTGATATTTTTTTACGATTATGAGGCATTTGTGCTGATTTTTCTCCTGCGTCGCTCAGAATCATATTAACTGTTATTCTGTTAGCCTCCCCAGACAGGAATTAAAATGCTGGGCAATAGCCAAAAAGCTAAAATGCTGATTTCAAAGACTTAAAAATTATGACAACAAATGGTATTGCAATTATTAGCAGCGGCTCGGCAACCCCTGATCCATCTCTTAATAATTCTAACTTATCACAGATAGTTGATACCTCTGATGAATGGATTGCATCTAGAACAGGCATTCACTCTCGGCGTTTAGCCAGTCCTGAACTGAATTTGTCTGATTTAGCAACCACCGCTGCTGAAAATGCTCTAAAACGAGCCGAGATTAAACCGGATCAAATTGATTTAATTATTTTAGCTACCTCTACCCCAGATGATCTCTTTGGTAGTGCGAGCCAAATTCAAGCCAATCTGGGAGCCTCACAAGCGGTTGCTTTTGATCTAACTGTAGCTTGTTCTGGCTTTGTTTTTGGGTTAGTTACAGCCGCTCAATTTATCCAGAATGGTGTGTATCAAACCGTTCTATTAATTGGCGCAGATATTCTCTCACGATGGGTAGATTGGTCTGACCGCAGAACTTGTGTATTGTTTGGTGATGGCGCTGGGGCTGTTATTTTACAACGCTCTCAACAGAATAATTTGTTAGGATTTGAACTGCGAAATGATGGCCGTCAAAATGCTTGTCTGAATGTTTCATATCAACCATCACCCAAAACTTTGACAGAAAATTGCACCATTAGTCAAGGGAATTATCAAGCCATTGCCATGAATGGTAAAGAAGTTTATCGCTTTGCGGTTAAAAAAGTTCCAGAAGTGATTGAAAAAGCCTTATATCGAGCCCATCTCACGGCTGATGAAATTGATTGGTTAATTCTACATCAAGCAAATCAACGAATTATCAATGCAGTCGCAGAACGGCTCAATTTACCTGCTGAAAAAGTTGTGAGTAATTTGGCCAACTATGGTAATACCTCTGCTGCATCAATACCGTTAGCGCTCGATGAAGCCGTTGAGAGTGGCCGAGTGCAACCCGGTGATATTATTGCCACTTCCGGCTTTGGTGCGGGGTTATCTTGGGGAGCTGCAATTTTCCGTTGGGGATGATGAGGAGTAAGAAGTAAGGAGTAAAGAGTAATGAGTCAAGAGTAATGAGTCAAGGATTTTTACTTTTTACTATCCCCTGTCTTCCTTTCTTGCTCCAATACCCTATTCATAATTCATCATTCATAATTTATCATTCATAATTCAATGACAAAAACAGCATGGATATTTCCGGGCCAAGGTTCTCAAAAACCGGGTATGGTAGCAGACTTGCTGGGTACACCAGAAGCCAATCTTAAATTTGAACAAGCTGAACAGATTTTAGGTTGGTCAGTCAGTCAAATGTGTGAGTCAGATGCGGATAAACTCTCTCGTACTCTCTATACTCAACCTTGTTTGTATGTGGTAGAAAGTGTGTTGGTCGATTTAATGCAGGGGTTGGGTTATCAACCTCAATGGGTTGCGGGTCACAGTTTAGGAGAATATGTCGCTCTCTACGCAGCCAGAGTGTTTGATTTTGAAACGGGGTTGAAGTTGGTCAAACGTCGGGCGGAATTGATGGATAAGGCCGCAGGAGGCCAAATGGCAGCACTAATTGGGTTTGACCGGGAACAACTTCTCGAACAATTACAACAAACAGAAGGGGTTGTTTTGGCCAATGATAATAGTTCAGCACAAGTGGTGATTTCGGGGACACCTGAGGGGGTAGACACGATTATTGCTAATGTTAAGACTAAACGGGCTGTAAAATTGAATGTTTCTGGTGCGTTTCATTCACCGATGATGGCTGAAGCCGCAACAGAGTTTGAGCAAGTTTTGAATGATGTTGATTTTAAAGACGCTCAAGTGCCTGTGCTGTCTAACGTCGAACCTATTCCCACCACTGAAGCGGCTCAATTGAAGCAACGTTTACTGGCTCAAATGACGGGTTCTGTTCGTTGGCGAGAAACCTGTATGGCCCTTCAAGAACAAGGTGCAGAACAAGTGTTTGAGATTGGCCCAGGTAAAGTGTTGACGGGTTTAGTGAAGCGCATTTGTTCGGGTATGGCATTAAAAAATATTAGTGCTGCTGCCGATATTACTGAGTTAAATTAGCAATATCATTTCAATAAATCTGCATCTCCCGGTTGAGGTTGAGGGGGTAGAGGAGTTGTACGGGGAGAAGATGAGTCGGGTAATTGAGGGTTAGGGGAATTTGTTGCGGGTTGGGATGAGGAGTCATCCGGTAGATTAGGATTAAATAATTTAACAATAGCATTGACTAAATTGTTTCTTTGCGATCGGGTTAAATTATTCATGGCCGAGCGATCGCTCACCATCGGATTTTCGTTGAGTGTGGTACTACTGGGATATTGGCTTTCAAACATCACCTCATTGGCTCCCAAATAGTCAGCAACGGTTAATTTCCAGTCAAACCGAGACAGCGGAGAACGACCTTTGATATACAGATGGTATCGAATAAATCGCCCCACTAAAGTATCACTTTCTGCAATTTCCCCGGTTTCTTGAGAAATGTAGCGGTTTTCTTTGGGTAAATCCGGAAACTGTTGATAGACTTGTGAGCCGATTTCTGGGATGCGGATACGTCGTCGAGCTTGAGCGTGTTGTGCTGAATGGCTCCTGTTGAGTGCAAGAGAGTGAGCCTGTGGTGAGTTGAGGAAATACATCCCAGGACTGACGGCCCAGAGGCTAATTAAGCCTGAAAGCATCAGTTTTCTGGGTGTATGTTGGCGCAAATGATCTTGATCGATCAAATCGCTCCTGTGATTAAATAGAAAACTCACTTTCAAGGGCAGGCTCAATTCTTACTCAGTTACTGGTCTGCAATAATTTCGGGTTGGGTCAACTCATCGGACATTTCAACAATTGCTCGTAACACAGGCTTCATCATGTTATCATCCATATTATCGAAATCTTCATAACGACAGCGTTTAGCTCGGTTAGCCACCTGCACCGTGATTCGATAACGGTTTGAGGCTGCGTTAATCAGTTCTGAAGCTCGACGGCTAACTTCGATAGAATCGATAGTAGAGCGCTTTTGCATAATGTTTTTTCGCTAAACTTTAAAGTAACAGTTTTTCTATCATAACCAATTTAGGGTTAGCCCGGATTGGCCTCAGTTCCCAAAAATTTGTCGCCTTGTTGTTAAAATTGATGCAATGTTTAACTAAATTTACTCTTCATCTCACAGTCAGCTCAGTCATAACGGAACTGATGTCCACCTAGGGGGGGATAGTGATTCGGTCTCATAAATGTTAAAATTCTTTACATATGATGTAGTATTGTAAATACTCTGATAAAACCTTAGAGTTGAAGGATAAGCTGCTCACCATTTCTGAGTTTCGATTCAGAAACGAGCTAGCCCGCCCATTCTATCTCGGGTAGAAACACAAGCGCAATTGCCCGCCCGCTTATGTTTTATACGAGTGATAAGGGCTATATCAAAATCAATTCAGTTCAGAGCGATCGGGTGATAGGCACGCACAGCGGTTTCTTGAGTCCTGAGTTTTCTTGAAAGCGCTTTGAACGAGTTGAGGTATCTAGCGGGAGATGAGCCATGAAAATTGCCAAAACCTCAGACACAGACCCTGTACGAGCTTATTTACGGGAGATCGGTCGTGTCCCCCTGTTGACCCACGAGCAAGAAATCGTCTACGGTAAGCAGGTTCAACAAGCAACTGCATTACAGGAGATGAAGAGTAAACTGGCAAAAACGTTAGGCCGTGAACCGTCTCAAGGGGAATGGTGCAGCGAAGCCGGTATATCTCCTCAGCAGTTAAGACAGACCTTAGAACAAGGCCGAATTGCTAAACACAAAATGGTAGAAGCAAATCTGCGCTTGGTGGTGTCTGTTGCTAAAAAGTATATTAAGCGTAACGTTGATCTATTAGATTTGATTCAAGAAGGCACTATCGGCATGCAACGGGGTGTGGAAAAGTTCGATCCAACCAAAGGCTATAGATTTTCTACTTATGCTTATTGGTGGATTCGTCAAGCCATTACCCGCGCCATCGCAGAAAAAGGCCGGACGATTCGTTTACCCATTCATATTACTGAAAAACTCAACAAAATTAAGAAAGCTCAGCGCTATCTAGCTCAGGATTTAGGACGTTCAGCCACCTTGAATGAACTAGCCGATGAGTTGGATTTGACACCCAAACAAATTCGAGAGTACCTAGAACGTGCCCGCTTACCTTTATCCCTCGATTTGAGGGTGGGAGATAATCAGGACACAGAATTAGGGGATTTATTGGAAGATACCGGAGCATCTCCAGAAGATTATACGCTTCAGTCTTCCTTAAAATCAGATCTCGAAGGGTTAATGGCTGACTTAACCGAGCAACAACGTCAAGTTCTGGCTTTACGTTTTGGTTTAGAAGATGGACAAACCATGACTTTGGCTAAAATTGGCGATCGCTTGAAAATTAGCCGTGAACGAGTCCGACAAATTGAACGCGAAGCTCTAACAAAGCTCCGTAAGCGCAAGCAGGACATTAACGATTATATGGCCAGTTAGAAGGTTGTCGGGAGATAGGGAGACTGGGGGAAAGGGAGACGAAGAAGGATCAGCTTACTCTGCTGCCTATTCCCAACCCCAATCACTCTACTCCCGGTAGTCTACACCCTAGGGTGCACTGACGAGATAAGGAGAATTGATCGCTTCAAATTGACCCGTATTGACTAAAGCTTGATAAATAAAAGCAGCAACATCAGCTCGAGTCGCGACTTGGTTGGGGTTAAGCTGGGTTTGCTGAGGATAATTCACCACTAAGGTTTTCTCGGTGGCTCCTGCGATCGCCTGTATCGCCCAATTAGGAATTTGATTGGCATCTTGGTAAACAGATAATAATGTCGTATTTTCTGTGCTGTAACCTAAGCCATTAGCCAGTCCAGCGAGAGCTTGCACTCGAGTTAAGGACTCATTCGGTCGAAATGTACCATCAGGGTATCCGGAGAGAAAGCTGGCCCCACTCGCGGTTTGAATGGCGTTGTAACCCCAAAAGCTTTGAGAAACATCAGAAAACATTGACTCAGAAGATGCAGCAGCAGGCGTAAAGGCTTTCTGGACTACTGCGGCAAATTGAACACGGGTGATCGGCTGATCGGGACGAAAGGAATTATCCTCAAAGCCGGACATAATACCCTGAGCGACTAATGCCTCAATATAGGGTTGTGCCCAATGACCCTGCACATCAGCCAGGGCGGAGAGTGTGCCTTGAGGAACAGTTAATTCAGGGGGACTGCTAGTAGCAGCTACAAATTCTACTGCTCCGGAGATCCGAGCCGGATCAATGTCATTGCCCACTGCTGTGAGAGTATAGCCTTGGGTGGCATTGTAGACATCGTGGCGGGCGTTATTGCGGATAATATTGTTTCCGGGATCGCTGCTGGTGCCTAAATTCGGCTGGGCTTGAGTAATGGCGACTATACCATCACGAGTATTGTTTTCAATTAAGTTGCCCCGTAAAATCGGCTGTGCTGAGTGAGAGACTAATACACCATCACGATTTTCAATAATTTTATTTTCAGTAATTTTAGGAGCGGCTTGATCGCTAACAGAAATTCCAAATCCGGTGTTTTGAAACAAGTTATTGCTAATTTCTCCTTGAGCGGAGCGAGCGACTGAAATTCCGTTTCCTTGATTTTGAGCAAAAATATTATTGCTAATTTTGGGATTACTATCAGCAGAGATAAAAACACCATCACGCAAGTTGTTAACAAATGTCGAATTCAGTACATTAGGACTAGAAGACTCAATCCATAACCCTGTGCCGCGAGTATTTGGGTTGGTGACTGCAACACCGAGAATTTGGCTATTACCTGCGGTTCTGAGGGTGGCGTTTTGGCGAGCAAAGGTGGGACTGACAAAATTACCTCCCCCAAAAATTAAAATATTCTGTCCTTGGCTAGCTTCGTCTCCTTTGAGAATGACTCCGTCAGGAATCATAATGGGAAAAACTTCGCCTGCTTCTTGGGAATAAGTCCCCGGAGCAAGCTGAATAATAGTCCCCGGCTGAGCAACTTGTAAAGCAGCAGTAATTGTCCGCCACGGTGCCGCTTGAGTGCCTCCCCCTTCTGCGTCTCTTCCCTGAGTTGGGTTGACATAAATCACGGGGGATGAAGCCAGATATTGCGGCGTTGCAGCGGTTGGGTGTAAGTTAATCCTTTGGACTTGAGCGGGAGCGGGAGTTTGCCAAAGTCCAAGAAATGTCAAGGTGAGCAGAGGTGTGGGAGTCAAGCTCAATAGACACAAAACCGATGGCAATGATTGAAAAGAGCAGGTGATAGGTTGACTGACCATATTGTTTAATATATTCTGTATCTGTCTTTAAGCCTAAGAGGATTACAGATCATTTCGCAATCTTTCAGCAGAAAGCGATAGGGAATAGACCAGCGGGCCGAACGCTGTCGGTGAGACGATGAGTCACTTCAGCCACAGTCACACTCTACACCAGAGCTGAAAAATCTGTTGCTAATCCGTATTGATTATCCCTCACGGGTGAATGATAAAATCCAGCAAAGCGGATCTCAAATAGTTCAATTGATCCGATAGACAAAATGATCGCGAGAAAGTAAGATTTCAGACAAACTCATTGGAACTTTCATCCAACCGGATGCGTCATTAAGATAAAGTTGGCTACAGGCTCCATCTGCGTGGCTGAGGCGATCTTTTAGATCTCTTGCTTTGAGCGATTTGGGAGAACTGACGTATTCTTCTTTATGGAAACCTATTTCAGAAAGGATAAATTAATCTCAATTAAAGGTGATATTTTAGATCTGATGTTAGGGAACTGTAATAGAAGCGGTTGGCGTAAGATTCTGCCTCATCGAGCTGGCGATCGCTCGATTTACTATTTTGGTACATTGACCCGGAATAATAATTACTTTGATAAGCTAGCTTGATTCTTACCTGCCGATGGTTTTCATTTTTGTTAAAGAGGATGCAAAAAATGGATCGCTTTCAAACGAGTAAACCTAACATTCCTACTCCGGTTAAAGATCTAAATAGAGTTTTAAGGAAAATCAGCCTTAATAGCTTTTAGATCAGTTGCTTTTTATGTATCATTTCTGTTATTCTGGTACAGAATTTTTTAATAGTTTACGAATTCAATGATCATAAAGTATCTCTAGGTATCTCAAAACTCTTGATTGAAATATTTTAATGGGCTTGGTTAAGCTAAACCCTTGAACTCAACTGAGTCAGGGCAAAGTATCTAAATAACATTTTACGCTGTTTCTATCGAGTTGCTGTCCTCAGCACAGTGATATTAGAAGTGTATGATTGAGTCCAGTCTTTTCTTGAAAAGGGTAATCTCTGAGACCCTATGGTACTAGAGAATATAGCTAACCTGGACTGAAATGAGTATCCCAATATGAGGAGGCCGGATGACACAATTCAGTCTACAGTGAATGACAAAACTCCAGACTTTTATTGCATTCAATTTTTGCAGCTAGCCTGGATTTTGTCTTATGGTTTAGAATACATCTCAATTGGGTCTTAATTGGCCGAACTAGCAAGCCCGATCATAAACCGATTGCTTGGTTGGATTGTGATCAGAAGTTGCAACTCCTATTGTAGAATTCCAATTGTTAATGTCCATAAATGAAGCTCTCGTGAGGAGAAAAATATGTCACAAATACCAGCCGAATTAAAGACCGCATTTACTTCATTTGACCTGGGAGATGGGAGTGTAGCTCTTGTTGGTTCTGATACAGAATCTAATAGAATATCACCTCTAGCTACCGATGGTACAGTTTCTCTAATTAATGGTGGAAACGCAGCAGATACTCTCGCTGGCGGAGAAAGCCAAGGTGTGATTATCTTCGGTTTTGATGGAGATGACTCCCTCTTAGGGGTGGGCGGAGATGAGGAACTCTTCGGAAATGAAGGGAATGACTCTTTACGAGGTCGTGAAGGCAACGACTTACTGTATGGGGGTCAGGGAGATGACTTTATCGGTGGCGGTGCCGGAGCAGATCGTATCGGCGGCGACAAAGGCAATGACTTCCTAGATGGTGGTGCTGGTGATGACGTTGTTCGCGGTAACGAAGGCAACGATACCATTCTGGGCGGAGAAGGAAACGACCTTCTCTACGGCGAACTAGATGCTGATGTCCTACAAGGTGGTAAAGGCGCAGACACTCTATACGGGGGTCAAGGTAGTGATACCCTACGAGGCGGTGCTGGTGATGACTTCCTCAGTGGTGATAAAGGTAATGATGTCGTTTCTGGTGGTGCGGGTAGTGATACCTTTGCAATTAGACACCTGGGCGCAGACAATGCCGATACTGTGAGTGACTTCAATGCGGCGGAAGACCAAATTGGTTTAAGCACAGATGTATTTGGTTCATTGGGTCCTGCTGTTGAAGCGAGTGAGTTTACAACCTTTGCCGGTGGATCTGCACCGACTGCTGGTTTAGCTTACGACACTACCACAGGTCAACTCTTCTTTGATGGTCAGTTAGTCATGACAATTGCAGGTAGTCCGACAATTACATCGGGTGACTTTGAATTGTTCTAAGAATTCTTAATTCTAAGACAAGGAGTTGCTGAGGAAATTATAGAATTTCCGATCGGGCTCAAAAAAATTGAGCAATTATTAATGGGCTGAGGGTGGCTATATCCTCAGCTTATTTTTATATTTCTTCTTTAAGATTAAAGGATATTACACCTGTAGATTTAGTCATAGAAATAACTCTCTTTTAAGTCTCCTGAAGTAAGACGTGCTAATTTTTATGATTAATGATGTTCAAAAATATCTTTAAATTGTAATAAGTCTAATGTTACGATGGTTGGTAAACAATCAAAGCAGTTTTGAGCGAGTTCTAACCGTTCTTCTCGTTCTAACATTGTTACTAATTTTTGTTGAATATTAATTAAGTAGCGAACATCATTAGCAGCGTAATCTAATTGTTTTTCCGAAAGATTGCCTACATTTCCCCAGTCTGAACTTTGAGAAGATTTATCGAGATCCACCTTTTCTAATTCTGAAACGAGTTCTTTTAAGCCATGTCTTCCTGTATAGGTTCGGGCTAATTTACTGGCAATTTTAGTACAAAATACAGGATTAACTTCTATTCCTAAATTATAACGTAAAGTCGCAACGTCAAAGCGGGCAAAATGAAACAGTTTTAAGACCTTTTGGGCTTCTAAAAGGGTTTTTAAATTGGGTGCATCTGACTGACCTTTTTCGATGCGGACTGCGGTTACAAAGCCATTCACATCACACAATTGAACTAAACACAACCGATCTCGCCAAGGCAATAAACCCATTGTTTCTGTATCGACTGCTAGTTTATCAGAGGCTAAATATTGAGAGAGTAAATCTTCAGATAAATCGCGATCGCAAACTTTAAAATCACTCATTTGTTTAGGGAATAAAAAATAGGGAATAGATAATTAAACTGTTGATTTTTGCTATTTCTGTTATCACTAATAACTTCATTAACGACTGCGGACAAAAATCTGAGTAAAATAATACTCCCCTTTATCATTTTTAGCAATTCCAATTCCAGTTAAATTATAATCTCCTAAGATATTTTCACGATGCCCATCACTTTTAATCCAACCTTGAACCACTTGTTCAGCCGGGTTATTATAGCCTGAATTATAACCGACATTTTCCGCTATTTTTTGATAAGAAATTTGATTAGCAATTTTATCAAATCGTTGTTTGGCACCGTTATGACTAAAAGGCACTTTGCCCGTTGCCATATTCTGACTATGTTGCTTAGACGGCTGACTGATAGTTGGATCGAGGGTTAACGGAGAAATATTTTGAGAAACACGATATTCATTCACTTGTTGAAAAACGGATTGTTGTAACTGTTCTAAGTTTACATTATTTGCAGCAGCAACGGGTATTGAACGATTAGGAATCATAGTGTTTAATTCTTCAGTTGAGATCGCTTCACAGCTTGCTAAAAATAATAATCCGACTCCCAATAACTGAGATAATAATTTATGCTTCAGGAGTCCAAACTGTTTGAGTTCCTTGTCCCCAAAATCCATCATATTTAGTAACTTTAATATCCCCTAAAACTTTAAGTTGACAAGCTAAACGCCGTGTTGTATCGGGAGAATGTGGCGGTACAGATAACCTTGCTTTTTCCCGCCATTTGATCTCAGAAACTTCTCCTTCAATTTCAACGGCGCAAGTGCCACAAGTCCCAATTCCACGACAGTTAATTAGACTGGCATTTCCATTATACAAATCAATACCATTCTTGAGTAAAACTTGACGTAGATTTGCACCCGTTTCGCACGTAATCGTTTTTCCTTGTGCTTGAATTTTTACCACTATTTTTAACAGTTAGATTGAGTGAGTTTCGGTAATGTTTCTGCGGTTTGTTGCTGAAGTAATAAGCCATATTCTAATCCTTCCACCACAGCTTGATAGGATGCATCAAGGATATTGGCAGAAACCCCAACCGTTGTCCAGCGTTGATGACCATTACTTGATTCTACTAAGACTCTAGTTTTCGCAGAAGTGCCTGCCCGTCCGTCTAAAATCCGAACTTTATAATCGGTTAAATGAAATTCTGCTATTTTTGGATAGAAGTTTTCTAAGGCTTTTCGTAGGGCTAAATCTAACGCAGAAACGGGGCCATTCCCTTCGGCAGAAGTTAATATATTCTCTCCATTCACTGTTACTTTTACGGTCGCTAAAGCATCGCTAGTATTTTCTGTTTGCTGTACACAATGAACCTGAAAGCCTTTAATTTCAAAAAAGTGTTGACGAGTATCTAATGCATCTCGCATCAACAATTCAAAACTCGCTTCTGCTGCTTCAAATTGATAGCCTTGACTTTCTAACTCCTTCATTTGTTGCAGAATTTTTCGACTCGCCGGATTACTTTTTTCTAATTCTAAACCAAAAGTACGGGCTTTTGCTAATACATTACTTAAACCTGCTTGTTCAGAAATCACAATCCGCCGTTCATTGCCAATCTTTTCCGGTTCAATATGTTCATAAGTCAGAGGATTTTTTTGCACCGCTGACACATGAATTCCGCCCTTGTGTGCGAAAGCAGATAACCCGACAAATGGCGCATGGTCATCCGGGGCTAAATTAACAACTTCACTCACAAAACGGCTAGATTCTGTTAGTTTGGCTAGCTGTTTGTCTGGTAAACAATCATATCCTAACTTCAGTTGTAAATTGGGAATTAAAGAACATAAATTAGCATTGCCGCAGCGTTCGCCATACCCATTAATTGTACCTTGAACCATCCGCGCCCCTTCCATTACCGCCGCTAATGCATTGGCAACGGCTGTACCCGAGTCGTTGTGAGTGTGAATGCCAATTTGAGGTTTTTTTTCTGTGGTAAAGCTAGAAACGGCTGCGACCACATCCTGAATAATTTGGGTAATTTCATGGGGTAATGTGCCGCCATTTGTATCACATAAAACTAACCATTCTGCCCCGGCTTGAGTGGCTGCGGCTAAGGTTTTAAGGGCATATTCTGGGTTTTTTTTATAACCATCAAACCAATGTTCGGCATCATAAATTACTTGTCGTCCTTGGCTACGGAGATATGTGATTGAATCTTCAATCATTGCCAAGTTTTCTTCTAAGCTGGTTTTTAAGCCCTCTGTGACGTGTAAATCCCAGGATTTGCCAAACAACGTTATCCAGCGGGTTCCGGCGGATAAAATGGGTTTAAAACCGGGTTCTTCCTCGGCTTTGGTATGGGGGCGACGAGTGGAACAAAAAGCGACTAATTCAGCCTGTTGTAGGGGTTCTTCCTGGAGTCGCCAGAAGAATTGTACATCTTTGGGGTTTGCCCCTGGCCATCCGCCCTCAATAAAGGGAACGCCCAATGCATCCAACTGTCGGGCAATGCGGATTTTATCCTCTAATGATAAGGATAATCCCTCTCGCTGAGCGCCGTCTCTTAAGGTGGTATCGTAGATCCAAATTGGCTGAGTCATAGGTCTTGCATGAGTCCCCAACAGTGAACTAAAGGGCTGAGCCTAAACAACTATTATGACAGACTTTGGGGGATTCTATCATGACATTTTGGCAGAAAATTATATTAACGTAATTTTGTTGGACTGATTACAAAGAAATTATTAAGTTAAGTGGGTTTCTCGCCAATATACAATTAATAAAACCACCATTGAAATAATACAGATACTTTTCCACAGAAATAGCCACCCACGATGCTATTAGGCCCCAGTTATAACTTCGACAATATCTGATAAACCGAATAAGAGAAACGTCACCGCAGCAATGATGCGTTGAATTCTGATTTTACCCGTATTTTTAATAGCGGCTTGAGTAAAACCAATCGTAAATATTCCCAAAATTCCGGCTTCAATATAATTCCTTTTTTTATAGATAGCTTCTAACAGTTTGGCTTTTTGGGTAATCTCTTCAGGATTAGAGTTAGATAAAATCAGTCCTGCCCAAATTCCTAATATTATCAGCAATAAAAATAATATTGTCAACCGAATTAGTGACATTTTATTCATGAATAGACCTGTCTGATTTTTAGGTAGGATGAGAGAGTATGAAATATGATGATAGAATTATTCATATTTTATAGATTAACTTAAATGTTTAAATGTCCAGTTTGCGAAAATCAATATTTAGAAGAAATACCAGATGTTTGTCAGGTATGTGATTGGCAACTTACACCTAATCATTCATCTTTAGATCGGATTAGATTAGAATGGGCTAAAAAAGTATGGCATCGTTTAAATTATAATTCTAGCTTAGATAATATATCAGATAGATTACAACAATTAGAAATACAATTTCAACAAGCAACTCAAGAACGGACTGATTTACAAAATCAATTAGAATGGGTTTTATATCATCTTGAAGTTCTTAATCCAGAAAAGGTTAATTCTATTCTGTCTCGCTTTGATAACTGGATAGAAAATAAGGAAGAAAGTAACCAATCTTGGTCAGAAGTGGGGATGGATTATAATCCTTTAATGGAAATTTTAGCGGCAAAAGATTGGCGGGCAGCAGATGAATATACTTGGGCAATTATCCTTTATATTGCAGGTAGACAAGAACAGGGTTGGTTACAAATGGAGGATATTAACAATTTCCCTTGTACTGATTTAAGAACAATTGATTATTTATGGAATTATTATAGTCAGGGATTATTCGGTTTAACGGTACAACAACAAATTTGGGAAAGTGTGGCAGAAGAATATAGTTATTTTTGCGATCGCGTTGGTTGGCGAAACGGGGAAAATTGGAAGTATTATGATGAACTAAAGTTTATCCAAAATATTCCTTCGGGTCATTTACCCGTTATTGCTTGGCGAAAACGTGCTTGTTATGGAGTAGGAACAGAAACAGCGGCTACAATTTTTGCGGCCTATGTTCAACGTTTAAGTTATTGTGATTTACAATAGTAATTTAAAGATTAACTATTCTGCTGTTATGATTAATTCATACTCAATCGTTTCTTCAGTATTGGATACAATCACAAATTCATAATAACCGGAATAACGAGTTACACTTGACCAATCACTTATTCGAGAATCTTCTAATAAAGATTTACCCGGAATGGGTGTATAAATTGAAAGTAAAGTAGAATCATTAGGGGAAAGTAAATTCACTTGTAAAGATTGTCCAGATTTTAAGTTAGCAATATAGGCTTTTCCGTTTCCTGGCTTCAGTTTTCCTTTGATTGTTTTACTTGTCGTTTGAGGAGGAAACTGAATTTTTTCTAATCTATTTTTATCCTTCAATTGTTGTAATTTATCGGCTGTAATTCCTTGCCAAACTTGACCCATAGATAGATTAAGAATACTTTGATTCCGAGGATAATCTGGAAACCAATAAAAAAATTGAGCATCTGATAAATCATAAAGTGCTTGACTACTCAAATTTAACTGATTTATATCCCTTTTCCATTGATTAATATCACTCCGACTAAATCGACCTAATTTTTCACGAGAAGATGAACTTAAATCCTCAAGTTTATTCAACAATTCATAAGCGACTTGATCCCAACGTTGCCGCCAAATTTGATCGGCTGGAGTATCTGTAAGTTGTCCAGATCTTTCAGGATACTGTCGATAAAATTCTTCATCTACTAACGCAGTAAAAAAGCCATAATTAATATCTAAACTACGCCTAAAATCTGCAATTTTTTGTTGTCGTTGTGTTTCTGTTAAATCAGTAATATCTTCTGTTTCATCCTGAGAATTCTCACTCACCCACCAATTTCCCCCTAACCATCCGATAAACCCCATTAAAATCATTGTACTTCCCACTAATAATATTGTTTTCCAAAACGATGAAGTTTGGGTTGTAGTCTGTACATTTGAGGCTTTTTTAGTCGGTTGTGATGGTTGAGAGGTCGAAGAAACTGTCGCGATGGGGGCACTGACTCCCGGTTGTATCGGTAGGGGCGGTTGAGTGGCAACAACAGGCGCGGTTACAGCTAAATGATGAGGGGGTTGAGTCATCGGTTCAACGGCTGGCTGCACGGCTTCTAAGGCTCGCAAAACCGCTTGTGCGGTGGGATAGCGATTGCCCGGTTGCGGTGCTAATATTTTATTTAAAATAGTTGCAAATTGTGGGCTGACATTCACCTGTTGAAAATCCCAACTTAAGTCTTGACTATTAATTAAATATTGTGGTTCTTTCGCTGTTAGTAATACTAAGATAGTTGCGGCTAAAGCATACAAATCACTATGGGGATAAACCACACCTAAACGCATTTGTTCATCCGGGGCATATCCTACTTTGCCCAGGCGAGTTGCAGGGGTTCCATGAGTAGGATGTGAATGATTTCCTGAGTCTATTTTTGCTTGAATTTGCTTAACGCCTCCAAAATCAATTAAGATGGGTAATCCATCAGATTGACGCTGAATAATATTATCAGGAGAAATATCACGATGAATCACACCTCGTTGATGAATATAAGCCAAAACGGGTAATAACTGCTGCATTAATTGTATAATTTCAGCTTCAGTAAAAGCTATGTTTTGCTGCTGGCGTTGATGTAGTAACTCTCGATAATTTAATCCTTCTACATAATCTTGAACAACAAATAAATACCCTTTTCCATCAATTTTTTCTCGAAATAATTCCCGAAATTTAGGGATTTGAGAATGGCTGAGACGGTAGAGGGTTTGGGCTTCGCGTTCAAATAATTCCTCTGATTTTTTTAACCCATAACTCCCTTGAACTTGGGGGGCAAATTCTTTGAGAACACACAATTCATCAAACCGATATTGATCTTTTGCTAAATAAGTTCGTCCAAAACCACCATGCCCTAATTGACGAATAATTAAGTAATGATTTCTAAGCAGAAGACCAGGAGAAATAGGACTACTCATGAGTGGGAGGCGCTATACTAAGTTTAAATGCAAACCATAAGATACACTTTCATTGAGGGTAGCATTTGCATTAGGGAGATGACCAAAATGCAGGAAAAACAACGTCAACGGACAATTCAAGCATTTAAAACCTTTCAGGAAACACCTTTAGCGGTGTTGTTAGAGGGTTCCTCAGAAGGAGGTTTACAGTCTAGTATTGAGTTGTTTCATCGCATTGCGGCAACAGTTCCAGCTTATCAGGCGTTACATTGCTGAACATAACATTTCTGCGGCATCAATTCAGACTCCGGAAGACTTCCAAGCCTTACCATTGTTAACCAAAGATAACTATTTGCGTCGTTATCCTTTAAATCAATTATGCCGTAATGGTCAACTATGTTCCCATTTAACAACAAACCTTTAAAATCGTTTTAAAGTTAACCGGATATCCTGAGTATTTCCCCATCGGTGTGAAACATCGCTATACTCGTCAAACTTAAAAATCCTAGCTACATATATATGACAAAGTCCAGTTAATATTCTTTTTGAAACTTTTTACACCGTTTAAAGTCTAAATCAGTAGGTGTCGTAGAGGTAGAGAAATGAATCGCTTCAACAGAATTAAACTAATTAGTGTAATCGTTAGTCTATTGAGTATTGGGATGCCAATCTTTCACTCTAATAGTCTGGCACAAAATCCCCCTGCTGAAACATATAGCCCTGGCTTTTGGCAACCTGTGGCGCGAGTCAACCCAGAGGCAGCAATTCAAGTTAATATTATTAATCGATCTGGGGTTAATTTAGAATACAGTTTAACAACAGAAGAAATGAATATCCGACGAGTGGCAGCGGGTAAAACAGGAAAATTAACCGATTTGCCGAAAGATGCTTATATTTTAATTAATCCTACTAGCACGGGTCAAGTTAGCTTAAAATTTAATATTGCAGTCACAGAAGATAATACTGTTAATATTAGAGTTCGACAAAGCACTGATCCTTCTGGGGAAAGTACAGTTAATATTCAGTCAAACGGCGGAATTTATCAATATTGATTTAGATCTGACAATATTGTTTCTCTGTGTTTCTGTGGTGATTTTTATTAATAATTTTCAATCAATAAAAAGATACCCGTCCTTTAAACTCAGAATTCAAATAACTCTAGAAAAGGACAGGTATTGAACAGCCTGCTATTTTTACCCGAAAAAACGAGGCCTAATAATGGTTTCTATTACTTTACACAGAAGGACTGAGTTCTTTTTTCTCGTCCTCTTGGGCTAAAAACTTCTCTAACTCCGTCAACGCATCCGCATCAACTTTTGTTTGCATTGGGCAGAATTTCGGCCCACACATGGAACAGAATTCAGCGGTTTTATAAATGTCAGCGGGTAAGGTTTCATCATGATATTGCCGCGCCCTTTCTGGATCGAGGGATAGGTCAAATTGACGGTTCCAGTCGAAGTTATAACGGGCTTCAGACAGTTGATCATCGCGATCGCGTGCTCCCGGACGATGACGAGCAATATCAGCCGCATGAGCCGCAATTTTATAGGCGATCAGACCATTTCTGACATCTTCTGCATCGGGTAAACCTAGGTGTTCTTTAGGCGTGACATAACATAACATCGCCGTACCATACCATCCGGCCATCGCTGCCCCAATAGCCGAAGTAATATGATCGTAACCGGGTGCAATATCTGTCACCAATGGCCCCAGCACGTAGAAAGGAGCCTCTGAGCACTCTTCCATCTGTTTTTTGACGTTGAACTCAATTTGATCCATGGGGACGTGTCCTGGCCCTTCTACCATCACCTGCACGTCATGTTCCCAGGCGCGGCGAGTCAGTTGTCCGAGGGTTTTAAGTTCAGCCAGTTGGGCTTCATCGGAGGCATCATGGGTACAACCCGGACGCAGAGAATCCCCTAAACTAAAGGAAACATCGTATTTCTTGAAGATCTCAATAATCTCGTCAAAATGAGTATACAGGGGATTTTGTTTGTGGTGATGCAGCATCCACCGGGCAATAATACCGCCGCCACGAGATACAATTCCGGTAATGCGGTTACGAACTAAAGGCAAATGTTCGATTAAAATACCCGCATGGATCGTCATGTAGTCTACACCCTGTTGAGCGTGTTTCTCGATGATGTGGAGAAAGTCATCGGGGGTGAGTTTCTCAATGTTACCATGAACGCTTTCGAGGGCTTGATAGATCGGGACTGTACCGATAGGTACTGGAGAAGCGTTGATAATAGCGGTACGAATTTCGTCTAAATTACCGCCACCCGTAGAGAGATCCATGACGGTATCTGCGCCATATTTTACTGCTAATTTTAACTTATCGACTTCTTCAGCTAAATCAGAAGAGTTAGGAGAAGCACCAAGATTAGCATTTACCTTACATTTAGAGGCAATACCGATACACATCGGCTCTAAATTTGTATGATTAATATTGGCGGGAATAATCATCCGTCCCCGCGCTACTTCATCCCGAATTAATTCTACCGGAAGGTTTTCCCGTTTGGCGACATAATGCATTTCTTCGGTGATTACACCTTGACGAGCATAATGCATCTGAGATACATTTTTTTGACCCTGACGTTTGGCACGCAATTCTGTCCGCATTTTTAATATTCCTCTAATGTTCGCTTCCCTACGCCGGTACTAGCCGGACTCAGGTTCCAAGGGTGTCTCTCAGCCTGGACTCAACGGCAGGCACCCCTAGCTCATAAGATATGGATAGTATCACGGCTTTTTCTATAAATTGAGGACAATTATCTTTTTTTAAGATCTGGTTTATTATTTTCGTGAAATTTTTTTTAATCAACCAACTAGACACTCATGACACAGAGAGAATAATATAGAGAGTTTTTGAGCGACTATTTAGTAGAAAACGCTATATTTAATTTGATTTTTATGTATTGCTTATTGTCAGAGTGCGTTTTTAATCAACCAACTAGACACTTATGACATAGAGGGAATAAGATAGAGAGTTTTTGAGCGACTATTTATTAGAAAACGCTATATTCCGATGAAACTAATTCATTTAATCTCAATGATAGGCTTGGGATTTTTATCAATTTTCCCAGTAGTTAAAGTTATCAATTTGAGTGATTATGCCATTGCTCAAAATACTGATATCACAAATAATCAAAGTTTAGATGCTATTGTTCCTCTAAAAGATCTCAATATTCCCCCAGCAACGGTTACGGGAGAAACAACAGTTAATTTACAACGATTAGAAAATAGCCGAGTTTTTACTATTCCTCTAAATGTTGGTAATATTGAGGGTAATTTTTTATTAGATACAGGCGCATCGACTACGATGATTGCGTCTAAATTAGTTCAACAATTAGGGTTAGTGGGTACAGCGATAAAAAGTGAAGAATTAACCTCAGCCGTTGCCGGGGATGACTGCGAGGATATGAGCGCAATATTACATTCTTTGCCTCTGGTTAAAATGAATCAAGTTGAGGTAAAACAATTACAAGCATTAGAATTTACGAATACAATTATCCCTCAAAACTTATCTGGTGTGTTGGGGATGGATGTGCTAAGAAACTTCGATCTAAAAATTAATCCAAAAACGCAACAGCTACAACTTTTAAAACCTTCACTATTACCTGAAAATTTACAAGAAAATGCAATAATTTTACAAGAAGAATTGGGCGTGATGCTGGCTGCGGTCAAAATTAATAATCAAGGCGATTTTACTTTTATGTTGGATACGGGCGCTGATTTAATTTTCATTTCTCAGCAGTTAGCAAACCAGTTAAGGTTAAATGAATCAGGAATAGAACCTATTCAAATTCAAGGATTTTGTGGATTAGAAGATGCGAATTATTCGGTTTTAGAAAACGTAGCAATTAATCAATATCAACAACAGAATTTAGGCGTGGTCATTTTAAATTCTCCCTCTGTCTTAGATCTATTAGGTATTGATGGAATTTTAGGTCAAAACTTCTTTCAATTTTATCAACAACATTGGCGATTTTATTCTAATTCTAATAATAATAAATCCGCCGGGAGTTTAATCTTAGAATCTGATATTGAGAGTGAGTGAAAGATGCAATAATTTCAATAAACAGACTATAAAAAGAATATTACTAACATTGTTGAGATCCACAATAGCTTATCCTTGCTGCTTTGCTGTTGTAACAGGTGTGAGATTCATGTGAAGATACAACATGGGCAAACCTACATTTAACTATCCTTGGTATGAATATCCGTACAGTTTCAACTCAACCTTTTTCCGATCAAAAGCCAGGTACCTCAGGACTGCGGAAAGCTGTCCCTGTGTTTCAAAAACCCCATTACCTGGAAAACTTTATTCAATCTATTTTCGATACCCAAGATAAACTAGAAGGTCAAACCCTAGTTGTGGGTGGGGATGGTCGCTATTACAACCGTCCAGCCATTCAAACCATTCTGAAAATGGCGGCAGCCAACGGCATCGGACAAGTGTTGGTGGGTTGTAAAGGGATTTTATCGACCCCCGCCGCATCCTGTATTATTCGTGAAAATGAAGCATTCGGCGGAATTATCCTTTCCGCTAGTCACAACCCCGGTGGCCCTGATGGAGATTTTGGGGTGAAATTCAACACCAGTAACGGTGGGCCTGCCCCCGAGAAAGTCACAGAGGCAATTTTCAAACGCAGTCAAGAGATCGACTCCTACAAAATTTTAGACGGGGGAGATATCAATTTAGATAGTCCTGGGACATTCAAACTGGGAACTCTTACGGTTGAGGTGATTGATTCAATTCAGCCTTATATGGCGTTGATGGAGTCATTGTTTGATTTCGATCAAATTCGTCAAATGCTGACAAATGGCAGTTTTCGGATGTGTATGGACTCTCTCCATGCCGTAACTGGCCCCTATGCCAAAGCCATTTTTGAGCAACGCTTAGGCGCACCCGAGGGAACCGTACAAAATGGTGAACCCCTAGAAGACTTTGGCGGTGGACATCCTGACCCGAATTTAGTTTATGCTCATGATTTAGTCGAAGTTTTGTTTGGTGATAATGCACCCGACTTTGGGGCGGCTTCTGATGGCGATGGCGATCGCAATATGATTTTAGGTCGTCATTTCTTTGTCACACCGAGTGATAGTTTAGCGGTATTAGCTGCCAATGCTCATTTAGTCCCCGGATACAAAGATGGCTTAGCTGGGGTGGCGCGATCAATGCCGACTTCTCAAGCGGTGGATCGAGTGGCAAAAAAACTGGGAATGGATTGTTATGAAACGCCTACCGGGTGGAAGTTTTTCGGCAATTTATTAGATGCAGAGAAAATAACGCTTTGTGGTGAAGAAAGTTTCGGGACAGGTTCTAATCATGTGCGTGAAAAAGACGGACTTTGGGCGGTTTTATTCTGGCTGAATGTATTAGCCGTGCGGGGAGAATCTGTCGAACAAATTGTTAAAAATCATTGGCAAGAATACGGTCGCAATTATTATTGTCGGCATGATTATGAAGAAGTCGAAAGCGACCCGGCTAATCAATTAATCAGTCAGTTACGCTCAAAAATGTCTGAACTTAAAGGTCAAACATTTGGTCAATATCAAGTCGAATATTGTGATGATTTCAGCTATAGCGACCCGGTCGATCAAAGTGTCGCTGAAAAACAAGGGGTTCGGATTGGGTTTACAGATGGCTCTCGGATTGTATTTCGTTTATCTGGAACCGGAACCAAAGGCGCAACATTACGGGTCTATTTAGAAAGTTATGAACCCGATGCCAGCAAACATGATTTAGATCCACAAGAGGCGTTGGCTGAATTGATTCAAATCGCAGATGAAATTGCTCAGATTAAAACGTTAACCGGACGAGAAAAACCGACTGTTATTACCTAAATTGAGACGAGATCACAGCATAACGATTGTAGTGTTATTCTTGTGCATTAAAATTGGGTATTGTGAAATCATCAGAAAAGAGCCTAAATCTATGCTCCTTGTGATTTCTGTCGTGACGTTATATGTTCTGTCGTGACGTTACATGTAACGTCTTTACTCTACGGCTACGAAAACAACCCAAACAACATCACATCGGAATCGCTAAATCTACAAAATTGAGTAAAATAATGATTAAATCTGCATATCGTTAGACTCGAGTTGTAACGAATGATGTGTTGTTACACTGTGGCATCAAGGGCGTATCTGCCATAAATAACAATAAGGTGAGCGCGCAATAACATTGAGCTGACAATGTCGCAGACACACTCTGTCTGTGGGTATTAGGAAGGAGTAGAATCTGTCGATTGCACGAGTACTCTTTCCTAATTTCAGATAACATGGTCGGTAACTATAGTAATCGCTTGCTTATCTCATTGCCAGTAATCTCAAATCTCAATCTGTCCCATCATGAATCAAACTTCGATTGAGAACATTAAACCTGATATTCTCATTGTGGATGATACTCCAAATAATCTGGTTCTTTTGTCTGCTATTCTTGATCAACAGCAGTATTCAGTGCGTAAAGCGCTTAATGGTCAGATGGCACTGCGCTCGGTTGCAATTAAGCCACCGGACTTAATTTTACTCGATATTAGAATGCCGGAGATGAGTGGCTATGAAGTTTGCACGCAATTAAAAGCCGACACCAAAACCCAAGATATCCCTGTTATTTTCTTAAGCGCCTTAGATGATGTTCTGGATAAAGTCAAAGCGTTTGAGGTGGGCGGTGTAGACTACATTACTAAACCCATTCAAACAGAAGAAGTGCTGATGCGGGTGAAAACTCATTTAACCTTACGGCAATTAACCCGAAAACTCGAACTCCGAGTCGAGGAACGCACTACCGAACTAACCACAGCATTACACAATTTACGCCACACTCAACATCAACTTAAACTCTCACTCCAAGAGTTAACCGTTGCCAAAGAAGCCGCAGAAAAAGCAAATCGTGCTAAAAGTCAATTTTTAGCATTAATGAGTCATGAACTACGAACCCCCCTTAATGCCATTATTGGTTATAGTCAATTACTCGAAATGGAAGCTGAAGAACAACACCAAGAAGATATGATCCCAGATTTACAACAGATTAATCGTTCGGGTGAGCAGTTACTTGAGATTTTTAATAATATTTTAGAAATGTCTCAACTAGACGTAGATCAGTCTCAATTGCATCCTTCTAGCTTTGAACTGAAGTCATTAGTTCAAGAAGTTGTGCATCAAGTTCAACACCAGTTTGACAAAAATAAAAATCAATTAGAAGTTCGTTTTCTCAATGAAATTGATCGAGTTTATCTCGATTGGCTCAACCTACGTCAATGCTTATTTCATCTATTGAGTAACGCCTGTAAGTATACTGAGCAGGGCACAATTCTACTGACTTTAGAGCGCGTTTCCGATCGTCTGTTATCTCAGCAAGTTTCCCACTATATGACTTTACAACCCTCTGCTCTATCCTGCCCACAAGATTTAAACTGGCTGCTGATTCAATGTCATGATACTGGTGTTGGTATTAGTTTAGAGGAACAATCTCGGATTTTTGAACCGTTTACTCAAGTCGATGAGTCTACCACTCGTAAGCATGGCGGTATTGGTTTGGGTTTAGCTATTGTGAGAAAACTCTCTCAGATTATGGGAGGAAATGTGACGGTCGAAAGTCAACTCGGCCAGGGTTCTACCTTTTTCCTCTGGTTACCTGTAAAGATCGATCTGACGGAATTAAGTTAAAGTTTAGTTCAACTATTTTTATCACATAAATGCTTTCTTTATTCTACAAAAGCATGAGTTTGGGTTAAAATATTTGATAAACTTTTCCATAACAGTAAACCTATGAATCGTAATGCCTCCCCATCCATTCCTCACCCAGATGATCGACTTCATTCTGTAAAACGTGAAGATATTTTAGCTCGGGCTGAAGACAGAAGAAATATTTGTCGGATTATATCCTGGGCGCATTCATCTGTGTCGATTCGTTGGTCAAATGCAAGTCTTTATATTGGAATTGCGAGTACTATTTTGGCGGCAAAGCGCGAGTGTTCAAGTGATGTCTGAAACGGGAAATAATGACTCAGATTCTTTCAAGATCTTACATCTAATCTTTTCAATTTTAGTCACAGGACTGGCTCCTTTACTCACTTTCTTAAATCCGAGTGAACGCGCCAATAGCCATAAAGTAGCATCTAGAACCTATGAACTATTAGGCGATCGCTATGATGAATTTATTTTAAAATGTATATTAGGACAACGCCCTATTACTCTATAATTAAAATAATTAGTATTACTGAATCAAGAATATGCAGAAGCAAAAAAAACCCTGCCGATTATACTCGAATGGGCTTTTCGTAAAGCATAAAAAAAAGCAAAAAACATGTCGTTAGTTGCAACTTTGGCAGAATAAAATCAAAGTAAAATATCAGCCTTTTTTAGATAAAAATAATGTATTTAAATGATCGATATCAAACTCAATAATAAGTTAATTTTTTGTTGATGAATCAAGTGATAGCATTCCGCAGATTAGTTATATGAAATATCAAAAGTTATGCTACAGATCAAGATGGCTCTCAGCTCCCCCTTTTTGGGGGATACAGGGGGGATGTTTCTCCTGAATCAAATGCACACAAATATTTAATGATTTCATATTAGGATATTTCTATATTTGGCTCTACTATAGCAAGATTACCAGCTCGTAAGCGCCGCTTCGGATAGCGCTATAATACTTATTATTATGATGTAAAATTATGCAGCCTGACTTAATTGGATTAGAAATAAACCGAGGAGAAATTAAAGGATTGACTGGTGTCAATGTGAAGCAGATTCATCAGCCAGCTATTGCTAAAAATTTTATTCAGGAAGGTGTTAAAACATTTAGTATCAGTCTTTTGGTCTTACTAAGTTATCTAATTTTGGCTTTAGTTTTTCCAGGTTATCGGCAGCTACTGGCTATTATTCATGGTCTTTTGGTGGGGGGACTAATTTTAGAAGATTGCTACAAAATAATATTAAGCATCAAACACCGCAATCTCATCCGAATTCTAGATAGTATTAATCAATATAATGCAATCATTAAAGCAATTAACCTGAATGATGAACTGGAATCAGTGGGTAATTCTCACATTAAATTCAATAATCGACCACAGATTATTTCGGCGATGAAATTGGTGAGAGAAGATTTGATCAGGGCGATGAAAAGCGAGCGAATTTTAAGAAAAAATAAAAAATTATTAGCCCATCACGATCATTTATTCGCCACAAATTTAACCGCTTTAACCGGATTACAAATTAGCAATCGCAGCACACAACAGGGAAGAATATTAAACGAAGCGCTACAAATTGTGACTGATGTGCAAGCAGAACTTCAACACATTCAAAATCAATCATTAGAGTTGGGAAAAGCGAATAAACAGTAGCGCTTTGCGATCGCGATGATGGGGTGCGGTATGGGGGTGTTGCTCATGAGCCACTTTGCCTATAGAGGGGGTAGAAATCTTTGACTATAGTCATAAACCCCACTCCAGACGGGCGTGTACAGACACATACAACGTCACGACATACTTCTTACTCTCCCAAGTCTGTTTGTCTGTTTGTCCCCCAAGTCTACCTTGTCTTTCTGACTCATAACTCAATATAGACCGTTCGATGATAGGCTGTGTTTAATGTTGTTGGTTCAGACAAGCGGCGGATGCAACCTAAAATAATCGTCCTCGATGATGATCCCACCGGATCTCAAACTGTTCATAGTTGTTTATTACTGACTCGTTGGGATGTTGATACCCTGCGCCTCGGTTTAGAGGATCAATCTCCTATTTTCTTTATCCTCACCAATACCCGCGCCCTAACTCCAGAACAGGCGGCGACCATTACCCGTGAAGTCACTCAAAACTTAAAAACTGCGATTTCAGAAACTTCAGTCACAGACTTCTTAGTCGTCAGTCGATCGGATTCTACATTACGGGGTCATTATCCAGTAGAAACCGATGTAATTGCCACTGAACTCGGGCCGTTTGATGCCCATTTTCTGATTCCTGCCTTTTTTGAAGGGGGACGCATTACCCGAGAAAGCGTTCATTATTTAAGGGTAGATGGAGAACTAACTCCGGTTCATCAAACTGAGTTTGCATCTGATTCTGTATTTGGTTATCACCACAGCTTCTTACCAGAATACGTGGCTGAAAAAACTCAAGGTCAAATTCCGGCTGAGTCGGTTGAACGTATATGTTTGGCGGATATTCGCGCCGGGGTTCAACCGAAGTTAATGCAGCTACAAAATAATCAGTGTGTCGTGGTTGATGGGGAAACTCAAGCAGATTTTGATCGCTTTGCATCGGATGTTCTCGCCGTTGCCAGTCGGGGTAAACGGTTTCTGTTTCGTAGCGCTGCCAGTATCCTCACTTCTCTGGCTGCCCTTGGTCCCCAACCCGTTGCCGCCGAAGAAATGGCGAAATATGCCCGCAGTCAAAAACCAGGGGTTGTGATTGTTGGGTCTCATGTGAAAAAATCAACTCAACAGCTTGAACAATTATTAACTGAACCCGATATTGCCGCAATAGAGGTCGATATTGCTCAATTATTACCCAGCGGTGAGGGATCGCGGGATGCTCTTTTGAGTCAAACCCTAGAACGCCTCCACACCGTTTACGCAGAAGGGAAAACCCCTGTGGTGTATACCAGTCGTCAAGAACTGACTTTTAATCAAGTTGAAGTTCGCTTAGAATTTGGGACGGCAGTCTCGGCTTTATTAATGGATATTGTTCGGGGTTTACCGACAGATATTAGTTTTCTGATTAGTAAAGGGGGAATTACCTCAAATGATGTTCTCAGTGACGGACTCGCATTAACCACAGCGCGACTGTTGGGTCAAGTTTTGGCGGGATGTTCGATTGTCAAAACCTCAAGTAATCATCCTCAGTTTCCCGACTTACCCGTGGTATTGTTTCCCGGCAATGTGGGAGAGGCTGACGGGTTAGTGACTGTGTATCGACGACTGAGTCAGAAGTGATTAAATTGAACCGATGGCGTAGTTGATCATCGGCAATGTTATGATAATGGCTCGGAGAAAACAAACGTTGAGATTGTATTAGCACGACTCAGAGAGGTTTACTCCAGGATATTAGTTAAGCCCACAACCGTGAGTTATTTTTTGAATGATTCAGATGCCCGGTTGTGTTAGCTTGAAGGGCGGGGTAGAACCATCACTGAAATCTGCAAAGCATGGGAACAACAGTAACGTATCAAGAAGAATATATTCCCGGCAAGTCCGATCCATTGCTGTTATTGCAGCAGTTGATTGATGCTGGCTTTTTATCAGATTATCTGCTGTATCAAAATCAATCCGAAGTCCGGATTGCGGCTAATACTTTGGCGAGCGTTGCTGTCAGTTCGGAGAAGGTTTCAATCCGTTATCAAGGTCACACTCAAACTCAATTTGTCGATCGTCCCCTGCAGCAAGTTGAGCAAGGATTAAATAGTTTGCCGATTGAAAATTGGACGGCTTACGGATATATTAGTTTTGATTTTGCGGGTTTTTACTATTCTTATTCTAAAGTTATTCAGCAACCTTTACTTTATTTTTTTGTCCCTAAAACAGAAATTTATATCCGTCAAACAGAAATTTTTATTAGAACGGTCGAATCTTTCTCAGAAATTAAAGATATTTTAAGTCAAGGTAGTCCAAAAGGAGAAGAAAATATTGTCAAAAGTCAATATAATTTTTCGTTAGATGCTCAACAATATATTGAGCGAGTGAATAGTTTAAAAACAGCGATTCAGCAAGGAAAGCTACAAAAAGCGATTTTATGTCGCTCGATTAAGTTGAAACAAGAATTAGATATTTTTAATACTTATAAACTCGGAATTCAACAAAATCATAATCACCGATCTTATTGTTTGAAATTGGGGGATGTTCAGGCAGTGGGTTTTAGTCCCGAGGGGTTGCTGGAAATTTACCCCCATCACCAAGTTTTGATTAATCCCTTAGCCGGAACTCGACCGCGATCGCAGAACCAGATTGAAGATGCGCGTCTGCGACAAGAATTATTTACAACGGCGAAAGAAGTCAAAGAACACGCCCTATCAATTTGGCATATTCAACAAGAAATGAGGAGTATTTGTCAGCCCGAAACCATCAAAATTCAGGATTTTATGCAAGTCAAACAATATCGTTATGTACAGCATTTATCCTCACAAGTGATCGGGCAATTACAACCGCAGAAAACCCCCTGGGATGCGATTAAAGCACTCTTTCCGGCTGTGACTGTCTCGGGTATTGAGAAAGCGGCTGCGATCGCCGCCATCGATCAACTCGAAGACGAAGCACGGGGACTTTATGCAGGGGGTCTGGGTTGGATTAATAGTCAGGGCCAAGCGGATTTAGCGATTCCGATTCGTTCAGCTTATCAATATCTTGACCAAGTTTATTTAAACGCCGGAGCCGGAATTATGGCAGAATCTATTGCAGAACAAGAGGCAGACGAATGTCTGAGTAAAATGAATACCATGCTGAATAATTTAGTCTTGAAAAATTAAATCCAATTTCCGATCAGATAAAAAATTATTCTGTCCACTGCAGGAACTCGATTTTGCCTCCTTGACGGCTAGGATTCCCAAGCATCACTACTTAGGTTTCTGCTTCATAGCACCTGCCTTGCGAGACTTGCTCTGTTCAGGTCTTACAGTCGCTCCACAGACTGACACGGCTTGCCCTGCCGCCAAAATATTAATTGATGCGTTGATATCTCTGTCGTGTTTTGTCCCACATTGAGGACAATCCCACTGCCGGATATTCAATGGCATTTTATTGACAATATATCCACAGTCTGAGCATCGTTTTGAGCTGGGGAACCAACGGTCAATCTTGATTAATTCTCTCCCGTACCATGAGGCTTTATATTCGAGCTGCCCGACAAGCTCTCCCCAACCTGCATCACTAATAGCTCTGGCTAACTTATGGTTACGAGCCATATTCTTCACAGCTAAGTCTTCAACTACGATTGTTTGGTTTTCACGAATCAGTTGAGTTGTTAACTTGTGGGTATAGTCACGCCGAGAATCAGCAATACGCGCCTGTATCCTTGCTACTTTGACTCTGGCTTTTTCTCTATTTTTTGAACCTTTTAGCTTGCGGCTTAAGGCTTTTTGACCAGCACGAAGCTTCTTATAGAGCCGATTAAAGTGTTTAGGGTTAGTTACTTTTTGGCCGTCGCTCGTTGTAAATAGGTTACTAACTCCAAGATCAATGCCAATTTGTTTCTTAACAGGTTTTAACTTCCCCTTAGCTGGATCGTTAATTCTCAAAGAGACAAACCACCGACCACTTGGATCTAATTTAACTGTAATCATTGAAGGTACAATCCCTAAGGGAAGTTGACGACTCCAACGAATTGGTAACGCTTCAGAGCATTTAGCTAAGTAGACTTCACCCTCTTTGAATTTGAAAGCTGAGCGGGTAAACTCAGCACTTCCACCATTGCTTCTGTTCTTAAAGTTTGGATATTTAGCTCTCCCTGCAAAGAAGTTGGTAAACGCCGTTTGTAAGTGCCTCAATCCTTGTTGAAGCGGGACACAACTCACTTCATTTAAGAAGTCTAACTGTTGTTGTTTTTTCCAGCTTGTTAGCATCAAAGAAGTTTGAGAATATCCAACCCTCTGTTTGCATTCATACCAAGCAAGGGTGCGTGCGGAGAGCGCTTTGTTGTACACTAGACGAACACATCCTAATGTTCTCCTTAACAGATTTTCCTGTTCAGGAGTTGGATAGAATCGGTAACGATAGGCTTTCTCCGTCATGCCTCACATTTTAACATATCCTTTGTGATCGTGTTAAAATAGGACGTATAGCCGTCCTAGAAGAACGGGGTTTCAGACCCAAAATTTTTGATGACTTCTGACAATCCTTCTAATCCCGCTTTACCCCCCCCAAGTAAAACATTACCTTTACTTTCCCCCGTTTTTGAGCTACAAGTCCGATTTAAAGTTGAGGGAGATCATTTCTTACTCTTTCTGCCCACCGACTCAGAAACTGAGACTTCACAACCTCCGGCTCAAAGTTTGCTTCCTTGGACAGAATTATTACAGCAACTGCAATTCCGCATCAATGCAGTGAGGCAAAAATGGCAGCCCGGTACTGCAGTTCATTTAATGGCAGGAAACCGCTTGCTAGACAGCCGACAATTACAAGATATTGTTCAAACTTTGGCTAAGGCAAAACTGAACCTCACCCGAGTTCAAACCAGTCGGCGACAAACCGCTGTTACTGCTGCCACAGCCGGTTATTGTGTGGATCAATATCCGGAAGGCAAGTCTTTAGTCAAAGCGCCCAGCGACCCGACAGAACTGTTAGCCGATCCGTTATACCTCAAAATGACCCTTCGATCTGGGGTGGAAATTCGGCATCCGGGGTCAGTGGTGGTGATGGGAGATGTTAACCCAGGCAGCCTGATCATGGCTCACGGAGATATTATGATTTGGGGTCGTTTGCGCGGAACTGTTCATGCGGGTGCTCATGGCGACTCTAAATGCTGGGTGATGGCGTTACAAATGCAGCCGACTCTGATTCGGATTGCAGATCTCGTGGCTCGTGGCCCAGAAGATCATCCGAGTCAGTTTTATCCGGAAGTGGCTTATATCACAACCGACGGCATTCGGATCTCTCGTGCCTCAGAGATGAGTAAAATTAGACGGGGACAACTTTAGTTAATTCTGTTACTTGATTCATTTTAAAATGGAGAGCAAATCAGGTAGTATAGTCTCACTCCATTAAAAGTGAAATTGATGATGGATTTCATGCAGCCCTGGTTCTGTGTCACTCACCCTCCGATTAAATTACTAAAATCAACCTAATTATTATTAATATGAATCGTGTTATTGTTGTTACCTCTGGAAAAGGAGGAGTCGGAAAAACCACGAGTACAGCGAATATTGGCATGGCACTCGCTCAAAACGGCTGCAAGGTTGCTTTGATTGATGCGGATTTTGGTCTGAGGAATCTAGACTTACTGTTAGGTTTAGAAAATAGAATTGTCTACACCGCAATTGAAGTGCTATCGGGGGAATGTCGCCTCGAACAGGCTTTAGTCAAGGATAAAAGACAAGGGGATCTCGTACTATTGCCTGCGGCTCAAAGCCGGACTAAAGATGCAATTAACCCAGAACAAATGAAACAATTAGTTGAGATGTTAAAAGAGAAATCTGACTATGTGTTAATTGATTGTCCTGCCGGAATTGAACAGGGATTTCAAAACGCAATTGCCCCCGCCCAAGAAGCAATTATTGTCACCACTCCAGAAATTTCAGCGGTTCGTGATGCAGACAGAGTGATTGGTTTATTGGAGGCTAACGGAGTTCAACAAATTCGTTTATTGGTTAACCGCATCCGTCCCCAAATGGTACAAGCGAATGAAATGATGTCTGTGCAGGATGTAGAAGAAATTTTAGCTATCCCGTTACTTGGGGTCGTACCCGATCATGCCGATGTGATTGTTTCGACCAATAAAGGAGAACCATTAGTGTTATCAGAAACTTCCTCAGACGCGACGAAAGCATTTATCAATATTGCCCGCCGTTTGGAAGGAGAAAATGTAGAATTTCTTGAACTCAATCCCCCGTCAGAAGGATTTTTTGCTCGATTACGTCGGCTTTTCACGGGTCAATAGATTGAAATGTTTGTATATTCTCAATCAATATCTTAGCCAAAAGATTAACTAAATATTCTCTATCTCTAAAATATTGAAGTATTGATAATAAATAGCATGACAATCGTTATTGATCTAATTATTTTGGGTTAAATTAAGTTTAATTTCATGTATTGTGCGAGTTTGAAATAAACTGATGAAAAAAGCATCTACTCCTTCATCCTATATTCGGATAATTCTAGCCTTCAATTTTAGTGCGATATTCTTAGCCATTATTTGGGCAATTCTTCAAGAAGAAAGTCCGATAGAATATTTTGAAGAATATGAAATTATGACCTTACTATCCACTCTACAACTATTAATTTTAGCTGGATTATCTAAAAGGATTGCTTATTTCAGACAAAAAACAAATCCTCAATACAAAGCTTTGAATTCTCCGGTTAATTTATGGAAAATAATGACAATTGGATTTATATTGTTAGCAATTGATGATTTGTTTGAAGTCCACGAAACAACAGACCGTTTGATTCATTGGATATTTGATATTCAAGAAACCCCTTTAACGGATAGAATTGATGATATTATCGTAATTTCTTATAGTATAATTGGGGCTTACATTATTTATTGCTTTTGGCATGAATTTAAACGATATCGTCCTGCTTTTAAATTTTTCATTATAGGGTTTATCTTGACAATAATAATGGGGATATTTGATTTGTATACTAATGATAAAACGCTGGTTCAGTATTTTATAAAAAATTTACAATATCAAGAATTAGTCCATGATTCTTTGAAAGTAGTAGAAGAATCCCTCAAATTAATGGCAGAAGGAGTCTTTATCGCAGCTTTTTGTGTCTGTTTAAATCTAGCGCAACAAATGAGTCAACAGGCAAAACTACATCCAGAATCTGATAATTTAAAAAATTCTTCTCAAGCTGAACTTCTGCAAAATAAATAAATTCTAAAAAGTTATACTTTATTTAATTAAAATTAACCCTATCTGAGAAAAAATTATAGAATCTATCTACACCTCCAGTCAACTGGAGAGTTTATAATAAAAATATAGACTCACAGGATATTAGTTATGGTAGTAAAAGAACCGCAACTTTTAAAGATTGGTGAAGTTTCCTCAAAAAGTGGTGTACCCATCAAAACAATTCGCTATTATGAAGAATTAGGTCTGTTAAAAGCAGCTAAACGAACCGACGGACAATTCCGCTTGTTTGAAATGAGTGTAATTCGCCGCTTAGCCTTCATTAAACGATTACAATCTCTGGGTTTAAGTTTACAAGAAATCGGTGAATGTTTAGCTGTTTATGATCATGGTAATTTACCCTGTAAAAGTATTCAAGAAAAGCTAGAAACACAAGTTAATCAAGTCGATCAGCGGATTGCAGAATTAATATTATTGCGAACAGAATTAACAGATTTACTGCAACATTGGTCTACTTCTCCTAATGAAAAACCTGGGGTTATTTGCCCAAATTTAGAACTTTAAAATAATGATAATGAAAATTAATCGTCGTCAATTTATTACCCTCGGAATGACGGGTTTAGGAACCGCTTTAGCCGCAAATTGGGTATTGAGTTCTCAGCGTTATTCTACAGCAATATTGCCTTCTATTGCTTTATCTCAACGTCATAATAGTTCGGAAGGGTTATTAGAATTAGACCTAGAAGCGGGTGAACATTCTATTAATTTAGCGGGAAAAACGGCTAAACTCATGACTTATAACGGACAAATTCCCGGCCCCCGTTTAGAAGTTCAGCCGGGGGATACAGTTCGGATAAACTTCACCAATAATCTGTCTCAACCCACTAATATTCATTATCATGGCTTGCATATTCCGATTACAGGAAATGCCGATAATGTATTTTTACATATTCCCTCCGGTGAACGTTTTAGTTATGAATTTAATATTGCTAAAAATCATCCAGCCGGACTGTTTTGGTATCATCCTCACCTGCATGGGTTAGTCGCAGAACAACTATTTGGCGGGTTAGCCGGGTTATTTGTGGTACGCGGAAAATTAGATGAAATTCCCGAAATTAAAGCCGCTACGGAACAGTTTGTTGTCTTGCAAGATTTTGCCTTAGATAACCGAGGAAATAGACTATCCGACTCACAACTTTCAATTATGACCGGACGAGAAGGTAATGTTATTACTGTCAATGGAGAAGTTAACCCCAATTTTACAATCCCAAATGGGAAACTTTTACGCCTCAGAATTCTTAATGCTTCCCCCTCTCGATTTTATCAATTATCGTTAGAAAATCATCCTTTTTATCTGATTGCAACAGATGGCGGCGCGTTAAGTAAACCAGTAGAATTAACAGAATTATTATTAACACCCGGAGAAAGGGCCGATATCTTAATTCAACCGAGTCAAGAAGCCGGACAATATCGTTTACTCAATTTACCTTATCAACGTGGAGGGATGGGGATGATGGGAGGCGGAATGATGGGAGGTGGAATGATGGGAAGAGGACGAGGGATGATGGGAGGTGGAATGATGGGAAATAACTTTGAAGATGAGTCTCAAGTTTTAGCAACGGTCAGTTATCAAACCCCAGCCACACCAACCTTACCCACACAACTCATACCCGTTGACCCTTTACCCGCAGCCCAACAAATGCGCCGTTTTCAGATGAATCATGGCATGATCAGAGGTCAAGGCATGGTATTTTTATTTAATGGTCAACCCTATCAGTCTGAACGCATTGATACATCTGTACAGTTGAATACGGTTGAAGATTGGGAATTAGTTAATACTGGGATGATGGATCATCCGTTTCATGTTCATGGTAACGCTTTTCAAGTGATTAGCCGCAATGGTCAGCCTGAACCTTATCCCGCCTGGAAAGATGTAACGTTGGTGAAGCCAGGGGAAACAGTGGTCATTCGGATGGCATTTCGAGATTTTACGGGTAAAACGGTTTATCACTGTCACATTCTAGATCATGAAGATTTGGGGATGATGGCAAATTTAGAAATTAAGGCTTGACTCTCCAGTGAGATGGAGGATTTATAATGCAGAAAAGTGCAAACCGTAAAATGATGAAACTATCTCAAACCTTATTATTCATTGTTGGAAGTGTAGCAGCATTTTTTATTACGGTTATTTCTTCTGCCATTATCGCTTATGCATTTCCTAATTCTTCTAGTTTAATACTGAGTTCTGCGGTTTCTCCAGAGTTAAAAATTGTAGAAGCAGATGGTGGAAACAAATATCAATTGCATATTATGAATTCAGCGGATGAGGTTGAAGTGTATTGTCACGAAGGAACCCAACCAGAAATACATAACCATGATGGTTTGTATGCCTTACATTGTTACGAGTAACGTTAATTTAAATAAGGTCAAAAAAGATGTCTAAAAAATTCTCTAATTATTGGATACCCTCTTTAATTGCGAGTGTAGCCTTAGTTGCTGGAGTTACTTATTTCGCTATTACTGATACTCACCCGTTTTTTAACAGTGGTATAGCTTCAAATTTATCCTCATCTCAATTAGCAGCAAATGACTTAAATATCACGGTTTATCGGACACCGACTTGTGGTTGTTGTGAAGGCTGGGTGGAACATCTGCAACAGCATAATTTTAATGTCACCGATATCGTTAAACCCGAAGCAGAAATTAACAAGATTCGACAAAAACATAACTTACCGACACAGTTAACCACTTGTCATGCTGCAGAGATTAATGGTTATTTAGTCGAAGGTCATGTACCTGCTGAAGATGTGAAAAATTTAATTGCTAAAAAACCTAATATTTCAGGAATTGTGGTTCCGGGAATGCCTGTTGGATCGCCCGGAATGGAAATGGGAGATCGTAAAGAATCTTTTGATGTAATGAGTTTTAAAAATAATCAAATAGAAGTGTTTAATTCTTACTCTTATTAATTATGGAAAAAACAACTTTTAGAATAACCGGAATGAGTTGTGCATCTTGTGCCAATACGATTGAAAAAGTAATTAATCGGGTTTCAGGAGTTGAAGAATGCAGCGTTAATTTTGCGATAGAACAAGCAACAGTTCAATATAATCCCCAACAAACCAGTATAGAAAGTATTCAAAATGCGGTAGAAAAAGTGGGCTATGGCGCTTCCGTACTGGAAAATGAAAAATCGCTATCAGAGCAGCCAGAAGACACCTCAGAGAACCAGCAACTACGGCGTAAAGTGATTGTGGGTGGGATTATCAGCGCCATATTGGTAATTGGTTCAATCCCTGCAATGACAGGGTTAAATATACCGTTTTTTCCCATGTGGCTACATAACTTTTGGCTACAGTTTATCTTAGCAACCCCGATACAATTTTGGTGTGGTCGGCAATTTTATACTAATGCCTGGAAAGCCTTTAAACAACATACCGCAACGATGGATACATTGATTGCATTAGGAACCAGTGTGGCTTATTTCTATTCGTTATTTATTACCCTATTTCCTGAATTTTTAATCCGTCAAGGCTTAACACCACAGGTATATTATGAAGCGGCTGTTGTAGTAATTACACTAATATTACTCGGTCGATTATTAGAAAATCGCGCCAAGAAACAAACCTCAGAAGCCATTCATAAATTGATGGGGTTGCAAGCAAAAACTGCTAGGATTATTCGGGATAATAGAGAAATAGATATCCCAATTGAACAAGTACAAATAGGAGATATTGTCTTAGTTCGTCCGGGTGAAAAAATCCCAATTGATGGGGAAATAATAGAAGGAAATTCTACCATTGATGAATCGATGGTGACGGGTGAAAGTGTTGGGATTAAAAAACAAATTGGCGATGAAGTTATCGGGGCAACAATTAATCAAACAGGAAGGTTTAAATTCCGTACAACTCGCGTGGGAAAAGATACCGTTTTAGCCCAAATTGTCCAGTTAGTTCAAGATGCCCAAAGTTCAAAAGCCCCCATTCAACGACTCGCAGATCAAGTCACAGGTTGGTTTGTTCCGGTTGTGATTGCCATTGCTATTCTTACTTTTATTATTTGGTTTGATTTCATGGGAAATTTCACCTTAGCTTTAATTACAACTGTAGGCGTATTAATTATTGCTTGTCCTTGCGCGTTGGGTTTGGCAACACCTACTTCTGTGATGGTAGGAACAGGAAAAGGGGCAGAATATGGAGTATTAATTAAGGGGGCAGACAGTTTAGAATTAGCCCATAAAATCCAAACCATTGTACTCGATAAAACCGGAACTTTAACCCAAGGAAAACCCACGGTAACGGATTTTGTCACATTGCGGGGGACACAAGATGAGAATGAATTAAAACTATTGCGGTTAGCTGCCAGTCTGGAACGTAATTCTGAGCATCCTTTAGCCGCAGCCGTGGTACAATATGCTCAATCTCAGGAAGTAGAAATAACTGACATACAGGAATTTGTTGCTGTTGTCGGTAGTGGGGTACAGGGCAGCGTTTCAGACCGTGAGGTACAAATTGGCACCGGGCGTTGGTTGGAAGAGTTGGGCATCAATACAGAAGCCTTACAAACACAGGCGCAACGGTTAGAATACTTGGGGAAAACAGTAATTTGGATTGCTGTAGATGGGGAAATTGAGGGCATTATGGGCATTTCCGATGCGTTGAAACCCTCTTCGGCTGAGGTGGTGCGACGGCTACAACGGCTGGGGTTAGAAGTGGTAATGTTAACCGGAGATAATCGTTCTACAGCCAATTCTATCGCAAAAGAAGTAGGGATTCAGCGGGTGTTGGCAGAAGTTCGCCCCGACCAAAAAGCCAGTACCATTCGTCAGTTGCAAGCCGAGGATAAAACAGTGGCGATGGTGGGAGACGGAATTAACGATGCGCCAGCTTTAGCCCAGGCTGATTTAGGGATCGCAATTGGTACAGGAACCGATGTGGCGATCGCTGCTAGTGATATTACCTTAATTTCGGGAGATTTACAAGGCATCATCACAGCCATTGAATTGTCTCAAGCAACAATGAGTAATATTAAACAAAATCTGTTTTTTGCCTTTATTTATAATATTGCCGGAATTCCTATTGCAGCCGGGATTTTATTTCCAATTTTTGGTTGGTTACTTAACCCCATTATAGCCGGGGCAGCGATGGCATTTAGTTCGGTTTCTGTGGTGACTAATGCGTTGCGTTTACGAAACTTTAAACCGAAATCTGTTTAACAAAGGAAAAGCGATGTTGAGAATATTATTAATGAGTAGTTTAGTCAGTTTTAGTCTGCTATCTCCGGGTAAAATAGCACTTTCTGCTTCATCTACAGAGTCTAACTTAGAAAACAATACGCAATTTCAAAAACTTGAACAACCTTTAGGAGTTAAGGGAATTGTAACAGCCGTAGGCTTCGGGTTAATTGGGTTAGAATTGTGGTGGTTTAAAGGGGGTAAAACCTCTGCTAAATCGGCGGAAGCAAAAGAGGGAATACAGGAAGTTACAATTATGGTCGATGGCGGATATCAACCTAATAGAATTGTTGTGAATGTCGATCAACCTGTGCGGCTAAATTTTGATAGACGGGACTCCAATAGTTGTTTAGAAGAAATTCAATTACCGGAATTTAAGATTAGAAAAAAGTTGCCCTTAAATCAAGTGACTGCGGTTGAATTTATGCCAAAAACAACAGGAAATTATGAGTTTGCTTGTGGGATGAATATGTTTCGTGGGGTGATAGAAGTGAAACAATTGAGCTAAATTCGGTTTGTTTTATTTGTCAAACGGATTAATTAATTCAATTTTAGTATTCTCGATCAAGAGATTATCATAACGGATTTTCACGGGTGTGTATAAGAGTATTTATAATATTCATAATCGAGGATATTTTTCTCTTCTATGTTCCCTGGGGTACAGTGCTATCAAATCTGTCAAAAAAAATCCCCCAACATTAAGTCAGGGGACAACTATCAGGTGCATCTACCACTTCCTTATTCTGAGGAGAAAGAATCAATTCCGGTAATTTTATTCAACTTTATTGAATTAGGAAAACAGGTAGAGAGGTTAAATCATTTCAAACCTCTATATTGACTGAGGTTGATGTAATTGCTTCAATGCTATTTCTAAGTCAGTCGTTAGCGTCTGAGCCGCTTGTTTGGTAGACTTAAGGCGATCGTAATCTCGTACATTTAAACCAGAACCAATTTTGATCCAAACCCGACAACCCCAGGGCGGCGGTGCGGGATGTTGATAACGAATACTGATAGGAACAATATTGAGTTGAAGATCGGGTTGACTCTCGAGGGATTTTAACGCAATTCGGGCCACTCCAGACTGTAGCGGCTGAACCCGATCATCTGAAAAAATATAGCCTTCGGGAAATAGAACGAGAACTTGTTGATCTTGCAGCAGTTCAATACTATAGCGCAAACTGGCAGTCCCCGGATGTTCGCGATCTATCGGAAATCCTCCCAGACGACGAATAAACCACCCCTGTAGCCCTGTTGTTTGGCTGAGTGACACCATGTATCGTAAATCTCGCCCAGTTACACGACGACCCGCAACCGCACCTAACAAAATCGGGTCCCAGCGAGAACGGTGAGTGGGGGCCAATATCACCGCGCCAGTTTGAGGCAAGTTTTCTGTTCCCTCGACTTCAATTTTACCGAAATAAACAGGCAGAATAAAACGAAAAAACAAAAAATAAGCCAACGGGGTTAGCCAAGGGGAGACTTGAGACTGAATGGCTGTAGAATGAGGTTCAGTTTGGGTATTGTGTCCTGACATGGATTAATCATCAGTATAACGTTCTTCTGCCCAGGGTTCCCCCCGTTTATGATAGCCCCGAACTTCCCAAAATCCTAACGCTTCTTCATCGAGAAATTCAAAGCCATTCAACCATTTTGCACTTTTCCAAGCATAAAGATGAGGCACAACTAACCGTAACGGGCCACCATGATCTGTCGGTAAAGGTTCATCGAATAAAGTATGAGCTAAAAAGTTATCTTCTTGCAAGAAGTCTTCTAAGGAAAGATTCGTTGTGTAGCCACCATAACAGTGTGCCATGACATGAACCGCTTTAGGATCAATTTTCACCTGTTGCATGAAGTCCGTGATTTTTATCCCCGTCCATTTGACATCAAGTTTAGTCCAGTGAGTCACACAATGAAAATCTGCGGTAAATTGTTGTTGCGGCATTGCCATAATATCTGCCCAGCGAAATGTTTTGGTTGTCCCTAAACCCCATATTTTCAACTGCCATTCATCCGTACTAATTTCTGGCGTTTCTCCATAGGTTAAGACCGGAAACTTTTTAGCTAAATGTTGCTTCGGAGGAACACGTTCTTGCTGTTGGGCATCAGGTTTACTAAAAAATCTACCTTCCATTTTCATCGCCTTGATGTTGCCTGTATTGCTTAGTATATCGCGAAAGAGATTATATAATTAAATTGCATCGTAAATGTAAGAATGAAATCAGTGTAGCTGCTGTTTGAACAGAGGTGATTTAATCAGAAGTTAATTTTATAGTTAAAGTTGTAGTTTAGACTGCGAACTTCAAGCCCAATTCGTGCTTTTTTAGATTGTCAAATTATGGATTACCACGATATTATTACGATTGAACCAGGAAAACGAAGCGGCAAGCCTTGTATTCGAGGAATGCGAATTACAGTGTCTGATCTTCTAGAATATTTGGCGGGTGGTATGACAGAAGAAGAAATTTTAGAAGATTTTTCCGAGCTTACCTCAGAAGATATCAGAGCCTGTCTTGCTTTTGCTGCTGAGCGAGAGAAGAAGTTATTTATTGCATCCTTGTGAAACTACTTTTAGATGAAAACCTCTCAGACAAAATTATTCCTCAAATTATCGATTTGTATCCCCATTCGGAACACGTCAAAACCCTCTCACTCACTCAGACGGATGATATATTAATTTGGGAATATGCAAAAAACAATGATTTTGTGATTGTTTCCAAAGACTCCGATTTTTATTAACGCAGCTTACTTTATGGCTATCCACCTAAATTCATTTATCTTCGCATTGGTAATAGTCCAACGTCAAAAGTGATTCAAATTTTGAGAGATAGTTTTGAAATCATAACTCAGTTTTTCCGTAGCCCAACAGAAAGCATTTTAGTACTCTCTTAAAATTAATCTCCTTGAGGATATTCTTGCCATAATGTTGTCAGTTTACGCAAGCTACAGTAATCTTCTTATTATGAAGAGCTGTAATCACTATTATGTTGTTGTGTTGTGCTAAAATAGCGGTGTGTTAGATTAGTATGGTGGGCAATTAATGGTAACTATTGACGAAATCGAAGCTGCTATTCATCAATTGCCAGACAATGAAATTCGGGAGCTTGCAACCCGCTTGCAGGATTATATAAATAATATGTGGGATCAGCAACTTAAGTCTGAGCTCAAATCAGGAAAGCTAGATGCTCTTATTGCTAGAGCAGAAAGAGATATTGCTGCCAACCGAGTCAAAAATTTAGATGAGATCCTTGACAACACCTGACTTTTGGCAAGCTTACGCAGTACTTCCTAAAACCATAAAAGAGCAAGCTCAAAAAACTTATCAAGTCTGGCAAAGTAACCCATCTCACCCATCATTGCATTTCAAGAAAGTGGGCAAGAATCTGTAGTCAGTTCGTGTTACCCAGAGCTACCGAGCTTTGGCAATCAAGAAGGGTCAGGATTACTATTGGATCTGGATTGGTAGTCACAGAGAGTATGAGACTTTGCTCAACTAGTATAGGTGCTTTTTTATTTCTTCATTGATTGCTAAAAATTAATCTCCTTGAGGGTATTCTTGCCATAATGTTGTCAGTTTACGCAAACTTTGATAGTCTCCATTCCCTAAAATTAAATGATCTAAAATCGGCACAGAAAGCAGTTGCGCCCCTTGCAAAAGTTGACGAGTCAGTTCAATATCTTCTGGACTCGGTTCAAGATTACCAGACGGATGGTTATGAGAAATAATAACTCGCGTTGCCCCTTGACGTAAAATAGATCTAAAAATATCTCGTGGATGGGCTAACGTTTCTGTAGCGGTTCCAATTGTTAGTAATTGAGTCCCTAATAAACGATTTTTCACATCTAATAATAATACCGCAAACCGTTCTTCTACTTGCCACATTAAATCATGACTGAGGGCATCTGCTGCTTTCTGCGGACTATCAATTAAAGCTAATTCTGGCGGACGAGATTGAAACACCCGTTTACCCAGTTCAATTGCAGCTAAAATAGTCGTAGCTTTAGCCGGACCAATGCCATGAATTTGAGTTAATTCTTGAACCTTAATATTGCGTAAAATCCCTAAAGGTTCCCGTTGATGTTGACTCAATTGATTGAGTAAGTATTGACCTAAACCCACCGCAGATAGCTTACCTTTGCCTTGACCTGTTCCCAGTAAAATCGCGATTAATTCAGCCGTTGATAAGCTGTTTGCACCGTGAGCCATTAATCGTTCGCGAGGTCGTTCATCGGTCGGTAAATCAGCGATACGAAGATTATATGTCATGCTTTTTTATCAACATTAGTAAGATGCTAATTGCAATATACCCATTGTTGTTAAACTTTAAAGCTTCTATACAATCTAGTGAAATTGCTGATTTAGTCTATCCGAATTTTTACTGATTTTCTAATACTTTTACTGTATCATTCATCCGAATATATCCGGTATTTTGCGGAACCATATTTTGACCAAACATAATTCTACCCGATTGCTGTCTAAATGTTGATAAAGTCTTCAAAGGTTCTGTAAATTGATTTCGTTCTCCTGTGGTTTGATCGGTTGTAATAACAATACAGCGACCGCAAGATTTAATAATAGAAAATTCAATTTCTCCAATTTTTACCCGTTTCCAAGTATCCTCAATAAAAGGTTTCTCGGTTTCAATCACTAAATTAGGACGAAATCGGATCATGGGAAATTCTAAGTGTTGCTCGGGATAATTAACTTTTATTCGTTGATTTAAATCAGCTAAAGAAGCCGTATTTGTTAACAGAAAAGGAGAGCCATCTGCAAAGCTAACATGGTCGCTTTCTTGAGTGGCATATTTAGGGTTAACTGGGCGAATATATTCAGGAGATTGTTGGACTAAACGACAAGTTTTACCCGTTGGAAGTTGCAACGCTGTTTGAAACCATTGGGCGACTTCATCCCCTTGATCAATTGCCATTGTATTATCGCGCCAAACATTAACTTCTAGCATTTCTCCGGTTAAACTCGGAGTTAATATAAACGGTTCAATTTCTGCTGAATTAACAGATAAAACCAGATTATTATTGACTATTTTTATTTGAATAGTCGCTAACTGTGATTCTTGTCGCTGAGTCATGAATTTATGGTTTTCATCCACTAACATAAACTCTCGATCCAGAACAAAACCTTTCGGCGTAACCTCCGCTTCATTCAGGGCAATTCTTTGACAAGATTTAATCGGATGAATAAAAATACCTTTAATTTTCATAACTATGCTCCTCTTTTTAATCGGTTATACAATTCCTATATTAACTACCCTCCGATGAAGGAAGTAAATCATTATTACCAAAATCAACAGTTGTCACTTTACCCGCATCAATCGTCACAATTTGACTATAACTTTCTAAATAATTTTGAGGCTCCAAATTAACCCTTAAATCATAAACCCCTTCGGGGATTTCTACCGCACCAAACCAACCCTTACCATCCGTTTTTAATGAGTAAATTCCTCCCGCCCCAACTTGCCGAGTTAAAGTCAAATCAATCGGATTACAAATCGTTTGACACAGTTCAATATTTCCTTGAATTGCACCCGTTTGTGGATCGGTTTTCCAAGGCAATTCTGGAACTGTTGCAGGCTGAAACCAAACAGGTTGAGTAGTCGCCGTTTGACCCGTAGAATTTGTATATTTTATCCCCTGAGACAAAGCCGCATAAGTCAACTGATTACTTTGAGGATTGCCATCTGCATCTCGATGACTGGCCGCATAAGAAAATAATAATTGACCCTTTAAACGATTCCCATTTTTTGAAGGTTTTTGAGCGCGATGAATTTGATCTAAAGTATCTTCAAGGCTGTTTAAATAAGCCCCCGCGCCAATCGTTGTATACCGATTATATTGATGATCGCTAGCAAATTCGACCCAATCATCGTACCATTGTTGTTGTTGACGATTAAACCCTCGCATATAAACCATAGGCATCGCGATATCAATAATGCCTTCCTCTAACCAACTTTGCCAGTCTTGAAATACTTTGGTATAAGCACTACTTTTGTACCAGTCAGCCTCTGTTTTCGGCCCTCGTCCCCAGGCAATAACCGCCGCCGAAATAGTCACATTGGGTTTAATCGCCAGACTTTCAATATAAAGTTTACGGACTAAATTTGTCACTTGATCTCGTCGCCATTGCATCCATGCCGGGTTTGTCGGTTTTGGCGTACCCGTTTGTCCCGTCAGAGAATTAAACCGCGCCACGGAAGTGGGGTTATAACCATAATCTTGGTCATCGTAGCGAATATAGTCAAGATGCAAACCATCGACATCGTAGCGTTTCAATACATCTAAATAAACCGAAACCGTATAGTCGGCTGCATCTGGGTGACCGGGGTCAATATAACCCGGCGCTTGGCCACTGTAAGTTAACATCGCCCAATTGTCCTGAATGGCTGCATTTGGCCCGTGTTGCTGCCAAACGTGAGTGGGGACTTCAGGAGAGGTTTTTTGCCGATAAACAGGCAAGGCGACCAACCAAGCATGGACTTCTATCCCTTCTGTATGGGCTTTGTCAATCAAATCTTGCAAGGGGTCAAAGCCGGGAGTCAGCGTCACATCAGCGGTTCGAGGTTCAATACTGCTGAGATAATAGGCATCTCCCCGACGACGAACTTGGGCCAGAATAGCGTTGGCGTTGGCCTGTTTAGCATCTGCCACCAGTTGAGAAATTTGTTGAGGGTTTTTCAAGCCGGGGTTATAGGCATCGACCCAAAAGCCACGAAATTCAGCCGCAGTGACAGCCTGGGTGGGATGGGTGAATAAAAAACTGAAAGCTAAGCCTAGACTAAATAACATCGAGAGGAGAAAGCCTTTGTATCGTCTCATAAAGGAGGGTACAGAGAAAATTTCATTTCAGTTGTCAGATATTCTCTCATACAACTTCCTAAATATTCAGGTCAATTTTAACTAATCAATGACACGATTTATATTTGATTTCATTATATATTTACGGATCTCAGGAATGAATAAAATTTTTTGATGGACTCTTACTTTATGCAGAGAAATATGAGAAAACACTGAAACAACTTTTGATAGGCTTTCACCACTTTAATAATCAATCCGTAATATCTGCTAAAGTTTTTAAATTAAAATTAAAATTAATTACACAAATTTCAGTATTTTCTACTGTTGACTTGCTATTTTTAGATCTGAATTAACCTCAAAAAACAGATTTTTTGAGCAAAATAAAATAATGACATTATTTGAATTAATCGTTATCTTAAAAAGGTGAGCGACAAAGCAGATTTTATTCTTGGAGCTAAACGTAATGATGATTCGTAATATTAAAAAAATTGTTGGAACAGTTGCCGCAACAGCTTGCTTAAGTTTAATCGTTGGACAAACCGCTCAAGCTGGACAACTTCATAATGGTTGGAACTATAGTATTGATTCTTTTTCAGATGGTTCTGGTGGTGTAGATTATGAGATTAAAGGACTTGCCGTTACAGAATCAGAAGATAGTATTATTGTTGGTTTAAGTGGCGGAATGTCTTGGGATGAAAATTCAGATAATATTACCTGGGGTGATTTATTCTTTAACTTTTCTGGGGATGATTTCAATACCGCTAGTCAAAATGGAGATTTATTCGGAATTAAGTTTGCTAACAATGATACAGACTTACAACTCGGAGTTTACAAAGACGTTACGGCTTCTACCATTACCAATGCCGATCATGATATGTATAGCAGCTTGAAACAGTATTATGATTATGGTTGGAATCGTCAAGACACCATGGGAACCGATATCTCAACCAAAGCAGAAGCTTATGATTATTTAGGTAAAGGTGCTTTTCAACACGTTATTGGTTCTGGTGAAAGAGTCGGTGAAATCAATAAACTCAATGGCTCTCAATTAGCAAATATGGGGTTAGATTTTGGTCACTTCTCGGCTAATGCACCTCAAGTTTTTGGCTTTGAATTTAGTAAGTCTTTAGTTCAAAATGGCGACTTTGAAAGTGGTGATTATTTAGCTCATCTGTTTATGGAATGTGGCAATGACGGGGTCGCTTTAGCCGGAAATATTGAGGATATTCCTGAACCTACAACTTTAGGCGGTTTAGCAATTGTTGGTTTAGCTTTAGCGGGTCGTCGTAAGCTTAAAAATGGTAAAAACGCCTAAGCTGAATAATAACAGAGAGTTCTCATAACTGACAAGTACAATCGAGTTCTTGACTGAAAAACTCAATATCAATAATCAAATAGTGGGGAGGTTAATCTCTTCACTGTTTTTATGTTGTGGACTTTTATGATAATCAGCAGTTAATCATTAACCCAGAATTCACAGATCATATATCGGAGTTTCATAATCCGCATTTGCTTCTACATTATCTACTTAAAAATATAACAGATAAGAATTAAAACATCTGTCAGATATTCTCTCATATAACTTCCTAAATATTTTCCTGATTTTTAACGGGTGGATTCGATCAGTTAGATTATATTTTCTGCTCTAATTGCTGAGATAAAAAAGTATGAAATAAAAGAATGTATTCCTAGTTTATACAGAATAATAAGATCGAATACTGCTCTGAGTTACGATACGATATAAGAAATCATAATTAATCTAGGTAATTGCCACTAAACCACTTTTTAAGATTAAGATTTTATTCGTAAAAACCCTGATATTTTATGATTTATATTTTACAAAAGTTACTTTAAATTTGTATTAAAAACGACAGAAATAGTTTACTAAAACTTGATGACAATCTCTAGTTTAGTGGGTATATTAAGGATATAAGCAACACAAAAAAACACATTCTAGGATTTCTGAATATGAAGACTCAACTATTTAAATCTGTTCTTGCCGTTACCACTGCTTCAATTGCATTAGGTAGCTTTGCCACCCAAGCCAGCGCTGTTGACTTAACCCCCAGTGAAGAAGGTGAAGTTAATGTGGGTTTAGATATTGATGGTGCGGAATATCTCGACAATAATTCATTTACATTCATTGATAGCATTGTTTCTGAAGTCGATGCAAGTACAGGTTCTAGAAGCCGTCTATTCATTGATGACCTAACTACCCAAAATACATATACAGGCGGTATCAGACTCAAAAGTAAAGATGCGGGAACAAATCATACTGGTATGTGGTTCCGTCCCTCTGAATTTGCTGATGGTCAATCAGAAGAAAGTGGTCAACTTGAAGTCGGGACATTCACCTTTAATTTCAACACTGTATTTGAAGATCTCAATATCAATTGGTTCGATACTGAGTCAAACAATACAACAGGCGTAACTGCTATTAATGGTCAAACATTGGATAGTCCGGACTGGGTTGCTAAAGGCAGTAATGGCAATATCTTTACCCAAACTTTCGCAAATGTTCAGTCTATTACTTTGAAGCTGGGTAATGATAGTCCGAATGGAACGGGAGATGGCGTTAACTTCCAATTGTCTGGAAATCCAGTACCCGCAAGCGTTCCTGAACCTGCTACTTTAGGCGGTTTAGCGGTCGTTGGTTTAGCTTTAGCGGGTCGTCGTAAACTGCAAAATCGCGGGTAAGTTTAATTGTGTAATAACAGAGAGTGATATCTATCTAACTAAATAGACTATCAGGGTGATCTACTTAAAAACTAACGAAAAATAACTCATATAATATAGATAGTAGAGAGAAGCTAATCCCTCTACTATTTTTTGTTGGTTTAATCCTATATCTCAAAAAGATTAGTACCAGCAATTTTATAGAAAATAATTACAATTAGTTTTTCGCAGCCATTGGAGTAATTCCTTTGCTTTGTAAACAAGCTCGATATTCTTCTTCTGCTTCAGTCAGCTGATAATCATCGCCATCTTTAACATCAAAAGCACGCTCTAAATAATCCTTACCAAATTCTCCAAGTGCCTGATCTAAATCACCCACTTTAAGCTGTTGTGGTATGCAATCTACCATTGCTGTAATATCTTCACCATCGGGAGTAATGTAGGTTTTTGCATCAGCAGCATTGGCAGGTAATGCCATACCCACACAAGCAACTAAAACGAGTAAACCGATAGATAAGCTACGGCGTAGGTTCGCAAAAGACTGACTAAAACTATTCATAAAAAATTCTCTTTTTTGTTGGACAGCTAACATAATAATAAAATTTAAACTTATTTTCATCTTTCAATAGATAGAAATATACAACTATAGATGTTGTTTCGTCAATGCTATTTTACTCCTTAATTATATTTCTTTAGATAGATGCGAATTATGCCGTTAATCTATCTCTGACTTAGTATGATAATAATTAAAAATTTGATCGAGTTACTATAATATTGAAGCTTTTGATTGATAGCACATTAAGTTACAATTACTCAAAAACTTTTAACTTTTATGATGCTCCTAATTTTTACTGATTTAGATGGGACATTGCTCAATGCAGATGACTATCGTTATGATTCAGCTCTTCCTGTGATTCAGCGATTACAACAAGCTCAAATTCCTATCATTCCGGTCACGAGCAAAACCCGTTCTGAAGTAGAAATCCTACGCTTAGAAATTGGCTTAACAGATGCTTTCATTGTCGAAAACGGTAGTGCTATTTTTATTCCTAATAAAGACAATAATTTATCCCCCGCAGAAACTCAGGCAGAGGCAGATTATCAGTTATATTTATTAGGCTGTTCTTATGCCGAATCTTGCCAAGGATTAAGTCAACTCTCTGCTAATATTAACCAACCCTTAACAGGCTTTGCAGATTTGAGTGAAACAGATATTTCTCAACTCACAGGACTGAGCCTGGGGGAAGCAAAACGAGCAAAACAGCGAGAATTTACGGAGCCTTTTATTACTCCTAAAAATATAGCAGAACACCGAATTGAAACAACGGTTAAACAATTGGGATTTCAAGTCGTTATCGGGGATCGATTTTCTCACTTAATTGGGGCAAATGCAGGGAAAGGAAATGCTGTCAGATGGTGGGTTCAACAATATCAACGCTGTCACCCAGAAATAACCATTCAAACTATCGGTTTAGGCAATAGTCCCAATGATTTACCGATGTTAGAATCAGTCGATATTCCGATTGTAATTCCGGGGAAAAACGGCCCTCATCCGGGTTTAATCAATCGAGGTTGGAAAATAGCGGCGGCGGCGGGTTCGCTCGGGTGGGGAAATGAAATAGAATTACTCTTATAGAATTACTCTTATAGAATTACTCTTACAGCGCTACAATAAGCAGCAGTAAACATCATCAGGATAAAATACGGATGTCGGATGAGACCATTACAGTAACAGTTAAACTGTTTGCCGCGTTCCAAGAAGCTTACGGTACGCCTGAAATGGAATGGAAACTCCCCCCGAATACCCCTGTGTCTCAAATTTTAGAGCGTTGTATTCAGCAACATCCCCAACTCCAACAATGGCGTAACGTGACTCAGTTTGGTGTCAATTTACAATTTATGACTGCTGAGACTATACTCAAAGATGGGGACGAAGTGGTTTTAATTCCTCCCGTCAGCGGCGGGTAATTTAAGTCGTTGCAGCAACCAGTTGAAACAATCCATCATCTAAATCGTATCCTAACATTTGAGACATTGACTTCAGCCGAGATGGGCTAGAAATTCCCTGTTGAGCTAACCAGTCTCCAAGAACAAAGATTTTTTGCATTAAAAAAATTTCTAAGGCTTCTGGATTATACTGTATGCCTTCTGTGCGATGAAACTGATGAGGCACTAGCATCGCAGTATAGCGGGCTAATTCTCCCTCTTTCCAGTCTAACAAGTAAGGCAGCCAGGGATAACGGGCATCGAGACGAATAAACCATAACCGAACTTCAGACACTTCTGAGAGTTCCCGAGGGTCTTCTGGAGAAAGGGGATAGTAAATTTCAAAATTGACCTGCTGTTCATAGTCTGTGACTCGCTCTAACATCGGTTCAATGATGACTCGTGCTGGCAATAAATCGAGGTTGTGAATGCTTTTGGGGTTGAGGGTGATAGTGGTTGTCATGCAGTGTTAACATCGGGCGCGGGTTTTTCTGATTGCATTTTACAGGACATAGAGGAAGAATTGATACAGGGGAGATGAATTAACCGATGTGAGTTCTCCAGCTTATAAAAGTTCATGAAAGCGAAAAAGATCAAAGTTAAAAATTTGAGTTAATTTCTGACATTTAGGTTGTTGTCCTATTTCTAATGCTTGCCTATAGATTAAATAAGCCTGTCTCGGCTGACCCAAATGATAGAAAGCAACACTACAAAAAAACACAGCAGCTTGATGATCGGGTTGAATCTTGAGCGCTTGCTGAAAACTACTCAATGCTGCTTCGTACCGCTCCAGATATAACAGCATATTGCCTCGGAAAATCCAAGTTTGTGTCCGACCGGGCTGCACGATAATTGCTTGGTTAATACTGAGTAAAGCTTTATGATAGCAACCAAAGCGGGCTAATATTTTAGCGGTTTCTAGATGAAGTTGATATTGTTCTTCTTGAATATTATCAGTTTCATTTTTAGAAAAATCGCGATCAATTTGTAATAAAAAATCATTCATCTGCTCAAAAAAATGTGGGGCGAGAGTATAAGGTATTCTCTGAAGATATCGGTTTATTATCCATCAAGATATTCTCCTTGCTTAAACAAGAACGATTGACCGACCTCACCCTATAAAACTTGAATAATTATTGCTCTACTCTAAACTCGCTAATCTGAAATACTCTAGACAACTTGAGTACTTCCTTGTCTTTGGTTTTCTCTGGCACAGCCCTAGCGTCGTTTGAGTACTTCCCCTGAATAGATTAGAAATCCATTCATTCTTCATCATATACAGGATCTTATCCGGTCAATTAAACAGAAAATATCACAATTAATCTATTTTTACCGATTCTGCCCCAGAAGTAATCAAATTAAATTTTAAAAAAATATTCATCTTTCACAGCTCACTTTCTGCTTTAGAGCTGTTATTGTGGAGTTTTGCTCATTAGTGTAATCAAGAACAAATCTTGGATTATATAACCGACAGATAAGGATTTCGGCTGTGGTTAACTTGATTCTCCAGCATCTTGGATCTGAATCGGCTGATAGAGACACTCCTCAACAAAGATCCCAGATCAACTTGCCGACCATACCCTAGTATGTGTTAGAACAGCCATCAGTTCCCTTATATTTGAGAACAAACGAACTCACTCACATTAGGAGGATAACATCGAAGATGAATAAAGAACAGCTCGTTGACGAAATTTCGTTGAAAGTCGGTGGTATGACGAAAAAAAAAGCAGATACCGTTCTGACAGCGATGTGCGAATGTATCATGGATGCAGTAGCTCAGGGAGATAAAGTCAGGCTGGTGGGTTTTGGCTCGTTTCAAGCAAAAGAACGTAAAGCGCGTGAAGGCCGTAACCCCAGCACTAAGCAACCTATGACGATTCCCGCAACCACTGTTCCCGCCTTTTCTGCCGGGAAAGCATTCAAAGACAAAGTTGCCCACCCGGTTGAGGATGAGGACGACAGTGTAGCGTAAAGGTTGATCTCAAAGAGTTGAAATGACTTAAAGATTAGTTCGCTTCATCTCTGTTGAAGTTTTCGTCTGATGATCTCAAAGGACGAAGCTTCATTCTATTTTTGCAGCGATTTACTTTAACTCCGTGACCCCCTGCCCTGCCTGCTTGCGGTAGCCTGCCTGCCAATGCCAATAAACAACAGGTATACACTTGTCCTAGTCAGTTAAGCGCTATTGCTCCGGGTCTGTGGGGTTGGCACTAGACTTTGAAGGCACAGGATCATAACCCCCAGGATGAAACGGATGACAGCGTAAAATTCGGGCGATCGCCAGCCACCCTCCCCGAAATATGCCAAATTCTTCTATTGCTTTGATCGCGTATACAGAGCAAGTGGGATGAAATCGGCAAGTCGGAGGAAACAGAGGAGAAATCAGTATTCTATAGCCTCGGATCAATCCAATCAACAATTTTTTCATCATATGTTGGGCTCAACTGACAAATACCCGATGCTTGAGACTAGGCATTTGTGCGCGGACCTGTTGTAAACGAGACGGTGTAATTTCAGCAACCGCTACACCGGGCTGATCTCCGGCATCATCGAGTACTACACCCCAAGGATCAATAATCATAGCGTGGCCATGAGTTCGTCGCCGTCCGTAATGACAGCCCGTTTGAGCTGGGGCAACCACATAACAGGTGTTTTCTATTGCTCTAGCTCTGAGCAATATTTCCCAATGATCTTTTCCCGTGTAGGCTGTAAATGCTGCTGGGATTAATAAAACTTGTACTCCCTGAGTTGCTAGATGACGATATAATTCGGGAAAACGAACATCATAACAAACCGATAAACCTAAATTCCCAAAGTCTTCTGAGGTGTACACTTGGGGTAAAGTTTGACCCGCTTCTACGGTATTGGATTCTTGGTAAGTGTTACCGTCGGGTAAATTAACATCAAACAGATGAACTTTTTGATATCGAGCCAACTCCGAGCCATTGGGATCGATTAATAAAGCAGTATTATAAACTCGACCGTTACCCGTGGGAACCGGAAACCCTCCAGCGAGTATAGTTACCTGAAAACGTTGAGCAGCCTTTTTGAGAAATGCCTCTGTTTTTTGGGAAATTTCCTGGGCGATGGCTAACTTTTCTTGCTCATCACCCATAAACGAAAAATTTTCGGGCAAACTAATTAATTCTGCTCCTCGGCGCACTGCTAAGTCAATCAGTTCTTCAGTTTCTGCTAAGTTTTTTTCAAGCTGAGGAAAACTGGTCAATTGAATGGCGGCAGCAATATAGGATCTCATACAGGTTACAGGTGAAGAAAACAAAAATTAAGTCATCGAACCAAACTGAGAAGTCGAGAGGTAAACCAACCCGCTAGCTGATCTACCATCCCGACTAATATTGTTTCTATTTTATCTTAGAAAGGATAGAACAGAGCATCAGGATAAATGTAGTTAAACCCGATCAGAAGTCCAGCAGTCAAGGCAAACCATACTGTTGCTAAAACGGGCGCAGTAGACAAATATTTCAGAAAGTTTTCCATGGAATGATATCTCCTTTCAAATCAAAATATACTTAGCTCAATTGCAGACATAGCAGCAATTATCGGGGAGAAACAGTGATTTCATTGTCGGGCGCGAACATTTCCCCTGAAATCATTTCTTTGGCCGCAGCCACAGGCCATAAAAACCCACCCAACATAAATTTGACCGCCATCGGAACATCGATGATGATCTCTTTTTCGGTCGCTTTTTTGTCTTTTTTAATTTCTTGGATATAAGCTCGACCAACCCAGCCAATCCATCCTGTAATATACAAAAATAGTAGGCTCGGAATCAAAAACTCACCCGCGTGAGCTAAGTTACCATCAACGATTAAGTGAGGTAACCCATCTTCGCCACACAACGCTTGAGAATAACGCTCAAACCGTGCTTTTGTTTTTTCAGGATATTGACTGACAGCAAGAGAAGTTTTAGCCCGTTGCTGGAAAGCGGGTGAGTCACCACAAGTGACTAGGTTATAGGCTGAAGCTGTCGGAACAAAGCTCATCCATAGGGTAAGCGCTAAAACAATAGCGAACAATCGTCTCATAGAATTGTTTCCTTCTGTTACAAAACAATAAGTTTTTTGTACAATCAGTTTAGATGGTTCGCGATTATGATCCATCTTGTCTGTTGCTGAACATAACATCAGACATTGTCGTGATTTGTTACCTCCGCCAACTGGGGTACAGTTGAGCGGGGTTTTTTTATAAACTCAGGCTAGTCCACTGTTCCAAGGGGTCAAGCAGAAAGCAAAGCTAACTGAGGTTTTTAAATTGATGTCCCACAGAGGATCAATCAACTTGATATTTAGATTAAACTACAAGGGGTAGCTTGATCACTTCATAAAATTTATCAGTCAATGGCAACGGTTTTAGCAATTGAAACAAGTTGTGACGAAACTGGGGTAGCGATTGTAAAGAACCGTAACGTTTATAGCAATATCGTCGCCTCTCAAATCGATTTACACCGCCAATATGGGGGGGTTGTACCGGAGGTGGCCTCCCGTCAACACCTCGAAACCATTAATCCTTTAATTACCGAAGCTTTGAAAGCGGCTGAATTAGATTGGGATCAGATTGATGGTATTGCCGCCACTTGTGCCCCCGGATTAGTGGGAGCCTTATTGATCGGCATTAGCGCTGCTAAAACCCTGGCATTAGTCCATCAAAAACCCTTTTTAGGAGTCCATCACCTCGAGGGACATATTTATGCCACCTACCTCAGCCACCCTGAGTTAGAGCCGCCTTTTTTATGCTTACTCGTTTCTGGGGGCCATACCAGTTTAATTCATGTCAAAGCTTGCGGCAGTTATCAAACATTGGGCCAAACGCGAGATGATGCAGCCGGAGAAGCATTTGATAAAGTGGCCCGATTATTACAATTAGGTTATCCTGGTGGGCCAATTATTGATCGACTGGCTCAAACCGGAAATCATACGGCTTTTGCTTTGCCCGAAGGCAGAATTTCATTGCCAACCGGGGGTTATCATCCCTATGACTCTAGTTTTAGTGGCCTAAAAACTGCCGTGTTACGCTTAGTTCAACAGCTCGATACAGATATACCGGTCAATGATCTGGCGGCTAGCTTTCAATATACTGTTGCCCGTGGCCTCACGAAGCGGGCGATCGCTTGTGCTTTAGATAATGGGTTAGATACTATTGCAATTGGCGGTGGTGTGGCAGCTAACAGCGGTTTACGCCATCATCTCCAACAAGCAGCTATCCCTCACAATCTTAGTGTTGTGTTTCCTCCGTTAAAATACTGCACAGATAATGCCGCTATGATTGCATGTGCTGCAGCAAACCATCTTAACCAAGGCCACACTTCTAAAATCACTTTGGGCACTTTTTCTAGAATGCCTCTTGAAGAGGTGATGCAGCTTTATTCTTAGAGTCTGTTGAAGCAACCCGTCAAAATATGATGGGATGTTGATCTAAATGTAAATTCAGTTGCAATTTTAATGAAAACTCAAAAAGCTAACCTATAAAAATTGCCATCGCACTCAATAACTGAGTCAAATAGTCTCAGTAAATCTGAAAAAATATCAAAATCTATAACTCTCAAATTGTTGCCTTATTTGCACAAATAGCGATTCTCAGTTTCTTTAAAAATGTAACTCCCGACTATAAGCCAAAAAATGTTAGTCAAGATCCTAATTAAATTTATTGAATCATCGCAATACACACATTCACTATTGCTACAAAGCGCTTGGATACTATGCTCAATCCCATAGAACAATACAAATGTTTACAAAAAAACATCTCTCTCAACATAATAAATAAAGTTTTAACTTTTTTTGAGGGATTCAACGATTAAACTAAAAAGTACAGGAATTATTAGTATATAGACTTTTGGAGCGGCGGTCGCCATGTCTAAAAACCAAATAAAGATTCCTGAAGGAAGCCTAATAGGATTCAGTCCCGAATTTCCTAAGACATGAAGAGAATAAATTTTGAGAGATAGTAATATTTTCTATTTTTTTAAGATGTATTGTTTAATTGTTAAATTAAACTTCCATTAAGTCATCCTAGCAGATGATGGAAAAGAACAGGCTCAGATAGTGGCTTCAAAGGTGAACATCTAAAATTCTCATGTATATTTCTTCCTCTTTACGAGATTTACTTCAAGTTGTTCCCTTCTGTCAGCCTACTGTGACACTGGGTGAATTATGGCTAATGTTTTGCCAAGCTCAATGTTGTCATATTGTCGTAGTCGATCAGCAAAAGCGTCCCCAAGGATTAGTATTTCTTCATCATTTACTACCCTACTTATTTCCTTCCTCAGCTCAAGTTAACCCCTCAAATATAGACATTAATTCTCAGGCTCTCCAGCAGACTTTAGAAGTACAGCAACCCGATCTGGTTGAACCGCTATTAATTTTACCGAGTGATACTGATTTATCAACATTAGGTGATTATTTACAACAACTTCAGCAGACCAAAAATCATCCATCAGACACGTTTCCGCCTTTAGCAATTGTTGATCGCGAAAGTCAATTTTTAGGGTTACTCGATACCCATTCCTTTTTACAATCTCAGACTCAACAACTCATTGCTACGGTTCGACCCCATCCTCAACCTCAGCCTCAAATCATTACCTCCTGCTTACAAGATCTTTTGGAACAACTTCCCATTCCATTAATGATTCAAAGCAATGAAGGCGAGGTAATTTTACACAATGAGGCTTGGGAGTCGCACTTAAAAACGAGTTCAGAATCTGTTCGACAAACCGCCGAAACAGTGGTTCACTTTTCGCAAAATTCCGCTCAACTGTCAGACGAAATACCAGAAATTACATCTACAAACTATTCAACTCAGGCTATACCGAGTTGGTGTCAACCTGGGCCACAACCGGATACCTATATTTGTATCTGTCATACTGCAGACGAACAAGAACAAGTTTGGCAATTTACCCGCCAACCCTTAAAGCCTCAATTATCTCAGCTATTAATCTCTCAATTAGGCGATCAACTTTGGTTGATTTTGGCACAAGATATTACAGAACAATATCGCGTCGCCGAAGAATTGGCAATAAAAAATGCCGATTTAGTTCACCTCAACCGACTTAAAGATGAATTTTTAGCCTGTATTAGTCACGAATTAAAAACCCCCTTGACTGCTATTTTGGGATTATCAAAGCTATTAAACGAACCGCTGTTGGGTAATCTCAATCAACGTCAAGCCCATTATGCTCAACTGATTTATCAAAGTGGCCGTCATTTAATGAGCGTCGTCAATGATATTTTAGACCTAACTCGAATTGAAACAGAACAATTAGAACTATCCCTCGGGGTTGTTCGCATTCAGGATGTTTGTGACCAAGGGTTTGCGATGGCAGTGGGGCAACAACATGAACAAAATAGGTCTCAAACTTATCAGAGTTTAACTGAAGCGGCTGATGATAAAATCGCTCTTGCCAAACAGCGATTTACCCTCGAAATTGATCCCGGTTTAGATTGTCTGGTAGCCGACGAATTGCGACTGCGGCAAATGCTGGCCCATCTGCTCTCAAATGCGATTAAGTTTACCCCGCAACCCGGAAAATTAGGGCTACGGGTGAGTTTGTGGGATCACTGGATTGCTTTTACAGTCTGGGATGAAGGGATAGGTATTCCTGAAGACAAACAACATTTAATCTTTCAGAAATTTCAGCAGCTTCAAAGTCCTTTAACTCGAGAATATCAAGGGACTGGACTGGGGTTAGTGTTAACTCAACGTTTAGCTCATTTACACGGTGGGGATGTCAGTTTTATTTCCCAAGTGGGACAAGGGAGTCAATTTACTTTACTTCTCCCCCCCAGTCCGCCTGTGAGTGATGGACAAATTCCCTCTGATTTACCTCAAATCCAATATCATTTTCAGTCTCATATTAGTTCTCGTTTAGTTTTAATTGTTGAAGCGGTTCCTCGATTTATTCATCATTTAAGTGAGCAACTCAATCAAATGGGTTATCAAGTGGTGATTGCTCGATCTGGGACTGAAGCACTTGAAAAAGCCCGTTGTCTTCAACCTCACGTTATTTTTCTCAATCCTTTATTACCCTTATTATCTGGATGGGATGTGTTGACATTATTAAAAACTGATGAGCAAACGCATCAAATTCCCGTGGTGATTACAGCGACTTTAGGAGATAAAAAACGAGCTGTTCAAAATCAGTCTAATGGCTTTTTATGTCTGCCCGTACAATTTCCAGAATTACAGAAAACCTTAGCTGTTTTTAATCAACAATCTCTTCCCCCTGTGAATCAAAAGTTGACAATTCTTTGGTTAAATCCAATTGATGATGACAACAATGAGGTAGAAACACAGCAAACGAATGAAATAACCGATCAATATTCATCTTCAATATTACATCATTGTTCTCGTTGTCGTATTCTTGAAGCTGATGATTTAATTCAAGCTGAACTTTTAGCAAGAATTTGGCAGCCTGATGTGGTTGTACTTCAAAATTTATCTCATATACAATCTCCGGCAAACTTTTTCTCTGAATTTATTCAACATGAAAGATTGACTAATTTGCCTTTAATTACATTGGATACATCGGCGACTCAATTTGCTAATCAAGTAGATCTTCTATCGGTTTTCCCTTGCCTGATTGAGAATCTTAATATTAAATCTGAAGCAGCTATAGAATCAGCTTTACTACGAGTGATTCAGTTAGCCATTGGTATGAATCGTCAACGTAGCATTTTATTAGTCGATTTAGTTACTTTATCTGAATGTAGCGACGATCAATTCTCTACTACCCGAGAAGTGAACAATAAGATTGATCATGCTTTAATACATTATCTAGAAACTGCTGGTTTTCGGGGTATTATGGGTAATTCTTGGGCAGAAGTTACCCAATCAATTCAAAGCCAAACCGTTGATTTACTATTAATTTGTACGGGTGAAAATACAATGAACACCTTACAAAAAGAGCTGAAAAATATTGAGAAACTCAATGCTTCAGTTCCTATTTTTGTCTGGGATCGCTCAGAAAGTAAACACAGTACGAATCCCACAGCAAATTCCGATCAACAATCATCAAAAAACAATCATTCTAGAATAACTAAAGTGTCAGCCACTGCGGCAACAGAAATCAACCAACTGATTGAGCATCTGGGAATTCAAATGTTGCCTTCTCAAACTTCTATCGTAGAATTGCTGAATAAAATTAGACAGCACTTCCAACTTCGTCATTAAAGAATTAAGCCCGATTATTTTAGGCTAAATTAGGTGGAATAGATCGAGATTTAGTGATCTGATATTGCTGGAGATAGGAACGAATCAAATTTTGAATTTCTTCTTTTTTGACTTCTGTTCCAGACTCGATCTGACCCGGAGTTTCAAAGAAGATTATACTATCTAAGTTAGGAATTGCCACTATTTGAAATAAAATAGAAATTACCGGTAATATAGCAGCCGTCGTCGGAGAAGAAGATGTTTGAGCCGCCCGAATTTGAGCAGATGCATCTTCAACTGATGGATAAGCATAAATCACTCGTTTTTCTAAATTGGGTTGTTTGAGATTACTTAACGTCGTTAACACCCAACGTCCGTCTGGCGCTTGCAAAATATAATACTGCAAATGCTGAAGCTGTTGAGCAATCATTTTTAACCCTGGGGCGATCGCTGCCACGATATCAGGTGTTTTTCCGTCTGCCGGTGCATTTTGAATTAAAGCGGAAATTTGTTGATTTAAATCAGTAGTCATTGGTGAAGTGGTGATTAATTATTGTATATAGCTTTACCCTATGTCTAATTTTTCTATTGCGTCTCTGCCAGGGCAACAAATAACGACATCAGTCACTTTCGGAAAAAAACCTCCGGAAACCCAACGTGCAAGGGTGAAAAGCTGTGTTAGGGTCAATATCAATGAGTGATAAATATGGGGGAAATCTGCCATAGTGAAAGCATATATCGACGGCTCTTGAGTCAACTGCAACAATCGACTCAAGCTTCTGAGCAGAACTGCCCAGATGTGGCCCATCGTTTAACAGACGAGGCGATCCGGATTTGTACAGAAAGCCAACGAATTCAAGCATCTGGTGAAGTTGAAACCTGGGCAATGACATTAGCGCAGCACCGTCTACGACAATGTTTACATTACTACCAGCTTGGGTCAAAACAGGGGCCAGTTGATTTACACAGTACTTTGAGTGCAATTATATATCGTTATATTACACCGCCTCAAGTACAATCGAGTTACCAAGCTCGACTTGAATTAATCAAAGACTTTTTACAGGGATTTTATATCGAAACTTTAAATTCCTTTCGTAAAGAAACCCAACTACCGACTGATTATAGTCCGAGAACGCTGTTAGAACTTGCCGAATATATGGCATTTTCAGAGCGTTATGGAAAACGAAGAATCCCGTTATCTCGGGGTCGCAGTCAACAGTTAGTGATTCTAAGAGCGCAAACATTCTCTCAACAACAACCCAAAGAAGCATTTGTTGACTTGGATCAAGCCGCAGAAGGCATTTATTCAGACTCTGACCAAAAGTGGAATGATTCCTCTGGGCGGCAAGTACGTGCTGCCATGGTTGCGGAGTCGAGTGAACCTGATTTAGGTTCGTTGCGGCAGTCTGTGATTGATGAACTCGTTAGCTATCTTGAGACGAACAATCAACATGATTGCGCTAACTATTTTATTTTGCGATTGCGGGATTTACCCACGCGAGAAATTGAAGCCTTATTAAATTTAACCCCTCGACAACGAGATTATTTACAGCAACGCTTTAAATATCATTTACTGCGATTTGCTCTCGGGAATCGCTGGGAATTAGTTCATCAGTGGTTAGAGGCAGATTTAGAGCGTAACCTTGGGTTAATGCCACAGCAGTGGCAAGATTTTCAAGCTCAGATTAGCTCTAAGCAGAAGCATTTGTTAAGGTTAAAGCAACAGGGTTTATCCGATAACGAAATTGCTCAAGCCTTAGATTGTAAAGTGAATCAAGTCCAAAAAAGATGGATGAAATTACTTGAATTGGCTTGGGAAATCAGAAATCGTTCAGTATCCGGAGCAGGTGCATCAAAAGATGAATAACGGAACAAATCGACATCGACAATCAGACGATCAACAGTTATTGAACTGGCTATTACAGGAGCCAAACTGGACGGAGCAGTCTCCTGAAATGGAAAAACTTCGTCGAAAAGATTCAATGAATCATCCAACGTGGGTCAATGATCAATTGGAGGAAGAACTCGATCCTTTAGACTCTGAAGATCTCGATCTAACTTCCCTCACCGATCAACCCTTTGCACTAGGAGAAAAACCAGTTGTGAACAATCGATTTGAAACCTTGCTCAAGGATAGACTGAAAGCTGAAATTCAACGCAATCCCCCCTTATTTCCCTGGGAAACAGAATTAACAGAGTACTGCAATTATGCTGACGAATTAATTCCCGAAGAAGTTCCACCAGCCAATGTCTGGATGGCTCAGAAACAAAATCTGAGATGGTCAATTCCCATTCCTGAATCAGTCTTTGCTCAATTACTTGACCCTTGTCAAGCCGTGTTACAGTCCTCTTTACGAGAAGGGGCAAAACTAGTGAAGGCAGTCGAACCGCTTTTCCCCGATCAAACTGAACCACTCAATCAACTGGCGAGTTTGGTGGTACGGGGCGCTGTCCGAGATGGCACCTTCCTACAACCTCAATATGAAACTGCTGCACCTGAACAAAAAATGGCACTTGCGTTACTCGCAGCTCAAGAAATTATCCGCGCTTTGACCATTCACTGCCAATTGGATCACAAGCCCGTTAAACAGCAATGGTTAACTCTGTTTGGGTTTTTTACCCTCGAAATTGAGTACAGTCAGCGTCAATACGGTACATCACTAAAAGTTCTAGCAAAACTCCCTCAAGGGGGCCGTTTACTACTGATGGGTCAAGATATTGAAACCTCCGCTCAGCGCAGTGATGATGGTTATCTGAAGCTGGAATGGGTCAACCCTACGCCCCATCAACTTTATCGCTTAAACGTACTGTTGCACGATCATCATCAAAATCCTTTGAGTTTTGTTATTTGTCCTGAGATAGAATCATCGGATACCGGATTATAATTTCATCACCATTCAGGTGTAGCGAGAATGTGGATTGATCGGCTACAGTGTTGAATATTATTCAACCACCTAATTGATCAACGCCTAGTCTATGACCCGGCAAATTCCCCTCATCAGCCCTCTCTGGCGGCGGATAGAAGCAACTCCCAAGCCGCAGATCGAAGAATCAATTCAACTGCGAGTCTTAGTCCAGCTCTTAGTTGTCATGGGTATTGTTGCGACTGATATTGCAATCGAAGAACCTCGCCATCTTTGGGCAATTCCTGTTAGCCTACTCGGAGCAGCTTGGAGTGGGTGGCGGCGACATCACCGAAACATACCCATAAAATTTTGTATTGCCTTGGGAATGTTAATCGCTTTAGCGGCATTTTTCGGGCGGTTACTGGGGGAACTGAATGATACTCGGGTGGTCCTGGCTGAATTACTGATTCATTTACAGGTGTTACATAGCTTTGATTTACCCCGTCGCAAAGACTTAGGTTACTCGATGGTGATCGGACTGATTTTACTGGGGGTAGCTGCTACACTCAGTCAAACATTGGCTTTTGCACCCGTCGTTTTGGTGTTTTTGGCGATCGCACTTCCCACACTAATTTTTGATTATCGTTCCCGCCTCGGACTCTCTCGCCTCAACAAGCTTTCTCAAAATTCCTCTGGGCGGCAATTACTGCCCAATCTCAATTATAAATTTCTGGTCTTCAGTTTTCTGGGTACAGTCCTCCTCGGATTGGCCATTTTTGCTGTTTTGCCTCGCTTTCCCAGTTATCAACTGCGGAGTTTCCCCATCAGTTCCCCTTTAGATATGCCAGAGGGAGAATTTGACGGTAGTCAGGTGTTTAACCCAGGGTATGTCTCGGAGGGAGAAGAAACAGACGACTCTGAAGGAAGTGGCGGACAAAATCGTCGTTCTGGGCCAGGGGCACTCAATACAGCTTTCTACTATGGTTTCGATACTCGAATTAATCAAAATTTGCGCGGTCAATTGATCCCTCAGGTGGTAATGCGAGTGCGATCGCAAGCCCCCGGATTTTGGCGAGTGGTGGCGTTTGATGAATACACTCGTCAAGGTTGGAACATTTCTCGTAATGAACGGACAATTCCCCTCAAACGTCCCAGTTGGTCTTATCAATTTAGGTTGCTGCCTCGACCGACTCAAGCTGAAACCCGAGAAATTGTACAAAGTTATACAATTTTATCTCAACTACCGAACTTACTGCCTGCTTTAGCTTGGCCACAGGAAGTTTATTTCCCTACTGATGAATTGGCTATTGATACTGAAGGGACATTGCGATCGCCATTGACGCTGCGGGAAGGACTCACATATACTGTTGTTTCTCGGGTTCCTTATCGCGATCGCAATCTTCTGACTCAAGCGCCGACTCAATACCCCCCCAACATCACTGATTATTATCTACAAGTTCCGGATAATATTAAAGAAAAAGTCCGGCAAAAAACAGAAGAAATTTTAGCTAATCCCAATAGTATTTCTCAAACCCCTGATGCCTTAGATTCTCCCTACGAAAAAGCGTTATTTATCGCCCAATATCTCAAACAAAATCCCAATTATAAACTGATAGAAGAACCCCCTTTTCTACAAAATGGCGAAGATTTAGTCGAAGCTTTTTTATTCGGTTATAAAAATAGTCCAGAAGGAGAAACCATTACTGGGGGATATCCGGATCACTTTGCCACTGTCTTGACAATTATGCTCCGTTCAATTGGGATTCCAGCCCGGATGGTAGGTGGTTTTCAACCCGGAGAATTTAACCCTTTTACGGGCTTATACGTGGTTCGTAATACTGATGCTCATTTAATGACAGAAGTTTATTTTCCTAGCTACGGTTGGTTTGCATTTAACCCGATTCCTGGGATGGATTTAATTCCCCCTTCGATTGAACGCAATCAAACTTTTAGTACATTACGGGCTTTTTGGGATTGGATTGCGGGGTGGTTACCGTCTCCGGTGACTAATATTTTACAGACAGTTTTCGGGCGATTTATTCTCTTTATTTTTAGAAGTATTCGCTGGTTTTTCCAACAATTTTCTCAAGGATGGCTGGGATTATTCCGAGGAATAGGGAGTGCAATTTTACTCAGTTTTTTCGGATGGTTGAGTTGGACTCAGTGGCGAAGTTGGCGTGAGCGTTATCGGTTGGCGAAATTACCACCAATGGAACGACTCTATCAACAAATGCTGAAAATTTTAACAGAACAAGGTTACCCCAAACCCGTGAGCCAAACACCATGGGAATATGCTCAATTTATACAACATCAAGAACGCATTACTCAACCGGAAATTATTGATGAAATTTCTCAAGCTTACGTGGGTTGGCGCTACGGTGCAAAAGCGGTTAATCTCCAACAACTCCAGCAACGACTTCAACAGCTCAAAAAATCTCAAATTAAGCCTTTTAAATCGCTTGATTTTAACAAATAGATAATTTTACTCCTAGCATCTGGGATCAATTCCCGCTAAGATTTAATCAATAGCCGGGATCGCCAGAAGAAATGAAGCCAGAAGCCACCTTAAATCAGCTCAAAGAATCGCTCCCCAATGGTCAACTCCCTCCAAGTTACGGAGTTTACTTCAAGAATACACTTGTTGCACTTTGCCACGCCTTAGAAGATCACGTTCTAGAAGCGAGTCATCCAGACAGCGATCAAAAACCCCTGGTTTTGGTGACTTTTCAAAAAGGAAAGTGGTATCTTCAAGAAGCAGAGCGCTACTCTGAAATGGCTCCTTATTGCCATCATGTAGCCATTAGTGCAGTTTCTGATAGTGGGTTTATGACTCATCCCACGGGAGGGCTGGAAAATGTCTCTCTGATTAATTTAGATGAGTCGGACAGCCTGGTGATAGAGTGGAATTTAATTATTCTAGCTCCGGGATATACTTCAATGGTGTTATGCCATGAGTTATCAGAAGCAGAGTATTTGCCCCAAGGATTACCCACAACAGATACAGAACGAAAGTTTTATGGGTTATGGACATTCGATCAACCCCTGGTGAGAAAAGCTGCAGAAATTTTAATTGAACGTTTCCGTCCTTATAATTCTGAGTTAGCCGATCGACTCTTGCAACAGCATCATCAGATTATTGATACTTCTTGTACAACTGTGCCTGACTTATCTGGTGTGGTGTCTCGGATTGTATCTTATCTACAAACGTCTCAGCAAGAATTGATCACCGTTAACCGTCAAGCGCGAGAATTTAGGGAGTTAGAAGGACAGGCAAAACGAGTCAGTCGTAATATCCAAGCCAATAAGTTACAAGCGTTTCTGCGAATGGCACAACGAGTCGATGAACGAGATCCGTTTAACCCTTGTGCTTCTCTACAGGTGTCTGCTTTGTGCGAAACTATCGGTCAAATTCTAGATTTACCGACCATCAAATTACGTCGTTTGCGCCTAGCGGGATTATTACATCGCATTGGTTTTGCCTCCGCACCCGAAGAAGTGTTTAGCCAAAGCACAGAACAAATGGATGACTCTACCCTAGACTTTTGGAAAGATAGAGGAGTCATTGGCGCAAGATTACTTGTAGCCATGCCAGAAATTGATATAGTTCGCTATGTTATTGAGCATCATCTAGAATATTGGGATGGTAGCGGTAGACCAGATGGTCAGAAGGGCGAAGAGATTAATATCAAAGCCAGAATTCTAGGTTTAGTTTCCTATTTTCAGCGCCTAACTCAACCCCGTGGTAGTCGGGCTGCTATGAGTTTAGCCGAAGCATTGGAGCGCTGTCAGCAATATAGCGGCACTCGCTTTGATCCTAAAATTGTAGAATCTTTAGCAACAGTGGTTCGTTTGACAGAAGTTGGGTTAATGCAGTTACCAGATAGACCGACTCAAATGCCGACTGTGTGGGTAGATGAAATGAGTAAATCTTCATCGGTTCAATATTAACAATAGTGCTGCGCCCTGTTGGGTTAGAGATCAGCCGCAACGGCAGTTAGACCCTCGTCGTCGTCGTCGTTGGCTGACTCTTTCTGTATGGGTGATAATTGGCCGCTGGCATCAAAAGAGCCTGTGATATCTTTGTTTTTGGTTGAAAAAGATCTCTGAGGTTGGATCGCTCTCAACCCCCAAAATTGAGCGAATGACGGCTAATTTCAATTCTGATGTGCTGATTTATTTTGATTAAGTTGTTATAATTTTTGTATTTAAATCTGTTCATATTAACGTAATTTGAAATTAAAACAGTAATGCAATTATCAACTTCTTTAGATTTGGCAGCCATTCGACGAGGTGAAATAAAAGATTTAGCTCATACAAATTTGATTGGTGCAGATTTATCCGGCGCGAACTTATCTCAGGTTGATTTATCTCAAGCGAACCTATCGGGCGCTAATTTAACAGGCGCTAATTTAACCGGCGCAAACCTGCGGGCGAACTTACGCGGAGCCGATTTAACTGCAGCCAAATTAACCAATGCAGACTTACGAAATGCAGATTTACGCGGGGCAACGTTACTCGATGCTAAAGTCAGAGGTGCAAGTTTTTCGGGCGCATTTATGGCAGGGGCAATTTGCACGAGTTTAGATTTGAGCGGTGTTGATTTACGTGGGGCAGATTTACGCGGGGTGAGTCTTTCCCATGCCATATTACTCGAAGCAGATTTAGCAAGTACAAACCTGTCAGGAGCTGATTTATCTCAAACAGATTTAGAACAAGCCAATTTAACCGGGGCTGTTTTGCGCGGCACTAACTTAGAAAAAGCTAATTTACTCTGTGCTATTGTTGAGAGAACACAATGGTTTGGAGCGATATTAGATGGGGCTTGTGTAGAAGGAACACCCATCGCACCCAATGCGTAAGCTGACGGGCAATGAGTTCAAAGCAATTATTGCTAAAATCTGCTATCAATATCTATTAGAAAACAGATGGCAGATTGAAACAGTCAGTCTTTGAGAAGTGAAGCGATATTTCGGTATGACTTTCACCCGTAATGAGTAGTACCCAGAACGGGGCTTTTACTCATTACTCATTACTTCAGCCTTGTGGGCTTAGTCAAGTTTTTAATCTAAACGTTGAATAATACCGCCTCCTAACACTCGTTCGCCATCATACCAAACGGCAGCTTGACCGGGGGTAATACCAAAAATCGGCTCATCGAAAATTAGCTTCACTTCATTAGCCGTTTCTGTTAAGGGTACAACTGTCGCGGGTTGAGGTTGACTGCGATAACGAATTTGAACCCCAGCGCGAATGGGAGTGGTGGGATCGGCAATAGATACCCAATTGACTCGTTTAATGGTACATTCGGTTTGAGTCGCAACTTCGCGATCGCCAACAATCACCTGATTTCGTCCTGGATCAATTGCGATCACATATAATGGCCGAGAAGCTGCAATCCCTAAACCCCGGCGTTGTCCGATGGTATAATGGTGAATGCCGTTATGTTGACCCAAAACTTTACCCTCTGAGTCTACAATATCACCCTCTTTCCCGGTAATATATTTATCCAGAAAAGCTTGCATTGAACCGTTCGCCTCAACTAAACACAAGTCTTGGCTTTCGGGTTTATCTGCGGTTTTTAATTCATATTTCGCCGCAATTTCACGGGTTTCTGTTTTCAGTGTTTCCCCCAGAGGAAATAAAGTTGCAGCTAAAATATTTTGGTTTAAATCATACAGAAAATAGGATTGATCTTTACTGCGATCTGCTGCGCGTAAAAGTTGATAGCGATCGCTGTCTTCATCGTATCGAATTCGGGCATAGTGTCCTGTGGCAATGGTGTCAATTCCCAAATCATGCTTAGCATGATGCAACATCGGCCCAAATTTCACCGCTTTATTGCATTGAGAACAAGGTAACGGGGTAATTCCGCTGCTATAACCTTCTACTAAATAGTCGATAATATTGTCTTGAAATATATCACGGCTATCGACGATATGATGCTCAATCCCTAACTGTTCGCAGATCAAAGCCGCATCTACCATTCCTTCCGAACAGCATTGACCTTTTCCCCGCATTAGCCATAAGGTCAAGCCTACCACATCGTAGCCTTGGTGATGTAAAATAGCGGCGACGGTTGAACTGTCTACGCCACCGGAAAGGCCGACAACGACTTTTTTAATCATGATCACGCATTGAATCTAAATTGCTATTTTAAACAAATACAGGATAATCATCCGAGTTAAGTTAGAAAAATTCAAACAATATGATATTTATATGATAAAACACAAATACTACATTCGTCTGTTCTCTCCCATCCTGCGTTTACCACTGTTTTTAGTGGGACTATTATATTTTAGCTTGATTCATACAGTCTCAGCCATCGCTCAGTCAGAACGGTACGGAGTTTATATTGAGAGTAATAGCCCCCTGTTATTGGAAATGGTACAACAGATTCAACCCGGAGCGATTTTACGCCGTTATGATCGACGAACTATTATTGAGGCTGGGGTTTATTTTAATGAAGCCGAAGCAGAAGATGTTGTTAATGCTTTAGCCCGGCGGGGAATTGATGCTGAAATGACTGATTTTAGCGATGAATTAAATTTTGGCAGCCCTAGAAGTTTTATTCCGGTGGTGTTGCCCATTCCGCGAGGAGAAATTGAGCCAATTCAAACCAATGTCCCTGCATTACGAGATGTTGCGGAAGAGTTTTTGAGCTTATATTTAGTTGTTGTCAGTGTTGATGAGGCAGTAGAATCAGAAGTTAGAAAAGTCTCACTCGATGCAATTATTCAACAATATCAGGGTAAACTATTTATTCAAGCCGGAAGTTTCTTAAATCTTCAGAATGCTAGAGATTTTATTGATGAATTAGCGTTACGAGGAATCGTTGCCGACCTGATTCAAACTCAAGCAGAATTAGATCGTTGGATTGCCCTTCAACCCGATATTCCCGTAACAATTTCTGCCATTGCAGAAGATGCTAACTTTGGCTTGGCTTCCCAAGAAAGTTTCTTTGTCTTAATTCCAGCCGCCCCCGTTGATTTATTGCCCGTCGCAGAAACAGCGATTGCTTTGGGAGTCCCGGAAGACAGTATTATGATTCAAGATGTAGCAGTCGATCCGTTTGTCGCTATTGGGCCATTTACCAATGAAACTTTAGCGCAAGAATGGGAAACCTACTTTACTCAATCGGGTGTGAGTGGGGCGCGGGTCTATTTCGGTCGTTAATTCAATTTAATAAAATAGGAGTTTGATACATGAAAATTGCACGAATTTTAATCGGATTATTAGCAGTAATATTAATTAGTTTTCCTTCTGCGGTTTATGCAGAAGATAATCCCGCTCATTTATTTTTTAACCATAGTTTGTTACAAAATCGAGATTTCTCCGAGGAAAATTTACCAGCGGCAGAATTTGCTAACTCAAATTTAGACTCTGCTAAGTTTGATCATTCTAGTTTAATCGGTTCTGTATTTAGTCGGGCAAATATGAGTAATGTGACAATGCAAGATGCAGATTTAACTTATTCAATGTTAGATCAAGTTGATTTCACTAATGCTAATTTGAGCGAATCTATTTTTACTGAAGCCTTATTTTTTGGTTCAACTTTTGCCAATACTAATGTAAACAATGCTGACTTTACAGATGCTTTACTCGATGGAGAACAAATTCGACAACTCTGTGAACGGGCTGATGGAATTAATTCCAAAACTGGGGTATCTACTCGCGAATCTTTAGGCTGTCGGTCATAAAACAATAAAGCTAATTAGCAATAGAAACTCTCTGTATCTTGATCGTGATTAAATCAGATCTTCTGAGAGTTGTTGGGGTGGGTTACGAGTATAATCAAAATTTAAGAACACCACCGTATATACCGTGATAGCATAGTAATTAATCAGAGCAAATATCAAGGTAGAGATGAGTTCTACTGCTATATCTAAAGCACTGAGATTTGCTAAATTGAGCAGAGCAAATATAATACCCACTGCAATCGCTAATATTATCATTAGTAATATTAAGCAAAAACCTAAAAGAGAAGTTCGTCCAAAAACAGCCCACCAACGATCTTTAACAATAGATCGGCTATAGCTTAATGCATTCAATCCACAACCGCGTAAAGCAATAGCATGCATTGTAAAGCTCAAAAGTATTGCTAACCAAATACCAGGAATGACCAGTAATATTAAACCAATTCCTACCACAATTGCAGTTAAAATAGAGATAGATACAGCAATAAATACTTTGGGGATAGCGCTTTTTAATGCCATATTAGCACTGGATTTTTGACCTAAAATAGAACGATCGACCATTTTGATCGCAGCAACTGCTGCCAGAGTCCCTAAAATAGTTGAAAGGATGACATACAGTAGAGTCATCATAGCATCTGTGGGGCTGGGTTCTACCTCAGAGGGTAAGAATAGTCCAACAATTGCGATAGGTAAATTAATGAATAAAGTAATGATGACAAAGGCTTTAAAATTCTTAGTAAACTCAGACCAGCCTAGACTGATATAGTCTCCTATATCTAGCAAAGAATCTTGTAATTTTTCTAACATGATTCCAGACTCCATAATGAACTATTGTTCTAGTCTAAAAATATTTGGAGAATTGTTTGATAAAAGATACAAAGTTTATTATTAGAGTAATTCATTTTTATTGCAGTATTATGTATCCCCACTTCACTGGCTCTATTCATATGACAAATAAAGTGGGAAAATAGTAATATACTCAATTTCTATATTTTTTTAACTCCACTTAATCTAAGTATGGCGAAGGGCGAAAGGGTGGGGCTTGATCAATTCCATAATAAACAAGTTCCGACTTGGGTAAATCTGCTTGTAACTGAACTTCAATGATTTGACCGGGTAGTAAAGTTGTAGGTTCAGGAGAAGTAATAATGCCGACAGCAGCCCCGCCTAACGCCCCAACTAATAACCCAATTCCCGAAAAACCACTGACTAATAATCCGCCTAAACCGCCAATTCCGGAATCTATTGCAACTCTTTCAGCGTCTATCTCTAAATCACCTTCAATCCATTCTGATTGAGCGGCAAACGGAATGGTACGATCATCTAAATCAATTCCCACCGCGATAAACCGACTTCCCTTTGAACTGGTTTCAAATCGGCCAATAACTGGGGTATCTGGCGGCACAATATATTGTCCTTCCCGGTCTACAATTCCTCCTTGTAATAATAAGACTTCTTGGCGATCTGGGCGGGCAGTTAAAGGGACTTCAATGGGACTAGGATAACGCAACGTGATTGTATCCCCTGCGGCGAGTAACAAGCTGGGAGGGCTTTGATTGATGATTTGGGGTCGAAACGCGATTTCGTCCTGTTCTGAGGCTTTAGGAATCGGCTGACCATAAGGAATAACGCGGCTTCCGGGGAGTGCAGTAGATGTGACACTCTGTTCAATAATTTCTTCAGTAATTACCACTTCTTCAACCACCTCAGCCGAGGGTGGCATCGTTTCTTCGGGAAATAGTTCTGTATCAGTGGGTTCGGCTAACGGAATTCGCAGAATATCTACCCCGCCGTTTGTAGTAGGATAGGGATCGACTGGCGTATCGAGTAAGGTGATTTCCGGCGGTGCGGGGGGTTCTATAGTCTCAACACTCGGGATAACGTTCGCTTCAGGTGTAATTTGAGGTTCCCGGAAGGCCTGTACCCGAGGACGAACAATCCATAAATTATCAATTCCAATTTGTTGTAATTCTACTTCTTCTGCATCTAATGCTACACCGGGTGAAAAATCCACGGTTAGTCGTGCAGTTTGATTCTCAACTTGGGTTAAACTGACTTGGCGAACTAAGCTATCTTCATAGAATTCTGTCACATTCACCCCAACTTCAGTCTGCGGTAAGTCGAGAACAAAACGACCGGGCTGTGTCAAAACAGACAGTTGAGGAATGATACCTTCGGGCAACAGCACTTCCACAGTCCCTGTCTCTGGGTTGAGTTTCCAATCAGCCACAACTTCGGCTTGTACTGCACTGCTGAGAAAGGTGATCGGGGCGATCGCAGTGACAGCTATTGCAGAAACCAACTTTAACCATAGATTAGCAGAAATAATGGACTGTTTGGCGGCTGTCCATCCCCGACTGTGAAGAGGTTGAGTGTGTTTTAAAGTTGACATTGGCATGGCTGCGACATCTAAAAGTTAGATTAGGATTTAGTTTGTCGGATATTAACGAAATCTCTTGACATGTTCTTATCACAATTGATCGGTAAATACAAGATAATTTTCGCGATTTGCGATCGCTTATTCGTCCGGGACAGGGAACTGATACGATATCGGGGTGATTGATCATTGTGTAAAGAGGTTAGATGCAATGTCTCTCGGGACCTCTCTCTATGAGTCATAGAATTTTTAATAGCGCTCAATTTAACACATCTGATATTAGAAGCGGAAACAGGCTGTGACGGAGGGATTTTGCTTTAAAATATAAACAGTTTTATGAATAGATCAATGCAGTGGAAAAAATGGCGATCGCAAATGGTAATTAACCATAAATGGTGTCGGGTGCGACAGGATACGGTTGAGTTACCCAACGGTATTATTATTGATGATTTCTTTGTGAATATTCGGCCTGATATTGCGTTAATTTTTGCCCTAACTGCCCAACAAGAAGTTATTTTTGTGCGGCAATATCGTCATGGTGTTGAGAAGATTTTACTCGAACTCCCCGCAGGCGCTTTTGACCCCACCGTAGAATCTGCAGAAGTAGCAGCGAAGCGAGAAATAGGGGAGGAAACGGGGTATTTAGCAACCTCATTAATTAAACTTGCCACTTTATATGATAATCCGGTAAAAGATACAAATTCTATTCATTTATTTTTTACTGAAGCGGTATATAATCCGCAGCTTAAACAATTAGATATTACAGAAGATATTGATGTAATTTTAGTTCCACTTTCAGAGATATATGACAAAATTAAAGCCGGAGAATTTTGTGTATCCGGAACCCTTACGGCTTTATTTTTAGGATTAGATTATTTACAACAAAATTCAGTTTAACAATTCCCTCTATTTTTCATCATTTTCATAATCTTTAGATTCATAAAAACGGCAATCTTTACAAGGGCCTTCAGGATTTACCGCACAACGGATGTAGGAAGAAAGGGCATTATATTGACAAGTAATATCGCCAATTAAATATCCAACGCCTTCGATATATTCTGCATCCGGTGGTAAATTAGGTCGTCGCCAACGAGTGAGTGCAACAGTTGTACTAACAGTCTGTATTTCCTGTAATGCGCGGCTTTCCCACTCTCGCCGAAACCAGAGATAAATCAGGAATGGACTCATACCTAAGCTGAGGATAAATAGAGTTGTTAATGTCACTGGACTCTATAAAATCTCGATAGTGATGTGGGTTACATTTAGCTATTTATTATTTTAACATATTACTGTAATGTAATTCATTTCAATTTTTAAACAACCAATGCAGATATCTAATCACACCTTTGAGTTTATTCAATCCGGTTGATGGAGAAATCAGTAAAGCAATTAATGATACAGAAATAATTCGGAAAAATCGATAGTAAAAAGCGGATAAACTTGCATATTTTTTTAAACTGAGAAGATAACTATAAATTTGATGTTCTAATTTTAAATTAGGATATTGATTGGTAATTGATGACGGATGATGAATGACTGTAATGTTGGGTGTTATTGCCAGTTGATGACCCAGAGTCCGGTAACGCATACAAAAATCAAAATCTTCATAATACAGAAAATAATCGGAATCGTATTGTGGACAATTTTTAAATTGATTAAAATTAATCAGCATACTACATCCACTAATCCAATCTATTGTAATTAAGCTTTGATTTTGCAAACTTTTATCGTAAACTTTTGGTAATATTTCACCTGTTATTTTATTAAATATTCCGCCGCCTAGGGATACTGTATTATTAGCTTCTTTGACTAACGTTCCCACAATAGAAAGATGAGGATTTTGCTGGGTAAACTTAAGCGCTTCAACTGCTGCATTTTGAGGTAAAACTGTATCGGGGTTAATTAACCAAACAATTGCATTTTTATCTCGTTGATAAACCCAATTTAAGCCGATATTACAGCCGTCTCCAAATCCTAAGTTATGAGGAGAATCAATAATTAAGATTTTATCTGATGCGAATTGATGAATTAAATCATCATCTACAGAATTATTAACAATAATAATTTGATAATTCAGTTGAGATTGAGATACAATAGAATTAATTAAACGTTCAATATATTGAGTCGAATAATAATTAACTGTTATCCAATAAATCATCAGGCTATTTATCTAAATTTGATTCTCAACCCCAGAGTCAAACATAACTGAATATCATAATAAATCCACCTCAAATTAAATTATAAAATTGTATAGAGACATTACAGATAACATCTCTACACAATGTTTAAAGTCGCCTAATCAATCTCCGTAATGTGTCCACATCCGCAAGACTTTGACACAGCGTTCATTTTCAAACACTTGATAAACCAGCCGATGTTGAATATTGATGCGACGAGAGTATACAGGAGTTGAGGTTCCTTTAAGCTTCTTAAAGCTAGGTGGAGACTGATAAGGGTTCTTGGCTAAAATGACTAACAGCTTCTCAGCTTTACTCTTCAGTCCAGCCGCAGCCAGTTTCAATGAGTCTTTTTGCGCCTGTTTAGTATATCTCAATCTCCAGCACATACATTTTCTACCAAGGCAGGTTATCTGAGCATTGTTCAATGGGCTCTTCTATCCCTGCCTCAATAGACTCCCAGACACCGGGAATTGACTGAAGATAAAGCGTTTCCTCAATTGAGCACCAGTCTTCCTCACTAATGAGAACAGCATTACCCCGTTTACCCGTGATTGTAATCGGTTCATGAGATTCATTGACTCGGTCAACCAGACCGAAGAGTTTTTGACGAGCCTCAGTGACTGAAATGATTGGGGAATCTGACATATCTGCTTGATAAAGCTTACTGCCTCTATTGTACGCTATAACGTACAAAAAAACAGGTATTCTGGGTTCCCCAGGATAGTGGGGGATTTCTCAAGCTTTTTACTTTAGACTAAGTCAGTTCAATTTGACTATCATCTCCTAACATAAATCGTAGTGCTTTTGGACGTTGCGGCACAGTGGTTAATTTAGCACGACGACCGACTAAAGTATCAACAATCCGATGATGAATATTAGTGATTTCAGCGCCTTGTAATATCACACTATGTTCGAGTTCAGCATCAATAATTTTCACCTCATTTCCAATACTACTATAAGGGCCGATAAAGCAGTCTTCCAAATGAGCATTACTACCAATCATCACAGGGCCACGAATAGTGCAGTTAACCAGTTTTGTCCCAGGTCCAATATCTACCCGGCCAATAATCTTACTTTTTTCATTCACTTCAGCGGCATTCTTTGACTGTACCCGTTCATCTAAAATAATCTGATTAGCACTGAGTAAATCATCTTTTTTCCCGGTATCTAACCACCACCCATCTATAGTACAAGCTTCAACTTTTTTATCGGTATTAATCAGTTCTTGAATCGCATCAGTAATTTCTAATTCTCCCCGCGCAGAAGGTTGAATATTAGCAATTGCTGTGTGTATCGTATTGGCAAAGAAATAAACCCCTACTAACGCTAAATTAGACGGAGGATTTTTCGGTTTTTCAACTAACTTCTCAACTCGTCCTTTCTCATTCACAACCGCCACCCCAAACGCTGTCGGATTTTCAACCGGACGCAGTAAAATAAGACTATCAAGTTGATTTTGTTGGAACTGTTCTAAAAACGGATTGAGGGAATTTTGAATCAGGTTATCTCCCAAATACATAATAAAAGGAGAGTCCCCTAAAAACGGTTGAGCAATTTTTACGGCATGAGCCAGTCCGGCGGGTTCTTCTTGTAAAATATAAGTAATTTTTGCGCCAAAACGTTCACCATTGCCTGTAACTTCTTGAACTTCTCCCCCCGTTTCTGGGCTAATAATAATCCCAATATCTGTAATTCCAGCCGCAACAATTCCTTCAATTCCATACCATAAAATCGGTTTATTCGCAACAGGTACAAGCTGTTTTGCCCCCGTATAAGTTAACGGACGCAGACGGGTTCCTTTACCACCAGATAGAATTAATGCTTTCATTGTTTTGCGTTACTAGATTACAAGTATGGTTTGATGAGTCTCGTCATGTCTTAATGAATGAATATCGGTCTTAGGAAGACGATTTCGCGAGTAATTGTTTCAGCATTTCTCTCAATCCTTGTCGCCAATGGGGAGGGTGATATCCCAAAACTTCTGATATTTTGCGGTTACTCAAAACCGAATAAGCCGGACGACTAGCGGGGGTAGGATATTGGTCTGTGGTAATGGGTTTACAGTGTTGAATTTTGAGAGGAATTCCGAGGATTTTAGCTTCCTCAAAAATTGCCACAGCGAAATCATACCAACTGGTTACCCCACTATTGGTGTAGTGATAAATGCCATAAGTTTCTGAATTTAACCGAGGAATTAATTCAACAATAGCCTTTGCTAAATCCCCTGTCCAGGTTGGGCCGCCCACTTGGTCTACCACCACCCCTAATTCTTCCCGTTGTCCTGCTAAACGCAGCATAGTTTTAACAAAATTACCTTTGCCCCCTGCCCCGTACACCCAAGCCGTTCTAATAATCACAGCATTGGCGTTACTTGCTAAAATAGCCTGTTCTCCAGCCAGTTTAGACTGACCATAAAGCCCCAGAGGTTGGGTTTCATCGGTTTCTAAATAGGGAGTATTTTTTTTCCCATTAAACACATAGTCGGTGGAAACATGAATCAGGGTTGCCCCTAACTTTTGGGCTTGCGTTGCCAGAATTCCGGGGGCTTTGCCATTAATTGCCATCGCCAAGTCCGGTTCACTTTCGGCTTTGTCTACTGCGGTATAAGCTGCAGCATTAACAATAATATCGGGTTGAGTTTTATCCACTACCTGACGAATGGCTTCAGGGTCAGCCAAGTCACAAGTATCGCGTCCCACAGCCACCACATCAGCTATCGAACTTAATAGTGGATAAAGTTCTTCCCCGAGTTGACCATCTTTACCCGTCAATAAAATCTGCATTATTCAAAAATCTCGGCTGTCTTGAATGAATTTGCGGCTTCGTCTTTTTTCGATAACACAGGTGTTATCCCCTCAGGCCATTCAATCCCAATATCCGGGTCATTCCACAGAATAGAACGTTCATATTCAGGGGCATAATAGTCAGTGGTTTTGTACAAGAAATCGGCTGAGTCGGAAGTGACTAAAAATCCGTGGGCAAATCCTGGCGGGACCCAAAATTGCCGTTTATTTTTCTCACTTAAAGTACAACCCACCCACTCACCGAATGTGGGCGAATTTTTACGAATATCGACTGCCACATCAAAGACTTCACCCGTAACCACACGGACTAATTTACCTTGGGCTTGCTGAATTTGATAATGTAGACCGCGTAATACACCTTTAACAGACCGGGAATGATTGTCTTGAACAAATGCGTCCTCGACACCGGTTTTTTCAGCAAAGCTTTTCTGATTGAAACTTTCAAAGAAGAATCCTCGTTCATCACCAAACACTTTGGGTTCGATGATAAAAACCTCAGGTATTTTGGTCTGAATAACATTCATGGAGAGATTAAACCAAGGTTGACCATAACCTAGCCTAGCAAACAACTGTCAGAATGTTTTAATTTTGAGCAGGTTTTACAGAAACTTGAATTTTCCCTTGCAATTGCAGCAGTTGTTTTGAGAGTGGATGATACACCCATGCTTTTATTTCTGTGAGTTGAGTGGGTAATGAGTCAGTGGATAAAATTACATTCCAACGTTGCTGCTGATATTGAGTCGTTTTGTACATTTCCATAATATCAGGACTGGCTAGATTAACTTTAGCGTTAGCAAAAAAAGAACGATTATTATCCAGAGATAAAAATACTAATTTGGGTTGAGTTTCAGCATCCGGAAGGATAACCCAACCTGAGACAGTTAAGGTGTCATGCGGATTAAGTTGAATGATATTATCTTGGTTTTGAGGAATATCAATATAACCATAAACTTCTGCTGTATTGGTTTGAAATGTTAGATTTTCAGCAAAATTTCTTAATGGAATTTGTTGCAAAAAGTCCACACCATCTCGAATCCACCATGTCGTTTTACTCATGGAGAGAACGCAACGTTCCGGAGAGTTCTTAAAAAAAGGAGAATCTTCTAAATAATTAATTAAATACAGACAGGTTTGACCATTTTTTTGATCGACATAACCAAGTTGTGTTTCTACTATCATGTCCCCCGATCTTACCCAAATTAAACAAACTAAAATACCCGCAAAAAAGCTATAAAATAGTGAGGAATAGTGATAAGTTTTAATAAAGTCCTGTTTTTGATCTATCCAAACTCTCCAAAGCTGAATTACTGCAATTAACAATAAGATTGTATGAGTCGTATAACGAATTGCATAAATTGGATAATCTGCGCCTTGTTCGACTCGTCCGGCTGACATTAATAAAGCAGTAATTACAGCAAAAATCCCTATCGATAACCAAGGAGAAGCTGAACCAAACGTTTTGTATTTTAGATATTGTTCTTTTGTAAAATAGAAACACAAATAAATAAAATTAGCAAAAATAATCATACCTAAAATTACAGTAACTTTAGGCGCACTTAGCAACGGTGCAGCTAACAAATTAAAAAAGAATTGAATTGAAATTAAAAGTCGTTCAATTAGACTCAATTCTATATTTCTTGGATCTTGATAATATCCAATCAGATAAATGCCACAAGAAACAAAGAATAAAAATAGCCATAAACTCACTCTTTTAATTTGATCAAATCGATTACCGACTAAAGAAACGATTCCCGGTAACACCGCTAGCCAAACCATTAAACCTTGTGCCGAAGAAAAGCTAGTGATAATACAACATAACGCTGTTAAAAATAGTTTAAATGGTGTAGAAAGTCGCGGTAAGCTAAGAATTAAACAGCCAATAACTAAAAATAAATTAATCAAAAAAATTGGTAATTGAAATCCCCATAACCACCGTTGCGTTAAAGAAAAAATCAATAAGCCAGTCATTAAGTTAGACAGATGAAATAAAAGATTATTGTGAGATTTACTGGTAATTATCGATAATTTATATAAGAAAATATAAGTAATACTTGCCAGTATAAAACTAAAGCTAATTTCGGCTAAAATATTCCAACTGGATAAAAACCCTAAACCAATATAAATCAACCGAGGAAATAAGATTCGGTGATAATTATGTAATTCAAATAAATCAGCAAACGTTAAATTATTTGTGGCTACCTTCTCAAATAAACCCGGTAAAACCCATTGATCATAAGCAGGCACATCCACAGCAAAAGCCGCAATAAATCCAATCGTTGCGAAAACTGGAATTAAATAAAGCAGTAATAAAATAACTTTAGATAAATCAATTCTCAAACGCCACAATCTCTCTATGATCTCTGTGCCTCTGTGATTCATATCTCCCCAACACCCGATAAAAAGCCAAACGAATAGGGTGCATCATTGACACACCCTACAATTTATCTCAATTCAAAATTATCTAACATTCGTCATACTATTAAACGTCCCCGTAAACCGACTAAACATCAATTGTAAAACAGTTCGCTTACCGATATTAATCTTAGAATTAACCGCCATCCCCGACTGTAAAGCAATCCGAATATCCTCCTCTTCATCCAAAACAAAATAATCTTTATCTAACTGAATCTTGGCTTCAAAAGAATAATATTGCCGTAACTCATCTGGGGGAATTGCATCTTGGCTAATCCACTTCAACTCACCCTTAACTGTACCAAACTCCCCAGCCGGAAACGCATCAATATTCAGTTCAACTGTGATACAATCATCCTCCGTCAAACCTAACTCTTCCCGTGCCGCCTCAGACGCTGGACATAAACAGTCTTTTTGGGCACTACATTCAATCACTTCTCCAGCCACTGCTTGACCATTCAACGGTTCTAATTTTTCCCGTTTGAGTCGCAATGCATTTAACACCAAAGCAACGCTACTATTTTCTACATAAGCAACCGCTTGTAACCCCTCTTCATCATCTAAAACCTTCAACAACTCTTCTGTTTGTTGAGCTTCATAATACGCTTCCTCACATCGCTTCGGCTTGGGGTCACCCGGTCTCACCACTTCATTACTGACATATTGACAAATCTCATCATCACCCACATCCAAAGAAGCCTGATCTTTCGTCGTCGGCACTAAATCAGACACAATTCCTGCCGCAGGTGCTCTCAATACCTGAGTATCTCGCTGTTCTTCGACCTTTTGTAATTGACCATCCAATTCAGCCAATCGTTTTTGGTTTTCTAAGCGTAAACGCCCCAATTGAGAATCTGCACTAGCAATTTGTTTTTCATTTTCAATAATACGAGTATTCAATTCACGAGCCCAACTATCTTTATTATTTTGTAGTTGTTCTTCTGCCCGACTTTTCGCGGCTTCAATTCGTTGCTGTTCGACTTGCTGATTGAGAATTTCAGATTGAATTCTAGCAATTTCGCCCCGTCGCGAGTTAATTTCTCCTTGTCGGCTGTTGACTTCCCCTTGCAGCCGATTAATTTCCCCTTGACGCGATACAATTTGATCCTTTTGCCGTAGCACTTCATTCTGACTTCGTAACACTTCTTGTTGTTGTCGATCTCGCTGTAATTCGGCGATCGCCCCTTCATTTACCCCCTCTTCTAATCGTTTCAGAATCTGTTCACTGGCATCGAGGACGCTGTCTGATTTGGTTAATTGTTCCTCTGCCAAAGACTGCTGTGAGTCGGAATACTGCAGTTGTTGTTGGGCATTGGCTAATTGATTTTCAGAGAATGTCAATTGGTTTTGAGCAATCTCAAGCTGTTGCCTTGCGGCCTGCTCTGCTTGTTCGGCTTGTTCGAGTTGCTTCTCAAGTTCTCTGACTTGAGACTCTCCTGCCCTGACACGGGACTGGTATTCAGCCCGATAATTTGAGACTAAACTCGCCAAACTAGAACTAAATCCAGAAGCGGTTCCTCGGTTGAGATACAATTCATTTAACAACGCCTGTAAAGCCTGATTTTCACCGATTCGGGCTTGTCGCTCGCGAACCAAATCATTTAAATCGGCTGGAGCGTTTACACTGGATTGTCCCCCCACCACACCGCTATAAAACTCATTTTCCCGTTCTAAAGTGCGTCGAACTTCTTCGAGAGATTGGATATCCGCGCTGGGGTTAGTGGGACTGAAAGTCAGTAATGGTTGATTTTTAGCCACGCGATCGCCATTTTCCACATGTAACCGCACCACTGCCCCAGTTGTCGGCGCTTGAATTTCTCGTGCTCCATCAGAGTATTCTAACTCTCCAATGGCAGGAACCGTCTGTTCAATCTGGGCAAAATAAGCCCATACCACCGCAGACGTACTCACCAGCATAATCACCCAGAGAAACACATGAGACCAAACGGCGGGTTTCTCTAGAATTACGGGTTGATCGGATAGGGAAACAGATGATTTCATATTAGTGAAGTATTGATCTTTTTTAAGGGTATTGCCATCAACACGAAGCTGATGACGATGTGTTAATTGCCTATAAATTGCTTTATTGCTGAGATTCTTGTTGTTGATATAGACAGTAATAACGGCCGCGAAGTGCCATCAAATCATTATGGGTACCTTGTTCGACCACTGAGCCTTGATCCATCAAGATAATGCAATCGGCATTTCTGACGGTAGTGAGGCGGTGGGTAATGAAAAATACAGTCGTTCTCTGAAATGATTCTGCTAGGTTGTCAGACACCATCCGTTCTGATTGATAGTCCAACGCACTGGTTGCTTCATCTAAAATTAATAATCGCGGATTTTGTAGAACAGTCCGGGCGATCGCAATCCGTTGTCGTTGTCCCCCAGACAGAGATCCACCCCGTTCTCCCACCACCGTGTTATACCCTTGAGGCAAAGTCATAATAAACTCGTGAGCAGCGGCAATTTTAGCAGCGCGGATAATTTCATCACTGCCCGCATCTGGGTTACTCAGGGCGATATTTTCTTGAACCGTACCGTTGAACAATAGAGTATCTTGTAACACCACACCAATTTGCCGACGCAGAGAATACAGTTCTACCTTATTGATATCATACCCATCAATTTTGATCCGGCCAGATAACGGCGGATACAGACGTTGTAGCAGTTTCATTAGAGTACTTTTACCCGAGCCACTCAGCCCCACAATGCCGATAAACGATCCCGCATCAAACTCTAAATTAACGTTTGCCACTTGCAACGGCCCACTCTGACCAAATCGGAAGGACACTTCTTCAAAGGTGACTGCCCCTTGCATTTCCGGCATCGGAATATTATTGCGGTCATCTTGATCGACTTCTGTCGGCGCATCCAAAACATCCCGCAGACGTTCAACCGACATCCCCACCTCTTGGAAACTCTGCCATACACTAACAAACCGCAACAAAGACCCAGAAACGTTACCCGCAATAATTCGGAAAGCAATCAAGGCCCCGATTGTCAGTTGACCATCAATCACCAAATAAGCCCCGACCCACAACAGCGCCAGTGCAGAAAGTTTGTTGAGGAAGCCACTAATCGAACTCGATGCCGTTTGAGTCAAAATCGTGTTGAAACTAGCGCTCATAAATCGGGCGTAGCGGCCTTGCCATTCCCAACGAGATTTTAATTCAATATTTTGGGCTTTAACCGTCTGAATGCCGTTTAGCACCTCCACCAGATAAGATTGAGAGTCGGCGTAGCGTTCTGCTTTTTTCCGCAATAAGCGCCGAACAATAGGAGAGTTGATAATCACAATTACGGCAAATAGGGGCAATGGAGCCAAGGCCACAATCGCCATTGGGATACTCAAGAAGAACATCACCGCGATGTAGATTACCGAAAATACCGCATCCAACACCACTGTCAAGGCGGTTCCGGTTAAGAAACTCCGAATCGTTGCCAATTCCCCAATCCGGCCCACCAAATCCCCCACACGGCGATTATCAAAGTAATTCAGCGGCAGTCGTAACAGGTGATCGATTACCTCAGAAGACAGTTTGACATCGAGGCGGTTGGTGGTATCGACAAATAAATACGTTCGCAAAGCCGACAGCAACGCTTCAAACAAAGCAACTGCCAACATCAAAATCCCCAAAACGTTGAGGGCATCAATATTACGCTGACCCATGACCTTGTCGATGATCACCATCGTCATCAACGGGTTCACCAGACCAAACAATTGGACAAAAAACGACGAGATCAACACCTCAATAAAGGTGACGCGATGCTCCATCAAGGCGGGCCAAAACCACCAGAAACTAAATTGTTCTTTTTGCTCAGTTTTTGGCGGTTGCAACAGCAACACCTGACCCCCTTCTTCGTCCCACTGTTCCGCAAACTGATTCGGACGCAGTTTCCGCATCCCTTTTTCGGGAGTAACTAACACCAGTTCACGTTCTGTAATACTGTAGAGAATCGCAAAGCTATCTTGCCATTGAATCATTGCCGGAGCTTTGAGCCGACTCACTGCTTTAGCCGGGACTTGCACCAACTGTGCCCCTATCCCCATCATTTGTGCCACTGCACCGCAGGCTTGCAGAGAAATCACCCCCACCGTGTTCTTTTGGTTTTCCAGCACCCGACGCACCAAATCTTTGCGGAAATTCACCCCAAAGTAACGGCTCAACATATTAAAGCAAGCCAGGGGCGCATCTATGTCTCCTCTGGCCCGAACAATGGGGAATTTCCCGATCTGAGTACTCTCCATTTCGGGTTCGGGTACTTTTTCGGGGGCTTGCGGAATATCAGAAATATTAATAATTGCGCTACCATTGCCTGAGGAGGCGGCTATGTCTGATGTTTCCATCTTTTGAGGAACCACACTTTTGTCGGGGTGTAGTCCCACCAATCTCACCCCATTGAGTCCCTGCACTTTCAGAGATTCGGTCTTACCCTCTAAATCCAGGCGGCTACCGGGAGCATAATCTCCAATCACCCCACTACTGACCAACCAGAGGCGATTGGGATCGAGCATATTATTGAGATCTCGGCTATTTTTATTACCGTTGAGTAAGTTAACCACAATCGAATCTGGCCAGACATCGACCGCTAAGCTTTTGAGATCTCCTATAGCATCTGCCCGCTGTTGCAATTCTTGACTGAGGAGTTCAAACACTTCACTCAAGGCGGCATGATCTTTAAACGCTTCACCAAAATCGGGTTCAGTGTCAATCAGTTTGAGGAAATCTTCAGCCGCTAGGGTAATGCAAATCATTTCAGTTGAGGCGATGGCGGTTTCACAAGGCACACCCCGCATTAAACCTGCCCAACCGACTATTTCTCGCGCTCCGAGTAACCGCAAACTCTGATGCCGATTTACCCGCGTATCATACCCGAGTAAGCGTGCTTGTCCTTGATAGATAACTGCAATTTGAGTTGGAATTTTTTCCCGCTCAAAAATCGGCTGCCCGGTGCGATAACTCAGCAATTGACTCTTCTGGATCACCGTTTTTAAGGCGGTTTCAGAGAGCCTGTCAAAAGGGCTGGTTTCTGCTAAAAACTCTTGAATTTGAACGTCGGAAACAATGGATGTTGTCATGATACTGAAGACACTGAAGTTTGAAGGGGTTCTAGATCGCTCACTTCGGCGAGTTGTTCTCGCAACCAGTTTTCAAATAGTTCATCTATTAAACGATGACGCATTGTTTCATCAAGTTGAGCCGGTATAAATTTTTCTAATCGAATAATCACCATCCATTCAGTTAAGGGGCGCGGTTGCCAGAGTTGACCGGGTTGACTCACAGAGAGTAGTTTACTAATGGCTGGGTGAGGTTGTGATAACGGAACGGGCCCCAGTATTCCTCCTGTGCGGGATTCGGGGCCTTCTGAATATTCACGGGCGACATCAGCAAAAGGCTGTTCTCCCTCGGCTACACGAAAATAGAGTTCGTGGGCGAGTCCTGAATTTTTAGTGCGAATCAAAGAATAGACCACTTGATCTAAACTACTTTTACGGCTAATAAAATAGTTTTCAACCTTATTTTTCCAAGTTTCCTGTTTAAATTTTTCTAGACGGATGGGGCGTTCGGTAATTTCTTGTAATTCTTCAGGTGTTAAATGATTGGCTTGTAACCATGCTTGTTTGGCTTCTTCTGAGGTCAGTTGATGAGTCGCCAAAAACCGCTCAAGCGCTGCCGTAGATTCTTCTTCGCTACAGCTATATTCGGCAATAGCATGATCGATAATCACCTCACGTAAAAACCGAGGCATTAACTGATAACGCTTCAACAACGATGGCATTTCAGTCGCTTTAATTGTCGTTTCCCCAACTCGGTACGCTTGCATTATTCATTTCTCCAACTGACTGGCTTCACCCCAAAGCGTGAATGCTGGCTATAGTAGACTGAGGTAATACCAACGGTTATACCTGTATACCTACCTATCCCGATGATAGCAAACACCAGGTATTGGTCATCGCTCCAACGCTTTCCCTTATCTTCCTGTTTTATACAGTTTGAGTCACTCATTTTCAGCAATACCCTGATTTTCCAATCAACCAGCTATTGCACCTTTGTAGCCTCATTCATTCCATCACCCCGTTTGAGGAGATAGTCAGGACTTGAGATCAATTTTAGATCTGATCTTAATCTAATGAGTGTGAATCTTTAAAAAAGACTCGCGCCATCATCTGCTGATTGGGTTGATTTTCAATTTTGATGGATGACTTCTGAATCGTTGACCCTGACAAACACTATTTTTTTCAATCAAGTTTTAGTTTATCCTGAATAAAGGATAGCTTAATATTATAAAATCTCTCATAATATCCAGCGACAGATGGGGAATATCCCGCCCCACTCTCTGTTTAAATCAAACATAGCGGGAATTGTTGATATAAAATTCCATGAGTAACAACGTTATTATTGTTCAAGATACTGAATTTGAAGCTGAGGTGATCAATTGCGATCGGCCTGTTTTACTTTACTTCTGGGCCACTTGGTGCGGGCCCTGTAAATTAGTGGCTCCTTCAGTCGAAACCATTGCGAGTGAATACAGCGATCGCCTGAAAGTGGTTAAAATGGAAGTTGACCCCAATCCAGAAACGCGAACAGCTTACAAAGTTGAAGGGGTTCCGGCTTTAAGATTGATTAAAAATCAGCAAGTTGTAAAGTCCCATGAAGGAGTGATTACCAAAAAACTGTTGCAAGATTGGGTAGAAAAGGGACTCGAAGAGTAGGTGAGGTAAGAGTGGGAAGTAGGGAGTAGGGAGTAGGTAAAGATTCAGTATGCCTATCTCTACTCGTCATTTATCGTTGACAATTCACTATGAAATTTGCTAAGCGTTTAAATCAACTGCATAAAAATGTTTTTGCAGATATGGATGGGTCTAAAGCAGTTGCTGTGGCGAAGGGGAAGCACTTAATTGATTTGTCCTTAGGATCATCTGATTTACCCGTTGCGGAGCATATTCTCTCAGCAATTAGTACTTCTTTAAACGATCCAACCACTCATGGCTACGCTTTATTTCATAGTACTCAAAAGTTTCGGGAAATTGCCGCCAATTGGTACACTCAACGTTATGGGATACCAGTCGATCCTGAAACAGAAGTTTTACAACTGATTGGCTGTCAGGAAGGAACTGCTCATTTACCTTTAGCATTACTCAATCCGGGAGACTTTGCCTTATTGCAAGATCCGGGATATCCTTCTCATGTCGGGGGCGTTTATCTGGCGGGGGGACAAGTTTATACTCTACCCTTACTGGCGGAACATCAATTTTTACCCCAGTTACAGGAAATTCCCCTATCTGTTTTAAATCAATCTCGGATGATGGTGTTGAGTTATCCCCATAATCCCACGACTGCTATTGCTCCCCTCTCTTTTTTTAAAGAAGCGGTTGATTTTTGTCAACAACACGATATTATTCTGGTTCATGATTTCCCCTATGGTGATTTCGTGTTTACAGAAACAGATCACGATCAAATTGCCCCCTCAATTTTTCAAGCCGATCAGAATAAATCGATTTCGATAGAATTTTTCACCTTTTCTAAGTCCTACAATATGGGCGGATTTCGGATTGGTTTTGCGATTGGCAATGCAGAGATTATCCGGGCATTACGACAGGTTAAAGCCGTGATTGACTTCAATCAATACAGGGGGATATTGAACGGGGCGATTGCCGCTTTAACAGGCCCTCAGACCGTGGTAAAGCAGACTATTGAGACATATCGTCAGCGGCGGGATGTATTTGTCAAAGCCTTACATGATATCGGTTGGGAGGTTCCCACTCCGGTAGCCACGATGTATGTTTGGGCAAAATTACCTCACCCTTGGCAGAATAATTCGATTGAGTTTTGTACCCAACTGATTCAGCAAACCGGAGTTGCCGCTTCTCCTGGGGTCGGATTTGGTAAATCTGGGGAAGGATACGTCAGATTTGCTTTAGTTTATCCGCCTGCAGTTTTAGCTGAAGCCGTTCAACGTATTGCTGATTTTCTGATTCATCATAACTAAATAACAACTTATTCCCTATCTCCCGTGTTCAAAGTCTGCTGACGGGTAGAATTTTCCCCTATTTCCCCTGAGATACAACGATTGCTACAATAACCAATACAAGATCTTTTATTGGAGCTGGAAACAGGATTAACGGGTAGATCTGCTCAGACTTGTATCAACCCAGCTCAGTCAACTTTAAGCTCTCCGTATAAACTCACTCTTAATTCTTTAGAATCTTGCCATGTTAAAAACTTTGCTGGGTGATCCCAATGCTCGAAAACTGAAAAAGTTTCAGCCAACTGTCACCGATATTAATGTTTTAGAAGAAGATATTCAACCCCTCTCTGACGATCAACTGCGGGGAAAAACAGATGAATTTCGACAACTTCTCGCCAAGGCAAAATCCAGAGAAGAACGCCAACAAATCCTAGATGAGATTTTACCCGAAGCCTTTGCCGTGGTGCGCGAAGCGGGTTTGCGAGTGTTGGGAATGCGGCACTTTGATGTACAATTATTAGGCGGAATTATCCTCCATAAAGGCGAAATTGCGGAGATGAAAACCGGGGAAGGTAAAACCCTGGTGGCGACACTTCCTTGTTACCTGAATGCCCTCTCCGGTGAAGGGGTTCATGTCATTACGGTTAATGATTATCTCGCCCGCCGGGACGCAGAATGGATGGGGCAAGTCCATCGATTTTTAGGGTTAAGCGTGGGACTCATTCAGCAAGGAATGACCCCGCAAGAACGCAAAAAAAATTATCTTTGTGATATTACCTATGCCACTAACAGTGAGGTAGGTTTTGATTATCTGCGCGATAATATGTCAACCTCAATTGAGGATGTGGTACAGCGTGAGTTTAACTACTGTATTATCGATGAAGTTGATTCTGTCCTGGTTGATGAAGCCCGTACACCGTTAATTATCTCCGGTCAGGTAGAACGTCCTAGTGAAAAGTATATTCGCGCGGCTCAAGTAGCACAAGCTCTAAAACCGGAAGAACATTACGAAGTCGATGAAAAAGCCCGTAATGTATTGTTAACAGATGAAGGGTTTGCCGCTGCCGAAGAATTGGTCGGGATGCAAGATTTATATGACCCCAGTAACCCTTGGGCGCACTTTATTTTTAATGCCCTTAAAGCCAAAGAACTGTTTACAAAAGATGTTAATTATATTGTCCGGGATGAAGAAGTTGTTATTGTTGATGAATTTACGGGTCGGGTGATGCCAGGGCGACGCTGGAGTGATGGTTTACATCAAGCTATTGAAGCCAAAGAAGGGGTTGAAATTCAGCCGGAAACCCAAACCTTAGCGACGATTACTTATCAAAACTTCTTTTTACTTTATCCGAAACTGTCCGGGATGACAGGAACGGCGAAAACGGAAGAGGCAGAATTTGAGAAAATTTATAATTTACCGGTGAGTATTATCCCCACTAACCGCCCTAAAGGTCGGGTGGATCTGGCTGATGTGGTTTATAAAACCGAAGCCGGAAAATGGCAGTCTATCGCGGATGAATGCGCCCACATGCATGAATTAGGTCGTCCGGTATTGGTGGGGACTACCAGTGTAGAAAAATCTGAGTTACTCTCACGTTTATTATCACAACGCAAAGTTCCCCATAACTTACTGAATGCTAAGCCGGAAAACGTCGAACGAGAATCAGAAATTGTTGCCCAAGCCGGACGTAGAGGCAGTGTAACTATTGCCACAAATATGGCAGGACGAGGGACTGATATTATTCTCGGGGGGAATGCCGACTACATGGCGCGGTTGAAAATGCGGGAATATTTTATGCCTCGTATCGTTAAACCCGAAGATGAAAAAGAGTTAGCTGTGGCCCAGGTTTCGGGAGGGAAACGCAACGCTGTCGAAGGGTTTGGTGGAGAGAAAAAAGCAAAAACTTGGAAAGTGTCTTCCGAGATTTTCCCCACACAAATTTCTAATGAGGCAGAACAACACTTAAAAGAGGCGGTAGATTTTGCAGTCTCTCAATATGGTGAACGAAGTTTACCCGAATTACAAGCAGAAGATAAGTTAGCGGTTGCAGCGGAAAAAGCCCCGACTGAAGATGAGTTAATTCAGAAATTACGGGACGTTTATCAGCAAATTGTGAATGAATACGAACAGTTTACCAATGTTGAACACGATGAAGTGATTAATGTTGGCGGGCTGCATGTTGTGGGGACAGAACGTCACGAGTCGAGGCGTATTGATAATCAATTGCGAGGACGCGCCGGACGACAAGGTGACCCCGGTTCAACCCGGTTTTTCCTCAGTTTAGAGGATAACTTATTACGCATCTTTGGCGGCGATCGCGTTGCTGGGTTGATGACGATGTTTAACGTCGAAGAGGATATGCCCATTGAGTCTAAAATGTTGACTCGGTCTCTTGAAGGGGCGCAGAAAAAGGTCGAAACCTATTATTATGATATCCGCAAACAGGTGTTTGAATATGACGAGGTGATGAACAACCAACGCCGCGCTATTTATGCCGAACGTCGCCGGGTATTGGAAGGGCAAGACCTCAAAGAACAAGTGATCCAGTATGGTGAAAGAACCATGGATGATATTGTTGATGCCTATATTAACCCGGATTTACCTTCGGAGGAATGGGATATTGAGAAAGTTGTAGATAAGGCGAAAGAATTTGTTTATTTGTTGCAAGATTTAACCGCAGATCAATTAATTGATTTGAATGTGGATGAAATTAAAACCTTCTTGCATGAACAACTTCGTAATGCTTACGATATTAAAGAAGCCCAAGTTAATCAACTCAAACCAGGGTTAATGCGGGAAGCAGAACGTTTCTTTATTCTCCAACAAATTGATACGTTGTGGCGGGAACATTTACAACAAATGGATGCGTTACGGGAGTCGGTTGGTTTACGCGGTTACGGACAAAAAGATCCGTTAATTGAGTATAAACGGGAAGGTTATGAACAATTCCTAGAAATGATGACGGATATTCGCCGAAATGTGATTTACTCCATGTTCCAATTCCAACCTCAGCCTGCTGTTGCATAATTTAGCAGTATTATTATTCTGTTGGGGCGCATACAATGCGCCCTATTTTATTGTCTAGTTATCCCTGAATTCCTTGTGAAAAAGCAGTCATCGCCTCCAATTTAGAAGACATTTGTACACAACTAACGAATAAATTAATATCCAAATCTGGTAACAATTCACTTTGAGATATTTCTTCGTAGTCTTCTTCACGTAAATGATAAATTGACAATTTGTCATCTTCCCAAAACCAAACTTCAGCAATATTTAACCGTTTATATTTTTCTAATTTCTTGATATTACCACTACTAATAACCACTTCAACAGCTAAATCTGGGTGTTCTTTTTGTTCGCTAATATAATAAGACTCATCCGGTTGAAACGAAACATTTTTATCTTCTGACTGCCGAGTGGCGCTACCTACGGGGATAAATTCTATTTGTTTTTGCAGGAAATATAGACAAAGTAAAGCAGTAATAATTCGGCTAATTGCTTCATGTTCTTCCCCTAAAGTCATAATTTCGATACACCCATCTAAATAAAAAATACGAGTTCCTGGCGACTTTTCTATGGCTGTTTCAATTAGTTTAAATTGTTGCCAACTATAATAGCCTGGTAATTTTAAATATTGTTCTGTATTGGAATTAAGTTGAGTTTTAACTGAGGTTTTCATTATTTATTTTCTCCATTATTTATTGAATTATAGTTAGGTTAAAAGGGGAAAGTTAACATACTATTTATTCAAGCTGCCTGAAATAATCTTTAATAGCCTCAACTCCCTGTTTTACTACTTCTATTGGTGGAGTTTCGATAGGATTATTATCTAAATCTAGTATTTCTAACCTTTTTAATTTTTTGATATTTTTAGGAATTGACTTAATTTTGTTTCCAGTTAAATCTAATTCAATTAAACTAGAAAGACAATTAATAGAATTGGGTAACTGATTGAGTCGGTTATTTATTAAACTCAAAAAAGATAAGTTAAAAAGACAACTAATAGAATTGGGTAACTGACTAAATTCATTAGAATCTAAATATAAATGAATTAAATTAGAAAGACAACTAACAGAATTGGGTAACTGATTTAGTAAATTATTACTCAAATCCAAGTAGGTTAAGTTAGAAAGAGCTGTAATAGAATCGGGCAACTCTCGTAGTTCGTTTCCGCTTAAATTTAAATAAGTTAAGTTAGAAAGAGCTGTAATAGAATCGGGCAACTCTCGTAGTTCGTTTCGGCTTAAATCTAAATCAGTTAAGTTAGAAAGAGCTGTAATAGAATTGGGTAATTTATTAATTTGATTGTGGCTCAAATTTAGTTTGGTTAAGTTAGAAAGAGCTGTAATAGAATTGGGTAATTCATTAATTTTGTTTCGGCTTAAATTTAAATCAGTCAAGTTAGAAAGAGCTGTAATAGAATCGGATAATTTACTTATTTTATTTTTACATAAGAACAAATGAGTTAAATGCTCAATTTTGGTAATAACGTCGGGTAATTCAGTTAGTTTATTATTATATAATTTTAAATAATTCAAGTTAGAAAGAGCCGCAATAGAATCCGAAAAATTATTGACTTGGTTATCGTTTAAATTTAGAAAAGTTAAATTGGAAAGATTACCGATAGATTCCGGAATAGTGGTTACTCGATTTGAATTTAAGTTTAAGACTTCTAACCATTCTAGTTCAAATACCTCTTCCGGAATTTCTGTCAGTTTTTGATCTTTATCAGTATGATGATCCCAACTTAAATCTAGTTCCTTGAGTTGTTGTTCCTTAGCAACTTGAATCTTCTCAAGAAAATATGGCGGTGTATTTCCCATTGTCTGTATAGGGTAATATTGACTTGCAGAAAACAAATGAATTCTACGTTAATAGCTATAATTATATGAAAATCTAACTCAATTCACTGCCTAATACGGAAAAGACAAAAGTTAAAGTAATATTCAAAACTCAATTCTGATCGCGACAGTGTAAAATTTGATTAGGTTAAATTCTCGTCGAAAACTACGGGATATGAAATTGATACAAGGATTTAGTAGACTAATTCAGTTTAAACAACAGCGCGGATGGCTAGCAATACTCGGCGCGATCGCCACACTCGGTATAATCTTAATCCAACCCGCAACTGCATTCCAAGTACAAGTGATGCCGTCCTCGCCGCAACTGGGGGATACCCTGTCCGTCATGGTGCAACAGCCAACAACTGACGCAACAACAGTCCCTTCTGTGCAGTATGAGGGCAAAACCTATCCCATGTTTGCGGTCGGATCAAATCAATATCGGGTCTTACTCCCCACAACACCACTCGACTCACCCGGTAACCGCCAAATTCAAGTCAATAGTGGTGGCCAACAACAAAATATTTCTATCTCATTACGCGATCGCCAATTTCCGACTCAGTCTATTTGGTTACCTCCGGACAAACAAGGGTTAACCGGGACAGATTTTGAATTCGATCAAGTTGATGCTTTTAAAGCATTGGTAACCCCGGACAAATATTGGCAAGGTGCATTTCTACGACCCAGTAGCGGCCCTGTCAGCACTATTTATGGCGTTCGTCGCTATTATAACGGTGAATTTGCTGAAAATTATTATCATCGTGGCGTAGACTATGCTGCGGGGACGGGTTCCCCAGTTGTGGCCCCTGCTGCCGGACGTGTGGCCTTAGTGGGGCGAGAAGCGGACGGATTTACGATTCATGGTAATGTCATTGGTATCGATCATGGTCAAGGAGTAGCCGGAATATTTGTTCATCTCAACCGCATTGATGTTAAAGCCGGAGATATGGTGACAGCGGGTCAAGTGATAGGCGGTGTTGGATCGACGGGTAGTTCAACCGGGCCACATTTACACTGGGGTGTATATGTCCAGGGTCAAGCTGTTGATCCTGTTCCTTGGCGATATGATGAAATTAACTAGTGAAGTGGGAAAAACTATAAGTATCGGTTAGGATAAACCGAGAAGTTGAAACAACCACATCTCTATGACAGTAAAAGCGTCTGGGTATGGGGCTGATACACTCAAAATTGTTGAGATCTAAGGTTTTGTACAGTGGGTGAGTGTGGTTGAAATCAATATGAAATACAGTATCAGTAGTTTAAATATTAACTACATAGAATACTCGTATTTTGTGTAAAATATTCAGCAATTGAGAGCATTTGGCGGATCACGAAAGTTGCTTCTTTGTCAGTACGTCTGGGGTACTAACAGAGATAGGGACGAGCTGTAAAATTAGTCATGCATTGAAGTGAACTAGCATTATGAGTATAGAAAAAATCGTAGATCAAGCTTTACAAGATGGTTATTTGACACCCTCAATGGAAGCTGAAGTCGGGCGGATCTGTAATACAGCCTCGGAGTTGTCTATAGAAGAATATATGGCTCTCGATCGGCTGATGGGAGCCTTGTTAACAGGGGAAGTCGTTGTTTTACCCCGAAAACAGTTTATCAACGTGATGGAAGAGCTGGTGCTGAGTGAGGCGATCGCACGGGTAGCAGAAATTGAGAATAACAATGATCGCCCGGTAGACGTGGGTGATATTGCAGCCTATGCTTTAAATAGATTACCTCCTTTATATGCCACGACAGAAGAAGGGGCGCAGTATCAACGGGCTAGAGCTAGAGAAGAATTACAAGATTTAATTTCTACTCAAGTCAAAGATGCAATTAAAATCAGTATCGATCAAGCGGCTCCACACGATACATTTTTCGGTCAGTCTTCCGGCGAAGAAGTGGTTGGCAAAATGACTACTTTGTTGAAAGCTTATGCCGAGGCTTTCGATCAGGAGTTTGAGCAAAAAAGAAACGAAGTTTAGCTTAATATTACGACTGATACATAGATAGATTATAGAGGCGTTGGTGGCAACGTCTCTACTCGTTTAAGGGTTTATAAAATTAGCTGATACTGGATTATTCATATAATACCATCACTAACATTTAATCACTTACCCAAGTCAGTTCTATTGGATCAATGATTAATTTTGGTATGAGAATTTTTCTCCGATCAATTCCATCTGATCTTCAGTTTAAATTTAGCAGCTCAATCGCTATTTGTTTTAATAATCTCACTTTACAATTGCAGTAAGTTATTATATTAGCTCATGTTTTCTGCAGAAAATATTAACACCTTTACCAGAGAGCTGGGAAAAAATATAACAATATATTCAGGATTTACAACTCACTGTAATTTCTGATTTTTTTAGTATGACTCAAGGGTGTAAAGCCAGCAGATTCAGCCGCAGGAGACAAAAAGATATCACTGAGTGTACCTGATAAAGGGGGGAATTAACATCATGGGTATCACCCACCATGGGTGTAAGAAGTTTTCTGACTATAATAGAAGACTACATATAGCATCTAGTTCTTTATTCACTTTATTGGGAAAGGTCATACTTCACCGGAGTAGACACTTCGCCCCCAATTTATTTCATATTCAGTTATATCGTTAAATAAAAGTCAAAAAATGGGTGAACATACTACACAAATCAAGCGTTTACTTGATCTCAAGCAATGCCAAGGCGGTAAACTTAGCAACGCTAGCCTCATACATCTAAACCTCAACAGCGCTAATCTCAGTGGAGCCGATCTGAGTTTTGCTAACCTCAACGGTACCGATCTCAGTCAAAGCAATTTAAGTGGTGTTAACTTAAGCTTTGCTAATTTAGTTGCTGTCATCTTAACCAATACAAACCTAAATGGGGTTGATGCTCAAGGAATTAATCTGTTTGACGCTCATTTAGAAGGGGTTGAATTGTGCGGTGCAGACTTAGGATTTGCTAATTTAGTCAATACCAAACTCAATCATGCCAATTTGAGTGGGGCGGACTTAATTGGTGCAAATCTGATCGGCTCAGATCTCAGCGGGGCAGATTTAAGTGGAGCGAGTTTAGGCGGTGTTAACTTAGGTCAAGCCAAACTCATTGGTGCTAATTTATTAAATGTAAACTTAAGAGATGCTCAACTCGTTCGAGCTGACTTGAGTGAAGCCCATCTCCAAAACGCAGATCTCAGCAATGCAAACCTTCTCAATGCTAACTTCAGAGGCGCGGACTTAAGGGGAGCTGACTTAACAGGAGCCAATCTTCACCAAGCCAATTTGTCTGGGGCTAATCTCGAGGGTGCGGTAGGTATTTACCACGAAAAACCTGTTCCTCTTGAACCCGTTGAACGACCCACTGCTCGTTTGTCTCAATCTGTTTTATCTTACATGAGTTTACCGCAGTCTAATCTGTCTAATACTCAAAATATACCGATGTCGTCTTAACTCCGAGGCTGGCTGAGAAACTCAGTACCTGATTCAATTGAACTTCTTTCTTTTGATGGTGATTATACTATTAATTGATTGCCATTGAAAGAAAGTTATTACTTTTACAAACCTTTTTCTCTCCTTACCAAGGGCTACCCACCATCACAAAAGAAGCCCAATAATAAGGATGAGATAAGCTGACATTCCCTTCAGCGGCTAACACAGGCAAGTTAACGGGTCGATCGCCACGGCTGAGGCTGCGGAGTTGGCCTGCTTCTACCCTGACATCACCCTCAATCATGGCAATTTGTGCTTGTCTGAGGGCTTCTGCTTTGACTGTATACCTCATTTGACTTAATTGCCGATAAAACTCACTCATCAGCCCCAAAGTGGCCGCATCATCGACTTGCCACAAACTGGCTAACACTGATTTTACCCCGGTTTGAACCGCTAACCCCGCTAAACCTAACTCAGCCTCCGCATCTCCAAAGGCGGTTTCACAAGCGCTTAATACTAATAATTCTAGGGGTTGATCGGTAGAATTAAGCTGCCGTAGCTCGTCAAAGTGCAATTTTTGATCCCATAATTGTAAGTAAGATTCCTCCGGTTGACGAGGATTAAATGCGCCGTGAGTCGCTAAATGCAGAATTTCAAACGATTGTTTTTCTTGTTGAGATTGTAAATTTTCTAGGGTAAAATCTTGATTCAATAAAGTCTGACCCCGCCAGTCTGCCAAAATCATGGATAACTCTGTTTCAACAGCAGGTAAATCTACAATATTATCATCCCTAAATTCAGACGCACCCATCGCCAAAACTGATAAATTATTGATATTTTGATAACGGATATCGGTTAAATTTAAACTCGGAATTAAACCTAAACTGTACTTTTGCACAAGAAAAGATTCTCCATCATGAAGCGTGGCAATGGGAAAGTTACGAATGCCGGGATCGAGGGAAAAAATTAAGGTATCAATTCCTTGTTTTTCGAGTTCAGTTTCTAAAGGTGCAATCATCCATTGATAAAGCTGTTGTGAAGCGGTTAAATATTGCTCAGAATTATCAGTTTCAGGGGGACGACTGACCTCAGAAACTAAATGACGAATTTGTTGATTAAATGCTTGTTGATTCGCTTCAGGAATCCGATAATATTGAGGAGAACGATTGGCCGTGATTAAGATTAATTCTAATTGCTGCTCGCGGGAAACCACATAAATAATTCCGGGATTCTTTTGGATAGATTGAGCGGTTTTTTTCAGACTGTTTTGGATAGAAGACAAGCTTAAATTATTAGAATGATTAATATCTAGTTGAGGATTAAATGTTTGGGTTCTGACAAGTTCTAATTCTTGAATAATTTGATTAAGATGAGAATAATTAACTTGAGGTTTGGCTACCGCTTGTTGAGTTTGAGACGGTTCAAAATTAGGAATATTTTGCTCTGCTGCTGCTTTATAACGATTCAATTTTAAATTAGCAAGGCGATATTGAATTACATCAGAATTAGATGAGGAGGAAATCGGATCGATAGGGTTGTTCTGAGTTTCAACTCCATGAGAAGCGACCGCAGAGTCTACTGGCTGATGATTGACTGTAATTTCTTCAGCTAAAATCATCGAGTCATGACTAATTTCAACTGAGTTTGACCAAGAGGTTAACTTCACTTTTCCTAAGCCAAAATCCGGATTATTTTGCCTCTCAATTATTCCTGATTGGGGTTGAGGAGTTGTTTGAATTTTGGCACTACTGAGAACAATATGATCTCCTGAAATTTCAATATTTCCTCCCGGTTGAAGTTGAGGTGTGGGTTGTGTTTTTAGATCGACTGAAGCTGAAGTATTAATATCTCCCGAAACAATCACAGTTCCCGCTTGAGGTTCAATCGTTTGATTAGAATTAGAAAGAACTATTTTACCCTCACTATTAATCGTAACGCCCTGTGCATGATTTCGGTTTCCACCTGTTAACATTTTGGGAAATGAAAGCGGGGTAATTTGAGTCGGCGTACTGTTTTTTGAGGTTTGATTCCATCGAGAATTCGCTATTTCTAAGCTAAGTAAATGACCATTTTGAGTCACTCGCACCACCTCTTCATCGGGTACAGCAACTAAATTAATTTGACCACCCGGTGCTTCTAATGTGCCTAAACTAATAACAGTTCCCCCGAGTAATGTTAAGCTTTCACCGGATGGAACCGCTAAATTTCCTTCATTAATAATGACTCCAGATTCAGATTTTGAAAAAGCAAAAGCAGTAGGATCTTCAACTAATTTATCGTAATTATTGGCTCCAATAGCATTAAACCAATTCCCATTAAATTCAACATGGTTCGCTGTTGTTGCTAAAAAAGAAGCCGGAACATCTAGTCGAGCATCTGCTCCAAATACAATACCACTAGGATTAATTAAATATAAATTAGACGCTCCTCCTGTAACTTTAATAATTCCATTAATAATAGAAGGTTCTCCACTGACAACACGGGCTAAAATATTCCGAATTGTTTCAGTTGAATTAAAATTAACCGTTTGTCCAGCATGAACACCAAACTGACGAAAACTATGAAATAAATTACCCCCAACTCTTCGCCCACCCTGAATTTGAATCGAGTTTCCCTGTTGTTGAACCAGAGTATTGGTATCGTTGGCTGGAACAATGGGTTGAGCTTGAGCTAAAGTCGGAACCAGACAGTAAACTAAGGGCAGCGAGGAGGGCAGCAGAGAATAAGCAATATAAAGTTTATGCTTTTGCCGAATAAATGAGTCATTCTTTCCGGGTGGCGCAGCAGCATAATATAAGTCAATCTGACGAGTAATTACATTAGCTCGATGTTGATTTTTTTGAGGCATTTTTCGTTAATAAATTGTGTATTTTGCTTGAATCAAAATAGTAATAATATATTGAATTAACGATTAACGTTAGTTACATTTATGAACTAAGTTTTAATACAGATTCAGGTATTTATTGTTCTATAAATCCTGTGTTATTTGAGTTTTTTTAAATGTAATAATTATCATTAATTAGTTCAACTATTTTATATTTTGATAATTGACTTTTGGGTAACTAGAAAACACTCATGCAAATAGAGTTTTTATCCTAATTTTATAGATAAATCTAGTAGCTTTTGCTCTATCGCTGAGAGCAATTAATCCGAAAGTGAATTAATCTTTGAAGCCTGCTTCTGTTACATCTTTCTATGCATTTTAGTTATTCAAAAGCCCGATCATCCATTGCATGGGTTAATTACATTATAGGTTAAACCCAGAATGGGATAAAATTATACAGGCTTTAATACAGTCAGGGTTTAATTCTTGATGGGTTTAATACATCAGGTATTAAGGGTAGGATTGTGTGGGTTAATTTATGCTTAGTTAAACCCAGACATGGGGATAATACTACTGGTTTTAACATAGTCAGTATTAAATACATGAGGGGAGTTACACCCTAGGTGCTTCGCAAAGGATTGTGTCAGAATCTAATTTGAATATTTCATATATAGGGTGTTTAATGATGATGAAGTTTTCACCACGTTCTAATTGGATCAATGCTTTTACCGGTGCCTTACTCAGTGCCACTCTTCTAATTAGTCTTCCGGCTATTGCTCAGTATCGATATGCTTCTAGTATTTTTAATCCCTCCGGTGGTCGTACGAGTCGGAGTGCAGATGGTACGATTGGTGGAGAGTTAGATGCTGCGATTAAATATTATCAACCCTATCAAACCTTTGCCGAAGCAGCTTTAGCAGCGGGTTTAATAGAAACGTTTCGTAATAGCGATCAAACCTTTACTGTGTTTGTACCGACGGATGAAGCCTTTGCTGCCTTACCCGCAGATCTCAAAGAGAGTTTATTTCAACCGGAAAATAAAGACAAGCTCTTGCAACTGTTAAATTATCATGTTATTCCGGGTGAAGTAACCGTTGAAGATATTGAACAAGGATCTTTACAAACTAGCCAAGGCAATTCCCTAAAAATTGAACTCAACGAAGCAGAAGATCAATTGACATTAAATGATCAAAGTGTGATTCAATCTTCAACAGGAACTCGTAATGGTGTAATTGTTTTGATCGATCGGGTGTTATTACCTGAAGATTTAAACTAATATATTTATGTCTTTAGCGGGCAAGATACCCGCTAGAGTTGTTAGGGTTTTACTACTGTTAAATCCCTAATCCTTTTTAAGTGCTACTGGCTGAAGTTGTCTGATAAATTTGCTGTTCTCGAGTAATAAAAATATCAGCTAATGCTTGATAGGCTTCAGTCCAAGCCGTCATCACTTCTTCTGTTGCAGCATCTGCCAATATATCCCGAATGGCTTGCAATAAACATTCCCCCACGATGGGATATTGTTCTGGTAAAACATGGGTTTGTACATGACGATGAGCAATAGAGTCCACCATGGCCTTTAACCCGTCAAGGTCGTCAATATGAGTAGCATAGGCATACACAGCGCTCGCCAATTTAGCGGGTTGCTTACCACTGGCTTGTGCCGACATATCAAACTGTTCTTTCACTTCTGGATATCTGTTAAACATAATCTCATACATCCGAGTCGTAATAGTTTTACCGTGTTTTTTCAGGACGGGTGCGGTAGATTTAACGATATCAATGGTGTGCTGAGAGATTTCTTCTTTCATCAAAACTTGCTCCGAGAAAGTCAGGGTAAATGCTAGATTTTCTGTTGCTTGGACCGCGTGGGGAGCATTGGCTGGCATAAAGACAAATACTCCAGGCGCAAGAGCAATATCTTTTCCTTCTAAATTAAGGTTTCCTGTTCCTTCCACTACGGTGATGACAACATTACGAGGGGCGGTATGTTCTTCGATTTTTGTACCGGCTGCCAAGCAAAATAAATTATATTGACTGTTATTATCTTTGAGTAAAACTTTACTCCTTATGCCAGTGGTAGGATATTCAATTAAATCCTGTAAATGAGCAGAAAAAGGATTGTTAGGTGTGGCGATGGGGGTATTCATAATTTCAATAACTCAAGAATTAAACTAAATGACGAATGACTCGTTCCTACATCACTTTTGCCCAAAAAACAATGTAGCCGATATGATTTTGCATTGCTTGAAAATTACGACGCATTTGTAAGACTCTTGAACGTAAATGGGGATGAGTTAAAACATTCCAGGTAATTTTAACTGTTCCGAATAACCCTTCATCCCGTAATATCTGACCTAAATTCAGTAATCCCATTGTCCCAGTTTGCTGGTGCTGTAAACTTAAACCTGCCTCTGTGACAAGTGTTTCCCATTCTGAGAGGTTTAGAGGATTAGCATTTACCCGAATCGTTGCAGATAGGCTTTTACGCACTTCTGAGGCATTACTGCGGACTAACATTTCATGGGAAAGAAACTGGCCTCCTGGTTTCAGGTGATCTTTAATTGCTGATAAGATCTTAGCTTTCCCAATATCTGATTGCATTGTTAAAATCGCTTCAGCTAAGACATAATCAAACTGATCTGTAATTTTTTCTAACTGAAAGATATCTCCCTCAATCATTCTCACCCGATCTTCTAATCCCGCAGCTTTGATATTTTCTCTGGCTTTAGCGACGCTATCGGGATTTTTCTCGACTCCCACAACGCAAACATTAAATCTTTTAGCCAGGGCAATTGCACTTTCACCAAAACTAGCAGCCAACTCTAATACTGTTTCTCCGGGTTGGAAATTAGCCCAGGTAAAGAGTTGCTCCGTGGCAGCTTTTCCTCCAGGACGTAATATCTTTTTTCCTGCTGCTGCTAAAATCTGATGACCGGGTGCGGTGGCAAAATTGAGAGTATTTGTCATCAGTCAGTTCCCAAACTCGATACTCTTACTCTGACATCAAATTTCAGTCTCGTCTTTGAGGTAGCTCATATTGAGGACAACTTTTTGTTATTGATATATTTGGAATCATTGCTGTGTTAGTTAAAGGTGCTTCATCAATCGCTCAATTAAAACAAATCTCGATCTTTCAAGATTTAGCAATAACTCAACTAGAAGGCTTCATTCCTAATAGTTCTGTTATAGAATATCAGCCAGGGGAAATAGTGATGCATGAAGGCGATCGCCTGCCTCAAAAACTTCATGCTTTAATTATAGGAAAACTAGAAATTAAAAAGACTGCTGCTAATGGTAAAGAAACAGTCGTGCGTCTCATTCCTCCCGGAGAATTGTTTGCGGCAACGGCTATTTTTGGTAACGGGATTTCTCCGGCAACAGTCCTCTCTCAACTAGAGTCGCAAGTATTAACTATTGATCGCGATGCTTTATTAAAGGCGATCTCTGACTCACCTGAAATTAGCTTACGAATTTTGGAAGTCTTCAATCAGCGTCTACAACAACTCCACAATACAGTACATGGACTGATTTCTGAACGGGCAATGGTGCGTTTAGTCAGACTGATTCAATATTATCGCGATCGCTTCGGGACTGATTCTGTCGCAGAAGGGGATTATTTAAAGATTAAATTGCCTTACTATCAAATCGCTCGTAGTATTGGTATTACCTATGAAGAATGTGTGCGTTTGTTTAAAAAAATGAAGGGAATCGTAATTTATCAAAGAGGTGGAAAAATCATCATAAAAGATTGGGGTAAATTAGAAGAATTCAGTCAGTAACGAATGGGTCATTTTTTCTTGATACGCTTTATATCGAGATCTGGGGAGAACCCCAAATTAAGATAGAGTAAATTGTCAGCATGAATAACAGTATTAATGAATTAACTCGGGCTTTGTCGCATCAGCGTTGAGAAATTTTAGTACTACATTCAGCGCGCAATAGCAGCTCGGCAAAAAGTTCTCTGCGGGTAAGGTTTTTTGTACATTAAACCGCCGTAACCGTTCCTGCACCTGGCCTTCGGCTCCCACAATAAAAATTTCTCCTTGCCGATGGCGACGGGCTATTTTAATCTCAGCATCAATCGCCATAGCAGCCGTTACACCCATCAACGGTACATTATTAAAATCAAGAATTAAAGCGTCAAAATCTTGTCCCATGTGAAAAGTAATCGTTCGAGCTGCGCCATAGCTCATGGGGCCACTCATCTGAATTAGAATAATTTTCCCTCGCTCAGTAGCTTGATTGAAAAGCTGACGTTCTTCAGGGGTTAATATAACTTTGGGATCGTCTTCAATATTACTAATTACCCGAACTTGTTCAACTTGAATACTGCTTAAGCGATGAATGGTTAGCATATTCGCCACAAAAGCGCCAACTGCAACTGCGGTAATCAGATCGACAAATACAGTCAACAGCAGCACGCCGTATGTCACCAATGTAGCCCGCATCGACACCCGACACACTTGCCATAAGAAGCCCCAGTCAATGATTTTAATCCCCACCTGAATCAAAATTCCAGCCAATACTGCATGGGGGATTTGGGCGACAATGCCTCCGGCCCATATTACAATAGACAGCAAAATGATGGCGTGAAACATTCCCGATAAAGGAGTGCGTCCCCCCGCTTGGACGTTGATCACGGTTCGCATCGTTGCCCCTGCCCCCGGAAGTCCGCCAAACAAGCCTGATAATAAGTTGCCAATTCCCTGGCCGACTAACTCCTGCTCTGAGTCGTGACGGGTACGGGTAATATTGTCCGCAACCAGCGAAGTTAATAATGAATCGATTGCACCGAGAGTGGCTAGCATCAGGCCATAGCTGACAATTTCTCTTATTTGATTAAAATTGAGTCGGGGAATTTGTAGTTGAGGCAGTCCCTGGGGAATTGCACCAATACGCGCTACATCACTATTGGGAAATAATAGAATAGAGATAAAAGTGCAAACAATCAGGGCCAGTAACGGTGAGGGCAGAATCTTTGCCCGTTTACCAGACCAGCCAAACACAATCGCTAGGGTTAAAACTCCCAGTCCAGAGGCGACCGGACGGGGGTTGGCTAAAGCTTCTGGTAGCTGCTGTAATCCGGCAATTACGCCACCTGCCGCAGGATGACCCAACAAAGGTGCCAGTTGCAGCACGATAATAATTACACCAATGCCAGACATAAAGCCAGAAATGACGGTGTAGGGCATTAAAGTAATGAACTGTCCTAAGCGCAGCATCCCGAATAAAATCTGAAATACTCCGCTCAACATGACTGCTGTAAAAGCCATTGCCACGCCGTTTTCGGGATTGTCAGCGATGAGTTGGGTAAACACGGTCGCCATTACAACCGTCATCGGACCAGTGGGGCCTGTGACCTGAGACGGAGTCCCCCCGAATAATGCGGCAAAGAAACCCGTAAATATCGCGCCATAGAGACCTGCGATCGCTCCTGCTCCCGAAGCCACCCCAAACGCTAGAGCCAGTGGTAATGCAACGATGGCAGCAGTTAATCCGCCGAATAAGTCGCCTTTCAAATTGTCAAATCGTAAACGGTTAATCAGTTGCATTTGATTTGCTTTGATAAGAATGACAAAATAATTGAGCCGATGTCTATATCCCGACTCAACTATTGAGCATTAATGTGTCAGAAAATATTTAATTATACAGTGGTACATTAAAGCTTAAATTTCAAAATATGATGTATAATCCATTACATTATTTTATTATTTGATTACCATAAAAAAATTAATCACAGCGTTTTATTAACAATATCTTAACGATATCTCTTGAATATAGAAGAACCATAAATTTTAATTTTAAAGAATTAATACCGACCGTATTGTTGAATCAACTGTTGACGAGATTCAATCGCCGGAGTAAAATCTGGCTTCAGTTGAATTGCTCGATCATAAGCTTCAATCGCCTGATTATAGCGTCTCAATTCTTCTAAAGCCCAAGCAAAGTTTGCCCAAGCGAGGGGATCGTTGGGATTAAGATCTAAGGCTTTTTGATAAGCTGCGATCGCTTCTGAATCTCGTAGCAGTTGAGTTAAAGCCACGCCTCGATTGGCCCAAGATTGACTATCTTCAGGATTCAATTTTAAGGCTTGGTCAAACGCTTTAAGCGCATTTTCATACTGTTCTAATTGTAAATAAGCTTGACCTTGATCTCGCCAAGCTGGCGCAAATTCCGGGTTAAGTTCTAAAGCTTTTTGATAAGAATTAATGGCTTCATCATAGCGTTGTAGTCCATCCATCAACATTGAGCCGCGATTATGCCAAACCAGATAAAACTTAGGTCGAATTTCAGCGGCTGTTTCGTAGGCTTGTAAGGCTTCTTCAAACTGTTGTAAAAAGAACTTAGTATTTCCTTTACCAATCCAACCCCGATAAAACTTAGGATTAATCTCAATTGCTTGATTATAAGCTTCTAAAGCTTCCGAATGACGTTGTAACTTACCTAACATTCGACCCAAATCGACAGCCGCGACAAAATCATCCGGCTGATTATTAATCTGCTTTTCCAACAGAGCAATTCCTTCTTCATACGCTCGTCTTGAAGCACGAGATTGTTGTAAATATTCTAAAGCCAGTCCTTTATTTTCCCACGCTTCAGCATCACCTGGGGCAGCCAAAATTGCCGCTTCAAACGCCGCCAGTGCCTCGGAATAATCTTGTAACCCCAAAAACGCTAAACCTCGCCCTTTCATCGCCAAAGCATTTTCTGAATCAATATTGAGGGCTGTATCATAAGCTTCTAGAGCTTGATCGTAGCGTTTTAACCGATAAAGGGTTTGACCTAACCCATTCCAAGCCAGGACATAATCAGACTGCTTAGCAATGGCATTTTCATAACTAACGCGCGCCGCATCATAGCGTTCTAAACTGTAAAGGGCATCTCCGTAATTTTTTAGCCCTTCTGGGGAATTGGGTTGAACTGCAATAACTTGTTCACAAGGGGATAGAGCCGCTTCTGGTTGTTCTGCATCCAGCAATTGATTACATCGCCTTGTATAATATTTTCCTTGCGCTAACGGCCACAAGAACACAGCAGCCACTCCCCCAACGACGAATAAAGCAAGCCATATCCGCCCTAACAAACGGGGCTTTTTCTGAGAGACAGCGCGGGGTGAACTTGCGCTTACGATAGGTTTAACAGCAGGTTTAACAGTAGTATTGTGGAGAGTTTCAGTGGTGACAGGTTGGGGTTTATCGGGTTTAACTTCAGAAACAGGTTCAATTTCAGCTTCGATCTCAGCCTCGGTATTAGCCTCAGCCTCAGCCTCCAATTCCACCGCTTCATCCGGGATATCATTGAGTTTGTATAAATCATCCAGCACCTGCTGGGGGTCGTCATAGCGGGCGCGAACATAAGAATGGGTCATCCGATTCAATATTGCCGCAAACTTCGGACTAACCACAGCAAACTTCTTCCAATTGATCTCTGCCGTATTCGGGTCTGCGGCTAATTGCGTTGGTAATTTTCCGCTTAACCCTTGAATGGTTGTAATTCCCAGGGCATATAGATCGGCATTTGGGCGGGCTTTACCCGCTTTTTGTTCTTCTGGCATATATCCGGGAGTTCCCACCACCCCGGTGATACTCAGTTGTCCTTGGTAATTGAGAACCAGCGTTGCGATTTGTTTGACTGAACCAAAATCCACTAATATCATTTTGCCATCATCGCTACGTCGAATTAAATTAGAGGGTTTAATATCAAAATGAATTGCTTGTTGGTGAACGAAAACTAAGATTTGTAAAACATCTTCTAAAAAGGCGATCGCCATCGCTTCAGACCATTTAGAACCGGAATTAAATTCATGACTCAGGGGATTGCCATCAACATATTCATTAACTAAATAAAAATTATTATTCTCTTGAAAATCATCTAATAATTCCGGTATTTGATCGTGATTGCCTAAATTGTGAAGAATTTCTGCTTCGGCATCAAATAATTTCTTTGCTTCTAAACGCACTTGAGCTTGATCGGTTTGCAGTTGAATTTCTTTAACAATACATCGACTACGATTACGATTTTGATCCGCCGCTAAATAAGTATTGCCATATTTCCCATCTCCCAATAAACTCAGAATTTGATAACGTTGATTTAAAACTGAACCAATCCGATAAATATTACGAAATTCATAATGTAAACCCTGTAAATCTTTTAAAACATCTGCAGCCGTTTGATAGCGATCTCTAAAATTGAGCCGCACCATTTGATCTAAAATTTGTTTGAGTTCATCACTAACAGAAACCAGGTCTTGCCAAACCACATGATCGTTTTGAGAATCTCGGGGTAATTTTAAAGGATGAACCCCAGTTAATGCCTCAATCGCTGTCATCCCCAAAGCATAAATATCGCTATTAGTTCGGGGACGACCGCTGAGGTGTTCAATCGGCATATAGCCCGGTGTACCAACAACTGAGCCACTGGGTTGACCGCCTTCAGATAACACTAGAGTTTCGATTTCTTTGACCGCACCAAAATCAAGAATCACAATTTTATAATCTGATTTACGACGCAGTAAATTAGACGGTTTAATATCACGGTGAATCACATTTTGTTGGTGAATATAAGCCAGAATTTCTAAAGCTTCATGTAAAAAACTAACAACTTTTGCTTCAGTTAACTGTTGTCCGGAACTAATCTCAGAACTTAAATCTTGCCCCTCAATAAACTCCTGAACAAGGTAGAATTCTTCACGATCTTCAAAGTGATCCAATAAACTAGGAATTTGATCAAAATCCCCTAACTTTTCCAGGGTGAGGGCTTCTAACTCAAATCGTCGTCTGGCTTCCTCTAAAATAGAAGGCGTTGTAGTGGTGGGTTTAAATTCTTTAACAATGCACAACACATCTGTCGAACCCTGCTCGTCTTCAGCTAAGTAGGTTCTGCCAAATGCTCCTCGCTTCAAATCCTGGATAATTCTGTAGCGCCCCTTGAGTTTATCCCCTTCGTTCATAACCCTGATATAACAGATGAGTAGATCTGCCCTTAAATTATACAGACTATTTGTCCATTGCCTGAGTTTATCCTAATCGTTTTACCATCGATTATACAAAGTTATTATTTCATCAGAGAGTATAGAATCGAAAACCTGAGCACCCGGAGCTTAATCTAGAATTAACTTCTAGGAAATTGGGTCGTATTAACAGATAGAATATAGTTTATTATACAATCTGCGATCAAATATGGGGGGAAATTACCCGGATTATGGCTTATCTAGAATTTGAGGAGACAGAAGGATATCTAGCATTTCTTCGATCTAAAAATATTAACGAAATTCATGTCGATATTCATTGGGTTATTGGTCCACGGGATGAGCGAGGCGCTGCCCTAATTTCTGCTTATATTATCCTGAGTCAACAAGTGCAAGCATCGGTAACACAACAAAAAGAACTCGTTTCAGAAATGACGACTAGTTGTCCTTTAGAGGAACGACAACTCATTTTAGAAACAGTACAAAAGACACTAACTGAATCCAAAACTCACTTAGAAAATTTAGGGTTTACAGTTCATGCAGGCATTTGGAAAGTATAATCTAAAATACTATTGATAAAATCCGATCGGGGGGGTAATTCCGAAAAACTTCAATCTGCTCCCATAGCATTAAAAGTAACTCATTAAAAAATCATGACAATAAAAATAGAACCCTTTGTATCAAGAGTGCCTTTGTGGTTAATTCATACTCAAACACTTAATAAAAATGAAAAAATTAGATACTAGCCTAACAACAACCGAAAAAAAAAAAGCATTAAAAGTAACTCAATAAAAAATCATGACAATAAACTTAGAACTCTTTGTATCAAGAGTGCCTTTGTGGTTAATTCATACTCAAACACTTAATAAAAATGAAAAAATTAGATACTAGCCCAACAACAACCGCAAAAGCCCTAGAATTATTTGATAGCCTTGAACCTGTTAACTTAGACTTTATGAAAGGTCGTTGGCAAGGTTCCGGACTACATACAAATCATCCGTTAGATGGCTTACTAGAACTCTCAAAATGGTACGGAAAAGAATTTATAGATCCAGAAAATGTACATCCGTTATTATTCAGAGATAGCCCAGAAAATATATTTAAAATTGCACCCATTCCCGGATCAATTAACTGGATATTAAAACTTCCAATCTTGAATAATCCTACTTTTAAACCTTTAATCAGAATAACAATTCCCTTACTCAAAACAGAAACCAGTCAAGCCAGACTAAGAATGGTAGAATATCGCGGAAAAGTTAGCGCTACAATGATTTATGATTATCTGCCTATTAATGATATTTTTAGGAAAATAGACGATAACACAGTATTGGGATTAATGGATTGTAAAAAATTATCTCAACCCTTTTTCTTTATTCTCAAACGAGACCGTTAATCCAAAATTATCAGGAGACAAACAATCAGTGAATAGTCATTAACAACTAATGACTTTTTATTTGTGTCCTTCATGCTTTCATCACTTAAAGACTACGCAGCCTCTAATTCTGTTAACTGAACTTCATCCATTGTATCTGTAGGTGCACCATCTTGAACTAAATTTCTGGTTTCTCCATTTTGTTCAATAAAACCCCCCACCATTGCCAATAACGCCTCAACTTTTCGAGTCCGCCATTGATCAATAACCGTTGCCGCTTCAGCCGCAGACAAACGCCGATGTAAGGCTTCATATAAATAGCTAGCGTGACGGGTTTCATCTTGGGCAACACTCAAAATTCCCTTTTTCACACTATTTAAAACCAGATCTTCATCCGGCAAGACATTCGCCATCCGACGGAAATCTTTACTGGCATCAAGTTCTAAAATATAAGTACTAGCGATAAATACAACCCAGTCAATATTTTCTGCTTTTAAGTCCGTTTGGCTATACCCTTTAAAATAAGCATCAAAAAACGGACTTTTACGATCTGCTTTTTTATCGTTTTTTGCTTCAGCTTCGGCGGCTAACTTTTTAAAGTCAATAACCTGCTTATTATGACGTTTCAAAGCCTGGGCAAAAATTTTCCCGTGACGACATTCATCAGCGGCATGACGATCTAGTTTTTCGGCTAACCAACTGTCTCCTTCTGCAACTGCGCGATCGCGTAATTTCTCCAAAAACGGAACCGATCCAGACTCTGCCATCTGAAACCCAGCCAGGACATTCGGACGAGTTTTCGCATCTCGGATATTGCGCGATAAAATATACGCACTTGCGCCATTACCGACAATGTGAAGCATTTGGGTGAGAAGATTCATCTGTACAATGTATAAATGGATAAAGCTATATTTTACAGAATTTAAAATGGTACAGACACCCATTGAAACCGAAATTGAAACAATATTGATTCAAATTCCCCAAAGTCTTAAACTATTAGTGACTCAAGAACAGTTTACTGCGATCGCGGCGGTTAACCGAGATGTCAGATTAGAAAGAACGTCACAGGGAGAATTAATTGTGAACCCACCCACCGGCTGGGAAACTGGAAAGCGTAATTTGAGTATCTCAGGAGAATTATATCTCTGGTGGCGTAACGCAGGGGAAGCGGGGAAAGCGTTTGACTCTTCGACAGGTTTTACTTTACTCAATAGTGCGATTCTTTCTCCAGATGCTTCTTTTATCACTCAACAACGTTGGGATGCGTTAACAGCCGAAGAAAAGGGAACTTTTCCTAATATTTGTCCGGATTTTGTTGTAGAATTACGGTCTAATTCAGATACCTTTAAATCTCTACAAGCTAAGATGAAAGAATATATTGAGAATGGCGCACAATTGGGTTGGTTAATCGATCCGAAAAGTCGTCAAGTAGAAATTTATCGACCTCAAACACCTATCGAAGTATTAGAAAATCCGACTGAATTATCCGGTGAAAATGTATTACCGAATTTCGTATTAAATTTATCTCGAATTTGGAATTAGTTAATTTATACAGGTTTTGCGGTTAATAATAACCAGAATATCGCTAAAATTAAAACCAATATCCAATTAATCATTAATTTCATAACTTTATCATAACTGAATATTTCCCAACTTCTGACTTCTGTACTTTGGTTACATGTCACGCCTCTACCTCTGACTTCTAGCTAACCAATCTTTCCCTATTCTCAAGGTTAATTCCGAACCAATTGCACCAATAGAAGCCGCTTCAATTTCACCAAATTCTAATAACTCTTGTAATAATTCTGCGCTTTTTAAATCACCCTGTTGTGCAATAATTTGAGTTTGCTGTTGTTCGTCTGGCCAATCCGAAACCAAATAAGTATTATAAAATCCTTTACGATTAAAATAGTCTAAAATTTGTTCGTCCGTATTCGCATTTCCCGAAGCATTCTGAATCGCTATTTTTAGATTAAATGGAAATTCAGGATCGCTAGATTCTAATGTACTTAAAAGATAATCTTTTGAATCTTGTTGAAAAAATTGATGCATGATGCGATCGCGTTCCAATTCATCAATCACCCAATAACTCGTATAATTTTCATCTAAATTACTTCCCTCTCCTGGTAATATCACCATTTTCACCTGACTTTCTTCTAATTTTAAGCCAAAACTCGCCATTGTCATCAGTTCTTCAAAGCTTAAATTCGTATCAATATATTTTTGTAAAACTCGAATAATTTGAGGTAAACGAGGTAAAACAGTCGGATGATTTAACCGTTCTTGAACAGCTTGTAATAACGCTTGTTGACGTTGTACTCGACCAATATCACCATTCCCATCACCCCGAAAACGGACAAATTGATCCGCTTGTTCCCCATTAATTGTTTGCCATCCCGGTGATAAATCGATTTTCAACTGTTGGGTTTGATCAATATAACTCATCACTTGAGGCACAAAAACTTCAACCCCACCCAATAAATCGACTAGTTCTTTAAACGCACCACTACTGACACGAATATAACGATCAATTGGCACTTGATTCAGATTTTCTTGAATCACCTCAGTTGCTAATTTGACTCCACCCCAATAATTGGCTTCATTAATTTTCCCCCAACCAAAACCGGGAATTTCCACCTCTGTATCCCGAGGAATAGATAAAACATTAATTGATTCAGCCGTTTTATCAAATCGGACTAATAATAATGTATCGCTACGACCTTTAAACAATTCTTCTGAGTCAACAACGCTATTGGGAACCGGATCAATTCCCATCACCAAAATATTAATAGGACGAGACAGATCATAAGCAAAACGGTCGCGCCAAAATTGATTTAATACAGTTGATTCTGTTTCGGCTTCTGTTTGAGACTTCCAAGCCACTAACATCCCCAAGGCAGCCGATCCACCCGCTATCAGAATAATACATCCTAAAATGAGCCAACGTCGCAACAGAGAAACAGAACGAGGATGATGTGGAGAAGTCATAGAAAATTAGTGATAAGTATAGAGGACAAAAAATGCCTGTAAACGGGAATTCTATCAGAAGTCAGTAATAATTTATTCTCAGGGTGAACTGACAATGTATCCACAGACAACATACAATCAAATTAACGGATGTTACAAAGTTTAAACCGAATGATACCTGTTATTCTCGCTGGTGGTAAAGGTGAACGATTTTGGCCCCTGAGTCGTCGGCATCGGCCCAAACAGTTTCTTAGTTTAGATGGTAGTGGTAAAAGTCTCCTCCAAGCCACAGCAAACCGTCTTCTGCCCCTCACAAATGATTGGGATGGGTTGTGGGTGGTGACTTCTTCTCTATTGTCCTCTGGGGTACAGCAGCAACTGCCTCAGTTACCGACTGAGAATTTACTCGCCGAACCCGAAGGCCGCGATACTGCCCCCGCTGTGGCTTGGACCGTGATTGAAATTGCCCGACGTTATGGGGAAGATGCTATTATTGGGTTTTTTCCGGCTGACCATTGGATAAAAGAACCTCAAAAGTTCCAGCAGACTTTAGCAGCAGCGGCTAAACTGGCGACAGAGAAAGAAGCAATTGTGACGTTAGGGGTTAAACCCAGTTATGCTTCAACCGGATATGGTTATATCGAACAAGGGGATGATATTACAGCAGAGGGTGAGTTTGCGGCTTATAAAGTGGTTCGCTTTACAGAAAAACCCGACTTAGAAACCGCGAAACAGTTCGTTGAAACGGGTCGCTTTAGTTGGAATGGTGGTATTTTTGTATTTCGGGCAGGTGTAATGTTGCAGGAGTTGCGGACTTATGCGCCTGAGTTAATTACAGCATTAGAAACAAAAGGAATTGAAGCTTATCCAGAATTGGATAAAATTAGTTTAGATTATGCCGTGATGGAAAAGACCGACAAAGCTTATGTTATTCCGGTTGATTTTGGTTGGGATGACTTAGGAGATTGGAATTCTTTAGAACGCTTATCCGATGATGGCAAACCCAATGTAGAATTACTCAAACACGTTGGGCATGACACTACAGGGGCTATTTTGTACGGTTCTGAGGATGATGTGGTGGTTACAATTGGTATTGAGGATGTGGTTGTAGTTCGTGATGGCAACGTTACCTTAATTGTGAAAAAAGACCGAACTCAAGAAATTAAGCAAATGTTGAAAAAGTTAGCTGACGATCCAGAGTTAAATCAATTGTTGTAGAAGGGTGATTAATATTCACTTCTGTAGAGACGTAATATATTACGTTTCTACCGACACGCGGTTGCCCTACCCCATTCTTTCCCTATAAAAGTTTGGGGCGAGGTAAAAAGATGGGAATTAAAGATTAACCTATGATCGATCTAATTTGCCGTTGAGTTGATCTCCCACAATAGACTTCATCCCTTCTAAGGTGGCAGGAATAGCGCGAGGGTCCATAAACATCACCTTACTGCTATCACTATTACCGATAGTGGTTCCCATATCGAGATAATGTTGGGCCAGAAGAAACTGCAGGGCTTCTTTTGCGACTGGATCTTGACCTATGGCTTTAACCAAAACTTGCAAAGCTTCAGCGGTTGCCTGGGCTTGATAAACATGACTTTGGCGTTCGGCTTGGGCTTTGAGGACAATTGCCTTTTGCTGGGCTTCTGCTTCTAAGACCTGGGCTTCTGCCCGTCCACGAGCGCTGTTAATGGCTGAGTCTCGTTCCCCTTCTGATGTTAGGATAGCAGCCCGTTTACGACGTTCGGCCGACATCTGCAACTCCATCGCATCCATCACCGCCTTTGTCGGACAAATATCCCGTAATTCAACCCGAGTCACTTTTACGCCCCACGGATCGGTTGCCACATCCAATTCCCGCAACAAAATTTCATTCACTTCTGTCCGGGCAGTAAAGGTTTGATCGAGTTCTAATTTACCCATTTCAGAACGAATTTGAGTCCGAACCAGGTTTTCCATCGCCGCCAACAAATCTTTGACTTTATAACAAGCTTTTTCTAAGTCCATAATCCGCCAATACACCACGGCATCAACGCTAATTGAGACGTTATCACAGGTAATACATTGTTGGGGCGGAATATCTAAAACTTGTTCTCGAACCGTTTTTTTATAAGCCACCCGATCCACAAAAGGAACGGTAAAGCTTAAACCGGGTTTGAGTTTACGTCCGTTATATTTTCCTAAGGTTTCAATTAATGCTTCATCTCCCTGATTAACAATTTTGACTGCACCTGCAAGGGTTGATCCGCCTAACGCTAATAAAATTATTAAATACAATTGTCCCATGATGAAATGCCTCTAAATTTAGAACGAACTCGCAGCAAAAATACTAAAAATTTAGCAATCGTTATTAAGAATAGTTTTAGCGCGATTTTAAGTAAGTTGATGTTAAATGAATCAAACGAGTTTAGCAGTTATCATTATTTTAACAAACCTATATTAAACATCAATTGGAAAGACCAGTATTCCCGAAATCATCAACTCAATTAAATAAAGCAAATCTTAAGAATTCAGCAGTCGTTCTGGCATGACAATTAAAGTATTGCCTTCGCGACCAATAATAATCACCCGTTGATGGGCGGCTAATGGGCGATCGCAACCTTCACATCGGGCCTGCCAAGAAATCCCTTCACACAAAACTCGACCCGTTTTGCCGGGAGAAATTTCTGTAATCGTTTCACCTTCTATGGCATCTTCGATACTAGACACAGAACGACTCCGCACTAGCCGCCGCGAAAGCATAACAAAGCCAACAGAGAGAATCATCCACAGCAGCACCTGAAGATTAACAGCCGGGAGAACTAACGAGATTCCGGCCACAATAAAAGCACTGAGTCCCATCATAAACTCTACAAATGCTGTCGGAACCGATAATTCCAGTAAACAGAGAATTGCACCAGCCAATAGCCATAGAATTGTTGGATTCAGCCACATGTCTATTGCATTAATTGAAGTAGTTGGGTCTGGGGGAAACTGTATGTACTGTCACAATCATTTGCAAAAAATACAGAGTTGAAAAATTATACGCTTGCTACAATCATTTTATATTTAAAATTTCAAAGTTAACTTTACTAGCAATATATCTTCAGAGTGTCTTTAGAAAAACTATTCCAAATTAGCAGCGCCTCACCCCCACCGCTGTATTGTCCTAACTCCACCTGTTCCCAACCTCGAAATCAACTGGGACAGACTGTTTGTCAGAAGTGTCAAACCACCTTAGTCTATCGATATCTCTGGGCTGTGGGTTCTGTCGCCCAGTCGATTAATTCCGGGCAATTGGTGGGAAATCGTTATTATGTCAGTTCTCCCCAGGTATGGCTCGATACCAAACCCGCTATTTCCCCCTTATTACCCGATCGCATTACAGATGAGATTTTACCTTATTTATATCTTTATCCTCAGCGACTGCATATTCCCGAAGCTTACGGGGTGTATTCTCTCAGCGGCGGCAAAGAGACGACAGATATCTTACTGTTGGATAATGTTCCCCTCAACGATAAGGCAGAATTGTTACCCGCTTTAGTCGAAGCATGGCCACGGGCAAAGGCAGTGCGACAAATTTATTGGTTGTGGCAAATATTGCAATTGTGGTTACCCCTGTCAGAACAAGGGGCTGCTTACAGCTTACTCGTCAAAGATAACCTCAGAGTCGAAGGGGGACGAATTCGGCTGCTACAGCTTCATTTAGGCCGGGTTCAACCCACTTTACGAGATTTAGCCGGATCTTGGTTACCCTTTATTGAAACCGCGACTGAAAAAGTCCGCCCGTCCCTACAGCAAATTCAACAGTTGATGCAGCAACCGGAAGAAGCTTGGGAACACATCAGCCAACAACTGAATATATTATTACTGCAACAAGCCGCCGGACAACCCTTACAGTCTGCCACCTGGGGCGCAACCGATCCAGGGCCGATGCGATCGCACAATGAAGATAATTGTTATCCCACAGTCCAAGATTTAGAACGAGCCGAAGTTTACCCGAATGATCGACTCATTAATCATCTGAGTATTGTTTGTGATGGTGTAGGGGGCCACGAAGGGGGAGAAGTCGCCAGTCAGTTAGCCGTCAAATCGATTCAACCCCTGATTCATAGTTATATTACAGAAGTTATTCACCAAGAAGAGATGATAGAACCGGAATTAGTCATCTCTCAACTCCAAGAAATTACCCGCGTTGCCAATAACGTGATTGAAGCAGAAAACAACGAACAAGACCGCGCCTCCCGACAACGGATGGGAACCACACTGGTGATGGCGTTGCAATTACCCCAAACAGTTAAACCCAACCCAGACAGTGCTAACCCGGTTAATGCCCATGAATTGTATATTGTTAATGTTGGGGATAGTCGTGCCTATTGGATTACACCCCAAGCCTGTCAATGTCTGACCATAGATGATGATGTGGCAGTACGAGAAGTCCGTTTAGGTCGGTGTTTATATTGGGATGCCCGTCAACGTCGGGATGCGGGGGCGCTGATTCAAGCCTTGGGAACCCGGGGATCGCAATATCTCCGGCCAGCGGTGCAGCGATTTATCATCGAAGAAGATGGTTTATTATTATTATGTTCTGATGGCCTCAGCGATCATGATTGGGTGGAAAAATCTTGGGCCGAAATTACCCCAGCTATTTTAACAGGGGAAAAATCCCTAGAAGCTGCGGTCAAAGAATGGATACAACTGGCTAATCTGAAAAACGGTCATGATAATACTTCTGTTGTCCTGTCCTATTTTGGCGTTTCAACTCAACAATTAGTTCTATTACAGACAGAAACTGAAAGCCGTTTAGACAAACCTATTGAGTCTGAACCGACTGAAGCATCTCGGGCGTTAATGGAAGAAGATTCCCCCACCCCACCCGTTAAATCAGCCTTACTGCAGAAACGTGGGTTCCAAGTTTTACTTGCTATTGGAATTATTGGCTTAATTTTAGCAGCAGTCATTTTTGGTATCCAACAAGGCAATCAATCTCCCCCTCCTTCTAACCCAACAGAAGACACTATCTAAAATTATTACTATTATTACTAACCACAAATAGCACTGTTGTTGCACCCTTTGTGTACTGTGTGTCAAGTGTGGTTCTTTTTTAATTGAAATTTATCACCACTCAAAATTGAAAATTCAAATCCCTTGGGGTAAGACTGCCCTTGAGATTGAATCGTACAATAAAAAATCATTCAAACTTGCAGCCGCCCGGTTAGTCGGGAACTGAGTAGAGAAACAACCAAAATCAATAAAACTAACCAAGGCGCACAGGCAATACTGACAAACAAAAACAGCAACCCAATACCCCGGCTCATGATTTTGGCAATTTCATCTGGTAGCAAGATACTGATACCAAAGGCAAACAGAGAAACAGATAGATAGATTAAATCTGGTAATAACATGGAAGCTATGCCCTCATGAAACTTAAGTAGTTCATGCGCGTTCCTTCAGGAAATATTTCCCTACTTCCGTCTTCCTCTTCGCCGCTTAGCCTGATAATAACAGTCAGAGCGTTTGGGGCAGATGAACGATTTATTCTATATAGTTAACTAGGAATTATATCACAGAATTGAAAATGCGCTACAGATCATTGTGCCAAAAATTCTATCGCTGCTATTCAATGACGGCAAATCCCCCTTCTATTTACGGTTTGCCACCATGTCAAAAGCGGTACTGACTGCCTACAGTAATAGATGTACATCAAAACTAATCACTCTTAAATCCGAGTAATTGAGTCCAACCACCCGGTAAAGGTTCGGTAAACCCACCTTAAAATCATGAAGTAACCGCCCTCAGTATAGAAACAGGGAATTTAACTTAAAGAGTGTATTCAAATTTTGGACTCATCCCTTAACTTAAACCGTTTGATTAAATCTAACAGTCTGAGTTAGGGAAATATTAGGCGTTCCCGCGATCGCGTGTCAGTATTTCTTAGGTGTTTGCGAACGTATCGACCCAGGAGTTGAAAACCCCGCACCTTGTCTGATCACTCTTGTGATTACCCATCACTCGTCGGATCGCACCGCTGAACTAACCGGGCGGAAATAACATTTAAATTTTGTCGTATTAGGAGCAAAGAAATCCCAATGGGAAAAGTAGTTGGAATTGACTTAGGTACTACAAACTCTTGTGTAGCAGTAATGGAAGGGGGTAAACCCACCGTAATTGCGAACGCTGAAGGTTTACGCACCACCCCTTCTGTTGTGGCTTATGCCAAGAAAGATAATGGCGAACAATTAGTCGGGCAAATCGCGAAGCGCCAGTCGGTGATGAACCCGGAAAATACATTTTATTCCGTCAAGCGGTTTATCGGTCGTAGATTTGATGAAGTGGGCAATGAGTCTAAAGAAGTTTCTTATGGTGTCGTCCGCGATAGCAGCGGTAACGTTAAATTAGATTGTCCTGCCCGTAACAAACAGTTCGCCCCAGAAGAGATCGCCGCCCAAGTTCTGCGTAAACTGGTTGAAGATGCGAGTAAATATCTAGACTCCCCGGTCACTGAAGCGGTTATTACAGTTCCTGCTTATTTTAATGACTCTCAACGTCAAGCTACAAAAGACGCGGGTAAAATTGCGGGGATTGAAGTTAAACGGATTATTAACGAACCCACCGCTGCATCTCTGGCTTATGGTTTAGATAAGAAAAGCAACGAAACCATTCTCGTATTTGACCTTGGGGGTGGTACATTTGACGTATCGATCCTAGAAGTGGGTGATGGGGTATTTGAAGTACTCGCAACTTCTGGAGATACTCACCTCGGTGGGGACGACTTCGATAAGAAAATCGTTGACTTCCTCGCAGAAGACTTCATGAAAGCAGAAGGGGTTGACCTCCGCAAAGATAAACAATCTCTGCAACGGTTAACGGAAGCGGCTGAAAAAGCCAAGAAAGAACTTTCTAGCTTAACTCAAACCGATATTAACCTGCCCTTCATTACCGCGACAGCAGACGGCCCCAAACACCTCGATACAACCCTAACCCGGACGAAATTTGAGGAAATCTGTTCTGATTTAATTGACCGCTGTCGGATTCCGGTGGAAAAAGCCCTGCAAGATGCTAAACTCAACAAATCTAGTATTGATGAGATTGTTCTGGTTGGGGGTTCTACTCGGATTCCAGCGATTCAAGACTTAGTTAAGCGGGTTTTGGGTAAAGACCCGAACCAAACGGTAAACCCCGATGAAGTGGTTGCAATGGGGGCAGCCATTCAAGCAGGTGTTCTGGCGGGTGAAGTTAAAGATATCTTACTACTCGACGTAACGCCGTTATCCTTGGGTGTCGAAACTCTCGGGGGCGTAATGACTAAAATTATTCCTCGTAACACCACCATCCCTACCAAAAAGTCAGAAGTCTTCTCGACTGCTGTTGATGGACAAACTAACGTTGAAATCCACGTCCTGCAAGGGGAACGGGAAATGTCCAATGATAACAAGAGTTTGGGAACCTTCCGCCTCGATGGTATTCCTCCCGCACCTCGTGGAGTCCCTCAAATTGAAGTCACCTTCGATATTGATGCTAACGGTATTTTGAATGTGACCGCCAAGGATAAAGGAACCGGAAAAGAACAGTCTATCAGTATTACTGGGGCTTCCACCTTACCCGATACTGAAGTTGAACGGATGGTTCAAGAAGCCGAACAAAATGCCAACACTGATAAAGAACGTCGGGAGAAAATCGACCGCAAGAACCAAGCTGATTCTTTAGCTTATCAGGCTGAGAAACAAATCAGTGAATTGGGTGATAAGGTCCCCGCCGATGAGAAAACCAAAATTGAAGGGTTAATTAAAGACCTGCGGGATGCTATTGCCCAAGATGATGATGAGAAAATTCAAAGCCTGACCACAGACTTACAACAAGCCCTGTATACCGTCAGCAGCAACCTCTATCAACAAGCAGATGGGGCAGCCCCTGATGCAGGTGCAGAGGCGGGTGAGACTAACGGTGCTTCGGCTGAGGCTGATGGTAGCAGTTCTGATGATGTGATTGATGCGGACTTCACTGAAGCCAAGTAGTTAAGTATAGGGATGTTTGTTGAATAAACATCTCTCAAAATTAAGTTTGAAATATAACGCCTATTGTGACAATGTTGAATTAGCAATAGGCGCTTTTTTTTCTGATGTTTAGTCAGATGTTGATTTGAGTAGGGTGTGTCACAGACGCATCACTGTTATAGGTCAGAAAAATAATGAAAAACTAATCGCAGTAGAACAGTACTTTCTAGGAGATCAAAAAAACAATGGCAACTTATTTAGTAACTGGGGCAAACCGAGGAATAGGCTTAGAATATTGTCGTCAACTCCAACAACGCGGAGATACAGTGATTGCGGTTTGTCGTTCTGTTTCCGATGAATTAAAAAACTTAGATATACAAATAGAAAATAATATAGACATCACTGACGATAATTCAGTCAAAGACTTAGTCAAACGACTAGGACATCAGATAATTGATGTATTAATTAATAATGCTGGAATTATTGAACGGGTCAGCCTCGATGCCCTGGATTTTGACAGTATACAGCGACAATTTGAAGTAAATGCGATGGGGCCTTTACGCCTGACTCATGCCCTGCTGAATCACCTGAAAGACGGCTCTAAAGTGGTGTTTATGACCAGTCGTATGGGTTCAATTGATGATAATACCTCGGGTGGTTCTTATGGCTATCGGATGTCAAAAGTTGCCCTATCAATGGCGGGAAAATCTTTATCTCACGATCTCAAATCTCGAGGTATTCCTGTGGCAATTCTGCATCCGGGACTAGTCAAAACCCGCATGACAAACTTTACAAATTCTGGCATTACACCGGAAGAATCAGTCAAAGGGTTACTGGATAGAATCGATCAACTAAACTTAGAAAATACAGGCACATTCTGGCATTCTAACGGTGAAGTATTGCCGTGGTAATCTCCTTTTTAATCTCTGTTTCTCAAGATGTTACGGCCCAGAAAACACCGCTTTTTCTACATCTTGACGACTGAGAGAGTACTTAAAAGAACGCTGAATATCTTGCCCATCAGCACCCGCCTCAATATACGAAACAGTTAGCTGATCTACATCTAACCATAGATCGGCTTTCCATATCGCTTTATCGACGTGCCAGCGGTGGAGTTCTTTTGTATCCTGTTGGCAGTCTTGCGATCGCAACCAAGATTCAATCTCAGGTAAAGGGTGATTATACAAAGGAGTATCGATTGTTGGAAGTCCCATACGTTAATTAACCAGTGAAATAAACAGAGTAAATGATTTGATGTTGAAAATCAAAGCTGGAGGTAAAATCGGTTCTAGAACAAAATCTGTTCGGGTTAAACCCATCGCGATCGCCAATAACAAACACAAAATCAGGCTGATCCCCATACTAAATAATGCAAATAGTTCTCCGGATGATAGCGGACGATCTGTGGGATCTAGATAAGCTGAAGAGGGTTTATAACGTTTCGTAGCAGTCGGTTGATTAAAGTGAGTATTCGGCTGAATTACATTGTAGCGGGAATAGCCAATAGTCAAATCATAAACTGAACGACGTTCAGGATGAGATAAAGTCGCGTAGGCTTCATTAAGTTGTTGAAATTTGACAGTCGCAGTTTGCTGAGGCAAAACAGTTGTATCCGGATGATAAGATTTACTCAGCTTGCGATAAGCCCGTCGAATCTCAATCACTGAAGCAGAGGGATGAACGCCCAGCAAAGCATAATAGCTGGAGGTAACAGCGGGATGTTGTGCAGATTTAAAATGACCTTGGCTCGATGTTGAACGATGATTTGCCACTACAATTAATCGCAGATAACTACGTCTGTTATCCTTAATATTTTGCCACTGTCTGTTTGGAATCGCAAGGCAGTTCACTCACTCACCCAGTCAGAAGTTAGATCTCGTGACGTTACATGTAACCAAAGTACAGAAGTCAGAAGTATTAGCTCATGGATGAATAGAGGGGTTTGTATCCAGCTTATTTTTGGTCATTGTATCGTGAGTCTTTTATAATTACCGACTGCTTCTGGGTCTATTCCTTAAGATTGATTTAAGTTTTAGCTAAACTCTACCCACTGAGGCTTTAAAAAATAACGACAGTTCGATAACATCAGCACAGATTTTATTTAAAATTCAACGTTCTACTGATAATAAGCGGAGGATGAGAGATGCGTTGGCAACTCGGACGTCGGAGTCAAAATGTTGAAGATCGGCGCGGCAGTGGTGGTGGGGGACATGTGGCTGCAGGTGGGGGAGTGGGTATATTAATTATGGCGGCAGTTGCCATGTTGCTGGGGGTTGATCCCCGTATTGTTCTACAACAAACCGCCCCTGTGAATAATGCGCCCTACTCTGATACTACAGTCGGGACTCGTTCACCCGAACAAGATCGACTGGCTGATTTTGTTTCTGTGGTTTTGGCTGATACAGAGGATACCTGGAATACTTTATTTCAGCAAATGGGAAGAGACTACCGTGAACCCACTTTAGTGTTATTCTCAGGTGGAGTAGAATCAGCCTGTGGTTATGCCCGGTCTGCAGCCGGCCCATTTTATTGTCCTGCGGATCAAAAACTATACATTGACCTCAGTTTCTACGAAGATTTAAAATATCGTCATGGTGCACCTGGGGATTTTGCTCAAGCTTATGTGATCGCCCATGAAGTCGGACACCACGTTCAAACGTTACTGGGAATTTCACAACAAGTGCGATCGCTACAACAGCAAGTGAGCAAAGTTCAGGCTAACCAGCTTTCAGTGCGTCAAGAATTACAAGCAGACTGTTTCGCTGGCGTTTGGGCACACAATGCAGACGAAAATCGGCAAATTTTAGAAGAAGGTGATATCGAAGAAGCCCTTAATGCCGCTAGCAGTATCGGTGATGACCGTTTGCAGCAAAAAGCCCAGGGTTATGTTGTGCCTGACTCTTTTACTCATGGAAGTTCTGCCCAACGAGTCCGTTGGTTCCGTCGGGGTATTCAAACCGGAGATATCGATCAATGCGACACATTCGCTGCTGAAAATATATAATTCAACTGATATTTTCTTAAGTAATATTCAATCTAAAAATTCTAATGTTATCCATCAAAATAACAATGTAATTTATATCTTAAGGCACTGACTGAGTCAGATAGCCATTCATTCTTATACAACTGATTTTTATACTGTAATACTCTAAAACTTAAAATGTATTGCAGCATATTCGATTGAATTCATCTCAAAAGATTGTACAAAATACTATAGCGCTACGCGCCATAACCCGGAAAAGTACTGCTATAATAATCAAACTGGCTGTTAAACACAGAAAACCTTAACTCAAAATCCGTTCTGTGTGTTCATAACCAACAACCATGAAAATTCTGATTATAGAAGACGATTGGGACATTGCCCGACTGATTCAGCAAACCTTAGAAACAGAAGGGTTTATAACTGAAGTTGCCTATGAAGGTTGGGCAGGTTTACAAAAATTTCAGCAACAACAACCGGATCTAATTGTTCTTGATTTAATGTTACCCGGTTTAGATGGTTTAGAAGTCTGCGCCCGTATCCGACAACAACCCGGAACCTTAGATCCTTATATCTTAATGCTAACCGCAAAAGGGGAAGAAATAGATCGCGTCATTGGGTTGTCAACCGGGGCAGATGATTATCTGGTAAAACCCTTTAGTCCACGGGAATTAGTCGCCCGGATACGCGCTTTATTACGGCGGAGTTTACGTCATGGTGGACAAGCACAAACCCTTCAGCGTACTGCTCATTTTACTATCGATCTCGACCAACATACCGCTTATCGTCAGATTGAAACGGATACCTCAGAATTATTAGATTTAACCCCATTAGAATTCAAGCTTTTAATCAGTTTAATGGAGTCTCCGGGGCGCGTTTGGAACCGAACTCAACTGATAGATCGTTTATGGGGAAATGACTTCTTTGGAGACGAACGAGTGGTTGATACTCATGTTGCCCGCCTGCGAAAAAAAGTTGAACCAGATCCAGCTAATCCTCAGTTTATCAAAACTGTTGTAGGAATCGGATATAAATTTGAAGATGAACCCGCCTAATGTCAAGAAAACAGCCTAAATTTAATGTGCGATCGCGTTTATTTTTCTCCCATCTATTCGTCATGTGTGTGGGTTTAGGCAGTTTTATTTTGATCAGCAAAGTTTATTCTCCTCGCCTATTTATTTTACAATTAGAACGCTTAGAAGAAACCCGTTTTTTCAATACCCGTTCTGTCCGAACCTATCTAGTCCGAGGCTTTGAGGCGACTTGGAACCGTAGTACATTTTGGTCTGTTATTGTGGGTGCAACAGCAGCGGGTTTATCGAGTTATTGGGTGGCGCAATGGATCACTCAACCGTTAATGCAAATGAAACAAATTACTCAAAATTTTGCAGCCGGAAATCTGCAACAGCGAATGGCAAGAAATGAAATTCCTGAACTGGATCAACTCTGTACGAGTTTTAACCGAATGGCGGATAGTATTCAGGGAATCGAACAGCGACGAAGAGAATTAATGAGTGATATGACCCATGAATTGAGAACGCCTTTAACGGTTGTTAGAGGTTATTTAGAAGAACTCGCAGATGGACGAATTGAACCCTCAATTGATACCTATCAACAACTGATTCGAGAAACGCGACGCTTAGAACGGTTAGTCAATGATTTACAAGAACTTTCAAAAGCAGAAGCCGGACATTTACCCATTAATTTAAAACCCCACAATTTACGCCCTTTATTACAATCTTTAGTCGAACGATTTAGCGATCAACTATTAGAAGAAGGACCAGTTTTAACATTAGATTGCCCCCGTCATTTACCGCTTGCTTTAGCCGATGTGGATCGAACAGAACAAATTTTAGTTAATCTAATTGGTAATGCAATTCGTTATACTCCCACTGGCTCAATTACGGTAAAAGTTTGGGTAGATGCATCAGCACTTTGGATCGCGATTATTGATACAGGGATTGGCATTAGTCAAACGGATTTACCTCATGTATTTGAACGGTTTTGGCGGGCTGAACGTTCTCGTAGTCGTGACTCGGGTGGTACAGGAATTGGCTTAGCGATCGCCCGTCGTTTAGTCGAACTTCAAGGGGGTAAAATTCAAGTCAAAAGTCAATTAAATCAAGGCAGTACATTTCAGTTTTGTTTACCGTTAGTCTAGCTCATTATGCCTAAAAATACTATTAGTTATTGGAATGTTTTAACCGATGAAAATGCGAACAAATGGCAGGTGGTTGAGGGATCAGACGGGATGTTAGAACAACTTACATTAGCAATAGATCAAGTTAGTGGAGATTATACCCGCTTAACTCGTTTCAAAGCCGGGGCAAATACGGCAAGTTTAGGGGCGAAATCTCATAATTATCCAGAAGAAATTTATATTATTTCTGGCACATTGTATGATGAGGCCTTTAAAATGTGGTTAGAAGCCGGACATTATGCCAGTCGTCCTCCGGGTGAAATTCATGGCCCTTTTTATGCGAAAACCGAATGTATTGTGCTGGAATGCTCTTATCCCAGTCAAGCGATAAAGAGAGACTTGGAGTAAGGAGGACAAGGGAGAAGTAATGAGTGAAACTCCTACGTCAATAGCGCACACGCGCTCGCGAATGATTATAATCTAGAACCCATTCATCATTCATCATTCATCATTCATAATTTCTTACTATTCAATTTGCCATAGATCATGCATATGATTTTCATCTAAAATTTTCTTCGGACGCATAATCAAAATAACTTGCCCGAGTAAAGCCTGAGAAGGGGCAGTATCAAACCACTGTAACTTGAGTTGATTTTCTTGTTCCACCAAAAAATAAGAATCGACATTCCACTGACGTTGGGCGCGATCAATTACGATTAAAATCTCTTCAATTTTACCCGGTAAAGGTGCAGGCAGTTGATCGCTATGACTAAAAATTACAACCGGATCTTCAGCCTTCACAATAACTTGCCAACCCGGCACAGCAACCCAAGCCCCTTGTCCGGAAAACTTCACCAGACGAAACGGAGCAATTTCTTCTGTGAGAGGAACTGCTTTCAACTCCGCTACCGTCAACGGCAATTCACCCACAACCGGAAGAGTACGGGGGAGTTCCTCCTCAGATTCTAAGCGATAAAGGGGAAATCTTGGGGCGGAACGCTCGGAAAATACAGTAAAATCTGTTAATAGTTGTTCTAGCTGTTGCCTTGCGGTGGCAGAATGAGCATACTGTAAGCCTTTAGCAATTAAACGCGATCGCTGTTGTAAATCATTATTCTGTCTAGCCAGTCGCCAACATTGATACGCAATCGCATCACCCGCATGATTCACGAACCCCTCGGGCAGCCTAGAAACGCGAGAAAACTCTTTTAAGGCTTTGGTTAGATCTTTGGCATCATCAGCATCTAATTGACGTTCTACAGCAAATTCCGCCGCTTGTACCCGTTGAGGCTGGGTTAAAATCCGGAATTGATACAAAATATCACTCCCTTTGCGTTGAAAAAAGGACTGAGTCGCCTCAGAAATATCTCCCTGCATCACAGAATCATACACCTGATAGCCAACAATCACCTGATTTTGTTGAACCGCTTCAAATCCTGTTTCTTCAAAAATCTGTTGAGGTGTATAACCTGCTTTTTGCAATACAGCGCAAGCCTTGCCCCATTCAACCCAATTTTGTTCCTTACGACGCAATAGCGTAATCAACTCTTGCAGGTCTGCTGCGTTCTCTGGTGGAATCTCACTCATCAACGTTTTAGTTAAACCACGATAGCTAATCTTATCATGATTGATTTCTCTATCTATTGATTTCTCTATCTTAGGAGAGAATTGAAAAAGAATCTGTGAATCTGATCCAAATTCTGAGAAGATGATGGATCGAGGACAATCGATGCTAAAGTCAGCTACTCTGTATGCGAATTGCTCTGTTCACTGAAACTTTTTTACCCAAGATTGACGGAATTGTAACCCGACTCTGTCACACAGTTGAACACCTACACCGGGCGGGTGATGAGGTGCTAATTTTCTCCCCAGAAGGAGGACTGACAGAATATAAAGGGTGCAAAATCTATGGGGTTGAGGGCTTTCCTTTGCCCATGTACCCAGAATTAAAATTGGGTATTCCCACTCCCAGTATGGGTCATCAAATTGAAGCCTTCCAACCCGATCTAATTCATGTCGCTAACCCGGCTGTATTAGGCTTAGGCGGGCTGTATTATGCTAAAAAGTTAAATTTGCCCTTGGTAGCCTCCTACCACACCCATTTGCCCCAATATCTCCACCATTATGGCCTCGGGATGTTGGAGGAATTATTGTGGAGTTTACTGCGTTCGGGTCATAACCAAGCCGACTTAAACCTGTGTACTTCCACCGCGATGGTCGAAGAACTCAGCAACCACGGCATCGAACGGGTAGACTTATGGCAACGCGGCGTAGATACAGAACTGTTTCAACCCCACCATGCTAGCGCTGAGATGCGCCATCAGCTCTCTCAAGGTCACCCAGACTGCAACTTACTCCTGTATGTCGGGCGTTTGGGGGCAGAAAAGGAAATTGATCGAATCAAACCCATTATTGATGCCATTCCCAATTCTCGCTTAGCCTTAGTGGGAGATGGCCCCAACCGTCAAGTATTAGAAGCTCATTTTGCTGATACTCCCACTCATTTTGTCGGTTATCTACGAGGAGAAGCTTTAGCGGCGGCTTATGCCTCTGCAGATGCGTTCATTTTCCCATCTCGTACCGAAACCTTAGGATTGGTCTTACTCGAGGCTATGGCAGCAGGAACCCCGGTTGTGGCGGCACGTTCTGGTGGTATTCCCGATATCGTTACTGATGGAGTTAATGGTTATCTGTTTGATCCCAGTGATGAACAGGGGGCGATCGCTGCGACTCAACGGTTATTTTCTGATAATAGCGAACGAGAAACCCTGCGCCACAATGCCCGCGCCGAAGCCGAACTTTGGGGATGGCTTGCTGCAACCCAACAACTGCGACGTTATTATCAAGCCATTTTAAGCCGCCGTGTTTTGCCCTCAGTTGCCTAGTTGGGATTAAGACTTTAGACTTGAAACAAGGATTAAGGAATTGTTCCCAGCAATCGGTGAGTCAGTGTTTTTGCGATCTATGCTGTAATATATGCCTATGACTTATCGATTGCTGGCCGTTCTTTAAAAATTACTAATTTCTGATCGCTGATTGCTAGTCTAAAACATGGCATTTTCCAACGCTGGTAGTATCCTCGCTACACTCACTCAGGTTGATCGGATGGGATTATTGGCAGATCGAGTCAAAAATCTGCCAGTTGGGGAATTTATTTGTATTTTAGATTTTATTACTGCAGAATTCCAGCAATTTCTGCGGGCAATTGATCTAATTAATAATGAAGCGATTGAAACACTTTTAGAACAATTACTCGATGCATTTACCCTCAAAATTGGTCAGATTTTAGAGGCTGACCAAACCACTATTTTTCTAATTAATACAGATAAAAATCAGCTTTGGTACACCACCCTCAACGAAGCAACGGGTCAAACCCAAGATGTCCGGTTACCGATGGATACGGGAATTTTAGGCTATGTGGCTCGCAGCGGAAAATCTTTAAATATTACTCAAGTTGAAGATTGTGCTTTATTCGATCCTCGAGTAGATGCACCCCCCAACTACGCGGTGAGTAGTATTCTTTGTTTACCTATTTTTAGCAGTCAAAATCCCCGAGAACCTGTCGCCGTTATTCGACTTTTAAATAAAGCAAATAATGCTCCCTTTACAACAGAAGATGAAGAACATTTTCGCTCTTCAGCCGATTCCATTGGTATTATTCTCGAAAGTTGTCAATCTTTCTTTGTGGCTGCTCGGAATCAACGGGGTGTTTCTGCTTTATTAAAAGCAACAACAACATTAGGAGAAAGCTTAGATTTACAAAGTACATTAAAAAACGTTATGGATCTGGCACGCGATTTAATGCAAGCCGATCGCAGTACTTTATTTCTGTTTGATTCTGAAACTAATGAACTGTGGACAAAAGTTGCAAAAGCCGATCAAAAAACCATGGTAGATATTCGTTTTGCAGCCAATAAAGGGATTGCGGGTTATGTCGCTTCCACCGGACAAGTTGTTAATATTAGTGATGCTTATACCGATCCTCGGTTTGATCCCAGCACAGATGAAAAAACAGGCTATAGAACTCGTAATATTTTGTGTATGCCAGTTTTTAATGCCAAAGGGGAATTAATCGGAGTGACTCAGTTAATTAATAAGCATAAAGGCAGTTTTACTAATTCTGATGAAGCTTTTTTGAAAGCCTTTAATGCTCAAGCCGGGATTGCATTACAAAATGCTCAGTTATTTGAGAATGTGATGGTAGAAAAACAATATCAAAAAGATATGCTGCAAAGTCTTTCTGATGTTGTTATTTCCACCGATTTACAAGGTAGAATTGTCACAATTAATGATGCCGCATTAGAACTACTCGGTTGTCCGAGGCGTAAAGCCAGCAACTCTTTAGTTCGTCAATATTGGGAAACAAAACTCATAGATCGCTATATTTGGGATGTTGTCCCCATTGAAAATCTACAATTTCGTTTAGAAGATTGCCTCAAATATGCCTCTCGTTACTATGTTCCAGAACAGAATTTAACCGTGGGTTTGGTGTTACGAGAAGAAAATGGATTTGATAGTGATGATGAAATTCCAACTTTAGTCATTCCCGATCCTGATGATTTAAAATATTATCTTCCTTGGGGATTGAAAGACGATCCAACTGAACCCGTTATTCAATATACTAAAAATCAAGTTAAGCAAATTGAAAAAAGTATTAATCTTACTGTTAATCCTCTGACTGATACTGAAGGAAAAGTTCGCGGCGGCTTGGTTATTTTAGAAGATATTAGCCGAGAAAAACGGATGAAAACTACAATGTATCGATATATGACTCCTGGGGTGGCTGAACGAGTGATGGCACTAGGAGAAGATGCATTAATGGTGGGAGAACGTAAAGAAGTTACTATTTTATTTTCAGATATTCGGGGCTATACCAGCCTGACTGAAGACTTAGAAGCGTCTGATGTGGTGGCGTTATTAAACCAATATTTTGAAACCATGGTTGAGGCGGTTTTTTCCCATGAAGGAACTCTGGATAAATTTATTGGAGATGCCTTAATGGCGGTTTTCGGTGCGCCGTTACCTCTGCGACAAAATCATGCCTGGATGGCAGTAAAATCAGCTTTAGAGATGCGCCATCGTCTCAAAGAATTTAATCGTTCTCGAGCGAATGAACCTCAAATTCGGATTGGTATTGGTATGAGTTCGGGTGAAGTTGTTTCGGGGAATATTGGCTCTCAAAAACGGATGGATTATACTGTTATTGGGGATGGTGTTAATTTGAGCGCTCGCCTAGAACAACTCACGAAAGTATATGGTTGTGATATTATTCTCAGCGAAATGACTTATGAATTATGTAGTGATAAAATTTGGGTCAGAGAGTTAGATAAAGTCAGAGTTAAAGGTAAGCGAAAAGCAGTCAGTATTTATGAACTGATCGATCGGCGCAGTCAGTCTATTTCTCAAGAACATCAAGATTTTTTAGACTGTTATCATCAAGGCAGAAAAGCCTATTTAAAGCGGGATTTTAAACAAGCGATTAAACAATTTGAGGCAGCAGAAAAAATGCGACCCAATGATCGATCAATTCGGCTTCATTTAATCCGATCGCAAGATTATCTTGAAATTCCACCACCAGAAAGTTGGGATGGAATTCATACAATGACTGCTCCTTAAAATAGGATCATTCCTCACTATATATTTCAAAGAGATAATAACCGTTCTATCGTTCTTTTGTTTTCTGCTGGGGTTCCCACGGTAATTCTTAAACCTCCTCCTGTATGACGAATTAATGTGCCTTGTTGTTTAAGAGTTTGCATAATTTCATTGAGTTTTTGATCTGTATCAATAGAATTCTCAGACTTTAAACGAGCATGAATAAAGTTAGCATCACTGGGTAATATTTTAAGCAAAGAGTGATCCAAAAGTTGCTTAATTAAATTAGCGCGTTCGGATAAAATTTCTGGGATAACTGATAATAATTGAGCGCGTTGTGTCATGGCAAACTCAGCCGCAATTTGAGTAAATGTGGGTAAATTGTAAGGTAAACGCACTTTCTCCAAAATAGAAGTCAATTCAGCATCAGCAATAGCATATCCGACTCGTAACGCCGCTAAACGAAATGCCTTAGAAAAGGTTCGTAAAATAATCCAATTGGGATGATTTTCTAATTCTCCCGCTAACGTTGTCTGACTAAACTCAAAATAAGCTTCATCAATTACGACTAAAATATCTTGAGGTAATTGACGCAACCAATTAATTTCAGCTTGGGTTAATGCATTGGCTGTGGGGGAATTAGGATGTACAACAAATACGACTCTAATGGGAGGATTTTGAGTCTGTTCAATAGCTGTTTGCGCGGCTGTTAAATCAATTTCAAAGTTATCAGGATTACGTCCTATTTTAATAACGTTAATTCCTAACGTATTGGCTAAAATTCCATACATTGAAAAGGTTGGATTTGCAACTAGAATTGAACCTTCATTTCCTAAGCAAGTGGCAATTAAAATTGAACGAATTAGTTCATCTGAACCATTTCCAACAGAAATTTGATTCAGATTAATTGTAGAATTATTTGTAGAAATATTAGAATTAACATATTCTGCGATCGCCGTCTTCAGCTTAAAATGACTACCATCCGGATAACGATTTGTTTCTACTTCATGCTGATACGTCCATGCTAGCTTTTGCTTCAACTCCTGTGGTAAGTCGTAGGGACATTCATTCGTATCTAAGCGATCTAAAATCATCTCAGAAACTGCATTTCCTGCTTCTCCACCCGGATGAGGTTTATAGGCGTTGAGTTGGTTTAAATCATTTCGGACAAATGGCAGCATAGACATTAAATATTCTTTAGCAAAATTGTGTTACTGATTATACTACAGAGTAAGCTACATTTAAGTAAAATTTTTTCAAAGCTTGATTTTGAGGCAACCTAACCAGAAACTGATTAATACCGTCTACTCATCTAATGAAAACAACAAAGAATAATTTTCGTATTTCAAGCCGTATCATTACTTATTTTACAATAAATTTACAACATCATTATTAATTTTACAGCATCATTATTCTTTTTTATAGGTTTTCAATCATTTTTCGGATACATTGTAATTAGTGAGCGGGTTAGACTAAATATAAATAGCATCATTATCAAAAAAATATTTATTAATCATGAAACAGAAAATAAACTCTATTTTGAACGGACTAATTCCTACTGTTACAGAAAACCTCTCTGTAGCCGCACAAACCGTTAGAGATGGCGCATCAACTTTGCTTCAACCGGGTTCCGGTTTAATTAATAAAAGTAACGGTGAAATTAGTCAAAATCCTCAAGCATTTGGTTTTGCCTTTGAACACTTACAAGCTATTGGATTTAATATTAATGCGGGATTAAATCACTCGGATGCTCGCGCTTATCAAATTCCAGCCGATGGTAGTACAAAATATAGTCCTGATATTTATATTGATAAAGTCGGCAAAGTTATTGCTGAAATCCAAGCTAAAGCGGGTTCAACTGAATATGTGAAAAAGCAAGCAAATTCCGGTCATTATTCAGGCGATATTATTACCAATTCAGAAAATACTGGGATTGAAGGTACACAAATTATTATTGATGTTGATGGAATTAAAAGCTTTCCCGTTAGTCAGGGTTTTGCTCACTGGGTGGCTGAAAATCCTTATTTAGCTGCTAATTTAATGTCTGCTGCTGCAACCGTTGGAGAAGTGGGGGGTGCAGGAATTCAAGGTGCAGTGATTAATGCCACAATCAATATTTTACTGCAATCTATTAAAGTTTTAGGAGCTTATTGTAGAGGTGAAAAAGAACTGGCTGAAGCTGAATTATATAATCTAGTTCAATTAGCTGTAGATGGCTTAAAAACTGGCTTTATTCGAGGTGCAGCAATTAAAGTCATTCAAAGGTTAACCAATGGAAATGCTTTTGCTGCATTAGGTTTTACTATTAGCGCTGAAGTTATCCCTGTTTTAATTCAGGTAATGCAGGATGAAATCACAGTTGAACAAGCCATTTCAAAAGTCGGCCCCAGAGTATTTACATCCGGAATTATTACAACGGCTGTGATTTTATTTCCCCCTATTGGTATGGCTTTACTCAGTACTTCTGTGCTGCAAAGTATTTGGGAAGAAATCACACCAGAATGGAAACAATTTATAATGAAAACAGCACAAACCACAGTAAAAGCTAGTCAAAAAGGCGTAGAAGCTGGCACTCAACATCTTCTGAAAAAACCGTGGGATTTAATGGGTAGTGCATCCGCTTCTTCTGCTACCTCTTCGGCTGAAATGCGAGCAATGCAAGACGAGTTAGATTTACTCTTAGAATAATGTAAACTTTATCTTTTTAATCAACTTAAAATTATGAACAACTTTCAACCCGGACAAATTGTTAAACAAAATTATGGCGCAGTTGCTCATTACGCGATTGTCGTAGCTGAAAATCGTACGATTGGCTGGGTGAATACCTCGCAATTAGAAGTAAAACCGATTGAAAATCAAGCTTGGCAAGTCGTTAAAATTCGGGGTGAAGCCTTCGACTTCGATACGATTAAACGTAATATTAAATCCTTTAAGGATGCTCTAGAAACGGACAAACTGAGAGCTTATCACCCGACAGAATTTAACTGCGAACATTGGGCTACTTTAATGGTAACGGGTCAAGCCTATTCGACTCAATCTGGAACCGTGAAATTTAGCACATCAACAATTGTCGGCGGCGCGATGGTTGGGGTGGGTGCTTCGGCAGGCACAGTGGTGACGGTGGTTTCCACTCTCGGGGTCGCCGCTTCGACTGGGACAGCCATTAGTTCTCTCAGTGGCATAGCGGCAACCAATGCGGCATTAGCTTGGTTAGGCGGTGGGACGTTGGCGGCAGGAGGCGGTGGTGTGGCGGCAGGTGCTGCAATTGTTTCGGCGGTTTCGACCGGGGGTGCGGTGGTGGCAATTGCGGGAGTGGGGTTAATTACTAAGCAAGTGTGGGAAAATCTGAATGAAGAACAACGTCAAACTATCACGAATAAAATTAATAATGCTACCCCAAATCAAGTGAAAGTGGCTTATGGGGTCAGCATCGAAACTGCACAGGAAATGTTTAATACAGCCTCGGGTTGGATGAATAAAGGTACATCTACCATTCATCAATCTTTTACGAAAATTAACCAGATGATTAAGGCAAATAAGTATTTAAAAGAACGATAAAGTTGTGCATATTTTATTTTAAAGTGCGAGAATATATTGCGCTATATATACTTTGTTAAACCCATTGCATAGAATCTGTAATTGCACTGAATTGAGCTAATTCTTATTCAATAAAAATCCGTAAAATCATCATTCTCATTGAACTGGTAGCTTAACTAAACTGAAAATAAGCTTAACAACCCGGTACAAGAGATGAAATTTAAAAATATTGTATTATCTCTCGCTTCGTTTGTCACTATTTCAATCGGATATGTTTTACCCGGATTTGCGACTCCTGTTGGAGAAACAGCCCAATTATTCACTTATGATACAGGCTCTGAGGTCAATATTCGGATTGCTCCCACGACTCTATCTGAATCCCCTCATTATGGTTTTAATGGTGACCCAGTGGTTGTAATCAGTGAAATCGAAGGAAAAGATGGTTATTATTGGTATTATGTGCGATTTGAGAAGTCTGAAGCAGAAGGTTGGGTAAGAGGAGATTTTATTTCATTTGATATGTAAATTTCCTCTAAGTGGCGCATTTTTAATTATTAATTCATTAGTATTCTCTCTGATTTATCCTCTGTATTTATTACTGAGGATTTTATTTTATATCCCCCTAAATCATAGGATAAAAACGTTTATTTTCTGGGGAATATTCCCAAGGAATCGCATCTGGATCTTTTTGCAAACTCCAGTGTGGAAACTCGGGTTTATATTTCCAATTGCGAATGGTACTCGGATGAACATTCAAGCGTTGAGCTAATTCCGATTGATTTAATTGAGTGGGACATGTCTCGGCAGCAGATAAGGGAAATAATGCGACTTCATTGCTATTTTGTTCAGGGGATGAAATCGCCTCAATATTTGTCTCTGTAGCGCTTGACAAAAGAGACTGAACTGTTTCAAAATAATAAATAATTCCTCCCTGTTCTGTGACTTCAAACTGAGCTGAAAATTCAGCCGCTCGTTGATCGAGATATTGCTGAACTTGTGGAGGGGGAAGTTTAGCATTCATGGCTAAATCTAAGACAGTGATTCGCCCTTGATGTTGTTGAATGAGTCGATAGAAGATTTCATCGAGATTTCCCTTTTTTTGCTGTGTTTGTTGCTGATAACGTCGTAAAATTTGCCAAGCGCCTGAGGCAGCGGCGATCGCAATAAATAGAGGGAGTATTTTCTGTAAAACAAGTAACAATAACGCAATCGGTAAAATGAGCGTTAAACTTGGACTTAAATTTTTAGAGGAATTGGGCGGAGATTCAGCCATAACTGTTGCTTGAAGTGTGCTGAGAAGACCATTACCTCAATCCCTAACCCCTTTGAGATTGGAGTCTCAGGTGAGTAAGCTTCTAAATGGAGCAGGCAAAATATCAAATCTTAGGATAACATTTTTCCAGATTCAGATGAACTTTAAGATTTATGGATGTACTGTTGAAACCCCCGATTAAATCCCAAATTAAACAGCCCAGAACGATATTTATATTAATTGCCACGACTTTATTTATCATGGCACGCTGCGGCGGTAGTCGAGTGCAATGTCAGAAAATGCTCTCAACAGTTAATCAAGGTTATGCTCTGATTCATGCCAAACAAGATCGCTACGATGCTGATACCACTCAACAACTTGCAACCGAATTAGAAGCAACTGCGACACAAATCGAATCGATAAAAATGAGCGATCGCCAATTAAAAATAATGCAAACTCAGTTTGCTACAGTTTACCGTGAACTCTCTCAAACCCTAGCTGAGATTGGCACAACCCTAAAAACAGGCGAACAAGCCCCGATTACCCTCAAAGGCCGTCAACAACTCGTCAGCGCCAGAGAACAACTCCTGACGGTGGGTTCATCTGCCAATCAAACTGGGAAAAATGTAGATGCATTAATGAACGAAATTAATCAATATTGTCCTCAATGATGAACTTCAAGATTGAGAACATAACGACCGAGACACACCTTTTGTGACCATAATTCATATTCTAGGCGTAAATGTTCCGGTTGAGGATATCCGGTCAGTTGAAAATCTCGGGTAAAATTACGCAACCGTAGCTGACTCGGTAAGTTGCCCGCCTCCATCTGTAGATAATAACGACTTAAGCCATAAACCCCTTTTTGCCAAAGATGGCGATAACTAAAATGGCTATTTCCCTGCATCGTCATCACTGCCCGGTTGGGAGAGACTTCTAACCACAATAGACGAGGTTTATTTGCCCCCATTTGTTGAGTGGTGAGGGGGACTGGGTCTAAAGGGCTCCCCTCAACAATTTCCGGCTCGTGTAATAACAGATGAAACCGCTCTCGGTCTTTCTGGTAAACCGTTGCAGCCGTTTCAATCAAAGAGCGAATGGGTAAGTCAGTTGAGACGACAGACAGACTAACCGGTTTACGATAATGAGTTAGCATACGGTAATTTTAGTAAAAGAATGTGACCCAGTCTCTATGAGGACACGGAGCCAACAAAGCGGTAGGATAATTAGGGCAATCGTTCCTACTACTCTCTATGCTATCTGCAATTGTTGCAACACAACAGACCAAACAACAGCAAATTCTCACGATTAACTCTCCCACAACAGGCTTATCTCTGCAAGGCCGGATTCAGATTCCGGGGGATAAATCCATCTCTCACCGGGCTTTAATGTTGGGTTCTCTGGCGACTGGGACCACCACCATTCAAGGATTATTACTGGGAGCAGACCCCCAAAGTACAGCCCAATGTTTCGCGAATATGGGCGCTACAATTTCTGATTTAAATTCTCAACAAATTCAAGTCGAAGGCATTGGACTGGGGCAATTACGCGAACCGAATCAAGTTTTGGATGTGGGCAACTCCGGCACAACGTTACGCCTGATGCTGGGGATTTTGGCTTCTCACCCAGATCGATTTTTTACCATCACAGGAGATGAGTCTATCCGACGGCGACCCATGGGACGAGTCGTACAACCATTACAACAGATGGGGGCAATGATCTATGGTCGTCAAGGGGCCACTCTCGCGCCACTGGCGGTACAAGGACAATCACTTAAACCCATTCACTATCATTCTCCCATCGCCTCAGCCCAGGTGAAATCCTGTATTTTACTGGCGGGTTTAATGACACAAGGACAAACAACCGTCACCGAACCCGCCTTATCCCGAGATCACAGTGAACGAATGTTGCGGGCGTTTGGGGCAGATATTGCGGTTGATCCCGATACATTGAGTGTAACCGTGACAGGCCCAGCTCAACTCACAGGTCAGACAGTTGTAGTGCCGGGGGATATTAGTTCGGCTGCGTTTTGGCTGGTGGCAGCAGCCATTGTCCCCGGTTCAGAATTAGTGATTGAAAATGTCGGTGTTAATCCCACTCGTACAGGTATTTTGGCCGCCTTGGAATTGATGGAAGCAGATATTCAACTCGAACAACAACGGATTGTGGCGGGTGAACCTGTGGCTGATTTACGAGTGCGTCACAGTCGTTTGAAAGCCTGTACAATTGAAGGGGCATTGATTCCGCGTTTAATCGACGAAATTCCGATTTTAGCTGTAGCAGCGGCATTTGCTGAAGGTACAACCATCATTCGCAATGCAGAAGAACTTCGAGTCAAAGAAAGCGATCGAATTGCCGCGATGGCCACTGAATTAACCCGATTAGGCGCTAAAATCACAGAATTATCCGATGGTTTAGAAATTACAGGCGGTGCAACTTTCATCGGAAACCAAGTCGATAGCTACAGCGATCATCGGGTGGCGATGAGTTTAGCAATTGCTGCGCTTAATGCTCAGGGAATCACGACTATTCATCATGCTGAAGCAGCGGATATTTCTTATCCAGAATTTACTGCAACTTTACAACAAATTTGTCACTCATAATTTTTCCAAGTGATCTGTCTCACACTCAATTTATCAAATAATTGTTAAAAACAGTTGAAGATTAACATTAGATACAACCAAGCTATTGCTACTTTAGGTAATTCTCAGAAAATAAAGTCTATATTTGCGTCACTGCAATTGAGGTAAAAAACCATAAAAAATTATTTGACAATTTATTACTTAACTGTCCGTTTATTAAACAGCAACAATGTGGGAACCTTTCAACCAGATTTTTTCAACGCAGTTTATTCCTCATGGCCATTGCTATCTGTGGCAGACTCAATTGCTGGGGTTACATCTAATCTCAGATGTCGGCATCACATTAGCCTATTTTGCCATTTCATTACTACTGTTTTATTTCATCCGTCAACGCCGAGATGCACCGTTTAGCGGAATTTTTCTGTGGTTTAGTGCCTTTATTTTGTCCTGTGGCATTACCCACCTGATGTCAGTGATTACTTTATGGTATCCGTTGTATTGGGTATCTGGAATTGTTAAAGCATTTACAGGTTTAATTTCAATCACAACAGCCCTATTACTATATCAGTTAATGCCTCAATTGCTCGCTCTTCCCACTCCAGAATCACTGCGTCAAGCCAATCAGTCTCTACAGCATGAAATTGAAGAACGACAACGAATTGAAGTAGAATTAAGAGAATCTCAACAACTGTTACAATTGGTTTGTGATACCTTGCCGCAACGGGTTTTTTGGAAAGATAAAAACTTAAATTACTTAGGTTGTAATCAAAAATTAGCAGAAGATGCGGGATTACAATCTTCAGATGAAATTATTGGAAAAAAAGATAGTGAGTTAACGTGGAAAGCCTCAGCACCGCTCTATAATGGGGACGATAAAATTGTAATAGAAAGTGGGATAGAAAAAGTTAATTATGAAGAAGCAAAAATACTTGATGATGGTAGAACTCTGTGGCTGAAAACGAGTAAAATTCCCTTACGAAACTTATCAGGTGAGATTTTTGGTGTATTTGGTTGCTATGAAGATATTAGCGATCGCAAACAATCTGATATTGAATTAAAAAAATCCAAAAAATTACTGCGCCGTGTGATTGATAATATCCCACAATTTATCTTTTGGAAAGATCGGAATTTAGTTTATTTAGGTTGTAATCAAAAGTTTGCTGAACTTGTGGGATTATCCGATCATCAAGAAATTATTGGCAAAACAGATTATGATTTACCCTGGACAAAAACAGAAGCCGAATTTTACCGCCAACAGGATAAAAAAGTCACAGAAAATGACCAACCTGAATTGCATCGTGTAGAACAGCGTTTACAAGTTGATAAAACCTTAATTTGGGTTGAAGTGAATAAAATCCCGCTTCATGATAACGAAGGGAAAGTCATTGGTGTGATTGGAACTTACGAAGATATCACACAACGTCGCCAAGTAGATGAAGCTTTACGCGCTTCTCAAACAGATTTAAGAACAATTTTTGATAGTGTTTATGATGCCATTTTTGTTCAAGAACTTCAGGGTAAAATTATTGATGTGAATAAAACAGCGTTGAAAATGTTTGGTATCACTCATAAACAAGCGACTCAACTTTCTATCGGAAAAGATTTATCTGGCTTAGAACTTTCCTCAAAACAACTTTCGCACATTTGGCAACAGGCAATGGCGGGCAAACGTCAACTATTTGAATGGAAAGCAAAACGACCCTATGATAATTCTATATTCGATGTTGAGATATTTATCCGCAAAGTCAAACTGAATAATCGAGATGTTTTACTAACCAATATTCGTAATATTACCGCATGCAAAAAGACTGAAATCGCCCTAAAGCAACAGCTACAACTCGCAGCCTTTCGGACTGAAATTGACGCAGCACTCACCCGAGAAAACACCCTGTTTCAGATACTCAAACACTGTACAGATGCCATTATTAGACATCTCAATGCGACATTGGCTCGAATTTGGATTTTCAACCCAACGGACAATTTATTAGAATTACAAGCCAGTTCTGGCATCTATACTTCTCTCAACGGAAAACACACTGACATTCCTCTAGAAAAAACTAAAATTAACCAAATTAGCCAGACGGGTAAACCTCATTTAGTTAATAATATCTCCAGCGATCCTGATATGGAAAACCCCCAATGGGCGCAGCAAGAAGGAATTATTGCCTTTGCGGGTTATCCTTTAATGGTGAAAGATCGCTTATTTGGGGTGATTACTTTATTTGCTCAGAACCCTTTACCCAAAAAGACCTTAGAAGCCCTCGCATTAGCCGCTGATGAGATTGCACTGGGAATTGGTCGCAAACAGGCAGAAATTGCATTGCAGCAGTCTGAAGCCCAATCACGACAGCGTGCGACTCAACTGCAGCAAACCCTAGAACAACTCGAGCAAGCCCAAACACAATTGATTCAAAGTGAGAAAATGTCAGCTTTGGGTGAAATGATGGCAGGTATTGCTCATGAAATTAATAATCCGGTGAGTTTCATTGCGGGAAATTTATCCCCAGCAGAGATGTATTTGCAAGATTTGACAGAGCATTTAAAGCTGTATCAGCAACAGTTTCCCGATCCTGGTCAAATGATTGAAGAACATCAACAAGAAATTGATTTAGACTATTTATTAATAGATTTTTATAATTTAATTACCTCGATGAAAGTCGGTGTAGAACGGATTCGCGGGATCAGCACTTCTATGCGAGTTTTTTCCAGGTCAGATCAAGAGAAAAAAGTTTTATTTGATATTCAAGCAGGAATTGAAAGTACCTTAATGCTGTTAAAGCACCGACTGAAAGCCACTTCAAGTCGTCCAGAGATTCATATTATTCAAGACTATGAAAAAATTCCGGCTATTTCTTGCTATCCCGGACAGTTAAATCAAGTTTTTATGAATATTTTAGCTAATGCGATTGATGCTTTTGATGAACAAATAGTGTTATCTCAGAATAGTCAAGTTTTTTATCAAATTTATATTCAAACAGAACTGATTAATGAAGATACAGCTCTTTTGATTCGGATTAAAGATAATGGTCCGGGGATGCCAGAAGAACTAAAATATAAAATTTTTGATTATTTATTTACAACCAAAGCCGTCGGTAAAGGAACTGGCCTCGGCTTATCAATTTCCCGACAAATTATTGAACAAAAACATCACGGAACTTTAGCGGTTTGTTCAGAAATAGGAGTGGGAACTGAGTTTATTATTACTCTTCCTTTATTATAGTAAAAGGGTTTTCTGAGTCGGATATTCTCAGCAAGCGCCTGAAATATAGCAAGATCACAACACAGGCTACAAACTGTTAACATAGCAGTAAATAAGTATATTGATCGCCAGATGATCTACTCTCGAAGTCAATCCGGACTGAACCCCAATTCGTTATAATGTTATTTTAATCAGAAAATAAGCCCCTCGTGTTTTTTGTACTTTTGTCGTTCATTCTAATTTGATAGAACTTTAGATCAAATTCAACAGTCATTACTCACACACTTTAAACTCACTATTATGTCTCAATTAATTCATCGTTTAAATTGGAAAGCACATTCTAATTTAGAAAGATCCCTTTGTTATCCCGCTAACCAGCGGTGGGTCGCTTGGCATTGGGAACCGGAAATGAATCAAGCCTTGTATAATGATGGTGAACTGACCGGAACTTCTAATAATTTAGCTTGGCAAGTTTTTCTCGATCATCCTCAAATTAACACAGATTTAAATGATTATCCACTGGCCAAAACGGATGATTATTGGCTACTGCTTGATCGTAAAACAAGAGCGCTTTATGTTGGAGAAGGAAAATTTGTTCAAGGGTTATTAGAAAATCCCGAAAGTTTAGGTTTATTAGCAACACTGGATCAAAATAGTAATCCGATTCAAGATACTCGTTATACTGCGAAAAATCAATTTAATAAACTTACTCATTGGACAGCACAACGTCAGTGGTTAAAGCTGATTCCAATTGGGGTGGGTGCGGCTTTAGTTACATTTTTCGGACTTAACTTAATCAAATCTAATTATCAGCCTCAAATTGCTTCTAATACATCTCCAACAATACCCTTTACTCCGGGAGAAAGCTGCGGTTTAAACGGTTCAGGAACTGTTTCTACTTTTTATAACTCTTCCAAAGGCGATCAAGAACTGCATTTAGTTAGTGTTTACGAAGCCAACGCAAATCATAGTCATGGTAATCATCCGACTGGACTGGCTGAAGTTAAAATTACTCGTCAAGATAAGCCAATCATTTTAGCGCTTTCTTCTTATGAACCTGTCAAATGGCAACTACAATTAGCACCCGGTGTTCAAATCGAAAAGATTATTCTCAATGGTTATCACGATCAACAAATTGCGGGAGTTTCTGGTATTCCGGTTGAGGAATATAGTTATCAAGATACAGGAAATTATTTAGGGAATTTTCCTTATCGTTGGGAGTCTGTAGCTGATTCTTCAACGTCTCCAGAACTAGTTAATCAACTAAACAAACTCACCGGAACACCATTAACTTCATTTCAAGGATGTTATCGAGGTACGCAGTTTAAAATTCAGTAAAAGAGGATATTTTTATCTCCTTTAAATCAAAAAACAGAGACGTTCTCTAGGGAATATCTCTGTCATCAATTCGGTCATTTTAAGTAGAGACATTTCTCAGAACATCTCTACTATTTTTAGCTAAATTATTTAAACCATTGTTTCAGTTTCAGGGTTTAGTAAACCTTGACTTGCTTGGTAATTGTAAACATCAATTCGAGTCACTTGTTCAATACTTGTGGTTTGAGAGAACTGAATTAACGCTTCTGCATTGACTTCAGCTTGCAGGAAGGTATCGAGTTGCAGATCTGGATTTTCTGCTAAGAATTGGCTGCTGAAAGGATCATGACTAGCTGTTAATCCCTGACCAAACATATACTCTACAATTTGAGTATAGTTAAGATCTTCAACTGCTTCAACTTCGTAATGAGTCAGGAGATCGGCGACTGTCGCCTCATCACTGAGATATTCTTCAAAGTTATATAACGGTGAGAGTTCATTACCTTGTTCTAAGACATCACCCGTTAAAGCATCGTAAATTTCAGCATTGTCAAGTTCACCGTTATTATCGAGATCATAACTATCTTGATTTTCGCTTAATATTTCGGCATACTCTGTCTTAGACCAGTCAACATCAACCACAGGTGAACTAGAAACACCCGCTTTCGTACTAAACTCAAACACCTGTTTAGAACTGAGGTTATAGACACTTTCAACCCGATAGTTTTCGACAATTTCTGTGTCTAATGTTTCTCGGAAGTAGTCTACATCAACAAATTCTGTCGGATCAAGTCCAAAGTTAACCGCTTCATTTAAAATGAAGTCTTTGATCTCTGCGGCATCAAGGCTAGAAAGTTCTTCCGGTGTGACTTTAAAGAACCCAGCAATAGCTTCGGTATACTCTTCGACAAACCCATCAATATCGACAGGAGACAAACGTAACTCATCGGGTAAACCAACGGTGTAAACGTGTTCGAGAACTGCTAAGTCAGTGGTTTCTTCACCAGATAAATGTGTCTCGCGGTAGTATTCGAGATTAACTTTTTCGGAGATTTTGCCATACAAGCCGCCAACCACTAAGACATCACTCAAGGTTGCAACCGCCTCGATATTAATCTCATATTCCTCAGCTAATTCAGCTTTAAAGGTTTCCCGCAGATATTCTGTGTCTACAAACTCACTCGGATCAATTCCCAGCTTCCAACCTTGTTGGAACATAAACTTCATCACTTGTTGGTGGCTGAGTTGAGAGACATCAAAGTCAGCATCCATTTCCGACTCACCCGTCATACCAGCATCACCCGTCATACCAGCATCACCCGTTTTAGCAGCATCACCCGTCATCTCATCATCGATGTCGCCCGTCATACCATCATCACCCGTCATACCCGTCATACCAGCATCGATGTCGCCCGTCATACCAGCATCACCCGTCATACCATCATCACCCGTCATACCATCATCACCCGTCATCTCATCATCGATGTCGCCCGTCATACCAGCATCACCCGTCATACCATCATCACCCGTCATACCAGCATCACCCGTCATACCAGCATCACCCGTCATACCATCATCACCCGTCATACCAGCATCACCCGTCATCTCATCATCGATGTCGCCCGTCATACCAGCATCACCCGTCATCTCATCATCGATGTCACCCGTTTTAGCAGTCCCACCCGTTTTAGCAGTCCCACCCGTTTTAGCAGCATCACCCGTCATCTCATCATCACCCGTCATACCCGTCTTAGCAGTCCCACCCGTTTTAGCAGTCCCACCCGTCATACCAGCATCACCCGTCATACCCGTCATACCAGCATCACCCGTCATACCCGTGTGATCTACACTGAGATAAAATTCCTTCAACGCCTCAGCATGTTGTTGAACATAACCTTTGATATCAACCGCATTCAGTTGCAAGCTTTCGACTTCTAAAATAGCCTTGAACTCGCTGCTGTAGGAGATTTGCAGTATTTGTTGAATGCTGAGTTGATCGACATTATCAACTTCAATTTCCAAGTTAGTCAATACTTGGGTTTGCTGTTCTACGCTTAGTTGTTCAAACTGATAATGTAAGAAATTCACATCGAGTTTTGCGAATTCAGTTTGCAGCCAATTAACAACATCATCGGTAGTTATTTCCTCAGCTTCTACAAAATTAGCGATCGCCACACTATAAGTAGACTGGATATAATCTATATCTGTAATAGCGGTTTCCAGGCTAAACTCAACCCCTGCTTTACCGAAAGCGAAGGAGTAAACATCATCAAAGGATAATTCTTTAATATCTTTGACCTTGAAGTTTTCCTTCAATGCCATTTTCAGTTCTTCACCGTTGGCTTCGAGATACGCTTCAACACTAAACCAATTGAGGCTGCTGACTTCTACTTCAGTTTGTTCATAGAGATATTCTAGAATCTCTAACTGAGTAAATTCTGCAATGCCTTCAACTGCTAAAGTTGTCCGAATATAATCGTAATCAACAACAGTTGATAAACCACCGAACTGGTAGTCTAGAACGACTGCATCACTAACTTCTGTAATTTCAGTCTCATAAACTTCAGCAATTTTCTCTGCATTAAGTTCACGGTAGAAATTAATATTTTCTGCACTAATAAATTCAGTCAAGTTAATGCCTAATTTCCAGCTTTCTTTAACTGCAAATTCAAACACTTGCGTTTGACTGACTTCTGTAATTGTTTCGACCGAGAAGAATTCAATCAGTTGTGTGGTATATTCAGCGCGGTAAGCTTCGAGATTCAGCGTGGATAATTGATTTTCAATATCAAATCCTTCTGTTAATAGATAGGTTTTGATTTCTTCAGGCGTTAACTCATCCAGTTCTTTCTCAATAGAAGCCGCAAATTCAGTCAGTTGTGCTTCGTATTGTACAGAAACATACTTAATATCGACAAAAGGCTGTGCATCTCCGAAGACATACTCAACTACATTTTCCTCTGTAACTGTTTCACCAAAGGTAGTTTCTAATGCTTCTTGATACGCGATCTTGAGATAGTCAAAATCAACAACTTGCTTCAACAATCCCAGTTTCAATCCTTCACCAGACAAGAAAGCTTTAATTTGACCATCACTTAAATCATTAACCCGATCAACTTTAAAGAATTCTTTGAGTTCTTTCTTAAACTCTTTTCGCGCTTTCTTGAAATCAATAGAACTCGCTTGTAACCCTTCGTCTTTACCGACTCCGAGAATAAAAGACTTAACCTGTTGATCGCTAATTTCTTCGACTTCAATGCCGTAAAATTCTGTGAGTTCAGCCGCATATTTCACAGAAACATATTTGACATCGACGATGAAGTCTGGCATCAAACCATCGATAACATCAATATCATCTAATTCTGCAGCATTATCAACATCATTCGCATCACGAATTGCTTCTCGATGCAGTTTTTTACTGTATTCTAAATGGACAAAAACAGAAGGATTAATACCTAAATCCAATGCGTTTTCTTGCAGAAATTCTACAACGTTACTGTCCTCAACATCATTAATATTTTCTACATTAAACTCCGCTTTCAATACTTCTGCATACGTTGCTTTGACGAAGTTTAAGGTAATAGCATTTTCCGGTAAGGAATCACCCTCATCTTCTACACCCTCATCGTCGATGCCTGAATCTTCTACACCCTCATCGTCGATGCCTGAACCCTCGACATCAGAACCTGGATTACTTAAATCTGGTAATCCTAAACTAGGATCGAAGCCAAAATCTGGTTCACCGAGTTCCTCCTCATCCATCCCAGAATCATTATCCATCCCAGAATCATTATCCATCCCAGAATCATTATCCATCCCAGAATCATTATCCATCCCAGAATTATTATCCATCCCAGAATTATTATCCATCCCAGAATTATTATCCATCCCAGAATTATTATCAGGATTGGTAACAATAACTTCGAGATTATCGACAATCAACTGAAATAAATTAGAAATGCTGAGTTCAGCTAAGCTTGAAATATCAAGAGTTTCAAGAACAGTAGAAGTCTCAATAGACAAGTTAAACAGACGATTCTCAAAGATACCAAATTGGAGAAAGTGATCGACTGCGGTAATCACTCCGGCAGCGACATCGGCTGCGACATCAGGGTTTAATGAGAGATATTCTTCCGGATTGAATAAATCGTTAAACTTGAGATTTTGTTGTTTTCCGAATTTAAGAAAGTGTTGGAAAACGCTAATTTGATTCGTTTCTAATTCTGCTTCAACGCTTGAATTAGATTCTAGGTATTTTTGGGTTTTGAAAAAATGACTAAACTCTCGTCGTTCAAACTGTCCAGCCTGTAAAAAGTGTGAAACAGCAGTTATTTCACCGTTCTGAACCGCTAAACTGACATCAACGTTAAGTTCTAGATAAGCTGTTGTACTAAAAGTATGACTGAACTCCCGCGACTCAAATTGTCCGAAATTAGTGAAGTGTTCTAATGCGCGATTGCGGATATATAATTGCTTGGCTTCTGAATCCATTTCGCCCGGAAATTCAACTTCAAAATCAGCTTCAAAAGTTGCAGCTAAATCTGAGTTTAATTCTAGATAATCTGATGCGTCAAAGACATCACTACAAACACGACCTTCAAATTGACCGAAGGCAAAAAAGTGTTCTTTTGCGGTTAACGAAGTAGTGCCACTAGCAATTGCAGCTTCAACATCTGGATTATTAGCGAGATATGTTTCTTCGTCAAATAATAAGTCTAAGATTGTATTGATTTGAGGGGTTTCAATTAACAAGGTGGATTCCATAATTAAGTTTATTCTCCGTATTTTTTGCAGTGGTAAATTATGTAAAAAGTTTGATTTCGTCTATAGCAATGTATTTTTTATTTGTCTAATCAGATTATTTTTTAAGTAAAAACAGTATTTTTTACTCCAATCTGATAATGTTTATCGAGATGCACCTATAAAATATAAGACTCGAACCAAACTTTTTTTGAGTCGTATTCAGAAAAATCGTTCAATTCAAACAGTCATAGTTCTCATATTTTCAGTTTAGTAATTCTAAGTAAAAATAGCGTGAGGGATTCATGAGAATTTTTTAATTTTACCAATTCACTAATTTTAATTATAAAAAACATTATTGATCTTACCATCCGATAAATTACTGATTTCTCTCAACTTAATAAATGTATGATCAGTGATTATACTGATGTTATAGTTGCCAGATAAATAGACCTAGCCTTTTTTAAAAGCCAGGTCATTCGGTCAAGAAATATTTGAGAGAGAATTATACTCAGACAGATATAATTTAAACGAAATTTATCTCATTATTAATCTAGCAAGAGTGTAAAAAGTTACATTCTTTTACCCTTGATTAACTCTAATTATTTTAGTTTGTCTATAGAGACGAACTTATTAAGATTAAAGTTCCCAAATTACTAAAATTAAACACACAAGCGATATCCCATTCCTCGCAGCGTTTGAATTTGATGGGTTCCTAACTTTTTGCGAAGATAACCGATATAAACATCCACAATATTTGATCCTGGGTCATAATCATAGCCCCAAACTTGATCGAGCAGTTGTTCCCGGCTCAAGACTTGACTCGGATGACGCATTAAGGTTTCTAAAAGCTGAAACTCTTTGGCTGATAATTTAACCGCGCGATCGCCGACACTGACTTGACGAGTATACATATCTAGGCTAATATTACCTATCTGTAAAAAACGCTTTTCTTGGGATTTTGTCAGGGGTTGTTGTCTTAATCTAACCCGAACCCGTGCGAGCAGCTCTGCAAAGCGAAAAGGCTTGGTAACATAATCATCCGCCCCGACTTCAAAACCCGTTACCTTGTCCTCGACTTCATCTCTAGCACTCAGAATAATTACAGGGATGTGTTGCCCTTGGCCTCTAAGTTGTTGTAGGACTTGGAAACCATCTTGTTTAGGTAAATTTAAGTCTAAAATCAGTAAGTCAAATTGACAACCGAGGGCTTTGTCAACAGCCTCGGCTCCATTGGTGGCAACAGTTGTAGTAAAACCATTGGCTCGTAATCCTTTGTCGATAAACGCTGCAATTCGAGGTTCGTCTTCAGCAATTAAAATCCGGCTCATTCAATCACACTTAATAATAGAACAAGAGTTAGCAGATCACCCATTACTATTTTTAACGCAATTACTATTTGAACCGTCAATTATTTTAGTATGACATGAGATCTGACTCGGTTAAATGGTAAATGTGACAGTTTGCTCTTCTAACCAAGCTAGTCTACTGTAGGACGATTATTAAGTTTTTTAAAGATATCCCCCGATGATTACATCAGATTCTCTAAGATCAATCCAACTTGCATTAGTAAATATTATGAATAGAATCAAACACTCAATGATTAAAAAAATTATTGTTATACCCAGTCTCTGTTTGCTGATCGCGCTGTTTGCCGTTAGCTGTGATAGACCAATCGGTTTATCCGATTCACAAAATCGAGTCGTTGCCGTTGCTAATATTCAAGGCGCACCTGATTCTAACCTATCTGGAACAGTGACTTTAATTCAAACTCAAACCGATGGTATTTTACCCACAGTAGAAGTGCAAGCTGATATTGCGGGTTTACCACCCAATACTAAGCATGGGTTGCATATCCACCAAACAGGCACATGCGAACCCGACTTTAAAGCGGCTGGAGGACATTTTGACCCCGGCCCATTTGGTGAAACCAATCCAGATGCGAATCATCCGTTTCACATGGGAGATTTACCCAATTTAGTTGCTAATGCAGAAGGCAATGCGACTTTAGCTCATCGGACTAACCGAGTGACAATTTCTGAAGGCCCCTTAAGTTTATTTGATGCTGATGGCAGTGCCATTATTGTTCATATCGATGAAGACCAAGGAACCACTGGAGTTGACGGTGGCGCGGGGGGTGGTCGTTTAGGATGTGGTGTCATTCAGTCTCAGTCTTGATGGGAGATGATTGTTAAGTGGGAGCCACGAGAGAGTGATAACAAAGCGATAACACAGTCTGAATTAGGGTCAGAGCTGATTAACCCTTTTATGAAAAAATGGCAATTTATCAGGCTTATTGGCTACCTCAGAAACGATTTTCCCCCATAACAGCAGAAACTGCAACGGCGAATCTTCCTGCTATTGTTGTTAAAAAAGCCGGGGATTTTCCACCCTTTTGGCACAAGGATACTTCTTTTTTAGAGGTAATGGAGGAACTCTACGAACGGGTGAGAACAAAAAATAAAGGTGCTTTTTAAAATTGCATAGGTTCAACCTCCTAAAATCTATGTTAGAGGGTGTTTGAACATCTACCCCGAAACAGACTGTTATGTTGAATCCCAAAGCCTTAACCCTTGCGGTGATCCTGGGTGTGTTGAGTCCGGTTGTCCCTATCAATGGTTTGTCTGAGTCTTATGTTCTGGCGCAAACCCCAGAAGAACGACAAGCTGAGGCAGATCGATTCTTAGAACAGGGTCAACAACAGGATCGATCTGGGCAGTTTCAAGCAGCTATACAGTCTTATCAACAGGCTTTAAAAATCTATCAGCAAATAGGCGATTCTCCTATGGAGAGGCTACGCCAACGCAAATGGGAAGCAGCTTGCTTGAACAATTTAGGCAGTACTCACAATAAATTAGGGCAGTATCAACAAGCGATAGAATACCTTCAGCAGTCTTTAGTCATTTTTCAAGATATCGATGATCGCAAAGGGTCAGCTAGTTCTCTCAATAATTTAGGCAATGCTTACGATAGCTTAGGGCAGTATCAGCAGGCAATAGAATACCATCAGCAGTCTTTAGTCATTAACCAAGAAACTGGCGATCGCCACGGAGTAGCTAGTTCTCTGATCAATTTAGGCATTGCTTACGATAATTTAGGGCAGTATCGAAAAGCCATAGAATACTATCAGCAGGCTTTAGCCACTAAACAAGAAATTGGCGACCGTAGGGGAGAAGCTAATTCTCTGGGCAATTTAGGTATTGCTTACAAGAGTTTAGGACAGTATGAAAGAGCGATAGAATTCTTTCAGCAGTCTTTAGCTATTTTTAAAGATATCGATGATCGCGAAGGGGAAGCTGGTTCTCTTATCGGTTTAGGCAATGTTTACTCTAGGATAGGACAATATCAAACAGCAATAGAATACCATCAGCAGTCCTTAGCTATTTTTAAAGACATCGGTGACCTTAGTGGAGAAACTAGCTCTCTGGGCAATTTAGGTAATAGTTACTATAGTTTAGAGCAGTATCAAAAAGCAATAGAATCTTACCAACAGGCTTTAGCTATTTTTAAAGACATCGGCAAGCGTAGTGGAGAAGCTGGTTCTCTCCACAATTTAGGCAACGTTTACAATGACTTAGGGCAGTATCAAAAAGCGATAGAATACTATCAGCAGTCTTTAGTCATTAAACAAGAAATTGGCGATCGCAGTGGAGAAGCTGGTTCTCTCAACAATTTAGGCCCAGCTTACCGTAGTTTAGGACAGTATCAAAAAGCAATAGAATCTTACCAACAGGCTTTAGTTATTTCTCAAGACATCGGCGACCGTAGGGGAGAAGCGAACTCTCTCAACAATTTGGGCGAAGCTTACCGTAGTTTAGGACAGTATCAACAAGCAATAGAATATTATCAGCAGTCCTTAGCAATTACACAAGATATTGGTGAGCGTGAGGGAGAAGCGAATTCTCTCCATAATTTAGGCAGTGCTTACAATAAATTAGAACAATACCAGGAAGCGATAGAGTACTATCAGCAGTCTTTAGCTATTTTTAAAGACATCGGTAAGCGTAGTGGAGAAGCGAATTCTCTGAGTAATATTGGTCGTTCTCTTGAAAAACGAAACAAATCTGAACTTGCGATTATTTTCTTAAAACAATCTGTCAATGTAACAGAATCAATTCGTCAAGAAATTCAAGGGTTATCCGAAGAACTTCAACAGTCTTATGCAGAAAAAATTGCAAAAAATTATCGTCTTCTTGCTCTACTTCTCTTGCAACAAGATCGGGTATTGGAAGCACAGGAAGTGATTGATTTACTGAAACTGCAAGAATTGGATGATTATTTACGAAATGTGCGGGGGAATGAAAAAACGGCTCAAGGTTTAGATTTTTGGCCGTCGGAAAAACGAGTGCTAGAATTGTTTGATCGATGGTTGCAACAAAATCCAGAGGGTAATTTTGATAACTTTATTAATAGTTCAGAAGTAACAGCAGAGGTAACTAAATTACAACGGACGGCAAAAGGACAAAACCTCAATCCGGAACAGTTGGTGCAGTTACAAGATAATTTAGCAAGTGTGGGAAATGCCGCTTTATTATATCCACTGATATTAGAAGATCGGTTGGAATTGGTGTTAGTCACAACTTCAGGTTTAGTGCGGAAAACGGTTCCTATTAGCCGGGTGGAATTAAACCGGGTGATTGTTGATTATCGTTCTGATATTACAAATCGCAGCAGTAATCCGATTCCCAATGCTCAACGATTATATGAGATATTAATTCAACCGATTATTGAAGATTTAGGAGATAGTGAAGTTATTCTCTATGCTGCTGACAGACAGTTACGTTATATTCCGTTGGCGGCGTTGCATGATGGGGAACAATGGTTAACTCAACGGTTTATCATTAATCATATTACCGCTGCTTCTTTAACAGATTTTACCCGCAGTAATCCCAATCCCACTAAGATTTTAGCCGCTGCTTTTAGTGATGCCAGTCAATCTTATGATATTCCCATTGGTGATGAAACCTTAAGTTTTCGAGGATTAGAATTTGCCGGGAAAGAAGTTGCTTTAATTGCTGATATCCCCGGAACATTGGCACTTTTTAACCAGGATTTTAGCCGCGCCAAAGTTGAACCGCAAATGGATCAATATAGTGTGGTGCATTTGGCAACTCATGCAGAATTTGTATCGGGAAATCCTCATCAATCTTTTATTTTATTTGGTGATGGCGATCGCGTCACGTTACCGGATATTTCTAACTGGAAATTACCGGATACAGATTTAGTAGTATTGAGTGCTTGTCGGACTGCGGTTAGTGATGAATTAGGGAATGGAGAGGAAATATTAGGGTTTGGTTATCAAATTCAACGCACGGGTGCAGAAGCGGCTATTGCGTCTCTTTGGTATGTGAATGATGGCGGCACTCAAGCATTAATGAATGGATTCTATCATGGTTTGCAACAACAAGAACCCATGAGTCAAGCACTGCAAAAAGCTCAAATTGCTTTAATTACAAACGATTTTTCAGCCGTTGGTGGTGAACGGGGAGGAGATGGAGACTTTATTCAACGAGATGTTCAAACGGGATTACCGATTAATAATAATAGTAATAATCTGAGTCATCCTTACTACTGGTCACCTTTTATTTTAATTGGGAATGGTTTGTAAATTGTCAAATAGAACTATTCATTGATATCAGGAATAGGTGGTAATAAAGGCTGTAATTTTTCTTGCAAATTTGGTATGTTTGTGCTAATAATTTGCCAGATTTTTGCTTGATTAATTTTGTCGTATTGATGAGCCAGAATATTTTGTAAACTAATCATTCTACGCCAATCAATTTCAGGATTATCAGTGCGAAATTCTTCAGTTATTCTAATAGCAGCTTCCCCTGTATTTCTAAATTACGTTCAACAGCGCGTTGAACCCATAAATTATCTAAATATGTGGTGTCATCCAAACCTTGAGTAAAAGTTTGAATCCGTTTAATGGCTTCTAGCATATCCCAAATTGCAGCAGAATTACGGACGTTATCTTGCATTGTTTTATTAGAAATTTTTAGAGTAATGAGTTGAGCTTTTTCGGATAGATAAATAATGCAATATTCTTGTATAATTTCTTCGCGGCTAAACGGATTAACTAAACCCTGTTTGCGAGTGATATTAACCTCTCGATTAAATAGTGTTTCAAGTTCAGTTTTAGCTTCAATCTTATCCTCTAAAGTCTGTTGAAAATTAGCTTGATAAACAACCCAAACATCAACATCACTATCCGGACGAAAATCATCTCGCAAAACTGAACCAAATAAAGCAAATTCGATAATATGCCATCGTTGACAAAACTCTGCTATTTCTGATAAAAAAGTGTGTTATCGTTGTTTTAGAATCCATTCTCAATCGCTGGTTTGTTGAAGTTGTGACATGAATTTTCACCTCTATTTATAGCGTTGTGGATGGAAAGATGGAGAGGGAGAGACGGGGAGAGAAGGTGAGGGGGAGATCAACTATAGCAAGATTGTCTATTGCCGCTTCGCGTAGCGCCATATTGCATAAGTTAGGCTTCCCGTAAACTAGGTTATAAGGGATAATATTTTTACTATTTTTTCTATAAAATCTATAATCATGTCTCTCCTTAAACGTCGTCATTTTCTACAATTTGCTGGGTCAACTTTAGCCGCAATGGGTTTAAGTCAACTTGATTTTTTTCAGCAAACCGAACAGTATGGTCGAGTATTGGCAGAAAGTACACCCCGTAAATTAGCCTTATTAGTGGGTATTAATAATTATGATGCAGTTACCCCTTTAAATGGTTGTCTCACCGATGTAGAGTTGCAACAACACCTGTTAATTCATCGTTTTGGTTTCAATCCTAATGATATTATGATTGTTGCTGATAATGCTAATTTTAAACCCACCCGCGAGAATATTATCCAAGCATTTGAAAGTCATTTAATTGAACAAGCCAAGCCGGGAGATGTTGTCGTATTTCACTTTTCTGGACATGGTAGTTTAGTGAGAGATCCATTTCCTTTAAATTTAGCAGAATGTAGCAGAGAAAATAGTATCAATAATAGCTGTCAATATAATGGTACTATTCTGCCTCAAGACGCTGAATCAATTAGATCAGATAATCCAGAAATTCCTGTTTCTCACCTAATGGGGCAAACTTTGTTCTTATTAAAAAATAGAGTTAAAACAGACAAATTTACGATGATTTTAGATAGCTGTCATTCTGGTGGAGGAACCCGAGGAAATGTCGTTGTCCGGGCGGCGCGACTGACTAGAAATAGTCAAATATTGATACCTAGCGAAACGGAACTCGAATTCCAACAACAACAACTTTCTAAGTTAGGTTGGTCTGAAAATGAATTAATTAAACGGCGACAAGCAGGTATTGCTAAAGGCGTAGCATTAGGTTCTGCTGGACGAACTCAAGAAGCCATTGATGCTGATTTTGGTACGTTTTATGCAGGCGCTTTTACCTATTTATTAACTCGTTATCTCTGGCAATTAACCTCTACACAAATGGCTGAATCAGTTTATATTAATCTCAGACGTAGTACCAATAGTTTAGCCCGCTCAAAACATCATACAACGGCTCAAATCCCAACCTTTGAATATCAACCCGGAAGCAATTTTAATCAACAACCATTATATTTTATAGAGTTAGAAACGCCATCTGCTGAGGCAGTGATTACAACAGTTCGGGGAGAAACAATTGAGTTTTGGTTAGGAGGTGTAGCCTCTCAAAACCTGAAAAATTCAGACGCAACAGCAATCTATTCAGTATTAGATGAATTGGGAGAAGTGGTAGCAGAAATTGAACAAACCTCGCGAGTCGAAGGTTTATTTGGCATCGGTAAACAAATTTCGGGAGATACATCAGCGATTAAAAAAGATCGGTTATTACGAGAAAAAATAGTCGGAATTCCTGCTAATCCTAAATTGCAACTGGCTTTAGATGAATCGTTAGAAGCTGATGCAACAACGGCAAATACTGAATTACAATCGAATCAAAGAATTGAATTAGTCCCCAGAAATAAACTGTCTGAGAGTGGCTATTTTTTAGGACGATTTACAGAAAGCTATCAACAACAACAAGCCGAAATTAATCCGGATATGGAACTTCCCCCTATCAGTAGTATTGGACTGTTTCAAGCCGATTTAACGCCGGATACAGCTTCTTTTGGACGCTTAGAAGAACCCATTATCAAAGCCATTAATCGATTACAACCGAGATTACGCCGATTACTTGCCAATCAAATTTTAGGACAATTATTAAGCGCAGGTCAGGGTTCACCTCTAAAAGTTAAAGCCGAAGTATCTGGTGGTGGACAGGTTTTAGAAGTTGCAAGTCGAGGACTTGATGAAGCTAAAGCCGCCAATATTCCGGTTCAATTCCGTTCAGGAACTCAGCTTAAAATTAAAGTCAGTAACGAAAGTAATCAAGACCTTTATCTAGCAATTTTATTGATTAGCGCCCAAGGAGAGATGGACCCGTTTCACCCGACAAATTGGGATGCGCCGGAAGAAGAATCATTATTCGAGGCAGCAGAGGCTGTAGAACTGCCGCGTCAAGGAGAATCAACTTTGGAAGTCACCGGAACATCAGGCTTCCCAGAAATCATGATTTTAGCCAGTCAAGAACCTTTACGAAATACCCTCAAAGCCTTACAACAAATTGCAGCCAGTCGCGGAAAATCTCGGGGTCGTCTGGGCGGTTTGAGAGGAGAAGAACCTTTAGACGTAATTGATAGCTTACTTGCAGATGTTGCTAGAAGTGGAAGAAGTGAGACTGGAGGATTTCAACAAAGAACGATTTCTTATGAAACTTCCACAATGGCAGTCCTTTCAGCAGTGCTTGAAGTTGTTGGTTAATATTAATCAATTACACTATAAAGTAATTTTGAGATCAAGAAGCATTAAAATTGCATAGATTTCTCATTCCCCGAAATAGAAAGAGTTTTTTTAGAGCAACCTTAATAGTAGTCGAAGATCGGCTCAGAATATTAATGAGATGACCGCAACTGAGCTAAAATGTCTCCATGGGTCGCCAATCTCCCGAGAAAATAAAAGAACTCCAATAAAAGGGGTGCTGATAAGCTGGGGCTTGTAATAATTCTAATTGTACCTGACGCATGGCTTGCGATCGCGGTTCTCCTTTTTTGATGCGTTGATAATACATTGACATCAGTTCACTGGTGCCATAATCATCCACTTTCCATAAACTCATCAATTGACTTTCTGCCCCCGACTTGACAAAGGCACGCCGCAACCCATAAACCCCTTCTCCATTGGCAACCGAACCTACCCCGGTTTCACAAGCGGATAACACCACTAATTTCGTGCCATATAGCCTCAGTTGAGTCACTTCTGAAGCTGTTAATACCCCGTCCTCATCGCCACTCTGACGCGGATTTGCCCCCGCTAAAGCTAAACCTGAACGTAATAGAGGATTTTCTGTATTACTGGGAGTCGGTTTACAGTCCGGTTGAAAATCGGGGTTGAGAATGACGTTAAACCCGGCATCATTGGGGCTACGACTGCCAGTCACGGGAATACAGTCAACATCTTGTAGAAAGAAGCCGTGAGTTGCAATATGCAAAATCTTCGGGGCTTGTAGTTGTTTAAGAACGTTCTCCGTGGCTTGAGAACCCGTTAACAGTTGTAAATTGGGAACAATGGGGACGATGGCATCGGCTTCTATTTTCGTGCCTTCTAGGGAGCCAAATGTGAGGCTGGCGAGGTCAGTTGAACGTTGGTTTCCTCTTACTCCTGACTCCTCTCCTAAGTTGGGGCGAGAAAACCTCTCCCCTGACCCTTCTCCCTCAGTCAGAAGGGAAGTTGATGCCAGTTGAACCCCTGTAGAATTGCCCGGTGCGTCATAATTAGGGTTGGCTAACATCACGGGGTTTTGACGGCTGGGGGCATCGAGTTGTAACTTTAATAAATCTCGTCCGGTTGTGAGATAAGTAAACAGATAATTTTTAACTAAATATTCGTTATTTTCATCCATCAACGCCGCAAATGGAATCAAATTCAATTGACCATCGGGAGAGATTAAAATATGAGTTTTATCTCCTAACTTTTCTCGTATCGGTTGCATCACTATTTCGTCTAATTCACGGGCTGAATTTTCTACATTCGTCCGTTTTTCCCCTAAATCTCGGCGAAATTCATTCACTTTTTGATCGATGGGTTCAGCTTCTCCTAAATCCACCCAGTTGATACTATTCGCAGAAATAATATAAGCCGCATAACGAGGTTTTCCCCATTGTCGAGCTTTTGCATCAAGAGGATAGTACTGAATAATCTCAACTAAAGCCGTATCTTCAGGAATTAATTGTTGTAACTTTTCAATCGTTACAGGTTCAGTTTCCACTCGGAATTCAGCACTGCGTATAGAAAGTTCTGCTTCGAGTTCTTCCGCTTGCGCTCTTAAATTCTCTGTGAGCTGACGATATTGTTCTGGCGGTAAATCTTTAGGAGGATTATAAAGTAAATTACCCCGTTGTGATTGAATGGCATTTAATTCATCGAGGAGTTGTTGATTTTCTGGGGTGATATTTGCTCGGATAAGTTGTAATTCATTAGTGACAGTATCAAGAATTCGAGCTTTCCGTCGTAGAATAGTTGTTAAAGCCAAACGAGCAGCTTCTGAGTTATTCGGTGCATCTTTAAGATGAAGAGAAATGGCAGCATTTGTTGTGTTGGCAAGCATTTTCATTGAGTCTTGTTTCTGACGTTCTGAACCTGTTGCCAGAAGAACATTGAGGTTTTGTTCTTGTACTTCTAGTCCTTGACTCTGAAAACTTATAGCTTGGGTAATGTCTCCTTTAGCTCGGTAAAATCTTGCTAAGTTAATGAGGCTTCGTGCTAATTTAGGATGTTCTATTCTTAAAACTTTCTCTCGAATAGCTAAGGAACGTTGATAGAAAGATTCGGCTTGATCGTAGCGTCCTTGTTTGGAGTAAAGATCTGCCAAGTCGCTGAGGGTGCTGGCGACATCGGGATGTTCGATTCCAAAGGCTTTCTTAAAGAGAGTTAAAGCACGCTGCAAGAGAGCCTCAGCATCACTGTAGCGTCCTTGAACTGTGTAAAGTACTGCCAAGTTATTGAGGCTGTTAGCAACAATATAATGTTCAGTACCCCAAGCTTTCTCTCGAATAGCTAAGGAACGTTGATAGAGAGCCTCAGCATCACTGTAGCGTCCCTGATTGAGGTAAAGATTTGCCAAGCCAGTAAGGCTGAATGCGATATCAGAATGACCGATTCTATCCCAGATTTCGAGGGAACGTTGATAGAGAGCCTCAGCATCACTGTAGCGTCCGTGGATAGAATAGAAATGCGCTAGATTGTACAGCCATTGTGCAAAGGTCGGATGGTCAACTCCCACAGTTCTCTCTGCAATAGTCAAAGAACGTTGATAGAGAGCTTCAGCTTTGTCATAGCGACCTTGTTCAATGTAGAGTAACGCTAGACGATTCAGGTAATGTACAAAAGCAGGATGATCAGCCCCTAGCGCTTTCTCAATGATAGTTAAACCACGCTGATAGAGAGGTTCAGCTTCATTGAAACGCCTTTGAGTTTGGTACAAGCTTGCTAAACTAAGGATGTTACGTCCAACCAAAGGATTATCAGTTTCTAAAGCTTTATCATAGATATCTAAAGAGCGCAGTAGTAAAACTTCAGCTTCATCATACTGTCCTTTTTGCTCAAGTTGTTCAGCTTTTCGCTCAAGTTGTTCAGCTTCTTTCAATTCATCTGATTGAGAGATGGGTATTACTTCTGCTAGCAGTGCTAGAGCTTGCTCAAATGCAACTTTTGCTTCTTGAGTTTGACCGACTTGAGCTAGTCGTACTCCTTCTAAAAGTTTCTCTGTTCCTTTCACAAAGACATCTTCAGAGCCTCTTAGTCTTCTATAAACAGATAAAGCTTGTTCTAGTGAGGTAATAGCCACTTCAAAATTGCCAATCATAAATTGGTCAAGTCCTTGAATCCACTTTTGCCAAGCTTCTTCCAACTCATCTGACTGTTGAGCTAACAAAACTTGATTTGTTGAAAATTCCTCAGCCATAACCGTTACAGGCACAGCAAACCACAAACTCATCGCACCAAAGCCAGCAGCCAGCCATTTTAACAAAGGTTGAGATGGAGTAAACATCCGCAATTTCCTCAGATTTCGTCTTCTAACTCATACTTACTCTGAGGGATGTTCAAGTTATGCAGTCGCTGGGTTAATCCTCAAAACCCATCAGCACCCTGAACTTTATTATCGCCATCACCATAACATCCCCCTTCTGCACCATCTTAACGACTATTTTTATGGAATGTCCAATGGTGACGGAGGGTTAGAGAGACTGTCTGACGTTGGGTTGAACCCAGTCAGGATGAAATTTCGTTGAGTATTTTCCCAATAACATCACCAAAAATTGCATAGGTCAAAAACGGCACCAGACTATTTACAGGAAATGACCGATGTTCAATGATTTGATGAGGTTTTTATGGAAAGAATGAGGAAGTTTCTGTCGTTATTGTCTCTTGCCGCTTTACCCTTAATTGGGTTAGGATTGTCACCCGTTACAGAAGTTGCTGCTCAGTCTCAAAGTCTTTGCAATCGCTCACAATTCTTTGGTCGAATATTGTACAACATTGCTTTTCCCATGGCGACTTATGAGAAGGCAAGCTGTGAAATTTTAGAGCATCGCAGTAACGGTAATATTGTTTACAACTTCCAAGTTATTGGTAAAGGAATATGGTTTCAAGCACCACTGTGGACAGAAGTTGTCCTGTTAACCAATTCCTCTGGACAACTAATTGATTTTGCTTGGGGACGGCATAACTCAGAATTTTGGCCCCCTGGTTCAACTTATAAAGCAGCGAAAGAAGTAATAAAGGATGCGTTGAAGCAACCTGCCAGTAATTCTACTGCTGTGGGTGCAATTTGTCTCAAAAATCCTACAAATGAGAAGTTACATTACAGTTATCGATGGGGTGAGAGTCAATGGTTTACTCATTCTATAGAAGCAAAAAAATCAACACGCCATTGGTGGACTTATGCACCAGGAAGTCAAACCTCACCTAACTTTCAAATCCAATTTGATGATAGTTTTTCAGAGGGTTATACTGCGGCAACTTACAAATTAGAACGATACAGTACGACTGAGCCAGTTCAATGTAATCAGTCTCGAAAATATTCCTTTTCGATAGTCGATAACCAAGTCCGACTCTACAGTGAGGACTAGGAGTTCGTTTAGCGCAGACAAAGGTTAGGGTTAGCACCAGTTAATCCTAGCCTATCTATATCTCGGAAGCATTCTGGGCTACTAAGTCTCTATTGTACTAAAACAGGTTCTGATAAAATTTTGTTAGATAGAAACTACGCGATATGGCTGAAGCCGAGCTACGCGATCGCCCTCATAAAATGCGAGTATAATTAAACATTAGAATTAGCTAGGAGAATAATCCATGTGGAAAGATGAAATTATAGAAGAAATTCATAAAATTCGTCAAAGCTATGCTAGATCCTTTAACTATGATTTAAAGGTAATTGTTGCAGATTTACGGAAGAAACAAGCAGAAAGTGGTAGAGAAGTCGTCAATCTGTCATCAAAGCATAGTTTGGTTAAATCTCCGAATCAACAAACCAATGATAGTACAATTAAATATTAGAATTGGCATGGATCAGTCAGAACAGTATCGGCAAATTATTCAAACTGTCATTAAGCGTCATGCTGAATATACTCCCCGTCATGGAGAAATTAAAACCTTGCCTTTATGCGATACAATCAATGACAATTATTTATTAATGGATTTGGGTTGGGATTGTACAGGTCGAGTTCATGCTGTTGTGTTTCATCTCCGAATTTGTAATAGTAAAATTTGGGTAGAATGGGATGGTACAGAGGAAGGTGTGACTCAAGAACTCTTAGATTTAGGTGTAGCAAAAGAGGATATTGTTTTAGGTACTCATAGAAATTCTATTGATTGTAGCAATTATAAATTTCATTGCCCAAAAACCTTACTTACCTCTCCCTAGCCCTCTCCTGGGAGGAGAGGGAAAAAGAATAAGTTTTTTTTATTTGGGAGGGGAAGTAATTAATAGTTTTATATATTTAATAAAGTACTCCCCTCTCCTGCTAGGAGAGGGGTTGGGGGAGAGGTCAAAAGTAAATAACCCCTGCTGCTTGAATAAACTGCATACCTTCGTCACGCCAAAAAATATAGGTAAGTAACCCAACGTTAAAGGATATCTAACACCATGAAACGGTTACTTTCTAGCTTGACTCTCACCGGATGCTTTCTCGCCGCAGCTATAACTCCTAATCTCCTTAATTCTCAAACTGTTACAGCTCAAAATAATCACGATTTATTCTACACGTTTTATGGTCAGCCAATTCCTCTGAGTTTACGACAAGATGTTATTGCTGTTTCCTTCAATGAAACCCCCAACTCCTCTTCACGCAGTCGCAGTTTAACTCCTTCTTTGCCGCTATATTTACAACTACAACAAGATTTAGAAAATGGGGGTAGCAATTCCCGTGGCGGCAGTCGTGGCAGCAGTAATGAACAAACGGTTAAAATTGATGTTCAACCCCTGGGAGAACGGTATGCTATTGTTGTAGTTCCTCCCAATAGTCCTAACAATTTAACGCAACAAATTCATCAACAGTCTTATGTTGAAAATACTTTACCCGTACTTTCATTCAGCCAAAATCAAGCAGAAAATCCTCAAACGGTAGTTCTTCCGAATGAAATTTTAGTCAGTTTTGACCCTGATTTATCTGAAGATCAAATTCAATCTTTACTCAACCGTTATCAGTTAGAAATTATTCGACCTCTACAGTTTACACCTAACAATTATTTGGTTCGTTCTCAAACTCAACAGGGAACAGAAATTCTTAATGTTGCGAATAGTTTAACTCGTATTTCTGGCATTGAGTCGGCTACTCCTAATTTTGTTCAATCTCTGAATTACACGGTTGAAGATATAACGTTAAACGCAACTACTGCCACAACTGCAAAAAATCGTTTACAACAGACAATTGCAACTTTACCTAAAATTAAAGCAGAATTTGAGAGTGAATTATTACCCATCGCTTGGCATCTTAACAGCACTGCACAACGGGGTCAATATCGCCCTCGCACCGATATTCGCGCCACAGAAGCCTGGAAACAGAGTAACGGCGGCGAAGGGGTTGTGGTGGCAGTCTTGGATAGTTTAATTCAATGGGATCATCCGGACTTAGCGGAGAATTTACATACTGTTAAAGATGTCTCTAATTTATTGCCCGGTGAAACTCACGGTTGGGACTTTACCAGCAAAAGCAGCACTTGTACGTCTCAACTATTGAAAACTTGCATGGTTGGCGATCCCGATACCCGTGTTAGCGAGGCAGAACTAAGCCAGATGCGGCCTCATTTTCAAAATACTTTTCAACTGTCAGATGAGGCGTTATTGCAGGAATACGACCGTTTAGCCCAGGTTCTGAAGCGTCGTAATTCTAGTTTATCAGTCTCTGAATTAGCGGATCAAGTACGCGATCGCATCCGTCGTCAAATTGCGGCTGAGTTTCATGGCACATGGTCTGCTGGCGTTATTTTAGCCCAACCGGAAGCGGGACAAGGCGCAGTCGGAGTTGCACCGAAAGCCAAGTTATTACCTGTGCGCGTATTTGGCTTAAATGGAGAAATTACCGCCGCCCGTTTAATTGAAGCAATAGGTTATGCAGCAGAACGAGACGTAGATGTGATTAACTTAAGTTTAGGGAGTGTCTTACCGCATCAAGGTTTAGCGGATCAGGTTTTTCGTATTATTGATCGTCATCCTAATTTAGTCATTGTTGCTTCTGCCGGAAATAATGAACTCGATGGGGTCTCGTTTCCGGCGGCGATACCGGGAGTAATTTCAGTCGGGGCAACTTCCCGCGAAGGAAAACGGTCATTTTACAGCAGTTATGGCGGGCGGTTGGATGTGATGGCACCGGGTGGAGAAACGGAATTAGATATTAGTGGCGGTATTTTAACCACGGGGGGAACTTGGGTTGATGGGTTTTGGCAAGGGATAACGGTTACAGACAACTCCTGGGGTGTTGCCCTCGACCCGTTGGGACAGTATGTACAGGTACAAGGAACCTCTTTTTCTGCACCTACAGTGGCGGGAGTGGTGGCGTTAATGCGGGGGGTAAATCCTAGTTTAAATCGAGATTCATTAGCTGCTATTCTCAAAGAAACATCAAGTTATGATGCGTTGAATTTATCACAATCAGAAATTAATCGTTATCGTTTACAAAAGAGTGTGGGATTAACGTCAAAACAAGACCGTTTATCAGGCGTTTTTCCGTTACCTGAAGCCGTTTCAGCGGAGCAATATTTCTTTGGTAATGGGTTAGTTAATGCTGAGGCAGCGGTGAAGAAAGCTCAAAAGTAGGTAAATTTTAGGATAGATATTTAGGAGTTGAAAATATATCACACTACGCATTGACTTCGGGACATTGTCAAAACATGAGTTCGATGACCTCTCCTCAACCCCTCTCACCTCTCCCTAGCCCTCTCCTACGAGGAGAGGGAAACTGTGTCCCAAAGGGACTATTTTATAAGGTCGAAGGAAATTGTCTTTTAAAAGGACTATTTAATGATGGAAAGGGGCTTATACATCTTTGAAAAATGACTAAAAACTGGGATTTTGAAGCCTCTCTCCTATTAGGGGAGAGGTTTGGAGAGGGGTTTTTCTCTAGAATCGAATTCACGTTGTCAACTAAGTAAGCTGTCATGTATTTAAATTGAGACTTCTGTACAGACGTTACATGTAACGTCTCTACTGACTTCTGACTCACTCTACCGACACAATCGATTAACTGTTTGATTAATTAATTGTTTTAAATCTTCAGAAGGAGTCTCAACAGATAAGACTTCTTGCCAAAATTCTGACCACAATTGTTGACTAGCAAAATAATCAGCACGTTGTAAGATTGCCGCATCTCCCGTAATATTTTCTGCTGCTAACTTTTGTTCTAATTGTTGTAATTCTTGATTAATAGCATTTCGTTCTTCAGTCGTTAGAATTCTAAAGGGAATCGGACGATAATCAATTGGCGGATTAGTTGAAACATAAAGTTCATAAACTTGACCCGGTTGTAATGCCGTTTCTACAGCAATTTGATAGAGTTTCAAAGGTGTTAAATCGTCAGATTGAAGGTTTAAATTAACTCTATTTTCTTCAGAGATATCTTGACTCCAAACAACCGTTTGACTATTTTGTTCTCTAATTTCAATTTGAGTAATATTTCCTTTCCAAGTAAACGTTGGACGATTATTTAAAATGGGTTCAACTTCTGAAAATTGGTAAGGTGAAATCGGACAAAAACCGTCTCCTCTACTGCCTCCATTTCCTCCTTCTTCTGGTACAGGTTCACTACGGGGGAAGAATTTACGCCAAAGTTGACTTCCTCCTTCACTACCTTCGTCAGAAAAGGGTTCAGAACGTTGTGAGAAAGGATGAGGTTGTATTAGAGTATTGAAGGAAAAAATATCAACTTGGATAATAGCTGGAATCAATAATAAAGACAAACTCATCATTTGAGTCAAAAGATTAAGCTGATTAAATTTCATGAATGATGTCTCCTCACAGTTATAAAAAAAATTAATTCTTGAAAGAGTTACTCTCTATTAAATTAGGTGTAACGTAAAACCAGATTAAAACAACAGGTATCGTAATCGGCAATAAAATTAAAGCTGATATATAAAGCTGTAAGCTAATTAATCCATAGATTAACGTACTACCTATTAAAATCAGAATGATGTTTTTAGGAGAAATGTCATAATTTTTAATGAAAATACTAATACTTTTGGCAATAGGAACAAATAGCCAAAGTAGCCATAAATCTGATATTGGAATGACAAAATGGTTATCTAAGAAATGATGAAATAGGTAAGCGTGAACTTTGCCACCTACAAATAATGGACAGTCTAGCTGAGACTGAGATGTTTTTTGCCAATAACAAAATGCTGGTGGCGCAGATAAATTGTCCTCGCCAAATTTATTTACTCCTGCGGTTCGATATCCTCCCGGTATAATAAAAACAACAGATTGAGAATATTTTTGTTGCAGTTGACTCGGTTGAGTGGCTAAAAAATCTTTTGCTGAAATCGTTTTATAAACTAATTGAGGTGGGATAGAAAAATCAGTAATTGGGTGTAGCCAATACTGTCTAAAACTATAGCCAATTTGAGTAATTTCTGAAGGTTGTATCCATTGATTAAATAAAGTTTGAGTCAGTTCAGTTGGATTTTTAGGTTGTAATAAATTTCCTCCTGAATCAAGATAAACTTTTGCTAAAGCGAGTAAATAACTGAGAGGTAAAGGACGTTCTTCTGTTAATAAAGGGCGTTCTTCTGTGAGGAAAGGTATGAGGGTCATAAAACGACCCTTTCGCCAAATAATAGTATCCCCTTGCCAAGTTTGAGAGGTAATAAATTGCTCGTTTGGCCACAGTCGATAGCCAGGTTTTGTACTTCGGCTGGTTGCCAGAATAAACAAAGTTTCTAAAGCTTTAGCCTGATTTAATGCTATTTTAAATATCGCATCTTCTTCGGGTTGAGGTGCATTTAACACATAGTCAAGACCAATAATTTTACGGTTAAATTGAGTCGCTTGATTTACTAATTTAGCTAGATAGGAACGACTCATTATAGTGGGGTCAGGCAATCCAGCAGCCGCGAGAGAAGGCTCATCTATTTCAACTAATAAAATATCAGGTTTTGTTTGAGGAAGCTGTTGGGTGAGATTACGATAAATCGCTTGATTTTTTACTCTTTGTTCTAATAGTTGATACTGAACAGGAATTTGCCAGCTTAAAATAGATAAGGTGGCTAAAGCAACTACTTCATACCATTTCGGACGAATAAACTGCTTGATAAATGTTCGCCATCCTGAGGGTTGAAGTTGAAACCATTGAGTATTAGGATAACAAAATAAGGAAGGAATTAGATAAGCGGATGGATAGGTAAAAGATTTCTCTATTTCTAGAGTATTACAAGCTGTAATTAAGGATTCTTGAACGGTTTTATATTCTGCTAAATGTTGCAGAAATTGTAATAAGAATTCTTGCGCTACTGGATTAGGAATGGGTTCTCGCATAACAGCAACTTGACTAATTCCTAAGTTAATTAGAGTTTCAGCAATATTTAAGCCATTACAAGAGTTAAATAAAGCAAATTGTAAGCCATTATTTTTCGCAATTTCTAACTGATGGCTAATATTTTGAATGTGTAAAGACTCTTCGGGAGCTATTCCTAATTCTCCCCCTGTCATTGATGTTTCATTACTATGTCCGGCAAAAAATAAGACATCCCAGCCTTTTTCATCCGTAAGAGCTTGCTTAATTTCTGTTTCTAATTCTGAAATAGATTTCTCTAGCTCCCAACCTACTGCTTTAATTTCTGCTAGGGGTTGAAGTTGACTTTTTAGAGCCTTTAAATCTCCTTTAAAGTTAGTATTACCATCCTGACCAATAATGGCTAAAATTCGTGAGCGAGAGCGCTTAATTTTAGGTGCAGGACGCGCTGTAATTTGATTAGGAATCCTAGAAATAAATAGAGAATTAGTATTAGCAAATTCTGCGCCTATTTCCCAAGATTCCCAAGGTAGCTTTGCCAGTTCTATTGAACTACAAACTAGATAAAGATTGGCTGATTGATTAGTAGAATTATTGCGGGAAATCTCAGCGATTTTAGCACGAATATCAAACAGTTGAGAATGGCGTAACCATTGATTAAAATCATACAATAAACGGGCTTCGGCTTCCGTTAAACGACCTTTCCAATCTGTTATATTGGGTGAAATTGTGCCACTTCCGGCTGATTTTCCTCGGAAATTATTGTCTTTTTTCTCTACATTTGATGTAGCTTGTGCTTGATAGAACTTAAGGTAAGCTTTCTGCCATTCTTGATAAAGGCTGATTACAGTTTTGGGAAATAAAATCTGTGCAGATAGTCTGTTTTCTGCTTCCCACGCCAACTCAAATAAACAGGATTGTTCAACTTTTTGAACGTACAATTTTAGCATAAATTCCTCTAGTAAAATTAACGAGTAAAAGTGAATGGCGGTAATGTAATTGCCATCCCGTTAGGAAGAGTAATCGTAACATGAAACTGTTCATTATAAGCTCCAATCACTTGAGCATAAATATAATCTTTTGTCGGGTCATTGAGAACAGGTTCTTCTAATATTTGTAATTCATCTCGAACCGTTAATTGAGTGCCAATGGGTAAGTCAGAATTAGCTTGCGTGGTAAGTAATAGCAATAGCATCCATTCAGGAGAATTGATATCAGTATCAATCTGCCAAGTTGTGGCATATAAACGCATGGCAACATCACCCCAAACAAACTCGCGGTAGGCAGTTCTGGCTTCAAAAGGAATAACTAATTGTGCTTGATTTCTTAACTCTGTAACGGCATCACTAAACAGTTCTATCGGACTTCTTAAATCTCGAAATACTGAACTATAAGATAAGGGAGGAAGTAACGTCCAAGATAATTCTTCTGCAATTTGACCTAAATGATTTTTAAGCCAGTCTCCCACATTTAAAATGGGTTTAGAGGAGGTTTTAGGTTCTATTAAAGATTGCGAATGAGTTATTTCTTCTGGTTTCAAGCATCGTAAATATAGCAATAGAAGGTCAGGTTTAAGCTCAAACCAATCTGTTGAAACTAAAGCTAACTCCTCATCTAAAATGATAGGATTTTGTTGATTGAGTTGGGTAGGTGTGAGATATCCCAATACAGCCACATTCACCTGTTCTTCTGCCTCTTCTAAAACAGGTAAATCTTCAATCACTTCTACCAATACATGAAATTGAACGGGATTAACTGCATCTTCTAAGTAACCTCGCGGCACGCAAATTTCTGAATTTAAGTCACTATCAGTTACAATAATATTCAGTTTAAAGTTGTTAACGTCAAGTTGATGGATAGAAGAATTTGAAGCTGGGGATAAGTCATCTTTAACTAATAATTCAGGAGCGCGTTGCTGTAACCATTCAATTGTCCCCAGTTTAGCTAAAAGATTTAAATAAGCTTGCCATTGTTGCCGAGGATGAGTGGCGATAGTTTGACTCAAGTTTGCGGCTAGATTGACTTGCTCTAACGTCAGAGAAATACTATCTTCTTTAATGAATTTACCAGAGTTAATATTGTCGTATTCCATTATTGTGTTTTTCATGGGTTTAATTTCTAACTAGCATTCAAGGGTTTAGTGAAAGATTAGAGATGGCGGCATAGACGACGAGTAAATAAACTATCACGCGAGCAATTCGGCGTACTCATTTCTCGTTCTGCTTCTGCCATTATTCGGTCAATTTCTGTGGCTAAAGCTTGTTCTAAACGTTTTAATTGAAGTAAATCCGTATAGTAACCTGCCAGTTGAATCACTTCTTCTTTTAACGTCACGAGTAACCGTTGTTGAACATCTTGCCGCAGAGATTTTAATTTTAATAATCGAGTTACCTGATCTTGTCGGGTTAACCCAATTTCTTTAGCAATTTCTTTCATTGCTTGACCCTGACAATTGAGGCGCAATGCCTGAAGAAAAATCTGATCTTTAGGTTTTTTACGCTTGCTTAAATAACTCAAACGGTCATTTAAAACTTGCTTAATTGCCCGATCTAGATGAGTGACCAACAATTGACGAAAACGCTGTAAAAATTCCTGCATTTCGGTTTCAGCTTCATCTGAAGCAGGCTGAGGATAGTTTTCATCTATGGGTGGTTCTTGTTTGGGTTGACGCGATCGCCGAATTAACCCAGCCAATGATTCTAACTGTTCCAGCAGGTGACTGGGGGTGTAATTGTTGATGCCTTTTTCTTTGAGATCGGCAATGATGCGGTTTAACTGTTCAGATGTCGGAGGTTGACAACGGGAACGACGGCGAGAACCATTCTGTTGCAAGCGATCGCTTAAATATACGGTTTGATAGCTGTCTAGAATTTCAGTGGCAGGTTTTGCCTCAGTGGAAGTGTAGCCATAATGCCGAGTTAGCAGATGTTCTAACTGTTTGGGCTGATAATGATTCAAAATAGCCCAGTTCGTTTCTAGATGCACTCCGCATTCCCACAAAAAGCGGCTCAATTCAGGATGGGACTTGACCACCTGTTTTGTCCAAGTACTGAGTTGAGCACGTTCTGGGTTGAAGGTTTGCAGAATTTTATCGGCCAGAGATTGATAGCTTGTCCGGGGTTGAGAGTTTGAACGCGGCAATAGTTCAAAGTCATCCAGTACAAAAGCTAATAAGTCCATTTGATTAAATCCCCCAGTCTGACCAAACCGCCGAACCAGTTCAAAACAGGTGCGATCAATTTGGTGGGAGATGAAGCATCGCAAACAACAGTCTGCTTGCTGAGTTGTCTCTGAATGTTTTGATGTCGGTTGAGAACTGATTAAGTTCATCAGTTGCCGTTGCACCACTGTATCCGGGACAGTATCAAGGTCTCGGAGTTGGGGAAACTGCTGTTGAAACCAGGCTTTCGCCGTTGGAATTTCAATATCCTGCCGCCCGCCTGATCCGTTTAACCTCACAAGATGCCAGTATCGCCATGCAGAACCCATAAGATGCTTGAATAACCTCCAAATTGAGTATGTTGGTGCGTGCGTACCAATTTTATATACTCAGAGGCTAACTGAACCTATGCAATTTTAACTGATGGATGAGGATGCTTTTAACTATCTTCCATAAGAAGTCCCCCAGTTTACTGGCGGGATGAATTATGGACAGGGTTTGTTGGGTAAAGGTAGTGGTCTATCTTGCTGCTCCACATATTTTCGTAATTGTTCAATAGTTACACCTCCACAGCTAGAAACGAAGTAACTGCCAGACCAAAGAACCCGTTTTTTCCAATACTGAGTTTTCAGATAGTCGGTGTGATTGCGCCACATAGTCTTACTGGAGGTAGCTTTGAGGTTAGCTACTAAGTTTGATATGGAAATACTTGGCTTATAGCTCACGATGCAATGTATGTGGTCTTTCTCGCCATTGAACTCATCTAGACTCCCACCTCTAGTAGTAAGTATAGATGCAAACACAGATTCTAGTTCTGTAAGTAATTCATAGCATGAAAATAGGTTTGCGATATTTAGTGACTAATACGCTTGTGTGCAGTGAGATTGTAAACTGCCCTATATGCTCTGCTGTAACTTGATTTGTTCAAAAGAAGAAATATATCAGTGAATGATGGTAAGATTATCTCATGAGAGCAGCAATGAAAGTTAGAATTGATCCGACTGAAGAACAAAAGCAACTACTAGCAAAACAGTTTGGTTGCTCTAGATTCTGGTGGAATCGTTCTTTGGCTATGCACTTGCGACATCGTTCTTGTAATGGAAGATGGTTAAAACGTACCGAGCTTAATGCTATGCTTCCTCAGCTAAAGAAAGAACTTCCTTGGTTAAAAACTGATTGCTATTCTCAAGTTCTACAAGCCACTTCCAAACACTTAGAGCAAGCTCTTAAAAATTGGTTTGAAGGTAGAGCAAAAAAGCCGAGATTCAAATCTAAACAAAATAGACAATCTATTGGTTTCCCCCAAAATGTTGTGGTAATTGGCAGTCAATTAAAAATACCAAAAGTAGGCTTAGTTAATGCGGTCATTACTAGAAAAATTGAAGGAGTAATTAAAACCGTAACCATTAGCGTTACTCCTTCGGGAAAATACTTTGCTGCTATTGGATTAGATGACGGCAATCCAGAACCAGGAACTTCTACAAATGGCAAGATTACTGGTATCGATCTCGGCTTAAAAGATTATGTTACTTGCCATAATGGAACTGACAGTTATGCAGTCAACCATCCAAAATGGCTGAAAAAGCATTCTGACAATCTCAGGAAACACCAAAAAGAATTGTCACGCCGAAAAAAAGGTAGTAATAGAAGAAACAAAGCTAGAAGAAAAGTGGCTAGAGTGCATGAGAAATTAAGTAATGCACGACAAGACTTCTTGCACAAACTATCTCGTAAAATAACTGACGAAAACCAAGTCGTTGTAGTTGAGAATTTGAATATTAAAGGAATGGTTAAAAACCGTAAATTGAGTAAAGCAATTACTCAATCGGGTTGGGGGATGTTTCTTAATTTTCTTGACTACAAACTAAAACATAAAGGTGGTGTTTTAGTAGAGATAGATAGATTCTTTCCATCAAGTAAATTATGTTCTAATTGCGGTCATAAATACGAACAATTGCAACTAAACGAAAGAGAATGGATTTGTGAAGTTTGTCAAACTAAGCATTTGAGAGACGAAAACGCAGCAAAAAACATTCGACTTGAAGGAATGAGAGTCCTTGGGCTGGGACACAGCCCTCATGGAGATGGTGTCAGACTTCAGGCTTGCTCTGAAGCTACTGTCTATGAAGTGAGTACCACCCCAGTAGCTTAACGGCTGCTGGGAATCCCCCGATTTATCGGCGGGAGGATGTCAACTCCCCAATTATGAACCCCTACAAGTCCAGTAGCAGGGATACTATGACTAATCAAGGATGCCGCTTTCTTTACTACCCTTAACCCATTCTTCGAGGTGAGCATTGTTGATGGAATTTTCACCAGTACAACCTTGAGCTTCGGACTTGATTGGAGCGGAATGTGGGTTTTATGCTACTTATAATATGTTTATTGTTTTTTGGGAGAGAGGGATTACTAGTTCCTCTATGCTCTTTTATTGAACACTGCATGACCCAACGGCCTACCGCTATAGGTAGTTTTGAGATGAAAATATAGTAGCATTATTAAACTCTTTCATCCACTAGTTTATCGGTAAATCAATTATTTTAATGTACAGTAAAATATGATATTTCATTTGAATTTTAACTTGTAACTAGACCAGCGCGAAGTGCTATAGTATCGCTAGTGATACATCGCTATCGATAGAAAATATATAATTAACTTTGCTTGTTTATCGAGCAGCTTTAGTACTGGGACATTGAGTACCTCAGTACGGCTTTGGGTAACCTCGGGTAACCTACTAAAGTTACACAAACTATTAAATATTACAATTTCTTATACAGTGAAATTTTAGTCAACAGTGGACAAATTATTCAACCTAGTTAAAGTGGCTATACAGACTGTGTGTCAGCTATTAATCTAAATAGACCCCTACTTATCAATCACCATAAGAGGTTAGGTCATTGGATGACAATTGTGGTTGAAACCCTTGATATAGCGTAGTTCCAAAGACAGTGATTCGGACAATTTTGTTGAATGTTAGGACAACATAGCAAGAGTATAAATACCGATCAATTCTGTTATCTCTTGACAATATTGTCCTAGTCTTGTACCAATTAAGAAAGTTGATGGTACAGGATGAGATGGAGAACTGACTGAAGCTTTGAAAGACTGGGGTTTGACCCCAATCGGGATGACAGGATTTGAACCTGCGACCCCCTCGTCCCGAACGAGGTGCGCTACCAAGCTGCGCTACATCCCGGAATATTACCCATAGTATTGGGTTTATTTTAGAATTTGATTCTTAATTAATATACCATAAAAATTCTATTCCGATCTATATTGATAACTGTAATCTTGATAAATGGGGGACAGCGAGAGCGTGGTAGTCAAACCAGATTGGTTACGAGTCAAAGCGCCTCAGTGGCAACGTGTTGGTAATACCAAAGAAGTTCTGCGAGATTTAGGTTTAAACACGGTATGCGAGGAAGCATCCTGTCCTAATATCGGTGAATGTTTCAATGCGGGAACCGCTACTTTTCTGATTATGGGGCCTGCTTGTACTCGGGCTTGTCCTTACTGTGATATTGATTTTGAGAAGAAGCCTCAATCTCTTGATGCAACTGAACCCGAACGCTTAGCAGAAGCGGTACAACGGCTGAAATTAAGACATGTTGTCATCACATCTGTCAACCGTGATGATCTGTTTGATGGCGGTGCGACACAATTTGTCAAATGCATTAAAGCCGTTCGTTCCATCTCCCCACAAACAACAATTGAAGTTTTAATCCCAGATTTATGTGGTAATTGGGAAGCATTAGAAATACTTCTGAGCGCTCAACCGGATGTGCTTAATCATAATACAGAAACTATCAAGCGACTCTATCGACGAGTTCGTCCTCAAGGAGATTATCACCGTTCTTTAGAACTATTACAACGTGTTCACAAGTTAGCGCCTCAGATTTATACAAAGTCTGGAATTATGGTGGGTTTAGGGGAAACAGATACAGAAGTCAGAGAAACAATAGCACAATTGCGAGCGGTTGATTGTGATATCTTAACGATTGGTCAGTATCTTCAACCGACTGCAAAGCACTTAGGAGTAGCTGAATTTGTTTCACCTCAACAGTTTGAAGCCTGGAAAGTGTATGGAGAATCTATCGGATTTTTGCAAGTTGTTTCTTCTCCCCTGACTCGCAGTTCTTATCATGCTGAACAAGTTCAAGATTTGATGCAACGTACCAATTTTAAAAGATAGCTAAATCTTGTCAAGAAGCAGCTTAGATATTTTGATCTATTACGCTTTATGATGTTTATTGATTAAGAAAACGAGGGACAATTGATTGATTGCCCCTGACTGTTTTCAGATATTAATTAATGGAGAAAATGCCGCATTCCGGTTAATACCATGATTAAACCTAATTCATTGGCTGCCTGAATTGAGTCTTTGTCGCGGATACTGCCCCCCGGTTGAACAATGGCTTCAATTCCTGCCGCTGCTGCAGTCTTCACCGTATCATCAAACGGGAAAAAGCCATCACTAGCGAATGTGGCCCCCTGAGTTTTGTCTCCGGCTTGCTTCAGGGCAATTTCAGCCGCCCCTACCCGGTTCATTTGTCCGGCCCCCACCCCGACTGTTGTCCGGTTACGAGTCACCACAATAGCATTAGATTTGACGTGTTTTGCCACTTTCCAAGCAAAGGCTAATTCTGCTAACTGTTCGGGAGTGGGTTGTTTTTCCGTCGCCACTTCCCAACTATTGGGGTCTTCAACCGCATCATCCGCTTGTTGAACCAAAAATCCCCCAGCAATGGCTTTCACCGTTTCTGTTGGCCCGGTGAGTAAATCAGGGACAATTAACACCCGTAAATTTTGCTTTTTCTGTAAAATTTCAGCCGCCTCGGTGCTACAATCTGGGGCGACAATACATTCTAGGAAGGTTTTAGTCAACGCTGTGGCTGTGGCTGCATCAATTGTTTGGTTGAAGGCAACAATGCCGCCAAAGGCAGAAATAGAGTCCGCTGCAAACGCTTGTTGATACGCTACGGATAAACTACTAGCGACGGAGATACCACAGGGATTAGTATGTTTTAATACAGCCGCTGCGGGTTCGTCCGGAAATTCCGTAATAATGCGTCGTGCTGCTTCCAAGTCCACTAAATTGTTATAACTTAGGGGTTTACCTTGCAGAATTTTACCCGCAGTCCAACCGCTGGCAATTGTTCCGGTTTGATACCAGGCGGCGGGTTGATGGGGGTTTTCCCCGTAACGTAAGGCTTGGCGTTGCGTACCAGAGAGGGTGTAGGTGGGGGGTAAAGGGGTGTCTTCTGTCGCCTGTTGTTGGGTCAGATAAGCCGAAATCGCTCGATCGTAAGCAGCGGTATGACGAAAGGCAGACAAAGCACAAGCTTGACGAAATTCTAAAGAAACGTTGCCATTCTCTTGCTGTAATTGTTGTAAATAGTTGGAATATTGCTCAGAATTACATAATACTGTTAAATGCGCGTGATTTTTCGCGGCTGCCCGTAACAATGTTGGCCCGCCAATATCAATCTGTTCAATTGCTTCAGACAACGTCACATCTGGCCCCGCGATGGTTTGTTCAAACGGATAAAGATTCACCACCACTAAATCAATCGGGCGCATATCGTGGCTATCCAAGGCTTCTATATCTTCTGGGAGGTCTCGACGGGCCAGAATACCGCCATGAATACGAGGATGCAGGGTTTTGACTCGTCCACCGAGGATTTCTGGGAAACCTGTATAATCTGAAACTTTAGTAACCGGAAGTCCTGCTGCTTGTAAGGTTTTGGCAGTACCACCACTGCTGATAATATCAAATTCAAACTGTTCAACTAAAGTGCGGGCAAATTCAACTAATCCCGTTTTATCTGAAGTACTCAACAGGGCTAAACGTGCCATAATCCTAGATTCCTTATTCAGGCAATAAACAACTCAACTATTTTGACATTGATTGAAACTTTTATATCGATTTATTCAGAATATTATAGAGAATATTCGGTTAAACCATAACTTCAGATAGATACAATTGCGATCATTTCCCTCATTAGACTCGCAATAATTTGATTAAATGATTATACCTTTGGAAAGATGTACTATTTATTCAACTTCGACCAAAATAGATAATTAATACTTATAAAAAATAAAATCGAATAGAATTATGACCTCTACAATTCCCGATCGATCTCAATCATTTTGGATTGACTCTACACTTGAATCTACTTATCCCTCTCTGACTGAAGATGTATCCGTTGATGTTGCCATCGTCGGTGCTGGCCTCGTTGGAATTATGGCCGCTCATTTACTTAAAAAAGCCGGAAAAACAGTTGCTGTTATCGAAGCAGAAAAAGTCGGTGCATGCGCTTCCGGACATACAACCGCAAAAGTAACATCCCTACATCGCTTAAAGTACGCGGAGTTAATTAAAAATATGGGTGAAGAAAAAGCCCGTATCTATGCAGAGTCGAATCAGGCAGCAGTTGAAAAAATTGCTGAAATCGTACAAACTGAAAATATTGATTGTGATTTTGAACGCAAAAGTACTTATACTTTCGCCCCCACAACTCAGGAGTTAGACAAGGTAAAAGATGAAGCTGAAGCCGCGATAAAATTAGGTTTACCCGCTTCTTTTGTACCAGAAACTGACTTACCTTTTGAAGTAGCAGGTGCGGTAAAATTTGATAATCAAGCTCAATTTCATCCCCGCAAATATTTACTCGCATTAGCCGCTAAAATTAATGGTGATGGGAGTTATATTTTTGAAAATAGCCGGGTAAAAACCGTTGACGGGGAAGAACCTTGTCGAGTTATTAATGAAAATGGCGCAACAGTAACCGCAACAGATGTCATTGTTGCAACCAATATCCCCATTTTAGATCAAGGATTATTCTTTGCGAAATCTTATCCGAAACGGTCTTATTTAATTGGGGCTTGGATCGATCCAGCTAAAGATCCCAAAGGAATGTATATTGGGGCAGATGAGAATTACCGTTCGATCCGTACCACACCCCATGAAGGCAAAACCTTATTATTAATTGGGGGAGAAGGTCATAAAGTGGGTGAAGCCGATGATACAGTTGAACGGTTTGAACGTTTGGCAGAGTACGCCCGGTCTAAGTTTGGTGTGAATGAAATAGCTTATCGGTGGTCGAGTCAGGATATGTATTCTTTTGATGATTTGCCTTATATTGGTAAATTGACCCCAATGAGTAATCATACATACGTGGCAACGGGTTTCAGCCTCTGGGGCATGACAAAAACAACCCTATCAGCGATGATTTTGTCTGATTTGATTTTAGGTCAAGAAAATCCTTGGGCAAAGCTGTATGAAGCCACCAGACCCACACCGTTTGTCTCTCAACAGTCTATCAAACAGAATTTAGATGTGGGGATGCATTGGGTTGGCGATCGCTTTAAAGGCATAACAGAAGCGGTTGAAGATCTGAGTTTAGATCAAGGTAAAGTCGTGATGGTCAAAGGCAAGCAGATCGCGGCTTATAAAGACAAAACCGGGCAATTACATCAAGTTTCTGCTGTTTGTCCTCACTTAGGCTGTATTGTGGACTGGAACCAAGCGGAGAAGAGTTGGGACTGTCCTTGTCATGGGGCGCGGTTTAATTGCCAAGGGGAAGTGTTGAATGGCCCTGCGGTCAAGGATTTGAAACCAATGTAAATTTAGAGTGTTTCAATTATTCTTTAAACCTCCCTCAATTTTGGGGGAGATTATAACGTCGGAAACTCTAGAAAATGACCGGAAAGTTCATCAGGTGTAACGTTCAAAACTAATGCAATAGTTTGTTGATTGACACTAATTGTTGTTCCGGTCAATAATTCATCTTGATTAGGATCGAGTTCGGTAATGGTAATTAATCCTTGATTCACAATTAACTGTAAACTAGGATTGGATTGTAATTCTGTGGGAATAGGTAAATTATTGAAAGCTGTTAAAGTTAGATCTTCAAATAGCAAATTATCCGTTAATCCGATAGAATCTTCAGCCGGATTAAAATCGATTAAAATATCTGTGGCGTTATCATTCCCTTGCAACATAAAGATATCTTCTCCTGGGCCGCCTTTGAGGAGATCTCCTAAAGTTTGATCGGCTTGTCCTAAATCTCCAATTAAAATATCATTCCCCTCTTCTCCAAACAAGAAATCACTCTCTTTCCCACCTCGTAATACATCATCCCCGGCTTCACCGACTAAAGCATCAGAATCAGTATTCCCGTAAATTCGGTCATGATTAATCGTGCCAACAATCCGATCATTTCCAGCTAATCCCAATACTAATTGATCCACCGTTTGAGAGTAATTCAGAGTAATATTATCATCAGTTTCAGTTAATAGGGTTAATGTAGTAGGTTCTAAATACCAATCAATGCTTGCGATCGCATAATCAGCTAAAATTTCGTCAGTGGCGTTTGTCGGATGAATAATATCCCAAAAAACATGAGTTTGTGGGGCATCACAGGGCAGTAAAGTAATCGGATCTAAACAAGCCTCTGTGGTATTGGTAAAACCCAAAGCAGAAGGAAAATTAAGAATTTGATCAAATAAATGATTTGTATCGACAGCAATAAGATTTAACTCAGGCAAGGACTGATGCAATTGACTCCAAGCCGTTTTGAGTAGATCATTGTGAATATCTGTGACTGTGGTTAACGCTTCCGAGGCAATAGGGGCATCTGGACTCAATGCTTGAGGCGTTTTGCCAATATCGGCTAAATTGGGTAAAACGATATTGCGCCCACCGACATTGTAAAGCTGTTCAACCGCCGTTACCAAATTATTAACCGTTTGTTGTGGATCGGGATTTTCAACGCTTTGATAGTCCCGATCCACCCGCCCAAACAATATACAGTGCATCAGGGTTAGCAGAGGTAGAAGTTAAAGCTAAATCCTCAAGATACAAATCCACCTGTCCCAACACTCCCGGTATCACGTCCCCAAACTCCCCAGAACTGGTCTGTTCGGTTTGATCGCCCCCAAAGGCAAAATTCACGCTTTCGGTCGTTGTCGCGCCATTAAATACGGAATTGAGGCTAATCTCACCTGTGAGTGTTGCGACAATTGGAAGCCCCACAGAAAGTGTCGTTGCCGGGACAAGATTGAGATTGAGATGGTTGGCTACTCGATCCACCCAAATTAGGCCATTGGCAAATCGTCCTTCAAAATAAGGGGGTGATGGGGGGGTGATAGAAATCGTCGGTAACACTTGACTCGCGGCAGTTGAAACCGTAAAAACATTGCCAGAATCGGATAAACTGTCACCGAAAACATAAATTTGATTTAACATTACTAAGACTACCTCTAAATCGCTATTCAGGCTTGATCTTAAACTGATGAAAAGCAGTTTCTCAGAAAAAGCGGTCAAAATTCTGATAAGTTGGAATGAGCATAACTGAAGACGGATAGAGAGTTCAACTTGAGAAGAAACCCGAGTCTGCCAACTGTCCTATTTTCAAATTGGTAAGACATGACAACTTTAATTAATCAGTTAAATAGTGGATTCACTTTATTTCTCAGCTTGCTAGTTGAGGCGATTCCATTCTTACTATTGGGGGTGTTATTTTCCAGTGTATTACTGTTACTCGTCGATGAACGTAAACTTTTGTCTTTTGTCCCGACCCATCCCATTTTAGGGGCATTATTCGGTAGTTTAATTGGGTTTATGTTTCCCGTTTGTGAATGCGGAAATGTTCCAGTTTCGCGGCGGTTACTGATGCAAGGAATTCCGGGGCCAGTGGCAATTGGATTTTTATTTGCTGCCCCCACAATTAACCCGATTGTAATTTGGTCAACTTGGATTGCATTTCGCGATCAACCAGAAATTGTAGTCTTACGAGTGTTATTTTCACTGATTATCGCGACAACATTAGGCTGGTTATTTGGTGTTCAGAAAGACTTAAGACCCTTCTTGCAGCCCGCAATTGCCCGATTTTTACCGTCTCCCCATCCTAATAATAAAAATAAGACTGATGATAAATCTTCAAATTTATTACAGTCAGGAACTTACTTTCTCGGTTCATCTAATCAACCCATTCCTATTGAATCTATTCCGTTATGGAAAGCCGAATCAACCTTAAAACATAAAGACAAAAAAGTAGTTATTACTCGACCTCCCTTAAAATCATTATTTCTGCGTCCCTCTAAAGAACGGCTTAATTTAATTTTAGAGAATATGGTGCAGGAATTCAGAGAATTAGGCGGTGTTCTTGTGATTGGTAGTTTAATTGCAGCGATCATTCAAGTGGCAATGCCGAGAGAATTGATTCTCAGTTTAGGGCAAAGCCCAGTGAGTTCAATTATTGCCATGTTATTACTCGGAGGAATTGTTTCAATTTGTTCAACAGTTGATGCGTTTTTTGCCCTTTCTTTTGCTTCTGCGTTTACGGGTGGTTCATTACTTGCCTTTCTGGTATTTGGGCCGATGATTGATATCAAAACAGTGGGTTTAATGTTATCTGTATTTAAATCTAGGGCGGTCATTTATATGATGATTTTAGCCGCGCAATTAACCTTTTTGTTGACTTTAGCTGTGAATTTATACTTGAGTTAAATATGGCGAATCGTTTATTGAGAAAATGGCAACGTTATCAACCTTGGCTAGAACCGATAGCACTTTTAGCCTGGGGATTTTTAATGTTGAAATATTGGATAACCGGAAAACTAAATATTTTAATTCATCCCAACTATTTCGCTTTAACCATTGTTGGTGGTTTCGGTTTATTGGTCATGGGAAGCCTCAAAGCTAGACAAGTTTGGCAAACACAACATCAAGGAAAATCACCCAGATCGGCAAATGAAACAAACCTACAACACGTTAACTTTTTCCCGCCGAATTGGAGTAACGCTTTAGTGTTGGGGGCAGCAATTTTAGGCTTATTAATTACACCCCAAACCTTTGGCAGCCAAACCGCATTACAACGGGGTTTAACGGAGTCTTTACCCAATACCCGCATTCAACCCCAAAGCTTTCGCACAGCGGCTAAACCGGAAGAGCGATCGCTGATAGAATGGATACGGTTATTAAATGTGAATCCTGAACCGGATTCTTATACCGGACAAAAAGTAAAAGTGACTGGATTTGTAATTTATCCCCCCTCTTTACCGGATAATTATTTATGGTTATCTCGGTTTGTGATTACTTGTTGTGCTGCTGATGCTTATCCTGTGGGGTTACCTGTCTTATTATCGGAAGAAAATCGAGCTACTTATCCTCAAGATAGTTGGTTAGAAATCGAAGGAGAAATGATCACTCAAACCTTAGAAAATGAGCGGCGACTAACAATTCAAGCCACAAAATTAACTCCGATTGAAGAACCGAAAAATCCTTATGATTATTAATGATTAATTATTGAATGAACAGTAGTAGTAGGGTGTGTCACCGACGCACCATAAGTAATAAAGTTGTAGGGTATGTCACCGACGCACCACAACTTATTGATAATAATACTATGAATATAAAGAATATAAAAATGGTAAAATTAACAGGAAATGCGTTAATAACTGGGGCAAGTCAAGGAATAGGACTGGGTTTTGTTCAATATTTATTACAGCAGCCTAACATTAATAAAGTCTATGCCACCTATCGTTCTAAAGATTCAGCAACTGAACTATTAAAATTAGAACAACAATCCAATCATCGATTAGTTTGTTTGTCGATAGATGTGACACAGGAAGCACAAATTATTACCGGAATTGACAAAATTAAAACAGAAGTTAATCAACTTCATTGGGTAATTAATTGTGTAGGAATTCTCCATACAGAAAACTTACAACCGGAGAAAAGCTTACGACAAATTAACGCAGATAATTTAATCCAATACTTTCAAACCAATAGTATTAGCGCGATTTTGTTGGCGAAGCATCTACTGCCTTTATTTCAGCATGAGCGACACAGTATTTTTGCCAATATTTCGGCTAAAATTGGTAGTATTGGCGATAACTATCTGGGGGGATGGTACGGTTATCGAGCCTCAAAAGCTGCATTAAATATGTTTATGAAAACAGCCTCTATTGAATATCGCCGCAAAGCCCCAAATAACACTATTGTGGTATTGCATCCAGGGACAACAGATACACGTTTATCCCAACCTTTTCAACGCAATGTTCCCCCAGAAAAACTCTTTTCTGTTGAAAAAACGGTGAGTCAATTAATAGCCGTTATGACTCAATTAGATACAAAAGAAAGTGGTGAGTTTTTCTCTTGGGATGGTAGTCGTTTACCTTGGTAGAGAAATGAGTTTTTAGTTGTTAGTTGTTAGTTTTTAGTCGTTAAATTTCTTGAATGCCAAAGTCACATTATGTCCACCAAAACCAAAAGAGTTAGACAATGCCACTTCAACGATTTGATCGCGGCTTTCATTAGGAATATAATCTAAATCACATTCAGGATCTCGATTTTCTAGGTTAATCGTCGGTGGCACTCGATCATTTTGCACTGCCATAACTGCTGCGACCGCTTCAATACCCCCAGAACCGCCTAACAGATGCCCTGTCATTGACTTAGTCGAACTGACTGTAATTTTATAAGCGTGTTCTCCTAAAGCCCGTTTCATGGCTGCCGTTTCGGTTGAGTCATTCATCGGTGTACTGGTGCCATGAGCATTAATATAACTCACTTGCTCCGGAGTTAAGTTTGCGTCTTTGAGAGCCAGAGACATGGCGCGAGCGGCTCCCACACCCCCCGGAACGGGAGAAGTCATATGATAAGCATCACAAGTCATGCCATAACCGACAATTTCTGCATAAATCTTAGCGCCCCGACTGCGAGCATATTCTAACTCTTCTAAGATTAAAATACCTGACCCTTCCCCCATGACAAACCCATCGCGCTCCTTATCAAAGGGCCGACTCGCATGAGCTGGGTCATCGTTACGGGTAGACAAAGCTTGAGCCGAGGCAAAGCCTGCATAAGAGAGGGGGGTCACAGCCGCTTCTGCACCGCCGCAAATCATCGCTTGAGCATAACCCCGTTGAATTAAACGGAAGGCATCCCCCACCGCATTAGAACCCGCTGCACAAGCCGTTACGGGGCAGGAATTCGGCCCTTTTGCCCCTGTATGAATTGCCGTCAGTCCTGCTGCCATATTCGCAATCATCGTCGGGATAGTGAATGGACTCACTCGTGACGGGCCACGGCTGAGGAGAATTTCCTCTTGATCTTCTAAAACTTTTAAACCCCCAATACCTGTGCCGATCATGACACCTACTTGTTCGGCATTGAGATCATCAATCACAAATTTAGCATCAGCAATTGCTTGTTTACTCGCTGATACCCCCAACTGAGCAAACCTATCCATGCGCTTGGCTTCTTTGCGCGTCATATAATCAGACGGGTCAAATCCCTTGACTTCTCCTGCTATCTGACATCTGTGTCGAGACGCATCAAATAATGTAATAGTATCAATTCCATTACGTCCACTCATCAACCCTTCCCAGTAATCAGCGACTGTATTTCCGATGGGAGTGAGTGCACCTAAACCTGTGACAACAACACGCTTATAGTTCATATTAGTCATGATTTTTGTTTCAAGTAGTTAACTACCCAAATAAAATCTGATGGGGTAGATCACGTTAAAAATTGAAATAACGGTTAGATATTATGATATTCTCACATACTTTTGTAACTGGATCATCAGTTGACTGCTCGCTCAGGAGAAATCACTCTTATTAGCCAATACAATTGATATCGCCCGTCACCCATATCGATCCAATTTATCGACTTATTATTGAATATCAAGTTAAGGTTGTTGCAATGTTTAAAATTAGTCAACATTACGAGCAAACCCAGCACTCCAGCAATGATACGACTTTGTTTAATTGTCAAAATCGATCTACAGTAATCTAAAAAATTGATTCAATAAATTAGCGACGTTTTCAAGGTGGATCGGACTTAGAATAGGATGAGCTTACTAAAAATGACTCACCCGAACGGGTCGATATAGATTTTATACTTTGATCCACCTAATTTTTAGTGAGTCAGCAACTATATTAAGCTTTTGTTGCCGTTTTTTCGATATAATCAACTGCTGATTGAACCGTTAAGATATTCTCAGCGGCTTCATCTGGAATTTCAATATCAAACTTTTCTTCTAAAGCCATCACTAATTCTACGGTATCGAGAGAATCTGCACCGAGATCATCTTGAAAGCTGGCTTCAGGTTTTACCTCTGCTGCATCAACTTCTAGTTGATCTACAATAATTGACTTGACATCCTCGAAAATACTTGAACTCATATTGTCTTGTTTTCCTGTCGAAATATCGCGTTTATCATCATATCCGATCTGGGGGACATGACGGTAACGATTTTTAAGATTTGTTATTGTATTTACAGGCAACAACTCCCGAGGGTAAAGGGTAAAGGGTAAAGGGTAACGGGGAATGGGTGACGGGTGACGGGGAATGGGTAAAGGGTGACGGGTGACGGGTAAGTAGAGATTGACATGTAACGTCTGTACATCTCATCATTCATCATTCACTATTACTGCATCCGATCTAATGTGCGATATTGAATGGCTTCTGCCACATGAGATGCTTGTATATCAGGAGACTCAGCCAAATCTGCAATCGTTCTAGCAACCTTTAAAATGCGATCGCTGGCCCTGGCTGATAATCCTAACTTACGAATTGCCCCTTCGAGTAACTGACGGGTAACATCATCGAGTTGACACCACTGTTGGATATGACGGCTAAGCATTTGGGCATTACATTGTAACTGGGGTTGTCCTTTAAACCGCCCTGAAGCGATCGCCCGCCCCTGTTTAACTCGTTTTGCGATCGGATCAGAACTTTCTGCGTTAGAGTGTCGGGTAATTTCCTCGGGTTTGAGGCGGTTGACTGCTACTTGTAAATCTATTCGATCCATCAATGGCCCCGATAATCTGGCCCAATATTGTTGTCGTTGTCTGGCTGAACAAGTGCAAGATTGGATCGAATCGCCGAAATAACCACAGGGACAGGGGTTTGTACTCGCCACTAAGGTAAATTGTGCCGGGAATACCACCGACTGACGAGTCCGAGTGACGGTGACAAAGCCATCTTCTAATGGTTGTCGCAGAAATTCTAATACATTGCGTTTAAATTCCGTTAACTCATCGAGAAATAATACGCCATGATGGGCTAGGGAAATTTCACCCGGTTTGGGATAACTGCCTCCCCCCACTAAAGAGGGCCCAGAAGCGGAATGATGCGGGGTGCGAAATGGGCGATGATTAACTAAAGTACCGCGATGTTTGAGTAACCCGGCGACCGAATAAATACGAGTCACATCTAAGGCTTCTGCAAAGGATAACGGCGGTAAAATTCCCGGTAAGCGGCGGGCTAGCATGGTTTTCCCACTACCCGGCGGCCCCACAAAAATTAAGTTATGTCCCCCGGTGGCGGCAATTTCTAACGCCCGTCTGGCATGAACTTGTCCTTTAACGTCTTTTAAGTCTAAATGAGTTTGTTGGGTTTGAGATAAGATATCATCTTCGGCGATACTAACAGGTTGATAAGCCTCTTGATTATTCAAAAAGTCTGTGACTTCAAAAATAGTCTTAAACCCATACACAGAAATCCCTTTCACCACCGCCGCTTCTTGGGCATTATCAGCCGGAACAATTAATCCTTGAATCCCCATCTGTTCACAAGCCGCAGCAATGGGTAAAACGCCAGCAACCGGGCGTAAACTGCCATCTAGGGAGACTTCCCCAAGGAATAGAAAATCCCCTAATAATCCCGGATCAACCTGTTCAGAAGCGGCTAAAATTCCGATACTAATGGGTAAATCAAAACTGGGGCCTTCTTTACGCAAATCTGCTGGAGTTAAGTTAATCACAATACTCCGCATTGGAAAGCTATAGCCTGCATTTTTTAGCGTTGCTTTTACCCGTTCTCGAGATTCTTGAACTGCAACATCCGGTAAACCCAATACTACAATTTTAGGTAATCCGCCGGAAATATCCACCTCAACCCCAACCTTTACCGCATCAATCCCAATAATCGCTGCACTCCAAACCCTGGCTAACATAAACTGTTGTTTTTACTAAGTCCTGAATTTCTATATTAATCCGAAAATTTAGGATGTACCAGTGTAGTGTCTTGTGACTTTTTAGCATTGGATTAACAAGAGCAAATTATATCAAGATAAGTATAGTATTGCTATCTATATAGAAGCTGATATCGAAATGATTTTTATTTATATATCGGCTCGTTTATTCAATAAAAATTTATGGGTTGAATAGATGAAGTCGTGGCAGAATTGACAAGATAAATATAAAGTGAGTTATATTTTCTGTAAAGCTAGTGTTTTTTATATCACTCCTTTCAAAAGTATAAAATATAACAGCACACGGTCAAAAAAGCTGCTGTAAACCTCATTTTTCATTAAATAGCTGATAATATTATCTCGCTTTCTGCGTAATTATATTGAGATGATCAATTTTTCTAAAATTAAAGCTTTTGTAAAATTAGTAACTTTTCTGTTTTTCGGCTTGACTCTGTCAAACAATATTTATTTCTGTATGTGTACATCAACTGAAATGAATACATCAGGGATTACAAATTCTTTCAGGCACATCAGAAAAACCTAAAAATTAACTCCAACTCTTGAAGTCGCTTTAGGTGCTATAGCAGTATGTGATTAGTCTATTAATATTCTTATTAATTTACTTAGATCATTAATGCATCTTTGCTCTTTAAATTCGATTAAATATTTATATCGGCTCACTTCAGAAGCCCTCAATACGATTGACTGAAAAACCAGCTCTTCCTTGAACTCTTTCCCCAAAAAGGGAGAGGTTTAGTGGGTGGTTATCAGAACGGTTTTTGTATCAATTAAGTCCTCAAAAAAACAGTAAGTTTTAGGTAATTTCAATGGCAACAATTAACGTAACGACTTTTAATGACGAAAACAACGGTATTGGAGATGTCTCCTTACGCGAAGCCATTATCCAAGCCAACAGCAACGCAGAGGTCGATACCATTTGGAGATGATATTATCGAGAACTTTGAACAAGGTGTTAATCAATTATTAATTAATATCAATGGTATTGATTCTTTCGATGACTTAGATATCACTGCCAGTGGTTCCAATACTATAGTTTCTTTCGCCGGAACAGGTTATTATCAATCTCGGATGAACTGAGATTCTACTTATATTCAACATAGGGCGTGGGTGATCCATCTCCTATTTTTTGTTTGGCATTATAGAAGAGGTATGAAAAGGGATTGTATGCGATCGCTATTTTGGGGTAAAAACTTACATTAATAAGCTGCAAAACGATGACCCAATTTGGCGGAAAGTTAATCAAATATTAATCCGCTTTGATAGCTATCGGTGTAATCTGTACCAAATTACTTGTATATCAGTGAGATATAATTTTTATACAGAGATATCTACCGGATTTAATATAAAAAATATTTTTGAAGTATTGCTTTTTAAAATGCATTATGTTATACCGTTACGTAGGACAACTCAAGCAGTGCATTGATTGTAGCCATGATAAATTAGTGTTCTTCTTTATTTAGATTGGGACAAGATTAGTTCTGTCGAGCAAAAGTCTTGGTATGTGCAAATTTACTCAATCGAGTAACTCTCAAAAGATGGGTTCAGTACAATTTGTGTTTTTAATGATATCAGAATTACTCTGCTATAAAGCCTCTGATGAGGTTAATTTGGATTATTAAGACACAAGAATAGAGGAACATTATTATTTTAACTACAGTTAAAGCTTGGTTTTTGGATATATTTTTAAATATTATAAAATTTAAATATTACTGAAATATTGCTTGTAGTCTCAGCTCAATTAGTTATTTTTTAGCAATCAATAAATTTAAATAATAGAATTTAAGTTTGTAATTTTTGCTGAATATTTCATTGAGTTATTTTGTTGTAATTTAGGATTATTTATGATGGATTTTATAAATTTTTAAGCTGAATTTACGGGAGAATTAGGATTAGAAAATTACTGACTATTATGCCAACAATAACCCAATTGATATTTTATTAAGTAGTCCTCCCCCCAGTAACGGCGGCGTGGATAACGACTTCGATGGTGACGCTAAAGCAGATATTCATTGGCGAAATGACGATCAAAACCAAATTTGGTTAATGGATGGAAATACACTCACAACTCAAAGCGATATTGATAATCTCGATACTGCTTGGACAGCGGTTGGTAATGGTGACTTCAATGGAGATGGTAAGGCAGACTTATTGTATCGTGACGGTAGCCAATATCAATTGTGGGAAATCGACGGCACTACAGTTGTCAATACCTTCAATATTAGTAGTTTAGATGCGAGTTGGTCTATTGGCGGTCTGGGTGACTTTGATGGGGATGGGGATGATGACATCGTCTTACGCAATGGTAACGCCAACCGTATTTTAGAAATACAGGACTTCGATCAAGTGGGTGTTATTACCCTCAATAACTTCAATTCTGCTTGGTCTATTGTGGGTGTGGGAGATACAGATGCCGATGGGGATGATGACATCGTCTGGCGCAAAAACAACGCTAACCGACTCTGGGAAATGGAAGATAATGCCCGTGTTAATGTGATTAATATTGGTGGCTTCAATTCCAGTTGGTCTGTTGTGGGTTTAGGAGATACTGACGCAGACGGCGATGAAGATATTGTTTGGCGCAGAAACAATGCTAACCGTATTTGGGAAATGGAAGATAATGCCCGTGTAGGTAAACCCATTAATATTGGCGGCTTCAACTCCGCTTGGCAAGTCAAAGATGTAGAAGACTATGACGGTGATGGGGATGATGACATTCTTTGGCGTAATGGTAATAAGAATAAAATTTGGGCATTAGAAAATAATGCAGTAGCCAGCAAGACAAATAGCAACACACTAGACTCAGCATGGGAATTAATCGGTTAATTTCTGAATAAATCTCAATCATCGTTTCAGTGGGGACGTTCAATAGAATATCTCCACTTTGACTTTTGATCAAATTGAGGTCAAAATACAGACTATTTTTTGCTGATTTTGTGGACAGACATAGCTCAACAATGTCAAACTCAAGATAGGAAGTCGGAATATGATGTCCCTAACGGTTTCATCTGCCCCATGTACGAAACTGATAGTGTATTGAGTCGCGGTAAATAAGGATATGGATGAAATTCTCCAACAAGCTTACCATGAGATTATTTATGAGTTGCTGATCAACCCGGCGGCAAAATCTGCGCTAGTGTTGAAAAAATCGTCTCACTTGATCGATCAAAGCTTCATTGAGTTTCTCGGAGAAATGTCCACACTGCTAGCTGAGAGGAATTGTCCTGAAGATGCAGAAGTCTTAGCGACTCTCCACCAACAACTCGAAGCAGCCGAAGACTTAGACGCATGGATATCTGAACATTCTCCGCAACCCGTCCCCGCTAAAAAACCGACACTTTCTCCTCAACAACTCAAAGAAAAAGCAGAACAGTTATTTCAGCAAGGAACACAACATTTTAAGGCGAATGAATATAATCAAGCTATTCAAGCTTGGCAGCAAGCTTTACCTTTTTATCAGAAATGTGGAGAAATAAAAGAAGGGATTAATTGTCTCGGAAAACTTGGTAATCTCTATCAAACAATCGGACAATATCAACAGGCGATCGCCGCTCATCAACGAGCTTTAGGATTATCTAAAAACAATAAATATGCTCGTGGAGAAGCCAACGCCCTTAATAGTTTAGGACAAGTTTGTACATTACTCGGACAGTATGACCGAGCCATCGCTTGTTATCAAGATTCTTTAGAAATTTCTCAAAGAATTAATTTCAAAACCGCAGAAATTCAAAGCTTAAATTATCTGGGTCAAGTTCATTATGCTTTAGCTGAATATCAACCCGCTTTAGACTATCATCAGCAAGCGTTGGATTTAGCGACAAAGCGTAACTTTAGTTTTGCACAAGCTTACAGTTTGAGTAGTTTAGGTCATACTTATGCAGCGCTACAAAACCTAGAACAAGCGATTGAATTCTATCAACAAGCCTTAACTTTATTTCAGGCAGGAAATCATTCTTTTCCTCAAGCCAGTTGTCTGAGAAATATAGGATTAGTTCATCAGCGCCTGGGAAATACTGAACAGGCTTTAACTTACACCAATACTTATTTAGAGTTAGCATTACGCTTAAAGTATCAGGTTGCTGAAGCCAATGCTTACTTAGATTTAGCAGAAATTTACACTAGTCAAGCAGAATATACTGAAGCAATTGCCAGTTGTCAACAATCCCTTGAAACTCGGCAAGGTTTACAAGATTTGCAAGGAGAGGCTAAAACATTAAATTGCTTAGGAAAAATTTATCAAGTTTCTCAACAACCGGAGCTGGCTTTAGAAGTATTTAAAAAAAGTTTGGAGTTAGCAGATTCTCAATTATTTCCTCAAGAAAACTTTAAAGCAGCACAAGCATTAGGTGATTTAGCTGTTGAATTAAATGATTGGGAATTAGCAATTACAGCTTATTTACAAGTAATTAAAGTCTTAGAATCACATCATTTGAGTTGGCTTTCTGATGACCAATTCGATTCAATTGAATGTATTGAACGCCCTGTTTATCACCAACTCATCCAAGTTTATATTCAACAAAATCAGTTAGAAAAAGCAGTAGAAACTGTTGAACGTTTTCGCAGTTATCAGTTGGTGCAATCTTTATCAAATCATCAGTTTTCTGTCTCAGAAGATATTGCCGAAGATCTTGAACTCTACCAACGCTTACAACGTCAAATGACTGCACTTCATTTCCGTCGTCAGTCTGATGAAATGAAACCATTAGGGACTGCTGGTTTAAACCTAAATAGCCATGTCGGTTTACAAATAGAAGCTGAAGCATTAACGGTATTAAATACTGAAACGCAAAAAATTTGGAAAAGATTGCAAGAAACTGATTCAGTACTCGCTGCCAAACTCCGAGTTATCTCTCTAAATTTTAGTGAAATTAAAAGTCTTGTTTCTGATGAAAATACAGCTATTTTAAGTATTTTTATGAGTCAAACAGAAATTAATATTTTTATCATTAATTCTGAGCAGGTTCATTTACATCGTTGTGTCATAGACGAGATTGAAGCGTTTAATAACGGGTTGAATGAAACTTTGTTTAAACCAAGTTTTAAAAATAATTCGCAGTGGAAAGATAAAATCGGTGAAGTATTACTTAAGCTAGGGCAAAACCTGAAATTAAGTCAACTTGTTTCTAATTATCTTCAAGATATTCAAGAACTTATTATTATTCCTGATTTTAGCTTACATTGGTTACCCTTTGCAGCATTACCTGTACTTGTTGAAAATCAACCTGAATATTTAGGAGATCAGTTTCATTTAAGAATTATTCCCAATTGTCAATTATTACATTATCGCGCTCCTCAGCAGTCCGATAATTTACTAACGTTAGGAATTGCCGCAATTGCCGGAAATCACGATATATTAAAGCAATATACTTGTCAAAAAATTGCTCAAATAAAAGATAGAAAAGAAATCAAACACTTCAACTCCGAACCCGACTCAATCAATCAGTTTCAAGCATTTATTCAATCTATTAATAGTCTGTATGCTAATCATTCAATTGATTTAAACTTACAACAACCTCGCCAGACTCAGTGGCAATTATTGAATGAATCCTTAACTCTAGAAGCAATAATGAAATGGGATTTATCTAATTTATCTGAAGCCTTTTTATCTCATAGTAAAATACATAATATAACTGTTTATTCAATGCCTACTTCAGTTCATCCCATGGCTAATTTACTCTACTGCGGTGTTCAAAAAGTGATTACTAATCTCTGGAATATAGATCCATTTTCTCATTTTATTTTTAGTCAGCTATATTATCAAAATAGACAAACTTATTCTATTGTTTCAGCTCTGCAAACTACTCAAAATCAACTTCGGAATCTGACAGCAGAAGAGTTGGCCAAAAACTATCAGCCGGAGCTAGAAGAGTGGATATTAAGTAAACAAACAAAAGAAAATCAACAACAAATCAATGATTTAAGAACAGCAATTGCTTGGTTATCTCAAAAATATCATCCCTTCGCAAATCCTTATTATTGGGCGGGCTACATATTACACGGTTAAATCAGTGCGATCGACTCTTTTATTCATCTGACGGTCACTTCAAAATGTCCACAGTGACTGAATAGAATTCAGAAAAGTAAATGCTTTCTGAGAAAAAGCTACAAAACTATAAGATAGGCGATCAATTGATAAAATCTTGAACTAAAACTCGACGACGTTATCACAACTTGATCGGCTTATAACTTGTTATATAGCAATAGCATTTGAATCAAAATTATGCTAAAGTTCGATTGTTGAGAAAAAACTTCCCAAATCTTAGACTTGGGAAATACTCTCTACCATTAGGGTGGTTTTCTAGATCGCTTGCTTTATGCAAGCAGGGCAGACAGTAGCAGGGGCTGCTAGAAAAGTATTGTCCCTGTTACCCTTGCCTAATATTATTTCCCTCGATATACTTTTGAGACTATGGTAAATGCGATCGTTACTCCTTATGCCGATGTAGCTCAGGGGTAGAGCACTCGATTCGTAATCGAGCGGTCAAGGGTTCAAATCCCTTCATCGGCTTAGATTGATGGTCAATTTACCCAGCTTATTGAAGATTAAATTGGATTCTCTATGCGATTATTGATTGCGGCTAGTGGAACCGGAGGGCATTTATTTCCAGCAATTGCGGCAGCCGATCAACTGCCGGAACATCAGATTGAGTGGTTGGGTGTTCCGGATCGTTTAGAGACCAAACTCGTTCCCCAACATTACCCGCTACACACCATTACAGTAGAAGGATTTCAGACCAAACTAGGTTTAGGCTCGCTGCGTACCCTAAATCGTCTAGCAAACTCTATTTTCTATGTCAGACGTTTACTCAGACAAGAGAATTTCGATGCTGTTTTCACAACAGGGGGTTATATTGCCGCACCTACAATATTAGCCGCTCGTTCTCTCGGTATACCCGTGATTTTACATGAATCGAATGTGTTGCCGGGGAAAGTAACTCGTTTACTCAGTCGCTGGTGTGATGTGGTTGCCTTGGGTTTTGAAGCAACAAAATCCTATTTACCGATGGCAAAACAAACAGTGGTGGTGGGTACACCTGTACGTTCTGACTTTCTCAAACCCTCTCAACCCCTACCGTTTGAAATTCCAGAGGATGCTTTTTTAGTAGTGGTTGTCGGCGGTAGTCAAGGCGCTGTGGCAGTCAATCAACTGGTTCGTCAGGCTGCACCGAGTTGGTTTGAAGCCGGAATTTGGGTGGTACATTTAACCGGAACTCACGACCCGGATATAGATAGTTTACAACATCCTCAATATATTGCATTACCGTTTCACGATCGGATGGCAGCTTTGTTAAATCGGGCTAATTTAGCCATTAGTCGTGCCGGGGCGGGAACTTTAACAGAACTCGCTATTACTCAAACCCCCTCAATTTTGATTCCCTATCCCTACGCAGCAGAAGATCATCAAACATATAACGCTGAGATCTTTACTCAAGCGGGTGCCGCATTAATGTTCTCTCAACGAGACTTAACCGCAGAAAGATTGAACCCAGCAGTATTTGAACTATTCAAATCTCCTGAAAAGTTAGCTGCCATGACACAAGCTACTGCATCTTTAGCGGTAACAGATAGTGCCAAACAACTAGCTGATTTGATTGTTGAACAATTTAAGTAAGTTTGCGCTTAAAAATGTGATGCTGCCTGTAAAAATTTAGACGGATTTTCCAATTATCCATCTAGAAAATATCTAAAAACCGATCATAAATACCCTCTGTGGTGATCAAATGAAACCCTTTACAATGATTTGAGAAACTGAATTAACGCAATTCTATCATCTTTAGAAAAGGTTCTAAATGTTTCTTTCGAGGTTTCCGCTTCTCCGCCATGCCACAAAATAGCTTCTTCTAAACTACGGGCGCGACCATCATGAAGATAGCTAGAATAAGGTAAAACCGTTTGAGTTAAGCCAATTCCCCATAACGGTTGAGTTCGCCATTCTAGTCCTGACGCTTTAAAATCGGGGCGATTGTCAGCAAGTCCAGTTCCCATATCATGTAATAATAAATCAGTGTAGGGATGAATCGTTTGATTTTCCAATTCTTTAACTTCATAATTACCAGTCCGCAATTTCGCTACATGACAAGTATTACAATTGGCTTGAGTAAACAATTTCTCTCCTTTTTTCACTTCAGGATTATTGACTAAAGTTCGGGCAGGAACAGCTACAGTTTGCACATAAAACGTGGCATCTTCCAATATTTTTTGATCGATATTTGTCTCTTGATCTGATTCTGGAAACATGGGGCTAGTAATTCCCATATCATTCACATAAGCAGAAGCCGTTTGTTGCAATAAATTCGGGTTATTGGCTTTCCACCCAAACCGCCCCATGCTTACGCCCTGTTTTTCCACATCCCAAACTTCATTCACACGACCTGAAATACCGTCTGCGTCTGTATCATCCGAGTCTGCCAAATCTCGAATAGTGGCTTCAGGAACGGCTTCTAATAACCCTAAACCAAATACTGGCTGAGGGACTCGTAACGATGTCATTACCTCCGAGGATAGGGGTTGACCACTGGCTAATGTAATTTTAGGATCGGGCGAACGCAAATTGTAAACTGTCCCATCCCCATATTCTCCCGTTTCTTCTTTCCAATTGATTTCGACCGCTGCCTCTGGGGCATGACCATAAATCCCTTGATCTTGAATTTGAGTCCCTAAACCGTCTACGGGGGGCGCATTTCCTAAACTGACAGACGCTTCTGGGTGGTATTCTGTTAAGGTTGGGGGTTGCTTCAGTTCAGCCATAGAAGCATCAGAACTATTACGACTCTGACTCACTCGAACTAAAAGTTGTCCTTTCTCCGGCAGTCCACGACCATTACGGATATGACAAGCCACACAGGAAGAATTATTAAATAATGGCCCCAGTCCCGGATTCACTCTCGCCGGGGCAGTGACAAAGACGGCATCAAAGGCTAAATCTCCATCAACGTGGCGTTCAGCATTAATCTCACCTAACCCGGCTGAGGGCTGTTCATAGGCGCTGGAAGTTCGGTTAATAACGGTGGTTTCACCGCCAGCAAGGGGCATTTTTGGGGAAAATAAACCCTGATGGTTTAACGCATTCGACAATAATAAACCGAGAATTGCCGCAATGATAAATAGGATGACATACGTCAGGGGTTGTTTATGTAGCGAACGCAGTTGAGGTGTTGTTTCCATAATATTATCCTTGAATTTCTAGCAATACAGAGGACTCAGCAGTCTGTCGTGACGTTACATGCAACGTCGTCTTGAAAACTTTGGCGGGACGGAAACCGACACCGCCAAGTTTCCGCTGTACAAGATTTTTGATGATTTTCATGATTTTGTTCCCTATTGCCTACTTGCCTATTGCCTACTCCCTACAATTACGACTGAACTAATGGCAAAACCTCTTCCTCAATGGTGGTGAAGAGGGTTAAAATTTCGGTCTGAGCCGCTTCCATTTGGCTGATAGCCGCTTCATTTGTAATATTTTGTTCAATCGGGGCAGGAATAGCACTAACCGCGTTAATAGCAGCTTCCAGTTGTTGTTTAACTTTTTGATCTAAATCCGGTTGCTGGGCGGCGACAATATCACTTAAACTGCTGCCTTGGGTTCCGGCTTCGGGAACTTCACCTAAATAAGCATTACGAACACTTAATAGGTTATTTTTAAAGTCATTTAAAGAAGTTTGGCTGAAGCGGCTTTCTAAATCATCAGTGGTTTGATCTTGAAGGGGAACACCGATTTTTTCGTTGGCGACTTCATCCAAGCAACCGATCATGCCTTGAACAATTTCGGCAACTGCGGCATCGACCGTGGGATAAGCCGGGTTATCGGGATTTCCTGCTGTGGCTAAGACTTCTTGATAAGCGGGGTTGCCTTCGACTCCTGCCACCCAACTTTGAACTAAATCTTTTGCCGTTTGATTAAAAGCAACAGTTAATAAGTTTAATAAGGTTAATTCTCGTTCGTCAAAATCATCAACGGTTTTGTTATTTTCTAAACCAAATAATAATAATTCAATCGTGTGAAAGCCTTTCTGTGTCGTTTGTAGCTGTTCGATATATTCTAAATTCAACTCATCATTACTATTCAAAATCGCGTTAACATCGGTTTCATTTACGGGCCAATCATCCAAATCTCCGTCATAACCAAGAGAACTAGCGGGGCCAAAGGCAAAGGCTTCGCTTTGTTCCCAAGGGTTCCTGGCAGCTATCCAGGCTTCTTGGGCGGCAGTCAGGGTTTCTGCGGTGGGGGTTTCGACAAAGGTATTGACGCGACTTTCGAGAGTTTCAGCTTCCACCACTAATTGTTCATAAGTGGGGATAATCACCTGAGTGGCAAAATCATTGACAACGGCTAATTCTAGCGTGTCTGCAGTCGTTTCTGAGGTTTGCGGCGTATTACTATTACAACTAACTGTCAATAAAACTAAAGTAGATAAACAGGTGGCCTGCATCAGACGCGATCGCGCAGCGTGGACTTGTCCGTATCGCCATTTGATAAAATTTATCAATTTAGAGGATTGCTGTACTTGTTGACTTAACATAAATTTATAGTCTGAAGCCCATTTAAACTTGAATTTTTAGCTGAAATCAGATTATCATTAACTGAAAGTCAGTTGCAACAAAGTTTATCTTCTTTTCATAATTATTTTCAGATAGGGCTAGTTTACAATCTTTTTCAATTAGGAAACTGAATTAGAGAAACTCACTACAGAGACAACTTGTGTGGTTTATGCCTCCGTGGCGGTAATATTCATAACCCTTTAAAGTTCTGAAAACTATCAGCTAAAATATTGGCTTGTCAAACAAAACTACCCTGATTTTCAGGCATAAGTACATAAAAGTAGAATAACATAAGGTTAAATAGAACTATTTTGTACCTGCTATTAATGAATTTATATCCGACTAAAATTGGAATGTTGTTCGGATTACGCCGACAATAATCGTGTCATTCTTATCATTATGATCCGGGTTTGTTACCACAAAAAATCCTGGTGTAATATTGATATTATCACTCAACGGAAATTGATAAAATCCTTCAATATGAAGAGAAGTACTCTCATCTTCCAACGCACCAATGCTATGAGAAACCAGTTTTGGTGGCACCTCCACAACGACTCCCACTGTGTCTCCTTCTTTGAGTAAGTCAGGGAAAGCGAAGGTCACTGCCCAATTGAGAATAGTGGCATTTTCATCTCCGCCTTGTTTTTGCGCCGCCCAAGTTGCCCCAAACCATCCTCCTAATTGAAAGTTATCCAAAATTTCCCAATTAAATTGAAAGCCTACATTGTCACTGGTGGTGGCATTATTTCCAAAAGGTTTATTGGCTATAAAACTCCCCGTCCCTCCAGAAACAAACACATCATCACCATTAAAATAGCGACGGTTATAAGCCACCCCTAAACCGATAGTATCTGTGGGGAAAAACATTAGTTGGACAGAAGTGTTATTTGCGCCATTAAACAAGCCAAAACCATCATTGGCATCCGATCCATTACTGGCTAAATAACTGAGATTAAGTTGCAACTCGTTGCTAATAGCATACTTAAACGCAAGTCCACTTCCTTCTGGCCCCCTAAAAGTGGTAGGATTATATCGGCCCGAGGCAGAAATAACGCCAGAAGTTTCGCTTGATATAGGACTGAGGGCATCTTGAACATCATCCAAGCCTAAACTATTCGCCCCAATATAAACTTCACCGTTACCATCAAATACCGGAAAGACATAAAACAAATCATCCAATTCCAGCCCACCTGTGACCCCATCATCGACAGACAGTTGAGTCGCTAAGGTGTTGGTTAAACTGCCTCCGGTCAGATCGGTGACATCCGAGGCTAACAAACTCGTTAACAGTCGGTCTTTCCCGGTAAAGCTGGTTTCAAAGTAGAGGCGCAGTCGATACCCTAACATCGTTTGTGTGGGATCATCATCTTCTTCTACATTCGTCTCCCCGGCAGCATTAAAACGGGGCCGAGGGCCGAAAGTATCTGCTGCAATAAATACTGCATCTCCTGTTAGTTTAGTGGTTGTTGAGAATTGATTGGCTTCTAATTCAGCAGTCCGGGCTTCGAGTACTGTAACTCGTCCCCGTAATGCGGCCAATTCAGCGGCGAATTCTTCCATTAACCGTTGTAAAATGGCTAAATCTTCCCGCCTCACCAACTCAGCAGATGCTGCGTTAATTAGCTCGTTAACCCGCTCTAAACAAGCGTTGACTCCAGCGGCAAATTCATAACGGGTTAAGGCGCGGTTGCCTTTGTAGGTGCCATCAGGATATCCTGCAATACAACCATAGCGTTCGACTAAAGATTGTAAGGCTTGAAATGCCCAGTCGGTGGGTTGGACATCGGATAATTGAGAGACGGAGGTAACTTGTTGTTTCTTCTTTCTATTGCGACCTTCTTGTGTATAATTGTTAAGCTGATTGAGTACCTCTGTATCGGGTTGAGGTATGCTTGCAGCAACTGGCGTAACAATAGCTGTGGCTGATGTTGCTATGATGCTGCTGACGGCTATATTAACGGGTAAGATTTTCCAGAGGGAATTTTTGATCACGGACTGTCCTCACACACAATATTTGAAGAAGTTTAACCCTTCTTCGTTATCTAAAAGTTTTCTCATTCAGGGTAAAATTAATACGGTTTAATGAGAGTAATCAATAAGTATATCAGATGTTGAGATAGTTAGGAATTTTTCAATTATTCAGGGTAAGAGTTTAAGCATAAACACACAAAGGATGAATTTGTTATTTATTCTTCTCGGTTTTTATCGGTTTTAAGTTCGGAAAACCAATCTGATATTTCTTGTTTTAATCCTAATAGTTCTTGTTCATTCAATTGATGACCGACATGATAAGTTTGACGTTGAGATAAAATGAATAATATTTGTTTATTAATCGCAATTTCTAAACTAGGATTAAGGTTTCCATTTTTATCAGTATTTTTAATTAAATTAATTTGTTGAATTTGATCGATATTTCCTTTTTTGCGACGGGGAAAGCCGAGTTGTCGCCAACGAATATCAAATTTTTCTTGATCAAATATTAGGCTGGCTTGACCAAAATAATCTATTTCTGAATTGAGTAATAAAATTAAAAAGACTAACCCGGCGGGAACACCGATAATCAGGAGTAAGACGGGTAAAGTTATTAAAGAATTGAGTAAGTTATCACTGTATTCTATCCAGGATATCGGTAATAAATAGAGTAGAAAGAAAGCGCTACTAATTGCAGTAATTACCTGTATTTTTACTTTAATCGGTAAGCTTTTAATTCGTTGACCAATGCGAAGCAAACCTGAATTGATTAATTGTTGAATCGGAAGTAAATATTGTTTAGAAAAACGAGAAGGAATTTCTATTTTAATTTGGGTAGGAGATTTAACTATTTTTACGCCACTTTCTGGGGGCAGAATAATCTTATCGGAACTGACTTCTTTTAATTTATCTAATGCTTCTTTTGCCGATTGAAACCGTTGTTCTATGATGGGTTGAGTTAACTGTTCTAACCATTTAATAAACTGAGGTTCAACTGGAGAACGAATTGCATCTTTAAATTCTATTCTTAACTGCTTTTGAGGTAAATCAGCCGGAGGAATACCCGTCAATAAATGAATTAAGGTTGTACCCAATGCATATAAATCTGAAGCTGGTATTGCTTGTCCGCCGAATTGTTCAATGGGTGTATAACCATAAGTTCCCACCACTGTAAATGTTGCGCCAGGTAAGCGTGGCTGCATCTGAACACCACCAAAATCTATTAAATGAATCTGATTATCATTACTCCAAATTAAGTTACTGGGTTTAATATCTCGGTGAATAACAGGGGGATTGAGTTGATGTAAATAATCTAAAATATTTATAACTTCTTTTGCGATAAATTCTAATTCTTGCTGATTAAATCGATAGCGTTTTTCTAGCTTTTCTTTTAATGAAATTCCGGGTACATATTGCGTCACTAAACCAAACCAAGGATTAACGGCTTGTAGGGCAAAATCATCGCGATATTGAACTAAACCGGGATATTTAAGTTGTTTTAAAATTTGTGCTTCTCGTTCTAATAACTTAAAGTCATCCCATTGCATCGAACCACCTAATTCTAATAATTTTACCACTACAACATCATCAAACATTAAATCCTTTGCCAGCCAGGTTTGACGAACAGAATGACTTTGCAGCGGCTTTTGCAGGGCAAAACGATTATTGAGGATATTTCCAGTAGACAGCATTGTTAGAGATAACAGACAGCTTTACTGCCTTAATTAGCTGATTACTTTAATTTTACCGAGTTATTCGTCATTCGTGACAATATTACTATTGCCTTGGTGATACTGAATCTGTAACTCTAGCAGAGAAATGTACGAACCGCTAAACTAACTCAGTAAAACTTGTACAGGCGAACCCCAATTTAATTGTAACTGAGTTTGAGCATTAGCATTATTAGCGGCAATTTCGACCCAACCATGAGACCCGACTAATGCAATTAAATGTCCGAGTTGAACATCTCCGTAAGTCTGACCACTGGCAATAATACGAGAAACAACCGCATGAGTTTGAGAATTAGTGTTAGATTTATATTTTTTCCTTTTCTTCTTCTTTTTACTAACTTTAGATTTCGCCTTCACTCTATGATCTTCCAAATCATTAATCACCACAAACCAGGTTTTATCCTCAACAACTGTAGCGGGAATATTAGTAATTAAATTACCAAATTGATCGATATACTGAACATAACCGTCAATTTTTCCTTCCGTTACTGTACAATCGGGTAAGTCTAATTGAACTAATGTTTCCGGATTAATTAAATTACCAAAATCCTCTAAAGGAATGCCACAGGCTAAATGGGCAGCAACCGGGGCAAAAATATCCCGACCCTGAAACGTTGCACTCGGCCACTGCGATCGCCAATAATTAGTATTACTCAGTTCAACCGCTATAATTTCAGTATCCGGTTCAGTGTCGGCTAAACGAACCAGACCGCTAAATAAACCGTTATCAGGGCCGACAAAATAGCCTTGAGGCAGTTGCAAGGCAATAGCGCGACGAGATGTACCGACTCCGGGGTCAACAACCGCCAGATGCACCGTCCCCGCCGGGAAATAAGCAGCAGCATTCATTAGACAAAAACGACCCGCAGCGATATTCTGAGGAGGGATGTGGTGAGTTAGATCAATGACCTGTAATTCAGGATTGATTTGTGCAATTACGCCTTTAATCACACCAACATAAACATCCTGCAAACCAAAGTCTGTCAGCAGGGTAACCATTCCGAGTTGAGACATGGGTAGCTATTTCCGGGTAGAATGAGGTGGAATGATGGGATCACAATGGGATAATTTTTTACAAAATTTAGGAGAATGGCACGGTTCATTTACCAATATTTCCCCTCAGGGAGAGATGGTCAAAGACACTCCCAGCATCTTGATTTTGGAACAGTTGGAGGATAACAAAACCGTTCGCCTTACCCTGCGTCGTTTTCCACCGAGTCCTGATGGTATCACAAAACCCCCCGCTGATGAATTAGTCCGGCAATATCAATCATTTGGACGAGATTTGCTATTTTTTGAGAATGGTGCATTTTCTCAAGGCCCACTGCAACTGAGTCCGACTTCTCCGTCGGGGGCGGAATTTGGCTTTATCCAAGATAACCGTCGCTTACGTGTGGTTGAATTGTGTAATCCTGAAGGTAATTTACAACAATTTACTTTAATTCGGGAACATCGCGCCGACACTGAAAAGATAGAACAACCTCCTTTAACGGTTGAGATGTTGCTCGGAACTTGGCATGGAGTTGCCACTACATTATATCCAGATTTACGACCGTCTGATACATTGAAGACACAAATGCAGTTACAATTAGACAATTCTGGTAGACTGCAACAACAGCTTTCTTTTGGGAATCAAACAATTTCTTCCAGCGCTAAGATTGAGAATTCTATTTTATATTTTGACGAAAGTTCTCAACCGATACAAGTCTTTTTATTGCCCGATGGCGCATCAGCCACAGTGCCGCAAAAAGTACAAATGCGGTCGCCTGTATTTTTTGAGGCTGGATGGTTATTATCTCCCACTCAACGTCAACGTTTAATTCGTCGTTATAACAATAAGGGAGAATTTGAAAGTTTGACATTTGTTCAGGAAGAAAAAATTAGCTAATCTTCTGATGTGTGTTGTAGAAATGTCTCTGTAAAATTATAAATTAACGTGAGGGAGATGAATTGAAAACGGACCTCACCGATGCCCTCTCTTCTTAGGAAAGGGAAATTGTGTCCCAAGCGGACTATTTTTTACAGAGAAGGGCAAGAAAATCCCTGATACGACTGTTAACCAGTTAAGGTGTTTTTCACCCTTCCTCTCCTCGTAAAAGAGGTGCTTGTGAGGTGAGGGGTTAGGGTACATTCCAAGCGCCTCAGATAAAATTATAAATCCTAGACAAATGTACTTATTCAGTAGACAATATTAAAGATAGAAAAATATTAGTAAATTAGGATAAATAAAATGGGTACAGTTGCTTTTGTTAAAGATGAAACAGAGTTTGATTCTCTGGTAGCAAATGAGTCTTTATTGGTTATAGACTGCACTGCTACTTGGTGTGGCCCCTGTAAAATGGTCGCTCCTTTAATGGATCAACTGGCTGAAGAATATACGGATAAAGTTAAGGTATTCAAGCTTGATTTAGATGATAACAGAGCCATCGCCAAACGCTTTGAAGTTAGAAGTATTCCGGCGGTGATGTTTTTCAAAGGCGGAGAATTACAAGAAACAATAGTGGGAGTCAAACCTTACGAAGAATTTAGCAATACTGTTAAAAAGTTTTTATAAGCTATTTTAGTGAGAAGCTCGTTCTGCTGTCCAATGGCGATCGCTAGATTGATACACTTTAACGCCTTCTAGACCCGCTGTTTGAATCATTTGCTCTACTTCTTTTAAGGTAAAAGCAGCCTGCAAAGAATCTCGGAATAATTGCCGTTGATGAGGGTTACAGTCGGCGGCATATTCTTCAACTAAATTATCCCTAGTTTCTGTATTTTCGGGTCGCAGTAAATCCCGTAATAAAATACTGCTATTCGGTTTTAAAACTCGTTTAATTTCTTTTAAACAAGGGAGCGGATCGGGTAAATGATGGATAATACTATTAGAAATAATTCCATCAAACTGTCGATCTGAATAATCTAAATTTTTAGCGTCTACTTTCTCCAATTTTATTTTAGCATTTAATCCCGCCCGACTCACATTTTCAGATCCAATTTTTAACATATTTTCCGACAAATCAATCCCAATAATATTAAGTCTCTGACGCTGTTGAGCAATTAAAATAGGGATTCTTGCTGTACCTGTTCCTAAATCTAAAATCGTGCCGTTTTCAGGGCAAAGACTAATCGCAAGTTGAGCAAAATCTGTATTAACGGAGGTAAAATCCATCGCGTCATATTCAACTGCTTCAGCGACAGTATCCATCACTTCGGGTTCTAAAATTCGTTGCATCATGATTGAAAATAGATAGTTTTGATATAAAAAATTAAAATGCCAGCATCAAGCTGACATAGAGTTTAAGCGACAGCAAACATCACTTCTTCTAACTGTTTCAAAGTCCGATCAAAATCATCATTAACCACAACAAAATCAAATTCATCTTTGGCAAGAATTTCTTCTTCTGCCCGTTGCAGTCGGCAAATCATCGCCGCTTCCGAGTCTTTACCCCGCTCACGAATCCGCCGTTCTAATTCTGCTAAAGACGGGGGTAAAATGAAAATCTGCATCCCTTGGGGAAACGTTTTCCGTACCTGCCGCGCCCCATGTAACTCAATTTCTAATAGGACAGAATCCCCGGTTTTAATTTTTTGTAAAACAGGTTGTAAAGGAGTACCGTAATAGTTTCCCGCAAACTCAGCCCATTCTAACAACTCCTGCTTATTTACCATCTCTTTAAACCGATCGCGATCGACAAAATAGTAATGTACCCCATCAATTTCTCCCGGACGGGGAGAACGAGTCGTGATTGAAACTGATAAATTCAGTTGGGGATGACGTTGCAGTAAAGATTGAACTAATGTACCCTTTCCTACCCCACTCGGCCCGGTAAGTACGATTAATTGACCTGTTCTCATAATTTGTTGTGTGAGTGACTAATTGTAAGTGATTCGTTAATTAAACAAATCTGCTCTATGTTTCTCAAGTTGAACCGTCTTTTGTGAGGACAAATCGATGAGCAACTGTTTCCGGCTGGATAGCAGATAGGATAACATGACTTGAATCAGTAATAATCACCGCGCGAGTTCGTCGTCCATAAGTTGCATCAACTAACTGCCCTCGTTCTCTTGCATCTCCAATGATCCGTTTAATCGGTGCTGATTCTGGACTCACAATTGCAATGACTCGGTTGGCACACACAATATTACCAAAACCGATGTTGATGAGTTGAATATCCATGTATCGCAAGCCAGGTAGAGGTCGAAAAGGTATGAAGCCCTTCTTAAACTTAATGATAAAGAGATTGATTAGGACTTACAAGCTAAAATCGTGCAGAAATTTCTTAATTCAAATTAATTTCATCGTTTGACATAAATTCTGGGCAATTTTATATCTACACTGAATCTTCTGCGGCTATATAACTTTTGTGTTATTGAGGGGGATAATCCTTCACGGAATCTTTAATTCTACCTCAGTACTTCCTCAAGATTTTGTAAAATATGCTACTTGTTATAGGCAAATTCTGAAAATTTTGTTGAACTAGTAAATGAAGCTGCTGTAATTGAACGATTAATTATATTCCTTGATATTCGGTAACAACAGCTTTTTCTGAAAAACATATCAGAAGTAAGCCTCTATTTTGTCACCGTAAAAATACTGACTTTGCATAATAAACAAGTAACCATGAATACACTAAAAATTTTACAATCTACTGTCCTGACAACTTTAGGATGTTTAAGTTTATCCACTGCCGCCAATGCCTTTACCTTAGGGGGTCACATGACTTCCGATGGATATCGCAGCGATGGCACAGCTTGGGAAGCCGATCATGGCTATAACGCCCTCTTCCCAGACGGAGACTCTGCTAATGACACTGCTTTTGTGGCAGAAAGCCGATATGGCGATGTCGGAGGGGCAGCCCAATACGAATTTAAGATTTTTGACCATCAAACAGGTGGTGGCTTGGATGAAGCTAATTTTAACTGGGGTAATGGTGCATCCTACGACTTCTCCCTGGAATACACAGACTTAGGCTGGACTTATAACCTATTTGAAAACGGTACAGAAAACCTCCTGAGTTCGGTCACAGAAGCCTTCACAGCACCTTTTTCTGATATCTTCATCCGTACCCGTGCCAACAACGGTACAAGCGCTGTCGTCGATAACCTGTTTCTCGATGGAGTCGCAGTCGGCGATCGCTCAGCAGTAGAAAATGTATCGGGCGATTTTGGAGTAGACTATCTCCGCATTAGCGATGTTTCTGAACCCTTTAAGCTGACTGGAACATCTACCATGAGCTGGACAGAAGGCTCTAACCCAACTAAATCTAGACTAGCATATCAAATCAAGGTGGTTAATCTAGACGAGACTCAACCTGTACCCGAACCTACTATTTTAATCGGTTTAGGGATTAGCTTGTTAGGACTGACTCGTTTGCGTCGAAGTCATTTCTAAAATAGCGCTATTGTCAACAGTCAGATTGTTAACTCATCCGGTTTGGAAGTCCAAGCCGGGTTTTTTTGTACCTCAGCAGTCGCACGATTAAGTTATATGATATTATCCTGATAACTTTACTTAATTTTGAATAGCAATCAATTTATTCACAGTTTTTCTGCATTCTAGTGTTAGATCAAGTCGGTGCTGCCATCATGTATTGTCAAATTATCACATTTTTGTTGTGACCCTCGGTAACTTTACTGATATTTATCATGCCGCATCAGAACAATACATTTTCAGTATAACTGCTCTTGGATATAAAATAGATCATAACTTACTCTAGTAGCAGGGAGATTAAAATCTTAGCTTTCGTGGGTGGCAACTCACGACCCAAAATGAATAAAAATATTGAAAATTCATTTAAATATTATGTTATATTCCTTCTTTATCCTATTTTTATCAGCCATCGATGAAACTAAAAAATTAAATTGTAAGTCTAAAAGATAATAAAGAATTAAGCAATATGATGATCGCTCAGCCAACTTTCCAAAGTATCCAGCACGATCCCGAAAATACAATCTTAGTGATTGATGATAATCCCACTAACTTAAGAATCGCTGTGAATTCTTTAGAGCAACAAGGATTTAATGTTTTGATTGCTCGAGATGGTGCAAGTGGTATTAAACGAGCAAAATATGCTCATCCCTATCTAATTTTACTCGATGTATTAATGCCTGGAATCAATGGTTTTGAAACTTGCCTTCAATTAAAATCAACACCCGAAACCCAGAATATTCCAGTCATTTTTATGACCGCTCTTGCTAATCCAGAAGATAAAATAAAAGGATTTGAAGTAGGTGCAGTTGATTATATTACAAAACCGATTCAAGTAGACGAATTGATTGCGCGAGTTAATTTACATTTAAATTTATATTTATTTAATCAACAATTAGAGCAAAGAGTTGAGGAAAGAACTGTTGAATTGAGTCAAGCATTAGAAGAGCTACAACAGTCTCAGTTTCAGTTAGTGCAGAGTGAGAAAATGTCAGCTTTAGGTCAACTGATGGCAGGAATTAATCATGAGATTAATAATCCGGCTGGATTTGTTTCGGGCAATTTAACTCATGTTAAAGAATACTTGCAAGATATAACAGAACACTTGCAGCTTTATCAAAAATATTTTCCTAATCCGGGGGAAGAAATCAAACAAAATGCTGAAGAAATAGAATTAGATTATTTATTAAAAGATTTACCTGAAATACTATCCTCTATGCAAATAGGTATGAATCGAATTCGAGAAATTAGTAGTTCTATGCGAATCTTTTCTCGTGCAGATACAGATAAAAAAGTATCTTTCGATTTACATGAAGGCATTAATAGCACTTTACTGATTTTAAAACATAGACTCAAAGCAAAAAATAGTCGTCCAGAAATTAAAGTGATTAAGCAATATGGAGATTTACCTCAAATAATAGGATTTCCTGGACAATTGAATCAAGTCTTTATGAATATTATTGCGAATGCTATTGATGTTTTTGATGAGATGAGTGAATCTATGGCATCAACAGATATGAATCAATATAACTATCAAATTAATATTAAAACTCATTCTAATGTAGATAGAAAACAGGTAGTTATCAAAATAGAAGATAATGGTCAAGGAATACCAGAAAATGTAAAATCTAAGATATTTGATAACTTATTTACAACTAAACCCGTTGGTAAAGGAACAGGTTTGGGGCTTTCTCTTTCCCGGCAAATTATTGAAGAAAAACATGGTGGTAAAATTCAATGTGAATCACATTTTGGCATAGGAACACAGTTCATTATTGTTCTGCCTATTAGTTAATTAATGGCTGACTCAAAAAAAAATCTATGATCAAAATAATAAGTTCTTTTAATCTAACTGAATCATCTTAAATTTTAACATAAAATAATTCTATTCCAATTAATAGTAATTATATGAAATTACAAGAACTATTTATTCGGATTTTTCCTCTATAAAAAACTACAATATAAATTCAATAATACAGATTACAGCCTAATAGAGTATAAGATTTACTGAAAGAGGAAATGAGCCGTAAATGGAGGTCTATTTAAATGAACTGTATTATGCCGAGTTTTCTCGAAAGTATTATCGGTATTATTAAAATGCGTACTATTGAAAAAGATATTCTATTTATATATTAGAATAAAAATTTAAAAATCGAAATAAAAGTTAATCAGAAGCGATTAGGACAAGTCTTATCAAGTTGACTTGAAAATGCGATAAAATTTACAGATTATGGTGAAGTAAAGTCCAAAGTTTACATAAGTAATATTAACTATAGTCAGGCTAAAATTAATATTGAAATCATCGATCCAGCTGTAGACATACCTCCTGAATCAATGACACATATTTATCAATCTTCTGAACAAGTGAAAGATGGGAAACGTCGTGAGGAAGAAACAGGATTAGGATTGACAATTCTTAGATAACTGCTAGATTTTAAATTAAAGGATTTATTTTTTATCATGCTCTCTCGTTCTATAGTTATGGGTTTAACGGTCATTCTGACCATGATAGGGGGTGATATATTAATAAATTTATCACCGACTCAGGCTGAAGTTATTAGTCAAGACAAGCCGATCAATTCTCAATCTGAACCCATCAAAGTGGGCGTAATGTCTATTCGGGGAATTGAAATAACACAAGAAAAATGGCAACCCACTCTTGATTATTTAAGTGAAACAATTGCGGATCATACTTTTGAGCTTGTGCCATTAGAATTTAACACGATGGAAGAGATGATTGCCAATCAACAAGTTGATTTTGTCTTGCCCAATCCAGGAATGTATGTAGAATTAGAATGGGTTTATGGTGCTAGGCGAATTGCCACCTTAAAAAACTTACGTTTAGGTCAACCTTATACTCAATTTGGTGCCGTTATTTTTCGGCGTTCAGATCGCGATGATATTCAAGACTTAAAAGACTTAAAAAATAAAACCTTCATGGCAGTGAATGAGATTGCTTTTGGAGGCTGGCAAATGGCTTGGGAAACCTTAAAAGAAGCAGGAGTTGATCCTTATCGCCAGTTGAAAGACCTACAATTTGGTGGGAGTCATGATGCGGTGGTTTATGCCGTACAAGATGGTGTAGTTGATGCGGGAACGGTTCGGACTGATACCTTAGAACGGATGGCATTAGAAGGTAAAATAGACTTCGATGATTTTGTCATTTTGAATCAGAAAAATCAGCCGCAATTTCCCTTTGTATTAAGCACAAAACTCTATCCTGAATGGCCTTTTGCCGTGATGCCACACACCCCTGTAACCCTCGCTGAAGATGTGGCAATTGCACTGATCGAAATGCCGCCCGATCATCCCGCAGCGAGTGCAGGTCGTTATCAAGGTTGGACTATTCCAGCTAATTATCAATCCATTCATGAAACCTTACGAAATCTGCGAGTTCGTCCTTATGAAAACTGGGGAAAAATTTCTCTCAGACAAGCTTTATATCAATATCGTTATTGGCTAATTTTTGTCGGAATTTCTATCATTGGACTCAGTTATGGATTGTTATATTTAGCAGAGCGAAAACGAAATGAAGCTGAACTACGAAGTGTTAATGAAGATTTAGAAAATCGGGTAAAAACACGAACTATTGAACTAGAAACAGCTAAGCAAAAAGCAGAAGTTGCCAACTTTGCCAAAAGTGAATTTATTTCTAATATGAGTCATGAATTGAGAACGCCTTTAAATGGAATTTTAGGCTATGCTCAGATTCTCAAGCGATGCCAGAATTTAACTCCCTCTCAAACACAAGGATTAGATACGATTCAAAACAGTGGTCAACATCTATTAACCTTAATTAATGATATTTTAGATTTATCAAAAATAGAGGCTCGTAAGATGGAACTCTATTTAGATGAACTGCATTTTCCGACTTTTATTGAAGGTGTTGTCGGTATTATTAAAATGCGTACTATTGAAAAAGATATTTTATTTAAATATGAACAGAGTCAGGATTTACCAATTGGAATAAAAGCTGATGAAAAACGATTACGGCAAGTTTTATTAAATTTATTGGGGAATGGGATAAAATTTACCGATTCTGGTGAAGTAAAGCTTAGAATTAATAAAACTGATATTGACTCTAGTCAGACTAAAATTTGTTTTGAAATTATCGATACAGGCGTAGGAATGACTCCTGAACAAATGACACATATTTTTCAACCATTTGAACAAGTAGGAGATGTGAAACGCCGTACAGAAGGAACTGGATTAGGATTGAGCATTACCAGACAACTGGTAGATTTGATGGGAGGTGAACTCAAAGTGAGTAGTACAATTAATAAAGGATCAATATTTAGCTTTGAAAGTGTTTTTACTGTACTACTAAAAGCGCCAAACACTCCAATTGAAACTACCGCTACCATGGTGGCCTATCAAGGTGAAAGAAAAACAATTTTAGTCGTAGATGATAAACTAGAAAATCGTCTCGTTTTACAAAATCTGCTTGAATCTTTAGGGTTTAATATTATTCTGGGTGAAGAGGGTCAGCAAGCAGTTGAATTAGCTCAGAATATCAAGCCGGATTTGATTTTAACTGATTTAGTAATGCCCGTTAAAACAGGGTTTGAAGCAGCCAAAGAAATCCGGCAAATTCCAGCACTTGAACACATTCCGATTATTGCTGTTTCAGCTAGTGTTATGCAGACGGATTTCGAGCAAAGTCGGATAGCTGGTTGTGATGACTTTTTACCGAAACCAGTAGATGAGAATAAATTATTTAATATCTTAGAAAAATACTTACAATTAGAATGGATTTATGAAAATTCTAGTCCTTTAAATCTAGTTGATTCAGAAGAGACTATGATAAAGAGTCCGCCTCAAGAAAAACTGATTCAACTGTCGAATTTATTAAACCAGGGAAATCTCTGTCAAGTTCAACAACAAATAAAACAACTAAAATCCAATTCTCCTCAATACACTCAGTTTACTGAAAAAATTGAGAAACTAGCTGATGATTTTGAGATCGAAAAATTACAAATCTTCTTAGAAAAATATCAGAGAAAAGATGATCAAATGATTCAATCTATAGTCATTCCGCCGATTGAGGAGATGGAAGTTTTATATAACTTTGCCATGCTGGGGAATATGCGAAAAATTCAAGAACGAGCTATTTATTTAGAAGAATTGGATCAAAAATATCGCCCATTTGCTCAACAACTGAAAACCCTAGCCCAAGAATTTAAAGATAGCGAAATTGTGTCATGGATTGAAAGAGCTATTTTATAATAGATTTAAACAGTATGAAAAGTTCCACTGATGTCCCTCAAATCTCTGAATCATCAGGAATTTTGAGATAGGGTCTTGCTAACTTTTACACTAATTGATGGATAATAATAAATTGTCCAATTACACAGACTCGCGATGAATATAACATCTATCACTGCTTCAACACAGCGTCCTATTGGTGTGGGCGTGTTGGGCTTCGGTGGACTCGGACAGGCTGCCATTCGAGTGTTAGCCCCCAAACAACAAATGCACCTGCTGGCAGCGGCTGACAAAAAAGGATACGCCTACTCTGCCACAGGACTCAACCCAGATGAGTGTATCAGTATCTATCAAACTCAAGGTTCATTGGGATATCTCGAACCTTACGGAACCCTCAGTAATAACAGCATTACCGAGTTAATTGAACAAGCAGAGGCCGTCGATGGTTATTTCCTGGCTTTACCCAACTTACCCAATACCTTTATGGCATCGGTTGCGAAACAGTTTATTCAGTCCGGTTGGCGGGGTGTATTAGTTGATGCCATCAAGCGCACCAGTGCAGTTGAACAACTTTTAGAATTAAAATCTGACTTACAAGCTGCAGGCATTACTTATCTTACAGGTTGCGGTGCGACTCCAGGACTGCTGACTGCTGCTGCTGCTATTGCCGCTCAGAGTTATGCAGAAATTCATCGCGTTAAAATCACCTTCGGGGTGGGTATTGCTAATTGGGAAGCGTATCGGGCAACTATTCGCGAAGATATTGGTCATTTACCCGGTTACACCATTGAACAAGCCAGAGCGATGAGCGATGAAGAAGTTGCCACTTTACTCGATCAAACTAACGGTATTTTAACTTTAGAGAATATGGAACACGCCGATGATATTATGTTGGAATTGGCGGAAATTTGCGATCGCGACCGTGTTACTGTTGGGGGAGTGGTTGATACTCGCAACCCGAAAAAACCCCTTAGTACAAATGTTCAAATTACAGGACGAACGTTTGAAGGTAAAATCTCAACTCATACCTTTACTTTAGGCGATCAAACCAGTATGGCAGCAAATGTTTGTGGTCCTGCATTTGGCTATTTGAAAGCGGGCGTAGCATTGCATCAGCAGGGAATTTATGGTTTATTAACCGCTGCTGAAGTGATGCCTAAGTTTGTGCGCTAAGTACTCTGTAGAGGCGTTACATTAGTAGAAACGTTACATGTAACATCTCTACATACACACACAAAAACACCAGAACTTTAGTTCTGATGCTGTCAGAAATTCCACATTTTTAGTTAATTCGTATGAAACATCGAGTCATAATAATTAATTTTACATAAACACTAGATTTCTAAAGCTTCAGCCATTTGATAATAGCCAGTGTCTTGTGCTTGAATGAGATGTTGTTCATACTCTAAAACTTTTAATAAGCTTGCTTCTAATTCGTATTTTAGAGCTTGATTCAGAATTTGAGCGGCTGTGACAAAATTACCTGCACGGCGATAAAGATCCGCGAGAAAAATTGTTTCTATTCCCGGCTGACTAATATTTAGAGTTTCGCTTAATATGCTTTGTTGAAAAAGTTGCGCTGCTTTCAACTGACTGATTTTTTCTATGGCTAACCGTTCAGCAGTAGCAAGTTGACTGACTGTCCAATCTTCAATGACTGGTGTGTCAATATCCCTGATGAGGGAAGCCGGAGCGGGAGTTAAATTAGTTAATGTTGTCACTTTTTGATCTGACTGAAAACTACAATCTTATATTGCCGAAAACTGCAATCTTTACGGGTCTATTTATCATAATTATTACTCTACCTAGTGTCTATAACTTATTAGTATCCCTCATGAAAAGAAAATCGTCGATAGGGATAAGTTCAGGACTTTTTGACACATTAAAAACCAGCCCTCACATACTATAGGCATAAAAAGAAAGAAAAGTTCAGGATTTACCCCATCTTATTCTCAATCTCGATCGCAGTGAATTACCCAATTCTTAGATCAGCCGTTGATCGATCCATCGTTTCCCTTTTTTCACGGCTTCGGAACGAGTCAAGGCACAGGGAACGGCAACCGCACAACCTTGTTGGGAATTAACCCAAACTGCATAAATGGCTTCACCTTTAAACCAATCTTGCTCTATTTCAACAAAAAATTCTCGGTAAGTAAATGACAAAATAATATGAGGATAGTGGGGATCAATCATTGCTATTATTAATGAGAAAGCATAAAAAAGGAGAAACTAGAGGCATCATTATTATCTCTGAAGCTTCTCCATTTCAGTTAACAGTGAGATAAAACTTAAGTAGCGGCTGCTAAATTATCAGCCACAAAATCCCAGTTCACTAAGTTGTTGAGAAAAGTCTCAATATACTGAGGACGTGCATTTTGATAATCGAGATAATAGGCGTGTTCCCAAACATCCATCGTTAACAAGGGAATTTGTCCACTGGTTAGGGGATTATCTGCATTTAGGGTTTTAGTCACTTTCAGCGTTCCATTATCCAGCACTAACCAAGCCCAGCCACTGCCAAATTGGGTAGCCCCAGCCGTTTTAAACGCTTCAACAAATTTCTCAAAACTGCCAAAATCCGCCTTAATTTGATCTGCTAGAGCGCCGCTGGGGGTACCACCGCCACCGGGCTTCATGCAATTCCAATAAAAGCTATGATTCCACGCTTGGGCAGCATTATTGAAAATCCCTGTTTTTTCGGAATCTCCAGCAACTGTCTTAATCACTTCTTCAATCGGCATAGAATCTAATTCAGTGCCTTGAACTGCATCATTAAATTTTTTCACATAAGCAGCGTGGTGCTTATCATGGTGAAACTCTAGCGTACTTTTAGAAACATACGGATCTAAAGCACTATAGTCATAGGGTAAGGTCGGTAATTCGTAAGACATCGTGTTCTTCCTCGGTTTGAAAGCAAAATTTGGCAGTAATTCCCCTGAAACTATATCGTAATTAATTGCCGAATGTAATCCACTTCCCCGGGAGGGGGATAGAAACTTCTTTCAGCAATCATAGCTTTCATCTTTTGCTAATCAAGAATTAGAATTTCCTCAGACTCTCTTTCTTAATCGAGGTAGATTTTTGAGAAAAGCTAAAGACAATAAATCCTCTGCAATGGCAACTCCAGTAGTATTCAAGATAGGGAAAACCTGAAAAAATACCCTCAATGGTTCAATACTGCCCGAGATGAATATTTTTGAATATAGAAAACTTCAAGTTTTGCACCGTAACCAATAATCTGTAACCTCTCCCCTATAATTTAAAGACAGTCTCAACTGCCAATGAGTAAAGTGTCATGGTTTTTAATTGGTTTCGTCGTCAGAAAAAGTCTAATGAGTCTGCCTCTGAGGTAACTCCCACCTCGCCCGCGCCAGAACCCGAACCGACTCCTGCGGCTCAAAGCCCGGCTCAACAGACAACTCAAAGTCCGGAAGATTATCTGAAATGGGCAAAAGCAGCTTATCAAAATATTCAACAGCAAAAAACAGAAACGCCTGAAGTTGCAGAGGAACAGACAGAACCTATTGCTGAGACGACCCAGACGCAGACCGAACCCGAAGAAACGGCAGCAGAACAACCCAGTTCACCTGTTACGCCAGTTGACGAAGTCATAGTTGAAACTGTTGCAGAAGAAAATATTGCGCCTCTAGCTGAAGAACCGACAGAAGAACCGACAACCCCGACAGAAACGGTTGAAAGTGAAGCGGTTACCTTAGAACCAGAAAATATTGCGGTTGAGGCTGAAACCCCAGAAACGACAGGCGACTCAGAATCCCCTGTAACAGCAACTGAACCTGAAACGACAGAAACGTCAGAAACGTCAGAATCACCCGTATCCGCCCCAGCCATGCCCTTGTGGGCGCAGACTCAGGCAGAACGCCTAGCCCGGATGGAACGACTCAGGGAAACCGCGATTGAAGAAGAAGAGGAAGAAGTGGCTGCAACCAGTGCAACAGCAGCAGACAATATTGCTTTTGATGAGATGTTTTTGTGGACGGCTGAAGTCCTAGCCAATCAAGGTCGCCGTCCGGATGAAGTGGCCATTGAAGAAATTACATGGTTACAGAAACTCTGGAGAGGACTCGGACGGACTCGCCGAAATTTACTCAACCAACTTAAAGCGATTGTCGGACAGGGGCCGCTGAATCAAGCGGCGGTTGATGAAATTGAATCGTTGTTGCTACAAGCCGATGTGGGAATTGATGCGACTGACCGCATTATTGCCGCTTTGCAGGAAAAACTCAAACAAGAAGCCTTACCCCCCGAAGCCGCGATCGCCTATTTGAAACAAGTCTTGCGGGATATTTTAGAATCTCCCTATCAAAATGGTTATTCTCCTACATTTGCCCCAGAAAAAGAAACATTGAATATTTGGTTAATTACGGGTGTCAACGGAGCGGGAAAAACGACTACAATTGGTAAAATTGCTCACCTGGCTCGGAAATCAGAGTACAATTGCTTAATTGCAGCGGCTGATACATTCCGAGCGGCAGCCGTCGAGCAAGTGAAAGTGTGGGGAGAACGAAGTGGGGTCGATGTGATTGCTAACCCCGGTCAAAATACAGATCCAGCAGCCGTCGTGTTTGATGCCATTGCAGCAGCCAATAGCCGTAATGCCGAATTGCTACTCGTCGATACTGCGGGTCGTCTTCAGAATAAAAAGAACTTAATGGAGGAATTAAGTAAAGTTCGTCGCATCATCAATAAAAAAGCACCGAATGCTGTTATAGAATCCTTGCTGGTGTTAGATTCCACTTTAGGACAAAATGGCCTCAGACAAGCAGAAGTTTTTGCTGAAGCCGCCCAACTCAGCGGGGTGATCTTGACAAAATTAGATGGAACTGCTAAAGGTGGTGTGGCGCTCGCAGTTGTTCAACAGTTGGGTTTACCGATCCGATTTATCGGAGTGGGAGAGAGTATCGAAGACTTACGCCCCTTTTCCAGTTATGAGTTTATCGAAGCTTTGTTAAGTGGTTAATGGATCATCTTAGCTCTGACGGTACTTTACACTCTAAAAAATATGGCTGGCTTGACATTGGCAAAACTGACAAGGTTGCTTTCAAACTTTTGGGGAAAGTCTGTCAATGTTACTGAAGTTCTATTAAATTTAGCCTGACTAAATTAAGATCACAACCATTCACTCACTAGCCTCAAAAACCTGAAACTTATCCAATGCCGGGATAACTTTCTCGGTAATCACATAGAATTTAAAATATTTCATTGATTGCCTGAGCAGGTTGCATCTTACCCTCAACTCCTGTCTGCGTTATTTGATTAACCTCATATTATTTCCAAAGTCACCTAAAACTTTTAACAAATCCCAAACTGATATGACAGCAGTGCCCATGCCTCAACATTCAAACCACTCTGTGAATTGGGCCTCTCCCACTCCTCCAACTTCTCCCACTTCCATGACTCCTGTGATTACCCTCAAGGAGTTAGTTGCACGCTTGCACCGAGAACAGCAAAATGTCAATGAGTTGTTAAGTTCTCTTGGGTTTGCGCTGCGTAGTTTTAATAACCTGAATCAATTTTTGGAATTAACCCCGTTAGTGGTCAGTCGTGTAACAGATGCTGATGGGGGTGCTTTAATTTTATTCAAATCAAATGGGCAGGTTCGGTTCCAGCGGCTTCATTGTCAGGAGGGCCGCCAATGCCAAGATATCCGTTTTGCACTCGAAACCGCCACCCGTCAAATCACCACTCAACCGAAAACAGCATCGGTCGATCAGTTTCCTCAAGCAGTTCTGCCCAACTACATCACCAGTTTAGACTATCAGATGAGTCATTGTCTGGGCAAAGAAGTACAACTGTTTGGAACTCCGGTATTGGTCAATAATCAAGAACGCGGCCGACTTTACGTCTTCAGTCATGACTCGAATTATCGTTGGACTCCCACCCGACAAAAATTAATTCGTTTAGTTGCCGACCAAACAGCCGTTGCTATCTCTAATGATGAATTGGCGGTTTCTCTGCGCGAAAAAGAACGCCTAGACCGAGAATTAGAAATTGGGGCAGAAATTCAACTGCAATTATTACCCCGTCAATGCCCAAAAATTCCAGGAATGTCAGTGGTGGCCCGCTGTGATACGGCAAATCGTGTGGGGGGTGATTATTATGATTTTATTCCTTCTAACTTTGACCAACAAACCAATGCTCACCCTGATACCAATGTGCAATGGAGTATTGTGATCGGAGATGTGATGGGGAAAGGGGTTCCGGCTGGCTTAATTATGACCATGACTCGGGGAATGTTACGGGCAGAAGTCCTTAACCGTCACTCCCCCGGACAGATTTTACAGCACCTCAACCAAGTGATGTACGCTGATTTGGAGAATTCTAATCGGTTTGTTACCCTGTTTTACTCAGAATACGATCCTAAAACGCGGATATTATCTTACAGTAACGCGGCTCATCATCCCCCATTATTATGGCAAGCTGCCACTGATTCAATTCAACGCTTAGATACCATAGGGATGTTAATTGGTTTAGATGCCGATACCCGTTACTCAGAAGCCCAAGTTCAGCTTTATCCAGGTGATACTATTATTTATTTCACAGATGGATTTACTGATGCGGCGAACCAACAAGGCGATCGCTATGATGAAGAGAATTTACAAATTGCTTTTCAATGGGCTTGTCAAAATTGTGATGGTGCTGAAGCCATACTAGATTATATTTTTAATCAAGTGAATGAATTTGTCGGCCCCGGTAGCCATAATATTGATGATATGACCCTGGTGGTGGTGCAAGTTCAACCTGATTATTCCACTGAGACTTACCATGTATCCCAAAATTCTGTCGCGTCGGACTTTTAAGTTGAGTTGTATCTCTTGTTGTATGTTTGCTGTTGTGCTAGCTCAACAAGTTGATGTTGACATCGTTGGAGATTTCCAAAACGCTTGGAGTAATTTCATCGAAACAGGACAAGTATGGGCTTTTCTGATTGGTATTGGGATAGGCTGGTGGATTAGGAGTGTTTCACCCTAAAATAGTGATTTGTCATGGGTTGTTGATGGAGATCTGCAACACAGTAAGAATTCCTCCACTTTGCCATATAATTACTAACCCAGAACTCTTTGTCCGATGAATCTCAACTATGACCCAGTCTAAAACTTGGAGTGAACGGTTTGAAACGGCTTTGCATCCTGCCATCGCCGCTTTTAATGCCAGTATCGGTTTTGATATTGAACTGATTGAATATGATTTGACGGGTTCTGTCGCCCATGCCAAAATGTTGGCGAAAACAGGGATTATTTCCCCCGAAGAAGGAGAAACTTTAGTTCAGGGTTTAGAACAAATTCGCTCTGAACATCGCGACGGCAAATTTAACCCCGGTATCGAAGCTGAAGATATTCATTTTGCGGTCGAAAGGCGACTCATAGAAATAGTCGGAGATGTGGGTAAAAAACTCCATACGGGGCGATCGCGCAATGATCAAGTCGGAACCGATACCCGATTATATCTGCGGGATCAAATTCAGCAAATTTGCGGCCAATTGGTTCAGTTTCAAACCGTATTATTGAAGTTAGCTGAGTCCCATGTCGAAACCCTGATTCCCGGTTATACTCATCTCCAACGCGCCCAACCCATTAGTTTAGCCCATCATCTCTTGGCTTATGTGGAAATGGCAAATAGAGACACAGAACGCCTCGCAGATGCTTACAAACGAGTTGATATTAGTCCTCTCGGTTGTGGTGCATTAGCTGGAACCACATTCGCGATCGATCGTCATTATACCGCCGAACTATTGACATTTAAAAACATTTATGCTAATAGCTTAGACGGTGTCAGCGATCGCGACTGGGCCGTAGAATTCTTATCTGCTGCCAGTTTAATTATGGTGCATTTAAGCCGATTATCGGAAGAGATGATTCTCTGGGCTTCTCAGGAATTTGGCTTTATTCGTCTCAAGGATAATTGTTCCACCGGCTCCTCGATTATGCCCCAGAAGAAAAACCCAGATATACCGGAATTAGTGCGGGGGAAAGCCGGGCGCGTGTTTGGGCATCTGCAAGGGATGTTAGTGATTATGAAAGCCTTACCTTTGGCTTACAACAAAGATTTGCAGGAAGATAAAGAAGGGTTGTTTGATACCGTCAAAACAGTTAAAGGTTGTTTAGAAGCGATGACAATCTTATTAGCAGAAGGAATTGAATTTCAAACCCCTCGCTTAGCATCGGCTGTCACGGAAGACTTTTCTAATGCAACTGATGTGGCGGACTACCTGGCGGCCAAAGGGGTGCCATTCCGAGAAGCCTACAATTTAGTCGGAAAAGTGGTTCGGACTTGTTTACAGCAGGGAAAACTGTTGAAAGATCTAAGTTTAGAACAATGGCAGCAGTTACATCCGGCTTTTGAAACCGATATTTATGAGGCGATCGCACCTCGTCAAGTGGTTGCTGCCCGTAATAGTTATGGGGGGACTGGATTTGAACAACTCACCCAAGCAATTAATCGCACCCGCGATCGCTTAAATCAAATAAACTCAGCGCGAATTTAACTGGCTCTATACGGCAAAACTTTCTCTCAACCCAGTGAGTTTTGCCCAATCATCACCCTGATTATCATTGTCTGTCATGTCATGTCAGTCTGAATCGATTGAGTGAGAATCTCTATAGTCGTGCAACGTTATATTTAGACAAATCAGAAACAGTAAAAATTGTTACAATCCTTGATTGACATAGCTAGCGCCACAGATTTTGCCCGTGTACTGATAACGATAACTTTAGCAACAGATAAAATTTACTAATTGTGCTGAAAGTACTATATATACCCTGAGATAGATGTGATCTAAAACACATTATTTTGTTAACTTCAATGTTACATTTTGATTTAGCAATATGTAGATATCTTTCAAATTGTTAGGATTCACAAAGTCAGATGAATAATAGTCGCCTAAATAGAGCCGATATGGGAATCATCGATCAGTTGGTTCAAGAAATCCTGAAAACAGGCTATTTAAGTCTCGAAGTTGAAAAACAGCTTCGTTATCTGCTGCAAATGACGAAATATAGCCAGAAAGACTTTCACGCTTTTATTCAGCTACAGCATGCTGCCCTAGACGGCTCAATTAGACAAGAATCACGAGAAGTGATGTTTTCTAAGGCCTCTTATTCCTAACCCAGCAACACCCGAATGTATGTTGCCATAAATTGGGACAACCTCAGAATATTAAGAGAGAATATTTTAAAGGTAAAGAAACAGTAACAATAGGTTAACAATAGGATCGCTCTGTAATAATCTACACAGATTGTTCTCAAATCCATCTATAATGAGTTGGGGTTGCATAACTATCAAGGAATTGATTATGAGTGATTTCAAAACAACCCCTGAAACTGATCTTAATATTTCTCAACTCCTAGAGCGATACCAAGTTCGGGACGAATTGACTTTGAGAAACTGGGCTAAATTGCATGGAATTAATGGAAATCGGCCCACATTTTCTCCTCAAGAAGTAGATTTGATTGACCATGTCCATCACCATCTCCATAATTTAGGGATGAGTGTACCTGAATACCAAACATTAGTTAATCGTCGCAGTCATTGCGTCCCTAACTCTACTCAACCTCCGCAAAATTCTGCAGAATTTCAATCTGCACCCGTTCCCACTGCTGAACACAATCAGCCTGACGTTCAACAACCATCTCAACAATCTAACGAAGATATCAATCAACAGACATCTGAAGCAATTGAAGGGTTGATGGAACAATATTCAGAAGCAATTGATTATATGGGAGATCAAATTGCAGATCATTTTATTAATGAACTTGATGCATCTGTGATGCGTCACTTGGTTAAAAAAGTGAAGGTAAGACAACAAACTTCCCCGAGAAATACTCAACCCAATCGATTAATGAAAGCAATTCAAGTTGTATTTCAATCTAAAGAAGAGAAGTTATTAAAATCTGCCAGCCGAGATGAGTCACGCTTACAGATGGAAAGTAATCATCGACTCGGTTGAGTTAAGGTTTAATCACTCGAAGCCCACAAAGTAGGATGTGTTGAATGATGCATCCTATAAATTATTTTTTTTCAGATTATTTTTTTCAAAATATATCGCAAGGCAGAATAAAAAATAGCCCTCTCTCTTTAAGATCGGCTTAGGGATCTAATTAAATTATCACTACAGCGATCTATTATTTCAACTTTAAAGGAGTTAGAATCATGATTCCATCCTGGTTAGTCATTGGCGGTGTTGTTGTACTGATAGCAGGGGCAGGTAATGCGGTTCTCAACTCAGAAGATATGCGTTGGTTCAACCGTTTACAACGTCCTCAATGGTTAACGTTTGAAAAATTAATTCCGGCAATTTGGATTACTACGTTTATCGCTGCAGCTTGGTCGGCTTATATTGTATGGGAAAATGAACCCAATACCCTCAGAACATGGCTGCTTATGGGAGTATATTTCTTATTAGAAGTCGTCACAATTGCTTATACACCAGTGATGTGTAAGTCGCGTAGTTTAAGAGCAGGTACAATTTTAGGCGGAACAGGGGTTCTGATTAGTTTACTCTTAATTTTAAGTGTATGGCCTATGTCTCAATGGGCTGCTTTATTACTCATGCCCTATGCAATCTGGAGTCCGATTGGAACCTATACAACAGGGTCAATGATTCCCTTAAACCCAGCAGATGCTTAGTCATAAATCGAAGTATTGAGAAATCGTTAATTAAGTTAACCAAAAACTTATAAAACTGTGATTATAGCAACTGAATTTAGCTTAAAATCTGATAGTGTAGAGGTCATTATCAAGAAGTGAGGAAAACTGATGCCAGAAAAATATAGAATGCTCGTTGGAGCTCTATTAACAGCGGGTTGGGTCTCTATTTTATTTTATGGAAGTACTTGGTGGGATATGTTACTGGGATAATATTCTGACAATTTTAGAATGATTTGGGAGAGGAAAAAATATCCTCTCTTTTTTTCTATCGGTTAATATTGATATAAAAAATATTCGGTGCGCCGCGCTTTAATCATGCTTAATAACGCACCATAAAAAATTAATCAATATCAATAAATGAAGGTTGAGTTAGAATCGAAGTATTAAAAGGATTAATTAAATCAGGAGTCCGGATAACCGGATCGCTAGAAACTTGTCTAATCAATGCTTCTTCATACACTTGATTAATCCGCGCCGCATCATCTGCAATCAACGCTTCAGGAAAAGCATTCAGTCTGAGGGGCCAGGGATAGCTAACCCCAAGGAAAAATGAGGTAACCCCAAAAAAAGATTGTCCTTGAAACGCACTGCCCGAACTTCTAGAAGCCGCCTCATTAAATGGAATTGCGAAGGGTTGATAACCCGTCGAGAAATCGAGATCATACTCTTGTGCTTCAGCCGTCGGTACGCAAGCCCAGATACTAGCTGCGCCGAGTAAAGCGAACACACCACGGTAAACTCTTGAACAGAGATTCATAACTGTCCTCTTAAGAAATATAGAAATTTAATCTTTAGTTTGCCAACTCAGACCATAACTGGCAAATTGAAGGATGGAACTTTAGATCCACGCCTACTCATCTTAATGCATCAAAATCATGAGTCAACCATCAACAGATATAAATTCATCCCTGGCAACTGTAGACCTCAAACAATTACGCACATGGCTGCTGGACTTTTTTTGTCAGTCTGCTTATCAAGAAGGAGATTTTGTCCTCTCTTCCGGTCAGCGCAGTACCTATTACATTAACGGCAAACAGGTAACTTTACATCCGTTAGGGGCGCTGGCAATTGGTCGGTTATTATTAGATTTACTGCCGACAGAAACCCAAGCCGTTGCCGGACTCACCCTGGGGGCTGACCCGATGGTCAGTGCAGTCAGTGTGGTTTCTGCTTATGAGAATCAACCCATCGTTGCCTTGATTATTCGTAAACAAGCCAAAGGACACGGAACAATGGCTTATATTGAGGGGCCACAATTGCCCCAGGGTAGTCAGGTAGTCGTGTTAGAGGATGTCGTGACCACTGGACAATCCGCCCTGAAAGCAGTGAATCGTTTACAGGATGCAGGATATCAGGTGAATCAGATTATTGCTTTAGTTGACCGACAACAAGGCGGCACACAACTCTACCAAGAAGCCGGATTGAAGTTTACAGCCTTATTTACAATCGATCAGTTGAAAGCTTGGAAATCTGAAGTATCAGGGGAAAATACAGCCAATTAGTCAGGGGGAAGGAATAGAATCAATCTAAAAATGAGTAAATGTCAGAAAATTATGAGAAAAAAATCGAGATTTAAAACAAGATTTGATATAATTTTACATAACGATACAAATTAGTTGTAGTTATTAAGGGAAAAAATTATGGCAGGATTATTCGGCCTATTTGGTAAAAAAGATAAAGACGGGGAAGATTATTTCTTAGACCCAGACGCTGCTCAAGCCTTTGGGAATGCAGAGTTTATGCGTCGTCAGCAAGAAGTGAAAAAGACCTTCCCCAAAATCTCTGGGGGAAAACCAACAGTTCCGCCAAAAATTTCACCGAAAGCGTCTTTCGATACGCCTAAGTCTTCTAAGTCTTCTACTTCTTCTTTCACCCCCTCTACTCCAGCCGAAACCCCGACAGGAACACCCACCCAACGGCGCAAAGCTGACTCGAATATGGATATGTTCCGTGATATGGCTAAAAATCTGAACAAGTAAGACGGCAACAGATTACAAATCTGAGCTGAAAATATAACATCGTCATGCGGCTAGACAAACTCTGCCTGAATTAAGGGTATTGGAGTCTAGCCGCTTGTGTTGAGAATTAGGATCGCGGAGGGGAACAAACTACGGTATGCTGTATTTTGAAGGCTAAAAGGTAAGATATATGAGATTGCGAATCTTTCCGGTTGTTCTCGTTTCTGTTTTAATCGGAATGATAACTTGGCTCTGGGTTCCCCCAGCTTTAGCTGCCATTCAGATGAAAGTTTCTGATTTAGGTTACAAAGACTGTCCTCCAGAACTGGCTGAGGGTACAGTGTCGAGTTTTTCCAGTCAAGGAGCAAACTGTTTTTTGGTGACAGGAACACTCAACAATACATCCGGCAAATATATTTATGATGCTGATATTTTCGGCAGAATTTATGATGTTAATGATAACCGGGTGATGCAAAACCGGACTCGACTTGGTGGTATTGATGAAGTTCCGCTGGGAAAAAGCGAATTTGAAATCCGGATTTCTGTACCCACTAATCTAGAAACCCCTTTACAATTAAAGCAGTTTAAAGCATCAGGATTTGCGGGTCGAATTGGTCGTTAATTCTAATGTTTGATTGGGTGGGTTCAACACAAAATTAATTGTCGTAACCCACCGTTTTCAATATTATCAGATTTGAGGTTTTTTCTGGTAATACTCAGTTATTTTAGCTTTCCATTGCGGCGACAGACTTGGGGACGGCAGCGGTTAAAACTTCGCAACCCGTCGTTGTTACTAACACATCATCCTCAATCCGAATTCCAATTCCTCGCCAACGTTGATCCACTTCCGGTTGTCCTTCTACGGGTTTAATTTCAGGAGAAATATAAATACCCGGTTCAACGGTTAACACTTGTCCAGGTTGCAGGGGTTGAGGGTTTTCTCCCCATTGATAAACCCCGACATCATGCACATCTAAACCCAACCAATGTCCGGTACGGTGCATATAAAAAGGTTTATATTTTTCCTCTTTAATAATCTCTTCAATATCTCCTTTTAAGAGTCCTAAATCCATCAAACCTTCAACCAAAATCCGCACCGCTGTATCATGAACTTGCTTATAAGGGTTGCCCGGTTTAATCTGATCAATTGCCGCCAATTGCGCCTTTAAAACTAACTCATAAATCGTTTTTTGTTCCGGTGTAAACTTCCCATTTACCGGAAATGTTCGAGTAATATCAGCATTGTAATATTGATAAGAACATCCCGCATCGATTAAGAGTAAATCATTATCTTGTAGCTGACAATTGTTTTCAATATAGTGCAAAATACAACTATTAACACCAGAGGCAACAATGGATGGATAAGCGGGATTTCCCCCATTCATTGCAAAAATATGTTCAATTTCCGCTTGGATTTCATACTCATATTTTCCCGGTTGTGCAATTTCTTTTGCCAAATTATGAGCATTAACAGAAATATCAGCCGCTTTCCGCATCTTTGCCAGTTCCGAATCTGTTTTAATTAATCGCATCGGGTGCAAAATAGTCCCCGCATCTTGTAAAGCAATTGGGCCTGTTCCATGTTTTGGATACACGCGAATGAACTGTTGCCAATGCCTTAAAATCTTTTGATTAAAGCCTTGATCTCGTCCTAAGCGATAATAAATTTTATCTGCTTTTTTCAGGTATTGAGGCAGCTTTTCATCTAATTCATGAATCGGATATGCTTCATCTGCACCGTATTTTTCTTTCGCTTGGTCAACTCCAACCCGATAACCCGTCCAGGTTTCTTTTTCTATATCTTTAGGACGGACAAATAAAACAAATTTATGTTCTTCATGATGAGGCGCAAACACCGCTACCGCATCAGGCTCATTAAATCCGGTTAAATAGAAAAAATCACTATCTTGGCGATAAGCATATTCAACATCATTGTGCATGACAGCCATTGGCGCACTTCTAAAAATCGCGGTTCCATTGCCAACTTTTGCTAATAATTGTTGCCGTCGTTGTTGATATTCTACTGGTGTTGTCATCGCTACATTATGATTAAATAGAAAGATAAATTATAGCAATTTTAAATAGATATAGCATTCTTAAATCCCAGACAAAAACTTTGGTTTAATGAATCACAAAGATACTCATGACACAGAGGGAAGACGATAGAGAATTTTTATCAACCCTGGCCGGATTACTATAGTAACAAATCAGTCGTCTTTACTATTGTATTATAAAATAATGATAAAGTATTCAAGATACAATGCTCCGGTAAAATATACTTAAATCTTATTTTAGGAGTCTCACCATGACAGATGAAGATAAACTCCTCATTAGCCTAGCTATTATCAGAATTAGTATTGGGATTTTTTTCCTAGTGTGGTCAATAGAAAAAATTGTTGCACCAGAACTGGCTCAACGAGTTTTTAAAAACTTTTATTTCTCTGAAATCAGTCCGGGTGTTTCCGTTATTATTGGGATTATTCAAACTATTATTATTTTAGCTTTTTTATTGGGATTATTTAAAACCTTTTCCTACGGCGCATTATTGGGAATGCACGCTGTTTCTGTCTTCTCAACCTATCAACAATTATTAAATCCTTATCAACCGCCTAATCATCTTTTTTGGGCAGGCGTTCCAGTATTAGGAGCATTAATTGCATTATTTATCCTCCGAAAAAGTGACCGATTACTCACTATAAATTTAACATCATTTCAAAAATGAACCTTGAAACATGAATAAATCTTTACCTTTTATATTATCAACATCTTTAGTTTTTCTCAATTTAAATAGCTATAAAGCTAATGCACAAATCGTTCCGGATAATACATTAGGTTCAGAAAAATCTATTGTTAATCCGATTAATTCACAACGTCGTCAAATTGAAGGCGGGGCAATACGAGGAAGTAATTTATTTCATAGTTTTCAAGAATTTAATATTCAAAATGGAACTAGTGTTTATTTTGCTCATCCTATTGGGATTGAAAATATATTATCTCGGGTAACCGGAAACAATCCAAGTAATATATTCGGCACTTTGGGAGTATTGGGGGAGGCTAACACTTCGACTGCGCTCAGTGTGAACCTATTTTTAATTAATCCTAACGGCATTATCTTCGGCCCTAACGCCCGTTTAGACCTGCGAGGGTCATTTTTTGCCTCAACTGCTGATAGCATTCGTCTGGGGGAAAATGGCGAGTTTAGCGCCACTCAACCCAATAATAATACATTATTAACCGTTAATCCTTCAGCATTATTTATTAATCAATTACCCTTAGGGAACAGTAATTTATCTAACTCTCCTCTCCTCACAGGAGAGGGGTTGGGGGAGAGGTCAATATCAAACTCTCCTGGAGAAAGATTAATTATTAATCAATCAACCGCTGATGGTGTGGGTTTACAAGTTCAACCCGGACAAACATTAGGATTAATAGGCGGAAATATTATAATTGATGGCGGTATTTTAACGGCAGAACAAGGAATAATTGAATTAGGCAGTATTGGTAATAATAGTACAGTTACACTTAATCAAAATAATACAAATTTCACTTTAGATTATTCAGAAGTTAATCAATTTCAAGATATTCAACTGAGTAATAATGCGTTAATTGATGTCAGTGGTGAAGGCGGCGGTAGCGTTCAAATTCAGGGTCGAAATATTAGTTTAACTGAAAGTTCTTTAATTCAATCCAATACTTTAGGAAGTGAACAAGGCGGAACTTTAAAAGTTAATGCAGAACATTTACAATTGCAAGAAGGCTCATTATTAATCACAGCAACATTTAATAGTGGTAGCGGCGCTAATTTAAATATCAATGCACAGAAGATTGAAGCGGTAGGATTATCACCAGAGGGTACAAGAATTAGCGGTATTTTTAGCGACGTGGTGGCTGGAAGTTCAGGCATTGGTGGGGATATAACGATTAATACCGAACAGCTTTATTTGCTTGATGGGGCGCAATTAGGAGCCAATGTATTTGGGGCAGGTAAGGGCGGAAATATTACTGTAAATGCTGACAACATTGAAGTTGACGGAGTCGGTTTTTTTCAAACTTCCGATCCACAGCAACTCATACTTTCTAATTTTTTAAATGGACAATTTCCCAGTGGAATTTTAGCAATTGTTGAACCCCAAGCAACAGGTGACGGTGGAAACATTAATATTAATACAGAACAACTGACTATACGAAATGGTGCTGCTACGGGTACAGCAACTATTGGTGCGGGTAATGCAGGTAACCTGAATGTAACAGCGAACGAGATTAATATTATTGGCAATGCTGCGGGTGGTTTTCCATTTAGTAATTTAATTAGTACTGTAGTTAGTCCGTTTGGTACAGGAGATGGGGGAGATATTAATCTTGAAACAGAACGTTTAACTGTGCAAAATGGAGCGCAAATTCGAGCAGGAACTTCAGGAGTAGGAGATAGTGGTGATATTACAGTTTACGCCAATGAAATAGAGATTATTGGTTCTTCAGATAATGAGTTATTTCCCAGTAGTATTTTGGCAGATGTTGAAAATCTTGATAACTTATTTCCGGGTGCAATTGGTAGCGGTAATGGCGGTAATATTTCTATCGAAACCGAGCGTTTAACCCTTCTCCAAGGGGGACGAGTCAGTGCAGCAACTTCAGGAGTAGGAGATGGGGGAAATATTAATATTAATGCCACTGAAAGTATTAAAGCAAATGGAGTTTCTCCAGATGGTGAATTTGTCAGTGGTTTGTTTAATAGCTTAGCATCTGGGAGTTCTGGTCATGGCGGTAATATTACAATTAATACACCCATTTTCAGTCTAACAGCAGGCGGGTCAATTGGTGGCAATGTCTTTAGTAACGGAGATGGAGGAGATATTACCGTTAATGCAAACGTGATAGAAATTATCGGTGGCGATGCAGCCCGTAGCACCAATCCTCAACAGCAACAAGTGATAGAATTTATTAGGGATCAAATTCCCAGTACTATTAGCACATCAGTGTTTCCGGGTGGCACTGGGACAGGAGGTGATATCACCCTTGATACTCAACAACTGACTATACAAGCGGGTGCAACCGTGAGTGCAGGAACTTTTGGTGCAGGTAATAGCGGTAATCTCAGTATTCAAGCAGACAACATTGAAATCAGCGGAGTCGCAACCACAGGCTTTCCTCCGAGTAATATCTCAACCGGTGTTACTTCTCCCACCGCAATAGGAAAAGGAGGCGATTTAAATATCGAAGCCCAACGCATCACATTAACAGACGGGGGCAGCATTCAATCGGGTACATCGGGTATCGGAGACAGTGGTGATATGATGATTCGTGCGGGCGAGATTGAACTTTCTAGTCGTTCAGTTGATGGTATTTTTCCCAGTAGTATTTCCACCAGCGTACAAGACCTCTCTGCATTTATTCCCGGCGCAATTGGTAGTGGAAACGCTGGGAATTTAACCATAAACAGCGATAGCATTACTTTAACAGACGGTGCAGAAATTTCTGCCAGTACCTTTGGTAGTGGAGAAGCGGGTAACATCTCAATCGATTCATCCCAGATTCAACTTGATAATAGCTTAATTAGTGTTAATAGTGGTGCAAATGCAGTCGGAACCGTTGGCGGTATTACGATTGATACAGAAAACCTTACCCTCACAAATTCTGCGGTCGAAACAGTCACACTCGGACTTGGAGATGCAGGAAATATTCGGGTGAATGCCAATAATATTACAGCCAGCGGTGTAGCCAACGATCCGGTTTTCCCCACAGACCCAGAAAACAATCAATTTCTTGCGGGTATACGCAGCATTGTCGGAACCACAGCTACCGGGAACAGTGGGGATATTACCGTTGATACGCAACAGTTAACATTATCGAATGGGGGAGTTATTGCCAGCGTCGTCCGGGGTGCAGGAGATGGCGGAGATGTTAACGTTGATGCGGAGAATATTGATATTCGTCAAACTGTTACGGCGACGACTCAAGATCCTTTACTATCAGCATTTTTATCTGTTTTTAATAACCAATTCAACTCAGGATTATCTACAACCGTATTTCCAGGAGGCAGTGGAGATGGGGGAAACCTTAGCGTTAATGCTTCAACCATTAGCTTACAGGAGAGTGGAATCATTGGAGCTGGTACTATCGGTATGGGTGATAGTGGAAGTATCAGTATTCGTGCCTCGGATATTGAAGTCACAGGCAGCAGTCCGGCATTTCCTTTACCCAGTATTGTCTTTACCTCCGCTTTTTTTGGCGCGAGTGGTCAAGGGGGAGATATCTTGATTGAAACGGATCATCTTTCCCTACGAGACGGCGGACAAATACGGGCCGGAACTTCAGGACTCGGAGATAGTGGAAATATTGCTGTTATTGCCAGTGAGATAGAATTAATCGGTCGATCTAGCGATCTATTATTTCCCAGTAGCATCCTCACCAATGTAGAAAGTTTCAGCATTTTGGTTCCCGATGGAGTCGGTAAGGGAAATGGGGGTAATCTGTATGTTGAAAGCGATCGCATAACCCTAACAAACGGGGGAGAAATTACCGCCAGTACGTTTGGCAGTGGCAATGCTGGGAATATCTTGGTCAATGCTAGAGAAATTGAGGCCAGTGGCGTTTCTGTGGTGAATGATATCGTAATACCAACAGGGTTGAGGGTTGATGTATTACCCGGATCTAGCGGTAACGGGGGTAATTTAACCGTCAATACAGATCGCCTCACGTTACGAGATGGCGGACAACTCAGTACGAATATGTTTAGTTCTTCCGAAACCGTTCAATCTGGTAATTTAACCGTCAATGCAAACGTTATTGAAGCGACAGGAGTCTCTGTAAATAGTCCCAGTGGTTTAATCACTAATGTTCAGAATGGCGCTTCTGGCAGTGCCGGAACATTGAAAGTAAATGCAGAACGCATTAGTTTAACTGAAGGTGCAGAAATTAGTTCACTCATTGCCGGAACCGGGTCAGGGGGAAATATTGAAGTTCACGCCACCGAAATTGAGGCAGTGGGTCTTGGTATTGCAGAAGCCACAAACCCCATTGAAGAACAAATTCTATTATTCTTAGGCGGTGTATTTCCTAGTGGTATTTTAACGACTGTATTACCCACTGCAACGGGTCAGGGAGGTAATCTCACGGTCAGTGCCGAACGAATTACAGTTAAAGACAGCGCACAGTTGGGTACAGGTACATTTGGCACAGGTAACAGTGGTGACTTGAGGGTTGAGGCTAACGAAATTAATATTAGTGGTTTGTCTGTTAATGGTTTTCCCCCCACCAGTATTCAAACTGCCGTATTGGGTGGTAATGCCAGTGGTGATGGAGGGAATGCAACAATTGAAGCGCAACGCATTAACCTACGCGATGGCGGACAAATTCGTTCAGGCACATCCGGTTCGGGAAATAGTGGTAATTTAACTGTTATTGCCCCAGAGATAGAATTAAGCGGGACTTCTTTTGATGGTCGTTTTCCCAGCAGTATTTTAACCGAAGTCGAAGATTTTAGTGATGTTCCACCCGGAGTTATTGGTAGTGGAGATGGCGGTAGTCTCACCATTGAGAGTAATCGCATTTTAGTTGAAGATGGCGCGGCTATTACCACCAGTAGTTTTGGAGAGGGTGCAGCGGGTTCGTTAGCAATTAATGCCAATTCAGTTGAAATGAATCAGGGTATTATTAGTGCTGAAACGGCTATCGGAACGGAAGGGAATATTTCCCTCAATACCCAACAACTGCGATTAAATAATAATAGCTTAATTACTACCAATGCCATGACAGAAGCAACTGGGGGGAATATTAATATTGATACAGAAATAGCAGTTTTAGCAGAAAACAGTCAAATTAGCGCCAATGCGGTTGAGGGACAAGGGGGAAATATTGAACTGAATGCGGAAGTTTTATTTAGTGATAATAATAGTCAAATTACCGCCACTTCTGCCTTTGGGATTGATGGTAATGTCGAACTCAATACATTTAACGATTTTACCCAAGAAGTTGTTAATCTTCCCAGTGAAATCATTGATATCAATACATTAGTCAGCCAAAATTTGTGTCAACCCACAGAAGCAGAAATAGCCGCTGGCAGTTCGTTAGTCATTAGTGGACGGGGAGGGTTACCACCTAATCCAACTGAACCGTTAACGGCACTACAGGGCTTAGTGGAGTGGGAAACTGCACCCCAACAGCAAGGAAATATGGAGCGACAAACTCAGCCAATTTCTATCACTGAAGCCGAGTCTAAAGTTGTCATTCGATATCCCACTCAACAACACTCACCCATTCGTCAGGCACAGGGTTGGATCGCAACCACTACAGGTGATATTGTATTAACCGAAACTCCACCCACCGTTACTCCTCAAGGTGTTCAACTGCCTCATCCTGACTGTGCTTCTTGACCCACTTCCCCGACTATAGCAACGATCCCTGGTGTGTTTACAGATTTCAGTAACGAATAATCACAAATCTCTTTATTTTACAATCCTTTCACGTTCCTAACCCCTAACACCTAATACCTAACACCCGAGCGATCGCGCAAGCGTGCTATTTCAGAACTGCACAACTCTTAAAATAGATCAAGACTAATTTAAGATCTATTTCTAAAGTTATTAATTTTTAGTACTTCAGTATCCGGATATTTTGATGGGTATCAGAAAGATGTTTAATCCTTTCAAATTACAGTGAATATACGAGTCTTGAAAAATACCAATCTGACATCTATTTCTAAAATGATTAATTTTTAGTACTTAAGTATCCGGATTTTGGGTGCTGTATCATAAAAATATTTAAGAATTTCAAATTATCGTAAATATACGGATATTATAGAAAATCATTATAAAAAATTATAGCAGCAAAATCCAACTTTAAAGCTTGTAAGCTATACATATAAACGATATTACTAAAATAGACCCTAATACTGATTTAAGTAAATTTACTATCTTTTCTTGAGCCAAAAAGTATACATGAGCGATTCTCACGAATTGATAGAGCGCGATTAAATCATAGAGAGCAAGAAGTTATAAGAATTATAAAGGTAGTTTTTCCGGATTAGAGAAAAATGGTCATGTTAAGTGAGAAGGGTTTCATTTAGTCTGACTAACTCAAATCCATTCAAAACAATCAAAACTCAAAAAATAAAGAATATGGCGACAATTGTACCCAATGAAATGGCACTGCGTGACGAGATCGCAAATGCTGCCCCAGGAGAAACTATTACTTTTAATTCTAGTGGAATCATTACTCTGACAGGTGGTGAACTGGTTATTGATAAAGCCCTGACCATTGATGCAGAAACCAATAATATTACCATTGATGCGGGTGATAACTCACGAGTTTTTAATATTGATGACGGCACAAATACAGAAGTAGACGTTGTCTTAAAAGGCATTACCATCACAGGTGGAAGCATCACAGGCAATGGGGGCGGTATCTTCAATGATGAAAATCTCACTATTACCGATAGCATTATTGACGACAATACCTCAACCGATGATGGGGGCGGTATCTTCAACCAAGGAACCCTCAGCCTGAGCGATAGTACCATTAGCAACAACGAAACCACGACTCGTTTTGCAGATGGTGCAGGGATTTTCAATAATGGTATTCTCACCATTGCCGATAGTACCATCACAGGTAACTTCGCTGAAGATGACGGGGCCGGAGTTTACACCAACGATCTCGGCACAAGCACCATTTCCGGTAGTACCATCGAAGACAATACTTCCACCAACGACGGGGGCGGGTTATTCAACTTTGGAGATGTTACAGTCATTGATACCACAATTAGCAATAACCAATCTCTTTCTGGAATTGCCGATGGTGGCGGTGTAGCAATTTTTGGTGATACCACTATTACCAATAGCACCATTACAGGTAACTCCGCAGGGGATGACGGCGGTGGAGTTTATGTCAAAGATGTAGTGGGTAGTAGTCGCTTCCCCAGCGCAACCATTAGCGGAACCACCATTAGCAACAATACCGCAGGATCTGACGGCGGTGGACTATTTAACTTTGGTAAAGCCACCATTACCGATAGTATTGTCACCCAAAACGAAGCTGAGGATAAAGACGGAACCGGGGGCGGTAGCGGTATTGCGAGCTTCGGTCGGACAAACATAACCTCGACAACCGTTACATCTAGTTTCGTTGCCGGAAATGCTGATAACAGCGATGTTGACTTCGTCGGCGGGACGGTCAACTCATTTACCAGTGGCGGCAATAACCAAATTGGTAAAGGTAATGCCATTAGTGCTTTTGGGACTAGCGATCAAACCGGAATTATGCCCGGTATAACGCTCACAGAAACTAACGGCAGCACAGAAGTTGAAGAAGGCGGCGCAACCGATACTTATCAAATCACATTAGACTCTCAACCCACAGATGATGTCGTTGTCAATATCACTTCTGATGGTGAGTCTACCACCGATCAAGCCACACTGACATTTAATAGCAGCAACTGGAATACTCCACAAACCGTTACTGTTGAAGCTGTAGATGATGGCTCTGTTGAAGGTGACCACATCAGTACTATTAGTCACACGGTAACCAGCAGTGATACTAGCTTTGATGGCTTAACGATTGATGATGTCGTTGTCAATATCACGGATAATGATTTCATGAACCCCAATAACCCGATCTTGGGTACTTCGGGCAATGATGGACTTACGGGTAGTCCAGGTAACGATATTATTGATGGTCGGGGAGGTAATGACACTATTACGGGTTTAACGGGCGACGATACATTATTCGGTAGTGGTGGAGAGGATTCGTTGGTGGGTGACAACGGAAATGATCAACTCAGTGGCGGAGGTTTTGCCGATACGTTGTTGGGTGGAGCGGGTAATGATATCCTATCAGGTGATAATGGAGCAGACTTCTTGAATGGGGGTTTCGATCAAGATACTCTCCTCGGCGGTAAAGGCGCAGATACTTTAGAAGGAAGTACAGGTCGAGATAGCTTATTCGGCGGCAACGGCGTAGATAGCTTACTCGGCGGAGATGATAATGATACCCTTGATGGGGGCAAAGGTCGTGATTTTCTCCTCGGTGGTCAGGGTGCAGATAGCTTCGTGTTACGCTCCGGCGATGGCAATGACATGATCGAAAACTACGATGATGGTACAGATAACTTATTGCTGGAAGGCATTAACCTTGCTGATTTATCATTTGTTGACGATGGTACGAATACAACCATTCGCTACACCAACCCAGTTGACCTGAGCACAGAAAACTTAGTCACCTTAAACAATATCGACGCAGCAATTCTAGATAGCACTGATTTTCTCACGATTTAGTTAAGACTTGGCATAGGTATTTCTCTTGAATGGGCAAATTAAGTTTTGTCCATTTTTTTGTGACTCTGCTATGAAGCAAACAATATTCTATTGATATCTCAATAGCGCTATAAAAGCTTGCTGTTAAAGGATTTCATGATCAGCGAAATATCAATAAGTTTCAAAACTAATCATATAGCAGTCGCTGCTAAGCTGTTAGGACACGATAAAAGTCTTAAATTCTTATCTAGCAAGAGTTTGACTTCTGACTTTTGCGATAAATCCCCCACCTAATAATTTATAGATTAGATGGGAGAATATATTCAACAAAAACTGATTAATTTTAATTTCTGTTAGATTTAAAAAGGAATCGGATCATAATCTGGATCATCAGACTCAGTTGGAATTAGAGGCTGAGCAGCGGGACTCGGGGTACTGGGTTCTGGGGAGGAGGAAACCTCAGGAGTCGGGGAAGTAGCCGGACGGTTTCTAGACTCCAATGGCACAACGTTACTAGGGGCGGCTGAGGAGCTACTGGAAGGGGCAGAACTGTCGGAAACCTCTTCAACCCCCGAAGCACTATAAACCCGCCTAGCGGTTAATTCTGCCCGCTTTTCTTTGAAGCCTTCAGGACGATCTATCATCATCATCCCTAAGCGTCCTTCAATAATCACTCTATCGCCTTGATGATATCTTTGGCTTAATTCTTGGGCTAAATTTCCCCAGCCAATGACTTTCATAATAGAAGGGGGATCATCTTGACGAATACTGGGAAACTGAACCATCATCTCAGCTATTGGGATCTGACTTTCGGCAGTGTAGCGCAGTTGAGGATCTTGAACAATCTCTGCCATTACGATACAGTTATTCATAAGTTATCTCTGCTTTCAAAAAGTTATCGCTTTTTAGATTAACTGAAATTTAGCGGATCAACATCAATCATTAAACGAACAGAACGGGGACAGCGGTCGCGAAGTGTTGCGTTAGCAGTATCGCGTAATGTTTCAAATTGGGGTAAATCAACAGCTTGATTATGACTCAATTTTAATATAATTTGCCAACGATATTGATTGGCAATCCGTAAAATTGGTGCGGGGGCTGGCCCTAATATTTCGTAATTCTCTGATTTTAACATTGTTGCCAACTCGTGAGCCGTATTGGTTACCTCTGCTTGATCTAAACTACTGAGGCGCAATAAAATTAACCGAGAATAGGGAGGATAACCCATCTCTTGACGAGACTGTAATTGAGCGTTAATAAAGGGTTCATAAGCGTATCGTTGCAAGGCTTGAATAACCGGATGTTCTGGGGTATAAGTTTGAATAATCACCCGTCCTGGATCGTCCCCTCGTCCGGCGCGTCCTGCCACTTGTAATAAAGTTTGAAAAGCCCGTTCACTCGCGCGATAATCAGGTAAATGAATCAGTCCATCTGCGGCAACGACTCCTATTAACCCCACTGAAGCAATATCTAAGCCTTTAGTTAACATTTGAGTCCCCACGAGTAAGTCAGCTTCTCGGTTGGCAAATTGAGTTAATAATATCCGATGAGCATCTTTTCTGCGAGTCGTATCACTATCAAATCGAATAATTTTTAATTGCGGAAATAGCTTAGCTAATTCTTGAGTGACGCGCTGTGTACCACTACCAAAATGTTTAAAATACTTAGAATCACACGCCGGACAATGTTGAGGATAAGGTTGATAATCATTACAATAATGACACTTTAATTGTTGGGCTGCATGGCTATGAATTTGATGATAAGATAACGATACATCACAATGATTACATTCCATTACATAACCACAACTGCGACAAGAAACAAATGTACTATGTCCGCGCCGATGAATGAATAAAATCCCTTGTTGACGACGTTGTTGTAATTGTTGTAATGCCGTTTGTAAGCAATTACTAAAAATAGAACGATTTCCCTGTTTTAATTCTTGTCGTAAATCAACAATTTCGATAGGCGGTAAAGGGCGGGCATGAACTCGTTCCGGTAAAGATAAATAGTGATAGTTTTTTGATATATTTTGAGGGGATAATTTAATTTTTTGCCAACTTTCAACCGAAGGTGTTGCTGAACCTAAAATTAACGGACAATCCTCTAATTCTGCCCGCCATTGCGCCACTTTTCGGGCATGATAACAGGGCATGGGTCGATCTTGTTTAAAGCTACTATCATGTTCTTCATCTAAAATAATTAACCCTAAATTAGGTAAAGGTGCAAAAATAGCAGAACGAGTACCAATAATAATTTGAGGATTACCCCGAATCATATTGCGCCAAGTATCATATCGTTCGCCTTGGGATAATCCACTATGATACACACAAACTTGCTCCCCAAATCTCGCCCGAAATCGATCTGTGAGTTGGGGTGTTAAACCAATTTCCGGGACTAAAACTAAGGCCGATTTATTCTGTTGTAAAATTGGGGAAATTGCCTGCAAATAAACTTCTGTTTTCCCCGAACCCGTCACCCCATGTAAGAGTACGTGAGCATAGCCAGAAAGGCTGTTAATCCTATTTAAAGCCTCTGTTTGATGGGGAGTTAAAGCCTTTGGTTGATCCGCTGTTTGAGCGATACCTTGCTCGCGTCTGAGAATTTCTTGCTGAGTAATCACCACACAACTTTTCTGTTCTAACGCCTTAATTAAAGAAGAACTGGTATTGCAAATTTTCAGTAATTCTTCTAACCATAATTCCCCGCCTCGTCGTCTTAATATTTCTAAAACTTCTTGTTGACGCGACGTTAAATCTAACGGAAAATGATTAACCGTTAATGTCACCGCTTGCTTTAATTTCGGAGTCGGTGGTTTAGGCGGTTCAAGATAACTTTCAATCCAGCCTCGCTTGAGTAAATCTCGGATACCTTGTTTTGCCCCTTTGACTTGGCGCTGTAGATATTGCCAGGTATAATCTGAACTGCTAGCGGTTTGTAACCACTGTAAGACAGCCGCCGCCGCCGGATTGAGAAACTGTTCAGCACCATCAGGAATCACATCGCCACAGAGTCGAATGCGTCGTTGACTGCGTCCCAATAACCCCGGCGGTAAAGCCGTCCGAATCACCTGAATTAAAGGCGTTTGATAATAGTCGCTCACCTGTTGTAAAAGCCGCCAATAACTCGCCGGAAAAAATCCCGCACAAATTACTTCTTCCACCGCTTTAACTTGTTGTGGGGACAGTCCGGGTGGTAGATGAGAGACAAAACGAATGGCAATTGCACCCAATTGTTGATTACCAAACGGCACACTTAAGATATCTCCTGGTTCTACTATAATTTCAGGCGGTATCTGATAAGTAAATAGTTTCTGGTCTTCGTTTGTGCTAGTAGATGCAGAAAAAGGTAAATCCACCAACACTTCAATTAACTGTTTCGAGGTGGAGTGATGATAAGGTGTACTCGGTTGGCATAAAATCGGTAGTGATGGCTGAGACACAACTGTAGACATAACCCGGTTGAGTGAGCTGTGGAAGGACTAAAACAGGCTGAGAATCGGCTTCAGGGATTTTAGAGCAGTTTTATTGCCTGAAACCGATTTAAGGTACATAGAATGGGCTGCTATGAATCGGCAAGTAGATCGGCAATTGCTTCTCTTTCAGCCGGGGAAATAAACGAAGCTTGACGAGTATCTGTAATTAACCAATCTAAGGCTGCTGCCTGAACGTCAATCGAAGAACCGACCTTATCAACACAATAACGCCCGAATACTAATTTATCAATCAAACGCACTCCCGGCCCTAAACGAGAATATTCAAAGATAACGCTATTGCTGACATAGGCATCACTACAAATCCAGCAATTAGGGCCAATCATAGTAGGGCCCACAATTTCCGCACCATCCTCAATGCAAGTCATGCCGCCAATATAAACAGGTCCACGAATATCGACTTTATCCCAATTCACCGCAACATTTATCCCTGTATAAATGCCGGGACGGACTTGAGTGCCGGGGACTGAAACATTTTTAATCTCTCCAGTCAGGACACTCCGAATAGCCTGCCAATAATCGGGAACTTTACCGATATCAACCCATTCAAAGTCCATGGTAATACCATGAAACGGTGCGCCAATTTCCACCAATTTTGGGAACAAATCACCACCGATATCATATTCACAGTCTGAGGGAATATGCTCAAAGATTTCAGGTTCAAAAATATAAATCCCGGTGTTGATACTGGTACTGAGTGCTTCATCGACATCCGGTTTTTCTTGGAAAGCTTTGATTCGTCCGTCGGCATCAGTGACCACTACACCATAGCTAGAAACCTTATCTCGCGGGACTGATTTCATCACAATCGTCGCTAGAGACCCTTTAGCTTTGTGCCACTGAACGGCTGCCGTGAGGTCTAAGTCAATCAAAGCATCGCCGCACAATACAATAAATGTATCATCGAAAAAAGGAGAGAAATCTTGAATTTTTCTCATCCCACCAGCAGACCCCAGGGCTTTTCCGAGTAATTTACCATCTTCAATTGACCCTTCAAACGAATAGGCAATATCGACCCCAAATCGTTGACCATCGCGAAAATAGTTTTCAATCTCATTGGCTAAATGACTGACATTAACCATAATCTGGTCAAAGCCGTGATGGCGCAATAATTCTACTAAAAATTCCATCACGGGTTTTTGCATGATGGGAATCATTGGTTTGGGGATGGTATAGGTAATTGGACGGACGCGCGTTCCCTTACCAGCGGCCAAAATCATGGCTTTCATAATTCACTTCCTCAACATGTGGCTGTTGCATGAGTATTTAAGTCAAAAGAGTAGAACTAACGCAATCATCTTCGTCTATGTACGAGTGAGTCGTCATATTGTCTAACTTGAATCAGTTTAAGCGATAAACTAATTAATCCCTTTATCCCAATTTACCTAGATTTGTAGCGCTTGTCGCGTCTTTGTCTGTAATCCTACCCAGGGGAATGAGGCGGGAAACGCTGATGGAGTCAGGGTTATGTAAAATGATCGGTTCTATTAAGTTGTCAAATTCATCAAAATTTAGCATTTAAAATCGGTTAGGGTTGCCCAGAAGTCGGCAAAGTCCGCACTTTAATTTCTTGATAAAATTCTTCCTGAAGCAGTTCTACTTTAGATTGAGACGAAAGCAACAACAATCCCCAAAATACACCGACTCGCTGAGATCGTTGTGGGTCTGAGTGTTGTGTTATTTCTGTATCGAGTGGCTCGGCCTGAATTGTATCACACCAAATTTGTAATAAGTGTTCGAGTTCTAACCATTCTTGATTGGACGAAAATTCAGATTGACTGAGTAATTGATCGAGTTTTTCTGCGACTTCGGTTAAATTTTCTTGATGAGCGAGTTCTGCGATCGCCTTAGCTGCATCTCTTGATTTTACCTTACTCCGGCGACGACGGGGACGGATTTGATGTTCCGCCATCACATCCGCCATCAATTTTAGTTGTTCGATTAATTCCGGTAACGTGACTCGTCGCTTCTGGGGAACTTTAGCAACGGCACGGCGACGTAACTGACGTTCTAGATTTTGCGGACGTAAATAGTTTAAGTTATCCTCTCCCTCTAAAAATTCCACCTCACCGTCTAATTCGATTTCATTAGTTTCTGTTTCTAATGCGGTCAAACTATCAGATTTTAACAATACTAACATCGCTGCATACAAAAAAGCTTGACCCGATTGAGATAGTTCTGTAAATTGATTCTCTGAAGTTGCAGCCGTTGTGGGGGCAAGCCTGCTGAGATAACGATCTATCACGTCAATAACCTGAACATCCCACGGATCAATTTCTCCTTGTTTGGCTAAATCAATCAGTAGTTCAATTCCTTCTGATAAGCTGGCTGAAGCAGTTTGCGGGACATCAATAATCATTGAAATTTTAACCTTATCGTTGAATTCATCCATTGAGATTTATGTTAGTTCGTTATTAACCCCGGCTGATGATGAATAATTTTACTATACAGGAAATTAGGCAATAGATTCAAAAATACTTATTGTATATTTTTTTTTGTTATTAGCATTTTTTTTATACCAGTAAAACCTATTTTTCAAAAATTCTACTTTATTTAGATATTCTCTATAATTAACCATAAAATTAAATGAATATTTAAAGTCCATAAAACATATCACTCTATATCTCTATTTTTTTATTTTATATATCTGTTAATGTTCCAAATAAAAATGATTTTCATGGACAAAAAGACGAGTTACCATTTCTGTACGAGATGAAACCTCTAGCTTCCGAAAAATGCGCTTCAATGCTTGTTTAACTGTATTTTCAGTAATCCAAAGTTCCGCCCCAACTTCTGCATTTGTTTTACCTCTTTCTACCCATTCCGCAATTTCAATTTCACTTCGGCGTTAAACATTCTATACCCGGAAGTTGAGATGGTAATACATCTGATGATACGCTTTGCGACCGTACTATTGCAACCCAAGTCGATCAATGTAGAAAAAGGGCGCTTAAATCGACTAAATTTTGCTGATTAAAAGCAGGCATTCCTTGAGTCCGAGTAAAGCCAACTGCACCGATTAATTCTCCATTACTAACAACAGGACCCACCATAACATGTCTATGATCGGCGCGAGGACAGATGAGTTTCCAAGCTTTAGGAGATATAATAATTGCGTCGTGAATAGGAGCATGACGTTCCATTAAATAGCGTATAATCGGATTGTGTTCAGGTGATAAAGCAATTTTAAATACTTTTTGAAGATTACTATCGACTGCGGTCATTTGATCGAAGAAAAATATTCCGCCTCGCGTTGCCTCAAAATAGTCTCTAAATTGTGTTGAAATTTGACCTTTTATCGCTTGCTCATTTTTACTTTGAGTAATGCTGAGAAATAAAGATTTCAAAATAACCATAATGAATCAAGTGTACCCGATTGAGGACTAGGCATTGTTATTACTTTTATTTTATCTTAGATTTATTGCTATGACAGGAAAAAACCAATGTCTCAATATGCCCATCCTGAAGTTATTGTTGATACGAAATGGCTTGCAGATAACCTGAATAACCCTAATATTCGTATCGTTGAAGTTGATATGAGTCCAGAAGTATACCAAAAAGCTCATATTCCCGGTGCAGTTTTTTGGAATCTTTTCACAGATTTATTACAACCTAATCGACAAATTAATTTTAATTCAACCCAGATGGAAAAAATACTTTCAAATTCTGGTATTACTCCAGATACAACTATTATTGCTTACGGCAGTTATCCGGGAATTGGCTCTTTTATTTTCTGGTTATTAAATGTATTTGGGCATCAAAATGTACGAGTCTTAAATGGTGGATATCAGAAATGGAAAGCGAATGGTTATCCTGTCGCAGCAGAATACTCTAGTTTCACTCCAACTGAATATAAAGTACAAAAGATTGACAACAGTTTACGAGCATTTAAACAGGATGTTCAAGCTTTTATTAATCAGAAAGATAGTATTTTACTCGATGTTCGTACCGCTCAAGAATATCGGGGTGAATGTTTTTTTGAAAAGCCTCCTGTTGCCACAGAAAAAGCTGGACATATTCCGAGCGCGGTGCATATCGAACATTTACTTATTTATCAAGCCGATGGCACTTTTAAACCCATGAATGAACTGCAAGCAATTTATGAAAGTCGTGGAATTACAGATAATAAAAATGTAATTTTCTATTGTGCAATTGGCGGTCGTTCAGCAAGTATTTGGTTTGTTCTAAAATATTTACTAGGTTATCAGAATATACGAAACTTTGACGGTTCATGGAATGAATGGAGCAAAATCCCAGAAATCAAAATAGAGAAATAAATTGATGTTATTTTTAACAGCATGAATTGTTAATAACAGAAAAGACATTGCTCATCACTTAAGATCAACAATGCCTTAATCATTATTCGATTAATCTGTCCGAACGGGTAAAGTTGTTTCCATAATTTCCATCAACAACTCGAGTCGAGAAGGACGAGATAATAGCGGTACTAAGTTGGGCAGAGAATAATAATCTCCCGCAAACGTAAACGTTTCAACAGGTAATTGTTTTTGCTTCAGTTGGCTTTCAATGTATTCACAACAATATCGACCCACTTTAACGATTACAATATTTGGCATTACCGCCAATTCCCGACTGTATTTGAGGTAAGCATCGATGAAATAAGGACTAGTATTATCCCCTTCATCGGTAACTAAAATGAATTGGTCAACAATTTGACGTTGACGACGCATCACTTCTACCGCACAACCGACACTCGTACCACCTGCTGCGTTAATATGTTCAAATGCCCGTTCCCAGTCACTCAACTCTTTGCCTTCAGCTTTGATAGGGTAAGCCATCGTATCGAAAGCATACACAAATAGATCGGCTTGTGTGACCCCAGAAATTAGCGCTGCTAGTCGTTTACCAATTTCAATGGCTTGAGTCATTGAACCCGATTTATCCACCAGCAATGCAGTAGACTGAGTAATAGCCCCCCGACGCTTGACTTGTTCATTGGTGACTTTTTCCAGTTTTGCTGTGGTTTCAGCCCCCAATTCTGCAGCCTCTGCGGCAACTTTCGCTTTAAAGGCAGACACACGGTTACTGGTTTGGGCTTCTTCCAATTTCGCATCAATTAACTGTTTGACTTGTGGGTGATCCATTGCCCCCCGTGCCTTGAGAGACTTCAAGTTGTTGATCGCTTCTTGGGGTGTCATGGCATTAATTAACGCCACCAACACAACCGGAGTCAGTTGCTTAATCGTTCCTATTGCAATAGTGTAAGGAATATTATGCTCAACAATTAATTGCGCTTGTTCTGTCGGGGTTTCTGCCTTACTGAGTTGCTTGACAACAGCAGCCAGAGATCCTTCAGGGGGTTGCTCCCGGAATAGAATAGCATTGGCGCGTTCACTGGGTTTAATATGTAAACTAGCATAGAGATGCTTCATGGCTTTGCGTCCCCGCAGGGCTGCGCGATCAAAAACGGCTGGGTTTTGTTCCCGCTTTTGCAGATACCGACGAACCGCTGTACGGGCGCAACGAGGCAGTTTACCGCGATGAATTTTCATGAAGTCTACCACTCGCGCCACTTGATAAGGCGGCAGTTGTTGTAGTAAGATAAATCCAGCGTCACGATGTTTAGTCAACTCACTGGTGAGTAAGTGAGCAATGAACACTTCTTTGTGATCTCGCACATCCCCGTTACGGTGATACCATACTGCTAAGTGACCATAAAATAGTGGATCGAGTTCAACTATTAATTGATGGGTTTCTGCAACTGTTTCTAGCTTGCGGTGGGGTGTAGTTAACAAGCTATTCAGCATTTCTAAACGTAGATCTCGTTCATCTGTTCGCATTGCAATCATTACAACCTCCTATGAGTGTAGCTGAGGAGGCAACCGCCGCAAGTGCTTTATCTTGTGAAAGATAACCGCGCAAGTTTGAAGAGCTAGTATGACTTTGTTGATTTTGGGTAAAACCAGAGGAAAGTGTATGTAAGCTCGTCGTATTAGGGCGCGGCGATCGCCATTATATCATGTCTATTCCGAACCGCACAAGTCAATAGAGCAATTGCCTACTTAAGGTCTAGGCTTGCAGCATACTTCGTCTGTACGCACCAGGTTTGTGTGAACGAATGTAGGCTCCATTGGTTAGGGTGCGGTATGATTAATCTTTTGAATTATGAATGATGAATGATGAAGAAGGTAATAGACAATACTCCTTACTGATTATTCATTACTCATTAGTTATTACTCAATTCATACCCTATTTCAAAAGCGCATAGCGCTACAGAACTAAAACGGTACGAAGGACGCAGAAAATAAATCATTTTGTGTTAATTGAGTTTTAGCAATTGTTTTTTCTAATCGCCGTTTTGCATTGTCTGTAATAGCTTCAGATAAGGTTAAACCCGTTAAGGTTCGTACACCTTGATGATCTAAATTTAATTGTGAATTGATTTTGTTTGGGGTAACTTTCAGTTGGTTTTTTACGTTACACATTTCAACCCCCTTCGGATTTTATTCGATAAAAACGTATTTTTTGTGGTGGGGAAATCCCATATAAGTTCAAAAAGCTGTGACACAGGATAGTATTCACGTTTCAGGTGAAAGTATGTAAGCTTTTATGATGAGAATACGGGATTTTTTTGTTCACTTCATACAAGTTAAAAAAGCTGTTGATTTCACACACAGGATTCGCACCTGTAAATCATTGATCTTAAGTCAATTGCCTTACTATTTGGCTAGTATGTAAGCTTCTTCGATTGGGTTACGAAGTGAAATAAATCATTTTGATAAAATTGAAGTCCGTACAAGTTTAAAAAGCTTGTTAACCACTTACGACTGCTATACACCAACTGTTTGGCAGTGAGCACGTAGGTTAATTCCCAATAAAGTATTGGTATCCTACTTCACTTTATTTGAATATCAAATATCGCTACCTTAGAATCGTTATTCGTGTGTAAGCTTCTTCAATAAGGATACGGATATGAGAAAAAGTTTTAGCCGTAAACTGCTTCAGGACGAATAATTAAATCACCATTTTGTGGACGATCTACAATATACATTTGTAAGCGATTTTGCCGGACTTCTAAAAAGTTTGCCACCCGTTGTTTAACGCTGTTGTCGTTCATCTGAGTTGTAATTCCGAGTTTATTTTCGTCAATATCATAAGAACGACCTTCAAATCGAATATGTACCATTTTTATCCCCTCCTCAGATGAACTCTTGTTTAACTCGATATACTTATGCTACATGCATACTACAAAAGTGTCAAGGGGTTAATTTAATTTTCTTTGGGACTCCGTAATCAATTATGAATTATGAGTTATGAATTATGAATAGGGTTTGTGATTATAGTTAAAGATTCTCACTCTTTACAGGCGTGTAAAGACGTTGCATGCAACGTCTCTACATATTCACTAACTTGATATGGGAGTCCCCGTATATTGGCGCGGGTTGAATGTTAATTAGATAAATATGATCGGCAGATCGTCAAGATTTTCTTCGATCATTAAATTAACATCTTCCAGGATAGCAACAAGTTCATTCTCTCCACCTGTTCGTAAGAAAATTGCGTCTCCTTCAGGAAACCCTTCAGGGGGATCTGAGAATAAATAATCACCTGCACTCAGTTGAATGAGATCTTGAGTTGAGTCAAAATCTACAATGACAGCATAATCAGAAATTCCATTAATATCATTATTTCCATTATCGTAATAAGGTTTAGATTCATCTCCGAGTAAGAATGTATCTTCTCCAATACCGCCGATAAGGGTATCAATTTCAACTAAGCCCGGTAAGTCAGCGGTGGGATCGACTCCAGTCAGCAGATCATCACCTTTGTCGCCACTAACAAAATCATCACTAAACCCACCTCTTAAACAGTCATCTCCCCTGCCACCATATAGCAGATCTGCGTCATCGCCTGCATCGAGAGTGTCATCTTGTTTATTGCCAAACAGTAAATCTTTGCCGCTACCGCCAATCATGCTATCTTGATCTTGACCACCATAAAGTACATCTTCATCCGCGCCGCCATCGAGGATATCGTTACCTTGGTTGCCGTTAAGGAAGTCATTACCCCCGCCAGCAAGCAAAGTATCATCATCTTCACCGCCATATAAACTGTCGTTGCGATCGCCGCCATCTAAGCTATCATCTCCTTTATCCCCGAAAAGTAAATCTGTACCAATATCTCCGAGTAAGGTATCTTCATTCAAACCGCCGAAAAAGGTATCGTTACCAATGCCGCCCTCAAGATAGTCATTGCCTCGGTTTCCTTGCAGCAAGTCATTTTCACCTTCACCGAGTAAAGTATCGTTATTTTTGCCACCATAAATAATGTCGTTTCCGCCGTTACCGTTGAGGGAGTCATCTGCTTGAAACCCGAGTAAAGTATCATCTCCTCCCAAGCCCGAAATGACATCTTTTCCGCCACTGCCGACTAAGTTATTGTTGCCTTCATTGCCTTGAACTAAATTATCGAAGGTGGGGAGAGTATCTGTTTCCGGTTCTGTTCCGGGTTCGGGTTCTGTTCCGGGTTCGGGTGTGGGAGTTGGTTCGGGTTCTGTTCCGGGTTCGGGTGTGGGAGTTGGTGAGGGAGTTGGGGTGGGTGAGGGTTCTGTTCCCGGTTCTGGAGTTGGGTCAGGTGTTGGAGTCGGTGAGGGTTCGGGTACGACTTCCGGTTCGGGTTCGGGTACGACTTCGTCAACTGGCGTAACGGGTTCGGGTTCAGGTTCGGGTTCCGGGACAGGCGCAGGAACAATAATAGGAGTGGGAACTGGGGTAGGTTCGCTGATCGGGGGTGTGGGAACAGAAATATTGGGGGGTGTAGGTTCAGATACGGGTGAGGTTTCATCTCTTGTTTCAGCCTCTTCTTCCCCATCGTTTCTATTGCGACGAAGTGGTAGAGTAACAGTTAATTCCGGTATCATCGCCTCCGAAGAGACATTTGGATCTATAATTAGTTCTCTTGCTTGATCGGTCTGTCTCGAATTTACATTGAAAAGATTCATTTAATTCACCTCACACGCAATATTGTCAACACAAATTTAAACTATATCTTATTCAACCCATTTACGTTGACGATAATTGCAATGATTTAGTTCAAGGCTTAATTCTAATATGTTTAAACGGCACCGACTCTGCTATCTGATAATATTTATTATTACTTTAATTGGGATAATTTTTAATCCTGTGATTCCGGGGAAAACGGCAACTTCTGTTTCAGAAATCCGAGGGGTTTGGCTGACTAATGTTGATAGTGAAGTGTTATTTTCGTCTTTGAGAACAACGGCAGTATTAAATCGACTCCAACAGCTTAATTTTAATACGATTTATCCTACGATTTGGCAAGGAGGTTATACGCTGTATCCGAGTCAAGTGGCTGAACAAACGTTTGGGGTTTCTATTGATCCGACTCCTGGGTTACAACAGCGAGATATGCTACAAGAAATGATTGAACAAGGACACCAAAAAAAACTGACTATTATTCCTTGGTTTGAGTTTGGTTTTATGGCACCTGCACAGTCAGAATTAGTTGAAAATCATCCCTCTTGGTTAACACAACGTCAGGATGGTACAACGATTCATACTCAAGGAGTTGATGATCGGGTTTGGCTGAATCCATTTTACCCGGAAGTACAGCAATTTATTCTAGATTTAGTATTAGAAGTTGTACAAAATTATGAGATAGATGGAATTCAATTTGACGATCATTTTGGTTTACCGTCTGATTTTGGTTATGATGATTATACGTTGAATTTATATCGTCAAGAAACGGGGAAAATAAATCCTCCTAGTCAATACAAAGACAAGGAATGGGTGCAATGGCGAGCGGATAAAATTAGTCAGTTTATGCAACAGATTTTTACAGCAGTTAAAGCGGTTAAACCTGATTGTATTGTTTCATTATCTCCTAATCCTTATGGATTTGCATTGTCTGCTTATTTACAAGATTGGTTTAAGTGGCAACAAAGCGGATGGGTTGAAGAATTGATTATTCAAGTTTATCGATCTGATATGGAACGCTTTATTGCTGAACTAGAACGGACTGAACTACAACAAGCTAAAAAACAGACTCCAATTGCAATTGGAATTTTGAGTGGTTTGAAAAATCGTTCAATGTCGATTAATATGATAGAAGATCAAATTAAAGCGGTTCGTCAACGAGATTTTGCCGGGGTGTCGTTCTTTTTCTATGAGAGTCTTTGGAGGTGGGCATCTGAGCCAATTTATCAACGAGAGAGTAAAATTCAACAGTTGTTTTCTAATCCGGCAAATCGTCCTGTGATGACTCTATTCTAAATAATGCAATCATGATTGATTTATGAGGATAAAAGTAATGCGGGAATCTTAAGCAATTTCAATAAAGTATCAGTTTGTAAGTTTCGCTGATTAAATTAGCAAAAACAATAAAAATTTTCGTTAACGATTGATTGAATACCGTTGAAAAGACGGTTTATCCTTATGCCAAATTGGTTATCCTCACTCAAGTTACGTCTATTATCGCTATTTTTGGGAACACTTTTTTGCGTAGTTGTTTTTAATCCAACTCTCATCGCTATTTCTGCCCCACAACATCAAGAAATTCGAGGGGTTTGGCTGACAACTCATGATACTCAAACAGTGATCGATCACAATAAACTCCAAACAGCGATTACTCAATTAGCCACCCTAAATTTTAATACAATTTATCCGGTTGTTTGGAATTCTGGCTATGCCCTTTATCCCAGTCCCGTCGCGCAACAAGCAGGTATTCAACCCTTTATTCGTCGAGGTTTACAAGGACAAGATCCCTTAGCCGATATCATCACTCTAGCCCATCAGAATGAGTTACTGGTGTTACCTTGGTTTGAATTTGGCTTCATGGCACCGCCGACTTCTGAACTGGCTTTAGAACATCCAAATTGGCTGACTAAACAGTCTAACGGCAGTTTAACAGGCAATAGCGCCGCAGGGGAAGTGGTTTGGTTAAATCCGTTTCATCCAGAAGTCCAAAAGTTCATCATTTCTCTCGTCACAGAAGTAATGCAAAAATATAATGTTGATGGCATTCAGTTTGACGATCACTTGAGTTTACCGGTTGAATTCGGTTATGATACTTATACGAAAAAGCTATATCGCCAACAAACAGGACGAACAGCACCCAGTAATCCGAGAAATGAAGCCTGGATGCGCTGGCGGGCAAATCAACTGACGGCATTTGTGACAAAACTCCGTAAAGCGATTAAAGCTCAAAAATCAAATGCGATTTTGTCAATTTCTCCTAACCCTTATGAAACCGCTTATAAATCTTATCTGCAAGATTGGTTAAGTTGGGTTCGTAAAGACTTAGTTGATGAACTAATTGTACAGGTTTATCGCCCGGATTTATCGGTTTTTATCAAGCAAATTGCCCGTCGAGAAATCAGAGAAACACAGAAAAAAATTCCCGTGGGAATTGGGGTTTTATCCGGAGTGAGACATCGACCGGTTACCATGAAATTTATTCAGGAAAAAGTGTTAGCCTCTCGCCAAAGAGGTTTAGGGGTTTCATTCTTTTTTTATCGCACTTTGTGGAATGAAGCACCCGAAACACCCCAGCAAAGACAGTTAGGCTTTCAATCTTTGTTTTCGAGTCCGGCTCATCGTCGGCTGCGAAATAATGCTAAAAATATGCAGTCGGAATTGCCACCCCAAGAATAACTAATTTTTTAGGAGTTAGGAAAGGGTTTAATCCAACCTTGTTGAAAGGCAATATTGAGTACAATAGCGGCAACGGCAAATAGGATAATATTTTCTGCTATTGCAAATGCTGTATTTACCCAGACAGATAAGTTGAGTAATTGATCTTCGACAGTTGCCAGTCCCCGAATGAGTCCAAAGGCGAAAACCGCCCCTGTATTGAGTTGTAGGTTTTTGTCGGTGCGAATCACGTAACGGTAAGTCACCCCAAATAGAAAACCACTCAATAGCGCGATCGCTGTCTGAATTGCCAATTGTACCAGAGATGTAGCCAGGGGTTGAGCGATTAACCGATGAATAAAATAGAGCATAACAAAGGTTAAACCCGTCCCCAAGGCGGCAATGACTCCCGCTTTGAGAGATTCTAAACGTTCGGCTGCGGTAAAACTAGAGTCTGGGTTCACTTTCTAACGATTCAAGATATGATAAAAGTTAATATAATTTTGCACGTACACTCGCTCATTATAAAACTATGGATATTCTCTCAATCGGTTGGGTCGCTGAATTAGTTCTGTTTACCTTCTCCATCTCTATGGTGGTTTGGGGTCGTAACGGTTTCTAAAACCCCTGTTAGGGCGCAGACAATGCGCCCCAATGATATACCCTATTTTGTCTTCAATCTCCAGATCCTCGCATCACAGAAGCACCAGAATAAGCTTCATTCCATAGCTTCACGAGTAGGTATTCTGTGCGATCGCTTAAACGAGTGACAAATATGCCATTTTCTTCTTCTGGATCGAGGGTGATCCAAGTTCCAGCTAGACTCACTTCTATAGTGTCTTCATCAGCGACACACAACGCAATCATCTCCGATCTCGAGCATTGAATTGCATCTTCAAGTAAGGATAACGCGGGCAAATTTTGAGGCAGTAGAAACGCCGCTGAACTAGGTTCAACCACAATAGTTTGACCGATACGCATTGCGAACATCACGCGCAGCGACACTAACTGTTCTGGTGTCTGAGCCAGGTGCTCTAAATAAGTGGCTGTTTCAGTGTAGGTTAACTTTAACATGGACAATGAGTCCCCTTGCACTGTTGGTAATAATTGGTTAACGCCCGTTCAAGATTTAAAGCGATCAATCAATTCATCCGATCAACCCACCCATTAATTTGATCAAATTTGCTTCAATTCTCAACGGGAAAGGATTAGAGTTGTTGTTCACGCCAAAACTGTTCAGCGAAGGCAACAACCGGATGCATGGGTGCTTTAGGTGGAGTAGATAAGGCCATCCTCGCTTCTTCTGGGGTGCGACTGCCTTTGAAAGCGTTACAACCTCCGCAAGCAGCCACCACATTATCCCAAGTATGACGACCTCCACGCGATCGCGGCATGACATGGTCAATGGTGAGGTGTTTTGAATTACCACAATATTGACATTTATGATGGTCTCGCCGCAGAATCTCCCGTCGGTTGACTGGGGGTACTTTCCAAAGTCGCTCATGACTGGTGCGAATCAGCCGAATTTGTTCCGGAACATGTACAGTCACATTCGGAGAACGAACCACCCAACCCGACGTGATTTGAGCCTCCAGGGGTTCAGCTTTCCCTGTCACGAGTAACGCGATCGCCCGCTTGATATTAATCTGGCTCATGGGAAGATAATTTTGAGAGAATACGACCACAGATTGTTTAAGAACGTCGGTTGTACTGGTCACGGTTTTCCTCCAGTGCTAAAGCTGTTAATTCACGGCAAACTACAAACCCCCACCTCGGAAGTTGCAGAAGCGGGGGTAAAGAAAATCTATAATTTCTTCTATTTTCACCAGGTACAGAGTTGTCATGGCTGTACCTCCCGCTTTGGCTTTGACTTTGATTCTGAAATTTTTCTTGAATAATTTCGATGGGAACAGCCCTGAGTTTGATGTTCTAATCTTAACTGTGACACATTTATCCCATAACTGAGGGCCAAATTGCCTCTATTTTGTTCCAGAAGGCCGATCCCTTCCCAGAAAAACGCCAGCCCACCTTTTGAGCGATTGGCATTGAGCAATTTGCAGTAGTCGGGAAAATTAAAGATCACAGGAAAGCGATACCTCCAGCAAGTCTGACTTTGAATCTAGCTTTGTTTATACTACACTAAGTATTACGACACTGTCTACCCTTTTAGGAGGAAAAAAATGTATACATTACCCAGAACATCAACCACAGAAATGGAAGTCACCAGCATTCGCCTCGAACGCGAACTGAAGGAGAGACTCAAAGGCCTAGCCAAAAACAAAGGATATCAAGCTCTAATTCGAGATATTTTATGGAATTATGTACAACAAAAATCTGGAGATTACCGACCTCAGTTTTCCCGCGACGACATTCGAGCCAGTTTTACCGCCACAGCGCAGCAAGAGGAACAGTGTGCCTTAACGGGCGAGATAATTCATCATAACCAACCCATGTTACTGGGACTAACGATTCATGGCGATTTAGTCCCGCTTAGTTTAGGCAGTTTAGACGCAGATTAATTTCAAATTTCAGCTTCAGCCCATTAGTTCATTAGCGTAATGGTAACCCCTTCTTATAGGGGTTATTGTTTGATCCTGAGTCAGGGTTGCATGACCCAATTATTGTGTAAAAGAATTTGTTTGAATAGGGGTGCAGTCACAGTGGGTGTTGCCGCCGTAATTAATACTCCTGGATAAACAGCAGTCTGCCAAAGGGGATGAATTAATCCTGAACAACAATCATCAGTCGTGGGAAAATTTAATAAAGCTTTGACAACCGCCACATCATCATGAGTCAAACTTCCCCGACGAGAGAAAACCGGATCACCTGTTTGAGGATCAAAAACATCACTACAAAACCCTTGATGATTTAAAGCTTCAACCATAGATAAACTCAGACTCAGAAATTGATGGCGTAGCCGATCTTTTTCTTGTTTTACACCAGCATTCTGTTGATCTAAAGGAAATTGAGACTGTTGTAAAATCAAGACTGTCCGTGCCGTTTTAGCTGACCATTCAGGTAACAAACTGTCTAGATTTTGAGCGACAAACTGACTGAGATTACTTTGATAAATCTCAATACCAAGCTTTGCCGCGCTAATGGCTTCAATACGGGTAATATCTGAGTTTGGCATTCAAAAGCATGATTATTGGGTTAATAACTCTTCTAGTTTGTGTTGATTCCACAAAGATTGATATAGTCCTGACTGCTGGATTAATTCTTGATGAGTTCCCATCTGTACAATTGACCCTTGATCCATCACTAAAATCCGATCTGCGGTGGCCGCAGCAGACATTTGATGAGAGATAAACAGCACCGTTTTTCGTTGCACTCCAGTAGTTAAGTTATTCAAAATATGAGTCGCCGTCTGATTATCTACACTAGAAAGGGCATCATCTAAAATTAGAATAGGTGCATCTAATAATAGCGCCCGCGCTAAGGCTGAACGTTGACGTTGTCCGCCAGAAAGCGTAATTCCTCGTTCTCCCACCACTGTTTCATATTGTTGAGGAAAATTCAGCACTTCTTGATGAATTTGAGCGAGTTTTGCCGCTGTTATAATTTGTTCATCTCCGGCTAAAGGATCGCCATAGCGGATATTATTTTTAATGGTTGTACTGAATAGAAAACTTTCTTGAGGAACGTAAGCAATGGCACTGCGTAAATCGGATATTTTTAATTGTGTAATATCTTGACCATCAATAAAAAGCTGATCTATTCCAATATCTAATAACCGGGGAATTGCATTCGCTAAAGTCGATTTCCCTGAACCAATCGGGCCCACCACAGCAACAATTTCTCCGGGTTGAATCATGAAGTTAACATCATCTAATGCAGGCACTTTACTTTCAGGGTAAGAGTAACGCAGATGACGCGCACTAATCCATCCTTTGACGGGTTGCGGGAGGGGAAGAGGATGAGGATGATTTTGAATAACAGCTTTAACATTTAAAATCGATTCTATTCGATCTACACTCACTTCCCCTCGTTGATAGGCTGTAATCGTAAATCCTAGTAAGGCAGTGGGAAAGACTAAACGCTCGACATACAAAACTAATGCCACAAAATCTCCCACTGTTAATGAGCCTTGAGCAATAGATTGATCCCCAAAAGCAATCAAAATGAGTAAGCTTAAACTGGCTAATCCTCCGAGTAACGGAAAAATAATATTTCGAGTTTTTGCTAAATCTAAATTAGCTTCGAGTAAATCCCGATTAAAAATTCCAAATGCCTGACGTTCATTTTGTTCTTGTGCGTAGATTTTAATTAAAGAAATACCGCTCATATCCTCTTGAATTAAATCGCTGATATTAGATAGTTTTTCCTGAACCGCCATCTGTTGATCTCGGAGTTTACCGCTAAAAACTTGTACTAAAACCAGCATCAAGGGATAGACTGAAATTGAAAGAACTGTTAAACGAGGACTGATTAACAGCATAACTGGAATCGTTAAAGCATAAGCAAATATAGTATTTGCAATACTTAAAACAGCAAAACCGAGTAAACGTCGAATATTGTCAACATCACTGGTGGCGCGGTTAATTAGATCGCCAATTCGGTTATTAGAAAAGTAGGACTGTTCTAAGGTTAAAAGATGTTCAAAAATCCTTTGTTTTAGGTCAAATTCAACTTTACGACCAACCCCGAAAAGTTGGATACGAGATACCATCCGAATCACCCACATAACGGAGGCTAGGATGAGAATTATGATAGCTTGTCGAGCAATTTCATCAAAAGTAATATTTTCTTGTAAATCATTTACACTATTACGAATTAATAGCGGGATATAAACCCCGATAATATTGACAATTAGCAAAGCGAAAATACCAATTGCTGAAGTTCGCCAATGCGGTCGAATATATGTACCGAGTTTTTGTAGTCGAGAGTAAGCCATTTTGGAATGAGAATAAAGTCTTAATTTTCCGTTTCAATATTGAGTTTTTGTCTCACTTGTTCAATAGAAAAACTCAGAGATTCTGCGATTTGTTCAACGGTTAAGCCCAGAGAAAATAACCGATCAATTGCATCTAAACGAGCTTGTTCTGCTGTTCTACGAGCCTGTTCTAGTTCTAAATAGGAAAGCAATTTTTCCTGCGTAACTGGATCGTAAAATCGGAGTTCTCCTGATTGTAATTGTAGTTCTAAGTTGAGAACTTCGCTATACACATTTAATTCATTATTCGGTAAAAGTGTCGGTTGAATCTGAACATAATTTTCACCTACTAACCGATATCCTTTCAAAGCCGGGTTCAGATAATCTTGAGTGGGATCATACTGAAAATATTCTGTTACGCCGAGGAAAGCATACAGTCCTTTTTTCAGTCCTTGATCTTGGCTGACTGTACTTTTAGAAGTAATTTCAATCACAAAATCAGGCACTTTATTGTTTTCTTCCCAAAGTTTATAAGAACGCCGCGACTGATTAGAAACATCAAAAACCACAAAGACATCCGGCAGAATTACAGATTTTGGGTTTCCTTGTTCATAATAGATAAAAAGATTCCCAGAAACATAAGCCTGTGGTTGATCTTTGTAATAATATTTTAGTGCTTCAACCGTATAAATTAAATAGTCACGAGTCGGATCACTTTCTGCCATCGGTTCGCCATCACTCTCCGGATAGTCAATTTCAGGAATTATCGGAATTGAAGTTTTCATCACAGATCACTGGGGACATTGAATCATAAGCGCCTTGGGTTGATCTATTGTAGTCTTTTTCAACAACTGTTTGTTTAGCATAACTTGATATAGCACTATTTTTTAAACTTTTAAACCATCAAGAATCAATCTTAAATTGAGATTAATTAATGAGTGATTCGTTCAGGAAACAGTTGACAAGCACGTTCTGTGGGTTTATTAACGTCTGCTAAACGAGAGGTTAGAAACCGATCCATCCATCCTTCTAAATAAGTTCGATTGGCTTGTTTTTGCTCTGGATCTGTAGTATCTAATGGATGGGGTGCTAACCCTCGAATTGCAGCAGTTGTCACGCAAAACATTGACTTTTGAAATGTCTCACAAATTTGGATGCGTAAATCATCCTCTCCCCGGCAACTGGTGCGATAAATTTCATGTAAATATTCAGGTAAATAATGACGCATATCTTGCATCACTTGAGTCGGAGGAATACCTGCACCGCCAATGGGTAATGGATCGGCGTATAATGCCCCATAAGTAAAGTCTTTTTGTTCTTCTGGAATTTGATGCACTTGAGCATTATAAGAAACTGTTCCGGGGAATGGTGTTCCCCTAAAGAAAATAGCTTCTACATAAGGAACGGCTGTATCCATTAAGAAGGTTAATCCAGCCGATTGTGGTAGAATATCATATGGCTTGCCTGCAATTTCTACAGTATAAGTAATCGGTTTATTCGCATCAGCCACTAACCCAGCTAAAATATGATCGACGACTTGAGAAATTGATTGAATTTCCCCTTTATCATATCGATCAGATAGGGAAAGAAACATATCACTCATCACCCGCCAAAATTGACCGAGTCCACTATAATAAGCAAGTTGGCGCACTTGTTCGGGTAGAAATTCTGGGAAAATTTTATGCAAAAATTGCATTAAAAAATTACCTTTCAGTTTCGCTTGAATGGCTGTTTCTGCGAGTTGCTTAAATTCATCTGAATCTAAATATTTATCTAAGTCGCCGCCGCCATGCCAAAACATCGATTTCATACAATATTCAGCATATTCAAAATTAATCCGATCGTGCCACCAATGTTGTAATAAATTATCCCAGGTAATGCCATGATCGAAATATTTAAAAAAGGGAAATAAAACTAAAAATTGACTATCTGCTACATAATTTAAGTTGATAGAATAAGCATCTAAAACAACGCCATAACTTTTGAGAATTCCTACCACTTCTACAACATTTTCGGGAGAATCGGGTAATAAAGCACCGCCTGATTCTAAGCGTTCAATATAAGCAGAAAGTGGATGTGGGGATGGTTTAGAAAGGGTTGATGTCATAATTTTTATGGGTTATTAGTTGTTAGTTATTAGTTATTAGTTATGGGTTACACCTTAACTGTTATTTCTCTGAATTTGAGCGATATTTGGCTGAGTATTCATCAATACTGTTGTGGTGCTTTGACTCATATCCACTAAAACTTGAGGTAAAATTCCAAGAATTGTAATAATAACTGCTAAAGCAATAGCCGGAATTCGATCTCGCCATTGTACCGGAGGTAAATTCACCACTAAATCGGATAAACGACCAAAAAACGCTCGATTTGTCAAGATTAAGAAGTAAACGGACGTTAAACCTGTCCCAATCATACAAAGTAATGTTTGAATCGGGAAGACTTCGATACTGCCGCGAAATACCAAAAATTCGGAGATAAACCCGACTAAACCGGGAATTCCCGCACTTGCCATCACGGCTAATACCATTAAACTGCCAATTAACGGTAAACCTCGTTCTGGGTTCAACAGTCCCCGCAAGACTTCTAAGTCACGGCTACCGGATTTTTTGTAAACCACTCCCACCAATAAAAATAGTAAACCAGAAATTAAACCATGACTCACCATCTGAACCACAGAACCCAACAAAGCCAGCGGGGTGGCTGCCGCAAATGCCAGTAAAATATAGCCCATGTGGGCAATTGAACTGTAAGCGACCATTTTCTTCATATCGGTTTGGATAATGGCACAAAACGCCCCGTACAACACGCTAACCACTGCCCAACCTGCAACCCAAGGGGCAATTTCTGTCCAAGCTTCCGGGAATAACCCCACGCCAAACCGCAGTAAACCATAAGTTCCTAGCTTCAATAAGACTCCTGCTAATAATACAGAAATAGGAGTGGAGGCTTCGACGTGGGCATCGGGTAGCCAGGTATGGAAAGGAACTAAGGGAATTTTGATGCCGAAACCGATGACAATTCCAGCCAGTAAAATGAATTGAGTGGTGAGGGGTAAAGCCGAAATACCTAATGAGGAGGAACGTAAGGTATCGAGATCAAAGTTGGGGGCGTGAGTTAACCAGACAATACCGAGGAAAGATGCTAAGACTAAAATACCAGAAACGGCGGTATAAATCAGGAATTTAGTTGCAGCATAACCCCGTCGTTTTCCGCCCCAGATGGCAATTAACAGGTACAACGGAATTAGTTCTAGTTCGTAAAATAGCAGGAATAGTAATAGGTTTTGGGATAAAAAACTTCCGACAATCCCAGCATAAATTAGGAAAATTAATGCATAATAGAGTCGATGTCGATTAATGGATGAATCTGTACTCCAAATCGCAATTCCCACCAGTAATCCATTCAGAATCACTAAGGGTAAAGAAATACCATCTAATCCTAGATAATAGTTCAAGCCTAATACTTCTATCCAAGAGAAGTGTTCCACCATCTGCAACCCCGGATCGCTGATATCAAATGAATTAGCGAGTAGAATTGACCAAATAAACAGTAATCCCGAAATCACAAGAGAGATTCGTCGGGCTTGAATTGAGGTAAGTTTTGGCCATATTACCAGTAAAAGTGCTGCAAAAACAGGAACCCAAATCAGTACGCTTAACATAGACTTGATGATAATTGATGTAAATGAAGCAGCATAAAGTAACGGAAAATAGGAAAGAATCAATCACTAAACTATTAAAATTGCCACAACGTTAAGAGTAATATTAAACCGACACTTAAGGTAATAGTGAGAACATAAAATTGAGATTGACCCGAAATACTGTATTTCAATCCTTCTCCACTAAAAAGTGTGGCTAAGCCGAATCCATTAACCGCACCATCAATCACATAGCGATCTATCCAAGCACTTAAAACTGAAATTCGGTTCACCCAAAATACAACTGTAATTTGATACAATCGATCAATATAAAAGTCATACGCGAATAGATCTTGTAATCCTTTCCAAGGTAATTTAACCGGTTTACCCACTACATCATAAAGATAAAGTGCGGCTCCAATTGCAACTCCAATTGCACCTGAAAGCACCAGTAAAGGGACTGCTGATTGTTCTAATATTGCCGCCCATCCTGTGGCTGGGGCTTCGACTAAAGGAGCGCTCCAGGTGAGTAACAGTTGCCATTGTTGCAACATCATCGGCACTAACAAGCTGACAATTGTTAGAGAAACCATCGGGACTGCCATGGGCCACAAGACCTCCGGGGCGCGGCGGGTTTTGGGTTGTGGATCTCCGGCAAAAATTAGGCCAAATAACCGAGTCAGATTGAGCGCCGTCAGGGCATTAACCAGTAGTATCACCAGTAATAACCACCAAGGCACAGCCCAAAACCCAGTTACCCAGCGTCGCATGGTCCAGAAGGTGCCTAAAGGTGTTAACGTCACCAGTCCGGCTGCACCGACTAAAAAGGCTGTGGTTGTTGCGGGCATCCGTGACCACAGTCCCCCCATTTCTGTGACATCTTGGGTATTCGTGGTGATAATAATTGAACCAATACTCATGAATAATAACGCTTTGGCGATCGCATGAGTAAACAGCAATAATAGAGCAATATCGGTTTGTTGCAGGCCAACTGCAATAAAGACGAGTCCCAGATATGCACTGGTAGAATGGGATAAAGCTCGTTTAATATCAATTTGAGCGATCGCCACCATCGACTCACCAATGGCGGTAATAATACCAATAATAATGATGGTATCACTGGCAATAGTCGAAAGAGCCAGCACGGGTTGTAATTTAATCAACACATAAGCCCCGGCTGCCACCACCACAGAATTTCGTAGAATTGAAGCCGGGTTAGGGCCTTCCATCGCTTCATCGAGCCACAAATGTAAGGGAAATTGAGCGCATTTTCCAATTGGCCCCGCAATTAAGGCTAACCCCAAGGCATTGGCCACCAGTGGCGATAACTCAGCAGTTTCTGACCATAATTCAATATTGGTGAAAGTCATACTACCCGCCAAAGCTGACACCGCCACCACCCCCATTAACAGCAATACATCCCCCACCCGTTTGGTGAGAAAGGCATCCCTGGCAGCGGTGACAACCAGGGGTTGAGCATACCAAAAACCCACCAATAAATAGGTAGACAACGTCAGCATTTCCAGCAACCCGTAGGTCAGGAATAATGAGTCACTCAGGGCAATGCCACTAATAGCTGCTTCAAAAAAGCCAATCAAACCATAAAAGCGAGCGAGTGACCAATCTTTTTCCATGTACCCGAGGGCAAACACTTGAGCGAGTAGACCAATACCCGTCACCAACTCAACCGCCCCGATACTGACATGCGACACTTCAAGGACTAGAGATAGGTCTAAATTAGCCGCCTGTAACCAAGGAATAATTAACTGTTGAGGGGGATGATCCCAAGTTAAACGAAAAATGATTGTTCCATGAATTAATGCAACAATTGTCATCAATAAATTAAAGTACGCCGCTGGTCTTGGGCCTGTGCGACGAATCACCCCTAGGGACCAAGGAAGGGTTAAAATCGCTCCCACCAAGCCGTACAGGGGTACTATCCAACTTGTTTCTAAAAGCCAATGAGTCATTGCTTTTGATTAATAAAGTCTGTAACAGACCGAATAAATAAGATTTTGTTAAGTAGTCCTCATTAGTTTATCGCTAATTGACATTCTCCCCCCATCTCAAACACGCCATTGATGAGCTGGCAACATTCTATACCATCAATTTTTACAAAAATTAGGGTATCAGCTCACTGGGCCACGGTTAGCGACTGTGATTTAGACTTTAGGCAAAGCGCGCGGCCCAAAAAGTTGAGAAAGTTGATGCGATCCTATCTCTGGGGTAGATGATTAGCTGAATGAGATTCACTGTAGAATAATTTACAGTAGAGCGACGACCATAGGTTTTGATTTCCGTTTTTCGTTACGGGAGTATAGCTGAAGGTTGATTCACCTGAATAAATTAATCACATTAAGAATGGTTTAAAGTGATTCATTTATCACATTCTGTAGGTAAATAGCTCGGTATTGTTAAGGGAGAAATTGAGAATGTATAGTCCAAATACTGCTGGTATTGGTACGGAGACAGGCTCTGGTAGCCGCTTGTACGTCTTTGAAGTGGAGGGAATTCGTTCTAACGGTGGCACTAACAGCCTCAATATTCCAATTCGTCGCAGTGGTACAACTTATATCACAGTTCCTTATGCTCGCATGAGTCAGGAAATGCGGCGTATTCAGCGTTTAGGTGGCACAATTGTTAGTATTCGCCCGATGAATGAGGCTTCTGCAACCAATGGTAGCACTGCATCCGCAAACGGATCGCACAGTCAACCATCTAAAACAAAAAGTAAGTCCATGACTCAAGCTAAAGCTAAAAAAGATATCCCAACTAATATCTATAAACCGAAGAGTCCTTATGTGGGTAAGTGTTTGTCAAATGAACCCTTAGTCCGTGAAGGGGGTTCAGGTATTGTTCAACACCTCAAGTTTGACCTTTCAGAAGGAGACTTACATTACCTCGAAGGTCAAAGTATTGGTATTATTCCGCCGGGTGAAGACGACAGAGGTAAGCCTCATAAACTTAGATTGTATTCTATCGCCTCAACTCGTCATGGGGATGATGTAGACGATAAAACAGTTTCTCTGTGTGTGCGTCAACTTGAATATCAACACCCAGAAACTAATGAGACGGTTTATGGGGTTTGTTCGACTCACCTTTGTAGCCTTAAACCGGGTGATGATGTTACTATCACAGGGCCTGTCGGGAAGGAAATGTTACTCCCCGATGATGAAGATGCCACTATTATTATGATGGCAACCGGAACTGGGATTGCACCTTTCCGGGCTTACTTGTGGCGGATGTTTAAAGAACAACATGAAGACTACAAATTTAAAGGCTTAGCTTGGTTGTTCTTTGGTATTCCTTATACTGCTAATATTCTTTATAAGGAAGAATTAGAGAAGCTACAAGAAGAATTCCCCGACAATTTCCGCCTGACTTATGCCATTAGCCGGGAACAAAAGAACGCAGATGGCGGTAAGATGTATCTGCAAAACCGCATCCAAGAAAACGCGGATGAATTGTGGCAGTTAATTCAACAAGAAAAGACTCACGCCTATATTTGCGGTCTAAAAGGTATGGAAGGCGGTATTGACGAAGGGATGTCTAAAGCTGCGGGTAAGTTCGATGTAGATTGGAGTGAATATCAACGTCAACTGAAAAAAGCCCATCGTTGGCACGTTGAAACTTACTAAACTCTTTCATTATTATCCTTAATTTTTAGAGGTAGGGCTATTCCCTACCTTTTTTTATAATTTCTGGGGGTGTCAAAAGCTGATGCTCTTTGTTAAGTTATATAAAGAAAGGCGTAGATTAACTGGGTCTGCACTTTCTGGGTTCACTTCACTTATAGATGAATATGCCTTCACCCGTCGGACATACACTCGCTGGAATCTGTGGATTTTATCTAGCTTATCCAAAAATTCCTAAAACTCGGAGAATTGCAGCATTATTCACCGCTATTTTCGTCGCCAATTCCCCAGACTTAGATATTTTCCCTGGGTTAATCTTATATCAAGACCCCAGTATTCTGCATCGACAAGCGACTCATAGTTTTATTGTGGCGATTTTTATCGGTTGTTTAGTCACAGGTATTGTTTATCTACTTAAGATTAAAAATTATCATTGGATGGGACTCTGGTTCGGCGGATTATATACCAGTCATATTGTACTCGATTTACTTGTGACTGATGATGGATTCCCCCATGGACTACAAGCTTTTTGGCCTATTACACTGGATTATTTTATTTCCCCTCTAACTATTTTTAATGGATTCGACTACGCCACATCAGGATTAACAATGTTGCAGTCAATGATGACATTTAATAACTTAATTGGTACCCTCAAAGAGTTAGCAATTTTAATGCCTTTAGTTTGGTTTGCCTGGATTTTTGCCATGAAAGCGACTAAAATAGCTCAACAGAAATCACATTTCAGTCGATTGATGTAGTGATATATATAAATTAAATTAGGGTGCATCTTTGATCGACAACACCCCCTTTAATTAACGACAAAATCAAAGACTAACTAGACTGTAACTCATCCAACTGAGCTAATACTTCATTACTATGAATAATGGGTCGAACTCCTAAAAACCTTGCCCTTAAAATCCCCTCAGAATCAACAATAAAAGTATGTCGCATCGAATAAGGTTTTAACCAAGATCCATAAGTTTTACTCACACTTCCATCTGTATCAGCCAGCAAAGGAAATTTCAATCCTTCTGCATCACAAAATTCTGCATGAGAATCAACATCATCGGCACTAATACCCAAAATTTGAGTATTTCGATTCATATATTCTGGTAAATCTTGTTGAAATCGACGGGCTTCTAAAGTACAACCGGAAGTAAAATCTTTAGGATAAAAATAAACAACAACCCATTGTCCTTGATAATCACTCAAAGAAATTTCTCCATCTCCTGTATTTGTGGGTAAAGTAAATTCAGGGGCAGGTTCATTTAACGGTGGCAATTTCCCACCCAATGCCAACGCAGAATTAACAACACTCAGGTTAAATAAAGCAATACAAGCAATCAGGCAGAAACGAATAAAGACACGACGCGACACCATAAAAAATCGATTAATAGTAGCAACTTTAAATAAGTTTACACAATTTTGCTCAACCGTGGAAATGGGTTAAAAGTCTCTCTCGATTTCCGATTTTCCTATACTCTATACCCTAATCTCCACACCCTATACCCGACTCCCTGCTAATACAACAGTTATAATTGACTGGGATTTGTGTCGTTTTGCCACCATAGCAAGACTCCTATTCCCCATATACTGATTTATTTGATGGTAGCGATTATTCAACAATGGAGAATTTACCCCAACTGCTGGGTTCAGCAACAGTTATTTTAGTGGTTAACGGTAGGATTATTGAAATTTCTGTTGATGGTGAAAATGCCCCCATCACCGCCGGGAATTTTGTAGACTTAGTCGAAAAAGAAGTCTATGATGGGGTTTCATTTCATCGAGTCGTTCGGGAACCTCAACCCTTCGTTGTCCAAGGGGGCGATCCCCAAAGTAAAGATCCCAACTTCCCCGAAAACGATCTCGGTACAGGCGGATTTATCGATCCAGCCACTGGAGATCGACGCATCATTCCCCTAGAAATTAAACCCGTTGGCGCGGCTGAACCGATTTATAGTCAAACGTTTGATGATGCTGGGATTACAGTAGAACCATTGCTGCAAAATGATCGCGGTACGATTGCCATGGCGCGGACGAATGCTCCCGATTCAGCCTCATCTCAATTTTACTTTAATCTGGTCGATAATGACTTTTTAGATGGCGCTTATGCCGTTTTTGGGAATATCACTCAAGGTTTAGAGGTAATTGATCAAATTCAACAAGGCGATCGCATTTTAGATGCAGAAGTGGTTGATGGTATTATTCCGGGGCGAACTTCTGTGATTGTAACCGATACTGTTGTCCTCAATCAAACCATGAACGCGATGAATTTAGCCAGTTTACCGTTAGCGTTTCTCACGGTTGAGGATTTTGATAGTGATAATACCTTAGTGATTTCAACTGATATAGCGTTGCAATTTACAAGCGGTATTTTCTTGGGGGCGGGTAACGATGTCGTCACGGGTTCATCTGAGAAAGATTTTATCATTGGTAATGCCGGTAATGACAGCATTTCAGGGGCAGGCGGCAACGATATTATTCGGGGCGACGGGGATGACGATGTGATTGATGGTGGGGATGGAGACGATCTGCTACATGGTAATCTGGGTAACGATGTCGTCACGGGTGGCGCGGGTAATGATTGGATTCGCGGTGGTCAGGGAAATGATAACCTGATGGGAATGGAGGGTAATGATGTCTTAATTGGGGATTTGGGAACCGATCGACTTACGGGTGGCGCTGGAGAGGATACGTTTTTGTTGCGAGTTGATGAGTCTGTTGGGGTAAGCGATCAAACCTTAGCCGATCAAATTTTAGACTTTAGTTTAGGCGATCGCATTGGTATTATTGGTAACCTGGATATCACAGCGATTCAATTTATCGCCGATGGCAGCAATATAATTATTCAAAATAGCAATAGTGATATTTTGGGACTCGTACAAAATGCCGAAGTGGCAGAAGTTCAAGCCGCAGTTTTTGTCACGCCAACTCGTGATTTAGCTTTAACTTTGGGATAATTCATCCTGTAGAGGCGTTCACCGCAGAACGTCTCTTTTTGCTTGAATCACTAAAATCTATATTATTCCGGAGACAAAAGTGGCGATCGCCGTAGATTTCGTGCCGCTATATATTTTTGCTCTTCAGTTCAATTAAAATAAAATCACATTAACACCTTTTGCTGTCAGATGATCACTTTACAGAAACTGCAAACATTTTGTCTCATTTTAGGCTTGATCTGTGGATGTCTTTTCGGATATACCCCTTCAGCTATTGCCCTCAATTCCAAACACCTCCATCAATTATTTGAAACCCAGACTTGTGCTTCTATTTTGTGGAAAGTTTGTGACTTGAAAGGAGCAGATCTGAGCCATCAGAATTTATCTGAGTTTAATTTATCGGGGGCTAATTTACAAGGGGCTAATTTACAGTACGCTATTGTGAAAAATGCTAATCTATCCGGGACAAATTTAAAACAAGCCGATTTGGATCATGCCAATTTATCGGGTGTTAATTTAACACGGGCAAATTTAACAAATGCAAGTTTAATCGACACAGAATTATGGTACGCCGATCTGACTTTAGCCGATCTGACCCATGCTAACTTAGAAGGATCTAACTTACTCGAAGCTCGTTTGTGGGGAACTAACTTAAAAGCTGTTAATTTAACCGGTGGAAGTTTACGTGGTACGAATCTACAATACGCTAATTTAGCGAAAAGTAATTTGGCCGGATCGGATTTCCACAGTTTTTACTTCAGACAATCTCAAACAGTCACAGATTTAAGTAATGCAAATTTAGAAGGTGCAAATCTTCAACAGACAGATTTAAGAGGGGTGATTTTACACGGTACTATTCTACCGGATGGCCGCATTCATGAGTGAATTAAATAATAAACGATTAAAATTTACTTCAAACTCCGAAGCGAGGTTAAGCTAAAATCTAATTGTGTCTCCCCGAATTTATTGTGTAATCCGACGACAGTCCCAGCCTGTCCGACCCGGATCGCAACTGGCGAGTCTAACATGCCAGCCCATCAAGGGCATAAGTCCCTGTTACAATCAAAAATTAAGCAGTGGATTGTTCACCCTTAGCCGATATAGCCGGAGATCGGTGCATGAGTTCCTCAAAAAAAGCGAAACCTAAAATTTTAGTCGTTGATGACGAACCGGATAATCTAGATTTACTGTACCGGACGTTTCATCGTGGCTATAAAGTGTTTCGGGCAATGAGTGGACAAGAAGCCTTAGAAATATTAAATCAGCAACCTGATGTAGCAGTCATTATTTCCGATCAGCGCATGCCACAAATGAGTGGTACGGAATTTTTAAGTATCGCTTTAGAACAATATCCTGATGCCATTCGGATTTTACTAACGGGTTATACCGATGTCGAGGACTTAGTTGAGGCGATTAACGCGGGTAAGGTATTTAAGTATGTCACCAAGCCCTGGGATGCGCTTGAACTGACTGCAATCGTTCAACAAGCCCTAGATACTCATAACGTCCTCAAAGCTCGTACAGAAGAACTTCGCCGCGCTCTGAAGCAGGAGTCTTTGTTGTATGCGGTCACCAATACGATTCGTTCAGCTCCCGATTATCACACGATGCTGCAACGGATTGTGGAAACAGTGGGGCAGATGTTTGAGGTCAGCTACTGTTTGCTGCAGCCGTTTCAGGATGAGGTGATGGTGGATGAGTGGTTTCTCTACCAAGCTATGGATCTACATTATGATTTACTCAACGCTCATAAGCGTGAATTTAAAGCGTTAGTTTGGGAAACAACCGATGTACTCGTGATCGATCATGCTCAAACTCACGAAATTCTCAAAGGAGATAGCCCCGCACATCAACAACGGGTGAGCGCTTATGAGCAGGCTCAGATTGATTCTAGTTTAATTGTGCCTCTGTTTTACCGCAGCGAACTGATGGCAGTATTGGCTTTACACCAAGCAAATACACCCAGAACATGGTTTGATCATGAGGTGCAATTGGTGATTACGGTGGCCGATCAAGCGGCTTTGGCTTTGTCTCAAGCCCGTTCCTATGAACAGGTTCAAGCATTAGCTAAACGAGAAGTGTTAGTCAATACCATTACCTCCGCCATCCGTCGTAGCCTCGATCCACAAAAGATTTTTGCCGCCATTACTCAACAGTTGGGTCAGGCATTACAAGTCGATGGTTGCGCCCTTTCATTGTGGACAAAAGAGGATGAATTTGTGCAGTGTGTTGGGCTTTATGAAGCCGAAAAACAGACGAACCTTATTCCCCCAAATCCCCTGATTGAGTCTATGATCAAAGATGATCCGGAAATCGAAATAGCAGAAACTTCACCTGTTCCGGCTTCTTTGCCTCAGTCGGCTGTACCCATTCGTGGCAACCCTGTGTTAAAACAGTTGCTCGACACTCAACAACCTGTTGTGATTCATGATCTCAGCGGTCCTGCAGAATTTAACCAGATTGACTTACCGTTGCGATCGCCTTCGAGTGCATTAATGGTGATGCCGTTGATTTTAGATGGCGAAATTATTGGCAGTATTTCCCTGCGACAAAGTCATACGACTCGTCATTGGCTTGAAGCAGAAATTAACCTGGTACAATTGGTCGCAGCCCAAGCCGCATTAGCGGTTCAGCAAGCGCGTTTATATCAAAAAACTCGACAACAAGCAGAACGGTTACTCGAAGTAGATCGACTGAAAACTGAATTTTTTCAGAATGTTTCCCATGAATTTCGCACCCCCTTAACGTTGATGATTGGGCCACTAGAATCGTCTGTTAACCAACTCCACGATTTACCCTACAACCAAGCTAAAATTGCCCTGAGAAACTCCCGGCGTTTATTGCGCTTAGTCAATCAATTACTCGATTTACAACGGTTTGATGCGGGGCGAATGCAACCGAGTTTTCGTCCTTGCGATTTGGTGTTATTTTGCCAACAAACAGTAGAAGCGTTTCAGCCTTATTGTGAAAAAAAAGGGATTCATCTTGAAACCTATTTTCAGGATTGTCCCCCGATTCACCTAGATTTAGAACGCTTCGATAAAGTCTTGTACAATTTGCTCTCTAACGCGATGAAATTTACCCCCACTGAGGGGACAATTACGGTCAGCGTTGAACCGGTGGGTCATTATTGTTGTCTACAAGTTAAAGATAGTGGTATCGGCATTCGCCCGGAACAAATTCCTCATCTATTTGAACGGTTTCGGCAAGCGGAAGGATCAACCAATCGATCTTATGAAGGGAGCGGCTTAGGATTAGCCCTGGTGAAAGAATTGGTGGACTTGCATCAAGGCAGAATTTCTGTCAATTCAGTATATGGAGAAGGTACCGGATTTACGATTTGGTTACCCACCGGAACCACTCATCTACCGGGAGATCAGGTGTTGGAAGTCCCGGCTGAATTAAATGCCCGACGCGCAGCGGTGGAATTAGCGGATGTTGAAATTGAAATTGTAGGCGACGATAAAGCGAATCCATCTCAAAACGAACCTCAAGAAATGGTTTCAGTGGCGGAATCAGAATTGATTGATAATTGTATCCTTGTGGTGGATGATAACCCGGATTTGCGCCAATATGTGTGTCATATTTTACGACAAATGAATTTTAACGTCGTCACTGCCACCAACGGCTCAGAAGGGTTTGAACAAGCTAAACGTTATCATCCTGAAGTGATTATCACCGATTTAATGATGCCTGTGGTTTCGGGTCTAGATTTAATTCGGATGATTCGAGAACAAGTTGAGTTGAAAGGAATTCCCATCATTTTATTGACCGCTAAAGCCGATGAAGATACCCGCATCGAAGGGGTGGAAAGGGGAGCTGATGCTTATGTTTCTAAACCGTTTAATGACCGAGAATTGCTGGCCGAAGTGCGGAATTTGCGATCGCTAAAAGAAAATGAACGGCGCGTGGCTGAGTTAAATCGCTATTTGACCGAATCTGTTCTCAAACGGTTTTTACCGCCGCAAATGGTGGAAAAAGCAGCCTCTGGAGACTTGCTTTTAGATTTAAACCCCGAACCGCGACTGATTACCATCTTATTTACAGATTTAGTCGGTTTTACTCGATTATCTAATATTTTGCAGGCGCGTCGGATTGCAGAGTTGTTGAATGAATACTTGGCTGAGATGACGAGGGCAGTATTTGCCACGGGGGGAACTGTTGATAAGTTTATTGGGGACGCAGTGATGGCAATTTACGGCGCACCGGAAGAATTATCCCCCGCTCAACAGGTTAAACGGGCGATCGCGGCAGCCCGTCAAATGTTACAGTCATTGGAAGTACTGAATCAGCGCTGGGAAAAGATAGGCATCGTCAACCACAAAACAGTGCCGCCTGTGCGTTTTCGCTGTGGGATTCATCAGGGTAGCGCGGTGGTGGGGATGTTTGGGGCAAAAGAAAGAGCCGACTATACCGCAATTGGCCCTTCTGTTAATATTGCATCTCGTCTGCAAGAAGCAGCTCATCCCAATAGTATTCTCGTTTCTCATGAAGTGGCTCAATATCTCCAACCCCAAGATATTATTCAATCTGCGTTATTCGATCTAAAAGGGATGGATGAAGCGGTTAAAGCGTATCAAGTCCATGTTAAACCACCGACAAGGGAGGATTGAAAAAATTACCGATCGGGGCTTGACGAAAATAGAGGTTATGTTAATATAGATAAATGTGACTTGCGCGGGTGTAGTTTAGTGGTAAAACCTTAGCCTTCCAAGCTAATGATGGGGGTTCGATTCCCCCCACCCGCTTTCCGCAACTCCGTTGCAGATAAACGATTCAGACTTGAAGCCCCCTACTCGAAGAGTAGTAACGACTCAATAACGGCTCAAAAAAAACTTTAACACGCCTTTTCCTTGAATGATTATTCAACTCTATAGGCACAATTACTGAGTGGCTTGTGACCAATCAGTCAAAATCCATTTACTAAAAAAAGGGCAAAACACCCTCTTTAAACACAGCTTTCTATTTTAGGCTTCCCAACCCCAAACGATATTGAGGTTTTAAGTGTCAATTTTGAGCTAAATCTGTTTCAAAGCAAACAAAGTTAATTATGTTTATGTTATTGCTAGTAATAGGAAATATATAATTGATTTACTTACTTATTGAGTAACTTTAATAAATGGGACATTGAAGAGCAAAGTATATTTACTTACGGGTAAGTAAATAGTTGATTATTTTTACAAGTTGCTCATCTCTGGAGTTTATCTCTTTAACCAGTTTTTCGTTAGTTTTGAACAAATTCCAAATTATAAAAATCAATGCTCCGTTAGCTCCAATTTCAGCCATGTCAGCAATTGAGATACTATCCATTGCTATCATCCTCAAAATACTCTAAAGTTGGAGGATGGTATGCAGCTTTTTTCTCTAAGAACGCTTCAATATTATCTAAACGCTGCCAGCTTAAGCTTTGAATTCTTCTAACCTTTTTACCAATATTATTAAGGTCATGTTTATTCAATTCATCATTACGTTTTAGCTGTCCGTAAACTGCTGCAACTTTCCAAGTTATCGCCAACAAAACTATAACCTGCCCAACAATAAAAATAGCCCAACCTTCTGATAAATTCATTCATCCATATATCCAAGCTTTAACTGTCAACGTTTGCCATTTGTACCACCCGTGAGGTCGATATTGCAGCCAGTAATACTCTGTCCCACCGCCCGCTTTCAAAGTAAAGGAGACAAGGGGGACAAGGAGTAAGGGGTAGTGAGTAAGGAGTAAAAACCCTACGTGCTACCGCACACGCTACGCGAATGATTATCATCATAAACCTCACTCATATTTCATTACTCAATATTAAAAGCTAAATGTTGTTCTTAATGTGCCTATAATCCCATCATCATTCTGAATATTTTGGTTGGGGTTTGTAATCCAAATAAAACCCGGTGTAATTGAAATATTATCTGTCAGTTGATAACGATAAAAGGCTTCTAAATGCCAAGAAGTATCTTGAGAAAAATCAATTTCTAAGGCATCTGAATCATCGAAATGACTTAAATAAGGTTCTCGTCCAATCACTATTCCTCCTAAACTTCCGGACTGAAATAAATCAGGAAAACCGAGTGTTATCGCATAATTCCAAATCTGACTATCACCGACATCAATTACCCGCGCAGCCGTATAGCCGCCCCAAGCACTTAAAGTGAATTTTGAATGAATTTGCCATGCTAATTGAATTCCATAAGAATTACTAACAACATTTCTGCTATTAGATATATCTGTTAACCCAGCAATAGAATTAGCAATGTTAGTGCCTGTCCAATATGAATTCAAAAAACCGTTATTAAATCCATTATTTCCCGGTGTTGAATAGGCGTGATTATAAGTTAAAGCAAATTGCAGATTTTCGGTGGGATAAACACTCATTTGTACTAAGGCGGCATAATCTCCATTAAATAATCCTTTACCATCAGTCGCGTCGGAGGTATTGGCGGCTAAATAACCGGCTGAAAAAGCAATTCCTGTGTTTACTTCGGGGTTCAATTGATAATGTAAACCGATGCCTGTGCCGCCTCCAATTCGGTAAATTGGGTTGCGCTGTCCAAAAGCACTAAGAGTACCATTACCGCCGTCGTTGTCATCTAAATAGGGGTTAATTGTGGGGACAAAATCATCCCAAGTTGTGCCTGTTGCCGCTATTGTTAACTTTAACTGTTCTCCGACGGGAATTTTATAATATAATCGATTTAATTTTATCTGATTTTCATCGAATCTTTGAATATTAAAGGTTTGCGTTGCTTCTTTAGTATTGAGTTTAAAAGGGGGAGCATTACCCATTTCTAACTGAGTTAATAATAAATCTTCACCCGTGAAACTGGTTTTAAAGTTGAGTCGAGTTCGATATTGCAAAACTGTTTGATTAGAATTAACAAAGGAATCGGTTAAAGCAATGATTGCTTCTCCTTGTAATTTCGTAGTGGTTGAAAATTGATTAAAATTATCCGCCCAAGTTTCTAAATTATAAATTTGATTTCGTAACAAGCTTAACTCTGCGGCAAACTCATTTTGTAGTCGTTGCAAAGAAATCAATTCATCCTCAGTTAAGCGGTTTTCTGTGGTGGTTTGTAGCAGTTCAGTTAAACGTTGTAGACAAGCATTTAGTCCCGCCGCAAACTCATAACGACTGAGAGCTTTATTGCCTTGAAATGTACCTTCCGGATAACCCGCAATGCAACCAAACCGTTCTACAAGAGACTGTAAGGCTTGAAATGACCAGTCTGTAGGATAGACATCAGAAAGCTGAGAAACAGGGGTAATTTGGGCTATTTTTGCAGGATGCCCTTCTTGAGAATAACGATCAAACTGTTCTAATTTTGCTGAGGTGGGTTGAACCGCCACCACCAAGCTGAATAATCCTCCCACAATCACTATAATCTATACTCCTAAATCAACGAGATTATCAAATTATAGATCTCTATTGTCAGCTCAGGGATGATTCAACTGCATTTAGGACTTGTAGAGATTCATAAATCATTTTAAGTTGTATGGAAACAGTAGGTTTACAGTAGGTAAAACGGATATTGAAACAGGATTTTGACTTTGATAATTTAATCACTTTTGCATAACTTTCTTCTAAAGTCTGACTAGACTGTTGTTGGAAATAGAGTTTAATATTGGTATTGATTTCAGGTAAAAATCTGCTATTTTCTGGATTGAGCTGAATTTCTGCCTCATTTTGAGATAACTTGACTAATTGCCCTTGATATAAAAAATCACTATCTTGTTTTCCTCTTAATAAGCTGTATTGAATGATCAGTTGATAATTTAAAGGCAGTAATTTTTCTGTTTCTGTCTGTAGAAATAGATGATAAGGTTGACTCATCCCAATCAGTTGATAAATCTTTTGAGCATCTTTAAAGCCTTTAACTTTGATTCTATAAGCTTTCAGCAAAGTTAATAAGGCAGGTTTTGCTGCTTTTTTAGTACTTTTAGAAATTAAAATTTCGCCTCCCATAGTATAAGTTTCAATCCGAAAAGCTAAATTCACTTCACAACCCATTGCAGTATATTCTGTCCGTTGTTCAAAACCCATATTTCCAACTACTGCTTCTCCCGTATTTAATCCGATTCCCATTTCTATATTTAGAAACCCTAATTCACTCAGAATATGATTCACATTTTTCATTTCAAGCTGCATGGCGATCGCACAAGCAATTCCTCGCTGAGCATGATCATTTGAAGATAAGGCTGAGTTAAAAAAAATCAGCATTCCATCTCCCATCAATTTATTAATAGTTCCTCCATAGCGAACAACAACTTTTGACATTTTTCGGAAATAAAGATTAAGAATTTGTACCACTTCTTCAGACTTTAACCGTTCAGATAACGTGGTAAATCCTTTCAAATCAGAGACTAAAATTGTCAGTTTTTGCCGCTTTCCAGCTAACTTTAAACTTTCTCGACTTTCTAATAATTGAGCTATGACTTCATCAGTTAAATAGCGTCCAAAAGTTGCATGAGCGAGACTCGCTTTATATGCCATATAAGCTGTAATTGCGATCGCCGATCCGCATAAAGCGAGCAGGGGTGGAATAACAGGAATCCAATATCCTTGTAAAAAAGCATAGTAAGTGACAATAATTAAAATAAAACCTGCACCTATCATGCTGCTTAGATGTATAACTAAAGTCAATTTATCTTGATAATATCGTCTTGTCCAAGTTAAGATCGAACCTACCCCTGTCCAAAATAATAACCAGATTAGTTCAACGGGTTTTGATAAAGTTTGAATTAAGGGAAACTCTCCCTTTGCTGCTTGAATAATTTGACTAATGAAATGAGCTTGGATTTCTACCCCTGGCATTTGTTCGGGAATATTAAATTGATGGCTACTATAAGGTGTAGGAAAGAAATCCTTAAAGCTTTCGCTCACTGGGCCGACTAAAATAATCCGGTTTTTTCCCCAATCATTCGGAACTTTATTGTTCAAAATATCCATCAAAGAAACCGTTTCAAAGTGTCGTTTTTTTCCTTGATAATTCAGTAAAACTTGATAACCTTTAGTGTCTGCTCTGACATAAGCACCATCATTTGATTCTAACGGGAAAAATAGCTGTTTTCCTAACCGCCAATCTGTCGTATCCGGAATCACTTCTATAGAAATTCCCAAGGCATCTAAATACTCTAAGGCTAAGCGAAAACCGAAGCTATAAACGGTTTCTCCATGAGAATTTTCAAGATATATAAAACTCCGACGCACTCGATGGTCCCCGTCAATAATGACATCACTCGCTCCCACTTGTTGCAGGGCTTCGAGTAACGGAGGGGGTGCTACAGCACTTTCCTGGCGACTGCCCACTGCTTTTTGGATACCCACCAGGTTAGGAGTGGTTTCAAAGGTTTTAATCAGTTCAGCATGACCGGGGGGTACGGGTAAATCTCGATACACTAATAAACCAATTCCGTGGGGCTGCATCTGACGGAGTTTTTGCAGCAATTGGGCGTATATTTCATCAGGTATTAAAGCCAGCCCAACTTCTCGTAAATCATCTTCGTTTATACCTACAATTACAATGCGTTCATCCCCATCAGCTTGAGGTTTATGACGAGTATAAAAATCGTATGCCGCCCACTCCCAATGTTGTAATAAACCCGTTGAACGCAATAATACAATAATCATTGCGATGATTGGTGTTGTCAGTAAAACTCCTCGCCATTTCCACACAAGAGTTTTTAGTTTTTGGTGAGTATAAATTTGACGTTTCATCACAGATTATTAATGATTCAAGAGTTGGGATTTTTAATTTCGTCTAATCTATTTTGTCTTTCCTATCTTCAATATTTTTTCAGCATCAACCTCATGAATAGCCTAAAACCGACTGATTTTAAATAACTATTTTTGTTCGGTACTATCTGATGATAAAATATACTGTACAGCCTTATATATCGTTATATTATTATCTTGTTTTCCACTATTTTAACAAGATTTTAGAAAATATAACCTAAGAATTAAATCTTATTTATAGTTGTTCTACAGGGATTTGTACTTCACTATATTTTAACAATTCAGGAGTCATAGGAGAATTATAAAACAAACGCCTCGGAGAACCGATCGCTTTATATTCAGGGTGTTGTTGCAGCCAATTTTGAAGCTTTTGTAAATTTTTTTGATAACTTTCCCATGTGTAACCTCCTTGAATACCAATACTGACAACTGTCATGGCTTCAGTATCAGTGATTTCTACATCTGATTGCACCTGTTGAGGAACTATTTCCGGACTAGAATATAAAAATGATACTTGTGAATGATTTCTATTGCTATTATCAACCTCATCGTAATAACGCGCTTCAACAGGCGTTGTCATAGCAATTTGATTGCGGCTAATATGTTGAAATAAAGGATCAAATGCCTGACGGGTGGCTTGGCTTGAGTCTCCCTTATGAGTATAAGTGACTGCACGATAATCGGGATAAGATTTAATTTCAATCTCACCGACTGAGGTGGGCTCGGGGAAGCCTTGAGGTAGGGAGGTTGCCATAGTTTATTAATTAATTGGATTGTTTCAAAATAAGAGAATTAAAAAAAGTTGCAAGTCATTCAGTTTTTTTTGTTACAATGACCGACAACAGTCGCGCATTAGGGATGTGCTTTACCTTTAAGATATTATTTTTTCTTCTAACATCTTAGTAGGCTACTTCAGCCGCAGAAATAGCAGGTTGAGATACAATTTCTACCATCCGGTTTGGACAAAAATCCGAGAGTTGTTCTAAGTTGGTTAGAATGATTTCCGGTTTATCTCGATACATCGTTACCTGTCCTTGCACATAAACATAGCCTCTTCCTAAACCTGCATACCGCTTTTGAATTAATTGAACTAATGGTGCATTTTGGGGATATTTGGCTTCAGGTATCCATAATTTTAGGATATGATCTTTAGAACCGGTATGAATTAGTGCACCACTCCCAATCCATTTTGTTATTCCATCTTGCAAATCACAAAAAATCGTAATTTGTTGGTGTTTTTCAGCCGCTGCTAAAATTTTAGGATAATCTAACCGCACTGAGAAGACTCCAGCAGATCTACCATAACAGCGATAATCTTGAATAATTGAATCTCGCAAAGACCACCAAGAAATTAACAAGTTATAGTTACGGCTGGCACTATAATGATTTAACTCGGGGTCCCAAATATTACGATGATAGGCTTGTGCTTCGGCTTCAGCGTTTACCATTTGCTGATGATATTCTTGAGAACGTCCGTACTTCGTATAATAAGGACTCCAACCTTCTCTAATCACTTTCAAATTGTAGTTTTCTGCGCCTTTATGAACATAACAAATTAAACGACCATGATTATCTCGATACTTCTCGAGACAAGCCGCGATTGAATGTTCTCCATCAAATTCTACATCAACCCGAACCAAAGAGCCATCTTTACTGGTAAAATACTGTTTTGCCATTTCTGTCGCGGCAACTCCAATCCGCGAAACGGATTTTTTTCCGTTAGAAAAGGATTCTTCTGTATCGATGCAATGCAGCCTCAGAAACACTCGTTGACCATTCAACAAGACTTTGATGGTATCTCCATCAACTACTTTTGTTACTTGTAGGTTTCTAATTCGAGTCCCCACAGTTTTACATCATCCACGCTGAGATTGAGTGTTATATATGATACCACAAACCCTGAGATCTTCAGATCACACATTGCGATCGCTCTGAGGTCAATTAGATAGCACCCTCGGATATAATTCTTTTGATCTGATTATCTAATATTACTTAGGTTTTGACTGTGATCTTCTGCTGACGAGGGTTTGAGCGTATCTTTGCTTAAAGTTTTTCAGAAATTGATTTTTTATTCAATTTAAATTATAATTGCAGGCATAATACTATTCTGTTATTCAGATTAGCATAAATTGGTAAAATAATGCAAATTATGTAAAATTAATGAATATTAAATGGCTTTCAATTCTATAAGATTAAAATTAAGAATGAGTCCTATTCAAAAATTTAAATAAATATTAAAATTATTTAATTCCTAGTCATAATCAGATAGCAAGTATAGAGTAAAATCATCATGAATCATCAACCGCCTGATTGGATTAAGCTACAAAAAGCACTTTCTATCGAAGCCGATAGAGGGTTTAATGATATTCAAGGAAAACATCATATTTTTCATGATTTCTTATATTTAAGTTTAAATGATTTATTGAAAACTGTTCCGCAAGACTTATCCGATCGCTGTCAAAAGATGGTAGAACAATTTGCGATATATCCGAATTTAGATCGAGAACATCGACAACATTTAATTGCTGAAACTCGAAGATTTTTATTACAAGCTCAACGATTATTAGAAGCTCAAAATATTATTCAACAACCGACTCCAGTTCAAGCTTTACAACCTCAAGCTATCCCAAACCCTAGAACGATTCAGCCTCCAGATAAAAATATTTCTATTAATGACTTAATTGAAAAAGTAGTCGGTCCCCGTAACGGAAAGCGCTTACTAAAATTAGGGGTACAAACTATTTATGATTTACTCTATTATTATCCGCGAGATCATTTGGATTACGCCCGTCAAGTGAGTATTTGTGCATTAGAACCGGGAGAGACTGTAACGTTAGTTGCTCGAGTTAAACGATGTCACTTTATTAATAGTTCAAAGAATAAAAAGTTAACGATTATGGATCTTGTTTTAAATGATGAAACGGGTCAACTCAAAATTACTCGCTTTTTTGCGGGAAATCGCTTTAGAAGTTCTGGTTGGCAATATATGCAAAAGAAATTATATCCAAAAGGCGCGTTAGTGGCCGCTTCTGGATTAGTCAAAAAGAACAAATATGGTATTACTTTAGATAATCCGGAAATAGAAGTTTTAGACACCGTAGAAGGACAGATTGACTCGATTAAAATTGGTCGAGTTGTTCCGGTTTATCCTTTAACAGAAGGTTTAGGAGCAGATGTTGTTCGCAAAGCAGTTTTGGCTTGTTTACCCTATATTCATCAACTACAAGATGCGGTTCCTCAAGGGTTATTAGATTTTTATCAATTAATTGGTTTACAAAATGCGATTGAAAATATTCATTTCCCACCTGACCGAGACTGTTTGGCGGCAGCGCGACGGCGATTAGTCTTTGATGAATTCTTCTATTTGCAGTTAGGATTATTACAGCGAAGAAAACAACATCAAAAAGCGACAACCAATGTCGTTTTAGTTCCAACTGGCAAATTAATTGATCAGTTTTATCAGATTTTACCGTTTAAATTAACCAATGCTCAGCAACGAGTGGTTCAGGAAATTTTGCAAGATTTACAACTCCCTCATGCGATGAATCGATTAGTACAAGGTGATGTCGGAGCGGGAAAAACAGTGGTTGCAGTCGTGGCGATGTTGGCAGCCATTCAAGCGGGATATCAAACGGCAATGATGGCACCGACAGAAGTATTAGCCGAACAACATTATCGTAAATTAGTCTCTTGGTTTAATTTAATGCATTTACCGGTTGAATTACTCACAGGTTCAACAAAAACGGCTAAAAGAAGACAAATTCATGCACAATTAGAAACGGGAGAATTATCTGTTTTAGTTGGGACTCATGCTTTAATTCAAGATACGGTTAATTTTAATCGTTTGGGATTAGTGGTGATTGATGAGCAGCATCGCTTTGGCGTTCAACAACGGGCAAAATTACAACAAAAAGGAGAATCTCCTCATGTATTAACAATGACTGCGACGCCAATTCCTCGGACTTTAGCGTTAACTTTACATGGGGATTTAGATGTCAGTCAACTCGATGAATTACCCCCCGGTAGACAACCGATTCAAACCACTGCATTAAGCGGACGACAACGGACTCAAGCTTATGATTTAATTCGGCGAGAAGTGGCACAAGGACGACAAGTTTATGTGATTTTACCGTTAGTTGAAGAGTCGGAAAAATTAGAAGCAAAATCTGCGATTGAAGAACATCAAAAACTACAAGAAAAAGTGTTTCCTGAATTCAGTATTGGTTTGTTACATGGTCGGATGAACAGTGCAGAGAAAGAAGAAGCGATTCGCAAATTTTTTCAGCAAGACACTCAAATTTTAGTCTCAACTACTGTCGTAGAAGTTGGGGTAGATGTTCCGAATGCCACAGTGATGTTAATTGAAAATGCCGAACGATTTGGCTTATCTCAATTACATCAATTACGCGGAAGAGTCGGACGAGGAGAGCATAAATCTTACTGCTTATTACTCGCCAGCAATTCTACATCTGAAGCTAAACAAAGATTACAAGTTTTAGAACAATCTCAAGATGGATTTTTTATTGCAGAAATGGATATGCAATTGCGCGGCCCCGGACAAGTTTTAGGGACTCGTCAATCTGGTTTACCCGATTTTGCCTTAGCTAGTTTAGTTGAAGACCAAGAAGTGTTAGAATTAGCCAGAGATGCCGCTCAAAGAGCCACAGAAAAAGATCCCACCCTAAATCAGTGGCCGTTAATGCAGCAAGAATTAGAACGACGTTATCAACGAATGTTAGGAGGATCAATTTTGACCTAAAAAATTTGTTAATATTTACTTTTTGGTTCGCTAAATTTTTGAGCGATGTTATACTAATAATATTGTTAATTTTATAGCTAAATATAGAGTAAATTATTACTTTATTTTAAATAACAATTTACTACAAAATAGATTTCAATAATTCACATTAAAAAGTATAATACTTAGAATTAAACAGCAAATGACAATTATTTTAACCAACGATGATGGCATTGATGCACCCGGAATTCGCGCTTTAGCAACTGCAGTAAATAGCGACAGTATTTTTATTGCACCTAATACTCAATATTCTAATTGTGGTCATCAAGTTACAACCTTTAAACCGATTGAAGTTGAACATCGATCTGAGAAAGAATATGCCGTTTTTGGTACACCTGCAGACTGTATTCGCCTCGCTATTTATCAACTTTGTCCTGAAATAAGTTGGGTCATTTCGGGTATTAATCATGGGGGAAATATGGGGGTTGATGTGTATATTTCAGGGACAGTAGCAGCAGTACGAGAAGCCGCATTTCATGGAATTCCAGGTATTGCTTTATCTCAATATCGCAAAGGAAAAAACCCGATTAATTGGGAACAAACAACCCGCTGGGCTATTCAGGTTTTGAAAGATTTATTTCATCGTCCGCTTGAACCGGGCTGCTTTTGGAATGTTAACTTTCCCTATGTTGAACCGGGAAACCCCGATCCAGATATGATCTTTTGTAAACCTTCCACTCAACCCTTACATATTGATTATCAAGTTGATGGATCTCAATATTATTACAACGGTGTTTATCATCAGCGTCAACGCCATCCGGGGACTGATGTTGAGGTGTGTTTAAATGGGAATATTGCGGTAACTCAACTACAGCTATAAACGGCTTCAATTGATCAATGCTGCGATCGCCAATTTTCGGCTTGCTGTCGAATTTCTTGGCGTTGTTTTTCTGACATCTTTTCTAAATTTTTGAGAATAAACCCCATTCGTCCCTGAGACTTTAACTGATCGTAATGGCGATCTATAAAATCCCAATAAAAAAAGTTAAACGGACAGGCTTTTTCTCCGATGCGATCGCGATAATTATAATCACAACCTTTACAATAATTACTCATTTTATTAATATAATTAGCCGAAGCTGCATAGGGTTTAGAAGCCAGTAACCCCCCATCTGCAAATAATCCCATGCCAATTACATTCGTTTGCATCACCCAATCATAAGCATCAATAAAAGCGGAATGAAACCAGTTTTCTACTTCTTGTGGTGATAACCCAGCAATTAAAGCAAAATTTGCTAAAATCATTAATCGTTGAATATGATGAGCATAACCAAACTGTTCTGTTTGACGCAAAACTTGATGTAGACAATTCATCTCTGTTTTCTCAGCATCCCAGAAAAAATCAGGTAGAGGTTGAGTATGATCAAAATGATTTTTATCCGGATAATCTTCATCTACAATGAGATAAATTCCTCGCATATATTCTCGCCATCCTAATACTTGACGAATAAAACCTTCAACACTATTCAACGGTAAATCCTGTTCATAATACGCTTTTTCAACGGCTTGAATCATCTCTAAAGGATGCAACAAACCCAAATTGACATAAGGAGAGAGTAAAGCATGCCACATTGTTGTTTCTCCAGTTAGCATGGCATCTTGATAAGTTCCAAATTGTGGCAGACATTCTTCTACAAAATGATGTAAAACTTCTAAGGCTTGTTGTCGAGTAACTCCCCAATGAAACGGTTCTAATTCTCCATAAAGCGAAATATCTTTCAGATCTTTTACCTGTTTAATTACTGCCTGAGTGATTTCATCGGGTTCAAATAAAATAGGAGATGGAGGGTTTAATTCCCCTTTCGGTGAGGCGCGATTTTGTTTGTCAAAATTCCACTGTCCCCCAATGGGTTGATCGGCTTCCATCAAAATATCAAACCGTTTACGTCCCTCTCGATAAAAATCCTCCATCACTAACCGCTTGCGGTTTTTTTCCCATTGTTTAAAATCGGCTTCACTCCAGAGAAAATGGTTATTCGGAATCAGATTAATTTGACAAGGTAATTCTAAATTTTTAATCAACTGAGTCAAAGGACGATCGTTGGGTTGCATCACCTTTAATTCAGTAATTTTATTTTGTTTTATCCATTTTATTAAAGGCTGTTGAAAGTTTTCTGCTGCCTCAATATAAGTAACATCTAATTCTTTTTTAGTTAATTCATTAGCAAAATGGCGCATAGCAGACCAAACTAAAATCAGTTTTTGCCGATGATAGGGCCGAACTTTAATATGTTGTAAAGACTCCATTAAAATAATCGGTATTTTCGAGGATAAATCACAGCTTTTGAGCGCTGCTTGTTCTTCCCAGAGTTGATCGCCTAAAATCCAAATTCCACAAGTCATATGAAAATCATATATCACAGATAAACTGACCGTAGATTAACATATTTTATTTCAATTGACCTCTACTTTAAGAAAAAAAAGTTAGATTCACAAACTCAGATAAATCCTGAGATAATAATTTTTATAAAAACCGTTTAAATTCTATCTATGTTATTTTTTGACGGCTAATTTCCGTAAACTTACACAAATTAAGTTTGGATCGAGCGGAATTTTATACGAATTCATTCAACCTATTTAAACCTTTCGTAAGTATTCACACCCATTTGAGAGAATCGCTGCCCCATAAACTTGTTTATTTACCTTCTTATACTAAGATTGACTATTCTTTCAATTATCATATATTCAGTATTTAGCTGTAGCCCATCTTAGCAACCCATAGACTTTTAGAGCTTGATAATGTTACTATTGACACGAGGAAAAACTTTGAAAGATTTTTAATCTTCGTTATTTGAGAAAGGTGGGATATCGCTTAGGAAAATTCATCGTAATGATTTAGGGAACATTCTGTAAATGAGGTGTATCTGAACTGAGTGTAAATTCATCTCAGTCGCAGTTAACCCAACTCAACTGCAAAATTTAATTGTCAATCAAATGTTGCTCAACCATCAATCTAATATTTCAATAAATCTTAGCGGAATTCACTCCCGCCTGAGATCAAGATTCATTGCATTAAAAACCAAAAAATGATTCTATATAATTGGGGTATATCAATATATATGTGATCTCAAAGCTAAACGCTTGAAGTCAAATCAGTAATATTACTTACCTATCCATTGATGACAGTCACGAGATGGGGATATTATATCTGTCATAGGGAATAGACAATGTTTAAGTTTGGTCAATCCTCTTTCCGCCGTATTCTACTATCGCGAATTTTATTGCTCAGCGTACCCGTTTTGTTAGTTGGAGAGTATGTCACGTATCGCAAAGCCCGATCCGGCTTACTGGATACTGCCCGCCTCAATTTGACAGAAAGTGCGGTTCAGAAGGCTGAAGAGGTTCGCAAATGGGTGAATGTTCTTCAATCTAGTTTAATGCTGGCAGCAGAAAACACGGTGTTACAGTCCCCTAAATCTGAAAATTATCAAGCTTTCTTAGCAGAATTACAACAACAACTCCCCACAGAAATAGACATCAATTGTTTGCAACTGACTAATATTCAAACTCAGCAACCTGTTGCTAGTACTTGTGAAAACCAAGCAATTGCCCCGACTCCTGAAAATTTTTGGCTACAACAACAGCCTCCCGAACGGACTTTAGGTTTTTCTAATGTTTATGTTCGTTTAGATAATACCATCTCCGCTCAAAATCAAAATCCTCAGACACCGTGGCGAAATCAAATTAATTTAGTATTAATGGCACCGGTTTATCTGACCCAAGGAGAAAGCCGTCAATTACGTTATGCGCTCACTTTACAGTCTACCTTACATTTAGCGGCTGACGATCGCCCTAAATCGTTGAGTGGGTTTACTGTCGTTTTAGATCAAAATGGCAAAATTATAGCTCATCCCAGTTTAGAACGAGTCGGGCGTAATATTGCACAAGAAGCTGATGCTAACCGCTTACAAAACTTAGTTCGACGGGCATTAGATGGAGAAATTGACTTTATTCACCTATTTTCTTTTGAAGAAAGCGATGTAGAATTATTAGCCGGATATGATGCAATTCCCAGTCCGATCACAGGAAATAATGATAATCAATGGGTCATTCTTGCCGTCGCCAGTTTAGAGGATGCTCTGTCCGGTTTAGAAGATGTTAAATCAATTTTATTTTACCTGACGTTTAGCCTGATTCTTGCTAGCATTATTGCAGCGCTCTATCTCTCACGAGATTTAGCAAAGCCCTTAGAACAGCTTCGAGATTATGCCCTAACTGTTAATAGTTTAGAGTCGCCAACAGTCGTCCCCAAAAATCTCAAAATCCATGAGTTTGTTCAAATGGGAAAAGCACTAGAAGTGATGGTAGAACGTCTCAAATTAAGAGCAGAAGCCTTAGAATTTGCTTCTCGAGAAGCCTCCGTTGCCAACCAACTTAAAAGTGAATTTTTACGAGTCGTTTCCCATGAACTCAGAACGCCTTTAAACGGAATTATTAATTCTCTACAGCTTTTAATTGATGATTTTTGTGACGATCGAAATGAAGAACTAGAATATTTAAATATGGCGAATAAATCAGCTTTAAGTTTATATGAAATCGTTAATGATATTTTAGAAATTGCCCTGATTCAAGAAGGAAAATTATCAATTAAACTAGAAAATATTGATTTATCTACCACTTTAAAAGATATTATTAACTTAACTCAATATGAAATTCAACAAAAAGGATTAAAGTTAAATCTAGAGCTTTTAGAAACACCCATTACAGTAGTCGCAGATCAAGATAAACTCAAACAAGTCTTTTTAAATATTATTAGTAATGCGATTAAGTTTACCTCGGATGGAACAATTACAGTTTTAACTCAAATTCAAACCCACTCATCAACCCAAGAGCAGGTTATTATTAAAATTCAAGATACAGGAATGGGCGTAGCAGAAGAAAAGCAAAAAAAGCTATTTCAACCCTTTGTTTTAGTGGATGGTTCAACAACCCGAGAATTTGGCGGTATAGGCTTGGGGTTAGCTTTATCTAGAAGTTTAATGCAGATGATGGACGGATGGATCACTTTAGAAAGTCCAGGAATAAATCAAGGAACAACGGTTACAATCACCTTACCTTTAGCACAAACTAACCCTCAGCAACCCCAAGCTAAACAACTCAATTCTGTGACTTATTAAATGAGTTTTAATTCAATTTAACCCATCATCAATCAACGACTATTGTAATTATCATTATGCTGGAGTGGCTTCAGTTAATTCTGGCTGTTGTACACCCGTAAGATTGACTTTTACCATACGATTAATCACTTCTGGCGCTCTTGTTATTTTTAATTGGATGTTTTGTCTATTATGAAAGAATGATTTAAATTTATTGTCGAAATTTATAGTGAAGATTGTTCAGGTTGAGACTCTCTGAGAAAGGGTAAGGAATAAATACCGCTGAAGTGAAGGGTAAGAAAGGTGGCGAGAATAACTAAGCTGACAGTGAGTATTTTCTGCTTGGACGATAAGCGCTGAATATATACTTTTAAATGTGAGTCTTTCACTAACCTTGGATAAACCGGAATATATGGTAAGTTTTTCTTACTGTATTGAATAGCAAGTTTTCTGGCTAAAGAAAATACTTCAGATTTATAGGTATTAACATTAGGATTTTGAATTAACTGTTTCAACACTTCAACAGTGCCAATTTGACCTAGTGCTTCTACTGCAACAAAGCTATCCTCATGATTCAGAAGAGCAAGTAAAGACTCTACTGCTTTTGGTGAACCAATTTGACCTAACACCTTTACTATTTGGCTTCTTACGAAAATGTCCTTATGGTTTAGAAGGGCAATTAAAGGCTCTACTGCTACTTCTGAACCAATTTGACCTAATGCCACTATTGCATTATTTCTCACAAAGATGTTCTCATAGTCCAGAAGAGCAATCAAAGACTCTACTGCTGCTGGTGAACCAATTTGAGCTAATATTTGTGCTGGATATTCTCTCATAAAAATGTCCTCATGATTCAGAAGAGCAATTAGAGACTCTACTGCTTTTGGTGAACCAATTTGACCTAATGCCCCTACTGCATTATTTATCACAAAGATGTTCTCATGATTCAGAAGAGCAATTAAAGGCTCTACTGCTGCTGGCGAACCGATTTGACCTAATGCCCATGCTGCATTATTTCTCACGAAGATGTTCTCATGGTTTAGAAGAGCAATTAGAGGCTCTACTGCTTTTTGCGAACTAATTTGACCTAATGCTTCTGCTGCAAAACCCCTCACATCACTACTCTCATGATTCAGAAGAGCAATTAGAGACTCTACTGCTTTTGGTGAACCAATTTGACCTAATGCCTCTACTGCAAGACCACTCACGAAGCTCTTCTCCTGGCT
>JBARZE010000051.1:0-2083 GCA_049649525.1 Microcoleaceae cyanobacterium
GACCGTATTCAACAAGCTGCTTATGCGTTAATTCCTCAAGATAAAAAACAGCAAACTCATTATAAAATTGGCAAATTACTGTTGACAAGTATTCCGGAAATAGAGAAAGAAGAAAGAATATTTGATCTGGTCAATCAGTTGAATTATGGCACTGAATTGATTAGTGAAGAAAAAAAACGAGATGAATTAGCAGAATTAAATTTAATGGCTTGCCGTAAAGCTAAAGCTTCATCTGCCTATCAAGCGGGTCGTGAATATGCAAACATAGGCTTATCTTTGCTTAGAAAATATGGATGGAAACAGCAATACAAAATCTGTTTAGAATTTCATGAATTAGCAGCAGAATTAGCTTCGCAATGTGGTGACTTTAAGGCGATGGAACAGTATATTGAAACAGTGCTTTCAAAATCACAATCGACCTTAGAAACCGTAAACGTTTACCGTATTAAAATTCAAGCAAGTGCCTCACAGAATCAACTGAGCGAAGCCATCACCACAGCTCAACAATTTTTGCAACGCTTCAGTATTACTTTTCCTAAAACAGTAACACAAAACGATGTTCAATATAATATGACAGAGATTGAAAAACTGATTGGAAACCAAGAAATTGAGGATTTGCTTCATCTGCCAGTAATGACAGATGCTGAAAAAATTGCCATTATTCAGATTACTACAAGCGTTATACCAGCAGCTCATATTTCTGATTCTCCTTTGCATCCTTTGGTGGTTTCTTTGTCAGTCAAGCTATCAATTCAATATGGAAATACAGCGGCTTCAGCTTTTGGTTATATTGCCTATGGCTTGATGGCTTGTGTTATGCAGCAAGATGTGGAGACAGGGGTAAAGTTTGGTCAATTGGCACTCGATGTCGTCTCTAAACTGAATGCTAAAATGATCAAACCAGAGGTATTCAACGTGGCGGGGTTATTCGTCTCTCACCGCAAATCTCACATCAAAAAAACCCTACCACTTCTACAACAGGGCTATGAAGCTGCATTAGAAGTTGGAAATTTAGAATTTGTCGGATATACTGCCGATACCTTTTGTTTTAATTCTTTTTGGTGCGGACAACTCCTTGCTAATTTAGAGCAAGTTACCCGTGCCTACTGCAACGAGTTGGCGCAATTAAATCAAGTCACAGCAAGTCATTGGTGTCGAATTCATTGGCAGTCGATGTTAAATTTGTTGGGTGCTTCCGAGTCGGCAAGTATATTGTCTGGGGAGGCTCTCCAAGAAATAGAATCTCTCCCCCAGCTCCGAAATGCGTCGGATTTCTTAGGATTATCTTTCTTCTATTTACATAAACTCATGCTTTGCTATCTGTTTGGAGATATAAAATCTGCTCGAAACTATGGTATTGAATTCAAGGGCTGCTTAATGACAGCTTCTGGAACAGTTAGCGAACCTGCATTTTATTTCTACGATTCTTTAACTGCTTTAGCTACTTTAAATTTATTATCATCAGACACATTAGAAATATTTCAACAGGTAGAAGAAAACCAAACACAACTACAACAGTATTGGGCAAAATATGCCCCCATGAATCATCAACATAAAGTAGATTTAGTCGAAGCAGAAAAATGTCGAGTTTTAGGTAAAAAATCAGAAGCAATGGAACTCTATGACAAAGCCATTGCAGGCGCAAAAGAAAATGAATATATCCAAGAAGAAGCTCTCGCTAATGAACTTGCTGCTAAATTATATCTAGAGTTAGGACGGCAAAAAGTCGCTCAAACTTATATGATAGAAGCTTACTATTGTTATTCTCATTGGGGAGCAAAAGCAAAAACTCAAGATTTAGAACAACGTTATCCTAAACTTTTAGCCCCTATTTTTGAACAGCAAAAAATCAGTTTAAATCCTTTTAAAACTATTGCCAGTTTAGGAAACAAAAATAGTCATACACAAGCAACTATTAGCAGCAATACAACCGGAATTTCAGATGCATTAGATTTTACTAGTGTGATGAAAGCATCTTTAGCCTTATCTAGTGAAATTGAACTAAATCAATTAATCTCTCAGTTAATGCAGGTAATGATAGAAAATGCAGGCGCTACAAAAGGCGTTTTGATGTTATCTCAAG
>JBARZE010000052.1:0-2083 GCA_049649525.1 Microcoleaceae cyanobacterium
GACCGTATTCAACAAGCTGCTTATGCGTTAATTCCTCAAGATAAAAAACAGCAAACTCATTATAAAATTGGCAAATTACTGTTGACAAGTATTCCGGAAATAGAGAAAGAAGAAAGAATATTTGATCGGGTCAATCAGCTAAATTATGGTGTTGAGTTAATTATTGAGCAAAAAGAAAAAGATGAATTGTCAAAACTGAATTTAATAGCCTGTAAGAAAGCTAGAGCGGCAACAGCTTATCAAGCCAGTCGTGAATATGCAAATATCGGCTTATCTTTGCTTAGAAAAGAGAGATGGAAACGACAATATGAAATAACTTTAGAATTCCATGATTTAGCCGCAGAATTAGCATCACTCTGTGGTGATTTTGAGGCGATGGAAAAATTGATTGATATTATTATTGCCCAAACCCATACGGTATTAGAACAAGCCAATGCTTACCGGATTAAAATTCAATCTCATGCTTCCAAAAATCACCTTAACGAAGCAATGACTGTTGGTTTAAAATTTTTGCAGCAGTTAGGTATTATCTTTCCAAAAACAGTCACACCAGATGATATTCATAACAGTATCTTAGAGATTGAAAAACCCACTAAAAACCTAAAAATTGAGGATTTAATTAATTTACCTCGAATGACAGATAGAGAAAAAATTGCTACTGTTCAGATAGCTAATAGCATCATGGCACCTGCTTCTATTTCTGGCTCTCCTTTTTTTCCACTACTAGTAACTTTGTCAGTCAGATTCTCAATTCAATATGGAAATACATTGGCTTCAGCTATGGCTTATGCTTGCTACGGTATTATTGCTTGTAATATGAATCAAAATGTAGAGATAGGAGTAAAGTTCGGTAATTTAGCACTTCGTGTTGCTTCCCAACTTAATGCTCAAACTGTCAAGCCAGAAGTATCAGTTGCGGTAGGGCTATTCATTTTGCACCGTAAAGCCCATATCAAGGAAACACTGCCACTGTTGCAAGAGGGTTATACAACTGCCTTAGAAGTCGGAAACTTAGAGTTTGCTGGACGTAATATTTATGTTTTTTGTTTGAATTCTTTTTGGTGTGGTCAACCTCTTATTACCTTAGAAAAGGAGACTCACACCTACTGCAATGAATTACTGCAACTCAATCAATTGACTGCTGTCAATTACTGCCGAATTTTTTGGCAAGCCATTTTAAATTTGTTAGGTTTTACGGAATATCCCAGTATTTTGTCTGGAGAGGTTCTCCAACAAGCATCATTTCAAATTCAACTAACAGAAGCTCATGACTTATTTGGGTTATATTTCTTCTATTTATGTAAACTAATGCTTTGCTACCTCTTTGAGGAAATTGAACCTGCTCAAAATCATGCAATTGAAATCAGGCGCTATTTAATACCTGCCGCTGGAACAGTTGGCGAACCTGCATTTTATTTCTACGATTCTTTAACTGCTTTAGCTACTTTAAATTTATCATCATCAGACACATTAGAAATATTTCAACAGGTAGAAGAAAACCAAACAAAACTGCAACAATACTGGGCAAATTACGCCCCTATGAACTATCAGCATAAAGTAGATTTAGTCGAAGCAGAAAAATGTCGAGTTTTAGGTAAAAAATTAGAAGCAATGGAACTTTATGACAAAGCCATTGCAGGCGCAAAAGAACAGGTTTATATCCAAGAAGAAGCTCTCGCTAATGAACTGGCTGTTAAATTTTACCTCAATTTAGGACGAGAAAAAATAGCTCAAACTTATATTATAGAAGCTTATTACTGTTATTCTCATTGGGGAGCAAAAGCAAAAACTCAAGATTTAGAACAACGTTATCCTCAACTTTTAGCCCCTATTTTTGAACAGCAAAAAATCAGTTTAAATCCCTTTAAAACTATTGCCAGTTTAGGAAACACAAATAGTCATACTCAAGCAACCATTAGCAGCAATACAACCGGAATTTCAGATGCATTAGATTTCACTAGTGTGATGAAAGCATCTTTAGCCTTATCTAGTGAAATTGAACTAAATCAATTAATCTCTCAGTTAATGCAGGTAATGATAGAAAATGCAGGCGCTACAAAAGGCGTTTTGATGTTATCTCAAG
>JBARZE010000053.1:0-74475 GCA_049649525.1 Microcoleaceae cyanobacterium
GACCATTAATAATTGGCTTTCAAACTATTATCTTTTCTAGGTTCGAGCGCTGTCGGAGCGTTGTGCGTTCCTCGAGCGCATTTACCAATATATGGGATTCCCCCTTGCTTGTCAACCCTTTTTTAAATTTTTTTTTTATTACGGGGGAGCGATATTTCCAACGCCTTTGCTGGTATATGTTTGAGCGATACCTATTTATTTAGGTTCGAGGGTTAGTCATTGTCACGGGGATGAGAAATGAGTCATTTCCTCAAGTAATCCTTCACAAGCATCCATCAATAAATCTATGACGTAACTAAATCCTTCTGGCCCACCATAATAGGGATCGGGTACTTCCTTTACAGTATGATGACCACAAAAGTCACACATCAGCTTCACTTTATCTTGGTACTGATGATTGCGATCCAAGTAACAGATCTGCTCATAATTATCCTGATCCATTGCTAAGATCAAATCAAACCGTTCAAAATCCTCAATAATAAATTGACGAGCTTTTCCTGTCATGGAAATTCCTCGCTGCCGAGCCGCTTCAGTCATACGACGGTCAGGAGGGCTACCAATGTGATAACTTGACGTTCCAGCCGAGTCACAGAAAATCTGCTCCTCTAGACCTGCTTGGGTAATCAAATGATTCATAATATTCTCGGCTGAAGGAGAACGGCAAATGTTGCCAAGACATACAAATAAAAGCTGCTTAGGATCACTCGGAGGCATTATTGATTCCCAATAATTATTTCAGTGATTAATTTTAATTTGAAACGGACTCGATTACTTAAAACGAACATAGGAGCAAAGAGCAGCCATAACATGCAATCTCTTTACTCCCTAAAATAATTCGTTGAGAGCTATCTCAGCTTGACTCACTTACATTCCCGGCAAATTTAATCCCCCAGTCAGCTCTTCCATCCGTTGTCTCATTGTTGCGGTTGAGTTACTGTAGGCTTCTTGCATCGCTGTGAGCACTAGCTCAGATACAACATCTGCTTCCTCTCCTAAGACATCTGGGGAAATTTCAACTCGGCGCGGTTCTTGGTTACCACTGAGATAAACTTTGACTAAACCACCGCCTGCTTCACCAGGAACTTCTAGCTCATCAAGTTCTTCTTGTAGTTTTTTGGCTCCTTCTTGAACTTCCTGAGCTTTCTTGAAAGCATCTGCAAGTTCCTTCATTTTGCCCAAGCCGAATCCAAATCCTCCTTGTCCTTTACCTGTCATAATTTTGACTTCATCCAATTTTCAAGCGTTTTACACGAGATCTTCCCGATTCCACCTCATCCTATCAGATTCAGTTTCATAGAAGAGCAACGGTCAAATCAAGATTGAAAGGCTCTATACCAGCGCGGGAGATTTCAGAGATACATTATAGCGGCTCTATACCCTTGATTTTTTTTCTCTATAACTAAACAATTAGCAATTGAACCCGTTATCAATCTCAGTAGTCTAACTCCTCATACTCAGGTTAGAGTTTATTAGCAGGCACGAGTCAACAGAGGTTAACTTGTTCCCTAACTTTTTAGGAATCTGGTGCAAAGTTTGTGATTAAACGATGGGGATGAATTAAAACTCTCCCAAAAGCTTCACCTCTGGTTTGAGCCAAACAGACCAATGAGTTTTCACCTGTTCCTGAACGTGACTAATCAGTTGGAAAACGTCTTGAGCACTTGCACCTCCATTATTAACAATAAAATTAGCATGGCGTTCGGCGACCTGAGCTGCCCCTATTTGATAACCTTTTAAACCAATTTGTTCAATTAACCAGCCGGCTGCTTGAGGCGTAGGATTTCGGAACACACTACCACAACTGGGTAAGTGATAGGGCTGTGTATTACGACGACGCTTAAGCTGTTGAGTGGTCTCAGCTAAAACTTTTGCCGCCTCAGCTCCAGGTTGAAGCTGAAACGTTGCCTTAGTCACTAAACCATTGCTCTGTTGTAAATTAGAACTGCGGTAGCTGTAACCTAAATCTGCCGGAGTCAAGACATTCATTTGACCCTCTTTAGACAGTACATCAGCCTCAACCAACAGATCAGCCACACAAGAGCCATGCGCTCCGGCATTCATCGCTATAGCTCCCCCAACTGTACCCGGAATTCCAACAGCCCACTCTAAACCTTGCCAACCTAAACGAGCTGCTTTCCAGGCTAGACGAGGTAAAGCTTCCCCAGCCGCCGCTGTTATTCGCCCGGTTTTCAGGTCAAAATTAGTTTGTCGTAAATATCTTGTACCAATCACAAGTCCAGGCAAGCCACAATCACTAATTAATAAATTAGAACCTCCTCCAATCAAGGTAATGGGTAAAGACTCAGCCTCAGCCCATTCTAGAGCGGCGACTAACTGTTGTGAGCTACGAGGGGCAACAAACCATTCTGCTGCACCACCAACTCGATAGGAAGTGAACGGAGCCAGGGGAACTTGTGAGCGAATAACACAGTCAGTTCCAAGTAATGTAATACTCCCTTCCGGCTGCCAGTTTGCTTGACTCGCAGAGCCGATTGACACAGTCATAACCATAGTAAATTTTTTAATAATGATGAAGTCAACAGTAAATCAGGCTGGCGTGAGAGAACTAGGGTTCCTCAGAAGTACGATATTTTGCTCAGGTCCGATAAAAAATCACACAAAGTGTCTCGATCTTTAGTGAAAGATTACTTTAGTGTTTTCCAACAGGTTGATTGTCCTTGGTGGTCGATTCTTGTCGCCTTTTGAGTGATGCTATTATTTGCGGGATAATTTGATTCAGATTGCCTGCACCTAGGAAAATTGCTAAGTCTCCGGGTTGCAAACATTCCGTTAATTGCTGTTGAACATCAGCTAAGCTGTGCTGATAACAGACATTGGGATGATAGCCAGCGATCGCATCTACAACCTGTTGTCCAGCAATTCCTACCGTATTGGGCTCTCCGGCTGCATAAATATCTGTCACAACAACCCAGTCTGCATCATTGAAACACTGAGCGAATTCCTGTAGAAAGGTTTGAGTTCTGCTATAGCGATGGGGTTGAAACACCGCAACAATTCGTTTATGGATAGACTCCCTTTGGATTGGACTTGAAGGATGCAGGTGTAAACGAGCGGCTGTGAGGGTGGCTTGAATTTCACTCGGATGATGAGCGTAGTCATCGACAAAAGCAATGCCGTTGTACTCTCCTCTATGCTCAAACCGTCGCTTTGCCCCTTCAAAGCGCTCTAAAGCTTTGGCAATTGTTTCAAACTCTAATCCCAATAGACGGCCCACCGCAACGGCTGCTAAGGCATTACTGAGGTTATGAAAACCGAGTAGTTTTAACTGCAATGAACCCAGTAAATGGCCTCGTTCCCAAACCTGAGCAGAAGAACCCTGACTATCGTAAGTCACCTGACGGACTGTATAATCAGCTTCTGTTTCTGGGTGCAGACTGTAACTCACCTGGGGTTGAATATGGTCTCGAACCGTTTCACAATCAATACAACCCACTACCGTTTTACAATGGCTTTGAAAAACTTGGAATGTATTGATTACCTGATGGAGACTCTCATAATGATCGGGGTGATCGAGTTCAATATTAGTAATCACACCAATTTGAGCGGAGAGTTTTACCAATGACCCGTCGGACTCATCTGCTTCAGCCACAAGATAAGGACTTTGTCCAACTCGGGCGTTTCCTTCCCAAGCTTTCACTTCCCCTCCGACTAGCACAGTTGGATCGAGTCCACCTTCTAACAAAACGTAGGAAATCAGGCTACTGGTGGTTGTTTTACCATGAGTCCCAGCCACTGCAACACTTTTGTATTCTTGGATCAAAGCAGCTAATAAGTCTGATCGATGAAAAATAGGGCAACCCAGTTGTAAGGCTGCCCGATACTCAGCATTTTCTGGATGAATAGCGGTCGAACAGACAATTTGCGGAAGCAATGGCACTTCTTTTGTGCGGCTTGCCTCAACGTCAGAGGATGAAGCTGCTTCGGAATTAAAAATTTCTAAGTTGCTGGCAACTTGACCTAAAAAGACATGAACACCCAGCTCTTGTAGACGCTGAGTAATATGACTCGATTTTAAATCGGAGCCATAAACTGGCAAATTTCGCTTTGCCAGAATGTAAGCAAGGGCTGACATTCCGATCCCACCTATACCGATGAAGTGGAAGGGTCTGCCGTTAAGATTGATAGAGTCGGGCATCAAATCACTCCTTATCACACCACACAAGAGCCAATAACAGGCGATATCATATCAAGAATTGCCGTTCCCCGATAGGTTTTGGTCAACATTTCTCAAAATGTATTCTAAGGGATTTTCCCCTAATAGAACATTGTTACCTGTAGTAGTTGTATACTATATCCTTGCTTCAGAGGGAAATGACCGGAAGAACTTTTGAAGAAAAAACAGCCTATGATATCCCTCTATTCACGCTTCAATCTCCCTGAGCATAGGGTGGGGATCGCAGCAATTATACAAGTTTAATGAGCTCAACGTAAGAACTTGTCAGCCTTTGCTGTATGATTGGGGTCAATAGAAACTTATGCTTAAGAAGGCTTGCGCCTCAGTTGGGCGATATTATTGTTAGGAGGAACATAGTGGTTAAAGTCGCAATCAACGGTTTTGGACGAATTGGGCGCAACTTTATGCGCTGTTGGCTGACTCGGGAAAATAGCAATCTGGATGTGATTGCAATTAATGATACTTCAGACCCGAGAACTAATGCTCATCTGCTGAAGTATGACACGATGCTGGGAACCCTCAAAGGAGTAGACATCAGCGCTGATGAAAATTCCTTGACTGTTAATGGGAAAACCATCAAATGTGTCTCAGATCGTAATCCCCTAAATTTACCTTGGAAAGAATGGGGAATTGATTTAATTATTGAATCAACTGGTGTGTTTGTTACTGAAGAAGGGGCATCTAAGCATATCACTGCTGGTGCTCAAAAAGTAGTGATTACAGCACCCGGAAAAGGCGGCAAGATTGGTACTTTCGTTATGGGTGTCAATGATAGTGACTACAAACACGAAGATTTCAACGTCGTCAGTAATGCCAGTTGTACCACCAACTGTCTGGCACCCTTCGCTAAAGTAATAAACGATAAATTCGGCATTATTAAAGGGGCAATGACAACGACTCACAGTTACACAGGGGATCAGCGTCTGCTGGATGCGAGTCACCGAGATGTACGACGGGCTCGGGCTGCGGCGATGAATATTGTCCCGACTTCGACAGGTGCAGCTAAAGCAGTCGCACTGGTTATTCCAGAGCTCAAAGGCAAACTCAATGGGATCGCTATGCGGGTGCCAACACCTAATGTTTCTGTGGTAGATTTAGTCGCTCAAGTTGAGAAAAAGACTTTTGTTGAAGAAATCAACCAAGCTTTACAAGAAGCAGCCGAAGGTCCCATGAAAGGTATCCTGGAGTACTGCGATTTACCGTTGGTATCCTCTGATTATCGAGGACATGATGCCTCTTCCATCGTCGATGCTAGTTTGACTATGGTTATGGATGGCGATTTGATTAAGGTTGTTGCTTGGTATGACAACGAATGGGGTTACAGTCAACGAGTAGTTGACTTAGCTGAATTAGTGGCTGCAAAGTGGCAATAATTCACAGAGATCGTCAGATCTAAGGGAAAGGGGCAGAATATGAGCGGTTATAAGTCATTCTCCATTTGTACTTCTAACACTTTGAGCATTTCTGCCTTCTCTCCCATTGGCTTAAAAATGCTGAAATCCTTGTTCTAAACTCAGAGATTGTTGAAATTGAGGATTGTTTTCATCAATTAACAATACTGAAGTTTCAGCGGTTATTTGTCCGACAGTAAAAGCATGATTGAATTGCTTCAACAGGGTTTTTGTTAGAGCAGGCGGTATACACAACACTAATTCAAAGTCTTCACCCCCGTACAACGCCCAGTTTAAAGCAGATTCGAGTGAAACGAAATTTTGCAGTGCTTGGGAAATTGGCATGTGTTGCCGTATGAGTCTCGCCCCCACTTGGCTAGCACGACAAATTTGTAAAATAGCATCTGCTAGTCCATCGCTACTATCCATTGCCGCGATCGCTACATTTGGATAATCTATGAATAATTCTTCTAATACTTCAATCACATCTAAACGCGGTTGAGGTCGTTGATGAGCTTGAATTAATGATAATTTCTCATTCTCACAGAGTCGATCACCTCGCTCCGGATGCAATAATAATTCTAATCCACCCCGAGAATCTCCATGCACCCCAGTGACAATAATATCGTATCCGGGTTGAGCTGTAGAACGTTTCAGGGCACGAGTGGGATATACTTGTCCTAATGCGGTGATCGTCAGCGATCGCAATGGGGCGCGACAAATATCTCCGCCAACAATAGGAATATTATAGGGTTGTAAACAATTCATCATTCCTTGATAAAGTTGTTCTACCCATGCCACAGGAGTGTCCCCCGTTACTCCTAATGCTACCAGAATTCCCAACCCAGAAGCGCCCATCGCTGCTAAATCTGATAAATTGGCTGCAACTCCTCGCCAGCCTACATCTTGGGCCGAAGTGGTGCGATCGCTAAAATGTACCCCATCAACCAACATATCTGTCGTGACCACAAGGGACTGATGAGGATCTGGGGTGAGTATCGCTGCGTCATCCCCAATTATTTCTGGGGGGCAAAAACCCTGCACCATTTTCAGCAGTCCTTGTTCCCCCACATCTTTAACAGTTAAATTAGGTGTCATATTTCAGTAGAAGGGTAAGACCCCATAACCGACAAGAGACGCTCCGTAGAACGCCTCTATCTGCCTTTCTATCCCCCAATTAGAGGTTTAATGTACAGCCAGCTTAGCAGGGGGTTCAGTAGGTTCTGAGTGCTCTAAATAAGCCGCTAACTGATCGCTAATTTGATCGCGAACAATTTGACGGTATTCTACAAAATGCTCGAAGTGAGCACAAACTGTCATAAAAGACGAAAACAGACGCGGTTTGTTACGGAGCATAAAGAATAGATAATTCCAAAATTTCCCGCGAGTCTCACGTAACACACCCTGTCGCCACAATACGATAAACAATGCCCTGACCCTGACCCAATGAAACTCTTTTTTCCCAAAGTGTTTCGGCTCACCTAACTTCTGGAAATAGCGGAAAGTTCGATCCAAATAAGTATTGGGATCATACAGTTGCCAAAATCCGTCGATATATTCTTTGGTAATCTGTTCCAGAGGCCGAGTCGGAACAAAATTCATTAAAGTTGTTTGATTAATATTAGCATCGCTATTCATCAGGCGATTTTCCTTCTCCAAACGATGCCAAAGTGCTGTATTAGGCAACGCTTGCAACATACTGAATAGGGCTGTAGGAATAGCAGTCTGTTCGACAAACTCGACAATGCGCTCGCCTGCACCGGGTTTTTCGTTATCAAATCCCATAATAAAGCCCGCCATTACCCGCAGTCCTTTTTCAGTAATTTTATCCACTAAATCAGTCAGAGAATCTCGGGTATTTTGAAACTTCTTAGTCTGAATTAAGCTCGCCTCATCTGGAGTTTCTAATCCTAAAAAGACCACTGTAAAATTACAGTCCACCATCAAATCCATCAACTCTGGATCTTGGGCTAAATCAACAGAAGCTTCTGTTGTAAAGTTGAAAGGATAGTCTTTTTCTGCCATCCATTCTTTCAGTTCATTCAGCAATAACTTAACGTTCCGTTTATTGCCAATAAAATTATCATCAACTAGGAATAAAGGATCTCGCCATCCTAGTTCATAAAGACACTCTAATTCTTGGATTAATTGTGAAGGCGTTTTAGTCCGAGGCTTACGACCATAAAGTACAATAATATCGCAGAATTCACATTGAAAAGGACATCCACGGGAAAACTGAATTGACATACTATCATAAACATTCAGTTGAAGTAAATCATAGCGAGGAATGGGTGTTGTGGTGACATCCGGTTTTACCCCATCTGAGCGAAAAATTCCTGATTTTTCTCCCTTTTCTAAAGCAGAAACGAATAAAGGCAAAGTAATTTCGCCCTCATCTAAGACCAAATAATCTACTCCCATTGCTTCGACTTCTTCTGGGGATGTCGTGGGATAAGGACCGCCTACAGCAACAGATTTTCCTCGTCTTTTCGCCTCTTGAACTTGAGCGAGAAAATCAGGTTTTTGAACAATCATGGCAGAGATAATCACCAATTCTGCCCAGTCCCATTCGGCCTCAGTAATTTCACTAACATTTCGATCTACGAGCTTAAATTCCCATGTTTGAGGTAAAATCGCGGCAACTGTAATCAATCCTAAAGGCGGCATTAAAGCTTTACGACCCACCAAAGCAATTACTTTTTCAAAAGACCAAAAACTTTGGGGAAAAACTGGATAAATTAATAAAACTCGCATAGATTTTTAATTGAATGTTGTGTATTTTTTGCTATTCGTCATTGATCTGCTATTAAACTTGTTCGCCTCTCGAGAATTATGATAAATTTCGATTAACTCGCCTCACGACCAATGACAAATAACCTATGACTAAAGTTTTGCCACTTCTTCAGCTAACGTCTCCACAGTGTAACGAATTTGTTCCTCAGTATGTTGGCAAGTCACAAAAAAGCGCAGTCGTGCACCATTTTGTGGTACTGAAGGATGTATCATAAATGGGACATTAATTCCTCGCTCAAATAGATTCTTTGACAGCTTCACAGACTTTAAAGAGTCTCCTACAATAATGGGAATCACAGGAGAACCTTGACTGGTGCCGGTATTAAGTCGGTGTTGTTTGGCTAACTCCAGAAATAGATTTGAGCGTTGATGCAACTGCTGAACCCGGTTGGGCTCTGTTTTTAAGACTTGAATTGCCGCTAAGACTGAAGCAGCATTGGGGGGTGAAATCCCAACACTATAGACAAAACCGGGGGCAGTATATTTAAGATATTCCACCACTGCTTGAGATCCGGCAATGTAACCCCCACAACTGGCGAAAGATTTACTCAGAGTACCCATCCACAGATCGACATCGTGAGGATTGATCCCAAAGTGTTCGCCAATCCCTCTACCTTGAGATCCTAATACGCCGATAGAGTGGGCTTCATCCACCATCAGAAAGGCTTTGTGACGGTGTTTAACCGTAATAAATTCAGGTAAATTGGGAATATCACCATCCGTACTATACACCCCTTCAATCACGATCAAAACCCGCCTATAGCGATGGCGGCGATCGCGCAGTATCCTCTCAGCAGCATCCCAGTCATTGTGGGGAAAGGCAATAGCAGTTGCCCCAGACAATAAACATCCTTGCAACAAGCTATTATGGCTGAGGGCATCATGGAGAATCAGATCGTGCTGACCAAATAAATGTCCAACAGTGGTGACATTAGTCGCATGACCTCCCACATAAACAATACAATCTTCTGTACCGATGAGTTGAGCCAGACTTGCTTCTAACTCGCGGTGAAGGGGTTTTTCTCCCGATAATAACCGACTGGCAGAGACAGACGTACCATAGCGATCAATTGCATCCTTAGCGGCTTGAGACACAATCGGATCTCCCGACATTCCCAAATAGTTGTAAGTGGCGTAATTAATCAGTTTTTGTCCATTAACAACTGTCGTATGATTCGTTAACCCGGTTTGGGGAGTAAAGAAAGGATTATTTCCCCCCAACGCGACAATTTCTTGTTGTTGCTGTTTGAGTTTGAGGTATTCTGGATACAGCTCAAAACGGTAGTATTCAGGTGGAATCTCCGAAGGGCTTGTAGATTGTGCTTTTTGACGCAATAACTCGGCAAGTAGTGCTCGCTTTTCTTGAGCTGATAAATGAGCCGTACGTTGAGATAAATCGCTCATGAATAATCTTCCTCATCAGACAACATAGAATTGAGCAGAGCATCAACTTCTGCATCAGAAAGTTGATCGAGTTGTTGTAACAATTGTTGGGCTTTTTCTGACGACACCTCCTGGCTTGGAGACAAGCTCAGAGAATCGGTTACAGACAGTTGTACCAGATATTGAGACAACTCATGAATATTAGGATAATCCCACAAAATGGTAGGTGGCAGTCGCCGTCCTAATATATTTTCCAAATCACCCGATAGGTTTACCGCTTCAATCGAATTTAAGCCATAATCTGCAAAATCTTCATCAATATCGATCTCATCCGGTTCAAGTCCTAATCGTTCAGCAATCTGATTGACTAACCAGCTTTGCAGCGTTGTCGCTTCTTCAGCCGACGCAAGGAAGTTCACAGGAAATGTAGGATCATCATTAACAAGAATTGGGGATGGGGCAGATTTCCCATTGAAAGACTGGTTTAACAGCGGCATGATTCACTCCTCTATCACGCTTAAAAAGTAGCATTCCTCAGGTATATAAGGCTAGCCCGAACAGACTGATGTCCTGTGTCTCCCAAATTTCCATCCATGCTGGACTTTGACGGGGCAAGACATGATGGTTATTGTGCCATGATAATTCTAAAAGTTTAAAGATTTCAGGTGGAAGTTTTAACTGAGTGATCTTTTGAGACAACTTATGCAATCACATCTAAAGTCCCCGTCAAAAACCCCGCCCGACAGGCATAACGTTGTATTTTACCACTAGAAGTTTTAGGTAAAGTTCCGGGTTTGAGCAGTAAGGCTTGATACACTTGCAAATCATGGTATTTTGAGACAGCACGTTGAATCGATTGAATTAATGCTTTTGGATCAAAGGCTTCTGAGGGTGGGCTAGAAGCGGCTTCTGCGCCTGGGCGACGTTGACGGTAGCGACGCTCGACTTCGGCTACAATAACGAGTCGTTCTTCTCCATCGACTTCTATAGAAAATCCGGCTGAGCTATTAGATCGAATTAACGGATGACTTTGTTCGACAGTCCATTCAATATCCTGGGGATAATGATTGCAGCCATTAATAATTATGATATCTTTCAAGCGTCCGGTGACAAACAATTCCCCTTGGTCCAAAAAGCCTAAATCACCTGTGCGTAAGAATAACTCTTTTGCTGTATCCGTTAAAGTGGCTTTAAATCCCTGCCCCGTCGCTTCGGTATTCTGCCAATATCCCTGGGCTACACTCGGGCCACTCAGCCAAATTTCACCAATTGTACCCTCTGGGCAACGGATATGAGTTTGAGGGTCAACAATGATTGTCGTTTGATCTTTTAAGGTTTGACCACATCCGACTAATATCCGACCTATTTCACCTTCTGCCGTCGCAACAGCGTAGCCTTTTTCTAAAGCTGATGTTTGTACAGTCTTCAAACGAGGTGGAGCGGCTTTTAAACCCCCTGTAATAAGCAGTGTCGCCTCTGCCATGCCGTAACAAGGGTAAAAGGCTTCGGGTTGAAATCCACAAGGCTTAAAGGCTTGAATAAACCGCTCTAAGACTTCATGATAAATCGGTTCTGCCCCATTAAACGCGACTTCCCAACAACTTAAGTCTAACTCTTGCCGTTGTTCAGGGGTGATGCGACGTACACAGAGATCATAAGCAAAATTTGGCCCGCCGCTAACCGGGATACGATAACGGCTAATGGCTTGTAGCCATCGCAGAGGACGCTGTAAAAAGAGCAAGGGAGACATCAAAGTCACAGGGATGCCTGCATAAAGCGGTTGCAGCACACCGCCAATTAAGCCCATATCGTGATACATTGGCAGCCAACTCATGACGGCAGAATGATCGTGAAATTCAAAACAGCGATAAATAGAAGCTAAATTGTGTAGTAAGTTTCCGTGAGTGATCATCACGCCTTTAGGGGCGGCTGTTGAACCCGAGGTATACTGCAGAAAGGCAAGAGATTCTGAAGTGATATCAGGGGGTTGCCATGATGTGGCCTGCTCTGAGTTGAGGCCATCAGTGATTAACCACTGTGATATTTTAAAGTAGGAATCTTGATCTTTGAGAAATCTTCGCTGTAGTTGCTTTAAAATCGGGGATGTTGTTAATACTGCTGTTGCGACGGCATTCTCAAGGATTGCTTTGAGCCGAGAAAAGGAACGATTGGGACGAGGAGGATAAGCCGGAACTGCGATCACACCCGCATACAAACAGCCGAAAAAAGCACTAATATAATCTAAACTGGGTTGATACAGTAATAAAGCTCGATCTCCGACATTACAGTAAGATTGTAATTCAACCGCAATGGCTTTTGCCTGTTGATCTAACTGGGAATACGTGAGAGAAACGGTTTCAATTTCGCCATCGACTAAAAACTGATAAGCCGTTTGATCTGGCTGATGAATGGCGCGATGCATTAAAAGTTCGACTAACGTTTGAGAATGAAATGGGTCTGTCTTACCAGTCATAGACGTTTACTTAGTCTGATACATGAGGTGCTATCGTTTCAAGTCGGTTTGACTTGCGCTTGCTCTTAAACCCGCTTTGATAACAGAGATTATTTATTCTAATAGCGATATTGCTGACAACTGTATCATGCTTCAGACTCTGTTGCAGGAGACTGAACTTCTCTCAGCTTTGTATTATGATAATTGAGTGTGGCTTTGGGATGATAGCGACAGGATGTGAGGATCTTTCAACATAGAAATACAGCTCAAGCGAGATCATATTATCGCTCTATTGCGATCGCACAGCTCGTTTAACATTTTTGTGATCGTGGGCAATATAGAATAAGCAGAATTGATTTCTCCTTGAGACAGAGTCAGTTTAATCTGGATTCATTAATTCAATTCCCGCTGCTTTCAATCAAACTGAAAAAAGATTGATCGCTTAATTTATCCAATATTATATATATCTCTCTCGTTGTCAACCTTCGTTAAATATTTAAAATGATTGATTTGCTACTAATTAACCCTTTTACCGATGAGCTAATAGAATTGATTGATATTCTCCAAAAGGCTGGATATGAAATGGCGATCGCCGATCGCCTTGATACTGCTTTACTAAAGGTTGAACAGCTTCATCCTCAGCTCCTGATTTGTCCTCAAGAAACAGAAACAATTAATGGATTAGAGCTTTGTAAAAGCTTAAATGATCGAGCCGATTTTATTTCACCTTGTTTGATTATTATTGCCCGTGATGATGATCAATCTCAATTAATTTGTCAAACCAATAAATATATAGATGATAGTTTTAGCTTGCCGATAGAAAAAGCAGAGTTACTTGCTAGAATTCGTTTGTGTTTACGAACTTATCAATCTAATAAAAAAGTTTGGCAGATGCAAAATCAATTATTAAAAAATGAAAAAGTATTAAGTATAGGTCAAATGGTTTCAGGAATCGCCCATGAAATCAATAATCCTGTTTCTTTAATTACGGGAAATATTAGCCATGCTTCAGAATATACTAAAGATTTATTGGAAGTCATGCAACTTTATACAGAAAAATATCCCGATCCCGATCCTGAAATTCAAGATTTAATTGAAGAAATTGATTTAGAGTTTTTAACGGATGACTTACTTCAAGTTCTTAATTCGATGAAAACAGGAGCCGATCGAATTCGTCAACTCGTCCAATCTCTGAGAAACTTTTATCAAGCAGATGATGCCGAACAAAGAACTATTGATATTCATACAAACATTGATGATATTCTATTGATTTTAAAAGGACGATTAAAAGGAAAACAAGGTCAACCGATTGAAGTTATTTCAGACTATGGTGAACTCGTTAGTATAGAATGTTATCCGGGTCAACTGAATCAAGTCTTGATGAATTTGTTAAATAATGCAATTGATACACTCGATATTTTGCGCTTAGAAAATGCTAAATTTGATCCTAAAATCTGGATTAAAACTGAATTTATCTCCGCCGACTCTCAGGTTAAAATTCGGATTAAAGATAATGGCACAGGAATTCCTGAAGAGATTAGAGATAAAATATTCGATCCATTTTTTACAACTAAAGCGGCAGGACAAGGAACAGGTTTTGGACTGAGTATTAGTCACACAATTGTTACTAAAAATCATGGCGGTAAAATTGAATATTTATCAGAAGTTGGCAAAGGAAGTGAATTTCTTATTGAGATTCCCACCAGTCAGTCTGTAGAATAATTTTATTTCTTACTTAGTAATTTTAATCAAGAGCAAAAAAAAGAAAAAGAAAAAGAAATGAACTGTTAGCTTTAGTCTGTTTTTGGGGCCAATTGTCATCTGTCTTGAGATAGAAAAAAAATGATATATTTAGGGTTGCATTGGGCTATATAATAAGGTAGAACCACAGGAAAATACATCATCATCTCAAGGAGATCCTGGCTTTCATGGGCTATCAACCAATTGAAAATTACGGCATTATTGGCAATATGTACACCACCGCTTTGGTGGGATTAAATGGATCAATTGACTGGTTCTGTTTTCCAAATCACGACTCTCCTAGTCTATTTGGTGCTATTCTCGATCAAGAAAAAGGGGGACATTTTAAAATTGAACCCACGGTTGATGATGTGAATGAAAAACAGCTTTATTGGCCGGAAACCAATGTTTTAATTACTCGATTTTTAACCTGCGACGGGGTTGGAGAAATTATTGATTTTATGCCTGTAGGATTAAAGGAAGACGAGATTGGTTATCACTCCTTAATTCGACAAGTTAAAGTCGTACGGGGTTCGATGACATTCAATTTAGAATGCTTTCCTAAATTTAATTATGGACGAGATGAACATAAATTAACTATGACCCCGAAAGGAGTTTGTTTCTCTTCTCAAACCGTGAGTTTAGGGTTAGCCACCGATATTCCTTTAGAAGAAAAACACGGGGGGGCAGTTGCCCAATTCACCCTAAACTCGGGAGAAATGGCTGTATTTGTCCTCCAAGGTATTGAGTCAGGAGAAGGTTGTGGTCTTCCCATTGCCCCAACTGAGGCCACCAAGCTATTCAAACATACCGTGAATTACTGGCGGCATTGGTTATCTAAATGCATTTATCGGGGTCGTTGGCGGGAAATTGTCGAACGATCTGCTTTAGTCTTAAAATTACTCACCTACGAACCCACAGGGGCAATTATAGCTGCCCCCACTTGTAGTTTACCTGAAGGTATTGGGGGTGAACGCAATTGGGATTATCGTTATACTTGGATTCGGGATGCTGCTTTTACCTTATATGGTTTGATGCGAATTGGGTTTACCGAAGAAGCGGCCCAATTTATGAATTGGATTGAATGTCGATGCAAAGAACTTAAAAACGGCGACACGCTACAAATTGTTTATGGTATTGATGGTCGCCATGATTTAACCGAAAAAACCTTAGATCATTGGGAAGGATATAAACAGTCTAGCCCGGTTCGGATTGGAAATGAAGCCCACGAACAACTTCAGCTTGATATTTATGGCGAATTAATGGATTCGGTTTATCTTTATAATAAATATGGTGCGCCGATTTCTTACGAATTTTGGTCAGAATTATGTGAATTACTCAACTGGGTTTGCGATAATTGGCAACTCCAGGATCAAGGAATTTGGGAAATTCGCGGCGAAGATCAACCCTTCGTATATTCTCGCCTCATGTGTTGGGTGGCCTTAGATCGGGGTCTTCGTCTGGCGGACAAACGATCGTTCCCGGCTGACCGACAGCGTTGGTTAGAAACACGGGATAAAATCTATGAAGAAATTATGGCAAAAGGCTGGAATGAAGACAGGGAAGCTTTTGTCCAACACTATGGTGGCGATCACCTTGATGCAGCAAATTTGATTATGCCGTTAGTGTTTTTCATGTCTCCTAACGATCCCCGTATGCTGAAGACTCTCGATGCCATCAATAAACCTCCCAGTGAAGGAGGACTCGTATCTGATAATCTGGTTTATCGCTACAACACAGAGGAAGCCAGTGATGGTTTGGATGGGCAAGAGGGAACATTTAATATCTGTACGTTTTGGCTGGTCGAAGCAATGACCCGCGCCGGACGCAACGATCCAGACCGTCTAGAAAGCGCCCGACTGATGTTTGAAGGGATGTTGGGTTACGCTAATCATCTGGGACTGTATGCCGAAGAAACGGGTATGAGTGGGGAAGCGTTGGGTAATTTCCCCCAAGCCTTTACTCACTTGGCTTTAATTAGCGCCGCTTGGAATTTAAATGAAATCTTAGGGGATGATGATTAATCAGTGATGAGTCGTTAGTCATTTATCATTGAAGGGAACAGGCAGCTATGCGGGAAGTCTTATAAACCTGTGAGTTTAACAGTTTATCTTGCTTTCCATCTCCCCATCTCCCTATCTCCCCATCTCCCTATCCCCTTGTGATCTCGTCTGCTAATTCCCTATTCTCGCCTATAGCGCTATAATCTCTATGCAAATTTAGACTGAATAACAATTGGTTAAACATCAATCCCGACCGACTATTGGCTGGCGAGAATGGGTGGCATTACCTGATTTAGGCGTGAAGGCAATTAAAGCCAAAATTGATACAGGCGCTCGTTCCTCAGCCATTCATGCCTTTGATATTGAATGTTTTTCTCAGGGAGAACAAGATTTTGTTCGGTTCAAAATGCATCCGATCCAACGACAAACTCAACAGACAATAACAGCCGAAGCGCCACTTCTCGATCAGCGTCAGATTCGCAATTCTGGGGGTCATGCAGAGTTAAGATTGGTGATTTTGACTTATGCTGAATTGAAAGATCATCGTTGGCCGATTGAATTGACGTTAACCAATCGAGATGTGATGGGTTTCCGGATGCTATTGGGACGTGCAGCGGTTCGAGAACATTTTTTAGTCGATCCGGGTCGTTCTTATTTACTCAGTCAGAAACCGAAGTTTGCCAAAGATGAAGATTTAGAAGAAATGGAGGAAGACAATTAATTAATTTTGTATAATTTGATTCGCTGTTAATTTTAATTCTGGAAAAAGTAAGGATTTAATCGCTTGATCTGTGTGATATTCCATCACATCATAAAATCCTGAAACAAGTAATAAAACAGATACTTTCTGTTGTTCTGGATCTATAATCCAATATTCCGGGATTTCTCGGACAGCATATTCAGAACGTTTATAACGATAGTCTTCTTCAGGGTTTCCTGGACTAACAATTTCAACTGCTAAAAGTGGCGGAGATTGTAATACAGCAGTGGTCATAGTTTTTATTTCTTCGCATTGTTCTGAGGTTAAAATCATTAAATCTGGAATTCTTGATTTATTTTGCGTTGTTCTAACTCCGACGGTTCCTGGCATGGCTTTCCACTGTTGTTGTAAGCGGTCAATTTCGGCTTCTATTTTATTCAATATAAAACACAATATTAAAGCATGAATACCGCTAGCAATCGATATAACTTTTGATTCTCCGTTAACCAGTTCGTATTTATAGTCGGTATCATCTTGATAATTGAGATATTCTTCAAAGCTATAAGTTTTTGTTAACAGGTTAACCATTTTTGTTGTCTTCAGCTTGGACTGTTATCTATTATTTTATCATTCTGTTTTGAATTGAACTACATTAGACACAAAGAATATCAAGAATTATGAATTATGAATTTTAAATTATTAACTACACTAAACACAAACAACACAAAGAGATAGATAGAATAATGATTTTAATATGATAATTTGAGCTTATTCATAAATTTGATAGTATGAAAAGATTAATCTCTCAAAAATTTATCGTAAGATTTGGATTTATTATTTGTTCTCTGGTTCTTTTTCTGAATATCATTAATATAGGAGAATCAGAAGCAATTCCGTCTGAGTTTAAGTTAGTTGAAACAGCAATAGGAATTGAAGTTTATAGTAATTTAACAGGGGATTTTGTTCAAACTATTGATTTAACTGAAAATGCTGGGATTGTTTTTTTACAGGGTGAAAAGGTGGGGGAAGGAGTGCCAGCGGCTTACGAAGGAATTAATCCTCAGTTTCAACGGCAATCTTTAACAGAGTTTTGGCAGGGTTTAGTTGAAGATTACGGAAATCTTGCTTTTTCTGTTTGTAATGGTCAATTCTTTAAAGGTGGAGATCCGACGGAGTTAGCTTTTCCTGTGCAAACTGAAGGTAAAATTGTTAGTACAGGTTATGCGGGAATTGAGGAGTTTTATGGTGAAAAAGTCGTTTTCGGGGTGAAAAATAAAACAGCAGAAATTGTTCCTTTTCCAGAAAGTAGTAATTTTAGAAATACTGATTTTCCTTATCAAGAAGCAATTGTGGGGATTTTTAAGGCAGGTGCTATTGAACCGAACAAATGGTATTCTAAAGATCCGTTAATTGAACGTCCGAGAACTTTTTTAGGGGTGGCTGATTTCAATTCAGATAATCAAAACGAAACCATATTAATTCTAACTTCAGTAGGTAAAACCCAGTTGGGGGCGGCTGAGTTATTGTATGAGTTTGGCGCAAATCAAGTGATGATGTTAGATGGGGGTGGATCGACACAATTGAATATTAAAGGAAAAGAGGAACTGTCTTCAACGGATGTTTCGTCTAGAACAATTCCTCAAGCAATTGGTATTTTTCAAGGATTTTGATTAGGGATAATTCTTAGTCTTCCTAATCCCTAATCCCAACTTCTGCGGTGAAGTTTATCAGGCTTTCTCAGGCGCGAAGAGGCGATAGCCAATGCCTTTGAAGACAGAAGTTTTAAGGCATAAGGCAGCTATGTTTGGTATGACTTCTTATTTGGGTTTGAGACCCCCATCAAAATCTCTGATTTAATGGTCTACGATTAGTAGCGGGTTTGAATCCCCTATTAATCGGTTCTTCAGCATAGATGCCCTCTGCCTTCTGCCCTCTGCCTTCTGCCCTCGTTCAATATTTAATGATGGTGATGATGATGACCATGAGAATGATCGTGATCGTGATCGTGAGAATGAGATGATTCTACCTCAACTGAAGCCAAGGAAGGATTGACTGCTAATGCTGTTTCTTCTAATAATGCCTCAATTTGAGGATTTGCCCAATCTGCCGCCATTTTCATAAACTCAGGGCGATCATTGACGCAAGGCATTTGAACATATCTTACATCCGGACGCTGACGACGCAATGACTCAATAATATGTTCAACATCTAGCAACGTTTCGTGGTTTTCGGTGGCAAAACCAATCGGCATAAATACCAATGCCGTTGCCCCTAATTCCATTAAGTTTTGGGCGGCTAACTTAGTATTGGGTTGTGTCCACTCAATTAAGGGTGTGTCATGATTCAACCAGCCCACCGAAATTAGCGGATAACGATTAATTAAGCGTTCGCGTATCCGTTCATACATGGCTTGACTTTCATCAATTCCAGAGGTAAATCCTTTCGCCTTATGGGGGCATCCGTGATTCATTAATATGATTCCGGTTTGGGAGGGTAGATGGGCAACGGCGAGATCGTTACTAATTTTTTCCTCAACCATCTGCGCCATTAAATCTAGATAAGCGGGTTCATTGTAAAATGAAGGAATATAACGCTGTCCTTTGACCCAATGTTCTGTACTATCAGCTAATTTAGTTAACCCTTCGTTAACTTGTTCAACCGCAATTCCACTGGTGAAAATTGAATCAACCACCAATAACGGATAGATTAAAAGTTTATCAAATCCTTCCGCTTTAATTTGTGCTAGAACTTGTTCGGGTAAATGAGGGGCGCAAAAGTTAAACGCTTTAAATACTTTAATGCGATCGCCCCATTGTTGCTTTAACTGTTCCTCAATGCCTGCCCGTTGTTGTTCAAAGATGGCATTATGAGGCGAGATAAAATTACCATGCTGATGACTCCACTCATGCAAGTCAAACATCGCCAGCAGCTTGGCTAACGGTGGATACACCCACGTAGGGACAGGTGCAAACTTAGCCGTTAATAAATTTAAGGCTTGTTCGTTATAATTGGCAAAATCTTCATAACTTTCAACTTCACCGTAACCCATTAACAATACTGCTACCCGACTTTGACCATTTGAGTCGCTGTGGGTATGAGTAGATTGAATTTTTTCTGGAGTTGCAACCACGTTATTCTCTGCTCCTAACCTAAAATAATCTAATTTTCTATTTCCTATAACTTGAGGGGATAACTTAAAAGTTCCACACTCTGTAATAGGTTAACATCCCCTAGGGGGGCATGGGAGTATCTCAATGGTTACAATTATTTGTCCGGGGTTTCATCACCCAACATTAACGACCGATTTTTTAAACGCGATCTATCCCAACTGGCGCAGTAGAGAGGAATTGGGATATTTATTAATTTATCCGATACAACGCTACTTAGCTTATGATGCTTTCAAGATTACAGATTTTCTTCAATATTCTCTCGCCGATCAACCAGACCAAATTAACATTCCTTTAACATTTGTCGCTTTTAGCGCCGGGGTTGTGGGGGCAATGGGGGCGGCTTGGTGGTGGCAACAACAAGGGGGTCATGTAAAAGCTTTGATTGCCCTTGATGGCTGGGGTGTGCCTGTCTTAGATAGCTTTCCGGTGTACCGTCTCAGCCATGATTATTTTACCCATTGGAGTTCCGCTGTACTCGGCAACGGTATAGAAAGTTTTTGGGCAGATCCAGCAGTCGAACATTTAGAATTATGGCGATCGCCTGACACTGTCAAAGGTTGGTGGTTATCTTCGACTTCAAACAGAAAACAAACCACTACTGCCAAACAGATATTAATTCATTGGTTAACAACCCTAGAAGAATACTAAATAATTCCACTTCAAAAACCCCGTTTGTATTCTTTGTGCCGGGTGTGATTGATAATTCATAACTCTTTTAAAACCGACTTTATTTCCCGGTTTAATCTCAATCTGATTTAATGCCAACAATATTATATTTCAAGTGAAAATACGATAAAAAAGTATGACGATGCTATGCCCTAGAGAACTCCTTCATAATTGATAATTCATCATTCATAATTCTTTGTGTTTTTGTGGTTAATTCTCTTATAGTTAATTCTCTTCTCTTTTAGAACCCAAAACCGCGATCGCCACCCCAATTAAAATCACAATAGCCCCAATGACAACCAAAAAACTCGGGATTTCTTGAAAGAAAAAATACCCTAAAATACTAGAGCCGACAGGTTCACATAATGTCATCAATGCAACTATTGTGGGTGAGACCTGATTCATCGCCCAATTCAAGCTAGTATGACCCACCAATTGGGGTAAAACAGCCATTAAAAATAGATAAAAATAAACGATATTCGGATAACCTAAATAACTCGTATTCAATAATCCCGGTAATGGTAATAATAAAACAGCAGCCAAACTATAGGCAACTGTCATATAACCGCCTAACTTAAATCCTCGTTGTTGTGCTTCTCGCCCCAACATCAAATAAAGACTGGCAGTAATTGCTCCTATTAATGCCAAAATATTACCTAAAGTTGGGTTAGGATTCGTAATTCCTGGATTACTATCGGCAATGCTAATTAATATTCCCCCTGCTAAGGCTATCACAATTCCTAAACTGGTTAATTTTGTTGGTTTTTGTTTTAGCCAAATCCAAGAAATTAGCGCTACCCAAATCGGTGTTGTGGTGACTAAAGTTGTCGAAGCAGCAATAGAAGTATAAGATAAAGAGGTAATCCAAGCGGCGAAATGAAACGTTAAAGTGATGCCTGCTAAACAAGCAAATAGAATAGCTCCTGGTTGTAGACTTCGCCACTGAATTTTTCCCCAAGAAGGTGATAGTAATAAAGACGCAAAAGTTAAACGCGCCGCAGATATCACTAAACTAAACCCAACACTACGAATTTCAGCCTCATCAGTTGCCAGTCGTACTAAAATAGAACCTGTAGAAATCGCAATAATTCCAACAAACAGGACTATTATCACAACCCCTAAAGAAATTGGGCGAGAAGATTTCATTAAAAATGATTACAATAATAGATGATTTAAAGTTTATCTTAATTTGGCAAAATCAACGATGGGAAAAACAGTTCTAATTACAGGCGCGTCTCAGGGAAGTGGGAAAGCAACAGCATTATTATTTGCTCGTAAAGGATATAATGTGGTTCTAGCAGCTCGTAGTGGTGATAAATTAGAAGCTGCAGCCGAAGAAGTCAGAAAGTTAGGTGCATCTGCTTTAGCAATTACCACAGATGTAACAGACTTTCAGCAGATTGAAAACTTAGTTCAAAAGTCATTAGATTTTTACGATACGATTGATGTATTGGTGAATAATGCCGGGATTTGTTTAAGTGGGCCAGTCGAGAAAACCACCTTAGAAGATTGGCAAAATATCATTAATACAAATTTATGGGGTTATGTGCATACCATCCATGCTCTACTGCCTCATTTTCTCCAACGGAATTGCGGCACAATCGTCAATATCGGGTCTTTTGGCGGAAAAATGCCTTTACCGGAAATGACGGCTTATTGCGCCAGTAAATACGCGGTTACAGGGCTAACGGAAAGCCTGAGATTAGAATTAGCAAAAACGAATATTCAGGTTTGTATTGTTCATCCGGGTATAATTAACAGTGATTTTTTAGATCGCGCCCAATTTCGCGGTCAAGATCAAGCAGAAACTGAGAAACGCCGTCAACAAATGACTCAAATGTTGCAATCTTCTATTGTTAGTCAACCAGAAGATATTGCTAAGGCAATTTGGGAAGCGGTCAAACAAAAACAAAACGATACTGTTGTTGGGCCTGCAGTAGTCGCAACAGAAGCTTACCGTTTATTTCCTGGACTGGTACAAACAATTATTGCGAAACGTTAAAACTTTGATTGTTCCTGATTGTAGGCTTTAAATTATTGTGCTATTAATCTGATAAATTAAGGATTTCTTGTCTGAAGATAGAAACTCAAACTTTATATATCATTGCGTTGAAAAAACAGAGTAATAAAAAGGCGAATATAATAGAGTAATAGATTTCAATCCTCAGAAAGACTTTACTCATGTCAACGAATAGTATAGAAATCCCTATTTATCAGTTTCTGACAGAAGTTGAGGCTAACTTTCAGTATATTCACTTATTTCACACTCAGCAACCGATTAGCTTAATAGATCAGTATATTCCAATTAAAGTTAACCGAGAACGGCGTTATAGAACATCTACCGAGACGACTTGGAGTTATACAGAATTTAGCGAGAAAGAAAGAGAGTGGGGAGTTAGATCGCCGATAATAAAAATTGATTGGGAAGAAGCTAAAAAAGAATATAAAAAAATTATTGTATTAGCCGATCCGGGTATGGGTAAATCAACTTTACTCAAAAGAGAAGCACTCATTACTGCACAACAAGAAAAACAAAAGTTAGACCATCAGCAAAATATTGATGCTGTTATTCTACCAATTTTTATACGACTTTCTGAATTAGCAATAATAGACGGTAAAATCATTGATCGTATTGTAAAATTAGTTCAACAGAATCATACTAATACTTTTGATAAAATTCAGTCTACTTTAGTAGATAAACTGAGAGAAGGAAAATGTCTACTATTATTAGATGGTTTAGACGAAGTTCCTAAAAATTTGTATAATTCTCTGATTGAAAAACTGAATAGTTTTACTCATCATTATCCTTGCCAAATTATTTTAACATCTCGAATTGTTGGTTATAATGCTTCACAAATTGAGAATATACAAGAAGTAGAAATTGTTCCTTTCTCCTTACAGCAAACTCAACAATATATTCAAGCATGGTTTAGTCGTCAACAGCAAAATAATAAAAACAATTCTATCTCCCCCGATCTCCTAATTCAAGAATTAGAAAATAAGCCAAGAATTAATATTCTAACTCAAAATCCATTCCTGTTATCTCTACTGTGTCGTCTTTATCAAACTCAACTTAGCTTACCTAATTATAAAACACAGGTTTATCAACTAATAGTTGATTATGCATTGAATTCTTGGCGTAGTGATTATCAAATCAATGACTTAGAGTCGGAATGGATAACAACGAAGAAAAAACTTTTAGCTAATATTGCCTATCAATTGAGTTGCACAGATCAACAGATTTTTAGCCAGGAAGAACTAAGAGAAAAAATAGAACAGTTTATTGAAAAAACGAATAGTAGTGAGTTTGAGAACAAAACTGTAACAAATATCATTAATCAATTTGTTGAAGAAGATAGAATCATTCAAGCATTAGACAGATATAAAACTCATTATTCATTTATACATCCAACATTTCAAGAATATTTCACAGCATTATATCTCAGTAAAGCTAAAAATATTGCCTTAATTAAGCCTTTTTTATGGAAATATAATCATCACGAAAGCTTAACGTTTCTAGCGGGATTAATGAAAAATCCAATTCCGTTAATTAAAACTATTACAAAGACAAAAGATGATATTTTTAAAACACAACTGTTGTTAGCAGGTCGATGTATTTCAGAATGTCGAAATGTTAATCATCCTGTAATTACACGAGTTATAAAAAAGATTTATCGTTTTTGGATACAACATCAATATGTAAATTTCATTGTATCTGTGATTAGGATCTTACCTCCGGCTTCATCTGAGGTCATTCAACCCATAGTTCATATTTTTAAGTATATCAATTCATTCGATAAAGCCCGGTCAAGGCGGGCATTAGTTGATATTAAATCTGAAGCAGTTCTTAATTTTCTTGCTGGTACTTTAAAGATTCAAAGTACTTCTCTGAAATCTGAAGCAGCAAAAGCTTTAGGTCAAATTGGTTCTGAATTAGCTGTTGAACCTTTAATTAAAATGTTAAGAGGTCAAATTAGATCTAATTTAAGTAATTCTGAAATAGCACGAACTTTAGGTGAAATTAAATCAGAAATAGCTGTTGAATCCTTAATTACTGCTTTAGAGGATGAGCAAGAAGATGCCAGAAAGTATTCAGCACAAGCTTTAGGTTATATCGGTTCTGAATTAGCTGTTGAACCTTTAATTACTACTTTAAATGATGATGAAGCTGCTGTAAGGGAAGAAGCAGCAGGAGCTTTAGGAAAAATTGGTTCTGAAATGGCTGTTAATGCTCTGATTACGACTTTAAGAGATAGTAATACTAGGGTTAGTAGAAGTTCGGTAATAGCATTATGTAAAATCGGGTCGGAATTAGCCATTGAGCATTTAATTACTGCCTTGAGTGACGAACAAAGTTATGTTAGAAGATATGCAGCAGAAGGCTTGGGTAAAATTGGTTCACCATTAGCTGTAAAGCATTTAATTATTGTGCTAAACGATGAAGATTGGTATGTTGGCAGTTGTGCCGCTAAAGCATTAGGAAAAATTGGTTCACCATCGGCAATTAAGGCATTAAAAATAGCTTTAAAATCTAATAATTGTTGGGTGAGAGGCAGTGCAGCAGTTGCTTTAAGTCAACTGGGATATGAAATAGAAATTGATCCTTTAACTGCTATTTTAGGTGATGAAGATTGGCAAGATCGATACAGATGTGAAGATCGTTCAGGGCTATGGTCTGATAAATTGATTTATTCAATTAATGATTTAGAAGATAAAGATTGGTCTATAAGAAGTCGTGCAGCGGAGGCATTGGGTCAAGCTAGACCAGAGGAAGCGATAGAAGCTTTAATTATGACTCTCAAGGATGAGTACGACTACGTCAGAGGCAAGGCAATAATAGCATTAGGTAAAATTGGTTCAACGCAGGCAGTGGAGCCTTTAATAGCGTATCTACAACACGAGTATGAATTTATACGATACATCACAGCAGAAGCGCTCGGTCGCATTGGTTCGGATACAGCAGTTGAGGCTTTAGCAATTACTTTAACAGACGCAGATTATCGGGTCAGACACAAAGCCGCAGAGGCTTTAGGTCAAATTGGTTCAACGCAGGTTCTCAAGTGCCTACAAACTGCATCAGGGGACGCTAACAGCTTAGTTCGATACACCGCAGCAAAAGCAATGGTTCAAATCAAATCGGGTCAAACTGTGAAGCTTCAAAACCAGTCGGTGAACCAGAAAATAGCAGCAGGTTTCCCACAAATTGCTTCAGAACATACAGTTGAATTTTTAATTGCAGCCTTGGCACATGAAAAACATGATGTCAGACGTGCTGCCAAAATAGCTTTAAGTCCAATTAACGTCAAACCTGCAATAGAAGCTTTAATTGTTGCTTTGGGACATGATAATAGACTCGTGCAATATGGAGCAATAGAGGCTTTAAGTCAGATTAATTTAGACTATACTCACGATGCTTTAGTTGATATGTTGTGGCATGAAAATAAATATATTGCCTGTCATGCAGCACAGGCTTTAGGTTATATCGGCTCAGAACATACAGTTGAAGCTTTAATTGAGACGTTATGGTACGAAAATGAATCTTTTGTATACGATGCAGCAGCGGGGGCTTTAGGGCGTATTGGAACAGAGCAAGCAATTGAACCACTGATAGCAGTATTAACAGATGATTATAGTTATTATGGAAGTGAAGTAGAAGGAGCTTTGAATAATATTGGGACGGCGGAAGTCTTGAAACAATTGATTCAAAATCCTCACGTTGATATTTATGACTCTCGTATATTTTCTATCGCCCGACAAATTGCGATTCGATTAAATCAAAAAAATTCATCCTTTATTCCAGTTTATCCAAAGTTCGTAAAATCTTCATTGACACTTTCATTTAAACACCTAAAAAATCGTTATCCAACCATTAAACCAATTGAATTATTTCTATTTCTCCACTTCACTATCAGCTTCATAGTCATCATTTAAAGATATCTTCAAGAATTTATGATTATTTTCAAAACTGACACGAAGCAATCAAGCCTATTCTAATAAACCCAGTATGACTGCAAAAGCTGAGAATATAATCCTATCAACTTAACCCGAACTTAGGTTAAATAGTAAACACTGATGATCTATTGGCTACTGAATCTATATTTTATCAAACTGCCCGATATTGAAGCTTAATAGCTCTATCTGAAATTGTGCCAACTGACATCTAAACTGCCCCCAATACAGCAAACCGGATGGCAATGATCCTAAAAAGTGCTAAAATCCTTTCATCTTAACTATACTTTTCGTTTTGGCGATCGCGCTGGGTGAATCATGCTTTCCTCTGGAACTGACCGCTTACTAAGTTTATTGACAGGCTTATCCCTCCCCTTGCTGGCGGTGATGAGTCTTGGTATGGGCGATTCAGCACAAGCCCAGGAGGTTTCCCCTGTCAACCCACCGGAGACGCTGGAGATACCGGACACTCAACCCGAACTTCAGCCCACTGATCCAAGTGAGATGAGACCTTTAAATCTTGACAACAGCTTCCTGAGTATTGAAGGCGGAGAACGGCTCTTAGAAGAAGCAGGCGCTGCAGTGTCTCGAGAAAACTATACAGAAGCCATTTCTAAGTTGCAAGAAGCGCGTCAAGTATTCAATCAGTTATCAAACTTCTATCAGCAACTGGCCAGTAGTTTTTCAGGTATTGACAACCGCGTTGCTGACCAACATCGTAACCTGGCTCGAGAAACGGCTCAAATGCGGGATGATGCCACCTATCAACTGGCGTTAGTTCACCGCGCCCAGAATCAACCCGAATTGGCAGTACCGCTGTTAATTCAGATTGTGCGTTCTCAAGCCCCGACTCGTGAGCTGGGGCAGAAAGCCTATCAGCAATTGATTGAACTCGGTTTTGTCGATGAGGTATCTCCTCAATCTGACTCAGAAGAACAGCCCACCTCTTCTCGATAGTCATCAGTTAATCTATCATATTATTTTTTTCTAGAAATCACAGCATGATGTCCTTAAATAATCTCGTAATATGATCGCCTAATATGACGAAGCAAATTTTAGTCATTGATGATGAAGAGGATATTCGAGAACTACTTCAGATTGCTCTAGAGATGAGTACAGATTGGCAAGTCATTACGGCTGCATCGGGCTCTGAAGGAGTAAAATCTGCACTTCAAAACCAACCCGATGCAATTATTGTCGATGTGATTATGCCAGAAATGGACGGGCCGACAACTGTCCAACAACTTCAACAAAACCCTCAGACTCGGCATATTCCTGTAATTTTTTTGACGGCTCAAACTCAAACGACAAAGCAACCTCGTTACACTGAGTTAGGAGTGAAAGCTGTTTTGTCTAAGTTAATCGATCCGATTAATTTTGCTAAGCAAGTTGCTGATATTTTTGACTGGTCATGAATACTAGCTTTTTCTCGATCAAATACAGAGAGAGTGATTAAAAAAATAAATTTCAATTAGTCAGTTGAGTGTTAATTAATTGAGCAGGAAGAGGCTTAGAGAATAAATAACCTTGTCCCTGCTGACAGCCTAACTGTTGAAGTTGAGTTAGATCATCTAATGTTTCGATTCCTTCGACAATCACATCGACATTTAAACTCGAGGCCAATAACAGAATTGCCTGAATCATTGTCCATTGTCTGCCTCGGACAAAAGTATTATCAATTTTGATCGCATCAATTGGCCAGTCCTGCAGACGAGACAGAGAAGAATATCCTGTACCAAAATCATCAATATGCAGCGAAATACCGATTGCTTTGAGCCGATGTAAACATTTGAGGGCTAAAGGTGAATCATCGAGAAAAGCGCTTTCAGTAATCTCTAAATGCAGATTTTCAGGTGCTAAACCCGTTTGCTGCAAGATCTTTTCAATCTGTTGAGGTAGATGAAAATTAGAAAGCTGTAGCGTTGAAAGATTGACACTCATCGTTAGAGATGAAGCTTTAGGAAACTGTTGTTGCCAACTCACCATTTGACAACAGGCTTGTTCGAGTACCCAAAGCCCGAGAGAATCAATTAATCCAGTCGTTTCTGCAATGGGAATAAATTCATTGGGAGAAATCCATCCTCGCGTCGGATGCTGCCATCGAGTGAGCGCTTCAAACCCAATCATGTCTTGAGTTTTAAAATCTACAATCGGTTGATAATAAAGCTGAAGTTGTTGATGCTCAAGTGCTGCTTCTAATTCATTTTCCAATCTCAAGCAAGCTATATTAGCAGAAGACAAGCCAATCATTGAAGCTGTAGATTGACTTTCCATCGCTTGAATGAGACGAACTAAGCGACGAGAATTTTTCAGGGCAATATCGAGCAAACGTTGACCTGTCTGAGAAAAACTACCAAATTGGCCAGAATGTAAAATTTTGAGTGCACCTTCAATCGAGGTGATGGGTGTTTGTAGCTCCCGACTAATTGTTTGATGTAACTCTTCTGAAGGCGAGCAAAAGCTAGAGGCAAATTCATGAGAATAGCTTAAGGGATTTTGATTCGTATCTTGAATAGGGATAGTCATTGTTTAGCAAAATTTTAAGGGTTTGGTGCTTCATGTAAAGGCTGTAACACAACACAAATTGAAATCTTGACTACATCACGGCCTAGATCTTTCTAGGACATCAGTCATGATCTGAGTCCAAATATTTCAAGTAATCTTGATGCTATCCCATTCTACCCAAATAGATCTAGTTTCAGGGAAATCAAAAATATCATTCTTGAATACACCAAGTTAAAGTATCGAAGATATACGAACATGATGCCTAATCTCAGACATCCAATATTTTCTTTAAGCTCAGTAGATTGCTCGCTGTTGAGTAGATGAGCCGCTAAATCAATAGCTCTAAAAAGCTATTTTTGAAACTCGTCGCACCTGTAAGTAAAAAACTTATTCAATACTATAACACTTTCGGCTCTCAAACTACACAGTGGACAGGATAAATATTGTTCACCCGCCACGCTCAAAATCAAAAACATCAGATAGCACTCAGCCTGATACAGAGCAATATCCGTGAATTCCCTGAAATATCATTAGATCAAAAACGGTAAACTGAAGAAAGAATAAATGATAGTGGCTATTGAATTAAAATAAATCATACAGAATGGCCAATTTGGTATGCTTTGAAATTCAGCTCATTTTCTGCTTGAAATCTCCCAATTGAAGCATCGCTTATTTTTGCTGAAAGTTTAAGTCAAATTAGCTCATGTCCCTCACCCCTCTAAATTCCCTTTTTAGCAAAACTCTTGCTAAAGTTCCACTACAAGTCGCTCTGACAGTTCCTTTGGTTGTTCCTATTGTTGGAGCTGTTAGTTTGGTGGGTTATTTATCTTTTAGGAGTGGAGAAAAGGCCGTTCGTAATTTGATTGCTAACTTAGGAGAAAAAGTAGCCAATGAAATTGAATATCATTCTTATAATTATTTAGAAAAACCTCATCAAATTCATCAATCTATTTTGTCGGCTATTTATAATAAAGATATTGATATTAATAATTATCGACAGCTCCAATGTTACTTTTGGCAAAGTGTCAAACAGCCTAATCTAATTAATCATATTGGAATTGGTAAACCCAATGGAGATGTAATTGCTGTTGAAAGAGAATTTGAACATTCATTAGATATTTTAGTTGAAATCCGAGATCAATATAGTAACTTAGAACGAGAAACTTATCAGCTTGACAGTCAATGTAATCTGAGCCAATTGATCAGTTCTCAACCTTATGATGCTCGTGAGCGTTCTTGGTATCAAACAGCAATTACGGCAGGAAAACCCACTTGGAGTCCTTTTTATCTTTCAGCTTCAAAATCACGGCTAGGATTGAGTGCTGTTACGCCTCTTTATACCTCTCAACAACAGCTATTAGGTGTTCTACATAGTGAAGTGACCTTAGATCGTTTTGCGGCTTTTCTACATAACTTAGAGATCAGTTCTTCGGGACAAGCATTAGTGATAGAACGCTCAGGAAACTTAATTGCTTCGACCGCAGAGTCAGCTACACAGTTATCAAATGGTAAAATAACCAGAAAACTGATTAGTCAAAGTGACAGTCCTCTGATTCAATTTATCTCTCAACAGATTTTAGAAAAATTAGAATCTTTTGAAAAAATAACTCAACATCAATATTTTACTTCTAGTTTTTTAGGAGATAAATACTTAGTATATCTTACACCTTTACAAGATATTAGAGGTCTAAACTGGTTAATCGTAGTGATTATTCCTGAAGCAGATTTTATGCAGGAGATTCAAGCCAATACTCATACTACATTTGTCTTCTGCTTATTTACATTATTGGTGGCAATTCTGTTTGGCTTAATGACAACTCGATGGGTGATTCAACCGATTCTACGCCTTAATCAATCCGCTAAAAGTTTGGCAAATCGTAACTGGAAACAAGTCAAGATTAATCTAGAGCGTTCTGATGAATTAGGAGAATTATCTGAGTCATTTAATCAAATGGCAACACAAATTCAGCAATATTTTTTAGACTTGAAATCTATGAATGCTGCCTTGTCCGCCAGTCAACGGCAACTGACGCATATTTTAGAAGCTGTTCCTGTCGGTGTAGCAGTATACGACCATGCAGGAAACCTTTATTATGCCAATCAAACCGCACAAAAATTATCAGGAATTACCATCAGTCAAGACATAGAAACTCGTAAATTTACTCAAGGATATCCTATTTATCAAGCCGGAACTTCTAATTTATATCCCCCGGAAAATTTGCCAATTACACGAGCTCTAACAGGACAACAGGTTTATGTCGATGATTTAGAAGTTCGTCAACCCCATAAAACCATTATACTTGAAGCCTGGGCCACCCCCATTCAAGATCCATCAAATAAAGTAATTTCTGCCATTAGTGCATTTCAAGATATTAGTGAGCGCAAAAAATCAGAATTAATCTTAGCAGAACAATCAAAGTTAGCTCAATTTAGCTCAGATGTGGGTTTAGCACTAGCTCAAACTTATACTCTTGATGAAATTTTACATCGCTGCACAGAAGCAATGGTTCAACATCTCAATGCTACTTTTGCACGAATTTGGTTCTTGAATACCCAAGAAAATATTTTAGAATTAAGAGCGAGTTCAGGATTATACACTCATCTCGACGGCCCTCATAGTCGTATTCCAGTTGGCAAGTTTAAAATTGGCTTAATTGCACAAGAACGAAAATCTCACATTACAAATAATGTATTTGAGGATGAACGAGTCGGGGACAAAGAATGGGCAAAACGAGAAGGTATAATCTCTTTTGCTGGGTATCCTTTAATGGTAGAGGAAAAGTTAGTGGGGGTAATTGCGATGTTTTCTCAGCAAAAATTACCTGAAATACGCCTGCAAGGCTTAGAATTGGCAATGAATACGGTTGCCTTAGCAATTGAACAGAAAATTTCAGAACAGTTACTTGCAGAATCAAATAAAAATTTAGAAAAAAGAGTTAAAGAACGGACTGCAGAATTAATCATTGCTAAAGAAAAAGCAGAGATTGCAAATCAAGCAAAAAGTACCTTTATTGCGAATATGAGCCATGAACTCCGTTCTCCTCTCAATGCTATTTTAGGCTTTGCTCAAGTGATGATTCGTTCTCAACGGCTATCACAAGAAGATCAAGAAAATATTGGAATTATTGCTCGCAGCGGCGATCATTTATTGACATTAATTAATCAAGTTTTAGATTTATCTAAAATTGAAGCCGGACATATTACTTTAAATAAATCCAGCTTTAATTTATACCAATTCCTTTATGATTTAGAAGATATGTTTCTTCTAAAAGCAGATGAAAAAAAGTTACAGCTTATTTTTGAGATTCATCCTAATGTTCCGCAATACATTCGCAGTGATGAAGTTAAGCTGCGTCAAATCCTGATTAATTTACTAAATAATGCTTTGAAGTTTACAACAGAAGGAGGTATCTGTGTCCGTCTCTCGTCTAAAACTAATCAACATCAACAACAAACAGATTCTACAGAAAAAATTATTCTTTATTTTGAAGTAGAAGATACGGGTTTTGGCATTGCTCCAGAAGAACTCGATAGCTTATTTGAAGCATTTGTTCAAACTCAAGCTGGACAACAAGCACAAGAAGGAACAGGCTTGGGACTTCCAATTAGCCGTAAATTTATTCATCTCATGCAAGGAGATATTCAGGTGCAGTCTAAGGTTAATGTTGGTACTCTGTTTAAGTTTAGAATTAATGTAGAACTCGCTGATGAAACTGAGATAGAAACTTATACAGAAAAGCGTCGGGTTATTGGCTTAAAAAGCTCTCAAAATCAGTACAAAATTTTGGCAGTTGATGATAAAATTCTCAATCGTCAACTACTTGTTAAGTTACTCACACCCTTAGGATTTGTAGTTAAAGAGGCTTGTAATGGTCAAGAAGCAATTGAGGTTTGGCAACAATGGAATCCCCATTTAATTTGGATGGATATGAGAATGCCGGTAATGGATGGATACGAAGCGACTCGACAAATTAAATCAACCACTCAAGGTCAAGCAACAGCAGTTATTGCTCTAACAGCCAGTGTATTTGAAGAAGAAAAAGCAATGGTATTATCTGCGGGTTGTGATGATTTTATGCGTAAGCCTTTTCGAGAGGTAGAAATTTTTGACATGATGAGTAAACACATTGGGGTTCAATATTTATATGATAATTCTAATTTCGATAATTATTCAATTCGAGTTCAAGACAATGATGCCACAATTTTAGCGGCTTTATCAGCTTTATCTCCGACTTTGCTTGAGTCCCTGAAGCAAGCAATTTTGAGAGCTGATTTAGATTTAATTGAACCGATTGTCAACAAAATTCAGCAAGCTAACCCATTGTTAGCAAGTACTCTGCAAAATAATTTTGATCGGTTTGAGTACGAACATATTTTAACACTAATTAGTAAAGTTTAAGCTTGGGAGAGATGTAATGAATTTAGAATATATAGACAATTACAAAGGAGATATATTAGCGGTTGATGATACACCCGAAAATCTAAGATTGTTAACCAACTTATTACGAGAATATGGCTATAAGGTTCGACCAGTTCCTAATGGGAGTATGGCTTTATCTGTAATCGAAATGTCAGCTCCCGATCTAATTTTGCTAGATATTATGATGCCAGATATCAATGGCTATGAGGTTTGTCAAAAGCTAAAAAATAAGACAGAATATGCTCATATTCCTATAATTTTTATCAGTGCTATTGATGATATGATTGACAAAATTAAAGCCTTTGAAGTCGGAGGAGTAGATTATATTACTAAACCTTTTCAAGTCGAAGAAGTATTAGCCCGAGTGGAAACTCACTTAAAAATTCACTTACTTCAAAAAAGTTTGCAAGATAAAAATAATGAGCTGGAATCTACATTAAAACAACTGCGTAAAGCTCAAAATCACTTGGTTCAGTCTGAGAAAATGGCAGCGCTAGGTCAACTCGTCGCAGGGATTGCTCACGAAATTAATACACCGCTTGGTGCTATTCGTTCTTCAATTGAAAATATCACTAGTTTTTTAAGTAATAACTTAGAAAAGATACCTCAATTTTTAGAGCAGCTTAGTTTAGAAAGACAGCAAGAGTTGTTTGCTCTTTCTCGCAACTCTCTTAAACATAAAGTACCTTTTTCTAGTAAAGAAAAAAGGAAATTTAAACGAACGCTAGCCCAACTATTATCAAAAGAAAATATTGATAATTCCGATATAATTGCTGATACATTAGTCGATTTAGGAGTGTATGAAGATATTACAGATTTATTACCGCTTTTGAAAGATAAAGATGGAGAAGATATCTTAAATGTGGCTTATCAGATTTCAAGTGTTGAAAAAAGTGCTCAAACAATTAAAATAGCAACAGATCGAGCCGCTAAAGTCGTCTTTGCATTAAAAACTTATGCACGCCACGATCAAACCGGAGTCAAAACAGAAACTAATATTACAGAGGGAATTGATACAGTTCTAACCCTATATCATAATCATCTTAAGCATGGCGTTGAAGTGATTCAAAATTATGACGATCAACTTCCGACCCTCATGGCTTATGCTGATGAGCTGAATCAGGTTTGGACTAATTTAATTCACAATGCTTTACAAGCAATGAACAATCAAGGGACACTGATTATTAATACTTTCCAGCACAATAATCATATTATAGTTCAGATTACAGATAGTGGTATGGGAATGACTCCCGATATTTTATCTAAAATATTTGATCCATTTTTCACAACAAAATCTGCGGGAGAAGGAAGTGGTTTAGGATTAGATATTGTTAAAAAAATTATTAAAAAACATGAAGGGAAAATTGAGGTTGAATCAGTTCCGGGAGAAACCACCTTTACTGTTACTTTACCGATCTGAATATAGAGTCAATATCAGCTTTTTTGAGTCCATGTTAAACTGAGCCTTTTCTCAACTTTAAGTAATTTTTGCAATCAAATAAAAGGAGACTTTTTGTAATGGGTAAGCCAATGATTTTATGTGTAGATGATGAATCTGTGATCTTAAATAGTCTCAAAATTCAATTGAAAAATGCATTTCAAGATAGATATAATTATGAAATGGCAGAGAGTGCAGAGGAAGCTTGGGAAATATTGGAAGAAATGCAGGCAGAAGACTCTGAAATTTTAGTGATTGTCTCAGATTGGTTAATGCCGGGCGCTAAAGGAGATGAATTTTTAATTAAGGTTCATCATCGCTTTCCTCAAGTGCTTAAAATTATGTTGACTGGACAAGCTGATGGAGAAGCGATTGAGCGTGCAATTCATGATGCTGATTTATATCGATGTTTACACAAACCATGGAATCATGAAGAGCTTGTTGAAACAATTAAATCTGGATTAAAAATTAAAAATAATGTCTAAACCTGTGATCATTTGTATTGATGATGAGCCAACAATTCTAGATAGCTTAAAGCGAGAGCTTCGTTCTGCTGTGGGGGATCAATGTCTAATTGAACTAGCTGAAGGAGGAGCAGAAGCACTAGAATTAATCCATGATTTAAAGTCTCAACGTCAGGAGGTGGCTGTTGTTCTGTCTGATTACATTATGCCCGGGATGAAGGGAGATGAATTGCTGCGTAAAATTCATGAGCAATCTCCTAAAACGCTGAAAATATTACTCACAGGACAAGCTGATTTACCGGCTATTGGCAATGCGATTAAATATGCTAAGCTGTACCGTTATGTTGCCAAACCTTGGGAATCAGAAGATCTAAAATTGACAGTGAATGAAGCGGTTTATAGCTATCTCCAAGAACAAAAGTTACAACAGCAGAACTTAGAACTTCAGCGACTGACTCAAGCCCTACAACAAGCTAATTTAGAGCTGCAACGTTTAGTCACAATTGATGGTTTAACTCAATTATCGAATCGACGACATTTTGATGATTATTTATCTCATGAATGGCGACGCATGATACGAGAAAATCAATTTTTGTCCTTAATTCTTTGTGATGTTGATTTTTTCAAACGATATAATGATTATTACGGTCACCTTTCAGGAGATGACTGTTTAAAAAAGATTGCTCAAGCCATTCAATCTTCAATTCATCGTCCGGCTGATTTAGCTGCTCGTTATGGCGGCGAAGAATTTGCCGTAATTTTACCCAATACTCCTTTAAATGGAGCGATTACTGTCGCTAAAATTATTCAACAAACAATAAAAGCTCTTAATATCCCTCATCATCAATCTTTGATTTGTGATACCGTTACCCTAAGTTTGGGAGTGTGTAGCATGATCCCTGATGATTCATTTTCTCCAGCTAGTCTAATTGAAACTGCCGATCAAGCTTTGTATAGTGCTAAGCAACAAGGTCGCAATCGCTTTGCTTCAAAAATACATATGACAAATCACAAAATCACAAATCATGACTCAGCAGATTTAAATTCTCCTCACTCTGCTAATGGCTAGAAATGATCTCAGTATCAAGCCCCGTAATAACTGTTTCTGTTTTCTAATATGTGACTCGGTTTGTGATTGATATCGCCTTTTTTATAGCTGATATTCTCTAAATTTCATCCCTCTCACCCGATCCAACTGGAGTTAGGGATTCCTACACATCGTCGCTCTCGATCGCCCTCGGGAGAGGCTGAAACACTCCCATACTCGATTGGGTCTAAGGATCAACTGATCCTAAATGTTCACAACTAATCCAGAGAATTCCTAAAATCACCGTTACAACTGTTAAACTAGAAGCTAGTTCAATTGCTAAAGCCAATGCAATAATGGCAGAACCCATCTGGCCAATGTAGGCAAGATTCCGAAAACATGAGTATAACAGGGGATTAGGGGGAGTTGACTTGAGATCCGGCTCAGCTTGATTAACCTGTTGAAGTTTCTGGGATTCTGACAAAAGACAGAATTGAGAATTGACTAGGGTAGACTGATAGGAAGTTTTTGTTGAATTAATTTTTATCGCTTGATTGGATGTAAACTGCATAATTTTTAAGTTGAGCTTGATCCGAAGTGAATCCTTACTCAGATATCATCCAAAAGATAGAAAATTATGCACCTTGTTACAAAACTTTACATTATTCTTCCTGGAGGAAACCCGAAGGCTATGAGAAGAGGGCAAAGAGACAATAACCCGTAAAAACGGATAAACTTAATAAAACTCAACATAATTTTTATAGAGAGTTTGCGTAATTTTTTTGCCAATGGCTGATATCTGTTATAGATGGCATTGGCTTGCACTCACCAGAATTGGGAATGAGACGAGACCTTGACAACGATCCGATATATCAATTGATTGCTCGAACCTGTCAATATCCTCCTGATAGTCTAGAACGTCAGCGAGGTTTGACCCGAGTTGTCCAAGCTATCATCCGATCGGGCAAACTGTGGCGGGATAGCTCCCCAGAGTACGATGATGCCTTACAGCAAACTTGGCTGTATCTTTGTCGGAATCTGTGTGAAGCGACCACTGCCAAAAGCCCCTATGATGCAACTCGCAGTAGTGTGATTACATGGCTAGATCGATATCTCAAGCAGCGACTAGAAGATCTACGTCGCCAATCGTACCAACAACGTACAATTGCAAGCTTAGATGCCGAGAAAGCCCCTACACCTGCTGCCCCCTCTCCCATACCACCAATTTTGGAAGAGGTCAAGGAATGGGCTCGAACCGATCCTAATGGTGAGTTATGCCGAACACATATTAAGGGACATCCAGAAGTCAACTGCCAAACGTTAATTCTGCGACGGTTACCGCCAAGAAGTTCTTGGGAAGAACTCTCAAAAGAATTTGGTGTGCCGATTACAACCCTCAACAGTTTTTACCGACGCCAATGTTTTCCCCGCTTACGCCAGTTCGGAGAGCATCAGGGATATCTGTAAGGTAACAATATATTGATCTCAGCTATGACATACACATCGGAATCAAATCATCAACCGGGTCTAACTCTACCCATCACTTCTTCGGCGCGGCAGCTCGCACAACAGTTTGCTCAACCCTTGGTGGGAGATCAACTACAACAACAAGTCCGCCGTAACACTTTAGCCATGTTAGCGGTGCGAGATTATCTTGAATTGATGGGAATTGAAACCGATCTCCAATCAAGCGAATGCTGGAATCCGCTGTTTCGCTTAACGGCTGATGTTTCTGATTTGTATCTACCGGAATTAGGTCACTTAGAATGCCGAGGAATTCAACCCGGAGAAACAGTCTATCAACTACCCGATGAAGTGCTTGCCGATCGCATCGGCTATATTGTGGTTGAAATTCAAGAACGAATGGCGACTATTTTAGGTTTTACCCCAACAGGAACCCCCAAACTATCCATTCGTCGCTTACAATCAATAGAAGAGTTGCTCAGCTATCTTCATAGACTTCGTCAGCCACAGGTTGTTAAAGGAGTCAATCTGAGTCAATGGTTTGAGCAAGTCTTTGATAATGGTTGGCAAACTCTCGATTACTTTCTGGGGAGTTCAGTCAATTTAGCACCAAGTCTCAGAAGTTATGTGTTAAGAGATACTCAAACGTCTGTGCAAGCTGGAAAACTGATTAACCTCAATTTAGAATTGGGACATCGAGCCGTTGTCTTACTCATTGCCCTCACTCCTGCGGGCAGAGAACAGGTGGGCATTCAGGTTCAGGTTCATCCCGCTTTCGGAGAAACCTATTTACCCCCTAACATGGAAATTACAGTGTTATCGGAAACAGGTCAGCCTCTGAAACACGTCTGCTCTCGTAGCCTTGATAATTATATTCAGCTCCCCTTCTTCCAAGGATATCCTGGGGAAAGATTTCAACTCGCTTTGAGCTATGAACAAGTTCAATGGACAGAGCAGTTTTCAATTTAACCACCGTGTTAGTTATCGCTCATGAATCAGTTAGCTTTATTAAAGCTAGGAGTAGGCTCTCTACAGCAGGGGTTTCCGGCTGTTACGCTTCAAATGGGAGCTGAACGTCAACCCCAACAGCGTCAGATCCGAGCTAGTCTTCCTCCTGCTCCTCATCTAGCCGAACTGTATCGCAATTGGCAACTGCTCTATTTAGCACTCTATTCTCGTCTGGCTCACAACACCCGGATTATTTTTCCTCAATCTCAAGGGGTCGTAACAAATGTTTCTGAAGCGGGATTTCGGGAAATTTGTCAAGAGTTACAATCGGGGTTCAATCATTGGCTCAGTAGCGAAGAATTTCGCCCTTTAGATCGAGAACTACGAACTCACTTAGTCCCTCAACAGGAAATTCAAGTGATTGTCGAAACCGATGATCTACAACTACGACGGTTTCCTTGGCATCTGTGGGATTTCTTTCAAGATTTTCGCCGAGCTGAAGTGGCTCTGAGCACTCCAAGGTTTCAATGGATACAGCCTGCAGCTCCTAACCCAACTCGTCAAGTTCGAGTTTTAGCTGTTTTGGGTAATAGCGCTGGGCTAGATTTGCAGCAAGAACAGTCCTTACTCACTAAACTCCCTCAAACTCGTCTAGAGTTTCTGGCTGAACCGACTAAATTAGAACTGAGTAATCAACTGTGGAGACAGAATTGGGATATCTTTTTCTTTGCCGGACATAGTACCAGTTCCGATGAAGGAGAAGTCGGGGTTTTACAGATTAATCCTACCGATAATTTAACGATTTCTGACTTAGAAAATGCCCTACGGCGTGCCATTGAAAATGGCTTACAACTGGCAATTTTTAACTCTTGCGATGGCCTCGGGATTGTCCGAGAACTAGAAAAACTCAATTTACAAATTCCCCAAGTGATTGTGATGCGAGAACCCGTCCCCGATCGGGTCGCTCAAGCATTTCTAACTTATTTTTTACAAGCTTATAGTCAAGGTCAATCATTGTATCTGGCAGTGCGAGAAGCCAGAGAAAGACTACAAAGCTTAGAAAATCTATCGGGCCATACAATTGCTATTCCTGAAATCACTCATCATCAAACAGCGCGACAATCGCAAAAGTTGCAGGACGACAACAAGAATGTTGCGATGGATTCATCAAATTCTATTCTCAAAAATAGCGATTTAGAAATAAATACAGAACCATCACCCCGTCAATTGCTCTGGGATCAACCCCCCGACGAGAACAATTCGCTGCGTGAACGAAATACTAACTCCTACCCAGATTTTATAGACGAAGATGCATTTCCCTGTGCCAGTTGGTTACCTGTTATTTGCCAAAATCCGGCTGTAGAGCCTCCCTCATGGGATACATTGCGCCAAGTCAATAGACCCGGTTCAGGGATAGGTTTAGCCAGTCACCTGGCTAAATGGAAAGTGTTGCTGTTAACCAGTTTACTCGCCACTGGTTTTGTGACTGGGTTGCGAGCCTTGGGAGGAGTGCAACCGTTTGAGCTGATGGCTTATGACCATTTAATGCGTTTACGACCCGCAGAACCTCCTGATGACAGAATTTTAGTGGTAGAGGCGACAGAAGCAGATGTAAAACGTTACGGTTTTCCTTTGCCCGACCAAACGATTTCTCAAGTAATAGACACCTTAGAAATTTATGAACCCCGCGTTGTTGGTTTAGATATTTTTCGTGATAGTCCAGCACCACCTGGAACAGAAAAGCTGACTCAGCTTTTGCAGGAAAATCCTCGTGTGATCGGAATTTGCAGTGTTGCCGATATTACTAACATCGATAATAAACCCGGAATTGCGCCTCACTCAGGCTTACCCGAAACTCGGCTGGGCTACAGTGATGTGGTGTTTGACCCGGATCGGATTATTCGTCGTCATCTTCTGTTTATGCAACCTGATTATAACGACCCTTGCACGACGGATCATTCTTTAAGTATGCGAGTTGCTTTAAATTACTTAGCAAGCGAAGGAATTGTGCCGCAGAACTTACCCGGTGCTCGAATTCAGTTAGGCGACTTGATTTTAAATCGTCTAAATTCTAATTCAGGGCCGTATCAAAATATCGACCATCGAGGAATTCAAATCTTGCTGAATTATCGTTTTTCTTCAGCTCGTCGGGTGTCTATGACGGATCTTTTGCAAGGTAATGTTGATCCGAGGTGGATTGAAGATCAAATTATTTTAATTGGTGTGAGCGCTCCGATTTCCTCGGATTATTTCTTAACCCCATATAGTGCGAGTCAATGGCCATATCGACAAGTTCCGGGAGTTTTGGTTCAAGCTCACATGGTGAGCCAAATTATTAGCGCTGTACTCAATGACAGACCTTTAATTAAAGTGGGGACTATCTGGACAGAATTACTTTTGATTTGGGTATGGTCAGGAGTGGGAGGATTAATCGGTTTACTGATGAGGAGGAGCCGAAATCGAGCGATTGGGGTGGTTGTTGCTTGTGGGGTGCTGTGGTTAAGCTGCTGGGGAGGCTTTATCTTAGGGTTTTGGATGCCGTTGGTTCCTTCAGCAATTGTTCTGGTGATTATGGGGGGGTTGGCTCCGGTTAGATTATCTCCGTTGTCTCAAACTGAGTGGTCTATGCTCAAATCTCAATCGACTTAAAACTTGCCCAAGTTCATTTTATCCAATTAGGAGGTTGTGTACCATGCTTTTATTCATTTTGACGTTAAATACTAGAGGGTTGGGGTTAATTGAGAATTCTCAATTCATGAAATTTGGCAAACCCAATTTTAAAGTAAAAGTATATACCGAATTTAACTGCTATTCGGTTACTGTTGAAGTATAGAGAGAATGTTTGAATTAATTCAAGATTTGTCTCTTTGCTTCTCCCTCAACTGCACATATCATGACGTATAAATAATTAGAGATTAGGAATCAAATCATGCGCTGGAAAACTCTGTGCCTTCAACCAATAGGGCTAAATCTACTCCTAACCGCTCTCTTGACTCAATCTGGAATGGCGATTGAACCTATTTTAGCCAAGTCAACTAACTTCTCTGAGCTGCCGCAAACTCTAAACTTTAAACCTGACGCAGAAGGTGCACCAGGCGATCGCGGAGATGCAGGCAGCCGCAGTCCGTTTGACTTTATGGTGCTAGTTCCTCGACAAAATATTGGAGCAACTGCCACCGATTATCCGACATTTTGGTTATACGTTAAAACTTCAATCTCTCAGCCTATTCCGATAGAATTGGAATTACGAGATCGGGCTGATAATGTGATTTATCAGACTCAATTTGAACTCACACAAGGCCCTGGTATTGTCAGTGTTCCTTTACCCGAAGCTGCACCCCCACTTGAAGCCGGAGAGAAATATTATTGGTATTTTTCTTCCTTTGAATACGAGTTATATCGCTTTGGCGAACTTCAACGAGTTGCGTTAAGTCCAAAAGTAGAAAAACAACTTGCCAACCTGACTCCTCAAGAGCGAATTATTGCTCTTGCAAATAAAGGTTTATGGCATGAAACTGTAACGGAGCTGGCAGAATTACGCCGAACTAATCCGGACAATGCAGACTTAGAAGCGGCCTGGGTTGAGTTACTGGCCGATCCAGATGTGGCGCTGGAAAAGATCGCATCTCAACCTGTATTAAATTGCTGTAACTCAACTTCTCAATCTCAAAGAGTCTCTCAATAGAAGATGATTATCATATAGATCGCGGGGTAACGGAGTAACTAGGAAAAAAATTCTTCACTAACTCAAAGTGCAAGATTACCTATTTCTCCGTTCCTTGTTAGGAACAAACATCCCATCAGGTTTTGTACTCGCTATTGCCCAATTTCAGTCTCGTCTTTCAATTTTAAATGTCTCCGGAGCAAGACCAATGACTCCAGAGATTCCCTATTTTCTCAAAATGTGTCAAAATGTAAAGCGTGTGGATAACATCATCGCCAAACATCGTTTTAACCCCCACTGCGGTTGCTCTCGGAAACTTCGATGGTTTACATCGAGGTCATCAACGAGTGATCGATCCGACTCTAAATGCGTCGGACAAATCTCAATGGCCAACTTCGGCTCAACAGTTGTCGCAGGTACAATCAACTCAGGCTGATTTTTCTCCTAGTTTTTCATTATCCGACAGTGCTTCTGTTGGTCAGCTCTCAACATCTCTATCGAGTTCTCGAGCGGCTGCTGAATATTGTTACTCAACAGTGGTTACTTTTCATCCTCATCCTCAAGAATTTTTTACAGGAAAAACGAAACCACTGCTAACTCCTCATGACGAAAAAGTAGAACGCTTAAAACAGCTCGGAGTAGAGCAATTAATTTTACTACCATTTAACCGCGATTTAGCCGTATTAACTCCCGATCAATTTGTTGAAAATATTTTAGTCAAACAATTACATGCTCGTCGAGTGAGTGTGGGGTTTGATTTTCAATTTGGTAAAAATCGAGCCGGAACTGCGATAGACTTACAATCTATTGCTGCTGATTACGGTATTGAGGTAATTATTGTGCCCCGTTACCCCTGTGAACAAGGTGAACGCATTAGTAGTTCTTTAATTCGTCAGGCACTCCAACAAGGAGATGTTCAACGCGCCCAACAATTGCTCGGTTATTACTATCGCTTAGTGGGTCAAGTGGTTCAAGGTCAACAGCTTGGCAGGACGATAGGATTTCCCACTGCTAATTTACAATTACCCCCAGAAAAGTTTTTACCTCGTTATGGCGTATATGCGGTCTGGGTCGAGTTACAGCCTCAACCAGGTCAAGAGTCTTGCCGGAAGATGGCAGTAATGAATATTGGCTGTCGTCCAACAGTTGCGGGTGAGAGTCCCACTATAGAAGTTCATTTGCTGAATTACTCAGGTGACTTATATCATCAAACTCTCTCGGTAGATTTAGTAGAATTTTTACGACCTGAACAAAAATTTGAATCTATTGAGCAACTTAAAGCACAAATTGAGTTAGATTGTGTCAGAGCGACAGAAATTTTAAACGATGTTCACCCTCAAAACACATCATCAGTATGAGAGATCGAATTGAGCAACTCAAACAGAATTTAAGTAAAACGATTGTCGGTAAAGAAGATGCCATTCAGCTTACTTTAGTGGCTTTACTCTCAGGAGGCCATGCTTTGCTCGAGGATGTACCCGGAGTCGGTAAAACGCTGTTAGCGAAGTCCCTCGCTCGTTCAATTGCCGGAGAATTTAAACGAATTCAATGTACACCCGATTTATTGCCAACTGATGTTACAGGCACTAATATCTGGAATCCTCAGAGCGGTCAGTTTGAATTTCTATCTGGCCCGGTTTTCACCAATATTTTACTAACGGATGAGATTAACCGCGCCACCCCCCGGACTCAATCGGCTTTGCTGGAGGTGATGGAAGAAAAACAAGTGACTGTAGATGGTGTTTCTCGACCATTAGCGCAACCCTTTTTTGTGATTGCCACCCAAAACCCAATTGAATATCAAGGGACATTTCCCCTACCCGAAGCACAGATGGACAGATTTTTGCTGTCGTTAACGATGGGTTATCCGACTGAAGCCGATGAATTACAGATGCTGCAACGTTTGACCGATGTCACGCCAGTTGAAGCGCTTCAACCCTGCTTACATTTAGAAGATATCTTAGAACTGCAAAAATTGTGTACAAAAGTGAAAGTTGAAGCTTCTTTACAACAATATTTACTTAATTTAGTCCGAATGACTCGGGAACATGAAGATATTACTTTAGGGGTTAGCCCAAGGGGGGCTATTGGTTTGTATCGAGCAGCTCAAGCATTTGCATTCCTTTCCGGTCGCGATTATGCTGTACCCGACGATGTCAAATTTTTAGCGCCTTATGTGCTGTCTCATCGTTTAATTCCAACCGGGGGTAAACGCGCCAAAGCAATTGTTGACCAGCTTCTGAATACAGTTCCTTGTTAGAATTTTTTCTATAGAATCCGTTTGAAGTCATTCACAGAGTGCGAAACAAATCTTATGATCAAAACGTCATAATCGAGTATCTACCAAGGTCTTAAAATCATGACAATTACTGTCATTCCTGTACCAACTGTCACCGTACCGACCGCTTCAATTGACCCGGTTACTGGTGAAATTATCGAAAACACAGGGTCATCTACCTTTCTAGGATTTACTCTTCCGAGCGGTGCAACTAACCTCCTTCCACTTAACGCTCCAGGTCGAGGCTTGGTTGTCGAAATTCAGGGAGATGGAGAGTTCGTCGGTACTGACTTATCAGACCAAATTTTCAGCACTGACGACTTGCCCAAAACCATTGTTGGGTTGGATGGTGACGATGGGGTTTCTATGTATGGCTCAGGCCCTATTACTTTCAATGGCAATGCAGGAAATGACTCCTTTGATGGGGGTTCGGGAAGCGATATTTTCTACGGCGGAATTGGAGACGATGGAGGTAATGGAGGCGAAGGTGCAGATTTATTGTTTGGAGATTTAGGTAACGACCAGCTCACAGGAGGGCCGGGGGATGATACCTTGCTAGGTGGGCTAGGGAATGACGGACTCTCGGAACAGGGTACACCTGGGGGAGATAATTTGTTCTTTGGCGGTCAGGGCAATGATACGATTAATGGCGGTTTGGGCAACGAACTACTTTCAGGTGATGGAGGCGATGATAATTTAGAAGGGGATGGTGGTAATGATACCCTCATTGGCGGTGAAGGATTCGATATACTCACAGGCGGCTCTTTAATTATTGTGCCGGACGATTTTTCCGCTGAATACTTCACAGGAGACTTTGTTCAGGACATATTTGCAATTGAAACAAGCGATGATGGGTTTGACCTCGTTGTGGACTTTGAAGAAGGCATTGATAAACTAGGACTACCCGCCGGAGTTGAATTCAGTGATTTGTTAATAGCTCCGGCTGGAGTTGAGACAGAGATAATCAATCAACAATCTAGCTTTATGCGGCAGACTATTAATTATGCCACTGACATTAACGATCCCAATTCTCCCCGAGCTACAATTAATCTTGGTGAGATTGATGCCAGCGACATTGTAATTCGTTTAGCTGCAACAGAGGAAATTCTCACTATTTTAAACTCAGCAACGGGCGGCGACCCTACAATTCCTGTTCTAGATGTGACTCAGATTACAGCGGACGATTTTATCAGTCTGTAGTTAATTTTAGAGGCGGAGTCATTCAATCATCCAAAAGTTGCAGTGCACTCATTGGTAACTCGACTAATGAGTTTGAAGCTTTTTAGAACTCCTAAACGGATCTATAAGAAAGAAATAGGAGAAATTGGAGCAATATTATCGGCTAATAGTTCCATATCTGCTAGAATCCCATCACAATATAACGCTAAGTCACAACCCGCTGCTAAACTCTGTTTGACTTTCGTGACTAAATCACCCGATAACGCCTTCATCGTTAAATCGTCCGTTACCAATACACCCTGAAAACCAATATACTCGCGGATCACTTCCTGAATTACTTTAGGGGAAATTGTGGCACACCGTTCAGTATCATAAGCCGTATAAATCACATGAGCAGTCATGCCCCAAGGAGAAGATTTGGCTAAGGCTTGAAAGGGTATAAAATCTCGGTCACACAATTCTTGGGCAGCGCTATCCACAACAGGCAAAGCTTTATGGCTATCGACTAAAGCGCGACCATGACCAGGAATATGTTTAATCACAGGTGTAACACCGCCTGCTAGATAACCTTCTATCACAGCCTGAGCGATTGTAATAATTTCCGGGGGAGACGTGCTATAAGCCCGATGGCCAATGACCGGGTCAGCTTCAGGAATGGGGCAGTCTAATACTGGGGCGCAATTAACATTAATGCCATTGGCGATTAATTGGTCTGCATTACGTTTTGCATCTGATGACGCCAGACGAGCCGCTTCCGTTAGGTTACCTGTTTGCTGAAGATAAGATGCAGCAGGAGGTGCAGGCCACCAATGAGGGGAACATAGGCGCACGACTCGTCCTCCTTCTTGGTCAATTAAAATCGGAATATTCTCTTGATCGATACAGTTTCTCAAAGCATCAGTTAACTGTTTGACTTGAGTTGGAGTTTCACAGTTACGTTTAAATAGAATAAAGCCAGCGGGTTGAGATCGAATAAACAGTTGTTTTTCTGCCTCAGATAACGTAGTGCCAGCACAAGAAAAAATAATCGGTAACATTTTAAATTAGGGAACAGGGAACAGGCAACGGGCAACAGTAGGTAAAGAATGGAGAAAAAAAGTACTACTAATTAATTACTGTCCTACTTTCGCCCATAGGTTGAGTAATCTGCGGCGCAAAAGATAGCGATACGGCTACCGCCGAGCTACGCGATCGCAACCCATAATAAAGAATGTTAAAGCAATCTGCGGCGTAATAGATCTAGAGCTGTTGAAACACTCATTCGTCGTACCCAGTCTCGCCCGCGTTTACCACCGAAATGACATTCTATGCTTTCTACCGTACCGTCAGGCCCCGCAATGCCGATATAAACGAGTCCCACGGGTTTCTCTTCTGTGCCACCATCAGGCCCCGCAATTCCGGTTAAACTGATACCCCAACTGGTATTTAATTTTGCTTTAACCCCTGCCGCCATTTGTTCAGCTACAATTGCACTCACCGCGCCAAACTGTTCTAAATCAGCGGAATTTACATCCAATAAACCTATTTTTACAGCATTATCATAAGCAATGATACCACCCCAGAAGTAACCCGAACTGCCCGAGATTGCCGTTAAAGCATGACCTAAACCGCCGCCTGTACAAGACTCTGCTACACTCACAGTTTGTCCGGCTTGTTGCAATAGTTGACCTGCAACCGAAGCCAAGCTATCCTCATCCTTACCATAATAGTCTGTGCCTGCAATTTCTTGGATTTGGTCTTCGATGGGGTCAATTAACTCTGAGGCGGCTTGCTGAGACACTGAGCGGGCGGAAATTCGCAGTTTAACTTCTCCATGACTAGCATAAGGAGCCACTGTCGGATTTTGTAATGCTAACAATGCAGACACTTTTTCGGCTAAGCCAGATTCGGATACGCCCCAAAATCTTAACGTGCGGCTGTAAATCATTCCCTGACACCACCCCTGTTGTTGTAAATAAGGGACAGCGACATCGTGCCACATTTGCTTCATTTCTGCGGGTACGCCGGGAAAGGTTAAAATCGTTAAGTTATCTTCGCGGGGCTGCCAGATAATTCCGGGGGCAGTGCCTGTGGCGTTGGCTAAAATTTCTGCGCCTTTGGGAATTAAGGCTTGTTTGCGGTTACTGGGAGACATGACCCGCCCGCGTTGGGCAAATTTCGCTTCAATATCCTCAATGATTTCTGGCTTTTCGATTAACGGCGTAGCGAAAAAATCGGCTAAAGTTTCAATGGTTAAATCATCCGGCGTGGGGCCTAAACCGCCTGTGAAAATCAGGATTTTTGAACGTTGACAACCAATATCGATGACTTGTTTAATTCGGTCTGGGTTATCTCCGACAACCGTTTGATAATAATGAGCAATGCCCAATTGAGCCAGTTGTTGCCCTAAATATTGGGTATTGCTATTAAGAATATCTCCTAACAGTAATTCGGTTCCCACACAAATGATTTCAGCCGTCATCCTCTCAATCTCCTGTTATCGGGCTTGTTTGAGCGCTTTCCAACTGGTGTAACCCAACAAACCTGTGGCTCCTCCGGCATAAATCATACCACTGGGGATACCACAAAAGGCTAAAGCTAAGCTACCTACCCATAAGGTTAAGGAATAAATCACCATGACGGTTAAGCGTTGAGATAACCCGGCTTGTAGCAGACGATGATGTAGGTGACGTTTATCGGCGATAAAGGGAGATTTACCATTACGCAGTCGATCTAATATCACCGCTGACATATCCAGGATAGGAACGGCTAAAATTAGATAGGGTAGTAGGATTGAGGTAACGACTGTTGTCTTAACCAGTCCAATCACACCGACTCCGGCTAGGGTAAAACCGAGGAAGTATGACCCACCATCTCCCATAAAAATTTGAGCGGGATTAAAGTTATACCGTAAAAATCCCAGCGCCCCTCCGGCGAGTGCGGCGGCAATTAGTCCGGCTGCGGGTTGATGCATAAACAAACTGACAATCAACATAACGACGGCGGCGATACCCGAAACTCCCGCTGCTAAGCCATCGAGACCATCAATCCAATTAATTGCGTTTGCCATACCCACTAACCATACAATAGTGATAGGTAAACTCAGCCAAGCAATTTGAACCAGTCCAATGTAGGGAATACTGAGAAAGTCAATTCTGACTCCCACTGTCCAGGCAACGCTAGCTACACTCATTTGTAAGAGTAACCGGATAAATGGAGAAAGGCTAAATAGATCATCGGCTAAACCGATCAAAAAGAAAGCAAAACCTCCTAATGCTACACCCCAGATTTCATATTCTGCTGTTGGGTTTAAGGGTTGACCATTGGCATCGAGAAAACCGCCTAAACTCCAAGTCACCAGCAACGCAGTTAGAGTGCCAGCAAAGATAGAAATCCCTCCTAAACGTACCATGGGATGTTGATGCACTTTACGATCATCAGGGAGATCAACCCGACCACTCCTAAGGCCGATATGTTTAACGATAGGTGTACTCCAAAGTACAACTAGGGTGGAAACTACAAATGCAAGTAAGTGATACAGATGTTGAGGCATCTGAATAGATTTAGGAAGTTGACAAAAGGGACAGGTAATCAGTACAAACAACGATTCGTGAACCTGTTGCTGTTGAGCTAGCTCATTCTACAACTTAGTGAAGTTGTTTTCAGCACTGATCGAACCTGTTATCAAAAAAGAGGTTCAGCCAGAGTCTACTACATTTGCTGTAAATTTGTAACAAACTTAAAAAAATAATTGTAGAGACGTTACCCGTGATGTCTCCACCCGACAGATAACGTCTCTAGCTAAAAGTCAATCAATACAGATTTAGGGAATAGGGGAATTTAAACTGATACCGCTTCTTTTGAAGTAATATGAGGATACAAGGGGAAGCGATCGCATAAAGAAGCCACCCGTTGACGGCAAGTTTCAGCGACGGTTTCATCATCGGGTTGCAAGAGTCGCTCTGCAATGAGATCGGCAATTTCGCTAAATTCTGCTATTCCCATGCCACGAGTTGTCATCGCGGGACTCCCTAAGCGTAAACCACTGGTGACAAAAGGCGACTCTGGATCAAAAGGAATAGTATTTTTATTGGTGGTGACATTAATTTCACTCATTAGTTTGTCTGCCCGTTTACCCGTCATTCCGACAGAACGCAGATCTAACAACACTAAGTGATTATCTGTACCATCAGATACCAGTTTAATGCCTCGTTGCTGCAATTGAGCCGCCATTGCTTGAGCATTCTCAATCACCTTAGCCGAATATTGCTTAAATTCCGGTTGTAACGCTTCCCCAAACGCAACGGCTTTGGCTGCAATAACGTGTTCGAGAGGGCCACCTTGACTGCCTGGGAATACCGCTTTATCAAACTTTTTACCTAAGTCGGCATCGCGGGTCATAATTAAACCACCCCGAGGTCCCCGTAATGTTTTATGAGTCGTTGTCGTCACCACATCACAATGAGGAATAGGGTCAGGATGATGACCACTAGCCACTAAACCCGCAATATGGGCAATATCCGCCATTAAATAAGCCCCGACTTCATCGGCAATTTCCCGGAATTTAGCAAAGTCAATTAACCGAGGATAAGCAGAATATCCACAAATCAACAATTTCGGTTTATGCTGTTTAGCCAGTTCTAGAATAGCGTCATAATCTAAACGTTGGGTTTCTTCGCTAACCCCATAGTCTTTGACATTAAACCATTTCCCCGAAAAGTTCACAGGCGACCCGTGAGTTAAGTGTCCACCATGAGACAAGTCCATGCCCATAATGGTGTCACCCGGTTGCAGAAGCGCCAGGAAGACGGCAAAATTCGCTTGAGCGCCGGAATGGGGTTGAACGTTGGCGTGAGCGGCTCCAAACAGTTCTTTAACCCGGTCAATGGCTAACTGTTCGGCTTGGTCGATATATTCACAACCGCCATAATAACGCTTATTGGGTAATCCTTCGGCGTATTTATTGGTTAAAACAGAACTTTGGGCTGCCATCACGGCGGCTGAAGTAAAGTTTTCGCTAGCGATTAATTCTAAATGATCCCGCTGGCGTTTGAGTTCGTGGTTAATAATATTGGCGATCGCAGGGTCGCGTTGGGCTAGAATTTCTAGGCTAGTATTGTTCACAATTAAAATATCCTCGTTAATAGCAGTTCAACAGATTACAGTACTGGTGGGTAGTTTAGTCTGGTTGATGATGTTGGGGATTGAGTAAGATTCCCCTCAAACTTTCTATGATAACTTGCAATCGCCAAAGCAATTTTAGTTGATGTCCATTTCTCTAAATTATTAAGTTGTAAGTCCGATAACAACAAGATTTTAGCCTTTTGACATACAATAAAATCAAAGACAGTAGATCAGTCGGAGGAGAGATTTATGTTAGTCGTGTTAACAGAGCGTCAAGTTCTGAATCCTCATCAAGTTTGTCAAGGCTGTTTGCTAGCCGATCAAAGTGGTCAACCTCGCTGGAAAAATCATCAACTCAGTTGTGCTAATTCAGTTCATAAACCCACAGCGAACCTGCCTGAACAATATGAATGCCAAATGGGTTTCCGCATTGCTAATATTGAGTAAAATTAAAGCCGGGATGTAATAGGGTTCAGCTTAAAATTGATCGGTTCCTGCGTTATCCTGAGTTTATAAGACAATTAACTTTTGAATTTTTACCTCAGGAGACTATTTTATGAGCTGGAGTGGAACCCCAACGGTTCGAGATCGGATTTTCTCTATCCTGCCTTACGCCTTACCTCTGATGTATAGCTTGCAGTTTAGTCAATTTTTATTTCAACAATTTCCGATTTTACAACTGATTACTATTCCTCTACTGCCGTTACTCGCGCTTTATCAAACTATTCCGTTTGCTGGCTTAATCATTTTCTTTGCGTTATTTATGCTGGTGGTACGCAACGAAAATATTCCCCGCTTCATTCGTTTCAACACCATGCAAGCGATTTTGCTTGACATTTTAGTCGTTTTGTGCAGCATAATCCTGGGATTATTCGCAGCCGGACTGCAAGGCTTTATCCTAGAAACCCTTTATAACATGATTTTCCTCGGGGTTTTGGTGGCTGTGGTTTACTCTGTAGTGCAATGTGGTCTCGGACGTTATGCAGAAATTCCGACTATTTCTGATGCCGTCAATATGCAAGTTCGCTAAAGAAAGTTGAATTCAATCTGCAATTCGTTATAGGATGTAAGATCCTTGCTTCTAAAATTTGAGAAGCCTTGTTGTCCAAAAGGAGAATAACTGTTATGAATGGTGGATTTATTTACGAAACTATGTATATTCTGCGTCCTGACTTAATTGACGAGCAGGTACAGCAGCAAATTACTAAGTATCAAGACTTACTCACTGAACAAGGCGGCAATAACTTTGAGATTAAGAATTTAGGGAAACGTCGTCTGGCTTATGAAATTGATAATCATCGCGAAGGCTATTATGTCCAAATGAACTATGAAGGCCCCGGCGAGCAAATTGCAGTGATGGAAAAAGCCATGCGTTTTAGTGACGAGGTGATCCGTTACTTAACGATCAAGCAAGAATTGTCTGTTATCGAGACTCCTGTACCTGAAATAGAAGTTCAGGAAGCATCCTAGAATGTGACATCATAGAGTCTCCCTAACTGAATATTATTGATTCATTTGTTTCACAGCACGTCTTGTACTCGAAATACTGGCGTGCTATTTCTTTATTAAGAATAAGAGAAAATTTGATCGATCGCAAGCAGGGCCCATCGCAATACTCAATTAATGTCGCAGCTTTAACAAATTCTAAATAGATCTCGAGATCGCGGTTCAGTACATTTTCTCAGTTATTTTCTACTCAATTCAATATTAGCAAACTCTTTCAACAGTTCAGATGCCCATGCTCGAAGCCTGACTAATAGATAAATTTACTCGATAAATTTACCCATCCTCGGTGCGGATAATTGATATTCTCCTGGAGTAGAAGATGAGCATAAATACTTTCGCAAGCTATATATCTTATGACTGATTTAAAGTTGCGATACCTGAGTGTATATTAAAAAAAGTATAGCTTTTGTCTACGAAGTGTAATCACTCATCCCTTACTTCGTTAATATTACTGAGATTATCCTACGCTTTTAAGCCCTCAGATAGATATGTATAAAAAGTGATATAAAACTCAGCTTTACACAATCTTTATTTATTAGCCCTATTTTATTAAAGATTTAGTAAAGAGGGACTCGATCTTGCGTAATTTCTGAAAAGTTCCCATAGAATTAAGCACAACAAGAGCAAACAGTTATTATTCAGGGTTAAAGCTGTGACTACCACGTCGAAGACTGCGATTCAAGCATCAATGTACTCTTTGATACATAACATTGATCCAAGCCATCTGCCATCAAATGACGAAATTCATGCATCACTGCTTAGCAAAGCAAAACGCTTAACTGACATTATATTCTCTCTAATAGGATTGGGTGTGACTGGGATCATTGCAATTCCCATTTTAATCGCCATGCAGCTTGATGATCCAGGCCCTTTATTCTATAGTCAAATTCGTTGTGGTCTTCAAGGAAAACCATTTCGGATGTGGAAATTTCGTTCAATGATTGTTAATGCTGACAAGCAAAAACATTTAATTGAAAATCAAGCCAAAGGATTCATTTTTAAAAATGATCGTGACCCCCGAGTGACTCGTGTCGGTCAATTTTTGCGTAAAACCAGTCTTGATGAATTTCCGCAGTTTTTGAATGTTTTAAAAGGAGAAATGAGTATTGTCGGGACTCGTCCACCGACACCGGATGAAGTGGCAAACTACGACGAACATCATTGGCAACGATTAAGTGTGAAGCCGGGAATTACAGGAGAATGGCAAACTAGCGGTCGTTCTAAAATAGAAGACTTTGAACAAATTGTCCGAATGGATTTAAACTATCAGTTAAAATGGTCTGTTTGGTACGATTTGTATCTAATTTGGAAAACTATTAGTGTTGTTTTACGAAAAGAAGGTGCTTACTAAAAATCTGCTTTCTGGCTTAGTATTTTAGGAAATAAAAGGCACTTTCCTTTAAGATTACATTGATAATATTACAAGAGTTAGGTCTGGTTTATTCAGCATTGCGTTGATAGCATTACAAGAATTATATCTAGATTTTGACCCCAATTAATCTGAAGATAATGTAATTTTATTCATGATAATTTTGACGGACTGAGTGACTCACTGCATAAGTTCCTCAACTCCAGATCTATGTCTAATTGAAGAATAAATGACCCTGAGTTGCAATTAATGTTCCCTTACTTTAATGAGTAGGGGATTTTTATTTTAATCGATTCTGGCACCTTTAACATCAATTTCAAGCGATCGCACTTCAGCCTCAACGCCTTGTTGTTTCCAGGCGGTTGTCATGGCCGTTGCAACGGCTGCAGCGGTATCTGTATCGGTTAACGCCAATAATGTAGGGCCCGCACCACTAATGACCAGTCCCATTGCCCCAGCTTCTACCGCAGCGGCTTGGACGGCTTCATAGCCCCGAATCAGAGAATAACGATAGGGTTGATGAATACGATCTTTTAACGCAGCTTTTAGCCACTGACGGTTTCCGGTTTCTAAGCCTCGGATTAATAAGCCAAAATGAGCGATATTAAAAATCGCATCGGCTTTGCTGTATTGTGTGGGTAACACTTGTCGCGAGCTGGCAGTGGAAAGTTCAAAGTTAGGAATAGCAACGACTGGGATAATAGAAGAATGCCACGGAATTTGACAAATTTCCCAACGCTTACCATCAGCTACAGATAGTTGACAATTACCGAGTAATGCTGGCACCACGTTATCGGGATGTCCTTCAATGGCGATGGCCAATTCTGTGACTTCTGCTAAACTCAGTGGGTTTCCCGAGAGTGCATTTGCCCCGAGTAAACCTGCAACAATAGCGGTGGCTGAACTTCCTAAGCCTCGGGCCAATGGTACGCCTAGCTGAATATGGATGTTAACATCCGGGGGAGATTGATTTAAATGTTGATAAAATGTAGTAAAGGCTTGATAAGCTAGATTATCTGAGTTGAGACTGACTTGATCTGCTTCTGTCCCACTGACGGTAATTTCAACCCTGGGGCTATTGGTTTGAGTTGATGGCTGAGTTGAAGAAAACCTGACAGAATTGTAAAGAGTTAACGCAGATCCGATACAATCAAACCCCGGTCCTAAGTTTGCCGTTGTGGCTGGCACTATTACTGTTACAGAATCAGACATACTTTTTAGAGTTGCGAACGCACCGCTATTGCTGCATCATATCAAATTCAGGACTATTTAGTAATCCGACTCATCTCCACGAGCCGGATCATCTCCGATACCGAGTTGTTTCTTTGACTTTTTTAATTGTTTCCAAAGAGATTTAATTTCGATATAAGCCTCTTCTGTTGAAATTTTACCGTTAGTTTCTAATGCACAAATATAGCTCGCCCTTTGAGCAAATTCTTGTAAATTAGCATTAAATGCTAAATTCTCCGGGGTAAATTCTCCTCTATATCGGCTATGAGGATAAAGGAAATCATCGCGCTCATTCATGATGGGTCTTAACTTAATAACTTTAACAAGTAGATATCAATTTTTATGCAAGTGGTAATTCTCCAGGTTGTTGATAACTATTCTTGTTATCCTAACTTACTTTCATCGTTTAAAGTGTCAGTTATTTTGTCTATCTATTTCTTACCATGCCTTGCTGCGTATGGATTCTTTTCTAGATACTCTGCTTGCCGCTAAAGGGAGTTATCGTTTATACTGATGCAGAGAGATAACGAAAAAATAAAATCATGAACTCACTGATTTAAATAAACGGGTATCTCTATAATGGCATAAGACTGATCGGGTAACTCATTCATAAAATCTCCTTGAAAATACTGAAATATTACGGAGTATCAGTGTATTAAATTAGACATCAGTCTCAATTCTCAAATTTTACTAGCATATATTATATTTTATATTGAGTCCATCCTGATATCTACAAGATTTTACAACAACGATGCTAACTTCAACAACGAACAATCTTAAGTGTTATAGTTTGGCGTTATTGCGCCAGTATCACCAGACACCCTGCAATCAAATTCGCAATCAAATTGTTCAGCTTAATATTGGGCTGGTTCGTAAAGAAGTGCATCATTGGGTGAAACAATGCACCGAAAGTTATGAAGACTTAATGCAGGTCGGTTGTATCGGCTTAATTCGAGCAATAGAACGATTTGATTTATCCCGTGGCAGTGCCTTCAGTACCTTCGCTGTGCCTTATATTCGGGGAGAAATCCAACATTATCTTAGAGATAAAAGTCCTTCAGTGCGTTTACCTCGGCAATGGGTAGACTTACAACGGCAAGGGACCGAAGCAACCCAACACCTTCAAATTCAACTCAACCGCCGTCCGACAGATACAGAAATTGCAGAATATCTCAAAATTTCAGTCGAACAATGGCATCAAGTTAAATTGGCCCGCCAGAACCGTTCTCTACTGAGTTTAGATGCCCCTGTTCAAGACCATAATGATCGTACCACCCCTCTAGGGGAATTGGTGCCTGACCCGCGTTATCGCAGCTTTCAACTCGCACAAGAAGATCAAATCCGTTTACAACAAGCCTTAGCCCGTTTAGAAGAAGGAACCCGTCGAGTGCTTGAATTTGTATTCTTACATGATTTAACCCAAAAAGAAACTGCCGAACGGATGGGTATTAGCGCCGTTACCGTTTCTCGTCGTGTTAAAAGAGGGCTAAATTCTCTTAAAGGGTTGATGAATGGTTCAGAAGACATCGATTAAATCACGCTATCCGAAATTTAGTCAAGTGAGAGTGAAGAAAAATAGTATATTTGTCTATCCTAAAGTATCAGATTGCGTGGGAGTAGGGGCAATACATCTTCACTGAATCGCTTGACTAAAATTGGAGAATAATTATAGGTTTATTCGATAGTATTCGGGGTCAATTTATTGATGTTATAGAATGGATTGATTCAAGTCACGATACAATCGTTTATCGGTTTGAACGGCATAATAATGAAATTAAACAAGGTGCAAAATTAACCGTTCGTCCGGGTTAACAAGCAATCTTTGTAAATATTGGGCAAATTGCGGATGTATTTGAACCGGGAATGTATACCCTCAATATAGAAAAATTACCCATTCTCAGCACCTTAAAAGCTTGGCATAGATAGCTTTAATTCTCCCTTCAAAGCAGAAGTTTATTTTGTTAGTACAAAAACCTTTACCCATTTAAAATGGTTAACGGCAAACCCAATCATTGTTAGAGATTCAGACTTTGGAGCCGTTAGAGTTAGAGCTGACGGAAACTCTAATATTCATGTTACGAATTCCGCTAATTTATTGCAACAGTTTTTGTGCTGAGATTCTACAAAAATATGATTTTATTGTGCGATCAGACAAAGCAGATTGCCCCCGCTTATTGATACAGAACTTACATGGTTCTATAATCATGAGGATGTATCGTTATAAAACTTAGATGACTTATGCTTTAGTTACAGGTGGGGCTAAACGAATTGGCCGGGAAATTGCCCTGTCTCTAGCAAAGAAGGGATACGATATAGCGATTCATTATAATCATTCGATCAAGGAAGCCCAAACCCTCAGCCAACAGATACAATCTCTCGGTAGAAACAGTCTATTGTACCCGGCAGATCTGACAAAAGACTCGGAGATGACTAGCCTTTTGCCACGGTTGAAAGCAGACGATGTTAGTCTGGAACTATTGGTTAATAATGCTTCTATTTTTGAACCAGCGACTATTGAGGAAACAGAACTAGACTTGTTCGACCGTCACTGGTCGGCAAACTTCAAGGCTCCTTACTTTTTGAGCCGCGACTTTGCTCGCCTATATCAGAAAGGACAAATGATCAATATCCTTGACACCAGAGTCGCAAAAAATGATTTTGCTTATGCCGCTTATACCTTAAGCAAAAAGGCACTAGCTGAATTAACTCAGATGGCTGCATTGGAGCTGGCTCCAGATATTCGTGTCAATGGAATTTGTCCTGGGTTTATCTTGCTGCCTCCAGAAGCAGAGCCAAACGCTAGCGAAAGAATTAAGCAAAAAGTGCCGCTGAATTGTCAGGGTCATTTACAACCTATTAAGCGTGCTATAGAATATCTAGTGGATAACGACTTTGTCACAGGGCAACTGTTATTTGTCGATGGTGGCGAACATTTAGGTTTTCCTGAGGTTAGGTTAAACAAAAAGTCAACTAAAAGCTAGGCTTTACCCCCTGTATCTTGAGCTGGCTTGACTTTTGTGACCGCAAATTCATTCCATTAAAAAATCCCGCCTGGACAACAAGGTTGGGTAATTACGTGAGGCATTTAACTGAACATGGGAAAACTAGAACAACTAGGGTTAGTACACATCGAGAATTTAAGGCTGCGGACGATTATCGGCTTTAATGATTGGGAAAGAGAGAAAAAGCAGGATGTGAAGATAAACATAAAAATCCGCTTTGATGCGGCCAAGGCGGGACGGAGCGATTGTGTCGAAGATACCGTTAACTATAAGACTATAGCCAAGCGTATTATCGAAACCGTAGAACAAAGCCAATTTTATTTAGTAGAAAAACTAGCCCAAGTTATTTTGGATATAGCAATGGAAAATCCGCAAGTCGTCGAGGCTTGGGTGAAAGTCGAGAAACCTTTTGCATTGCGTTTTGCAGATTCTGTGTCTATAGAATTAAGCGCTCAAAGAAATGCATAAAAAGATGAATCAAGTGATCCTCAGCGTGGGGTCTAATATCGAACCCGAAAAAAATATCCGCAAAGCGCAAATTCAACTGGCTAAAACCCAGACTTTTATAAAAGCTTCTCAATTTTATCGAACAAAGCCAATCGGTTTTATGGAGCAAGCCGACTTTCTCAATGGTGCTTATCTACTGCACACTGAAGATAGCCGAGAAACTCTAAACAAAAAGCTTAAACAAATCGAAATTGATCTGGGACGAGTAAAAACCAAAAATAAAAATGGGCCTCGCTGTATCGATTTAGACATTGTAGTTTGGAATCGAAAAATTATAGATCGTGATTTTTATGAGCGTGATTTCATCAAAACAACTGTATTAGAGCTCATGCCTGATTTGCTCTGGGTTGAAGCATCTGGCTCTTGCTATAGTAGGATGGAAACAAATAAGATATAACAATAAATGGGTTTCTCCTCAAACTTAATTTTGTGCTTTACCCCGACTTCAGCCTTATCATCATTCATGTAATTGAATATCAGAAGTATTTGAAAGTGGCGCTACAACGGGCGGCAAGTTTTTAGGGAGAGTTATATTAACCACAGAGAGGAAACTATATGAATGCTGAGGTATTTGATAAAAAGTTTGACGATAATAAAATATTAACGTTAGGCGCGATAAATTTGAAACCGACCTCTTCCCAACCCCTCTCACCTCAGGAGAGGGAAATTGTGTCCCAAAGGGACTATTTATTAATTGAGAAGGGCAAAAAAATCCTTAATTTTCCATTAACCTATTAAGGTATTTCTCTGGTTCCCTTCCTAAAAGGAGGGGTTAGGGGAGGTTAACAGAGGTCTGATTATTTCTAAAATCTTTAATTATTCTCAGCTAATAATATTGTCTCCAAACTGTCAACATTCTAGTTAGAGACTCTACCCGACATTCATCTGAGGTACAAAACTCAATAGCATGATTGGCATTTTTCCAATTATCTGATTTAGCTTGAGTTTCTACAATATCATCAATAGCTATTAATTCGCTTTCTTTAGGCAATAAATCATCAATTCTTTCAGCTAGACTTAAGGCTTGAGAGAGTAATTTCATCCCTTCTGTGTCATCATCGAGTTTGCCAATTACCTCAGCGATAGCCGTTAACGCCGAGGCTTTATTATATGAGTTATTAATCGTATTAGCCATGCTCACAGCTTGAGAGAGCAGTTTGACTCCTTCAGTATCGTCCTCAAGCTGAATACTCGCTAAAGCAACAGACCTTAACGCCGAGGCTTTGTCAGATAAATTATCAATTATTTCAGCGCTTGCCGTAGCTTGAGAGAGTAATTTAAGCCCTTCTGTACTATCGTCGAGTTTAGTAATTATATAAGCAATAGACATTAATGCCAAGTTGTTTTTAGTTGAATCATTAATTATTTCAGTACTTACCGTAGCCTGAGAGAGCAATTTCAGCCCTTTTGTATTGTTGCCCAGTTGGATATAAATCCCGGCAATTTCTGTTAACGCTGAGGCTTTGTAATATGAATATTGAATATCCTGCTGAGAAATTGTTAATGCTTTATTTAACTGTCCATCCCTTGCTAATACTGTTGCTGCCCGGTATGCTGCTTCATCTGAAACTTTTCCACTCAACTGTACCAACTCTCGTCGGGTTTGCCAGATAATTCTCTGTGGACTAAACCACCATAACCCCCCTATTAATATAGGTAGTGATATTATCAATACTATTGGTAATTTGCCATAGATACTACTCCGTAGACGCATAAAATCCCAAAAATAAAGACTCTTAATATTCACATCAGTTCTATTTGCTTCTATTCCTGGAAATACATTACCGAATTAACCAAATTGATCGCGACTTATGAAAGATTACTCAATATAAGCCCCTATAATTTGGGGTTTGAGGGCAAAATCATAAATATCAAAAATCCATTAAAATAGAAATTTAATCACTTTCGAGGAACAGCCTGTGACCCCCTCAATAGCCGACCAACTCCTAAACACTATTTCAACTTATCGCAATAACGTTGATTATCTCGAACTGCGTTTACAACAAAGCGAAGCCAGTACTATCTCTTTTCGTGGCCCCCAACTAGACGCGGTTAACCGTAGTTTTTCCCTAGCGGGGGGTATTCGGGCATGTCACAAAGGGGGATGGAGTTTTGTTACGTTTAATGGTTTAGAAGAACTCAATAGTCGCATTGAAGAAGCCATTTCTCAAGCCCATTTAGTCGGAAGTGATACCACACAATTAGCAGAAATTAAACCGATAACCGATGATGTAAAGGTTGAATTAGGACGCGATCCGCGCGGTATTTCTTTACAGGAAAAACGGGATTTAGTGGAAGCTTATAATCAGATTTTACTGGATTTTGATCCTCGCATTCAAACCACTATGGTGAGTTATAGCGATCGCTTTAAAACTACCTATTTTGTCAATTCTATCGGCAGTTGTATCACGCAAGAACGTTTAGATATTAATGGCCGTTTTGGGGCAATTGCGCGGGCAGATGGTACCGTTCGTCAAGGGTTTGAGTCAGTCGCTTCCCGTAATAATTATAACGATTTAGTCGGAATAGAAAACCGCGTTAAAGGCGCAGCAGAACGGGCTGTCCGGCAGTTAGAAGCCCAATCTGTTAAAGGAGGAGAATATACGGTTATTTTAGATCCTTATTTGGCTGGGGTGTTTATTCACGAAGCTTTTGGTCATCTTTCTGAAGCCGATTTTGTTTATGAAAATCCTCGAATGCAGGAATTATTACAACTGGGAAAACCAATGGCAATTGAACAGTTAAATGTTGTTGATGATGGGACTTTGGAAGGTTTACCGGGTTCAATTAAATATGATGATGAAGGGGTTCCTGCACAACGGAAATATTTAATTAAAGACGGAGTTCTAACTCAGCGCCTCCACAACCTCGAAACCGCAGGCAAAATGAAAGAAACCCCTACAGGCAATGCTCGGGCGTTAGGGGCGACATATCCGCCGATTGTGCGTATGACCAATACAGCCATTGAAGCAGGCGATCGCACGTTTGAAGAAATGGTGGCTGATGTTGAAGAAGGGGTTTATGCTGTGCGGATGTTGGGGGGCCAGACGAATGGCGAAATGTTTACTTTTGCGGCCGCCGAAGGGTATATGATCCGTAATGGTAAAATTGCTGAACCTGTGAGTGATGTTACCCTCAGTGGTAATGTATTTCAAACTCTCAAGGATATTGATGCAGTTGGTAGCGATCTTCTCTATACGGGCGGCGGTTGTGGTAAAGGCGGTCAAATGCCCTTACCTGTCAGTGTTGGGGGGCCTCACGTCCGCATTCAGAATGTAGTCATCGGAGGCCGTTAGTAGAAGCCAGAAGGCACAGTAGGGGCGCATTGCATGCGCCCGCAGTTGCTGGGAGAATAAATAACTCTTTTTATCTACACCCCACAACCCACACCCTACTGTTGCTGATAATATTGCAATACTTTCTCTGTATAAGTAGCCGTATCTCCTTGGTTATATTGGTTAGGATCTCCTGTCATCCACCAAGACGCTGCCCGACGCACGGTAACAGCTTCGCTATTGCCACTGTTGGGGTATTCTTCTTGTACCACATCTCCCATCACACAAGCGAGTACTTCACGGGCTTTAGCGGTATTGGCTTCAAATTGTGCGGGTGTCATTTCTTCCCCACTACATAGTCTAGACCAACGGGGGATATTATCTGGTTTAATTTGCCAGTCAGTATAAAGTCCATCATTGGCTATACCCGTTTGAGGCGCTGCTAAACGTAATGCTTCAACCAACGCAGGTAGTTTGACGCTTGACTCTTGAGCAAATGCCACCGTTGTTGCTAAGGTTAAGGCACTAACTAAAATCCAGTTAATTTTCATTTTGCTCTCCTGATGGGTAAAACCACGATAGAAACTGATGTTAATCGATATTTGATTAATTGGGTCTCATCCGAAGGAATGATTTCTCAAGATAGACGGGCTTGCTGACAACACCGTAAAAAACGGATGGGTATTTCTAGATTATCTCCCCAGTTTAAATGAAAGTAAGATGCGTGTAAATTGGGTAAATGTCCCCAACCTTCTAACTGTTTTTCTTGAAATTGAGTCGTTTTAAAACGTTGCATTTCATAGATAGGGGCAATAGATTCTGTTTGCAATTCTGAACGATGAAATTCATGTCCTCGAACGGTTTCACCTTTTTTAAACAAGGGAGTTTTTCGTAATATTTTAGCTTGATAATATCCTAATTTTAATCTTTTTCCCATGATAGCAGTTGTCGGAATAATATCCGCCATTTCCCAAGCTTTTTGATTAAAATCTATTATTCTCTCACATAAATACATCAATCCTCCACATTCTGCATAAGTCGGCATTCCGGATTTAATTGCTATTTTAATAGACTGCAACGCTGATATATTTTGACTTAATTCTTTAGCGAATACTTCAGGAAACCCGCCACCGAAATAGAGTCCTTGTACTCCAGTAGGAAGTTGAGGATCTTGTAATGGACTCCAGAAAATTAATTCTGCCCCTAAAGATTGCAATTTTTCTAAGTTATCTGGATAGTAAAAGTTAAAGGCTGCATCTTTTGCAACAGCAATTTTAACCGGAATAGAAGTCCGATTATGACTATAATTATTTTCGATAATATTAATGGTTTCAGTTTGAAGTAATGGCTGTAGTTTTTCCCAATTAAAACAGCGATTTCCGAGTTCAGATAATCGATCTAAAATTACATCAATTTGTGGTATTTCATCAGTTGGAATTAATCCTAAATGGCGATCTGGTAGAGTAATATTATCTTCTGTTCTTAGAATCCCTAAAATAGGAATATTTAACGGTTCTAAAGCTATTTTAATCAATTCTAAATGGCGATCGCTTGCCACTCTATTTAATACTAATCCAGCAAATCTTAAGGTAGAATTATAGGTGGTAAAACCATGAACAATAGCTGCAATTGAACTGGATATTCGGCGGCAATCAATGACTAATAATATTGGAATATTGAGTAATTTTGCCATATGTGCTGTTGAAGCAATTGGGATATTTTTACTCGGTTCAGGAATACCATCAAATAAACCCATAACCCCTTCAATTAAACTATAATTTACTGTTTGAATATGATTAGTAAAACAGGATTTTACATAATTATCAGATGTTAAAATAGGGTCAAGATTATAACAGCTTCTTCCAGTTATATATTGATGAAACATCGGATCAATATAATCGGGGCCAACTTTAAAAGATTGAACGCTTAAACCTTTACTTTTAAGTGCAGCAAGTAATGCTAAAGTTATGGTAGTTTTACCAACACCACTACGTTCTCCGGCAATAATTATAGTCATTTTAAAATGATTAATTTCCCTAAAAATACGATCAATGAATTCAATTTTAATCAATAAATTCTATTATTTTAATGAAACTTTTTTTAATCTTGCTGCTGGAATTTCTACTAAATAATAGGTGACAGCAGAAATAATAATAGATAAAATAACGGTTGCTATCAGTTTATTAGAAAATGTTTCTAGGTTGTTTTCTCCTTGAACAATGGGCAAAATTTGTTGAATAACTGCCATGTGCCAAAGATAAATTCCATAGGATAAAATACCAATTATTTCTAAAATTCGTCCGGGCTTTTCAATACAGGCTTGCAAAGAAAGTTTTTGATTATAGTGAGAGTTATTGTATTGTCCGTTAGATTCAAAAATATAGATAAAAAGAGCTGTCATTATTCCCGTCAAAACTGGCCAGATATAATAAGAAGTAATTGTTCTAAATAGGCTTTTATCCATTAAAGTATTCGGACGCGGAACATAATTCCAAACTTCTTCATGATAGCCATGATAAGCCGTTACTAAATAAAGGCTAAGCATTAAAACAATAGCAATCCATTTCCAGTTTATTTTTGATACTTTAGCAGGCAAGGACTGATTTAAAGTTTGATTCTCTTGAGATTGCTTAATCTGAAAAAATGCATTGACCAAAAAACCACATAAAAATACATCTAAATTCATTAATAAAGCGGTATGTGCCGGCCATGTCAAGATGCCGAAAATGCGAATAATAGTTGTGAATAATATAATTGCAAAAAAAGCAAAAAAGACTCGAAAGCGATTAATTAAAAAAGGCTTAAGCGCTGAATAAATGAAGGGTACAATTAGGTAAAATTGAACTTCTGTAGATAAAGTCCAAAATGCACCATTAAAGTGATAAGTAGAGACATCAAATAAAGGAATTGGCCAAGTATAAGTAAAGGTACAAAGCCGTAAAAGTTCATCCCAATTCTCTGGCTTTAATACTTCGGGATAAACAAAAACAGATTGAAATAAAATAACAAAATAATAGAGAGGAAAAATTCTTAATGCCCGATTAATAAAAAATTGAGTAACACCTTTAACTGTTGGGGTGTAACGTTGAGTGTAAAAGGCTTTACCCATTAAATAGCCAGATAAGGCAAAAAATACCCAAACCGCAACAATTCCATCTCCGAGTAATAACCAGGTAAAATTATAGTCTTCATAAACAATCAGCGCTCGCGGCACAGTACAATGAAATAGCACCACAACTAAACAGGCTAATCCCCGCAATATGAGTAAAGGATCGGCTTGATTAGTGGTCCTTTTAATAGTGGTAGAATTGAGAGCAATTAAACGAGTCATTAATAGACTAAATGTAGAGGTAAAGTGAAAAGCAAAAATAACAATGGCTCATCGGATTCTCTCCAGTTTTAGCCACTGAAAAACAATGCTATAGGCTTACACTAAATTATAAATTTTGTCAATATTGAAGCGAAAACTGCTTCATAACACTTCTAGAGCCAGCGTCGTCGTTAAAGTAAATACTATGAGCAAACCCCAGTTGACTTTCACTGCGATCTGCTGATTGGCCAGATAATCATTAAAAATGATGTAAAGATTCTAGATAGATTGGGTGTTGTTAAAGCAATGCGACATAACACAGTACAATAGAGAATTAGGAAAACTTAATGATTTTCACAACTTGTCGTTAACCATTAAAGAGGTTACCTTGAGTCAGCAGAAAGACGCAATCGCCCCACACGGTGGAACTCTGATTAATCGAATTGCCACCCCAGAACATCGCTCCGAACTTCTCGAAAAAGCCGATACTCTCCCTAGAGTTCAACTTGATCAGCGTGCCCTGTCTGATTTAGAAATGATTGCCATCGGTGGCTTTAGTCCTCTGACAGGTTTCATGGAACACGAAGACTACGAAACGGTTGTTACAAATATGCGCCTGAAAAATGGCTTACCGTGGTCTGTCCCCATCACCTTGTCTGTAACAGAGGAAGTGGCAACACCCTTAAAAGAAGGCAGCTTAGTTCGTTTAGATGCCCCGGATGGAGAGTTTGTCGGGGTGCTGGAACTGACCCAGAAATATCAGTACGATAAAGCGCGTGAAGCTGAAAATGTCTATCGAACCACTGAAGACAAGCATCCAGGTGTAAAAGTGGTTTACGATCAAGGCGCAATTAACCTAGCTGGGCCCGTTTGGTTATTAGAGCGTAAAGGTCATCCTTTGTTCCCGGCTTACCAAATCGATCCAGCGGCTTCAAGAGCTTTATTCCGTGAAAAAGGTTGGAAAACAATTGTTGGATTTCAAACCCGTAACCCCATTCACCGCGCTCACGAATACATTCAAAAGTGCGCCTTAGAAACAGTCGATGGCTTATTCTTACATCCATTAGTCGGCGCAACAAAATCCGATGATATTCCAGCAGATGTGCGGATGCGCTGCTACGAAATTCTGATGGAAAACTATTATCCAGAAGATCGGGTAATCTTAGCGATTAATCCCGCTGCAATGCGTTATGCTGGGCCTCGTGAAGCGATTTTCCATGCCCTAGTGCGGAAAAATTACGGCTGTACTCACTTTATTGTCGGTCGTGACCATGCGGGGGTGGGTGACTATTACGGCACTTATGACGCTCAACATATCTTCGAGGAATTTGAACCCGGAGAATTGGGTATCTCCCCGATGAAGTTTGAACACGCTTTCTATTGCACCCTCACAGGCGGCATGGCAACCAGCAAAACCAGCCCCAGTAAACCCGATCAACGGATTCATTTATCCGGGACTAAAGTTCGGGCGATGTTACGCGAAGGTAAAATGCCCCCGCCCGAGTTCTCTCGGCCAGAAGTCGCGTCAGAACTCGCTAAGGCAATGCAAGCCAAAGACTAAAATATTGCGGAAGACTGAACCTGTCGCGCTAAAATGGTCAGCCGCCTCCGTTCCCCCGCCGTTTTGAATTGAATCAGGGTGCAGCCGGGGTACGGGGACGGGATGATTCAGTTTTCACCCCCAGGCAATAATCTCTAAGCTCAGTCATATTTTAGAGATGATACAACACAATAAGAGTCTCAACTTTTAGGAAAAAATTGATTAAATATCGTTAGAATTGATCAGTTACAAGTTTTGATCTCAATCGCTGATTGAGGCGGCCGGAACAAAAACGTAGAACCAACGACAATTTAACAGATACCAGATTAACAGCAGTGAGAATAAGGGGACGAAGTCAGGGATAAGGGCATGGGATTAAAGCGACGAACATTTCTGAAACAAACCAGTTTAATTCTAGCCGCACTCGGCTTGAGTGAATCAGTATGGTGGCAAGCCAGCGATCGCTATTACCAAGCTCTGGCTGCACCCACAAACCGTAAACTCGCATTATTGGTCGGAATTAATCAATATCCGAAAAAAAGCGGTGAATTTGAGCCGTTGCAGGGCTGTGTTACAGATGTCGAATTACAAAAAGAATTACTCATTCATCGGTTTGGTTTTCAACCCCAAGATATTCTGACCCTGACTGACGAGCAAGCAACCCGCGAAGCAATCGAATCAGCGTTTCTATCTCATTTAGTCGCACAAGCCAGTGCAGATGATGTTGTGGTTTTTCATTTTAGCGGCTATGGCTGTTATTTACCTCGCCTCACCTCCCACACAGAAAAAGCATCCGTCCAATCTGCCTTAGTTCCCGTAGACGGCACCTCATCGCGTCAGGATACCGCCTCAATTAATAATGTTTCAGAAGATACTCTGTGGCTATTGCTGCGATCGCTATCGACTCCTAATATCATTACAATCCTCGATACTAGCTACAACTATTCAGGGAAAAATCAACAAGGAATTTTGCGGATTCGTTCCAGCGATGCCCCCACAGCCCATCAACTCAATGATGCTGCTTTGGCTGTTCAAACGCAACTGTTAGAACAACTCAATTTTAAGATCGAACAACTCCAATCTCGTCGCCCGAATCAACTTCCGGGCATGGTATTAACAGCAGCCAAACCCGATCAAATGGCGACTGAAATCACTCGGGAAGGATATAGTGCCGGACTATTTACTTATGGGCTGACTCAATCTCTCTGGGCTACTCGCTCCCAAGCCAGCTTAAAAACCTATTTTACTCAAGTTGCGGGGCAGGTTGAAAAAGTGATGGGAACCAATCAACAGCCCCGATTGTATCAACCCGTCCAACCCCCCAAACAGGATAAGAACCCGGTTGCCATCGAGCCAATTAATCCCCTGACTTTAAATTCTCCTGCGGCTGTCGGTTTAGTTCAAAAAATTGAAGACAATGGCAATGTCAAAATCTTGCTGACTGGGTTATCAGAAGCGATTTTAGAATGTTTTGAACCGGATTCTCTATTAACGATTTTACCGAATTCAGAAGCTCCCACCCCAGCCTATTTGCCTCAACTCTCCATTCAATCTCGCAATGGGTTAATCGCAAAAGCAACAGTTCGTAGCACCGGAAATCAAGCCGCACAAATTCCTTTACTTGAAATCGGACAGCAGGTTGTAGAAGCGATTCGAGTCTTACCTGAAGAAATTGATTTGAAAGTTGCCATTGACCCTAGCCTGTCGCGCATTGAACGAGTCGATGCGACCAGTGCTTTCTCTGGAATTGCGAATGTCTCGATTGTTAAGAGTGAACATTCAGCCGACTATTTATTAAGCCGTGTCCGAGAGACAACGATTGCCCAAAGCCCCACTGCTCCCCTGACTGCAATGGTTCAAGGTCATTATGGTTTATTTTCCCTCGGACAAGCGCTACTCCCACACAGCGCCGGAGAAGGGGGAGAAGCGGTAAAAGTGGCTGTGCAGCGACTGATTCCTCAACTAGAAACACGACTCGCAGCCAAGCTACTCAGCCTGACGCTAAATGATGCCTCCACTCTGCTGCAAGCTAAAACAACATTAGCTCAACTCACTCCTCAGTCCCAAGCTTTAATCCTGCGACAAACTCCAACCCGCCCAGCTCCGCAACAGTTTAGTTTACTCGCAAATGGGGCAGCCAATCCTAAAAAAGCCCAGAAATCCTCTTCAGCTCCCTCTCAATTTTCCCCTAAATCTGTACAAGGGATGATTACGATTGCAGCGGGTAACCGTATTCAATATCAATTACAAAATAACGGTGATTTACCCATTTATTTTCTCTGGTTTCGCTTTGATAGTCAGGGACAAGCTTATATTTTTAATCCCATGATCAATCCTCAATCTGATAGCGACAGTTCAGATGTTCGTCCTCAACAAAAACGAGTCCCGGTGGGTAAAATTTTAAGTCTACCGACTGCTAATGTGTACGATAGCTCTGTCTCTGGTGAGATGACGGGTGAACTGTTACAAGGCCCGCCGGGGTTAATTGAGAGCTATATTATTTTGAGCCACACCCCGTTTACCCAAACGATTGAAGCGCTGCAACAAGACACTCAACTCAGTAGTCGTCCAGCTCAATTAATCTCTTTATCTAACCCATTACCTGTAGCTGAAGCTGTATTGAAAGACTTGAGTACTGCCAGTCAGCTTGGTGTTGAACGGGCTCGGATATCTACAGAAAATTTAGCTTTAGATGTTAATGCTTGGGCTGGATTTAGCTTTATTTATCGAGTGGTTTAATTTCTCTGAGATTGAGGATCGAGGGCATCTCGTAAACCATCCCCGATATAGTTAATACAAAGTACTGTTAAGAAAATAGCTAAACCGGGAAATAATGCTGTATGGGGTGCTGTTTCTAAATAGTTTTGAGCATCATACAGCATTCGTCCCCAAGTAGGAATATCAGGGGGAAATCCTAACCCTAAAAAGCTTAAGGTAGACTCGGTGATAATCGCGTTTCCTACTGCTAAAGTTGCCGCGACAATAATCGGACTGAGAACATTGGGTAAGATATGAACCCAAATTAAACGTTGCGGTTTGGCCCCAATTGAACGGGCAGCCATGACAAAATCCATTTCTCGGGTACTTAAGAAACTGGCACGGACTAAGCGGGCAACCGACATCCAATTTAAGCTACCAACAACAATTACAATTAATAAGAAAATCCCAATTTCTGGCCCGACTAATGCTTTCATCGGTTCTCGGAATAGATAAATTATTAACAATAATAAAGGCAGTTGAGGGAGTGAAATAAATAAATCAGTGAACCGCATTAATATCCCGTCTAAAATACCGCCATAAAAGCCTGATATGGACCCAATTAATGTTCCTAAAATAATCGCTACAATCATCGCAGCAATGCCAACTGTTAGAGATATTCGTCCCCCGAATAAGATTCTAGCTAATTGATCTTGTCCTAAATCATTTGTACCTAGAGGATGTTGAAAATTGGGAGAAACCAGACTATTACTAAAGTCAATTTTATCAAAAGGCGCGGTATAAATTAACGGCCCAATAATTACAGCTAGGGTAATTAAGCTTAAGATAATAGTGGCGATAACGGCTAGTTTATCTCGACGAAACTGTTGCCAAGTGATTGATAAAAGTGAACGGTTTTTTTGATGAGATTGATGATTTGTTAATGCAGTATTTTTAGACATAGAGTTTAATATTTAGATCAATTATTTATATTGAACGCGGGGATCTAAAATACCATAGAGTACATCTGCAACTAAGTTGAAAATGACGACTAAAATAGCATAAGTGAATGTAATTGCCATCACAACTGGAGTATCGCTGCGGTAAATTGATTCGATAAGTAATGCGCCTATTCCGGGAATGCGAAAGATTTGTTCGGTAATCAGTGCGCCTGTGAATAAACTGGGAATATCTAATGCAATTAAAGTGACGACAGGAATTAAAGCATTGCGGAGAATATGCTCAATAATTACGGTGAATTGAGATAGTCCTTTAGCATAAGCAGTCCGAACATAATCTTGATTGAGTTGCTCTAATACAGAAGAACGAATAAATCGCATTAATACAGCAGTTTGAAATAAGACGAGAACACTTATCGGCATAATGGATTGCTTGATTTGTTCAATCAAAGTCTGCCAATTTGTTACTTGTAATGTGCTATTATAAATAAAGGGAAACCAGTTTAATTTAACGCTGAAAATAATAATAAAGAGTAATCCTGTAAAAAAAGGAGGTAAAGAAAATCCGAGGAATGTGAATGTTGTTGCAATTTGATCTAAAATAGAATAGCGTTTAATCGCAGATAAAATCCCTAACGGAAAAGCAATGAATAAAGCGATTAGATAAGCGCTTCCCGCAATCAATAAAGTCGTTGGTAAGCGTTGAGCAATTAACTGATTGACCGGACTGCGGCTCGTAAAAGAATATCCCATATCCCCTTGTAAAAAAGCCCAAAACCACTTAATATATCTTACAGGAATCGGTTGATCTAAACCCAGTGAGCGGCGAATATTTTCCCGGACTTCTGCCGTAATTGAAGGATTTGTGGCGAATTCTCCCATCGGGTCACCCGGAGCGAGTGCTAAAATAAGAAAGACAACAATACTAATTGCAATTAAGGTCGGGATAGCTGTCAGAATACGATTAAAAATATATCGATTCATTTCATTTTAACACACTAAAATTGACAAACTGAATCCGGTTCAATTGGACAAATTTTGTTCTCAATGGGGTTATCTTGTAATCCGAGATAAGATAAATTTTCTAAAGCCGAAAGGGATTCAATATTTTCAATCTGATTATTCCATAAATTGAGTTCAGTCAGCAGTGTCAATTCAGCCAGAGGTTCAACATCTGTAATTTGATTATCTCCTAAATATAAAACTGTCAAATTTTCAAGATTTGATATCGGTTCAATATCGCTAATTTTATTTTTTTCAAGTCCGAGCAGAGTTAATTTATTTAATTCAGATAAAGGCTTTATATCACTAATTTGATTATTAATTAAATTTAGGTCATCTGTTAAGTTGATCAATTCAGCTATCGGTTTGATATCACTAATTTGATTACTTCTTAAGTTGAGGACTTGTAAATTAATCAGAGAGGATAACGGCTTAATCTCTGCAATTTGATTATCACTTAACTGCAACTTCGTTAAAGTTGTTAGATTAGAAAGAGAACTTAAGTTATTAATTTGATTTCCATCTAAGCTAAGCTGAGTTAAATTTGACAAATCACTGAGCGGTGTTAAGTCAGTAATCTTATTTTCACGTAATTCTAAATGAGTTAGATTCGGTAAATTTGACAGTATCGTTAAATCATTAATATCATTACGACTAATATTCAACTTTGTTAAATTCACCAAGTTAGCCAGAGGAGTCAGATCTCGAGTTTGATTATCACTCAGACTCAGAATTGTTAAATTATCTAAATTAGCGAGTGGATTAATTTGATTAACTTGATTATTATCTAGGCTTAATTGATTCAAATTAATTAGATTAGTGAGAGATTCAATCGCTCTAATTTGGTTATCGTGAAGAATAAGAACAGTTAAATTGGTTAAAGAAACGAGCGGGGTAATATCTTCAACTAAATTATCACTCACATTAAGTTCATTCAGTTGAGTTAAACCCGACAAAGGAATTAAACTATTAATCTGATTATTACTGAGATCGAGTCGAGTCAAATTCGGCAATGTCACAAGCGGAGTAATATCTTTAAGCTCAGCACCGCTTAAATCCAGTTGAGTCTGGCTTGAAAGTTCATCTGCTGCTAATAAACAATCTGTTACCCCAGCTTTTTGTAATAAAATTTCAACTGTTTGTTGAGTCTCTTCAATCAGATTATCCTTATTCAAACACCAATCTGTAAAAGTGCGATAATCTGATGGAGACAAAGGAGGTGGAGACGGCTCTAACCCCTGAGGCTCTGCTACAGGAGAAGATTCGGGCAGTAAAGAGCGAAGTTGTTGAAACCGTTCTTCTACTTCCCCACAGCCACTGAGTCCTGTAAAAAGAATCAGTATTATCCATAAACGAAATTTGTGTTTAATAGGATGTGGTTTATACATGGTTACTCGTTATTGGTTATTCGTTACTGGTCATTATTTGCGGGCTATACTCGCCGGTTGATGATTAACACCCCACTTTGAAATTTAGATGAATAATAACCAATGACTGACGATTAATGACAATTAACGTATCCCCATTCCCCTATTGACTCGGTGGAGGAAGTGCTTTTCGAGTCAGACACTTCCCCCAATCAAAAGATTAGCTAATTTTTCAGATTTTCTAAGCCTTCAGTCACTTTAGCTGACTCAATGCGATCGCCGGGTTGAATTCGATCGATCACATCCATACCATCGGTGACATAGCCAAAAACAGCATAATTACCATCAAGAAATGGTAAATCGGCTAAAGCAAAATAGAACTGAGAAGAAGCTGAGTCGGGTAAACGAGAACGAGCCATTGCCACAGCACCACGAGTGTGTTGTAAAGTCGGTTGAGCGCGGATACCTTGAGCATCAAATGTTTGACTGTAAACGGGTTCAGTGGCGTTTTCCGGCTGAATTTCTAAGGGAATATACCGTTCTTGTCCATTAGTGGGATCGCTATATCCTCCAGTTCCCAGTTGAGACATTGGGACTTGAGCATTTTTGCTTTGAGGATCGCCCCCTTGAACGACAAAAGGCTGAGGTTCACGCACAACTCTGTGAAAAGCAATGTCGTCATATACCCCTTTATTCACCAGTTCGACAAAATTACCTGCAGTAATGGGAGCCTTCGTACCGTCTACTTCAATCGTAATTGCAGAGCCGTTTACCTGCATCACAACAGTCGCCATTCCCTCTAGTCGGGGTAAATTGCTGGTATCGACATTGCTACTGATATTAGGAGCTACCCCCCCATCAGTCGAACTAGCACCGGACTGAGTGGTGCTGCAGCCGCCTAAGCATAACGTTGTGATTAAAAACAGGAATATCAATCCCTGTCGAATATTAATGTGCTTCATAAGGGATGTTACAGTCCTTCTAAAGGTACTTGGAGAAACTTGGCCAATTCAGCGCCTTGATTTTCCAGCTCGGACAACGGCAGAGGCTGACCGACACGAGTTAAAGGGATTTCCCGGCGGTCTTTGAGCTTGAGATAGAGGGCACGACGAGGACTGATGCCTTCTCTGAGATCAACTCGAATCGATTGTACATCTTCAAAAGAGCAATTGAACTCCACTTGGCGATTTTTTCCGGGTAGACCCCAACGGAAAATATTAATTTTTTCTGTATCTTTATTAAATTCATTGTAACCGCCCCCGAGGTTCCACAAAATAATTAACCACAGGTACAACGAAAGTAAAATGGCAGCTCCGCCGTATAAGCCCATGACTAAGCCTTGAGGTAAAAACACAAGCTGAGTCGGGTCAGCAAAAGGCAGTAAATTGATTCTCAGATAACTCGATAGCCCTGAGAGCAAGAAGCCTGTACCCCCTAATAAAATCACAGTTGCCCATAAATAGTTACTGGGACGACGAGCACCTAAAATTTTCTTACGAATGACGAGATTGCCTGTCTGAGTAGTTTGTGCGCTCATAAATTTCTGTTTTTCAAAGCCGAAACCTTTGCAAATTTTGTTAACTGTAATATATAGTTATGTTAACTTGCTTAAAAAGCATAGTCTTTTAGTAACCCGAGAGGATCGTTCTCAAATGACTATAGCAGTCGAGCGCCCACAATCCCAGCGTGGATGGTTTGATACCGTCGATGACTGGCTCAAGCGCGACCGTTTTGTATTCGTCGGTTGGTCTGGTATACTCCTGTTTCCTTGTGCCTACA
>JBARZE010000054.1:0-16183 GCA_049649525.1 Microcoleaceae cyanobacterium
GAATCCCTTTAGATGATGCAATTGAGAAAATAAAAGACATTAAAGAGATTGTTCTAGACGTACAAGAACAGGCTCAAGATATATTGGATGCAATTAAAGATAAATTATTAGAGGAATTATTAGAATACCTTTCAACATTGTCTATATTTGTTGAATTTAAAGCCAAGGGATATGCTCGAATTCAAGTATCTACTTCGTTATTCAATTATGATATTGAGTTTGATATCTGCAAGGGATTTACTTATAACTTTCAGTTGTTAGACTGGACAAGAGTTAGGGCCTCTTATAATTTTGAGAATGGCCTCATTACTTTTCATCCTGAAATCAATGATAAAGTTTTTGGTAATGGTTGGGTAGGGTTAAAGTTTTATATTCCTGCTACTCCTGTTCCACCAATGATGAAGAAACAATGTGATGAAGAGGAAGAAGAGGAGGAGGAGCAAGCTTGTCATTTTTGTAACGGGAAACTTTATAGAACGATAGAGGACATGATAGAAAACTGCATCAAAAAAGAAGATGATGAGTATACGGTTTGGAGCGCTGAAAGAGGCTTGTCTTCAGTCAGAAAAAGAGTATATCATGATCATAAAGGCCCACATAAAGAAATTTCGGAAGTTTTCACTCACAACGGGATGGTTTCAGGGGTTGGTAGGCGTAACGGAACTGGAAGCATGTCAGCAAAGTGGAAATTTAAAGGAGCAGAAAAGAAGTGGGTATATAAGTTTTTTAGAAAAAGAGATTTTTTTGATATTACAAGCTGCAAGTGGAAGCAAGTATATGGAGAATTGAAAAAGGATTATGAACGAGTTGAATATACTTTCGCTCCTCGAGAAAATTTTTCATATAGTCGAGGTCAATATTCAAATGGTGATGCAGAAAGATTTGCTCAAACAATCAGAAGCGTTACTAATCATTATTTATCAGAGAGACCAGCAGAGGTGGCAAGCAAGCAAAAATTATATGATTTTCCTTCTAGGTATAATAGCTTTTATGATTGCACTGAGCCAGCGTATACTGCTGGCTATATTTACTCAGAAAAATATACTATTAATTGGTACGTTGTAAGCTACAGTTTTGCTAAAGAGATAGAATATCAAAATGATTGCAGCGAACCAAAGATAGAGGACGTACCCATGGAAGATAAAAATTGTTGTTCAATGATTCGCCAGATTTTAGATAGATTAGGTGGAGATGATTTTGAGGCTATTCTCCCTAAAAGTTTAACAGATGGAAAGGACTCAATCGAAAGAATTAAAACCGTTCCTGAGATGATTGCTAAAACTATAGAATATCAGGATGAATTGGCAGGGAGTTATCCAGTTGAAATAGACATTCAAGATAGCGACTTAACCAAAGAAGGAGATCAGACTATATCCTTAGAGTTTCCTAATCAAGCTGAATTCCTAGCAGAGATGTATGGAATGATGTATGAGATAATGAAAAATTTAACAGTTACTCAAGAACTAGCTTTTAAAGCGATGACGATAGGGGGATTAAATCAGCAAGCATTAATTAAAACTAGAGCGCAAATTGAAACAATTCAAGATTATTTAGATTTTAATATTGATGAAGTTGAGAAAAAATATCCTTGGTTATTTACACCTGGCGAACAAGATTGGGATAAGATTTTAGAAGAGGTGGAATATCCGGTCAAAACACAGCAGTATGATACAACTGAGCAAACCTTGAAAGCTCAGTTGATAGAATTAATGCAAGGTACAGCTATTCTTAGAGCCAGATATTTTAGGAGAGTTGGTGATAAATTTGATTTCATGGAACTACTGAAAAAGGGAGCGTCCCTAGGCTCTGACTTTTTAGAAGGCGAAGGGAAAGACGAAAAATGGGATAAGTGGAAAGATTTTATTGAAGATGAACTGATGAAGAGACACGATGAGCCAAGCGTAAGACCTGACATCAAGGAGATTAGAACCGATGACAACAATTAGCTTAGTAAAGTCTCGATTACGTTCAACAAGAGTCAGAAAACAAATAGGGCAAAATGGAGTTAGAAAAATCGGTACGTCCTACACTCCCACTACAACAAAACAGGGATTGATAGGGAGAATATGGAATCAGTTAAAGGGGTTGGGTGGCTGGATTGTTGAAAAAATATCAGGGGTTCTGAGAAAGATAAATTTTACTAAAATATGGGATTGGATTGTTAGCGGGTTCAATACAATTTGGGCATTCAACTGGCAGCAAACAGATGCAGAAATAGACAAAAAGATAGCAGCAGAATGGCATGCTGTTACTGTCAAAATGGCAGGAGTAACAGGGAGAGCGTTTGGTCATCTTGTTTGTGGATTTATCCCGGCTGCAAGTATAGCCGTCGTTAATGAGCCGTTAGCTGTTTATTTGTTGCAAAAAGTAGGAGAAGAAGCGTTACAGGATTTATCTAATGAATTAAACGCTTTCCTGCAGCAAACAGGAAGAGCCACCCTCAATACAGCAGCAAGAAAAGCGTTTAAAAATATTAGAAAACTAATAAAATTTGCTAATCGTAATCCCTATTACAGAAGAAGAGTAAGCCGATTTATCAATCCTCAAATCATTGACCAATGGGGTGAGGAAGAGGGAAAGGAATGGTCATTTCAATCATTCTTTCAGAAACAAGTCGAGAAATTGCCTGAACCTTGGCAAGACAGAGTTGAAGAGTTTGTTGATGAATTTTCTGATGCTTGTATTGAGTCAGGTTATGTGATCGCGGGTGGGTTGGATGAGTTTTTTGGGTTAAACGCTGCTACTCAGGACTTTTTCTCAGTGTTTGGGAAAGAGAGAACAATTGAATTTTATCCTGATAGAGATGTTAAATCTGAGAAGTTTATCTTAAAAGGCAAAGAAGAGTTAGTTAAGTCTCAAGTTGTTGATATTGTCAATCAAGGGCAATTACTTGAAAATAGAGAAATTTCTATTAATCTTCCCACTGAGGAATGGGGTCGAATTCCTATTGTTGAATCATCAAATATAGAAATAGAATTTGAATTTTATAAATTTGAACAACCTCCATATTGGACAAAAGAAAGACGCAAAGATAACGGCAGACAGAGAATCAAGCTTCAAAATATTAATAGAACGTCTATTAAATTTGATAAACTACAAAAAGCTTTTAGGTCAACACCATTTAGTAGTGGAGAAATTAGAACAGTTATTACATGGGAATCTGGAAGAATAACCAAGTTTTGGTGTCAATCGCAAAACGAGGGAGAAAAAGTAGCTGAAATTTTCCAAGAATTTTCAAAAGATAAAATTGTATTTCCTTTAGTATTTGAATCTCGAAAAGGTTCACCATCAAATGTGAGTGCAGCTAAATATAAAAAAAATTATAAACAATATTTGTCTCATATTAAAATTTGGAATTGGAATAAAATTAATAAATTTGAAGCAACTAAAGGAGAAACTAAAAAATCAGACGTTAAGAATTTATTTAAGCGATTTCGGTGCGATTTTGAAAACGAACCATCGTGGTGGCAAAAAGAAGTTGATGAAGCACTTAAATCTACGTTGTGATTTTAGGAATGCGTCTATAGACGCAATTCTAATGACCTTAAAATTATTGACATTTGTTAATCTTGGGCGCTAGCTTAGATGAGTACTTTGTCGATAAATTAAAATTATGGCTTCTGCAATCACTACTGCTGCAACAACTTTAGAAGGTCAATTGTTAGAAATTGCTGAAACTGCTGCAACTTATCAAGCAAACGCAACTAACAACCCTAACGGCTCAACTGTCATCTCTGGATACAACCGGAATATGCTAACTCAAACTGTTAACTTTTCAGTCACAATGTCCACGACTGACACTATGGCTGGAGGGGCAATCTCTGTCAGTGCCGAAGAGGTATTCGTTGATACCCCCTAGATATAATTTCTAAGTTTTTCTGATTTTAAAAGGAAGTAGAAACTAATGGAAGATAAAAGTGTAGCTGTTGAAATTGCGGCGCTAAAAAAGAGGTGGACTGAAGATGGCGCAAAGGCAAACCAAGCCCCTGGATACGTTAATATGCCTATCCCTGTTGATAAAGACTCAACAATGACTTTTCGTTGTCCTGGTCTTTTAATTAAGACTTTAGATATTAAAAAAGATGAAATGGCTTCTTTTGAAAATACTTTATCAACAGGGACAAAAGTAGCAAATAATGATGCTAATCGACGAAAAAGACACACTACTGGAAGTAAAGCTTTAACTGTCATCCATAAACCTGTTAAAGTATTTCTACCTGTTGCTATCGAATATCCTTATAAGGGGGCAACAAGAACTAGGACTTCAATAACGATTAGAGTTCCAAGTTTAGTGTCTGTTGACTGTATGAATTATTTTTTGTGGAATTGTTGCGATGCGGCAAAACGACCCGGAAAGTTTCAGTTCACAAGAAATCAAATTTATCGAACTAGTGACCTTGCTCAAAATTTACTAGGAACTATTACCCCCAAAGTGGGAACAGATAAAGTTAAAACAACTTAATTAAAATGGATAATAACAGTGAATGGGAGACAGTTTACAATCAGTATCACCGCTCTGATGACACTCCTCTTTCTCCTATCACTATTTATCCCCCTTTAAATCGTCACACGATTGAAATACTTGTTTTTGCTGATTCAATTCCTAAAAATTGGTATACCGCAGGGCAGCTCTATTGTTATCTTCAAAACCCTAACATTGCTCCGTTTCCTCGAACGACCGCAATAGAGCGTGTCCCTGTTAACGTAGCCCAAGTGTTTAGGTTTCCACAAGACTCTGAATATATTTGGCTGCAATACCATCCTCGACGTTGGTACAAGTGGCAGACAGTAACTGTTAAGAGCTGGATTTATGGGTAAATTTTTAACAGGAGATATAAGATAGGATGGACAACTCATCCGACATTTTAGACCCGCTTAATTCCTTAATTTCAACAGGTTTTGATGGTCTTGTTGCTTTACTCATCTGGAACTTGACCCAAACTAATAAAACACTGTTAGCTGAAATTAAGGAAAGAGATAAAATTTTAACTGATATAATTTTGAACTTATTAAATAATAATGAACGACGAGGCGATTAACAGGTGGGTTCCTTTTGCTATTGAGTTGCTGGTTTTAGTTGGTGCAGTGTGGAAAGCCTCAGCCATGTATAACGACGTTAAAGATAGAGCAGACCGCAACTCTAGAGACATTAATCGGATGGGTAATTCTATTAGAGAAAAGATTGCTGATGAATCATGGGTCAGCCAATCTCAGATTGCTCACATTCAAGAGCATTTATACCTAAAAGATGGGTATCATGCCCCCACCTTAAGAAGAAAAGGTGAGTAACTCAACTGTATTTGAGGTTTTGATACCAAAACTTTGATACCAAAACCTCAAACACAATTAACTTTTCACTATAATTACAGTTACCCAAAATAATTATAAAACGTGTAGAACATTTTTTTAAAAAAATGTTGATTTTTTTTTCAATGCTGCTATATTTAATTTTGGAAACAGAAAAACTCAAAAACTAAATTATGTTTATCAAAGCAGTCAATGCTGAAATCCCTCAAAAAATTGAGGATATAATTTTAGTATCAAGTAAACCACGAAGAAACGAAAAAGACGATACTTTCTTTGCTGAAATTTTTTTTGAAGAGTGTCGGATGATAAGCAAGGTTGATGAAGGGAATTGGTTGTCAATTCCAACACTTAACCTTTTGAATAATAATAAAGACATCGAAGAGCCATCTATTATTATGGTGGACATGTCTAAAAATGTGGAACTCTTTAGTTACAAACATCCTCAATTTCAGCTTCGATTAGACCAAATTATTTTTAAATTTGGCATTTCTCAGGACGCTTTAGATTTATTTTATCTAAAAGAATTCTATATAGGAGTTGTAGCTACTCTTATGGATGCATTAAACGATTTAAAAATAATTAATAAGCTTCAGACGAAGCTCTGGTCTTTTTCCGTGAAAGACCTAACGGTTACCGAGGCTAAAGAACTAAGTAAAATTCTTTGGTCTCTTTTGAGGTTAATTAGTAACTACCCTACGACCGATACGACTCTTGATATTTCTCGTGCTGCGACTAACTTAATTAGATCAACAGAAACTATTTTAGGAGACATTAACTGATGACAACAAAAAAATCTAGCAGCCAAGCTGAAGCTAAAGACCAGGACAGTCTTAATAACAGCGTTAACCTTAATGAGTCACTCGAGATTAATACCAATACTAATCTTGTCGAATGGACTGAAATTAGACACTCAAATCAAAAGCTTGAACCTCAAATGATATTGAGTGATGGCATGGTTAAGCGAGTTAACTGTCACCTTAAATCTGATGCTACTCGTTCTGGAGTCAAGTCTCAACGACGATATGTTCGTTTTGATAGGGCTTACGTAATCAATCGATTAGTTGAAATCCTTAAGCCTTTAGCTTTATTAAGTGAAGGCAATTTTAATAAGTTAATAGAAGAGGTAATGTATGCGTTACATCAGAGCCAAAAAAATTAAATTTGGTGGTGTAACATTCGACAGCGAATTTGAGTTCAAAGTGTTTAACATTCTTAAGGACAACTTTGAATTAAAGACTATTGATGCTCACTTTCCTGTCTGTGTCAGACCTCAAACTCAATGGTTCAAAGCTCAAAACTGGAGGGTTGATTTCAGAATAAAACTTCCTAAAGTTCTTAATAATTCAGAGTATCTGTACGTTGAAGCTAAAGGAATTATTCAGCAAGAATTCAAGGAAAAGATGAAAAATCTATCGTATTTTCGTCCTGACATTTTTGAAAACTTAGTTATTGTCTCTCCGGTCAATCAATGTATTGTTCAAGGGTTCAATACTGTCAAAATTCATGATTTATCTAGTTTTTTATATCCTGAAAGACTAGAAGATTTTGTTAATCACTGTAAAAAAAGGATTACTTAATAATGTTTACTTTCACTAAAACTCAAGACAGCTACGCTAATCTAACCCCTAAATATGACGGGAATAAGACGGTATTTAATTTTAAGGGTATCAAGATTTCTGAGGATGAAAACATTTTTAACTTGTTTACTTACGTTACAGAAGCTAACGACATCCAATCATGGGATGATGCTAATAAAAAGTTTGTAGAAGTTCCAGCTTTTGAGCCTCAAATTTGTAAGGTTAAGTTTCCCAAAAAGACTTACACTGCTTACAATAAAGAATTTAGCCCGTCTAAACAGGACTTGTTTGCAATAAAGCAAATTAAACACTTATTGAAAGAAGACCAAGAGGGGAAATTTACGGGTCGATTAGACCTAAGCAGTCAAACTGATATAGAAAGATGGGAGAGTGAAACTGATGAAAGTCTTAAACAGATTAGACTTAAAGACATCTTTAGATACGAAACAATTTCATCAGTTTCTGAGTTATCATCGTTTTCTGTTCCTGCTACTAGTAGTTCAAGTTATGGTAATCGTTCTGGTGGCGGTCGATACAATCAAACTGCTAAACAGAAGCTAGATGAGCGGTATTCTTTTGTTCAAGAGAAAATGGGAGAGTTACTGTTCAAGAATGATGCAAAAGATTTGACTGACTCAATACATGAAATGATTGTCCAAGATATATTGAGAGGAAAAACGCCAAGCAATGATGAGGAAAGACAGGCCGTTTATTCTGCTTACATTTCCTGCTACTACAATTTATTGTTAAAGATTTTAGAAAATGAATAATGAAAATTTTATAAATTATTCATTAGAGAGGGAAGACGAATTAATATCTTACAAAGAGGTTTTACCTTTAGAGATTCAATCTCCCTCTCTCTATACCACTTTGTTTACCTTGGCTCAAAAAATCACAGCGTTACCTCATGAATCAATACAACTCCCTATTTTTCTGAGCTATATCTTAATGCCGTCAGCAATGGCAACGAGGTCACCCATTCTCTTTTTGTATGGTGAATCAGGTAGCGGGAAATCATCTCTAGGAACATTATCAGCTAAATTGTACGGGGCTACGACATTACAATCTAGTTCAACTTACGCCGCTATTCGTAATGAGTTACAGGCTAATAAGTGGATAAAACACCCTGAAACCGGAGATGAATTAGAGCAAAACTATTTATTGATTTGGGATGATATTGATGTGACACGAATATCTTCTGGGGTTGGTGATGGTAGCAGTTTATTCACCTTGTTAAAGTCTGGTATTTCTAGAAGTACAAGCATAATTAAAATTGCTATGCCGGGAGGGAAATCAATGCCGTTTGATACTTTTGGAGGCAAAATAATATCGACGATTCACCCAATATGGGATCATCCTGGTTTAGAAGAATTAAAGCGTCGCTCTATGCCAATATTCTTTAAAAAACAAAACCAGAATGAGCTTCAGGAGGACAACTATCTTGACGTTGAACTTTTAGACATCGAAGATTTGTATCTAACTAATAGATATTTTTGGGCTAAACGGTATCACCGAGAACTTTATCGTAAAGCTAAAAAATATTTTAGCAGCAGTCGAGACATGGCAATAGAAAGAGGAACAAGGCTAATCGTTGCTGATATGATGGCCACTCTTTATGTCCATCTAATTATCCATGATTCAACTATTGACTATAAGGTTATACTTTCTCAGTTTAAAGATTATTTAGATTTGAGAAAAGATAATTTATCATCAACAATAGTCAGCCAATTACTGCAACTTTATGTGTTGGAAAAAGAGCAACAGTTAAATGATGCTAACAATCGGTATATGACTGAGGGCTACGAGGAATTAATGTCTAATGAATTAATCATAGATTCATCAGATATTCAATCTTTTCTCAAAGCTAGGATGAGTGATGGTAGTATTGACCTCGCTCGATTAGATAATAAAACCCTTCATCATTTAATGAAAAAGGAAGGGTTTGTAGAGCAGACAGGTACTAAAGGGTTATCATGGAAAAGGAAAATTTAAACTATGGCAAAAACTAATCAAACTCATCAATCTAGAGTTAATTCAGCATATATTGACTTACTAATTCAGTTAGTAAGTGAAGGGTACAAATTAACGATATCTGATATTGAAGTGCTGTATAGTGTTGCAGAATCATCAGTTGTTAGAGGTAGATACTTCTCTGAGGTATTCAAGAGGTTAGTTAAATTAATTGGAGTATCAAACTTGTGTTGTAATAATATCAAAACTTATAATAAATATTACGAGTTTTTGAGTTGGTTTAAAAAGTTTTGCAAGGTTTATAATATTCCTGTCGTGTTTCCTGCTGGTTCTCAGGTAAGCAAGCTGTAAGTTAATAACTTGAGGTAAAATACATGGGTTGAACTATTACTCAACCCGTGTCACGTAAACCTCAGTTTTCAAAAGGTCAAATAGTGGTATTAGATGATGTAGCATATTTTGTGATTGTTGAGCATGAATTCATTAATGGTTATTGGTACTACGATATTCAAAGCGTAGGGGCTGGCAAGGTAGTTATGACAAGTATCCCTGAACGTCGATTAAGGTAATTATGACTTTTGAAAAATATCAACCGACAGAAATTTATGAGGCTTACGAGGAAACGCTTGTTCTTAGCGTTGTAGGCCCCTCTGGTTATACTCAAGTGTTAGCAGAACAAACTATAAAATTCATTGGATTTAAGGGTAACTTTTCGGTTTGTGACACAGTAGAAATAACGACAAACGAGGGGCAAGTATCTGTTAAGTTGAATCCTGATTTTGTTAATAACCTGAGAAATTATGTTGAGAAAAATGATGCAAGTAATCAGTATTGATAACGTCCCTTATTTCTCTCAGTTAGATAATTCTAGTGGCACAGGATACAGAGAATGTTTCAGTTCATCTTGTGCAATGCTAGCTGCTTTTTATGGCAAGGTTTCATCTGATGATGAGTACAATTTTGAACGACAAAAATATGGTGATACCACTTCCTTTGTGGCTCAAACCGATTGCCTTAGCCACTCTTACAAACTAAGTCCTAGATTTAATACCAATGGCACTATAAGAGATATTCATCGACTGATAGATGATGGTACGCCCGTAGCCGTAGGGTGGCTACACAAGGGTGAAGTTATGAAACCGTACGGTGGCCATTGGACGGTGATTGTAGGGTACGTTAATTCTGAGCGTAATGCCACCATCCACCACGACCCTTATGGTGAGGCTGACATGGTAAATGGCAGATATCTCAATAGCTGGAACGGCAAAAACATTCATTACACTAATCGCAATTGGCTGAAGCGCTGGAGTCCAGAGGGATTAGGCCATGGTTACTATCTTTACTGTAATCCGTAATTTAGTTAGTTAATTGTATTTTTAGTTTTGATACCAAAACTTTGGTATCAAACTTTGGTATCAAACTCTAAATATGCTTTGAGTAATGGCCATTGATTAGAATTTTTTATACGGTGACCCTTTATTCAACAGTGGATGAAATAGTTAATTATATTCAAAGCATTACACAGTAAGTATTACAGCTATTCCCGTAAATAGACCCTTACTTATCAATCCTTGTAAGGGGTTAGTACCCAGTTCTACAGAGGCGGCTGAAGCCCTTGGTGTAGTGTGGTTTCAATTTTAGCTCTGTGGTTATATGATTTTGACTGATTGGTCACAAGCCACTCAGTAATTGTACTCACTATATATTGAATAATTGTTCAATAAAAGGTGTGCTAGAGTAGTTATTGAGTCGTTATTGAGTCGTTACAGCCTGTAGGGCTAGTGGTTTGAATGCTGGATTCATCTCTGTCAGCTTCCCTGACAGAATGGAGCTAAGCGGACTCGAACCGCTGACTTTCACAATGCCATTGTGACACTCTACCAACTGAGTTATAGCCCCTCACATGACTTACTAATATAGCGTCTTCTTATCAACTTTGTCAATCTCTTTTAAAAAAAAATTAAAATACAACTCATCCATAGGGTTGAAGAAATTTCAATAGATCAATTAAATTAGTATCAATAAGGATATTGGGAGAGTTGAGCAAAGTGCTGGATACAAGATCCCATTAAAAAGTAAACCAACATCACGGCTGCTGCTGATACCCCCACCAAAACACCTGCCAGTACAAATGAGAATTCTTTATACTTGGCAGCCTGTTGCATTAAATGCAGTGACCAGGCAACCAACGCTACGTCTATCATTAAAATTGGAATCAACATCAGTTACATTTTGTAACAATTTTCTTCATTCTAACAGGTGTTTTTAAGATTTGGCAGTTTTAGGTTCACCTTTAGATAGATTTTTGATCTGCTAGATATTAAGTATTATTACAGATTTCTAAGCTGAGAGATGACGTACAGGAACGTGATGTTGAGCCAGATAAGTCTTAATTTCGGCCACACTGAGTTGACCATAATGCAGCAGAGATGCCAACAAAGCGGCTTCTGCTTTCCCTGTTGTCAAAGCTTGATGAATATGTTCACAGTTGCCAGCGCCTCCAGAAGCGATCACGGGAATTTCGACAGTTTCGGCAATCATCCGGGTTAATTCCAAATCATACCCAGCTTGTGTCCCGTCTGCATCCATACTCGTGACTAGAAGTTCTCCTGCGCCTCTTGTCTCGACTTCTTTTGCCCAGGCGATCGCATCTAGGCCTGTATTTTTGCGTCCTCCTCGGACATATACATCCCAACCGGGGTTTGTGAGATCACTACGGCGACGAGCATCAATTGCTACTACAATACACTGAGCACCGAAGCGATCGCTGGCTCGATTAATCAGGTCAGGATCGCCAACAGCGGCTGAGTTGATACTGATTTTATCTGCACCTGCCCTTAACAAATTTTTAATATGTTCTAGGGTTTGGATACCGCCGCCAACGGTGAGGGGAATAAATACCTGTTCAGCAGTACGATAAACCACATCGAGAATAGTATCACGGTCTTCGTGAGTGGCTGTAATATCCAAAAAGACTAATTCATCCGCCCCGGCTTCGTTGTAGACTGAGGCTAATTCTACTGGGTCTCCGGCATCTTGAAGGTCAACAAAATTGACTCCTTTTACGACACGTCCCGCGTTGACATCTAGACAGGGTAAAATTCGTTTAGCTAGCATGGTTTGAGTTATGAATTATGAATTATGAGTTATGAATTATGAATGATAAATGATAACCGATCAATATTATCCTGAATTTCTATTATTTTAGTGAGTTCGTTGTTAAAATTGTACTAAATCCTTAATTTTACTAGATTGGAGTTGATACAGATTAAATCATATTAAGGAGATTCAGAGTTATTATTATCTGGAATCATAGTATCAGTATCGGGTTCAACAATTTCACTTGTATTTTCTGGCATTTTCCAATCTTCTAAAGGTTGCTCAATTGCTGTTAATATTTCAATAGGAATAACTAAAATAGATGGCTTTTCATTAGTAGATTTAGGGTCTATTTGACTATAAATTGAACGACCATTAAAATCAGGTTTTCCGAATATTAAACGATGAGTCTTATTATCTTTCAGAGTCACTTCAACAGTTGTTTGCGGATTTTCTAAGCCATAGTCAGAAAGTTCTATTTCTGAGATTTGTAATTGTCTAAGCCCTGTATTAGTCTTTGGATCTGTTTGACTATTAACTAATTGATTCAGTAATAAGTTAACAGATGCAGGATTTGCGAGGGCTTGAAGGGGATTTATTAATTTCCAAGGAGAAAGGGAATCTGCACTGTTTTCTTCTACTCTTTCAATCGTTATAGTTTGGGTCGATGTTGTCACCGTAAAAGATTGTACATCGTCTGCAGAAAAAGTAAAAATCTGCTCTTTTTGGGCGGCTACTTGTTCTTGTTTTTCAGTTTCTTTTATTTCAAAGACATACACAGCCCCAGACAAACCCAGGGCTACTAATAGTAAGATTAATGTAGATCGTTGTAATTTCATAATTCATCATTTATCATTGAGCATTTATCAGTTATCATTCATAACTCATAATTCATAATTCATAATTTCTTATCGTTTGCGCCACCAAACAATACCTGCCATCACAAAGCCGAAGAGTGGTAAAATCACTAAAGCCATCCAACTCAGCGATCGCCCTAATGTAGGAGTCATAGCTAAGCGGCGATTAGTGGCAGGTTTGGGACGAATTGATAGCGAATCTGCATCTAACTGACTCAGCCAACTAACAGCATTGAGAAATACATCTCCATTGAGTTGTTGGTCAAACCATCCATTCGCGGCAAATTGGGAAGTACCAAATACAACTAATCTAGATTCTTTTGTATTCTCATCAGTTGCAGTTTCATTACTATTTTCTGGAGTTTCTGTGGCTGTGGTGTCTGTATTCTCGGCTACCGTTTCATTACTATTTTCTGGAGTTGCAAAAACTTCTGTTTCTGATGAATTACGATTTAACGCGACTCCTAAAGATAACGGCCCTTGACGGTCAACTTGGGCATCAAATTGAAGTTCTTGCTCTTCCAAATTAGCTTCTGCCCAGCTTTGACTATCACTCCAAATTAAAGGACTTTCTAACACTCCTTCAACCGGACGGGTTTCTACAGGACGCGCAGACGGATAAAAAGAAATACCGTTAGCAAATTCTTGGGTAATGGGATGTTCTCCATATTCTTGCACAATAATTACAGTCGGCCCTAAACCGACCAGTCTACCTCTACCGCTAGCATCAACCGCAAGGCGGTCATCTAATTTAACGCCCCATTGTTCTAAGAACTCTTCTACACCTGCATCAATTTCTGGGTCTAACATCAACATTAAGCCTTTCCCTTGGTTAACGAAATCAGTTAGTGCTTCAACTTCCCCCTCCAACAGTTGCCGTTTTGGCCCCGCGACAATAATTGCATCGGCATCTTCAGGGATAGCTGACTGTTGGGCTAAAGTTAAGGTTTCTGTTCTAAAGTTTTTCTGAGTGAGGCTATTAACGGCTTCGGCAAACCCACCTTGTCCGTCTTCGAGAGAACGTTCTCCATGTCCTTGTAGGAAATATACTGTCGGTGTATAGTCAGAAAATAGCTGTTCAATACTATTAGTCAGTTTAACTTCTGTTAGGGGTTCAACTGCTTCTTTAGAAATAGCTTGACGTTTTTCCCCGGACTCTAAATAGATTTCTCCAAAATCTTGTACACCGAATGACTCAGCTATACCGGGTTGTACTTGAGGATCGATAAATTCATAACTGAGTGTGTTGGGTTGAATACGACGATAATTATTTAATAGTTGTTGAGTTTGAGGATCTTTACGCCTGTCAAAAATCCAGACTTTAATGGGTTGTTCTAAATTCGTGATTAAGGTTTGGGTTTGAGGAGATAGGGTAAATTGTTGGTTTTCGGTTAAATCTAGTCGCAGGGCATCTCGGACAGCCAGAAAATTAATTAAGCCCAAAATTAATAATACAGAAAGAGTCGCAGCGATCGCATTTGTCCCGGCTTGGGTAGATCGACGACTCCAATATGGATTTTTATGACTGTCTGCGGGTTGGAAATAGCGCAGAAGTAATAGCCACAGTCCGACGATCACAACTCCAGCAATAATTAAACCCAGAGGCAGAGGTTGCCAAGTCCGGGAAACAACGCCAGCAGATAACCCCATGATGATTAAAATAGGGCCAAGCCAAAACAAGAATTGTAGAAATTTCCGAGTTATTTTGCTGCGCTTGTTCATCACTGTTTATGACCGTTGAAACCTCAAAGCATCGATAGATTGGGCAGTTAGAAAAATTCCGAGAATAATATAGCTACCGAGTAAGACTAAACTGCTGCTATCGATGATACCTTGAACGAAGTTCGTATAGTTAGAAATTAGAGAAATATGAGTCAGGGCATCGCCAAAACCCCCACCAACAGTATTACCAATTAAATCTACCACCCACAAGAATAAGACTAAAGCGAAGGTGAGAATAGCGGAGAGAATGGTACTTTCAGTCAAAGAAGAAATAAACATGCCAAACGATAGGACCGCTGTTGCCAGTAAAATCAGTCCGAGATGGGCAGTGAGAAAAATAGCGGGAGATAAGTTAGGAGTGGCGGTATTGAGGGCGATCGCTTCAATTAACATTAAGGGTAATATCATCGTCAGGTAAAATGTGGCAACCCCCAGTAATTTACCGATCGCAACCGCCCAATTGGTGATCGGGGAAGTGGCGAGAAGTTCTAAGGTTTTCTGTTTACGTTCTTCGGTATATAGTCCCATCGATAACATCGGTAGGATAAATAATGACATTGAACCCAATAGACGCAAATAAACTTGTAAGAATTGATAGGGTAAATCAATTGGCGGGTCAGTAATACCGAGTTGATCTCGATAGGCGGCTTGTTGAATGAGTCCTTCTGGCCCCAATAAAAGGGCGACGAAAAAGTATCCCGTCAACAGCCAAAATATTGCGGCAACAGCATAAGCCAAGGGAGAGGCAAAATAGCCTTGTAGTTCTCGGCGATAAATCGCAAATATATTACTTAAAACAGTAAACATAGATTTTCGACATCATTTCCTTCTCTGATAGACAATACCACTACCGAACAACATCTTAACGAATTGCGCGTTAGTGTAGCCTATCACGAGTAAGAATCGCCTCTCCCATCTCTAACTTCCAGTGATAATTCACAACTTTTTACTATCGCCGATTACCTGCACCCAGCATAATAAAATTGCATAAGTTACGCCCCGCTGAAATATATATAAGTTAGAAGCGCAAAGTGGGCGGAGATGTGTGCCGTCCCGCTCAACTTTGTAAGAAGCAACTCAAGGAGATTCGTAAGATAATGAGTATACCTACCGGATCGATCATTGCTATAGCAATGTGCCTATATAATACTGTAGCTATTGCCCAACCGCTACAACTCACCCAACCATCATTTATCGCCCAACAGTCCCTTCAAGAAGAAGCAGAAGCTAGCTATAAGCAGGGAGATGAACTATTTCAACAAGGAACAGCAGAATCTTTACAAGCTGCAATTCCTTATTTAGAGAAGGCAGCAACGTTGTATGAACAGATAGGTATTGATGTTGAGCAAGCTGCCGCTTTATTTTTGCTAGGTAGAGTCTACTCTGATTTAGGAGAAAACCAGAAAGCTTTAGAGTATCATAACCAAGCTTTACCTTTGTACAAGGCAGTTGGCAACCGTAGTGGGGAAGCCGCAACTCTCAGTAATATTGGTGTTGTCTACTCTGATTTAGGAGAAAAACAAAAAGCTTTAGAGTATTATAACCAGGCTTTACCTTTGAGAAGAGCAGTTGGCGATACGTCTGACGACACGCTGCGCGATCGCCGTGGAGAAGCAACCACTCTCAGTAATATTGGTGTTGTCTACAATG
>JBARZE010000055.1:0-15517 GCA_049649525.1 Microcoleaceae cyanobacterium
TCCGAGTGGTTTGCTTATCATCATAAATCCTACCCGTTACTATGCAACCTGTTACTTTATACCCCGATTGGCGGTGATGGCAGCGATCGCATGACTGATATGCAGTTTAAATGCATCTTAGCTTAGCATAGTGAATAAAGCTACGATTTTGGTTAATCTGAATAATTGCATGAAACTTTCCGAAAATATATTTATGTACATGATAGAAAAAAGTTGAAATAAAATCACCTAAAAATAAATAGAGGAAAGCTACAAACAAGGGTTTAAAATATATTACAATTACTGCTGAAAAATATATTGAATTAATCGCTTATTCTTCTATTTTAATAACTCAGAATATTTTAATTAATCTCATTATTTATAAATTTAATAAAAAAAGTCGTTATTTTTTAGACAATTCTGTTATTACTTTTATGAATAGTCACAATATTATTGATCGATATACTAATTGTCTAGCTTTAAACAAAAGCCATCAATAGCGGCTATTTTTGTTTAGGTTTATCGCCTCGGGTCATACTAATTAATGCTTGATTAATTGAGATAGGTGCAGTCATTATACGGGTTCACGGTCATTTTGTACATTATCCAGTTAAGAACCTAACTATTTTAATAATTTTATGAATAGCCCTCAAAAGTCTAGTAAATATTAGATAATTTAGAGAGTGAGTTATTTTGAACAATAGAATTTAACTGAGTCATCAGTCATATCTTTTTTAGAATATGTCTCTATCAGCCGATTGGTAAAAGCCACCCAAAAAATATTATGAAAGAGCGACAACACTTAAGACGAAAGTCTGTAGAATTGGTATTAAGCTATTGTCAGGAAATAGAGGTAATATTAGGATTAAAGTTAGGCATAAAAGGGGCTAACGTCAAGGAGAAGATTAAAGCGAGCCGGGGTCGCTTACCCAACGATTTACAGCAAAAAGTGATCCGAATTATACTCATCGGAGAAAAAGCCACTTGCGATCCTAAATTCCAGATTCATGATTTTGATAACTTCACGACAAAATGTGATGCAGTTCTTCAAGAGTTAAATCAATTTGCTAACCCATCTTCTTCTTATTCATTAAAACATAACTCAGTTTATTTAATGAAGCAGCTTTTAGGGATTCCCTTGGTGTTATGGTTGGGTTCATTATTGGCTCATTTTAAAGCCGTTGATCTCTCGAGCGAATCTAACTCATATACAATTATATTCTGGAGTACTTTGGTTTTCAGTGTAGGAGCAGCATTGTTTCTCGGATTTTTATTGAAAGCGAACCCTTATTCCCCGAAAAAATCCGATATAATCCTTCAAGACATTTTAATTGTGCTGATGATGTTAAATCCATTAACCCTAACCCTAACCGCCATCGCTCTATTTCTACTCAATCTCATTCATTAAGCTGATGCCGAACAAGCAGTAGCAATACCCTCGCCTGACTCCAAAGAATCATAAATCACCCCTAACCCTGGGCAAAAATTGTGATATGCTAATCAATTGTGGCAATTTTACAGTATCTTAGTTAAAATTTTGAACCCATGGCTCTATCTCAACAGAAAAAACAAGAAATCATGACCGAACATCAGACCCACGAAACAGATACAGGGTCTGCTGAAGTTCAAGTCGCTTTGCTGAGCGAACGGGTAAAGAGCCTCAGCGCTCACCTGAAAGTACACAAGAAAGATTATTCCTCCACTCGCGGACTGCTGCAAGTGATCGGTCGTCGTAAGCGTTTGTTAAGTTATATCAGACAAAAAAATCCCAGCGGTTATCAAGCCTTAATCAAACGCTTGGGAATTCGGGGCTAAACTTATCCCTAACTGTTGTCTGTCGCCTGTCTGTCGAACTCACAGTGATTAACTTATGTCCTCTGAACCTCCACGTCAACGTCTACCCTTTGAACCGACAAAGAGCCGTAAAAAAGCGACTAAAAATCCATCTCCAGCACCTGCTCCGGCTCACGAGGATTCATCTGCCCCGGCTCCCGCAAAAGACCGCAGCACAGCCCCTCAAAAGCTGAGTAAAAATAAAAAATCTCAGCGTCCCAACCGTTCTGCTGAGCAGTCTATTCCCGAAGTGGTGAGTCAGCGGATGGTGGGGCGAATGGTGATGTTTTCAGGGGTTCCTTTGTTGATGGCGTTAAGTATTTTTGTGGGGAGCTACTTTATCGTCGTCAACGAGATCCTAGTTTTGCCCAACACCGCTGTTTTACTCACGAGTTTAGGTTGTTTCGGCTTAAGTGTAGTCGGCTTAAGCTATGGACTGTTTTCTGCATCGTGGGATGAAGAATTGACCGGAAGCCGTCTCGGTTGGTCAGAATTTAAACTGAATGTGGGACGAGCTATCGATGGGTGGAAATCTGCCCGGCAAAATCAGAATAGTTCTAAATGATTAAGAATAAAAAACCCTAGAGCTAAGACGTAAGTTTAGTAGGTTACAGTAATTTAGTAATAAAAGTTTCTCATCAGAATTATGCCCGTTTTTCCAACTGAACTGGGAATCCGGATAGTTTCTATTTTTAATGGATCAGATCGCAGATCTAGATCGAAACTGGCCTCTGTTGAGAACTCTGATCCGAAATGAATAGTCAGTAAAATTTATAGGTAAAAGCAATGATTGTTGTGATGAAAGTCGGCACTCCTGAAGCCGAAGTCGAACGAGTCAGTCACGATTTAGCCACGACTTGGAATGTTAATCCGGAAAAAATTGTTGGGCAACACAAAGTTGTGATTGGCTTAGTGGGGGAAACAGCCGATCTCGATCCGCTACAACTCAAAGAAATCAGCCCTCATATTGAACAAGTCCTACGGGTCGAAAAACCTTACAAACGAGTCAGTTTAGAGTACCGTCACGGACAGCCCAGTAGTGTCGGTGTTGAAACCCCCGATGGAACCGTTTATTTTGGGGCAGAACATCCCCTGGTTGTTGTAGCTGGGCCTTGTTCTGTGGAAAATGAGGAAATGATTGTAGAAACGGCTTTACGGGCCAAAGCCGCAGGAGCAAAATTTCTCCGAGGAGGGGCTTTTAAACCTCGGACTTCTCCTTATGCGTTCCAAGGACATGGAGAAAGTGCTCTCAACCTGCTCTCTGCTGCCCGTGAAGCCTCCGGACTGGGAATTATTACAGAATTGATGGATGCTGAAGATCTAGAGGTTTTAGGGGCTGTAGCGGATGTGATCCAAGTCGGTGCGCGCAATATGCAGAACTTTTCCCTATTGAAAAAAGTAGGGGCGCAAGACAAACCTGTACTGTTGAAGCGAGGAATGTCTGCCACGATTGAAGAATGGTTAATGGCCGCAGAATATATCTTGGCTGCGGGTAACTCTAATGTGATTCTGTGTGAACGCGGGATTCGGACTTTTGACCGTCGTTATACTCGTAATACCCTTGATATCTCGGCTATTCCTGTATTGCGATCGCTGACTCATTTACCGATTATGATTGACCCCAGTCACGGTACAGGACTGGCTGAATATGTGCCCACTATGGCAATGGCGGCGATCGCAGCGGGTACAGATTCTTTGATGATTGAAGTTCATCCTAACCCCGCAAAAGCCCTGTCAGATGGCCCACAATCTCTGACTCCCGATCGCTTTGACCAACTGATGAGCGAATTATCTGTGATTGGTAAAGCAGTTAATCGTTGGCCGGAAATACCTGTGATGGCATAATTGAGACATATTGGGGAAATCAGTTGCTGAGTTCCCCTAAAAAATGATGATCGATGGTTGACTTTCTAACATAGAATCTTAAGATTGTTCGTGTTGACGATCTAGGAGTAACTGCGCTTCTCTAATGATGTTTTCTAACATGTTGTTGAGCAACGGTGCCTGATCGGAGGATAAAGGTGTTTCTACCATGCGATCGCGAATTTGATTTAGATGTTTGCGTAGCTTTTCTGCAATTTGCACTGCATCTAAACTCAGTTTGGAGAGTTGCTGTTGTTGATAGAATTTTAATGCCGCCCCCCGCAAGACTTGGAAATTAGCCTCTTCACCGTGGTTTCCTCGAGTGATTTGTAACCGCAGCATCAGATGAGTTCCTTGATAAGTTCGCTCCACTTCTGCTCTGGCTTTGCGCTGAACTGGGGTTAAAGACATTCCCACTAACTGCTTCAATTCCTTCAAAATTGCCTGAAAATTTCGCGGTTCTATCGCTTCAACAACAGATTGTAATACGCCATCTTGACTCCAAAGAATGCGCCCTTGACCAGAATGAGCTTCAAAATAAAGCCGACCAATACCATCTTGAAAGACACGCCCTAACAATTCTTGCACAAAATCAACCGGGGGTAAATGCTCTAGAAATTCCAAAGGTTGGTCTAAATACTGAGCATTAATTTTAAGCGGTGGAATGTTTGGAGTTGGGTTCAAAAGAGTGTTTGCTATTTCTGTCTCCGAAGATACACTCAACAAAGTTGAATCAGATTCTGAATTGTTCGCGTCATTGTTTGCCGGGGTTTGTGACTTCTGAGTGTGATACAGATAAGCAGATAAAATAGAGCGTTGTTCTACAGCAGAAATGACTTGAGTCACACAATTACAATTCATCGAAGTTACAATTCTATGAATATAATCTAATGCTGTTTGGTCATCTGGATCGACTACACCCAAGAAAAACGCTTGATTTTTTAAACTCAGAGGCAGAACTTGATAATGTAGGCAAACTTCAAATGGTAAAATGCTATCGATCAACGGAAAAATTTGATCCGTATCTAAAGCGACAATTTGATCGGTTTTAAAAGTTGTTAGCATTGGCTGATTTTAAGTACTTAGGTTTGAGCAACACCAACCTCGTCGATCTCATACTATTAACTGAAATTAATCTAAAAATAGTGATAACAATAATGACTATTTATTTATTTTAGTTAACAGGAGAATCAAAAACTCAGAACTTGAAAATTCTTATTTTAATAACAGTTTAACAAGTCCAGGGAAGCCAGAAAATTACAGAAAATCGCAACATTATAAGATCATTTATTAAATAATATATGGGTTGTTGCTTTTTAAGATACCCATATCGTGACAAAATGGTAACTCTTAATTAATCCAATACTTATAAAAAACGGGTTCTTTCTGTCTATTTTAGAGGGTTGAGGGAATTTTTTGTCTGACTCGCTGTCAGTGTTTCTACAGATAACGACCCTCATCCGGCTACAACTCAGAGAGTTATCCTCCCCATATCAATTTGAAGACAATTGTGAGTAACGACAAAGCTACTTATCATTATTCTAAGAGTGTAATTAAGTTTCCGTATAACAGCTCCCCAGTTTTGTAACATTATATTGCTCAGTTGATCTGAAGTTTAACATTAAGCGCAGGAGGATTTAGCTTGAAACGAAATCGTATTCTAGGTTTGATGGCCCTTTTACTCACTATTTCCTGGTCTAGGCCGGGACTGTCTTCATCCGCATCTGACTTAATGCCAAGTAAATCTAGCTTTAACAATAAATTCTCAATTCTTCAACACACTTTCCCCCCCCCAATTGAAGCTTCTCTACGGTTAGTATTACGCTTAAGTGAACGTCGAGTATACGTCTATCAAAATCAACAACTCATTGTCAGTTATCCAGTTGCTATCGGACGAAGCGGATGGGAAACCCCCACAGGTGAATATCAAGTCATTCAAAAAATTAGTCACCCCATCTGGCAACATCCCTTCACCGGAGAAGTCGTTCCACCCGGCCCTGAAAATCCCCTGGGTGTCCGCTGGATCGGCTTCTGGACAGATGGAACCAACTATATCGGCTTTCATGGTACTCCCAATGAAGAAACCGTTGGACAAGCAATTTCTCACGGCTGTGTACGGATGTTCTCTCAAGATGTTCTTGCCTTATTTGAAAAAGTTCAACTCGGCACACCCGTCATTGTCGAACCTTAGATATAACATATCAATTTTTGCGGATTTAATCTAAGGTTAATATTAAGCCAATCTATCGAAAAAAATATTTTTTCTGAGTCAACAGTATTTCTTGATCGGATAGGTAAAAATCTTTAATTCATCTACTTTTTCAAGCTTTCTGTATTATTCCTAAAAATACTATTAACAGAACGGACTCTCATTGCATCAATCGCATATAATCATAATGTTAAAGTATCTTGCTACTTTTTTTAGCAATCCTATATGAGAATCAAGTAGTTTTGCCGGAAAAAGAGGACAGCTTTGGAGAGAAATTAATCATTCGTCTCGATTGTAAAATGTTATCTAGTTTTTCTATTTTAGGAGTCTCCGCTGATGATTCAATCCCCTTATCAAGTCGGAGGAAGTTTAAGCACAGATGCCCCCACTTACGTTAAACGACAAGCCGATGATGATTTATATAACGCCTTAAGACGAGGCGAATTTTGTTATGTTCTTAATGCACGCCAGATGGGAAAATCATCTTTAATGGTGAGAACACAACATCGCTTACAGCAAGAAGGATGCTATTGTGCGGCCATTGATTTAAGTGTGATTGGGAGTGAAGAAATTACCCCATTGCAGTGGTATAAAGGCATCATCACCAGTCTATCTTTAGAGTTTGATATTTTAGGAGAATTTAACTTAAAATCTTGGTGGAAAGCGGAAGAAGATTTATCTTTTATTCAACGATTTAGCCAATTTATTGATTTATTGCTAGAGGTTTACTTACCTCAAAAACAGATTTTTATTTTTATTGATGAAGTCGATAGTATTTTGCATCTTAATTTTTCAGTTGATGATTTTTTTGCTTTAATTCGTTCTTTTTATAATCAACGAGCGATTAATCCCATCTATAAAAGAATTAGTTTTAGTATTTCTGGAGTCGCGACACCGAGTGATTTAATTCAAGATAAAAGACGAACACCATTTAATATTGGAACAGCTATAGAATTAAAAGGATTTACATGGGATGAAGCTCAACCCTTAGTTCAAAACTTTAAGATAAAATCGGGATGCTCAGATCTAATTTTAAAGGAAATTTTGTTTTGGACAAAAGGACAACCTTTTTTAACTCAAAAACTCTGTGATTTAGTCGTTAAAGCTTCTTTAAATTCTGAATATAATGGATTAGAAATTAAAGAAAATAAAGAAAAAGAATGGGTTAATCATTTAGTGCGATCGCAAATTTTAGAAAATTGGGAAGCAGCTGATGAACCAGAGCATCTGAAAACAATTCAATATCGGCTATTGAATAATATTAACGCTTTGGGAAGAATTTTAGGAATTTATCAACAGATATTATCTGAGCCATCATCAAAGATTGAATTAGATGATTCGAGAGAAAAACTTGAGCTAATTCTGAGTGGCTTAGTGATTAAAGTGCAGGGTCATTTAAAAGTTAAAAATCCAATTTATGCAGCTATTTTTAACCTGCAATGGATTCAATCTAAACTGGATCAAATTCGTCCTTATTCCCAACTGTTAGAAGCGTGGAAATTATCGAATTATCAAGATGATTCTCGACTGTTACGAGGAAAAGCTTTAAGAGAGGCTCAACAGTGGGCAGAGGGAAAAAGCTTAAGTAATTTAGATTATCGTTTTTTAGGGAATTCTCAAAAATATGAAGATCAAGAAATTCAGAAAACCTTACAAGCTGAACGGGCTAAAGAAATAGAAGCTCGTTTATTAGAAGAAAGAAAAATAGTTAAAGTACAGAAATTCTTTTTAGAAAAAGTCCGACAAGAAACAGAAGCTAGACTTCATCAAGAACAAACAAAACGAGATAAAGACAAAGAGATTAATCGGCTACAACTCCTGCTTTTAAAAGGAACGTCTGGAGCAATACTAGTCCTTTTTTGTTTGATTGTTATTGTATTTTGGCAATATTTTAAGTCATTAAACGTGCAGAACAAGGCACAAGAAAATGAAATAACAGCATTACTTGCTTCTGCGGAAGCCTTCTTAAATTCTCATCAAGATTTAGATAGCTTAGTTTCAGTTCTACAAGCGAATAAAAATATAAAATCTTGGGAATCTAATCAATATAAACTTCAACAAAAGACCAAACAGTTGTTAGAAAAAGCTATATTTAATATTCATCTATCTAATTATTTTTCGGGGCATAATCAGAGGATTTTAGGGATGGCATTTAGCCGGGAAGGAGAGGCTTTAGAAACCTTTATATCAGCCAGTGCAGATCAAACGATTAAACAATGGAATCGAGAAGGACAGTTATTAAGAACCTTGGTAAACAATAATTCTTTACAAGCTATTGGTTTTAGTCCTATTGATATTAGTTTGCCGTCAAATAGCGGTAATCGATTTGCTGTGGGGGATCGAACTAATCTGATTAAGCTTTATAATGAAAAGGGGGGAATTATCCAAGAAATTGAGGCGGCTCAAGCCAATGTTACTCAAATTGCATTGAGTGGAAATCAACAGACTTTAGCTGCAGTTAGTGGTAAAAATACAGTACAGCTATGGACTCAAACGGGAACATTACTAGGGACTTTATCCCACAATCAAGGCTTAATTCATAGTTTAGCACTTTCTGCAAATGGCGAAATTTTAGCCACAGGCGGAGAAGATAATCAAGTCAAGCTTTGGAACCGTCAAGGGCGTTTATTAAAGACTTTACCCGGCTATTTTAGTTCTGTTTGGCAGAGTCAGCAAACTATTGTTTTTAGTCCGAATAATCAATTGATTGCCATTGCTGACGCGGAGAGTATAGTTAAGCTATACGATATCAAAGGAACATTACTGACAACTTTTACAACCAATCAATCTGTGATTAATAGTATTGCTTTCAGTCCGGATAGTCAAATGCTAGCAATTGCGGGTTTGGATAATACAATTCAACTTTGGAGTATTGCCGGAAATTTACTCGAAAAATTAGCCGCACACCACTTAGACATTAATCATATTAACTTTAGTCCAGATGGTAAAACTTTAGCATCAACCGCTTCAGATGGAACAATTTACTTTTGGAAATTGCATCATCCTTTACAACAAACTTTTATGCGACACGATGATTTAATTAAAACTGTAAAATTTAGTGCAGATGGTCAACAGTTAATCACTTTCTGTCATCATGATGACATTAAATACTGGCAACGAGACGGTACATTATTACAAACTATAGACTTCAGTGAAATTAAAAATATTAATCCTGATAGTAAAAACTTATTACGCTTATTGTATCAAGCAGACCCCAGGTCGAATACCTGGACAAATAATCCCGCTTTTCTCAATCGCATCACCAATCAAGTGAGTTGGATTAAACAAGTCGCCGTTAATTCAGAAAAACCTCTCATTGCAACTCTCAATTCAGACAATATCATACAGTTTTGGAATGCATTAGGAGAGTTACAACAGCAGATTGATCCCGATCAAACTGAGATTTTAGAGATCGCATTTAGTCCAGATAATGAAGTGTTTGGATTCAGCAGCAACTATCAGATTGAACTTTGGAATTTATTGGGGGAATTGAGTCAAATATTAGTCAGTCCTCAAGCTAAAATTCAAGCTTGGCGTTTTAGCCCAGACGGTCAAACGATTATAGCAATGAACGCAGCCAAACAGATTATGCTATGGAATCAACAGGGTGAATTATTGAGTACAATTTTAACCGAAACTGAAGCAATCATTGATTTAGATATTAGTTCTGATGGTCAACTTTTAGCCATTATTGATCGTATGTCTCCAGATACAATTCAACTTTGGAACCGTCAGGGTGAGTTACTCCAAACATTGTATAGTCATCAAACTCAATTTAGTGAAATCAGCTTTAGTCCGACAGCAAATGTATTAGCATCTGCCACTCATAACGGAGAAGTGACGCTTTGGGATATTCAATCTATTCTTAATACTGACTTGTACAATTTAGCCTGTGATTGGGTGAAGGATTATCTCAAGACAAACAAGACACGGGAAGATAGGCAACGCAATATTTGTAATGCGGTAAGATAAGCCAACAGATGAGAAGAAAGAAAAATAAACATCATAGAAATGACCCATTCTGATAGACTTTTGCGGAATTTCAGTCAATCTGGATTATGGATACAAGCCACATTAGGGTTTGCATTTCTGTATCTCCCCATTCTGATACTGGTAATTTATTCTTTCAACGCCTCTCGGTTTAACGCCGTCTGGTCAGGTTTTACCTTAGATTGGTATCGTAGCTTATTCGGTCAAACCAGCGATATTGAAGCGAATTTTGCCAACGCAGAGATCTGGCAAGCCTTGCAAAATAGCTTACTCATTGCCGCAATAGTAACCTTATTATCTGTGATCTTAGGAACAGCCATGGCCCTGGCTTTAGAACGATATCGCTTTCCCGGTTACCGGATTTTAGAGAGTTTATTATTTCTGCCGATGATTATCCCAGAAATTACCCTAGGTATTTCATTACTCGTTTTTTTTACCCTAATATTTCGTATCATCGAAAACTTAACCGGTATTCGCCTCACCCTCGGTTTTCCCTCCGTTATTATTGGTCATGTGACCTTTAATATTGCCTTTGTCACCGTCACCGTTAGGGCAAGGCTAGCCGACTTAGACCCTGCTTTAGAAGAAGCAGCTTATGATTTGGGGGCAAATGAATGGCGGACATTTTGGCGAATTACATTTCCCCTCATTTTACCCGGTGTCATCAGCGCCGCATTACTCGCTTTTACCCTCTCACTCGATGACTTTGTCGTTACCTTTTTCACCACAGGCGTGGGGACAACCACTTTACCCTTATTTGTTTATGGCATGATTAAACTATCCGTCACCCCTGCCATTAATGCCATTTCCACCCTAATGTTGTTCGCATCTGTCCTACTTGTGGTATCGTCATTGACTATTAAGGGCAACATGACGGATTAAGTTGAGTTTCAACTTTCCCAGTCGTCCAAAATCTTAGATAAACCCCCTATCCCCACTCAGGTTTGATGAAACGACTACTAACGTTTGTGTTACTCTTTTTCATCGGTGTCTTACTACCTATTGGATGTAGCAGCAGTAACCCCAATACAGCCCAAACCCCGAATAATTCGGCAAGTAATGTTTTAAATTTATATAATTGGTCTACTTATATTTCTCCTAAAGTCATCGCCCAGTTTGAAGAAAAATATAACGTTAAAGTTAACTACGATACTTATGATAGTAACGAAAGTTTGTATGCTAAATTAAAACCCGGAAATCCCGGTTATGATGTCGCCTTCCCCGCCGATTATATGGTAAAAATCATGATCGATGAAGGCATGGTGGAACCGTTAGATAAAAATAAGATTCCGAATTTATTGCATATCGATAACAAGTTTCTTAATCCTCCTTATGATGCTAATAATCAATATAGTGTTCCGTATCAATGGGGAACTTTGGGAATTGGTTACAATATCGAGGCGACAGGCGTTGAAGTAGACAGTTGGGAAATTATGTTTGATCCGGAGTTTGCCGGGAAAACTGCTTGGTTAGATGATATGCGCTACACCTTTGGGGCGGTATTAATGTATTTAGGACTTGATCCCAATACTACTCAAGAGGAAGAAATTCAACAAGCCAAAAACTTCATGATCGAAAATAAAACCACTGTGGCTGCTTTTGTTCCCGATACCGGACAATTATTATTAAGTCAAGGAGAAGTTGATCTAACCATGGAATATAGCGGGGATATTTTTCAAGTGATGGAAGACAACCCAAATTTGCGTTATGTGATTCCGCAAGAAGGCAGTATTATCTGGACGGATAATATGGTAATTCCGCAAAATGCACCCAATAAAAAACTTGCTGAAAAGTTTATTGATTTTGTCTTAGAACCTGAAATGAGTGCCAGTATTTCTAATTTTATTAATTATGGCACACCCAATAAAACCGCGATTGAACAACAACTGATTAAACCCGAAAATATTAATAATCCCAGCATTTATCCTTCAGAACAAGTTTTTTCTAAATTAAAATATCTCGAAGATGTAGGAGAAGCCACCGTATTATATGACGAAGCTTGGTCAGAAGTGAAACTCGCTGCCGGATCTTAAAGCTATCAAATCGACGCATATAAAATTAAATTAAAAATGACAAATGCTGTTGAACTGATCAATGTTTCTAAATCTTTTAAAGGATCGCAAGGGAAACGATTTACTGCGGTTAATCAGATGCATTTACAAATTCAAACAGGAGAATTCTTTTCGCTTCTCGGCCCTTCTGGTTGCGGTAAAACAACAACATTAAGAATGATAGCAGGGTTTGAAGCACCCACATCAGGAGAGATTTATATTCACGGAAACTTGATGAATAACTGTTTACCGTTTCATCGTCCGGTGAATACTGTATTTCAAAATTATGCCTTATTTCCTCATCTCAATATCTTTCAAAATGTGGCATTTGGCTTAGAGATGGAAAACCGACCCAAGTCTCAAATTAAAGATAGAGTCAAAGAAGCATTATCTTTAGTCAAACTGACAGATTTTGAACGACGTTATCCGTCTCAATTATCCGGCGGACAACAACAACGAGTAGCACTTGCTAGGGCATTAGTTAAGCAGCCAAAAGTATTGTTATTTGATGAACCTTTGGGGGCTTTGGATTTAAAGTTACGTAAGCAAATGCAATTAGAATTAAAGCAAATGCAGCAAAAACTTGGTATTACTTTTGTTTATGTGACTCACGATCAAGAAGAAGCCTTAACCATGTCAGATCGAATTGGAGTGATGCAAGACGGCGTTGTTTTACAAGTGGGAAGTCCGATAGATATTTATGAATATCCTAAAACTCGGTTTGTTGCAGATTTTATTGGAGAAAGCAACTTTTTAACCGGAGAAGTTCAAGAAAAACAGGGAGAAAATGTATCTGTTGCAATTGATAAAACTCTGATTATTTCAGCAAAATCAACGGATGAACTTTTTCCGAAACAGCAGGTTACTTTGGCGATCCGTCCTGAAAAAGTAAGAGTTTATCCCAGCAATCAGAATTCAATTCAAGCATTTCTTGGAAAAATAGAAGAGATTATTTATATCGGTACAGATATTCGCTATCTTGTGCGAATTAGTCTTAATTCTTGTTTAGTGATTAGGCAACAAAACTTACATCGAGATGATATTCAACGTTATAGCATTGGTGAATCTGTTCAGGTGGTGATTTCTCCAGATAACATTAGCATATTACAAGATAGATAATTAATCTCATTTTCCTAATATAAATAAACAGATTTGACATCAGCCGCCCGTAATATTTTTTTATTGAGTTTTACATCCGGAAGCAGTCATTAATGCTTGAAAAGTAATTTAGGTATGCGATTCTAAATTATATAATAACAACGATGGACTTTCACTCCTCTCTTAGCAACCCTCAACCTCTAGCGACTGAAGTCTCCTCAGAACACCTTGATTATCTCGTGACTGAAATTGAAGACGAACTGCATGCTTCTCCGGTCTATAATTTATCATTAACAAACTTACAAAAACTGTTAGGTAACGCAGCAGTTAAAGGTGACATTATTGTTCGGGCAGTAGGTCGTGAAGCCATTCAAATTGCCCTGAGACAAATGACTTTAGCCTATAGTAACGTGGCTCCAAATTCTCAACAACAGACCCGTCTATCTGCCGTCCCCGTCAGCCCAACAGAAAACGTTCTGCCGCCGTCGTCGGAGTCTCAAACTGAGTCTGCTGCGCCTCAACTGCCTGTGAGCGAACCTGCCCACATTGAACAGACAACCACTGTAGTTTCTCCCCAAGAAGATATTGCAGGGGAAGATTCACCTCACCATATTAAATCAACTCCTCCGACTTCTATTGCCAAAACAGAAACCTCAGAAACCACAGACACGCCTGCGAAAAAGAAGAAAAAGAAATTAACGGCAACCGAAATTGCAGCCCAAAAAGTTCAACAACGAACCGACTATCTTCGTCAAGTTGGGGAACAATTCCAACAAGCAAGACAAACTTTAGGGTTATCTCAGTGTGAACTGCATCGTAGTACAATGGTTCCCCTTTCTCATCTAGAAGCCCTAGAAATGGCGATAGAAGATCAACTCCCCGAAGATGTCTACCTACGTGGCTTTATCTGCCGTTTAGGCAATGCTTTAGGTTTGGATGGTACCGCGATGGCAGCCGCTTTGCCCGCCCCCGATGCCTTACAAAGCCTAACACCCTCTTGGTCTTCCCCAGAACCTGACGAAGATTTTTATCTCAACCCGGTTCACCTTTATCTCGGTTATGCGGCGTTGTTAGCCGGGTCTATTGGGGGTATTGCCTTATTATCTCAGCAAGGAACACCAGAAAATATTCCGGCCCCCAATGTCCCAGATATCCCGGAAAATACTTCTCAATCTCAGCGTTTTGTTGAACCTGAGTTAACGCCGGGATTACAATCTATTGACGAAGATATACTATTGGGTACAGATATTGTTCGTCCCGAAGTCATTCGTTCTCAATCTATTTCTGACCAATCCTATCCAATTTAGCAATAGTACTTCTCAATTTTATTTGAAATTTTTTCGGGAAAACGTGAACTGATTTCTTCTATCTCAAGACAGAGGCTGTCTAGGTTCATTTCCATACAGGGATAGATGTACTGGCTTTTTTTGAATGATAAGGTGGTGATACCAAAATTGAAAAAAGGTTAATCAATTCATGTATAGTATTGCAGAAGTAGCAGCCGCCAGTAGTGCATCTCATTTCCCTTATGCCACCCTGGTCGTTGGTGTTGTTGGGTTTATTGCCGCAGTTTCCATCGGTTCTATTGCTTGGTACAATTCTAAGCGTCCTGTCGGTTGGGAAGACAAAGAACGTCCGGACGTTGTACCTGAAGTTGATAAATCTGAAAATCCTGGCATAGGCTAATCGATTATCACATTAGTATTATTAATATTCTGTGGTCAGAGAAACTGACTGTCATAGTATTAAATTCAACATCAATATTTTTTTAGGAGACTCAATTCGATATGGCCAGTTCACCCCAAGATCAAAACGCCAATTATGACCGTGGCATTAAGCCAGCAGAGGTCGGGGCGCGTCAAGACCGAGAAGGAGAAGACTTTAAGAAATTACCAGAAAAAGAGGGCGATCTCGATACCACAGCAGGTATGACTGTTGATCGTGAGGGTAAAATGAATAACTATGCCATTGAGCCGGAAATGTACATCGAAGAACCCGGTGACTTAAGAGAAGAAGAAGAAGCTGATAAAGCCAGACGCGCTCAAGAACTGAAAGACATCAAGGAGCAAGGTGAAAAAGGCCCTGGTATTATTTAATATATTGTTAACTTAATGAATTAGTATTCACACCACTCTACAAAGACGTTCTACTATGAATGTCTTTTTTTTATGTATTCATTTGACAACAATGAAAAACGAGTATGGGGGGACTCGAACCTTTCACGACCTTCTTCTTATAAGGAATTGACGCTTTAACGACTCAGTAAAACCTACAAATTGAGCCAAAAATGAGCCGAAATGACAAAATAGGTAGAAAGGGGTCATATCAGTCCTTTAACGACTTATTAGCCTTTTATCACCGTAAACGAAAAGAGTATTTCAGGGGGGTAACACTTAAATGGCAACAAAGTACTCAGCTTAGGCTGCAATTCATTCACCCAGCTACAGGTAAATGTACCTCAAAGACCTGTGGAGTTAGCTTTACCTCGGAAGGT
>JBARZE010000056.1:0-3408 GCA_049649525.1 Microcoleaceae cyanobacterium
TCCGAGTGGTTTGCTTATCATCATAAATCCTACCCGTTACTATGCAACCTGTTACTTTATACCCCGATTGGCGGTGATGGCAGCGATCGCATGACTGATATGCAGTTTAAATGCATCTTAGCTTAGCGAGAGATCACCTCAGGCGGTTGTGAAAAATGGCATTTGATTCTATTTTTAATCGTAAGTAGAACTTACCTGAATTTTTACAGTCATGAATACAGCAGCAATAGGGGCGATCGCCATATTCATACTTGTGTTTGGCTCGATTTCCCGTAGATTAGAACAAAGCGTCATCACCCCACCGATGGCTTATGTTGTCTATGGTTTACTGATTAGTTCTGCTGCTTTGGGGTTAATACAGTCAGTCAGTATCAATAATGAAGTGATTAGAATTTTAGCCGAAATCACCTTAGCGTTAGTTTTGTTTACCGATGCTTCGCGAATTCAGTTAAAACTGTTACGACGAGAATACAACTTACCTGTACGTTTACTGGGTATAGGTCTACCCATTACGATTGCTTTAGGTACGATTTTTGCTTTGTTACTATTCCCCTCATTAAATATCTGGGAGGCAGCGGTATTAGCGACCATCCTCACCCCGACAGATGCAGCACTCGGGCAAGCAGTGGTGAATAGTCCTCGTGTACCCGCTTCAATTCGTCAAGCGATTAATGTTGAAAGTGGTTTGAATGATGGAATTTGCTTACCTGTTTTATTGTTGTTTGTCGCTTTAGCAGAAGAAAGCGAGCGAGCTACCGATGCGAGTTATTGGTTGACCTTTAGCGCTCAACAGATTGTTTTTGGTACGGTAATTGGAATTGTGGTGGGTTACTTTGGTAGCAAGCTAATTATTAAAAGCTTAAGACGTAAATGGATGAACGAGTCTTTTGAAGATTTATCGGTATTGGGACTATCGATTTTAGCTTATGCACTAGCGCAGTCAATCGGTGGAAATGGTTTTATTGCAGCTTTTTGTGCTGGCTTAACTTTGGGTAATGTTGCTCCCCAACCAACACGGCAAAAACTCTATGATTTTGGTGAAGCAGAAGGACAATTACTAACTTTAATCTCTTTTTTATTGTACGGTGCAATCATGATTTTACCGTCTTTATCCCAGGCTACCTGGCAGATGTGGTTATATGCTTTTGGTAGTTTGACTTTTATTCGGATGTTAGGAGTGGCAATATCAGCGATAGGCTCCAACTCACAGCCGATCAGTATCTTGTTTGTCGGCTGGTTTGGCCCCCGAGGGATCGCCTCAATTATTTATGGGTTACTCATTGTCGAAGAAGAAAAGTTGATCAATAGCGATAGTATCTTTACGACAATGGTGATTACAGTTTTGATTAGCATTTTTGCTCACGGTTTAACCGCCGTTGCTGGGGCGAATTGGTATGCTAATCAAATGTCGGATAAGCAAGATACTCAAGGACTAATGCCGGAAAATAAACCTGTCCCCGAAATGCCTGTTCGTTTACCTTGGCGACAATAGATTTTTTATGATTAAGTTTTGTTTAACGCCTCTGATTCAAGAGATAGGAAGCTATAAGATGATCAAAGATCAAAATTTTGCTAAAAAACAACAATAAATATGATAGTTAACAATCAAAATAAACTGAGTTGGGTCGCGATCGCCATCGTGTCGTCGGGGTTAGCTTCAGGCTTTTCTGCCCTTGAGATTCAAGCATCAGAAGCAAAATCTTTACAGAGCCTGCCGAATTTTATTCTAGCTCAATCTAATACAACTGAGCGAGAACTGATTGAGCGGATAAAAACGACTCGAGAATGTCCGGGTTGCGATCTTCGAGATGTTGATTTAGAAAATGCCGACCTCAGCGGAGTAGATCTAAGCAATGCTATCTTAATTGATGCAGATTTAGATGGTGCCAATCTGAGTAATGCTAATCTTAGTGGTGCTGACTTGACCGATGCCGATCTCGAATCAGTTGATTTTACTGGTGCTAATTTAGCTAATGCTAATATGACTAATGCCGATCTCGAAAAAGCTGATTTTACTGGTGCTAATGTGACTAATGTAGAGTTTCGTAATGCAGATTTAAAAGATGTAGTCGGGTTAGAGTAATTGCCATAGAAGCTATAAGATGCTAAATCCGTATTCATAGATGAGCAATTCGAGATCTGAAATCTCGAAGTTAGAGTACAGTATTGCCAATGATAAAAGCTATTTTAGCTAGAAGTTATAGAGCAATTTCTCATTAATACCTTTTACGACTACTGATTGCCAGTACTGTCTCCAGCCGCTTCAAACATCAAGACCCCATCTGGAGTATTAATTTTTAGTATATTATCTACAACAGTAGCACTTTCTGCTTCATTCAATCGATTTAGGTAAGTCGTTTCTTGTTCCACTAAACCCTCTGAATCCGGACAAGCTTGTTTCGTTGAACCGATAGTCTCGATATTTAATTGTGTATTATCTAGTTGATAGTCAGCAAAATAAAGATTACAACCCGCCTTTCCGTTTACTCGTCCTTCGGCAAATTCAGCGGTTATTTCGCTTCCGGCTAGAATGGGCTGCTGATTGTAGCTGACTAAATTCCAAACTGTTCCTTCAATAGAAGTGGTCTGCATTGGCATATCTGTCTCTGTATTGACACTAGATTCTTCACTAGCCGATGAAATACCTGTAAAATCTTCGGACTGGTCTGTACAGGCGATCGCTATAATACTTAATATCACGAGGGATAGAAGTTTTTTGATAGTTTTTTGGTTAAATTTCATAGCAATTTTTGATCAAAAATCCGAACGAGTGTTTTTAATACAAACATCCATTATAGCAATAATAACTAAAATAATCTCTAATTAATATACGACCTACCTGCAACTGTAGAATTGTAGTAATTTTCCGTTCAGTCTATTAATTTTAATACCAGTTTAATTAATTTTTAGACTCTTATAAATAAGCTTTCAAGGAATAGCAAAAATATCAAGTTTCTCTCTTTGCTGCTGCCTTAGCCTATGATACCATATTTTATATTACCCCATTATTGGGTGATTGTGTAGCGAAGCCATGCCCTGAATACTCATTGCGATGACGCTAGGCAATTTTGAGTAACAGGTTACTGGTGGTAAAGTTGTCTATCAAAGAGATTATTGAGTAGGACAATAGGAAGCAAAAGCCATTGAAACTGCTATAGCCAATGCCAACCCACCCCAATTATATAGTGCAGCTTCAATTATTAGTATAGTGGTATAATTTATCGGTTTATTTTATTTTTTTGCTCTACTAAAAATCGCATTAAATACTATATTAAAGGTTAAAGTTAAACCCAATACAGATATCTAGGAATTTAATTAAATTGATTGCTTTTTATGTTTTGATTGAAGTTAAAGATAATTTTTGATTCTTTAAAAGTAGTTATTAAAGGCCATATCTAAGTTTAAACA
>JBARZE010000057.1:0-164643 GCA_049649525.1 Microcoleaceae cyanobacterium
ATGACTATAATATAATCGGAAGTCAGAAGTCTTACTTAATTCTTTTCTAACTCAGTCAGTTTTACTTCTGTATTTCATGAAAAATTACTATTATTTTATCCGTTAATTTTATCAATAATAACTGAAATAACTATAATATAATCGGAAGTCAGAAGTCTTACTTAATTCTTTTCTAACTCAGTCAGTTTTACTTCTGTATTTCATGAAAAATTACTATTATTTTATCCGTTAATTTCATCAATAATAACTGGAATAACTATAATATAATTTGACGAATTTTATCTAAACACTTATAACCATTTTTCTTAAAACTATGATTGAAGGCGTAGGAATCGGTTTACGTTCCTGTCACTATCAAGAAATTCTTAATACTCAGCCTAATATTCCTTGGTTTGAAGTATTATCAGATAATTATATGCATTCACAGGGACAACATTTAGATTATTTAGATAAAATTAGACAATCTTATCCTATTACATTACATGGAGTAGGAATGTCTTTGGCTTCAACTGATCCATTAAACTTAGATTATCTCAATAGTTTAAAACGTTTAGCGGACTGGGTTAAACCCGCTTATATTTCAGATCATTTAGCTTGGATTTCAATTAATGGAAATTATCTTAATGAGTTAATGCCTTTGCCTTATACTGAAGCCACTTTAAAACATTTAGTGCAACGTATTCAACCAGTTCAAGAGATTCTCGATCAACAGATTTTAATTGAAAATCCAGCAACTTATTTAACCTTTAAACATTCAACTTTATCGGAATGGGAGTTTATTCACGAATTACTAGAGCAAGCAGATTGCCATTTACTCCTTGATGTTAATAATATATATGTCAGCGCTATCAATTGTCAGTTTGATCCGTTAGATTATTTGAATTCTATTCCGGCAAACAGAGTCAAACAAATTCATTTGGCGGGTTATGAAGAATATCCGAATTATTTATTAGATACTCATGGTAATCCAGTACATCAACCCGTTTGGCAATTATATAAAAAAGCATTAAACTATTTTGGTGCTATACCGACATTAATTGAGTGGGATACTGATATTCCTGAATTGGATATTTTGAGAGCAGAAGCAAGAATTGCAGAAGAATTACAACAGTCAATAATATGGAATTAAGACAACTACAACAAGACTTTTATCAAGCTATCTTTGAATCAGATACAACTGATGCATTGAGTCAGGCCTATTTGAATTCTTCTGAAAACTTTACAGTTTATCGCAATAGTATTGTCGGAACTTTGACTCGAACGCTTGAATCAATTTATCCAGTGTGCTATCGTTTAGTTGGAGAACAGTTTTTTACGGCAACGGCAAGGGTTTATATTCACCGTTATCCTTCCGTTTCTCCGGACTTAGGAAAATATGGTCACGCCTTTGCTGAATTTCTCTCTGAGTTTAAACCTGCTGCAGGTTTACCTTATTTACCCGATTTAGCTCGTTTAGAATGGCATTGGCATTGTGTATTTCATGGTAAAATTACAAATACCCTAGATTACCAAGCATTGGGGAAAATTCCTCAAGACCAATGGGGAGAAATTATTTTTAATTTACCTCAAAATAGTATTCTTTTATCTTCTATTTATCCCATTCACCGCATTTGGCAAGTCAATCAACCCGACGATCAAACTGATGAACAGGTTAATTTAAATCAAGCAGGAAGTCATATTTTTCTCTGGCGAGATAATTATGATATGCGAATGGATTTACCGACTCTTACCGAGTGGCAACTGTTGCAAGCCTTTCAGACCAAAAATCAGTTAGAAATCATCTGTGAAAATTTAGCAAATCTTGAACCCTCTGTTGATGTAGCCGCTTTACTTCCTCTATTTGTCCAACGGGGATGGATTGTTAATTTCTTGATTTAACTTCATTTTAAAACTAGCAATTTGCCAAGGTTGAATTTGAATAGATGACTCAATGGGTTGTTCTAGTAAATTAACAGAATCAACAATAGTCAAATTTAACTGATTTTGCAATACTAACGTTTCAGCTTCTCCGTGACATTCATAACAGCGAAAAATCCACGCTTTGGGATCTTGTTCAGATTGCTTCAATGCCATCAAGATTAAATGATCCGATTGTAAATCGAAAAAGCTGCCTTCTCCTACCGATTTATGATTAATTTGACTATGATTAATTGCCGGAAGACTATTCACCGATAAAGGTTGATTAAACTCATAACCTCGCTGTACAACATTAGCCGTTTTCCAACTTCCTGCATGAGGATAAATTCCATAACTAAAATGATGCTGCCCTATATCTGCTTTTGGGTCTGGCCAAGTCGAACCTCGTAGTAAAGTTAAGCGAATTTGCGAGGGTTTAATATCATACCCATACTTACAGTTATTCAATAAACTAATACCATATTCTTCATCACCTAAATCAACCCAATTTAACGCCGGAATTTCCCATTTTGCTTTCTCTACATCCGTTTGTGGTTTTGTGGTTCGCGACATTACCCCTGCGGGAATTTCTGTCGTGGCAAAATCTGCGTTTATCGTTATTGGAAATGCAACTTTTACCAATACATGAGTATCCTGCCAATTAACAGTTGTTTCTATTTTCAGTATATTTGAATCTTGTTGTAAAACATAATCTTGGCAAAACTCTGATTTTCCCCAAACTCGAATAATTCGTAACCGCTTTTCCACTTTACCTTGTGTAATCCAATGAATATCTTTAAGAGTTGCCGTCTGTAATGGAAAATTTTTATAATTTGGATCGATATTCCACGCATCCCAATATTGTCCGGTATCTTGGAAGAATTGAAGTTGGTTTCCACCGCCACTTTGTAAGACTTCTCGATAATTAACTTTATCAAATATTCGTTGAATATCTCCCGTTTCAGCATCAACAAATACCTGTAAAAACTGATTCTCTAAATAGTAATTTTCGCCATGTTTTCTAATAATATTGACATCCTCAACTAAATCTGATACACTTTTGATAAAATGGGGAGTATATTCTGCCCTATAACCCCTTTCCGGCATCCACCAGTAAAGCTTATAGCCGATAGAAGGAACACCACAAGCCTTGAAGAGTAAGCGATTTGAACAATTTTGCGTCTCTATTGCATCTCCCTCAATATCGTAAATTTGACCGGGTTGAGAGATAGGCAACGACACCACCTCTGAACAGGACCAATTAAGCGCGTTAAATACCCATATTGGCATCGCCTCAGTTAAGCCAGCAGGTGGAGACGGTAAAGGTAGATGAGTCGCGATCGCACTTAAAGCAGAATCTAAGATAGCCTCTGCACTCTCTTGGGCTTCCTGCCAAGCTTGATTGGCATCTAGATACGCTTCAGCAATAGCAGAACCGGGTAAGATATCGTGAAATTGATTAAATAATACCTGCTTCCAAGCTGTCTCTAACGCCATCTTGGGATAAACCGCTTCGGTCCGCAACGTGGCGATCGCCGCCCATAACTCCGCTTGATATAATAACCGTTCACAATAACGATTCCACCGCTTTTGGTCCGCGTGAGTCGTATAGCAACCGCGATGAAATTCTAGATATAATTCATCCTGCCAAACGGGTAATGACTCCGCCTCTACTTCCAGTTGCCGTAAATAATCCTTAGCGGGGATAAACTCTAAATCTGGGAAAAAGGTTGACTGTTGCCAACGCTGGCTAACTTCCAACATATCCCGTGTCGGCCCTCCCCCGTGATCTCCCACACCGGGTAACCATAATGCGCTATTGAGTTTCGTTTTATTTTGCCAATCGATAGCATAATTTGCCATTTTAATCGGATCTATTTCTTGCCCAATGAAGGCAGACATGAAACTGAAGATTCGAGTTCCATCCAATCCTTGCCACCAAAACACCTCATAAGGAAATTCTGTTGTATCATTCCATCGCAACTTTTGAGTAACAAAATAACGAATACCACCTTGCCGTAGTAATTGGGGAAGTTGCCAGCAAAATCCAAAGCTATCCGGCAACCAAGCCACTTCTGAAATATTACCGAATTTTTCTTTAACGTAAAGCTGACCATATAGAATCTGTCGGACAATAGACTCTGCACTGATAATATTCAATTCCGGTTCTACCCATAACCCGGCTGCAATTTCCCAAGTACCTGCACGGACTTTTTCTACGATTTTTTCAAATAAATCTGGGCGATGAACTTCAATCCAAGCAAATAAAGCAGGCGTTGAATGAGTAAAAATTAAGTCCTGAAACTCTTGTTGTAAATTCAATACAGATTCAAAGGTTCGCTTCGCCGCATCGATAGTTTCTGCAACTGGCCATAACCACGCCAAGTCTAAATGAGCATGACCCAATAATCCGATATTAATAGTAGGGAAATAATCACCAAAATCAATTAACTGATTTCGCACATTATTTAGCGATCGCTCAAATTGTTCTCGGTTGGGTAAAGATGACCAATCAATTTGATCTACAGTTTTAGCTAAGGTTTCAACTAAACTTTGATTCTGTTGACACTGAATATAGATAACTTCGATTTCATTAGCAAAAAAACCCGGATTTATTAACGGATTTTGATCATTTTCATATAAACACAGAGATCGAACTAACGCCCCCTCATCATGATTCGGACTGACTAAACGAATAGCCACCAAAAACCCATTTCCCACTATCACTTTCGGCGATAATAAAATCCGCGTCGAACAATCAAATAAATCTCCTGATTGTATTAACTTCCCATTGATATAAATCTCCGCAATTTCCGCCCACCAACTCACACTCAATCGTAAACTTAAACCCGATAACCGATAATGGTGTAAATCTATCGGAACTTCAATATGCTGAACCAACCAAATAGCCTGTCTTCCCCGTTGCCAAGAAATATGTCTGCGTGCATTCAGAGAAACACTCTCAACATTAGGATTATCTTGAATTTCAGTAATAGATAATGCGCCATCTGCTATTGTCCAATTCGATAACACATCAATCTGAGTACAACGACGGAGTTGTTCTAAAGTTACAGCGATTTTCTGTTGAGGAGAATTAAGAACATCCGTCATTTAGCACAATTTCAATTACAATATAAACTAGACTTGAGGTCAATGATCGCCTCACATGAACCACCCTGAGCTGGAATTATGTCTGTCTCGCCTCCCAATCACTATAAAAGTCGGGTATTCAATGCGGTATCACAACAATATCGCGCCTTTCTGGATCGTTGCGATAAGGCTTACGCCCCGCTTCGCGATCGCGCCGGACGACAAATCCGGATAACTGCCAGTCACGCCACCCAAATATTGCTGTATCCCTTCTATGTCCTATTGCAAGGGACGCGATTAATTGGCAAGCAGCTTAAAGCTCAGACTAACATAGGCATACCACAACTGAATGATACTGTCAAAACACAGAATTCAGATGCAAATGAATTGATCGAAGAAATTCTGCACAGACTCGCTCCCACTACACCTCAGATTAAGCTTCAAGGTATAGCTAACCGTCTCGACACTCAAGAATTAGTACTCGTTACATCCCCAAATCAAACCCTTTATCCCTTACCTCCTTCACAACAAAAAAATATCCAAAAACAAATTATAAAAATACTCAAACCCGCTTCGGGGAAAACGCCTCAGTTACAACCGGCCATCCCCGCAATGGGATTAATCTTACCCGTTTATTGTGTACTTTCCCAAGCCACGGGATGGGTACAAGCCAGTCCTATTGCTGTGCGGATGAACTTATTTGGGGAATCTACACTCGCGCAAGTTGAAACAATTTCAGATATAAATTCAGCCGTTATTCCCTCGGCCCATTCAACCCCTCAATTAATAGCAGAATCTTCTCCCTCTTCTATCCAAGGATTAATTAAAGCCGCAATACACTATTTCTTCAATAAACCCATAGCTGAATTGAATGGAATAGAAGAACAATATCCCAGTATTTTAACATCTGCGGAAAATGCAGGGGCGATCGCAGGGGATGAAAAATACTATTCTATTTTGCCTCAAGCTGAACAGAAAACCCCTCAACCCACCTCAGGAATTTGGCAGAGAATGCAACACTCTTCTTTCCCCTTATTCGCCGGAATTGGAGTGGGGGGATTTTTGGTAGCCGCAAGCTTAGGTAAATATATCCTCGAAGAAGAGACAAAAATTAGTCCCGTAAAATTAACTAACCCTAACATCCTCACCCAACACCCGCCAGAAGGAGGGTTGACAAAGGCGAATGTTTCGGGTAAGATAGAGAGTAATATAAATGCTATGCAGCTTGAGGCTGCACGGCTTCAGCCTGCCTACTCGGAAATAGCAACTGATAATATAGAGACAACCGTTACCTCTGTCGAATACATCAAACATCCCCTAGAGAAGCTATTAGAGTGGTTAGACGGGGCAATCTACTGGGTAGAAGAATCATTCCTGAAAGTGCAGAACTGGATTACTGCCAAAATCAACTAAAATGTATATTTTGGGAATTGATGGCGGCGGCACAAAAACCGTCTGTGTAGTAATGGATCAAACGGGAAAAGTTCTCGCTCAAGCTCAAGCAGGCCCGTCTAACTATCAAAGTATTGGAATAAAAGCCACACAACAATCGATTGAAACAGCAATCAAAGAAGCGGTCATTGCCACAAATCTATCAATTCCTCTGGCTATTCAAGGGATGGGTATTGGATTGGCTGGAGTCGGTCGCCCCCAAGATATTAACAGTGTTGAAAACCTGTTAAAACCCCTACCATTAAAGTTATCTGAGTTAATCACTTGGCAAAATTCACCCCAACATTTATTAATTACAGGGGATAATGAAATTGCATTAATGGGGGGAATAGGTGATAGAATAGGAATAGTGGCGATCGCCGGAACAGGTTCTCAAGTTTTTGGTCAAAATCAACAAGGTAAAACGAAAAGAGTAGGCGGTTGGGGTTATATTCTTGGAGATGAAGGCAGTGGTTATAATATCTCCGTAAAAGGTTTACAAGCGGCGTTAAAAGCTTATGATGGTAGAGGACAAGCGACAGAATTAATTGAACGGTTTAAAGACCATTTAGAGATAGATAAAATAGAGAATTTAGTAGAAGTGGTTTATCGTCGGAGGTTAAGTGTAACAGAAATAGCCGCCCTTGCCCCTATTGTAGATCAAGCGGCTGTCGAAGGGGATGCGATCGCGCGTGAGATTATGACGAGCGCCGTTAATGAATTAACCTTAGCCACACAAGTCGTGATCACAGACTTATTTAACCCCACAGAAGCCTTTGAAATTGTCACCATTGGGGGGGTATGGAATAGTTTAGCAAATCTACGTCAACGCTTTGAGCAAAAAATTAGCGCGATCGCCCCGTCGGCAACAGTCATATGGCCTCGTCATCAACCCGCTTATGGAGCAGGGTTATTGGCATTACAAGAAATTATGAGTCTGTCGTGATGTTACATGTAACGTCTGTAATTGAGTAACACTTACGACTTGCACTCAGCGCAAGGGAGTAGAGTTTATGATTATTGCCCTTGGGTATGAATTCATAACTCATAACTCATAATTGATAACTCATAATTCATAATTCATATGACAACAATTTAACAAAAATCTATAGTCATTGCGGTTAAAAGCCTGCTACTCTGGTGTAGATCTGCCAGTTAGATATTGATTCGGCTGGTAAGCTATTTATAGATAGAGCAAATTGAGATCCTTCTGCTGCCCAGCAGCCAGTAGAAGAATGACAAAAACGCTTGTGGACTCGCTCTGACAGGGTTATCCTTGTTAAGAGGGTTTGAAGCAAGAATCTCCCATCAGCAAGCCTGCTGAGCGGCGAGAGTGTCAATTTGTTGTAATTGCACTTGATTAAGGAGACCAGAATGCCAGAACCTAAAAGTGCTGACACAACGACAGCCTCATCTGTTGATGTAAAAGCAGCATCCCAAGATCCACTCACACCTGTATCAACAACTGAGGCAACGGCGAGTCAGTTTGAAGAGATTAAAACCAAAGTGGTTGAAGTCCTGGCTGAATTACCGGGTTATGTGTCTAGTTTCTTTGGGGAGTACCAAAAACCAATCATTACAGTGGTTCTAATTATCTCTGCCATTGTGACCGTTAAAGTCCTGTTTGCAGTAGTGGATGCTCTCAACGATATTCCTCTGTTAGCGCCAACCTTCGAGTTAATTGGCATTGGCTATGCTGTTTGGTTTGTTTACCGCTATTTGTTGCGTGCTTCTAACCGTAGAGAATTAGCCACAGAGTTTCAAGCCTTTTTTGAACAGATTACTGGAGGCCGATCCAAAGTCTAAAGTCGAAGATGTTTTTAGCTTGAAAAGAATTAACTTACTTAAACTTAGATCTCCACCTTAAAGGGATGGAGATTTTTTGTTTCAGCGACTAATAGATGCCAAAATACCGAGTCCTATAGAAAGAAATAATAATATCCAAAGAACAACTCCGGGTAAGAAGACCAGAAGACTCAAACCACGGAGAATCCAAACTAACAGAGTAATCGCTACAACAATGCGAAATAAATAAGAAAACAATCGTTTCTGAACACTCATGAATTATGAATTATGAATATTGAACATTGAGCATTGAACAGCCAACTGATAAATGGTAAATAAATGATGAATTATCAATTATCAATTATCAATTATCAATTATCAATTGTGATTATAGTCAGTTTTTTACTCCTTACTCCTTACTCCCGTACTTTGGTTGCATGTAACGTCACGACAGACTCCTTACTCCCTACCCGTTACCATTCTGATAAAGCAATATCAATCCCATTTTTGAGGAGTGACGGCAGATCGCTTTGACGGGCAAGGTGAGTTAACTGTTGATGGGCTAATTGGGCATTAAGTTGTTTTAAAGCTGCAATACAATGAAGCTGAACCCCAGTGTCAGTGGTAGACAATAGTTGTATGAGAGAATCAATCCCATGAACTTGTCCTAACTGACCCAATGCTGAAGCAACTAACTGTTGAATTTGAACCGATTGTATGGCAGCATGAGAACGATTGAGCAACTCAATTAACAGATCAGTTGCTATGGGTTTGATCTCTGGTTTTCCCACTCGTCCTAACACCCGAATAATTTCTTGACAGAGGGGAAATTGAGCGATTTTTTCTGTTTCCCAATTCTCTGCTTGTTGAAAAATTTGATTGAGATAATTGAGCGATACACTCGTTTCTATCCAAGCTAATGCCCTAACTCCATCTCGTTTTAAAGGCAACGGTGTTGAGTTTGTTTGAATTTGTTCAAATAAAGCCATTGCCGCCTCATCTGTGCCAAAACGAGCCAAAGCCATTTGAGCTTGCTGACTCACTTCTGGACGGATATCCCAAAGTAAGGGTTGTAAATGTTTTACCAAATTTAGCTCTATTTGTAAATCCCGTCGCATTCCTAAAGCAGCCAAAGCTTCTTTGCGAACCGTTGCATGAGTATCTTGCAGAGCATTTAATAACACAGGCGGCACTCTGGGATCATGAAAACTGCCCAATGCTTCGATAGCACAAGTGCGAATTTGAGGATTTGGATCATTGGTTACTTGCAGTAAAGCGGGTATAGTTTCTACATGGCGAATTTGAGCTAAAGCTTCTGTTGCCAACTGCCGTAAAGACTCTGTTTTCAGTAAATTAGTCAAGGGAAAAATAGCAGATTCTCCCACATTTGCCAAAGCCACGGCAATCATTTGTTTAACAGACATTTCCTCATCCGAGGCAGCAGGGTTTATTCGTTGCAAAGAATTAACCAGTGCATTAACCACTTCTTCTGTGTCAAACTGCCCAAGAATACGGGCAACAAACCATTGAACTTCTGAATCTGCCTCAACATCTTCTAAAATAGTAATTAGTGGCTTAATAGCAGGGATACCAATTCTGCCTAAAACCTTTGTTGCCTCCCAACGAGTGTGAAAGTCCCCGAACTTTAGATCCCTTAAAGCTTGCTGGAGTAACTGTTGAGATCCAGAGGTGGATAAATCTTGCAACTGACCACTCATAAATAATATTAAGTCTAATAAGATAAGCTGAAACCTAGACATCCCAGCAATAAACAGCGATCGCAGTTAAAATAACCTGATTTCAAGTTTGAAGTTTTTGCTGTATGGTTTGCTCATGGTTCTTTTATTTTAAAGCTTGATGCTGCATTTTCGATACTCTTCTCTAATTGATGCCCCCATTCAAACCGTTTGGGACTTTCACACTCGTTCTGATATTCTGCAATGCCTAACTCCGCCTTGGCAACCTGTAGAAATTATCCGTCGAGAAGGCGGTTTAGAGGTGGGGGCTGTGTCTGAATTTAAGATTTGGCTTGGCCCTCTGCCCGTTACTTGGGTGGCGGTTCATACTGAATGTATTCCTTATGAACTTTTTACCGATAAACAGCAACAAGGCCCGATGGAGAGTTGGGTACATCGCCATCAGTTTTCAGAGGAAAATGGCAAAACTCGTTTAACAGATGCGATCGCTTATAGTTTACCCGGAGATTGGCTAGCTGAGCAATTAGTCGGTTGGTGGGTAGACTCTCGACTAGAAGATATGTTTCGTTACCGCCATGAAGTAACCGCAAAAGAATGTCAGCAATGAATTATGAATTATGAATTATGAATTATGAATTATGAGTAAAGCAACAGGTAATGGGCACTCAGTCTCCCCATCTCCCCACCTCCCCGTCTCCCCATCTCCCCACCTCCCCGTCTCCCCGTCTCCCCCTCACCCCCGTATCCCAAGTCTCCCAAATCCTCCTTACTCATAACTCCTTGTAAAGCCAGTAACCCTAATAGAAAAAATTATAATTACTCACTTTTTCTAATTAGGAATGACTGCGATACATTCAATTTCAACCCGGACATCTTTCGGTAAACGAGAGACTTCTACACAAGCGCGGGCGGGTGCAGTTTCTAGGTTAAAGTATTCAGCATACACTGGATTAACTGCGCCAAAGTCTGCCATATCCGTTAAAAAAATAGTCGTTTTTACCACATCCTCCCAACTCGAACCTGCTGCTGTCAAAATCGCCCCTAAATTCCTCATGACTTGTTGGGTTTGTTTCGTCACATCTTGAGAATGTACAACTTCACCCGTTTGGGGGTCAAGAGAAATCTGTCCGGCGACAAAGACCATACCATTGGCAACCACTGCCTGATTATATGGCCCTACGGGTGCAGGGGCTTGCTGAGTGCGAATAATATTTCGGGTCATGGATACTCAAAATTTACGGGATAAGGTTATTAAACCCTGTAAATAGTTTTAATTCAATCTGTTTAATATTGAGAATAGTTATTTAATCTGAGGGTTATTTCAGATTGCTATTTTCTTTTAACCTCAGCTTACAATAATAACATTGATTCCCCAGAATTTAGAACCCTCTGTTAATGGTTTACGAACAATAATGACTCAACATAAGCTATTTGGCCGATTGCATTATAGTAAGTTACTAGTACTCAATTTACAAAGACGATTACGTGCCCGAGGCCTCGACCCAGGGGAAATTGATGGTCGTTGGAGTCAGGAAACCGAAACCGCTTTAGAACAAGCCCAACACGCTTATGGTGTTTATGGTGGAAAAGCAGATGCAGCTTACTTTGTCGTTATTTCTGTGCCCCCCGAAGACTTAGCAAAAGTGGCTGAACAAGTGATTCTGTTAGGTGCGCCGGAAACCGGGGTTTATCAACGAAATCATCCTCACGATCCGAAAGTGGCTGTGGGGCCTTTTTTTAATGAAGAGGTGGCGAAACGATGGCAGCATTATTTACGGGATTTTGGACTCAGTCAAGCCCAAGTTTATTATGGGTGTTAGTTTGAGTTGAATTGAAGTGAAGTTATCGCAAAAGTTGTTAGGTCAGCCGGATTCTCTGAACTCATAAAATATAATTTGTTTAGGGAAAAAATTGATAGAATTGCGGTTACAATGTTAAACATTAGACGGTTTAAACTTATAAAATATCAGTTGACTTATCGGATCGATTTTCTAGAAAATGAAATTTTTTGAGCGATGGTGGAATCATGTTTCAACGAGACGGCAACTGTTTCAGTTTTGGCGACTGACTACTAAGATTTTACGAGATTTTCTAGAACTTGTCATAATTTTGTCAACTGTTGTTTTAGTGATTTTGTCAATTTTATTTATAGAAGATACCCTAAAATCTAATACAGTTTGGGGTGAAATTTTTATCCGCTCAATTGAAAAGTCTAGAATACTCGGAACATTTGAAAGTATTAGTATTGTCACAGCATTAGTAATTTATGTGCGACGCGGCAAAAAGCAATCTCATTACGAAGCATGGCAAGTGATTGATGCAGCCCAGGGATTAGATATTAGTTATGCCCGCATTCGTGCCTTAGAAGATTTAGCAAAAGATGGGGTGAGTTTGAAAGGATTGTCTTTACCCAAAGCGAATTTAGAACAAATTACTTTAGTTGATATTAATTTAAAAGAAGCCAATTTTAAAGGAGCGAAATTACAAGAAGCAAATTTAAAAGGAAGTGCATTTGAACTGACTCAATTTCAAGATGCTAATTTATCAAAAGCAAACTTACAAGAAAGTGTGTTTCTACTCGCTCAAATGCAGCAGGTTAATCTCAGTTCAGCAAACTTACAGTATGCAGATTTACAAGGGGTGAATTTACTCGAAGCCAATCTTCAAAGGGCAGATTTACAAGGTGCATATCTATTTGGTAATTTGCAAGGTGTTAACTTTGAAGAAGCCAATTTACATCATGCCGTTCTAGAGGGATCTTATTTAAAAGATGCTAACTTTAGATCGGCGAACCTGCAATTCGCCAACCTGCGAGAAGCCAATCTGCAAGGGGTCAACTTTGAAGCAGCCAATCTTCAAGGGGTGAATTTTCAAAATGTTAAGGGTCTTAACCCCACTCAAGTTCAAGCCGGCTACTGCTGGGAACAAGCTCGCTATTCCAAAGAATTACTTGATCAACTGGGTTTACTTTAATATAAGGTACGGAAATTGCGATCGCCATCGAGGGCAAGAACCGAACCCTGAGCGAGGACTAATTTTGATACATTAATCTGAGGTTTATCTTAACTACATCAAGACTTCTCGGGGGCAACAGGAGAAGAAAGGTGTTAAACACTCAGCATAATACTTAAAATTTAAAAATTTAGAGGAAGATCACGAATGGCTGCGGCAGACTATAAAGATTACTATGCAGTTTTAGGATTGAAAAAAGGTGCCAGTGCGGAAGATATTAAAAAAGCTTACCGGAAATTGGCTCGGAAATATCACCCAGATATGAATCCTGGGGATAAAACGGCTGAAACCCGATTTAAAGAAGTCAGTGAAGCGTATGAAGTCTTGTCTGATAGTGACAAGCGCAAAAAATACGATCAATTTGGTCAATATTGGAACCAAGCTGGTAATAATAGTCAGTGGTCTGGTAACAGTGCCAATGTTGACTTTAATGGATTTGATTTTAGCCAGTTCAGTAGTTTTGATGAGTTTATCAGTGTCTTGTTAGGTCGCGCTGCGGCAGGTGGCGGCACTACGGGTTCACGTCGCGGCAACACACGCCGGAGTTATTCCTACCGAACCACTCCAGGGAGTTCTAGTAGCGGTTATCGAGGCAGAGTGGATGATTTTGCAACTGATTTTAACCGCCGCAGTCCGACTTCTAACTTTGATACCGAAGCAACCGTTTCCCTGACTTTGAGTGAAGCTTTTCGAGGAACCAAACGACAAGTGGGAACAGGAGAAGTATCTATTCCAGCAGGAGTCAAGTCGGGTAGCAAAATCCGAGTCCGAGGACAAGGACAACTCGACCCTTATACTCAGCAACGGGGAGACTTATATTTGAAAGTGGAAATTCAACCCCATGATTTTTTTCAGTTTGAAGGGGATAATTTAGTCTGTGAAGTGCCTGTCACCCCCGATGAAATTGTCCTCGGAGGAGCGATAGAGGTTCCGACCCCCGATGGGGTGGTGACGATGAATATTCCGCCTGGGGTACGTTCTGGACAGTCTTTGCGACTGCGAGGTAAAGGATGGCCCCAAGCAAAAGGAAATCAACGTAGCGACCAACTCGTTAAGTTGGTGGTGGTTCCGCCTAAAAATCTGAGTTCCACTGAGAAAGAATATTACGAGAAAATCAAAGCCACCCGTAGTTATAATCCTCGTACCAACTTACAATCGATCAGCCTGTAGACCATTTTATGGTTGATTTAACTTCCTCCTTAGGGTATAGTTTATGAAAATTTAGTCTTCAAGTATGACTTTATAGTCAATATACTGTTCAAGTTGTGGGCCTGAATGTAAACAAACTTATACTTTTGTGTGTAAATACACGTCTAAGCTCGACTTATACGTTACATAAGTTAAAACTATAAAGTTTAAATTAAATTAAATTTAAAGCGTTGTGCTCCTTATGTGCAGAGGAATACAGCGTTTCTTTATATTGCCTTAATTTTCTAGCAAATTTGCACCTGATAGGCCTAAAACCCTTACACACAGAGAGTTATAGAGAAAAAATAATTAATTTAAAAAATTGTTTACAATGGGGTTAACAAAACTTCACTTTAGTGAATATAATAAAAGTGTCAGCAATAGGTATTTATTCTCACTGGCGATGATGACTCACTTTCCTTGGCTCACCACAATCATTTTATTTCCCCTAGTCGCTTCCTTAGCGATTCCTCTCCTACCCAACAACGAAGGCAAGACTGTTCGTTGGTATGCTCTCGGGGTTGGACTGGTTGATTTAGTTCTCACTATTGTTTGTTTCTGGCAAAACTACGACCTCGATAGTTCTGCATTTCAACTGTCTGAAACCTACGCCTGGGTTCCTCAAATCGGCTTCAATTGGTCTCTGGCCGTTGATGGCTTATCGATGCCCTTAATTGTGTTAACTGGCCTGGTCAACACCGTTGCGATTTTAGCATCCTGGCGCATCACCAAAAAGCCGAAGTTGTATTACTTCCTAATTCTGGTTCTCTACAGCGCCCAGATCGGTGTATTCGCCGCCCAAGACTTATTATTATTCTTCTTAATGTGGGAACTGGAACTCGTTCCTGTCTACTTACTCATCTCCATTTGGGGCGGACAAAAACGGCTTTACTCTGCAACCAAGTTCATTCTCTACACTGCCTTAGGTTCCGTCTTCATCCTAGCCGCTGCCTTAGCAATGGCATTCTACAAAGGTGATGTCACCTTCGACATGGCAACCTTAGCCCACAAACATTATCCTATCGGTCTCGAACTGTTACTCTACGCTGGATTCTTAATTGCCTTCGCGGTTAAACTCCCGATTTTCCCCTTACACACCTGGTTACCCGATGCTCACAGCGAAGCACCTACCCCAGTCTCCATGATTTTAGCGGGCGTATTACTGAAAATGGGCGGTTACGGACTGATTCGGATGAACATCGAAATGTTCCCCAACGCTCACCTCTACTTCGCCCCAGTTTTAGCAGTCCTCGGTGTAGTTAATATTGTCTACGGTGCATTAAGTGCCTTTGGTCAAACCAACCTCAAGCGTCGTCTGGCTTACTCTTCCATCTCTCACATGGGTTTTGTCCTCATCGGGATTGCTTCCTTAACAGAATTAGGACTCAACGGCGCAGTATTACAAATGATTTCCCACGGGTTAATTGCAGCAATGCTGTTCTTCCTCACCGGAGTCACTTACGAACGGACTCATACCTTAGCGATGGACAAACTCGGCGGTATGGCAGAAAGTATGCCCAAAGTCTTCGCCCTCTTCACAGCAGGCGCAATGGCATCCTTAGCATTACCCGGAATGAGTGGGTTTGTCGGTGAATTGACTGTATTCCTCGGTATCACCACAAGCGATGTTTATAGTTCTAGCTTCAAGATTGTGGTTGTCGCCCTCTCCGCTGTCGGACTGATTTTAACACCGATTTATCTCCTCAGCTTGTTACGCCAAGTCTTCTACGGAGAAAGCAGCTACGGTTTAGTGGTTGATGAATATCTCGGAGATGCTAAGCCTCGCGAAGTGATGATTGCAACTTGCTTACTTCTACCCATTATCGGAATTGGTTTGTATCCTAAACTGGCGACTCAAACCTACGATGTCAAAACTGTAGAAGTTGCCTCTCAAGTTCGTGAAGTATTCCCTGTCTTCGCCCAACAACAACAGCAAAATTCTGTCTTGTACTCTGGCGGTTTCAATGCTCCCAAAATCTTAGAACCTCAAGTTCAATCCATGTTACCGCTTAACGATGTAAATACCTAATGCCGACACACACTTAATCGTAAGTTACGGAAACAATGAAATAGAATAGCCAAGGGTTTAGGGTAGACACGTGATTTAGCGTTCATCTGCCCTATTTTTTTTGATGTTAAGACTGTATTGAGCGATCGCCTGTTATAATACCTGGATTTGACGGCGGAAGAGATTATGATGAACCCAGAAGTGCCTGAATCCAATACCCGTACTGAACGCGATAGTATGGGAGAAATTCAAGTAAATTGCGATCGCTACTGGGGGGCGCAAACCCAACGATCTTTACGTTATTTCTCTATTGGCAGCGATTATATTCCCCCCGAAGTCATCACTGCTTTTGCCATCCTCAAACAAGCCGCCGCCCAAACCAACCAGGAATTAGGTAAACTGCCCTCAGACAAAGCAGAATTGATTGTGCAAGCATCTCAAGAAATTATAGACGGCAAACTTAGCGATCATTTCCCATTGCGAGTATGGATGACGGGGAGTGGGACACAATGTAATATGAACGTGAATGAAGTGATTGCAAATCGGGCAATTGAAATAGCAGGCGGAGAAATGGGGAGTAAAGATCCCATCCATCCTAACGATCATGTCAATTTGTCCCAGTCCTCTAACGATACATTCCCTACCGCCATGCATATTGCCGCTGCTATTGCGATTCATGAAAAATTGCTGCCGAAGGTCAAAATGCTACGGGATGCCCTACAAGCCAAATCAGAAGCGTTTGCAGACATTGTTAAAATTGGTCGAACTCATTTGCAAGATGCCGTACCCTTAACTTTAGGACAAGAGTTTTCCGGTTATGTGGCTCAACTCGATGCCGATATTAAACGGATTGAGATGATTTTACCCGATTTATATGAATTAGCCTTAGGCGGGACGGCGGTTGGGACTGGGTTAAATACGGCGAAAGGGTTTGCGGAAAAAGCCGCTTTGAGAATACAAAATATTACCGGAATTGGGTTTATTTCTGCTCCCAATAAGTTTGCAGCGATGGCGGCACATGATGCTATTGTGATGGCGAGTGGTGCGTTAAAAACATTAGCTTGTTCGTTAATGAAAATAGCCAATGATATTCGTTTTCTCGGTAGTGGTCCCCGTTGTGGTTTAGGAGAATTAATCTTACCCGAAAATGAACCCGGTTCTTCTATTATGCCAGGAAAAGTCAATCCCACGCAATGTGAAGCCTTAACCATGGTAGCAGCGCAGGTAATGGGTTATGATACCGCGATTACAATTGCCGGATCTCAAGGTCATTTTGAACTGAATGTGTTTAAGCCGATGATGATTTTTAATCTGTTACAATCGATTAATATTTTAAGTGATAGTTGCAATAATTTTACTGAATTTTTAGTGATTGATTTACAGGCAAACCGCGAACAAATTAAACAGTATTTAGAACAATCTTTGATGTTAGTGACTGCATTAACCCCGAAAATTGGTTATGATAAAGCGGCTCATGTGGCTCATGTGGCACATCAACAAGGATTAACGTTAAAGCAGGCTTGTTTATCTTTAGGTTATATTAGCGCTGAGGAATTTGACAATGTAATTAATCCTTATGATATGGCACATCCAGAAACATAATATCATCTCCGCTTGAGTACTTATCAATAAACAAGGGAGGAGTCTGTCGTGACGTAATATATCATAGCAGTCGCTGCTAGCAGTTAGGACATGATCAAAGTTTACGCGTCAAAAGGTTTTGGGTGACATCCTCACAATTTTTGTGATAGAATAGATTTCGTAAGGGCTAACACGACCATACGCATGACTTTTTATTCAACTTTTACAGAAAAGTTTATTCGCGTGCGCTATGCACGTATCGCTCTATGTCCTAACCGCCAAGGCAGTTGCTATATGTCTGTACACGCCCGTCAGTAGAGATTGACATATCAATCTCCACAGGAGATTATAAGAGAGAACAGGAGATGGGAAGTTGTATCATAACTCATTATCCGGATAGGATATAACTGAATAAGCTATAACTGATTAAACGGCTTCTGCTAATTCATCTCGCACTTTAAAATACCAGTATAAATTAGCGATCGCCAAATCAGACGCTTGAGTTAAATTGGTGCTATTCAATGCTTGAAACCCTATATTTCTAGCATATCGAGTCACGTATTTTTCATACTGTTGTCGTAACTCTGGCTGCATTAAAAGCAGGAGTTGATCTTTCAGCGCCGCATAATGAGATTTTTCCTGTAATTCTTGATAAAGTTTTATTTCAGGCGGCTCTACAATTGTAGTAGTTTCTATTTCCGTATCTTCGTTATCTTCTACGGGAAAATCTGCACTTTCAAGTAATTTTAATTCATCCGCTGGTAAAGCAATCAGCCATTCTACTTGATCTTGTGAGGCTTTCAGTGCTGCTAAATCATGATAATAAATATAAGTTATTTCCGGAAATATGAAATCTAATTCTGCTTTATTTTCACAAGCTTGAATCACATCGCTAGAATCTTTTCTGATTTTTTGTTGTAAGTTTACTAGAGATACTTGATAACTCTTCAGTTCATTTTGTAGCTGATACGTTAAGCCAATTATTTGCTCAATTAACCAAGCACATTCATATCGACGCAGTTTACCCGGTGCAGACGTTGCTGATAATAAATTATGGCTATTATAAATAGCTAAAGATTCGCCTAATGTTTGACGTGCGTTTGAAAGCTCTATATTTCTTGTTGTTACATTTTCTAGCGAAGTTGCCGTTTTTATTAACTTTACAGCTTCAGTAAACCTTGCATAAGCCTTAATATATTCTAGACGATGTTGCTTAAATTCAATATCCTCTGCAACTTTATCAATATGTTGAATAATTTCTCTGCCTTGATCTCTTAACGCTTGTTTCAGATCAATAAATCCATCTTTCACCTCTACTCTTAACTGTTTAACTTCCTTTTTAAGCTTTAAAGTTTGCCATAAATTAACCGCTGATAATGCAGTTGTTGCCACAACACCGACACCAATAAAAGCTGTGCTGGCTTGCAAAATACCTAAACTAGATTGAATACTACCGAGTTGTCCTAAAATTTGATTATTCTGATACATTTTTCCTATATCTGTAACAGCATTTAAAGGATTTCCTGCCATTAAAGGAGATAATGGATTACCATTACTGACTACACCTTTTGCCATTTCTACAAATTGACCATTTTCAGGATTTCGTAATATTGGCAAAAGTTGACCCGCTGCATTTGTTACTTGAGTCAGTTGACCAGAATTTAACAAAGCTTGATTAGCTGCACTAAAAAGATAGTTAATCATTGTTAATTTTTATTCAAGTGTAATTTTACTTTGCGTTTGGTGCATACTCTGTTTATAGAGAGCATTAAATATAGATTACCCTGAGCGCAAAAGATTTCTTTCATCTCAAGAATAGACTTATATTGAGGAAAATACTGAATCATGGATGTATCAAAAATACAAACGGAAACCGTAAATTTACTATCTGATATTACCGGATTAAAAATAAGCCAGAAAGACATTAATCCAACTATCCTATTTTTATCGGCTTTAGTCTCTGTATTGCTGGGTGTTATTTTTGTAGATCAACAAGTCACCGAAGAAGAAATTCAACGCCTTAAAATAACCTTGCGTCAGTTTATTCCGAAAAAAGGAAATATGGCGCAATTAGTAAAATTAATGGTAAAAGGAATACGTCAGAAAAAGGTTTATCAAAATATCAATCATTTATTGTTACTGACTGCACCCTTTTCAGAATCAGAGAATTTATTACTCATTAGTTTAGGATATGAAATGTCCGCCGCTGACGGGAGTATGGATACACGAGAAAAACAATATTTAGAAATAATCGCTCAACATTTAAAGATTGAAACAAAACACCTGAATACATTAGAGTCGGCTTTCGGTGGCGCAGTTTCTATCACTCAAGAAGATATCGAAAAAGTCCGGTTTTTACTTGACCCCGTCTGGTTTCATGACTTAGATTCAGTATTTGTTAAAGCAGCAAGTCAAATCTTAAAAATCTTTCCAGAAAATACAGAGAAAAAACAGAATCAGCAGCAGGTAAATATTCGCTACAAAGGATTACAAGCGTTTCAAGAGTATAAAACTCAACTCGATAAGAAATGCTTTGATCTTAATCAAATTGTGCAAGAGTGTATTAACAAAGAGTTTTTGCAAGAGTCTTTAATTCAAGAAATTTACAAAGTTTCTAAAAAGTTACAATCTCAAAAATTCCGGGTTGCGGTTGTCGGGGAATTTAGCCAAGGAAAATCAACCATTTTAAATGCATTACTGGGTGAAAACATTCAACCTGTGCGAGATATTCCCTGTAGTGGTGCCGTCACCGTTTTACGATATGGAAGTCAAAAACGAGTGATTTGCTGTTATAAAGATCAGCGACAGGAAGAAATCTCATTAAACCAATATCACGAAAAAGCTGCTATCTCCGAAGCAGCAGCGTTAGGTAGTCGTACAGAAGAATTAAAGAATTCTGAAATTCGTGAGATTATTTTTGAACATCCCAATTTAGCATTATGTCAATATGGTGTCGAAATTATTGACTCGCCGGGGTTAAATGAACATCCAGCCAGGACAGAAATTACCCAAACCTTACTTAAAGACACCGATGCTGTAATTTTTGTAGCGAATGCTTCCCGTTTATTGACGCAAGGTGAACGAGAATTACTGCAAGACCTAAAAAATCAACTCAATGGCGGCAAAGAAGATAAACCCGCAAATAATTTATTTATGCTTGTCAATTTCTGGGATATGATTCGTAGTGAAACCAGCCGTCAACAAGTTAAAAAACGGGTTGAAAATTTAGTAATTGAACAAAATAAAATTATTGCGGGAAGTAATCGAATTCACTATATTTCTGCACAGCAAACGTTAGATGCAGTTTTAAGACATTCGGCTCACGCTCAGTCTAAAGGCACAGAAAATGAGTATGTTCAGAGTTTCTCTCAGTTTACACAATCTCTTGAACATTTCTTAACTCAAGAACGGGGTATTTTAGAGGTTCAAAAAGCTTCTCAAGATATTCACAAGTTAGTTAAATCTGCACAGGTTGATTTATGTGTAACTGAAGATATTCTAGGCGGCAAGCTAAAAGTTTCAGAAGAAGAATGTCAGAAAATTATAGAAAAAATAGGAGAAGCTAGCGGACGAGATATTAAAATAAAACAATTTGCTGAAGAGTTATTTAAAGAAGTAGCGGACGAATTTGATGAATCTTGGAATACATGGCTTGAATATTTAGATGAACGTTTACCTATTCTGGCTGAAAATTGGTCATCAGAATACTCTGCATTCTTTAGTCGTGATCAATTGATTCAAGATTATATCAATCAATTTCAAGAAAATATTGCCGATGAATTAAACGGATGGATAGAAAATGAACTTAAAGCGAAAATCTTAACTAAGTATGGTAATAAACTAGATAAAAAAATACAAGAAGAACTGTTTTGTCTTGAACAAGATCTTCACGAAACTATCATTTCAATTTATCAAGTTTCGGCTGATTCTCAAAAATCATCCAATTATAAGTTTGATATGAACTCTAAAGTAAATTATGAATTTAACTGGCTTGGATTAGGTACAGCAGCATTAGTTCCACTTATTTTATTAAGTAATCCAATTGCTATGATTGCTGGTTTCGTAGCCAGTTTAGTAGGCGGATGGAACATAGGTTCTGCAATGGCTGTAGATGACGAAATTAAAGGGAAGGTATTTGAAGCAGGATGTGAACAATTTTGTAATTCTGTAGATAATATAATTGATGCTATTGCTGAAATAATTATAGCTACTTTTGATGAAAGAGAAGAACAAGCTGAAGCAGCAATTAAGGAAATTATTATGCATTATGATAATATCTTAAAACAAAATGAAAAAGCACATCAAGAATCCCTCGAACAACGAAAACAAGATCAAGATTGGATTGAACAACAACGTCAAAAAATCGGACAATTTAAACATGAAATAGAGGAGATTGTAGAGAAAGTTAAAGTTAGCTAAAGTATAAAAATAGAGCGATCGCGTATTTTAAATACAACATCATCGCTCTGTTTGATATTCCTTTTTATAGGTAAGGATTAATTTTCACAATTTCACTTACCTATATTTTCATATTATCCCTTGTTTTTAATTAGCATAACCCGAACAATTTCCTGCGCTGTATTTTCTTGGATATTCAACGTTTGGGATAAATAAGTTAATACATTCTCTTCTTCTTCCGTAACTTCGCCATCCGCTAATACCAAATCAGTTGCAACTGCAAAAGCTGTTTCATGTAAATAATGCGGTAATGACTCAACGGCTGCATCTAAAACTTTTTTATATCCTCGACGGTTTAATGTGCTTAAAACTTGATTTATTGTATTAAATAGCATATCTTCAGAATAACTCCGAAAAAGCTGCATTCGTCCCAGAGAATGTATCATTAAATCTAATTCTTCATCTGCTAAATCTCCATCAACCGCCACAATGCTTAATGCTAAAGCAGACATTGCTTCTGTGGGGGAAAATGTTACTTCACTGGCTTGAATAATGCTATTTGACTTCGCTAAACTATCAAATAATCCCATCTCTATTACCTCGGGTTAGTTGCATAGTTCTAAGCTAACTATAAACTGAGGTATGCGCTACAGTGAAAACACGTAAAAACAATAATTTATAGAGAGTATTGTATGTTTGATAATGAATTTTACTCATTAAAATAGAGGCAATCTTTCAATCACCTCTACCTTCTTCTATCTAATTAATTAAATCACTTTAATTAAATTACAGTGCCATCTGGAATCACAGCATTCTTAAAGATAACGGTAATCCCGCTACGGATATAAAATCCTAATTCCTCACGTTCTGCTTCTTGTACATTATCTTTGTTGATAATTTTTACCCCTTTACCAATGCGGGCATTTTTATCAACAATAGCGCGACGAATCGTTGTATCTGCACCAATTCCTATAGGGATTTTACCATTACTGACTGCCGTCTCTTTTTCAGTAAAAGACTCATAAAAATCAGATCCCATCAATAGGCTATCTTCAATCACACAACCACTTTCAACCCGCGCCCGCAAGCCTAAAACAGAGTGATGTACTCGGCATTCTTTGAGAATACAACCCTCAGAAACAATCGATTCTGTTACTTGACAATTGAGTAATTTTGAGGGAGGCAAATAACGCGAACGGGTATAAATCGGTGCTTCTTCGTGATAGAAACTAAAAGACGGTTGGGGTTGCCGAGTCAAGCCTAAGTTAGCATCATAAAAGGCTTCAATCGTTCCGATATCTTCCCAATAGTCGTTAAACAAAAAGGCTTGAACATTGTGATCGCTCGATGCATTCGGAATAATTTCTTTACCGAAATCTGTTTGTTCTTGATCGCCGCTTAATAGGTTGATCAAAACATCTTTTTTAAAGACATAAATTCCCGTTGAAGCAATATAAGGACTTTCTTTAGCTTCTTCAGCAGATAACCCCAAAGTGGTAGTATCCACCGCCATTTGCTTCAATGCATCTCCCTTGGGTTTCTCACTAAAGTCTACCACGCGGCCAGAATCATTAATCTTCATCAAACCGAAACTAGAAGCCCGTTTCTCATCAATGGGAACGACTGATAAAGTAATATCAGCATTCGTATCAATATGACGTTGGACAAACTCCCGATAGTCCATCCGATATAAATGGTCACCGGATAAGATCAAATAATGATCCACATCCCACTCATCAAACAGCCATATATACTGACGTACCGCATCGGCTGTCCCTTGGAACCAATTCGGGTTAGCACTGGTTTGTTGAGCCGCTAGCACCTCCGTAAAGCCATCTGTAAAGCCAGAGAAATTGTATGCTCGGGCAATATGACGGTTCAAAGAAGCTGAGTTATACTGCGTCAGAATATATATTTTCATAATTTCTGAGTTGATGCAGTTACTGATCGGAATATCGATCAGCCGATACTTACCCGCCAAAGGGACAGCGGGCTTTGCTCTTAATTTCGTTAAAGGATAGAGGCGAGTACCTGCACCGCCTCCTAAAATAATAGCTAAAACTTTTTTCACAAGGATTGACCTCTCAACTGCCAATAATTTCCCACCTCAAGTGTCTGACTGTACGGTAATCTTGACAAGAGGGAATTTAAAAAATCTTACTTTAGCAGGACTAATTACCTACTGCTCATTCAGAATTGGGCGTTTGGGGTGACGCGGAGGAATTACAAATAACTCAAGACAAATTGCCAAAACGCGGTACAATGCATCTGGCTTGCTGCTGAATTGTGCTTAAATTTAACTCCAAGATCAAAAATGACCACCCGTGTAATTCTTGTCCGTCATGGTCAGAGTAACTACAATGCTCAACGTCGTATTCAAGGTCGTTTAGACCATTCTATTCTGACAGAGATGGGTTGCAAAGATGCAGAAATTGTGGGAAAAACCCTCTCAGAAATTCAGTTTGATGCAGTGTATTGTAGTCCTCTCAAACGAGCAAAACAGACGGCAGAATTGATATTGTCGCAGTTTAATACTCCCCCTCAACTTCAACCCACTGAACAATTAATAGAAATTGACTTGCCTGCCTGGGCTGGAATGGAACGTCAAGTGGTTGTTGAACAGTTTGCTGAAGATTATCGCTGTTGGCAAGAGCGTCCCCATGAATTTTTTATGACGGTTTCAGATGAGGCGGGAGAACGTCAACATTTCCCGGTTTTAGCATTATTTGAACAAGCTCAACAGTTCTGGAAAGATACTCTAACACGTCACCCGAATCAAACTCTTTTAATCGTGGCTCATAACGGCATTAATCGCTGTTTAATTGCCACAGCTTTAGGAATTGAACCCCAATATTATCAATCGATTCAACAGTCAAATTGTGGGATTACGGTACTCAATTTCTCAAGAATTACACCCGGAGAATTACCCAAACCCGCCTCAGTTCAATTAGAATCAATGAACGTCACCACCCACATGGGGACTCCATTTCCTAAACCCCGTCCCGCTCATCAAGGGCCGCGATTATTACTGGTTAGACATGGGGAAACAGATTGGAATCGTAACGGACAATTTCAAGGTCAAATTGATATTCCCCTCAATGATAATGGTAGAAAACAAGGCAGTAAAGCGGCTGAATTCCTCAAGGATGTTCAAATCAATTTTGCTGTTACTAGCCCAATGTCGCGCCCAAAAGAAACCGCAGAATTAATTTTAAAATATCATCAAAACTTAGAATTACAGTTAGAAGATGAGTTCAAAGAAATTAGTCATGGATTGTGGGAAGGTCGCTACGAACCGGAAATTGAACAATCCTATCCAGGACTATTAAACCAGTGGAAAACAGAACCCGAAACCGTACAAATGCCGGAAGGAGAAAACTTAGAACAAGTTTGGAACCGAGTTGATGCGGCTTGGAATAAAATTATTCAAACTTACAATAAACAACCTGTTACAGTCTTAGTCGTTGCCCATGATGCGGTCAATAAAGCCATCCTTTGTCAACTGTTGGGATTATCTCCAGAACACTTTTGGAACTTTAAACAAGGTAACGGCGCAGTCACTGTGATTGACTATCCTCACGGTGTTGATGCCCCCGCTGTCTTACAAACCAGTAATATTACAAGTCATCTTTCTGATGGTAATATTCTCGATAAAACCGCTGCTGGTGCATTATAAAATTAGTAATTAGTTATGTGAGAAAGTTATAAAAAGGCATTACTTCTTACTCATTACTTCTTACTCATTACTTTTCCCTGTTTCCCGTTCCCTGTTGCCTAATATAAATAATGAGTGGCGAACTATTAAAAAATGTCAGAATTATTGACCCTGTTTCAAATACCGATCGACAGGCTGATGTCTTAATTGTAGATCAAATAATTCAACAAATTCAACCAGAAATTGTGACTCATTTAGATGCAATTGAAGTATTGAATTGTGAAGGCATGATCTTAGGATCGGGGTTAGTTGATTTGTATAGTCATACAGGGGAACCTGGGTTTGAAGATCGAGAAACTCTACATTCATTAATGCAAGCGGGTTTAGCGGGAGGGTTTACCCGGATTGGAATTCTACCCGATACCTTACCCACTGTTGATAATCCGGCAACATTAAGCTTATTACAACACAAAACTCAGTTAACTTCACAATCCTTACCTCAGCTTTATTTTTGGGGGGCATTAACTCAAAATATTGCCGGGAAACAGATGACAGAGTTGGCCGAATTAGCCAGTACAAATATTATTGGATTTACCGATGGTCAACCTATTCAAGATCTCGTTTTATTACGGCGTTTATTAGAATATTTAAAACCCCTTAACTTACCTGTCGCTTTGTATTGTTGCGATCGCGCTTTAGCAATGGATGGAGTGATGCGAGAGGGCAATGAATCGATTCGTAGCGGTTTGCCCGGAATCCCCGTTTATGCCGAAACGGCTGCCCTTTCTACCGTCTTAGAATTAGTCGCAGAAATACAAACCCCTGTTCATTTGATGCGGATTTCGACTCGTCGCAGTGTGGAGTTAATTCAGCAGGCAAAATCAAGAAATTTACCAGTTACAGCCAGTACAACCTGGATGCATTTATTGCTTAATACAACAGCAATTAGTGGGAATCATTCTAATGAGTTTTCAATTACACCTTATGATCCTAATTTAAACCTCGATCCACCTCTCGGCAATCTAACAGATCAAGCTGCATTAATTCAAGGCATTAAAACAGGGATAATTGATGCGATCGCTATCGATCATACACCCTACACTTACGAAGAAAAAACAGTAGCATTCGCAGATACTCCCCCTGGAGTCATCGGTTTAGAACTTGCATTACCTTTATTATGGCAAAGGTTTGTTGAATCGGGAGAATGGTCAGCTTTAGAATTATGGCAAACATTAAGCTTAAATCCGGCTTTGTGTTTGGGCAAAAATATTAATCCAATTATTCCGAATAAACCTACTGAATTAATCTTATTTAATCCTCAGCAATTGTGGGAAGTAGAATATTATAAACTTCAGTCTAGGGCTTTTAATACGCCTTGGAGAAAACAAGAATTGCTCGGTCGTGTCGTTGCTACCTGGTGTGAAAATAAGAAATGATAAACAGTGAAAAAATAGCATTAATCACTATTTAAGTTTTAATAAAAATTACCTTTTTTATTCTTTTTCGAGCGAAAATAGAGATTGTACCGACTATGAGAAAAGACAAAAATATTGAGTCTTTCTGGCAAAGGGGATCAAAAGCGATCGCCGGGGATGATTATAGATCTGAGATGATCGATTTTACTTAAAAATATTATTATTCTAGAGTCTTGTTTACGGACTCACTAAAACAGTGGATAAAATTGATTTAGATTGACAAATGAGACCGTTTTAATTTATAGTGTGAAAAGCATCAAAGCTTAGCAGCTTCAGTACAAAAATTGATGGTAGTCATTACCTCCACAAATCTGACGAAGTGAATTAAAAAAATTTCAAACAATATAAGCAACACTAATGAACTACTGGTTAATCAAATCTGAACCCAGTGTATACAGTCTTGCAGAAATGAAACAAGAGCAAAGCTGTATATGGGATGGTGTTCGTAACTATCAAGCCCGGAATTTTTTACGGCGAATGACTCGCGGAGATCTCGCCTTTTTTTATCATTCTAATACAAAATATCCCGGTATTGCAGGACTTGTCAAAGTGATTGAATCGAATATTGCAGATCCGACTCAATTTGACCCCAATAGCAAATATTTTGATCCTAAATCAACCTTACAAGCTCCACGATGGCAAACGGTGCGAGTTGAATTTGTGCAGGAATTTAATAATTATATTACACTGGCTCAACTGAAGCAACAATTTACCCCAGATGACCTGTTACTCGTCCGTCGTGGTAACCGCTTATCTGTGATGCCAGTATCGGAGGCAGTCGCCCAGCAAATTATTACCCTCGGACAATAATAAATTAGAATTTAGGCTAACAATTAAATAAGGAGTGTGAGGGGATAGAATAAGCGGTTGTGTGGGTGAATAAACAGGAAACTGTTGCGGTAAAATATCACTCATCAAGTGTTATCTAGCAACTGCGGTATAATTCTAAATTAGGCAATACTATTAATGAAAAGAGGATGAAATGAAGAGTACTGATAACAAAGTAGAGGTGGTTTTTCCGGAAAGTGTGAACACATATGTTCGGTTACAGGCAAACAACGATTTCAGGATTTACGAAAATCCTCCTTATGTACCAGTTGTTCAAGATTTTTTGCAAAGTCTAGACCCTCGATATTGCTTAGAGTTAGGGGCAGGCATTGGGCGCATGAGTGTTTATTTTTATAAGAAATTGGGCTGGCAAGATACTTTCTTCTATCTGCAAGATGGCGATTCAGGAACAATCCAATATGGTGGTGTGCGCCAGTCTAATGAAGGAGAATATTATAATTCTTTTAAAGTGGCTCATGATTTTTGTCATGCTAATGAATTGAAGAAAATTAAGATTCTGAATAATGTTAGCAATATAGATCGCAAGATAGATTTTTGTTACAGTTTTGCAGCCATTGGTTTCCACTGGCATATTAATCTATACCTAGATCAACTTACGCCTATTTTAGCTGATGATGCAAAATTATTATTTGAACTCAGAGCGCCTTTTAGTAAGGAAGATAGTGTTGATTTAGCTAAACGAAAAGAGTACCAAAACTTTTTCGACGATCAAATAAACTATGCGAACAATCATTCCCGGTACAGAGTAATGGATGTAGTCAACTTAGATAATTACCAAGGATACTATTACAAGGATAGAACATATTTTCTAATCCTAAGCAAAGCCTAACAAAGGGATGCAGCGAAGTGAAGCTTCTCGTCAGGTGCGTTAATGCAACGCTACCATTTATCTATTCAACTATCATCCAGCAACTGCGGTATAATTCTAAATTAGGATAAAATAGGAAAGATAAAATGATAGATTTTGATCAGTCTGTAATATTCAAACTCAAACCCATTGAAGAACAAAAAATTCTCAAACCTATTTACCAATTTTTAATAGATGGAGAAGAAATTTTTTCAGCATTCAAAACAGTGAGAGATCAATTAATTTTTACCAACAAACGTGTAATTGCTGCGAATGTACAAGGAATGACTGGGTCAAAAGTTGATTATACTTCAATTCCATACAGCAAAATCCAGACCTTTTCCGTTGAAACAGCCGGAACTTTAGATCTCGATTGTGAAATCGAATTTTTTATTAGTGCTGTTGGAAAAATAAAATTTGAAATAAAGGGGAATTTTGATATTATTTCTTTCAACAAACTAATCAGTCAATATGTACTTAACTAAAAAATTATAATCAAAGTTTCATACCCATTATTTTTTAGGGCGTAGCGGCGGAAAACATAGGCTAGTTCATCGCATTACTGTACAGGTCATTCATTCTCTTATTAGATACGTTAATGTAACGCACTCTATGAAATCAGTGTTAAAGGATCACAAAATGCCAAGTCAGAATATAGATTCAATTCAAACTATTTTCCAAAGCCGCCTAACAACTCTTGAGCACCTGTTAAAGTCAGCTCAAACTCATTTTAATGGGAGTGAGTCTTTCATACAGCATCGCATTACTGCTGATATGTTGCCCTTTGGCACACAAATTGCTTTTACCTGTAATCAACCCCGCAACTTTGCTTTGTGGTGTGACGGCAAACCGATGGATAATTTAGATCCAGAAGTTCCCTCCCTAGCGCAGGCATATGAACATATAGCCAATACTAAACAACTGCTTTCAGCAATTAACGCCTCGGATGAAAAGCTCAGTCAGGTGACGCGCATCGACCTAGGTCAGGGTCTATCCATCGAGATGGTGGGTAGGGCTTATGTGAATGACTTTTTAATGCCAAACTTCTACTTTCATCTGGTTACGGCTTATGATATTCTTCGCATGGCTGGTGTACCGATTGGAAAGCGAGATTATATGATGCATTTAGTTCCATTCATTAAGCAGGTGTGAAGCTTCTTGTAGCGCGTTGCATTAACGCACCCTACCATTTATCTGATTTGATCCGTTAGCAACTAATGAAAATTCGATCGGCAAATATCAAAGATTTTGAAGGGATTAAAAACCTTTATCTTCAAGCATTTGATGATTCAGAAGCGGAATTAGTCTCTAATATTGCTGTAAATTTATTATCCGAAAAATCAATAATTAATATTATCTCACTCGTTGCCATAGATAATAATACAATCATCGCTCACATCGCCTTTAGCCCTGTTTTTTTAGACACAACTAATGAACATTTAGGTTATATTCTTGCTCCCTTAGCCGTATTACCATCTTATCAAAATCAAGGAATAGGTTCGACCATTGTAAAACAGGGCTTAGATACGCTTTCCTCATTCGGTGCATTTATTATTTTTGTATATGGCGATCCGCAATATTATTCTCGGTTTGGCTTTAAAATAGATCTGGCTCAAAATTTTACTCCTCCTTATCTACTTCAGTACCCAGAAGGTTGGCAGGCAATACAATTAAATTCGGCTGTTTTTCCTAAAGGGGGTAAACTGCAATGTGTTAATTCTCTCAATCATCCTCAACTCTGGTAAGCGTTGCTATGGCGCTGCGTGAGGCATTCTTACAGCAGAGTAATTGTCTTACTTACATCATACACCCGTAGGGACGTTACATGTCAATCTCTACCTATACCCCTAATAGATAATCCGCGATCTTCTCAACTCATCTCGTACTGCTATAAAATCAAGCCTGAAGATTACAAAATTGCTCAAAATTCTTTACAATAATGTAGTACACAGAGAACACAGGGATAAAATTTAGCAACTTTGATTCAAGCAGAAACTTTAGAATTACTGGAATGGCAACGCTTATGCCAACACCTGGCGACTTTTGCAACCACGAAATTGGGGGCAGTGGCGAGTCGTCACTTACAAATTCCTAATACACCCCAGGAAACCTTAACTTTACTTGCCCAAACTCAAGAAGCCTATTTCCTGGAATTACACCTAGCGAATGGATTATCCTTAGATGGGATACAAGATATTGGTGTGGCTTTAGAACGAGTTGAACGGCAAGGGGTTCTATTTGGAGAGGAACTTCTCGCGGTTGCTTATACTTTAGCTGGGGCAAGACAATTACGGCGAGTGATTGATGCTCAAGCAGAAGTTCCAATTTTAACTCAGCTTGTTTCAGAGTTACGAACTTATCCAGAATTAGAACAAGAAATTCATCGCTGTATTGACGATCGCGGAGATGTGGCAGATCGCGCTAGTCCCAATTTAGGAGAAATTCGCGCTAAATTAACTAACGTTCGGCGGCAGATTCAACAAATCCTACAACGAATTTTACAACGTCAAGCCAACGCCATTAGTCAACAACTGATTACTCAAAGAGGCGATCGCTTTGTTATCCCTGTTAAAGCCGGACAAAAAGATGCAGTCCCCGGCATTGTACATGATACTTCCACAAGTGGCGCGACTTTATATATTGAACCCAAGTCTACAGTAGAACTGAATAACCAACTGCGACAATTACGCCGCAAAGAACAAACCGCAGAAGAAGCCGTTCGACGCAAGTTAAGTGAGAAAATAGAAGAAGTTAGACTCGATTTAGAACGACTCTTAGCGATTGCGACTACAATCGATTTAGCCATTGCCAAAGCCAGATATAGTTTATGGTTAGAAGCTAATCCGCCTAAATTTACTAATATTCAAACAGATACTAGTTCTCCCCGTTTGATGGAGAATGCCGAACCCCGCACCTTTTTACGGCAACTACGACATCCTTTACTGGTGTGGCAATATCAACACGAACAAGGGGTTTCTGTTATTCCCATTGATGTTAATGTTAATCCTCCTCGGCGCGTTGTCGCAATTACTGGCCCCAATACAGGCGGAAAAACGGTTACTCTAAAGACAATGGGGTTAGCTGCCTTAATGGCAAAAGTGGGTTTATTTATCCCAGCTAGAGAACCCGTAGAACTCCCTTGGTTTGAACAAATATTAGCCGATATTGGGGATGAACAGTCTATTGAACAAAGTCTCTCCACCTTTTCTGGACATATTCGCCGTATTAGCCGTATTTTAGATACCCTACAACAGGGTGCTGAAACTCAATTATCTGCTGTCGAGTTAGAAGATCAGAACAATTCAGAATTAGAAACATCTCATCAGCCGAGCAATACTTTAGTGTTGTTAGATGAAGTCGGCGCAGGGACTGATCCCTCTGAAGGGAGTGCCTTAGCCATTGCCTTATTACAATATTTAGCCTCTAATGCTTTACTCACGGTTGCCACCACTCACTTCGGGGAATTAAAAGCCCTGAAATACCAAGATGAGCGATTTGAGAACGCTTCGGTTGAATTTGACGAAAAATCCCTCCAACCCACTTATCGGCTGTTGTGGGGGATTCCAGGCCGCTCTAACGCTCTAACCATTGCCAAACGTTTAGGGCTAAATCCAGACGTAATTGAACAAGCCGCCAGTTTTGTGGGCGAGGCTTCAGACGATGTGAATGAAGTAATTGCAGGCTTAGAAGCCCAACGCCGCCAACAGGAAACCAAAGCCTCAGAAGCTGGTGTTTTACTCCAGCAAACCGAACGTTTGCATCAAGAACTGTATCAACGTTCAGCCATGTTAAAGCAAAGAGAACAGGAATTAAAACAAGCCCAGGAACAGCAAGTTCAAGCAGCATTACTGGCTGCTAAACAAGAAATTGCCCAGGTTATTCGGCAACTGCAACAAGGCAAACCCACTGCCCAAGCGGCACAAAAAGCCACAGAAGCGTTAAATCAAATCGCAGAAAAACAGTTACCCAGTCCCAAGAAAGCCGCTAAACCGAAACCCAGTTTTCGTCCGAATGTCGGGGATAAAATTCGCATTCCCAGTATCGGGCAAACCGCAGAAGTATTGACACAACCGGATGAAGACGGGGAATTTATGGTGCGTTTTGGCATCATGAAAATGACTGTTAATTTAGCGGGGATTGAATCTCTTCAGGGTGAAAAACCAGAGTTACCGCCGAAGAAATCGACTCAATCTCAGAACAAGAAAAAGACAGAAAAACCAGAGAAAAAACCTGTTATTCGCACTGAGAAAAATACCTTAGATTTGCGGGGTAAACGAGTCTCTGAATCTGAGATAGAAATAGATCGTGCCCTCAGTCAATTGCTTGATTTTGGCGCGTTATGGATTATTCACGGCAAAGGTACCGGACAACTCAGAAAAGGAGTTCATGAATTTCTCAAAACCCATCCTATTGTTGAACGGTTTGAGTTAGCCGCGCAAGCAGAAGGTGGAATGGGGGTAACGGTTGCTTATCTCAAATAAGACTTTAATTTCTTTCTGTATTCATGCCAGAGGTTAAAGCTGAAGCAGATAAATCAGTTTCAACGATATCATCAACGCCATGAACAAAAAGAGAGGCAATCAGTAAACAGCACCCGCCCAAAACAATAGCAAGTAAATGATCGCCATGGAAAAAGTGTGTCATCACCCACCCTAAACCCAAGGCAACAATAATCTGAGGAATCACAATAAATGCATTAAAGATTCCCATATAAAATCCCATATTATTATTGGGAATACTAGAAGATAACATGGCATAGGGCATTGATAGAATACTTGCCCAAGCAATCCCCAGGCAAATCATCGGAATAAAAATTAGGTATGGATCTCTAATCCAGGCGAGGGATGCTAAGCCACATCCACCACAAAATAAACAAAAAGAATGAGTCAGTTGAGGACTCGTGGCATTCACTAAGCGGGGTAAAATCCAGGCAAACAGAAAACAAGTTAAGTTATAAACCGCGATACAAATACCCGCCCATTCAATCCCATCGGTGTAGAGTTGGGTGTTTTGTTCTATTGCACCGAAGATACCATGAGCCACAGCGGGCGGGAAATAGAGAAATACACAAAACATTCCCATCCAGGTAAAGAATTGCACAACCGCCAGTTGTCGCATCACTCTCGGCATATTTAGAATTTGGCTGAGAATTTGCTGGGCAATAACAGAAATAGATTGCGGAACTTTTGGACTCTGTTTTTCAACTGTTGGATGCTGCGGCGGATATTCTGGCGTGGTGACGACTGTCCAAATTACCGTAAATAAAAATAAAGCAGCCCCAATATAAAAAGACAGTTTAACCGCAAATGGAATCATGCCTAATTCGGGATTGGGGGGTTGAATTCCCAACCAATGACTAAAACACCACGGCGCAACAGAGGCAGCCACCGCCCCTAAACCAATAAAAAAGCTTTGCATGGCGAATCCTTTGGTTTGTTGATTCGCGGGCAATATATCGGCAACAAATGCCCGGAACGGCTCCATACTAATGTTGATAGATGTATCTAGAATCCACAATAACCCCGCTGCCATCCACAAAGTCGAAGAATTGGGCATTAGAATTAAAGCAATTGAACTCAGGATTGCCCCCACTAAAAAATAAGGTCGTCTGCGTCCTAAACGAGTCCAAGTGCGATCGCTAAAATAGCCGACAATGGGTTGAGCAATTAATCCACTAATGGGCGCAGCCAGCCACAAAATAGGGATTTGTTCGACATTCGCCCCGAGATATTCATAAATTGCGCTGGTATTTGCCATCTGTAACGCCCAGCCAAACTGAATACCAAAAAAACCGACACTCATATTCCAGATTTGCCAGAAATCTAATGCTTTTTTATTTTTTTTTAATGTCATGCTTCAGTTAAATTTCAACAATTCGCAGTAAAAATTAAATATTTTTTTAATCTTTCTACTACTTAGATATCACCCAGTTACTACAATAATAGCCTCTATTTATTTTAGCTGAAATTAAATTTATATTGTTGTTCAATTCACAATTCTAAATCACAAAATTCGGGTTTAAGATCTCGTTCCATTAACGCTTGTACGGCTTCCTGGGGAGTATTTTTACCTCGAATTAATCGATGAACTTGACGCGCAATAGGAACCGGAATTGTTTCTTGATTCGCGAGTTTAATTAGCACATTGGTGGTATTAACCCCTTCGGCTGTTCCCTCTAATTCTTCGAGAACTTGTTCAATAGATTTATCCTGCGCTAGTCCATAACCGACTTGATAATTACGAGATAAAGGACCATTACAAGTTGCCAATAAATCCCCTAAACCTGATAATCCAAAAAAAGTTTCAGCAGTTGCACCCAAATGAGTACCCACACGAATCATTTCGGGTAAAGCGCGAGTCAGTAAAGCCGCTTTGGCATTCGTCCCCAACGCTAAGCCGTCACAAACTCCCGCCGCGATCGCTATCACATTTTTTAAAGTTCCCCCTAATTCCGTCCCGAGGGGATCTTCATTCACATAAACCCGCAACACATCTGAGGAAAATACATTTTGTACGGTTTCAGCCGCTGTAATATTGTGACTGGCAACCGTTGTGGCAGCCGGTAATCCTTTGCGGATTTCTTTCGATAAGTTGGGCCCAGATAACACCACAACCGGATGATGGGGGAAAGCATCCTGCCAAATTTGAGACGGAGTCCGAGTGGTATCAGGATCTAATCCTTTGGTGGAAGTAACGATAATGGTTTGTTCTGAAAGGCCCAATTGTTGTAGCTTTTCGATAGTGGGTCGTACCCCTTTCATCGAGACGGCTGAAACAATCACATCTGCATCTGCAACAACAGATTCTAAAGATTCCGGGCTGCGACGAGACCACATCCGAATTTGATTGGGATTACGCTCAGCTAACGCTCCGAGAGCTGAACCCCAGACACCTGTTCCTAAAATAGTAATGATTTGGGTTGGATGGCTCACGAGCTTTATTAAAGTAACAACTATTTCGCCCTAAGCCGCAGAACGAGTTTCACCTCAAGGGGCATGATGCCAGCTTTTTTACCTTAATTCTAGTGAGTCATTTGGCTCAAACTTCAGGGGTGATGCTCATCCTAGAATTGAATGACAACTGAAATCAGTCTCTAAAAGTTTAGGGAAAAAGCGGACTTCTACACAGACAGATTTTGAATCTATCCGATCGCGGCTCATGCCGTCATCATCCTATCAAACAAGAACTTAGACTGGCAAATCCCATTTACGATAAACTGACAGACGATAAACTCCAATCCGGTCTTAAATCTTTTGCCCCTCGCAGATAAGGATGATAAATTTGAGTTTGTTGAGTCGGCAAATTCACATAAGCCATAAAGCGAATACAACGCTCCAAACTGCCTTGTACATACATTTGCTGCACATCCAACAACGGTACATTGTCCCAGTTAGGTCGTTGACGGGCGATGGCGGCGGGAAACATCACATCAATATCCGGGGTCACGGAGAATGTCACACTAATCATTTGCTCCGGATGAAGTTGATTTTGGGTTTCAAACTCCTCTAACAACTCCATCACGGCATCTCTCATCGCTTCTACCGAATTTTCGGTAACTGTGGTTGCACCACGAATTGCTTTAACTCGCCACTCCACGAACAATCCTCCCGTCTTTATTTAGGGTCAATTATGATGATAATCGGCTAAGTTGAACATTGACACTAGAGACAATACTCAAAATTCTTGCTTATTCTCCACCATAACTTAGGGTCGATACAGCCACAATGGTAGACCGCTAGTTGATAGCTCAAATTCTACCCAATTTTGGGCCGCTGAGAGGGCAGAATTGTTGAAGTTATTGCTGAGGACTCGGCTAATTAAAGGTTTAGGCTTTTCTAAGGTGCAGCATTCTGTTTTCTCGGGATCGAGTCCTACCAATTCAGCAGTCCAACGACGGGCTTCTTCCTCGGTTCCTAAGCGATCTACCACCCCTAATTTAACCGCTTGTTCCCCCGTAAAGATCCGACCATCAGCAAAGGTTTTAACGGCCTCTACATCGAGCTGACGGGCGGTTGCAACGGTGTTAACGAACTGTTGATAACTGGTATCAATTAATTCTTGTAAAATTTGCTGTTCTGGATCGCTCAATTCTCGGTCAAATGCCAAAATATCTTTATAAGGCCCAGACTTAACCACTTGAAACGAAACACCCACCTTATCGAGTAACCGTTCAATATTGTTACCGCGCAGAATTACCCCAATACTGCCTGTAATTGTACCGGGATTGGCCACGATATGTTGAGCGCCCATCGCAATATAAACGCCACCACTGGCGGAGATATTACCAAAACTGGCAACAATTGTGACTTTCTCTTGTAAATGCTTTAGCGCGGTATAGATTTCCTGAGAGTCGGCAACCGTTCCCCCAGGGCTATCAATCCGCAATAATAACGCCGGAAACTTACGTTCTTCAACCGTTTTGAGCGCTTCTAATACCTGCTTGCGGGTATCACTGGCGATCGCCCCTGCAATCTCAATTCGGGCAATTTGTTTTTTATATTTGGGTTTAAATGGCCAAATCATAGAATGAATGATGAATGATGAATTGTAAATTATGAATGATCAGTAGGATTTGTGATGATAGTCAGGTATTTATCCTCCAAGTCTGCGAAGTCTTCCAAGTCTCCCAACTCTCCCCGTCTCCCAACTCTCCCAACTCTCCCAAGTCTCCCAGTCTACCAAGTCTCCCAGTCTCCCAAGTCTCCCCGTCTACGAAGTCTTCCTCACTTAACTCAAGCTCATATTTCCCTTCTCTTACTTAAAACAGTTCTAGACGTTTCAAAGTTAAAACGGTAAAATACATTAACATTTTAACAAAAATTAATACTCTTTCATTTTTAATTAACTTAAATCGTGTTCGCGTTCTTGTTGGAGAAAGTTCAATGCAGCTTAAACGGAGTGAAACTCAACTCCCCTGGAAATTAATTCTATTCATCTCGCCATTTTTCTTATGGGGAACCGCAATGGTGGCGATGAAAGGCGTAATTCCCCAAACGAGTCCTTTTTTCCTCGCGGGATTCCGTTTAGTTCCAGCAGGCTTACTCGTATTACTCTTTACGCTGTTGCAAGGACGATGTCAACCCAAAAGCTGGAAAGCCTGGTTTTGGATAGGGTTATTTGCCTTAGTCGATGGGGCATTATTTCAAGGATTTTTAGCCGCAGGACTGGCACGCACCGGAGCGGGTCTGGGGTCAGTGATGATTGATTCTCAACCCCTAGCCGTCGCCATATTATCATTATGGTTATTTCAAGATCAGATTGGCTTGTGGGGTTGGTGTGGGCTGGCTGTGGGGATATTTGGGATTAGTTTAATTGGCTTACCGGATGCTTGGATTTTAGGGGGATTTAATTTAGACGCGATTGAATTATCCTTTAGTAACCTGTTTCAAAGCGGGGAATGGTTAATGCTACTGGCTGCTTTATCGATGGCAGTGGGAACCGTTTTAGTCCGCTGGGTTTGCAAACACGTTGACCCCATTGTAGCCACCGGATGGCACATGATATTAGGGGGACTGCCTCTATTTGCCCTCTCAGCAGGCTTAGAATCAGACCAATGGCAAAATATTGATTTCTCAGGCTGGATGGCTTTAACTTACTCTACCGTTTTTGGCACTGCGATCGCTTATGGGGTATTCTTTTATCTCGCCTCGAGAGAATCCCTCACCAGTTTAAGTTCTTTAACGTTTCTTACTCCGGTTTTTGCCTTACTATTTGGCAACTTATTCCTCGGAGAAGTCCTCAGTCCGCTACAATCAGCAGGAGTCGGTTTAACACTCGTCAGTATTTACCTGGTCAATCAACGACAAGAACTAGCTGAAAAGCTGAAACGATTCAATCTTAACTCTAGTCTTCCTCAAGACTGATTCTGTTAGAGAAAAAAAATACTAATATTCCTGTGATGGTTATTGTTAAAACACAAAAACCCAAACATTAACCTAATTTATAATAAGGACGGATTTAAGATGAGAGTAGGGGCAAATTATTTGGGTGATGGACGGTGTGAGTTTACAGTTTGGGCACCACTGCGGCAACAAGTCACCCTGCAAGTTTGGACACCAGAAGAACGTTTGGTGCCGATGGATCAACAGGCAGACGGACATTGGCGAACCGTTTTAACGGATATTCCTGCCGGGAGTCGCTATCAATATGTCCTCGATGATGAACTTCATCGTCCTGACCCTGCTTCTCATTATCAACCAGAAGATGTTCATAAACCTTCGGTGGTTGTGAATCATGATTTATTTAATTGGAATGATTCGAGTTGGAAAAGCATCCCCTTAGAAGATTTAATTATATACGAACTCCACGTCGGTACGTTTACACCCCAAGGAACGTTTGAAGCCATTATTGATCGCATTCCGCAACTCTTAGAATTAGGAATTAATGCCATTGAATTAATGCCTTTATCTCAGTTTCCGGGAAGTCGAAACTGGGGATATGATGGCGTTTATCTTTATGGGGTGCAAGCCTCTTATGGTGGCCCGGAAGGATTAAAATATTTGGTCGATGCTTGCCATCAACAAGGAATGGCAGTGGTTAAAGATATTGTTTACAACCATTTTGGCCCTGAAGGCAATTATACCCCAGATTTCGGGCCATATTTTACAGGCAAATATAATACGCCTTGGGGTAAAGCGATTAATTATGATGATGGTTATAGTCCGGGCGTGCGGAATTTCTTCATAGAAAATGCCTTATATTGGTTTAGGGAATATCATATTGATGCATTACGACTCGATGCCATTCATGCGATTTATGATTTCGGTGCAAAACACTTTTTAGCCGAGTTAGCCCACGAGGTAGAAGCGTTATCTCAGCAACTCGATAGAAAGTTTATTTTAATTGCAGAAAGTGATTTAAATGATGTGCGGGTGATTAACCCGAAAGAAAAGGGCGGTCATGGGATAGATGCCCAATGGAGTGATGATTTTCACCATAGTGTTCATGCCCTATTAACCGGAGAAAAAACCGGATATTATCAAGACTTTGGCGAATGTTATCACCTAGAAAAAGTACTGCGAGAAGGGTTTGCTTATTCTTGGAATTATTCCCCGGATAGAAAGCGTTTTCATGGCAGTTATGGTGGAGATTGTCCCCCCTCTCAATTCGTCGTTTGTAGCCAAAATCATGACCAAGTCGGAAACCGGATGTTAGGCGATCGCTTAACCACTTTAGTCTCGTATGAAGCCTTAAAATTAGCGGCTGCAACGGTTTTACTTTCTCCTTATGTTCCGATGTTATTTATGGGAGAAGAATATGGAGAAGAAGCCCCTTTCCTTTACTTTATTAGCCACAGCGATCCCGATTTAGTTGAAGCCGTCAGAAAAGGACGAAAAGCTGAGTTTGAAGCCTTTCATTCCGTCGGAGAACCCCCAGATGCCCAAAGCCCAGAAACCTTTAAAAAGAGTATTCTAAATTGGGAGAAAAGAACCGAAGGAAAACATCAGGTATTATGGAATTGGTATCAAAAACTGATTCAACTCCGTCGTCAAATTCCGGCGTTAAAGCAGCTTATACGAGAAGGGTTTATTGTGGATAGTGTTGAATCAGAAAAAACTATTATAGTTCAAAGAAGCTATCAAGAAAGTCAGATATTTTATTTACTCAACTTTAATGAAAAAACAGCCACTGTTGAAACTCCATCTTTGAGTGGCAATTGGCAAAAGCGCTTAGACTCATCAGAAACTCAGTGGATGGGAATGGGTTCATCCTTACCTGAAACTTTAACTCAACAGCAGTCCGTCACTTTAGCACCGCAAAGTTTTGTACTTTACGAAAAATAGGTGTTAGGGATTAGGTATGGGGGATTAAGTGTTAGATTTTAGGTATGAGGTAAAACGCTAATTGTTCCTCACTAATAATCGCGAAAACTATAGATGTAACAACGCTTTTCATAAAACCTAAAACCTAAAACCTAAAACCTAACCCCTAAATGAAAACTGCTCAATCTGCCTCAAATACAGTCGCAGCAATTTGTCGTCAGGTGGCGGACAAGTAATGTCTGAATTAGCAAGTCCTTTAACAGTATTGTCGCAATTTAACCGTTCAGTGAAAGAGGATACTTCTAAATAGGTTAGCTGAGTTTCGGGAACTTTTTCAGTTATAAATGGTAAGATAGGACTTAAAATATTCTCTGAAGAATTTAAGATAACATCCCGCATTTTTGATTCCCACTCAGAATAATCGATTTGCTCGATAGAGTAGCCAAGAGAACAGATTAGATCAACAAGTTCCTTCATCTGTAAACACTGAGTATTAACTAAGTGGAAGTTTTGTCCTCTGTATTCTTTTTGTTTTGATAAATAAACAATGGCTTGACTGACATAATCTACAGGTGTGAAGTCAAACTCTATATTAAGGTCGGGAGCAATACCTTGTTCGACAAAGTTCTTAAGCAAGCGACCTAAGGTTTGTTCTACATTATACGCCCCAGTTTGACTATGACCCGTAATTGTTCCCGGTCGGTATATACTAACAGGAATGCCTCGTGAATGTGCAGTATTTAATAATTTTTCTGCGACCCATTTACTTTGACTATAGCCCCCATAAACGACTCCACAATCTTCAAGGCTATTATCTTCTCGAATAGACGACTTATTTAAATATCCTGTTGATTTAAAAACGGCGTATGAAGAGATATAATGGACAGACTTGAGTTTGTTTTGACTGGCTAATCTCAGAATTTCCTGAGTTCCCCCCACGTTGGCTGCTCGAATCGCTGTGTAGGGATAGGCTAAATTTAGGAAGGTGGCAGCATGATAAATAATATCAATTTCTTGGGTTAACTGCTCGAACTGTTGTTCGTCAAGTCCCAAAAGTGACAAGGACAAATCCCCGATGACGGGAACAATCCGAGAGTTGAAATGTTCATATTCTAGTAAATAGCGATCCAGATTCTGAGTAATTTTCTGCTTGGCTTCAGCCGCAGTCTGACAGCCCCGAACTAAACAATATATCTTAGCTTGAGTTTGTCTAAGCAGTTCATCGAGTAAAAAAGCACCGAGAAATCCTGTTGCACCCGTTAAGAAAATTGCATCAGGTTGATCGTCAGATCCAACAGAGGTAAAACTCGGTTGAATGGTTGAATCTAAAACCGCTTCTGAAAGCAACTCCTCCACTGTCATCCCTTCAATTCCTGTCACTGCTTCTGAGTGGCTGAAAGTCTCGATAGCAACCGCTAAATTAGCGACTGTAGGGGCTTCTAATAGGGTGCGTAGAGGTAAATCAACGCCAAAAGCTTGCCTGATTTGGAAAAGCAGACGAATGGCTAGGAGAGAATTGCCTCCCAATTCAAAGAAGCTATCTTTTACACCAATAGGATGGATGTCTAAAACCTGACTCCAGAGTTGGGCTAATTTTGTTTCGACTGAAGTCGTCGGTGGCGCAAACTCTTGGTCTAAAATCGGTCTTTCGGTATTGGGGATTGGAAGCGATCGCCGATCTACCTTACCATTAGGCGTTAAGGGCAACTCATCGAGAACCACAAACTGAGACGGCATCATGTATTCCGGCAGTTTTGCTGCGATCGCTCTTCGTAATTCGGGTACAATAGCTGTCCGAGAGGCAACATCGACAGTGCTGACCAGATAAGCTACTAAGCGTTTGTCACCCGGAATATCTTCCCGGACAATCACAACGGCTTGTCTCACCGTCGGATGTTGAGTCAGTACCCCTTCAATTTCCCCCAATTCGACGCGGAAACCGCGAATTTTGACCTGATGATCCCCACGACCGAGTAACTCAAGATTACCATCGGCAAGATAGCGCCCTAAGTCTCCCGTTTTATAAAGACGACTCAATGGTGAATCCTCAAAGGGATTTTTGATAAACTTTTCTGCGGTTAATTCTGGGCGGTTGAGATACCCCCTCACCAGATATTCCCCACCCGCGTAAATTTCCCCAGTTTCTCCGACGGCAACGGGTTGCAGTTGTGGATCTAAAATATAAATGGGCAACTGAGCAATGGGACAAGTTATTGAAAAGTTGCGGGGTTCGGGTTCAGGTTGACAGTCGCGGTAACTGACGATAACGGTTTCGCTAGAACCATAAATTTCAATCGCTTGGCAATGGGGCAGGCGCTGCCAAAACCGTTGTTTGAGGGCAAATGGAAAGGCTTCCCCACCCACATAAACCCGTCTGAGATGGCTGCAACTCTCCAACTGAGGATCTTCGAGAAAAATCGACAGCATCGAAGCCACAAAATAAGCAATGGTAATTTGCTCCTTGGCAATGAGCCGAACGATATAAGTACTATCCTTCTCACCGTCGGGTTTTGCAACAATCACACAAGCTCCAGCCATCAACGGCCAAAATAACTCCCAGCGACTGGAAACATCAAAGCTGAGAGAGGCTTTGTGCAGAACGCGGTCGCTCTGTTTATAAGGAAACGTTTCTTGCAGCCAGCGCCAGCTTTGACAAACGGCTCGATGGGGCATCATCACCCCTTTGGGCTTTCCAGTCGAGCCAGAAGTATAGGTAATATAAGCTAAATTTTCCGGCTCAACCTCACAAATGGGGTTCGTCTGGCTTTCTACAGCGATTTTCTGCCAATCTGTATCCAAGCAAACCAGATGTCCTTGATAGGTTGGAATTCCTTCGATCAATTTCTGTTGCGTTAACAATACTGGCACTTGAGTATCAGACAGCATGAACTCTAAACGTTCTTGAGGATAGGATGGATCTAAGGGTACATAAGCCCCCCCCGCTTTCAAAATCCCCAATAGTCCCACAAGTGTATCAATAGAACGCTCCACACAAATCCCCACCAGAGTTTCTAGCTCGACACCCAAGGTACGTAAATACCAGGCTAATTGGTTGGCTTTGGCATTGAGTTCCTCGTAGGTTAATTGCTGGTTCTCAAACTTGACCGCAATAGTTTTAGGGGTTCGTTTGACTTGGGCTTCAAATAATTGAACGATAGTATCCATTTTGAGGTGTTAGGTGTTAGGTGTTAGGGGTTAGGTTTTGGGGATTAGGTGTTAGGTTTTGGGGATTAGGTGTTAGGTTTGAAAGAACGACTCAACGAAAAAGGCGATCGGGATGCTTGAAGTTAGGAGTTATCGAGATTTAAAGGTTTGGAATCGGGCAATGGATTTGGTTATATTATGTTATCAACTCACTTCTAAGTTACCGAAAACTGAGATTTATGGACTGAGTAGCCAAATTCAACGAGCTGCTATTTCGATTCCCGCTAACATCGCTGAGGGCAAAGGGAGACTGCATTTGGGAGACTATATTCATCATCTCTCCATCGCGAATGGATCTCTCAAAGAATTAGAAACACATTTACTCATTACTGGCAGATTATCTTACGTTAAAAACTCTGATTTACAGCCCGTTTTAGAACTCAGCGATGAAATAGGAAAAATGCTAAACACTCTAATGAAAAAACTAAGGGAGAAAAAGAACAATTAGCCTATCTGAATAATTAGCACTTTACCTAAAACCTAACCCCTAAAACCTAACCCCTAAAACCTAACCCCTAAAACATAACCCCTAAAACCTAACCTCTATCACCGCACGTATGAGGCTCCGTTAATATCAATATTAGTTCCGGTTGCCGAGGGAACTTGTCCTGACAACAGGAAAACCACCATGGCAGCCACTTCTTCGGGTTGGGCAAGCTGGTTAAGGGGAATACCCGCTAAAATCTCATCTAAGGGATAAGTTTCCAACGCATTCATCGTCATCTCTGTATTCACAAAGCCGGGACAAATCGAATAAGCCAGGATTCCATCGGCTGCGAAGTTTCGAGCAATTGTTTTGGTGAGATTACTCACGCCCGCTTTTGAAGCTCCATAGTGCATACACTCTGGGATATCGCCGCGATGGGCTGCACGACTGGAGATATTAACAATAATTCCTCCCCCCTTAGATTTAAAATGTTCGATAGCACATCGAGCGATCGCACCAACAGCAATCAGATTAACCTGAAGGGTTTTAAGCCATTTTTCCTCCCAAACTGAGGGATCATCATCCCATGCCAATTCATTCATAATTCCGGCATTATTAACAACACCATCAATGGAATATCCCCGCTTAATTGTTTCCTCCACCAATTCTTGTCCGGCTAGGGGTTGGGATAAGTCTTTTTGAATGACGACACAGTCTGATTTTGCCCCAGATACTAGCTTCTGGGCAGGCTCAATATGAGAATTGCAGTGCAGAATCACTTTGGCGCCCTGGGTAATTAGTTGATCGGCAATGGAGTAGCCAATTCCAGTGCCTGCACCTGTTACCAGAAAGGTTTTTTCTGCGATTGGCAAGTGTTCAAGATTCATTAGTAAGTTAATTTAAATTCAAGCAATGTTGCAATAGTTTTTCATAATAAGGCATACAATTCTTCAGCAAAGGCATTAACTCATCTGGGAAACAGATCTGCTTCTCTGCATCAAGTAAAAATCCGCTGGAACTTGCCACAGTAGAATACCAAGTATTTTTATAGGATGATAAAACACCAGTAAAAAACAGGTTTGAATTGTGCAATCCAGGTAGCCAACTCAGCATTTTTTCTGAATAAGGAACATCAATATAATGACATATTGACTTCAAAGTTTTTACCGGATTTTTTAATAAATTATCACCATCAATAACTAGAGGCGCTTGTTTTTTTAATGCTTTTATTTCCATAAAAACATTATAAAGCTCTTCTATACCAACATCATGAAAGCTTACTTCTTTAAGTACTTTTTGGTAAGATAATATAGTTTTCTTTGGATCTCTAATCAACAAAAAACTGTTAATATCTTTGAGCCAGTCTCTTCCAAAATGTGGCAACACATTCTTCGCTAGATGTTTTTGAAATGAAAAATCAAAGCCTTCAGGTAAGTCACCAGTAATTTGTTCAATCACCTTCTTATAGTCAGTTTCATACAAGCTCATAATCTCTGAGCGATGAGGATGATGGAAGCCATGAGTCACCAGGTATGGGCTATAGAAAGGTTCGTCAAAAATCAGACATCCTTCTAACTGCTCGAAAGCTCGTGTCAATAATGTTGAACAGCTTCTAGGAGAGGACCACACAGCAATATGTTTGTTTTTTTTCATAGTTTTGAGCTGATGATTAGACATCTCAAAAATTGGGTTAAGATTCAGGATTTCTGGCTGGGAAAGAAATCAGGTTTCCAATCCTCCGGCGCTTCTCCTGCTTTATTCTTAAAATCATAAAAGCTGTTGGGCGAAGAGATGGCGATCAAATGTGTTTCATTACTGGAATCATTCCTAATTTGATGCAGCGCTCCTGGAGAGATTAGCATACCATCACCCGAATTAAGAACGTGTTTTTTGTCCTCAATCACAATAGTGAGTTCGCCCTCAAGTACATAGAAAAACTGTTGGCAAACTTCGTGATAATGTTCTACCCCCGTACTGTTAGGAGGCATAATTTCTTGTGTGACAGTCAGATCGTCATTGGCTAATAAATGCCATCCTTGACAGCCCGTTCCCCATTGAAAGTTTTCTGCTGTTGTTGTACTAATGGGTTGATTTGTTGACATTTTAAACTCCTATAAAGTAATAAATTCAAAAGCATTGAGCCGAGTTATTTCTTGAATCAAAGAATAGCTTGCTTTTCGATTATAATAACACATTGTCATCTCATTATAGTCTGATTCAGAAAATATTTTTATACCTAAATCTTCCGTTTGATTAACTTCTGTTTGGGTTGGAGTCTTATAATATTTTCTTTGACTATTATTCTGTACCTGGCTCGGGATATCCAAACATTTATTATCCAATTGGTCGAGCATTTCTAAAAAATAATAGATCCCTTTTGTGTAAATCAAACATAAATTTTTTAGATAGCTATAATTACTCTGAATATCTATCGAGTAGGTCTCTATGATACTCCCTGTATCAATTCCCTGATCGACAATATGTAAGGTGCCATAAAGAGATTTTCCTTCAGCCATATCCCGCAAAGCACACCATACGCCAGCTCGTTCAGGGAGTTTTGATGAATGAATATTAAAAATCTTCCCTAAACCATAGCGACTAGCGATGTTAATCACTTCTGAACTAATAATTAAATTATTTCTCACAGACAAACTGACATCAGGTTTGTTCTCTTGATAAACTGCAATGATTTGATTTTGCTCTTCTGTTCCCTTAGTGCTTTGGATACGATAGGTCGAACAATCATATTTTTTAAAGAGCTGATTAAATGTCATCAAATAGTTTTGATCGCTATCGATATTCGATTCAATCCAAGGAAAAAAAATTTGGTTAGTATAAGATTTCGTCATGAAATTAAACTTAGACAAAATTTCTACCCTATCTTCTTCCTTTCTAGAAAGTTTATTCGATAAAAAAATATTGACTTTGAAGTTTCTTTCGACTAAACAAGGCAGCAAAAAATTGAGAGTGACATTCGCGATCAAATCTTCATTACAAAAAATGACTATACTTTTCATCTTTCTTTTTGAGTTGTTGTTTTTAATGATTTTGGGCGCGAATAAAATACAATTTTTGGTATAAATTGCCATCCTGTTCTACAAACGGCGAAGATTCTCCTTCTTCTTCAGCCAGTTGTTCGTAGAGAGGAACAAACTCTAGATGGTAATCCTTCAGCGGAATATCAAGTCGGTGTACAACTGCCCAGTTTGCCTCTCCCCGTTCTTCCCAGTTAATGGCATAATCTAAAGGATCTTCACCACTATTCTCAATACCTTTTCCCCAGTGTTGTTGCATCAGTCGAGCAGTGAGTCGAGAGCCATTTTTACTGGTAGCAATGAAGAGGATTTCTCCCCCAGGTGACAGATAGGATTTGCCCTCTACAATCAAGGAATCCATCACCAATCTGCCTCGCTGTCCATTTCGGTTCCATTCTCCCGCAGGAGTTTCAATAGCCGACTTCAACCGCCCTTGTAGCTTTTCTTGAGTATCAGGAAGAGCGGGTGGATTTAAGTAAATTCGATCAATTTTTCCTTCAAATTCTGGGTTGCCTTTAATCCCACTAAAGCAGTTAGATTGCAACGACTTTAACTGCTTTGGATTGAGATGATTTAATTCCCAATTTCGCTTTGAAGCAGTAACAGCTTCCGGGTTTAAATCAGTACAAATTACCTGTGCTGCACCGTTTTTAGCTGCAACGATTCCAAGAACCCCGGAACCTGCTGCCAAATCCATTACCACTTTTCCCGAACAGTTATCAACGTTAATCAATTCACACATTGCAACACAAGACGGTGAAAAAGCAAACCAAACACTCGGATGATTTTCTGCCAGAATTGTGATGTTATTATCCAAGCTTAATTTCAAGACATTATCTTGTTCTTCAATCCCATTTTTCATGGCTTGATTGACCTCTATCATTTGATGTATTATTAGGTATTAGGTATTAGGTGTTAGGTGTTAGGTGTTAGGTGTTAGGTATTAGGTATTAGGTATTAGGTGTTAGGTATTAGGTGTTAGGTATTAGGTGTTAGGTGTTAGGTAAAATGCTAATTATTTGTCATGCACGATCTGTAAAAACACTTTATGGCTCGTTGCTAGAAAACCTAAAACCCAAAACCCAAAACCCAAAACCTAACCTAAAACCGCATTTTCTAATTCGCTTCCTTCGGGGACTTTAATTCCTTGCTCGAGAGGATTGGCAGTATGATTATCGAAAGTCCAACGTAGGACTTTTCGTACCCTTGTTTCGGAGTTGATAAACCCTTCTCGTCCGTGGAAAGCCACTAAATTGGCGACTACCAAACTTTCTCTCAATTCTTCCAACAAAACACTGGTATAACTCTCTGGATTTTTATTAAAGTTCCATATCCAGTCCATCGCTGTCTGAGTGAAGGCATTTTTACACTGATATTCAATATCACCATCGGCACGATAGCCTGTTGTAATACATCTTTTTTCAGGATGGTAATCAACGATTGATTTCTGAAGATGACCATCTGTTCCTTCTCTAAAAAAAGTAACAGCATCCGCTTCTTTTAAAGCAACAAGGTAAGGTAAAGGAATGGCATTTAACAGATGCTGTCCGCTGGCTAAACGAGTTTCTCCTCCCGATTGAGCATTTTGCAGAACTGTAAACACAACCCAATGAGGAACAACTTTTAAAAATGTACTGTCTTGATGAACTTCTTGGGAACCATTGTATTTATTGCCTTTAACCCGATCGGATGGATTTGACATCATCAAAACATCATTTTCTCTAAAATCAACACCGTAGTCAGCCAATACTTTTCTGGCTGTAACGTTGTGATCGGATTTAACTTGGCCTGCATTATTGTAAGGTTGCCGCACTTGATTTCCTAGCAATAAATGCAACTGAGTTCTCCATTGTTTGAAGCGCTGATGGTCTAATAAAGCATCATTTTCATGTGTACGGAGAATAAAAAAACCATACAGGTGAGTTAATTGCTGAATATCTCGGCGAATTCCTGGATCGCAAAGTTGGCATCCAGCAGGAATCGCAATTGTGATATCTTTTTTGTTGAGTTTTCTGGGTCGGTATAAAAAATTGTAATTGTTTTGATCAAGACCGGGTTTATTTATACAATTTCCCTGATTAACCATTTTTGAACAATCCTTTCTAGATTCAACAGATCCAGACCCTTTCCACAGCTTTACCTATCTATCGAATCAAATATTTTGATCTAAGTCTTTTAATCGATAAGTTCACAAACCTTGATCAGCATCTCATCACTTTAGCTTTTTCTGCAATAATTTTATATTTACTTAAGTTTTAGCAGATTTATAGCAATGAGCGTTACGGCTTACGCCACGCGGAGCGCGAACGTTGCTATAAAACCTAATTCCCAAAACCGCGCCACCGAATCCCTAAAACCGAATCCCTAAAACCTAACACCCCTGAGTATGATAATATCAATCTGATTCGCTAAATATCTATCTCAATACATTTAAACCCTTTAATCTACTAGTATACAACCGATGAGAATTCCGATTGCAACTTACCGAATTCAGTTTAATCCAGATTTTGGCTTTGATGCAGCTCATAAAATTGTATCGTATCTGGAAGAATTAGGCATTTCAGACTTGTATGCTTCCCCAATTTTTAAAGCAAGAGAAGGCAGTATGCATGGTTATGATGTGGTTGATTCTAATCAGCTTAACCCAGAATTAGGAACCCGTGAAGACTTTGATGCACTTGTGGATGAATTGCATCAGCGAGAGATGGGATGGGTGCAAGATATCGTCCCGAACCACATGGCTTATGATAGTCAAAATCGGCTATTGATGGATATCTTAGAATATGGGAGAGATTCAGAATATTTTGATTATTTTGAGATTAACTGGGAACATCCTTATGAAGATACAAGAGGACGGGTTTTAACGCCATTACTAGGAGATTTTTACGGAAATTGCCTAGAAAATGGACAGCTACAATTATCTTATAATGAAGAGGGTTTAAGTATTAACTATTATGGTTTTAAAGTCCCGCTAAAAGTTGAGTCTTACGGTGAATTTATTAGTCATAACTTAGAAGAACTTTCACAAAAACTCGGCAAAAGAAACCCAGACGTTATCAAGTTACTCGGGGTACTGTATATTATTAAAAGTATTCCCTCAGAAACATCTAGTCACCAACGCAAAGATCAAGCCTTATTTATTAAAGGTTTATTGTGGGAACTGTATCGAGATAATCCGGAAATTAAGAAGTTTATTGATAACAATATTGACTACTTTAATGGTAAGCCCGGAAAGCCGGAAACCTTCAATCCTTTAGATCATCTCTTACAAAATCAAAACTTTCGATTGTCTTTCTGGAAAGTCGGTGCAGAAGAACTGAATTACCGTCGTTTTTTCACCGTAAATGAATTAATATGTGTGCGAGTCGAAGACCAAAAAGTATTTGAAAGAACACATCATTTAATTAGTCAACTGGTTAAATCGGGTCACTTTAACGGATTAAGAATCGATCATATTGATGGCTTATTTAATCCCATTCAATACTTATATTGGCTGAGAAATAAAGCGAAAGATGTTTATATTACGGTTGAAAAGATTTTAGAACTAGAGGAAAAATTACCGACTACATGGCCAATTCAAGGGACATCTGGCTATGAATATTTAAATTATGGTAATGGTGTATTCTGTCAAAGTCAAAACCAAGAAAGATTTAATCAAATTTATCGAGATGTATCCGGTTTGACCACACCTTATCCCGATTTAGTGATTGAGAAAAAGCGGTTAATTGCCAATAAAGGCTTAGCGGGAGATGCGGATAATTTAGCTTTATTACTCAAACGAATTTCCGGTCAATATCGTTATGGCCGTGATTTTACCATGCTGGGTTTAAAAACAGCGATTATGGAAGTCTTGGTTCGTTTTCCAGTGTATCGGACTTATATTAACGAAGATGGAGTTAGCCAATCTGATCGAATTTATGTACAACAAGCCACTAAAGGCGCTAAGAAAGCATTACCTGAATTGTTGAATGAATTAAATCTGATTGAGAAGCTATTATTGCTTGATTATGATGAAGTCATGAGTGAGGAAGATCGTCAACTTTGGCTGTTATTTGTGATGAAGTTTCAGCAGTTTTCTAGCCCTCTAACCGCTAAAGGAATTGAAGATACACTCTTCTACGTTTATAATCGCTTCTTGTCACTGAATGAAGTCGGTGGATCGCCTCAACACTTCGGAATTACAGCAGAAGATTTTCATCAATTTAATCAAGACAGATTAGAAAATTGGCCTCATGCTATGAATGCAAGTTCTACCCATGATACAAAACGCAGTGAAGATATTCGGGCGCGTTTAAACGTGATTTCAGAAATACCAGATGAATGGGAAACTCAGATCAGGAACTGGATTCAACTAAATCGAGAATACAAAATAGAGGAAGAAACACGATTTATTCCTGATGGTAACGATGAGTATTTTCTCTATCAAACTTTAGTGGGTGCTTATCCATTCTTAGAAGAAGAATATCCCGCCTTTATTGAACGAATTAAAGAATATGTCGTCAAAGCGGTTCGAGAAGCGAAAGTACATACCGCTTGGCTACGTCCTGATACCGCTTATGAAGAAGGATTTGTGAGCTTTGTTGATAAAATTCTGCAGAAAACAGAAGATAATAAGTTTTTGCATTCCTTACAACAGTTTCAAGAAAAAACCACATTTTACGGTATCTTTAATTCTTTGTCTCAAACCTTATTAAAGCTGACGACACCTGGGTTACCGGATATTTATCAAGGAACAGAATTGTGGGATTTAAGTTTAGTTGATCCCGATAACCGTCGGCCTGTTGATTTTGAACAAAGACTGTCTTTTCTACAAGAAATACAGCGTCGATCTAAAACAGGAATGCAAAGTTTAATTGATGACTTGGTCGCTACTCGTGAAGATGGACGACTCAAACTATTTTTAATTGCGCGGGTTTTAGAAAGTCGGCGACAATATAGAGACGTATTTCAACAAGGATCTTATCAACCTTTAAATGTTGTGGGTCAATATGCGAATCATATTATTGCGTTCGCACGTACCTACAAAGAAACGACTATTGTTGTGATTGCGCCTCGTTTCCTGACTTCAATTGTCCAGTTAAATCAATTTCCTCTGGGTGAGGAAGTTTGGGGGGATACGGCGATTGACATTGAAAAGGAATCTGAACCAGCTTGGTATGAAACGATTACCGAACAGCCAATTTCAAGTAGTAATTTAATTAATGTGGGTCAAACTTTAACCCATTTTCCTGTAGCATTAATTGTGAATCAACACCCGGATAATCTCGCTGAGGATTAAAAAAATAAACAACTGTTTAAATAGAGGATATTATCACCTCTGTCTCAAAATTTTAAGGTGAATAATGATAGCGGGATATACAATAAAAAAAACTGATCCCGCCCTCTAATACCTTTCCCCCATCAACCGTTGTCGCATCCCTTCTGCAATTTTCTGGCCTAGATAATCTGGAATCAGACTTTCATTTGGGCCAAGCAGATAGAGAATTAAACGGGTTCGTCCCCGCCAAACCAGCAGGTTAGCATTAACCACAAGTAAGTCTTCTTGCCAAATGGCATACATGACCTTATAGAATAATCCCGGTTGATTATCGGCTTCAATCAATAAAGCAGGGAGGTGAAACACAGGATCAACGTAAAACTCGGTTGCTACGTCTTCTAAGCCCGCATCCAGGTTAAATTCGACCGCTAACATCTCTTCGACTTCAAAGTGTCCTGCTAAGGCTTCTGTGATGGCACGGGATACATTCTCTGAAGTCTTCTCCGTCAGTGCCTTACCCCCTCGGGAGACCACCAACTTGATAAACACCAACATCGGAGGATAAATTTGTCCATACAGACTTAAACTGTGAATGGTGAGTCCATACGCAGCTAATACCCCAAAAATGTCACTGAGTAGGAATGATTGGTTGCGATAAGCAAAATGTATGGCGCTACGGCTGCCTTCTGGGAGTACTTCAATCACCGCTTGTCGAGTGCGGTAAATTTGATAAGCCAGTTTAAGATTTTGCAACTGAATTTCACTACTGACAAATTGCTCATAAAATTGGGGAAACGCTCGGTTGAAGCGCTTTAACAGTTCTAAGGTTGATGTTTTTAAGCCCGGAGCCATAATTGCAGGGAGGGTACGGGAGATATACTATCTAATACGATCATTCATGTTTACTATCATTACCACGCCTGCATGGGTTTCTGGAAAAACTTGTTTAGCAGTTCAGATTCGACTCCTAGCTCCCAAATGATGGAGGAATACGAGGGGTACACCCCCGAGGGAAATAATTCTAATTCCCCGGCAGCCCGGAAGCCGATCAGCAGTGGTCGAGTCTTTTTTAGCACAGAGCGCGATATTGATCTCTATGAACTAGAAGAACTCTGTAACGCCGTTGGCTGGTCTCGTCGGCCCTTGAGAAAGGTCAAAAAAGCGATTCAATATAGCTATCTTGTCGTTTCTATGTGGCAAATGCGCGGGAACCAGCGACGACTGATCGGGTTTGCTCGTGCGACTTCCGATCATGCCTTCAACGCGACACTCTGGGATGTGGTTGTCCACCCTGATTTCCAGAGTAAAGGTTTAGGCAAAGCTTTGATGAACTTTATCATTAAAAAACTCCGTAGCGATGATATCAGTAACATTACCTTATTTGCAGACCCTCAGGTTGTGGACTTCTACCGAAACTTGGGTTTTGTACCTGATCCTGAGGGAATTAAAGGAATGTTCTGGTATCCAGACTAACTTATTTAGGTGTTTCAATTACAGGAGGTGCAGTTTAAGATTTGCTTGAGTCAGGCGAACATACGCAGGCAGAGATTGATATCGTTGCGAGGTATCGGAATATGGCTGAAGTGGACAATCCTCCGCCATCACCTTTAACAATGTACCTCAAATTTGGGGCCTTAGCTGCTTGCGTTGCTCCCGATTCAATTAATTTTGTAATTTTTTACCTAAATTGTGTAAATTAGGGTAAGATTATGAAAGTACAATCCGGGATGTAGCGCAGCTTGGTAGCGCGCCTGCTTTGGGAGCAGGATGTCGCAGGTTCAAATCCTGTCATCCCGATTAAATTTAACCCAGACTCAGCTTAACTTTCAAGGCTTCAGAGTATCATTTGCTCTATTTTTGTCCTGTCCAATACATTACCTCAACCCATCGGTAACTCGATGCAAAACTGTGTACCTTGCCCCACAGCGGATTTCACATCCAAACTGCCACCATGCTTGTCTACAATAATTTGTCGAGCAATAGCCAACCCTAAACCTGTCCCTTTGCCCACACCTTTGGTGGTAAACAAATGGTCAAAAATTCTCTGCTTCACCTCGGGTGTCATCCCTTTACCATTATCCCCAATCAGAATTTCTACAATATTTTCTGCCGTCAGTAGTGCCGTTTTAATCGTAATGATCTGAGGTTTTTCTTCTAACTCTGAGTAAGATAAATCTTGAGCGGTTTCATCAAAAACATCAATTGCATTGGCAATGATATTCATGAAAACCTGGTTAAGTTGTCCGGGGAAACACTCCACCTCAGATAATTCTCCGTAATCTTTAACTACTTCAATTGCAGGGCGGTTTTCACTGGCTTTGAGTCGATATTTCAGAATCAGCAAAGTGCTATCGAGTCCTTCATGGATATTCGCACTCACTTTATGTTCTGTATCAGCCCGAGAGAAAGTGCGGAGACTAATACTAATATTTTTAATCCGTTCGGTTGCACTTTTCATCGAGTCTAGCATTTGTGGTGTATCTTCACACAGAAAATCTAAATCAATTTCTTCAGCATTCTCTTGTATGGGTTCGACAGCATCAGGATAGTGGTTTTGATAGAGTTCGAGATGCTCAATCATATCTTGCAGATTTTCCTGAACATTGGCAATACTACCATTGAGAAAGCCCAGAGGATTATTAATTTCATGGGCTACCCCCGCCATCAAATTACCTAAAGAAGCCATTTTTTCATACTGCACAATTTGTAGTTGAGATTGCTCCAATTTTTGAGCATAAGCTTGAGATTGTTGATAAAGACGGGCATTTTCTAAAGAAATTGCAGCTTGGGTACAAAGGAAATCGAGAATAACAATTCGCTCTGTTGTAAACGCATTACGGGTTGATAAATTTTTCAGGTATAGAATAGCAATTAAATTTCCCTGGTTGAGGATGGGTAAGCACAATACACTCTTCGGTTGCTGCGTTAGTAAGTATTCATCAATCACAGGTAAATCTGTGTTTAAATCGTCAATGATCACAGCTTCTTGAGTATGTTTGACATACTGTATTAATTTCAAAGGTACATCGGAACTGTTGTCTAACGGTTGGGAACAAAGTTCTGTATTATCTAATGTAGCGATGGCTCTAACAAACCATTCTCCGTTACCCTCAGCCAGCATTAAAGCACAGCGATCGCCGCCCGAATTTTGTAATATAATTTGGGTCAGTTGGCACAATAATTGATCGAGTTCAATGATTCCAGAAAGGGCTTGAGAAGCTTTGAGTACAGTCGTCAAATCCAAGGTGTTGTTAACGTTGCTGATTGATGTTTGGCTAGTGGTAATAGAATGATGAGTGAAAATATTAAACGAGGTAAGACTCGATAAGGTTTCGAGGGGATTGAGGGTTTGTCCAGCAGACTTTAAAATTGAGTGAAGTAAGTTAGGATAGCGAGATTCTAAGTCATCGGTTTTGGCTTTGGCTCCCCAACGCGCATAGCAGTAGTAAGCTTCCGTCATGTAACCTGCCGCCACTTTTTCTTTACCGTTGGGTTGAGCGGAGTCTTTAGCGTTGGGTTGAGCGGAGTCTAAGCCCCAATTCAGGTAGAATTTAGCAGCCAGTTCGTTAGTCAGGGCTTCAATGTGTAAATATCCCCTTGTCTTTGCCTCAGTAATTGCTAATTCATAGTATTCAAAAGCTTGCCCAAACTTACTATTAATCCGACTCACTTCTGCTTCTAATAATAGGGATAAAATTGAGTAGTTTTCTGGGCAAGTCTGAGCTAATAGTTGAAATTTTTTAGCATAATTATTGATCTTGCCTAAAATATTATTTTGATAATTAATATTAGTTTTATCATAGAAAAGTTGGGTGAGACTGATGGCTTGATAAAAATCATGCATGACTAATTGAAACTGACTATACAGAGAATCATGAGTTTTCTCTGCTTCTAATCCAAATTGATAAGCTTCTGAATAATAGCCGTAGCAAAAATGTATAAATGCTTTAGCAAAATAATAGGTGCTATAACCATAAAAATAATTATAATCACTAAAGACTTGAAGCGCAGATGTCTCATCAAAATTTTCATCGCTTAGGTTTAACGGATCATCAGTCAAACCTTGTAAGTTGAGGATAACTTGGCGTTGAGTCGCAATGGCTAAAGCAGCAGGCAGCTCTATATTATAAGCAAAATCAAATAGCTTTTTTTGCTCCTTGCTTAGAACTTCTAAGGTTTCAGATAACATAAATTTATTCCAAAAATTAAACAGAGATCCATGAAAACACCAAGACAATTCCCCTGCTTCCATCGCGGGTTGAAAAGAACGCTCTATCCATTTTAAACCGACTTTTAATGGTCTTTTCCAGTGACTAATAAAGCTGCCAAATGTCATATAAATTTTACCCCTCAGGGCAAAAACATCTGATTTTTCATTAATACTTAATCCCAACTCCCCAAAGCCATCTCCTTCGTCATATTTTTCAAACATTGAGCAGAGGACAGTCCCATACCAAAGATAAACAAATCCCGATAGAGGCGTATTGCCATGCTTGATACTCAGACCCGTCATGTGCAGAATCACAAGTACCATTAGATTTGTATTCGTGATATAAGTTGGGGGGATTAAATTAATCAGTAACTGTAGCATCACTTGTTGCTTTTCACTTTGCATTTCCGGCAGCATTGCAAAGCTTTGTATATCCCGATTACCAATTAACTCTTCTACTTCTAAATAAACTGAATTGATCTCGGATTGACTGGGTTTTTCGGGTAACTCTAATCCCAACATGTTTAAATTTTCAAGTGCCGTTTGAATGGCTTTTTCATAAGCCGCATTATTCTGGTAATGTATGAGACGAATGACATTAATACTGGCTTTATCTAATACAGAAGCCGCATTTTTTAAAGTGATTTTAACTAATTCTTCTGCTTTTTCAAATTCTCCCGCGAGGTAATAGCATTCGAGACACTCCTGGTAAAGAGAGAATGTCAAAGTGTAATCGATTTCCCAACTCTTAGAGGGTAGAAGCTCAATTCCAGTAGAAAGATAAGAGATACCCGCCTGATATGCGGTTGACTTTTTGGCTTTTCTACCCGCTACTAAGTTCAAATTACACACCTTCAAAATCTGAGCTTGTTGCAGAATATAATCTCGACCCATATTAATATGATTCAGAATATCAAACAGCTTTTCATTGTTATCTAAATCGATAGCAACCTCTGATAAAAGTTCCCCAACAGTATGATGAATATACGCTCTTTCTGGTTCGGGAATCAGAGCATAAGCAGCTTGTTGAACTCGGTCATGCAAAAATCTATAACTGGGTGAAGAGTGATCGGAAATTGAGAAAGAATGATTAATCTTTCCAGGTTGAAAAAACTTATAAACTTCACTTTGAGGCAAAATTAATCCCTGTTGTAATGCTCTCCACAAACCGTCTGCTGTATCCTCTTCCGACTTCTCACAAACGATTGCTAAAGTAGACAAATCGAACTGATTACCAATACAAGCAGCCAGTTTCAATACCTCTTGAGTTTCTCCGGACAACTTCTGTATCTGTTGCGCCATAAACGTCACCACATCATCCGTTAACGCTCGTTGCCTCACCAGGGCAATATCACATTCCCAATGCCCGACTGTTCGATCAAACTTAATTAAATGATCTCCATATAAACCCAATAAAAACTGAGTGGTAAAAAACGGATTTCCCTTGGTTTTCTGATAGACTAATTCTGTCAAAGGTTGAGCCGCATCTCTGTCACAATTCAGGGTATCAGCCACTAAACGATTAATATTTCCTGGGGACAATGGCGCTAAAGTGATTGTGTTAATCGTTGCATTTGCTTTTCCCATTTCATCCAAAATTAACATTAATGGGTGAGCCGGAAATACTTCATTATCTCGATATGCCCCAATCATTAATAAATAGGAATTAGAAGATTCAGTCATCAACAGTTTAATTAAATTGAGAGAAGCAGAATCAGCCCACTGTAAATCATCGAGGAAAATGACTAAAGGATGATCTGCAGTTGTGAAAACTTGAATAAACTTACCAAACAGCAAATTAAAACGATTTTGGGCTGCACTTGCGGGTAATTCTGCCACAGGAGGCTGAGTCCCAATAATTTGTTCTAACTCAGGAACAACATCAATAATAACTTGCCCTTGAATTCCGACTGCATGAATAATTTTGCTTTTCCATTGTTGGAGTTGAGCATCACTTTCACTTAATAATTGTCCCATCAAATCTCGCAGCGCTTGCACAAAAGCAGAAAAGGGAATATTGCGATTGAATTGGTCGAATTTTCCTTTAATAAAGTAGCCTTTTTGCCTGACAATAGGCTTATGAACAACATTTACAACCGCTGTTTTTCCAATTCCAGAGAAACCTGCTACCAGCATCATTTCTGCACCACTCCTGAGAGATCCTAATCCCGTCCCCCTGGCTAAAGGGGAAGCCGGCTTTTGAGATGCTATCCTCTCAAACGCATCAAGCAAGGTTTGCACTTCTGATGCCCTGCCGTATAATTTTTCAGGGATGACGAAGCGATCGCTGATATCTCTTTGTGCGAGTTCAAATTCTGTAACTGTGCCTGTTTGTTTGCCTTCCCTCAAACATAATTCCACGTCATACTTCAGCCCCAAGGCACTCTGATAGCGATCTTCGGCATTTTTCGCCATCAGTTTCAGAACAATTGCTGATACCATTGGGGGAATATCGGGGTTAATCTGATGCGCTGGAGTCGGAAGCTTGGCAATATGACAGTGTATCAGTTCGAGAGGATCATGACTCAAAAACGGTAATTCTCCTGTTAAGAGTTCATACAGGGTGATTCCCAACCCATAAAAATCTGTGCGATAATCAATACCTCGGTTCATTCTTCCGGTTTGTTCCGGCGCTAAATAGGCTAAAGTCCCTTCCAATACATTGGGATTTTTAAGTTCTTGGGTTTCTTTGGGTAGCAGCGAAGCAATACTAAAGTCAATTAGTTTAATTTGTTTAGATTGGGGACAAATCAGAATATTGGCGGGTTTAATATCTTTGTGTACGACATGACACTCGATCAAGTCATGTAAAATCTCTGCTAATTGTTGAGTAATTTCTAGTATTTCCAACCAATTTAAAGGTTGATGTTTGATATATTGCTGAAGAGATATACCCCCGACATCTTCCATTACTAACGCCACACTATTGCCCCAAGGTTCCAGCCCCAAGGGATGAACAATACCCGAAGTTACTAAGTGTTTAGTAATGGTATATTGGTTATGAAATTGTACTAATTCACTGAAGTTAGGATATTTCCGTTGCAAGACTTTGATAATGACTGAGTGCTGTTGATGGTCTTCTAATGCACGATATACCGCTGTTCTGGAACCTTTGTAGAGTTGTTCAATGATCGAGTAGCCGGGGATGTCAGGTAGATTGCTACTTGCTGTGAATGTCATAGTTGAGGTGAAACTTATAGTGATTGGGTTGATCTTATAATGCCCAAAATTACCTTGACTATTACAAGCGTTCAAACATTATAAATTATAGAATACTGCTGTTGATAAATTTGCTCAAATACAAACCAATAAATGTTTGCCAATACGATTTCAGAATTCTCATAAACCCGCTCAATAGTTAAGCCAGACGAAGAAGCAATACCTTCATCCTACTAAGTTTTGCTTTCTTAGTCTATATCTGTTATGAGTCAACAACAAACCACTCATGACAAAATTGAGTCGCGAGGATAATCAACAGGATAAACATACAATTCACAGTGACTAGAATCGATTTAATCTGTTGCTCAGAGGATATAATGATTTAAAAATGCCCTATTCAAGTCGCTTGAGAGAGCCGGAGTGAGTTGTATAACCTAGACAACAACGAAGCAAATATATTACGGTATTTTGAAGCCAAAGAAAGTGAGCATTTCCCTGCATAACCGTTATGATTTGAGACATATGTTTCAGTAGAAGGATGAAACAGATTCTCACTCAAATTGTCTTTCTGGGATGCAATCATTCAGAGGTGATAAACAATCCCTTTACGGGGAAGCTATTTTAATCATCATCATCGGCATATTGAACATCTATGGGTAATCCATCAAAATACTGGAAACTGGTCAAACTCAAGATTTCAGGAGGATACACCATCTCTGAGATGACAGATGCTAAAGTCTTCTTTACGCATGTCTTCCCGGAAGTTGTCAGTCAAATGCAGATTCAACAACATCAGGTTGAGTCTCAACTGATGCAGTGGGTGCATCAATCTGAACCCAAACATCAGAGTGACAAGGCTGAACTTTGTTTATTGTGTCTAATTTCTGGGGAAATTTTGCTAGTTTGTCGGCATCTCGAAGAACGATTTGGCACAACTCATGGGTTTAATTGTCAAGACTTACTGCCTTTTGTACTCGATGAATCGGGGACGGGTGTGTCTCAAACTTCATCTTATTTGTCTTTTTCTCGGCAAATTATGCAAAGTTTTGATCCCCAACAAAGCAGTTTAGCCACTTGGACAAATCGGAAGGTAAAATTCCATCCAGAACTCAACCATTTTCTCTTAGAAAGAGGGGTTTATCAAGTCAGTAACTGGGCTATTTTAAATGATACAAAACCTCAGCAATTAGAGCGTATTTTATCTCAATTTCATCAACTCACCGCTGAAGAAATTGAATCTCATCGTCAAATCTTATGCTGTTATCATGCCGTTTACCGAAATCCAGGTTCTCGTAAACCCGGAAAACGGTGTCAACCCCCTACCCCGGAACAGTATCAAAAAATGGCTGAGATGTTATGTTCTCAATATGAGCGAGACTGTGCTACTAATTTTGTTGCTGTCCAACTTTTAGACTTAGCAAATCGGTTAAGAGAATATCGCATTTATGTCCGAGGAAAATATCTCTCTACCCAATCTTTAGATACGGGAGAAAGTGAATCTTGGGCAGCTCGAATTCCGGCTCCAACTGCATCAGAAAACGAAAATGAAACAGAAGTGAGTGAATTTTTAAATGTCTATCGGCAGCAGTTAATATTAGGATTTAATGCAAGTTTGGCGGAAGTTACTAATCGTTGGGTGGATAAAATTAAACGGCGAGATAAAGTTAAATCTCAACAATTTTTACAAGCTTTACACCTGTTTCATTGTGAAGGAAAATCAATGGGAGAAATTGCAAAGATTATCGGACTTCAAGCCCAATATCAAGTTAGCCGTTTACTCAAACTTAAATCATTTCGGGCTGAAATTCGTCAAAATTTAGTTAATGAATTACAGCAACGTTTGTTAGATTTTCTCAAGAATTCTAATACCTTTGATTCTGAACGTTTAGCTGAAATTCATCAGCCTTTAGTTGAAGCTTTAGATGAGCAAATTAATCAATTAATGGCAGATGCTGAATCTGATGCTCATACCGCTAAAGAAAATACAACAGAAACTCAATTTTCCCTCAAACTTTGTAGTTATTTGGATAAAAACATGAAAATTAATTAACCTAAAAACACGATTTATATTATTTTTAATCATAGCTGTTGGATTGCGAATTAACTCAAAAAAGAACTAAATTAAGAGGTACAGAAACCATGAACAATACAACTTTAAACTTATCTGAAATGATGCTCGATTTTGAGTCATTTCATCCAGACATCGTTGAGCTTAACCCCGAACAAATTAATCAAGCTTTAAACCTTAGCCAAACGATTGATTCATCTCAACAATGGCGAGTTTATTTAAATGCGTTAGGCTGTTTTGGCTTAGAAAATTGGTTAGCAGAAAATTCCTCTGATTTAATTCTCAATACAGAAAACTGTTCCCTTGATAAACCTGAACTTAATTTTTATTCAGACGCGATTTTTCAACTTCAAGTTAATCAATTTAAAGTATGTTTATTAACTGTTGGTAGCTTAACAGATGAAGTTGTAACAGTGCCTCGAATGGTTCTAGATTTACCTGAATATACTGCTCATTTTTATATTGTTGTAGAAGTTCAAGAAGAGTTAGAAACCGCCTGCGTTTGTGGCTTTTTCTCCTATCAAGATTGGCAACAATATCAAGCCGCTGCTGCTTTGCAACCTGAGTTAGATTGGACTTATTCAATTCCTCTGGCTTGGATGAATTTAAATCCGGAACAATTACTGTTGCAATGGCGATGTTTAACACCTGCAAATATTCCTTTATTACCTATTCCCAATCGAACCACAGAACTAACAGCAATTGCAGCCGAACTTCAAAAAATTATACCTAATTTACCATCAGAAAATCAAACGATTATCCCTTTGTGGCAACAGCTATCTTGGCAACAAGCCAGCGTCGTTTTAACTCAATCTGAACTCTTACAATGGGTGTATCAAATTCAAACTATTGAAACACCAAATCCCTCTATTATTTCCCAACTGCGTCAGCATTTATCAGATATTGTTAAACTCCTGACTCAACCGAGTATTAATGTCAGTCGTTGGTTATCGAATCAATTAGACGATATTGCAACAGAGTTATCGTGGATATTGCTACCGAATTTATCTTTAAGTCCCGCAACTGCAATGCGTTCTGGTGCAGACAATTTAACGAATTTGTTGCAGGAATTACAACAACTTGGGGTAGAGATTCCGCCTGAAATCGGAGGCGCTTATCAAGATTTACAGCTCAATAATACTCCGTTACGGTTGTATACTGTAACATGGTCATTAGACAGCGTTGAAACCAACCCAGAATGGATATTGCTGCTCATACTCGGCACACCCAGCGGCGTTAATTTACCCTCTGGAGTGGGGTTACGAGTCAGCGATGCCACAGAGATATTAGATGAGCAACAATTAAGTCGTGAAAGTTCTATTCCTTATCTTTATACTCAGGTAATAGGAAGCTGGCACGAAAAGTTTATTGTGACATTAACAACCGCTTCAGGCACCGAAGAAACCTTACCACCATTAACCTTTAATCCCGACTCTAATTAAGTGGTTAATTCGCAACTGTAGATGATTTAATCGGTTGAGATAATACTTCTGCGACTGTATGAAGAATGCGTCTGTCTCGTACCATCCAAGCATGGAGTAAAATATCGAGCTTGATTTCTTCTCCCGCCGATAATTGAGAGCTATTTGCCGGGACAATCATCCCATCAAAGGGAGTCCAAATTGAGGTAAAATTGAGTTGATTCAGTTGATCAATATCTTGATTTAAGTCTTTTAAAAAATTGCTATCGGGGCGCATTTGAACTGTACCGGGCGTGATATAAAAGTACGCTGTCCAAGTGCCATGATGAGGCGAAGAAATTGTGATAAAACGTTGGACACGATTAATTCCACCGAGGCGTTGAATATAATATCGACTCACAATTCCCCCCATACTAAAACCGACTAAATCGATATATTGATCGGGGGGAAAGGTTTTTTCAACATAGTCTTTAATTTGCTCAGCTAATTGATTGAGTTGCAGAAATCCCCATCTGGGTAGAAGGTTAAAACTGTGAACTTCCCAACCTTGTTGAGTCAGATAGGCTGACATTTTATTAAAGATATTTGTTGTATCAAAAATGCCATGAATGAGTAAAACTGGATTACGAGGATTAGGATTCATGATTAAACCACAAAGAGACTCTTGACACAAAGTATGAGTTATAGCGCGATCGCGGAGGTATTAGGTATTAGCTGTTAGGTGTTAGAGAGCCGACGAAAGTACTGTAAAACAAAGATATTTGTGATGATTCGTTACTGAAATCTGTAAACACACCAGCGCTCGTTGCTATATTCAGAGGATTTTTGTTCTAAAGTTGGATGGAATTCATAAGAGACAAAATCTTAAAATTAAGTGGACTCGATACTATTATAAATAATCTATTTAATTTTATTAATTTTTCAATTAAAATTTAGCGATTGGTTGCTGGACGAACTAAAATAACGGTACAATCACAGCCACGGGCGATCGCTTCTGGAATATTTCCTTGAATGACCTGTTTCAGCATTCCTTCCTGACTTGCCCCCAGAACAATCACATCACAATGTCGTTGACGCGCCACATCTAATACGCCATGGGCGGTAAATTGGGAGCAAACAGCCGTCACATCAATCTCAGCTTCAATATAAGAACTTAATCCCTGAGCGACAAAATTTAAGGTTTCAACTTCTTCTTGTAGATGATCGTCTTTAATTACCTTGAGTAAAAGGACTTGAGGCTGTAGACTCAGTTGCATTAAAGCGGGTAAGAGTTGTAAAGCCGCCGCTTGCTTGGAGCCGTCTCGAACAGGCACTAACCAACGATTCCAGTGTAGCCGTAGATAAGAAGAAAAATTAAATTCCTTAGCCGAAAAATTAGAAACAGACTGTTGAGTCAAAGGAATTCCAACAGGTTGATGCTCTTCTATTTCCTGAAGTTTATAGCGCTTTTGTTTAGCCCATTTCACCACCACCACTTCTGCTGTGGCTTGCCGCATAATGTTATCCACCACGTCCCCAAACACTCGATCTTGACTCGAGACTGTTCCTCGCCATCCCATTAAGATTAAATTAATATGTCGGTCTTTCGCCGCTTCTAAAACAGCCTGTGCGACGTTATGAGCGACTCGAATTTGAGTATGTAGAGAAACTTTCCAAGTGGTGGTAATATGTTCTGCTGACTTGAATAACTCCAAACTGTCGCGTAGAGAAACAGGCGTTTCGCTCGGGGAGTGATGGCGAGGAATGATAATAATACTGATGCATTCTATTTCATAATTGCGTTCTCGGGCAATTGCAACCGCTACCCGGAGTAATGCTGGGGCGGTTTGAGGGTTGTGTAGTGAAACCAATATTCGTCCTGTCCCGGTTTGAGGCGATCGCTTATAATACACCGGATAAGACGGTTCTGTATGCTGCCCAATCTGAGTCGCGTCTCCGGTAATATAGTTAGTTTCTGTACGGATAATATCGCTACGAGTAATAATTCCCACCACTTTACGACCTTCTACCACAGGTAATCGACTGGGTTTATACTTTGAGAGTAAGTACAATACCTCACTCAGCGAATCAGTTGGTTTAACTGTAATGGGTTGCTTCACCATTAATTGATGCAGCGGTGTCTCCGGAGTTAGAGATCGTTTGTCAATATTGGCCAGGTCACTTTCTGTAACAATTCCAACCAGTTTTCCTCGTTCAACCACAGGAAAGCCGCGATGATGAGACTCAGCAAAGCAGGCACAAACGGTTTCTAAAGATAACTCACTCTCTAGAGTTTCTACCTGGTATTGCATAATATCTGCCGCCGTTAGCGTGCTAAGAGAATCATGTTCAGTTTGGTTTTGCTTAAGTTCAATACCTTTGAGTTTTAATAAACGATCGGACAAAGAATAAGCATCAAGCCGTTCTGAAACCAGATAAGCTACAATCGTACAAATCATTAATTGTAGAACTAAATTAAAATCCCTTGTAATCTCAAATACAATCACAACAGAAGTCATGGGAGTCCGAGAAACAGCACAGAAAAACGCGGCCATTCCCGCTAAGGCAAATGTTGTCGGGGGTTCTAAACCTATCCAACTCGCCTCCCAAATTCCGATTAACTCCCCCAAAGCCGCACCTAAAATCAAAGACGGCGCAAACAATCCCCCCGGAGCCGCAGAACTCGCTGCAATAATGGTGAGGACAAAATAGGCTAAAAAGACAGAAGCTGCCGTTTGCCAAGTAATATCACCCCCCAGGATAATTTCTCGCACTCCGGCATTGTTACGGAATACTTCAGGCAACAAAGACACAATCGATCCACACAACACCCCAGATAATGCCATCCGCCAGGGTAAACTGAGTCTTAGAGTTTGACGATTGAACCGCATCAACTTGACAATTGCCCGACTAAAAAGCGTCCCGAATACTCCGGCTGCGACCCCTAACAAAATATAAAATGGAATCTCTGGTAATTCGAGTAACCATTGTTGATAAGAGCCGTGCAAAACTGCCTGGGAAAGTTGTTCTGGTGGAATTTCTCGACCCCCTAATAATCGAGCCACAACCGCACCAATAAAAGAAGCGATAATTGCAGGACCTAAAGTCAGACCTGAGATATCGTGGAGTAAGTCTTCAACCACAAATAATACCCCCGCCAAAGGCGCATTAAATCCGGCTGCTAATCCCGCTGCTGCCCCACTGGCAATCATTTGATGTCGATAAGTGGGAGAGGTGGGAACCCAGCGACTAATCCAAGCCGCAATTGCCGCCCCAATTTGCACCGTTGGCCCCTGTCGTCCCAAAGTTAAACCCGCCCCCATGGTAAACATTGTGCCGATTAATTTAGCGATCGCCACCCTTAAATCCAGGGAAATCGGTAATCCCGCCAGTGCGGCTTTTACCTGGGGAACCCCGCTACCAGCGGTTTCTGAGGCAAAGCGTTCGACTAAAACACCCGTGACAAACCCACCCATTAAGCCGACACCGGGTAAAAACAGCCAAGCCGGAATTTCACTATTAAGAGAATAATAAACCCGCCAAGATCCCAGTAACCCGGCTCCTTCTTTGAGGCAAAACGCAGCAAATCCAGAGACTAAACCAATAATACAGGCTTCAAAAATAGCGAGGCGTTTCGGAGAGCCGGGTTGCCGGATTTTGGAAATCGAATCCTGCCATAACTTTGACAGTTGCTTCGCGAGGGTAACTTGCCCCATATTTATCCTTTGAGGTGCAGCAATATTGCTTAATTTATCAAGCTTCGACCAGCGCCAAAACCCCCTATAGACATGATTTGTACGGGCTGAGTCATTAACCGTTAGTGCCCCCTCTTACGGTCTCGTGTCGGTACGCACCCATGGCATTACGTCAGTTCTTATTGGGTTTGAGAGAAAATAAAGTAAGCGGTAACTCGCGGAAATATGTTTTATACTTTTGTCGAGAGTACCTATAGTTACGCTAAATTTTCTGGTTAGAAGCTTTAATTATGATAGTAACTTAAGGTATTCATTGCGGACAATACTAGATTCACAATTAAACATCTTCTCCATCATGATCACCTCTACTTCCCTGACAGATCTGGCCCAACAAACCCGTCAAGCTGCCCGAAAATTGGCAGTATTATCCACCGAGGCAAAAAATCAAGCTATTGTTGCCGTTGCCAAAGCGTTAGAAGCTGCTACACCCGAAATTATCGCGGCTAACGAGATTGATTGTCGTCAAGCGGAAGCCGATGGTATTGCGGGGGCGCTATATAATCGTCTGAAAATGGATGAAGTTAAGTTGAAAGGGGCGATCGCCGGATTAAGAAATGTCGGTAAACTTGATGATCCGGTGGGAAAAATTCAACTACATCGAGAGTTAGATTATGGCTTAATTTTGAAGCGGTTAAGTTGTCCGTTAGGGGTGTTGGGGGTGGTGTTTGAAGCCCGTCCGGATGCGGTGATTCAGATTTCAGCCTTGGCAATTAAATCGGGAAATGGGGTGATTTTAAAAGGCGGAAAAGAGGCGACTCAATCTTGTCAAGCGTTAGTGAAAGCGATTAAAACTGGGTTATCTCAATCGGCAATTGATCCGGGTATGGTACAACTTTTAACCACAAGGGAAGAAATTATTGAGTTATTACAATTAGATGAATATGTTGATTTAATTATTCCCCGTGGCTCTAATTCTTTTGTCCGATTTGTACAGGATAATACCCGGATTCCGGTATTGGGTCACGCCGAAGGAATTTGTCATGTTTATGTTGATGAACAGGCTGATTTACAACAAGCAGTTGCGATTACTGTCGATGCTAAAACTAATTATCCGGCAGCTTGTAATGCGCTAGAAACATTGCTCGTTCATCAGGCAATTGCCGATCAATTTTTACCGGAATTGGTAATAGCATTACAACAGCATCAAGTCGAATTACGCGGCGATAAATCCACTTGTAATATTGTTGCTATCAATCCGGCTACTGAGTCAGATTGGTCAACGGAATATAGTGATTTGATTCTTTCCATTAAAATTGTCGCCGATTTAGAGGAGGCAATGACGCATATTAATACTTACGGATCTCAACATACTGAGGCTATTGTGACTGAGGATAAAATTGCGGCTGAAACCTTTATGAATTATGTTGATGCGGCAGGAGTGTTTCACAATTGTTCGACTCGATTTTCTGATGGATTTCGTTATGGATTTGGGGCAGAAGTGGGAATTAGTACCCAAAAAATGCCGCCTCGTGGTCCCGTTGGACTCGAAGGATTAGTGACTTATAAATATCTTGTAGTCGGTAATGGTCATATTGCCGCGACCTATTCTGGCAAGGATGCAAAAGCCTTTACCCATCGCGATCTTTAATCAATTAATCTAATATCTTCTGGTTGAAATTGATGTTGCGGGTCTAAATACCAACTGCGTAGATCGGCCGCTTTTCCTTGTTGAACTGAAACGATAATATAAGAATAACCCTGCCACGCATAAACCCGATCAAATTCAGAAGGAATTGCTGAATTATCGGGATGAGAATGATAAATCCCAATCATCGAAAGCTGGCGATCGCGCCCTTGTTTTTGAGCATTTAATAAGACTTCTGGTGCAATCGTATATCGTCGTTCTGTTGTTGTAATTGGTTTCCCCGTCGTTTTAAGCGGTTCAAAATCTTCTGCTGCCTCTTCATTCCAAGCATTTTCTGTGGGTAAAACTTCTACTAAAATTTTATTCTCTGCTGTCTCTAAGCGTCCCATTAATAACCCACAACATTCGTGAGGATAAGCTTGTTCAGCATGATTGTAAATTTGTTTTAATAGCTGGGAAGAAACTTGTAAACTGGGCATTTTTTTAATGAGAGTACTACTCAATTATCCTAACTCCTCAATCCATCATAATTTATGGGAATAAAAAAACTTAGGTATACAACCGCTTATTTTTGTCAATACTTCTTAAAATTTCTTGTCATTAATCTGCAAACTGATTAAATCTAGGATCATTAACACGCTCATATAGGAGCGGATTGAAAGAAGTAGATCGAGATTCAAGTTGCCCTTAATTATATTAAACTATAAAATAACCCATTAATATTTTTACTTTTCAATGCGTCAACTTTTAAAACTGACTTTCATATCTTTTTTACTCGTCCTCTTTGTCGGTATTTCGAGGGCAAAAAGTACCGTTCCTGATCTGACTCAGGCAACCTGGATGTCTCATCAACAGGATAAACCCGTTGCTTCTGCAATTGTTGCGGTTGAACCCAGCCAACCCGTCGAAGGGGAGTCTGTTACCTATGCTTCATTAGATGGAACATCGGTGACTGGATATCTCGCCCGCCCGACAAATTCTGAGGGTAATTTACCCGGATTAATTGTGATTCATGAATGGTGGGGATTAAATGAAAATATCAAAATGATGACGCGCCGACTCGCTGGGGAAGGTTATGTTGCCTTAGCCGTTGATTTATACGAAGGCGAGGTGGCAGATGAACCGAATAAAGCGAGGGAATTATTACAAAAATCTCAGGAAAAAACCAGAAGATTAAAACAGAATATTCGCCAAGCTTATCGATATTTAGACAATGAACAAAATGTAGAAAAAATTGGTAGTATTGGCTGGTGTTTTGGTGGGACTTGGTCGTTGAATACCGCCTTATTATTTCCCCGAAAACTCGATGCAGCCGTAATTTATTATGGGGGAGGATTAGAAACCAATCCAGATCGACTGAAATCATTGCGGATGCCAATTCTCGGGATTTTTGGTGAACTTGATAATAATCCTTCGGTGGAAACGGTTCGCGCCTTTGAAGCGGCTTTACAACAATTCGATAAATCGGCTGAAATTCATATCTACGAAAATGCAGATCATGCGTTTGCCAATCCCTCCGGAACCCGATACAACCCAGAAGCCGCTGAACAGGCATGGCTGGAAACAACAGAATTTTTAGCGCAGCATTTAAAGTAACCGGATTGATGTCCTACTTCTGTCGGATAAAAAATTGTTGAAGGAAATTGATTCTCTGTATTTTAGAGTTAAAATCAGATTTTATTTAAAAATATTGATTCATGCGATCGCCTAAAATGCCAAGTTGTTCAATCATTCGATTGTTGCCTATTGTTTCAGGTCTTGTGATTCCCTTAGGTTGGAGTGTTGCCAGTCAGGCCCAAACACAAACGGCCCCGTTACCCGATTTTACAGTTCAACGGGTTGACGAACTGGCAAACCAACAAAGTTCAGAAGCAGTTGATCTTGGCCCTGTTGAAGCAGTTGACCCAGCCTCCACTGAGTTTGAGGAAGTGATTGTTCAACGGCCCGAAGAAATTACCGTCCCGGCAGAAACAGGGGCCGTGATTTCAGAAATTCAAGTTCGATATTTAGATAAAAGAGATAACGAAGTTGACGGCAACACAAAATCTAATATTATTACCCGCGAATTTGAGTTACAACCGGGGGATGTTTACGACGAACAACTCGCCCGTGACGGCATAGAACGGTTGTTAGACCTCGATATCATTAGGCGGGCGAATATCTCCCTAGAACCGACCGGTGACCCCACAGAAGTGGTGATGGTAGTTGATGTGGTGGAAAAAGGATCATTTTTCTTCAACTTATCTCGAAGTGTTGACCATCCCTCTACCCTATTCGGGCCGCTGCAACCCCCAACCGTTTTACCCGGTTCAAACCGTAGTAGTTCCTTTAATGCCGGGACTACATTTGGTTTCCGCAATTTAGGGGGAACAGACCAAAACCTCGTCTTAGGAGTCGAAGGAGGCAGCGATACATTAGGATTTGATCTGCGCTTTACCAACCCTGGAATCGGTGACAATGTCAGAAGATGGGGTTATAGCCTCAACTATTTCCACTCTCAAACCTCTGAATTACCTGTCTACGATAATGGCGAACGCGATGTAGACTTACCCAACGGAGACGCGCCCTGGGTGCATCGTGTGGGCGGTGGTATTGAGGTATTCCGTTCCTTCACGGATGACTTTAAAGGGGCATTTGGCTTGTCTTATCAACAGGTTTCTGTCCGGGAGGATATTTACACTACTGTCCTCGCCCCCAGAGACGGAGATCGCGACCGAGATCGGCGCTTATCAGTCCTGCCAGACGGTTCACTCGCTATCTTTGAAACCGAAAGCGGAGCAGGTAACCGTTTAACCTTCAACGATGAGGGGATTGATGATTTATTATCCTTTAGTTTTGCTGGGGAAGTAGATAAACGCGATACCCCCATACTCACGACACGAGGATCTCATTTCCTGGTCAGAAGCGATCAATTTATCCCCGTCGGAGAAGCTAGCATATTATCCAATCGTTTGGCAGCCAGTTACACTGTTTATGCTCCCCTACCCTTCATTGGCTTTAGCGAAGGCCCCCGAACGTTTGTATTTAACGTACAAGGCGGAACTACTATCGGCGCTTTACCCCCTTATGATGCGTTTAGTTTAGGGGGTTCAAGTTCGGTTCGGGGTTATGATAAGGGTGGAGTGGGGTCTGGACGCAGTTTTATCCAAGCCACTGCTGAATATCGTTATCCTATTACTGATTTGCGTCTATTTCGTCAGGATATCAATCTGCGAGGCACTTTCTTTGTAGATGTCGCTACAGATTTGGGATCGGGGGATACTGTTCCGGGGGAACCCGCAGAAGCGCGAGATAAACCCGGTAGTGGTTTGGGGTATGGTCTCGGTTTACGGGCAGATACTAGATTTGGGCCATTACGGGCAGAGTTTGGCTTAACCGATCAAGGAGATAGTCAATTTATCTTTACCGTTGGCGATCGGTTTTAAGTTATTGTTCTGGGTTGTTAGTCATTTGTTATTTATTGTAGAATCGCAAATGGCTAATAACAAATAACCTAGTGATTTTTTCTGGATTTAATCTGTTTTTCCCAGAGATTCACTAAGTTTTGAACGGTGCGATCCCAACTCAATTCTTTAATATCTTGACAACCATTTTGTCCCATTTCTTGACGCAATTTAGTATTTTCAATTAATTGTTTCAATTGTTGAATAAAATCCCTTGTATTTTGAGGTTGATACAGTAAGCCATTCCATCCAGATTGGATATTTTCCATCACTCCACCCGCAGCCGGGGCCAGGACTGGAATTCCGGCCGCAAAAGCTTCTAATATCGTCAGTCCTCGGGTCTCTTTTTCCGAAGTGGTGACATGAAGATCGCAATTAGCAAGTATTGCAGGTATATTTTCGGGTGTCACCCGGCCTAAAAAATGAACGTGAGGCGTAAACTGTTGAAAACGCTGGTTAATTTGATCTCGCATCGGCCCATCTCCGGCAATAATCCAAGCCACTTGATTTAAATCAATTACTTTTGCTAATTCCGGTAATAATTTGAGGGTAAAATCCCAGCCTTTATCGGGTGTTAATCTGCCGAGAAAAATTAGCTTTATTTTTTGATCCATTTCAGACAGTTGATAATGTTGTTGAAAAAATCCGATTTGACGCAAATTAGGATGAAATTGACGGGTATCAAATCCGAGTAAATTTTCATAAAGAGTGTTATTAATTCCCATGTTAATCACTTTAGGATAAGTCACTTTACTAGAGACTAAAGTGAGATCGTAAGCATTATAAATCCAGACAAAAATTTGTTTAAATATCCACTGAATTATAGTAATTGCTGCTGGAAATAGTGGCAAATAATCTTCGGCATAATCTAAGAAATTGGTTCTAAAAAAGCTAACACAAGGAATCCCGGCTTGTTTACTGTAGTGAATTCCGGGTCTACGAAAAAAGCCGAAAAATAGCCGTTCTGGTTCATCAACATGAATAATATCGGGTTGAAATTGTTTGAGTTCTTTTTGCAATTGAGGATAAGCCCAAAAAGCTACATTTCGTTCAAAATCTAAGTCCATAAAGGGGGTACTGGGTAAATTTATCACCCTAACTCCGGGTAAAATTGAACCGATATAATCTTTCCAATTAGGATAAATATTTGCTAATTGGCTATAGTCAGGACAAAATAATAAGACTTGATGTCCCCACTGACTTAATTTTTGTAACCTTGCCCAACTACTGACGGTTACGCCATCAATAACGGGTAGAAATCCAGAGGTGATAATTGCAATTTTCATTGACAGTTTAAAACAGATTATAGATGACTCAGTGAGTCAAGGTAACACAAATTTTAAGAATTGAATCTGACTTAAACTATAACTCCTGCATTTGACTGAAGGCAAATACTTGATGGCAGCTTAATTCTCATTTTGGATATATATAGCATTCTTAAATCCCAGAGAAAACTTTTCTTTAATCAACCACAAAGACACTCATGACACAGAGGGAAGACGATAGATAATTTTTATAAACCCTGGCCGGATTGCTATAGGCTACGGTTTTAATTAATATTAATTATATTATTTCTGTAGTTATTGTCAATATTAATTATTGATCAAACAAAAATAAGTTAAACCGCTCTATTCAAACTTGTTAATATTTTTTTTATCTGCAATATCCTGTCTGATTTGATTTAATAAAGTCAGATAATCTTTTCTATCGGGATTCAATTCAATCAATTTTTCTAATAGTTCAATCACGCCTTGTTTATCATTCATCTCTAAGCGCACTCTCAATAATTCGGCTAACGCTGTTTGATTATTCGGTTCTCGTTCTAATACTATTTGATAACCCCGTTCTTGAATTTTTAACTGTTGATTAATATCTTCTACTTCTGTATTTTCCCTAGGTTGAGGCTGATTTAATCCATCAAATAAAGGTTTAAGAGTCGAAAATCCTATCCGCCCGAGAAATGCTATCATTGAAACTAATGTCATCACCCGGATTAACCGTTTACGACTTTGACCCGGTTTTTTAGTTGTATTCTGTACCATCACTAAATTCTCCAGACGATATTTATTTTCTCAAGCTTGCCCAACTTTATCCTAAAATCGATCACTGCTTTCTGGTTTTATAAGAATCATAGATGAAATCACTGGTGGTTAGTCAACTTAATCGCTATTGCGTTAAATGTTACAAATTTTTGATAAAATATATGACTTTTGAATAAAATTTATCTTCAATAAAAAAATAGCTTTATACTAATTTATGAACTGAATATTGTTCTAAATAAAAACAATAACTTTGAGGATAAACGTAACAAAATATTAGCACTTCTTGCACAATCCCAACAGTGATTGATGGATTGAAATCTCCAAATTGATTGTGAGAACGATTTAGAATAACTTCTAAGTATGGCGATGGCGGTACTTTTTCGATCTGAGTTTCGGAACGCCTAAAATCGCAAAAAGAGATTGCCATTGAAAGTCTAGATTGCCTACCTGCGTCATACTGAAGCTTAGAAACATATTTCCGCCAACATCGCCACCCAAACGTTGCTCAATCCCAGAAATCAAGACATCAATTATAATATCCATCTGCAGTTTATATCGTTGCGTTTCGAGTGCGACACCATCATCATCAACAAAGTTAATCTCGAGTCGGAGGAAGGCAAACCCCGAGCCGAAGAGTTTCAATTATTTTAGGATCTGCCATGATATTAAAAGGATAATCAGAATTATCTTGAATTTTAAGGATAATATTTGAATAAATCTGTTAAATTGAGTTCGGTTTGAGATCGCGAGGGAATATTCTATAGCTGACGACAGAAATCCAGAATAAAATAGACTGCTAAACTGTATTCTTAAGAAAGCGGAGTCCGAAGTGAATGTTAGAAACCTTAGATTTAGACCTTTCCCTTGACAAAGCAGCCTACAAAAGCCAAAGAGAAGCTTTAATGCGGGAATTGCGATCGCTACAGCGCACCTGTTGGGAACAAAAGCTCCCGGTTATCATCGTCCTCGAAGGTTGGACAGCAGCGGGAAAAGGGGCATTAGTCAAGAAAATGGTCGGTTATATGGACCCGCGAGGATTCATTGTCCATCCGATATGGCCAGCCACTCGCACAGAACGCCGTTATCCGTTTATGTGGCGCTTTTGGAAGAATTTACCCGCTGCGGGAAAGATTGGGATTTTTTATCATAGCTGGTACACCCATGTCTTAGAAGATCGCCTATTTGACCGCTTACCTAAAGCCGATGTCGCAATGGCAATGCGCCAAATCAATGCTTTTGAACGGCAAATGGCCGATGATGGGGTGGCAATGGCCAAATTTTGGATTCATTTGAGTAAAAAGGAACTGAAACACCGCCTCAAGAAAGCAGAAAAAGACGAGTTAAAAGCGTGGCGAGTCCGTCCTGAAGATTGGCAACAAGAAAAAAAGTATGAGACTTACAGCGCTTTTGCAGAAGAAATGTTGATTCATACCAGCACTGGGGCAGCCCCTTGGACGTTGGTTGAGGGTGATGATCAACGTTGGGCGCGAATTAAGGTACTCTCAACTATGGTGGCAACTATCAAAGAAACTCTCGACCGTTTGCAAGTCCAACCTCCCCCACTCACCACACCACCCCAACAGCATTTAGAACCCACAGAACCCAACCCTTTAGCCCAAATAGATTTGAGTCAATCTTTATCGGGTAAAAAATATAAAAAACAATTAACTAAACAACAAGCCGCATTAGGCAAGCTACAACAACAAATCTATGATGCTCAAATGCCTGTGTTAATCTTATTTGAAGGCTGGGATGCGGCAGGAAAAGGAGGAGCGATTAAGCGTTTAACTAATGTTCTCGATCCCCGCAGTTATCAAGTCAACGCCTTTGCAGTCCCGACTGATGAGGAGAAAGCCCATCATTATCTCTGGCGGTTTTGGCGGCGCTTACCTCCATCTGGGCAAATCGGAATTTTTGATCGCAGTTGGTATGGGCGGGTGATGGTTGAACGAGTTGAAGGCTTCGCCACAGAACTCGAGTGGCGGCGGGCTTACCGAGAAATTAATGAGTTTGAAGAACAATTAACCACGGCGGGTTACGTTTTAGTTAAATTTTGGCTGCATATCGATCAAGCCGTTCAACTCAAACGATTTCAAGAACGTCAAAATAATCCGTTTAAAAAGTATAAACTGACTGAGGAAGATTGGCGAAATCGGGAAAAATGGCCGCTTTATGAGGTAGCTGTCAATCAGATGATTCAGCGAACCCATACTCCGACTGCACCCTGGACAATTGTAGCCGGAAATGATAAGCATTATGCTCGGGTTAAGGTGATTGAAACAGTTGTAGAAGCAATTGAACAACAGTTGAAGCACTTGAGTTAGAAGTTGTCGTGACGTTACATGTAACGTCTGTAATTGAGTAGAGTTTATGATGATTGCCCGTAGGTATGAATTCATAATTCATAATTCATCATTCATAATTCATCATTCCACTCATAATTCATAATTCAGATTGAATCTATGTTCGTACTGCTAACCCGGCTACTATTATTACTATTAATAGGCTTTATTCTGTTTAAGCTATGGAAGATTTTAGGAGTCAAGAAAAGCAGTATTATCTTGCAACTCATTTATATTCTGACTTTCGCTTTACTGGTTATCTCTTTAATTGCCCCAGATAGTGTTGTTGGGATTGTGATTCTCGGCTTATTGTCAGTTTTTGTCAGACCGCTGGGTTTGTCAATTCTTTTACTCATTGTCGCGAGTACAACCATTAGAAAGCGAAAAAAAGATGATAAAGAAGAGTTTATTATGACTCCGCCTGGGCCGACTTTAATTTTAATTACATTACTAATTTTAATTATTTCTAGTACTCCCTTTGTGGCAGATTGGCTCGCTCAACAATTAGAAAAATCCTCAATTAGAACGGTTCAAACTGACTTATGTTGTGGAGAACAAGCCGGAGCAATTGTTTTAATTGGGCAAGGAACTACAGAACCAAAACTGCCTTACCGGACTCAAATTCAACTCACCAAAACAGGCGATCGCATTCCCTATGCCGCTCATTTATATCGAGAAAAACTATCACCCTTTATTATTGTTAGTGCCGGGTTTAGAGAAGAGTTATTACCCCCTATTTTAGAAGCGGATGATATTAAATCCTTACTCGTATATATGGGAGTCGATGCCCAAGATATCATTATTGATCCCCACGGCGGCACATTAAGACACAGTGCAGTTGAAGTCAGAAAATTAATGGATAAATTGAATTTAGGACGGACTGTTATTTTAGTCACATCTGCTTTAGAAATGCCACGGGCTGGCTTAACTTTTGCACGGGTGGGTTTAAAAGTTATTCCCGCACCCACTAACTTTTATACTTTTATTTCTCAGGAAAAATTAAACCGAAGAGTAACAGGAGCAGATTTTGCGCCGAGCGCAGAAGCATTATTTCTCACAACTAGAGTATTAGAAGAATATTTCGCGACATTCTATTACTTTACTCGGGGTTGGCTTGCTCCTAGTATTTAATTCTTCCCATTATAGAGTGGATTATATCTATTTTATTCAGCGGATTAAAGTAGATGCGAAGAGAGTTTTAAAAAGATATTTTCTGAGTATAAATACAGCACAGAACGAGATAATTGTATCAGCTCAATTAAGTTGAATTTATTGGATAGCCGGCTGATAGCGATATTGAATATATTCAGGAGAATTAGATTCAGAATATCTCAATGAGCTAAATCCACCCGTTTGACCGATGATAAAAACAAGAGCAAATAGCAAAAAGAAGACTAACCCCAAGCCCCCTGTATCTGTAGATTTCTTCTCCGGTTTTTTTTCCGTATCCTTATTCTCTTTATTTTCTTTTTTTTCTTTTTTCTCTTCAATTGGTTTGAGATCAAATTGAATTTCTAATTTCTTCCCAGCCAGAGGGCCGGTAACTTTCAAATCTTTGATTGTGACTTCATTTTCTGGATACATCGTCTTACCCTGGGTACTGTTCATCAATTGGTGATTACTGTGACTACAGCAACTCCTAACAGCATTCAGGATAAAATTACATCTTCTATCTTTAGAGGTATAAAAAGTTGATTAATTAGCAGTTCGAGGACGGGGGTAAGGAGAATAAACTAGATCAATTTCATTCTCAAATAACTCTCAAAATAAGTCATAGTCACGCTTAGTTTAATTCTTAAATAATATTGATGTTTACTTTACTTTACTTTCGGAAGTTACTGATTCCAAGTCAGACTCACCAGAAAGCGATCGATTTCCATCACTGTTACCCATCAATCATCTTGCCAACCTTAATACTGATTAATACCCCACTATCGATCGCAATTTTATTGACTTGCAACTGAGATAGGGAGTCACTATTCTAGGCTTTGACTCACAATGAGTCATAAATATTCAATCACTTCATCATATTTTAAGATCGGGTGGCAGGGCTCAGCGGCGTAAGAGGACTCAAGGTGCTACCATGAAAAGATTAAATGTGAATCCGTTATCCCATCAATTTCGATTGAATGGCACCAGAGTCATCACGCGATTAGTTGAATTGCTTACAGTCTTTAAGAACACCAGATGGATATTGTAATTGGACGGGGCAAAACAGCCCGTAGAGCTTACGGTATTGATGAAATTGCATTAGTTCCAGGCCTAAGAACACTAGACCCCAGTTTAGCCGATGCCAGTTGGGTCATTGGTGGCATTAAACGGGATATTCCTATTATTGCCAGTGCAATGGATGGAGTCGTTGATGTTGAGATGGCTGTCCATCTAACCCAACAGGGCGCAATGGGGGTGCTGAATTTGGAAGGAATTCAAACCCGTTACGACGATCCTGAACCCATTCTCGATAAAATTGCCTCGGTTGGCAAAGAAGAATTTGTTTCTCTGATGCAGAAACTCTATGCTGAACCGATTAAACCTGAATTAATTACCCAGCGAATTCAGCAGATTAAAAATCGGGGTGGAATTGCGGCTGTTAGTGCAACACCAGCGGGGGCAATGAAATATGGTAAAACGGTGGCTGAAGCCGGGGCAGATATGTTTTTTGTCCAAGCCACTGTGGTGTCAACAGCCTTCTTATCTCCAGAATCGGTCACTCCCTTAGATTTACATCAATTTTGTCAGGAAATGCCAATTCCTGTGATTTTAGGCAACTGTGTGACTTATGAAGTGGCTTTAAACCTGATGAAAGCTGGGGCTTCCGGGGTTTTGGTCGGGATTGGCCCGGGTGCTGCCTGTACCTCCCGTGGTGTATTAGGTGTGGGTCTTCCTCAAGCTACAGCCGTCGCAGACTGTGCCGCTGCCCGAGATGATTATCAACAAGAAACGGGTCGATATGTCCCAGTGATTGCCGATGGAGGCTTAATTACGGGTGGTGATATTTGTAAATGTGTTGCCTGTGGGGCAGATGGTGTAATGATTGGTTCTCCCTTCGCCCGCGCCAAAGAAGCCCCAGGACGCGGTTATCATTGGGGAATGGCTACACCCAGCCCCGTATTACCCCGAGGCACTCGCATCCGAGTCGGAACCACCGGGACTGTTGAACAAATTCTACGAGGGCCCGCTTTACTTGATGATGGCACTCATAATTTATTGGGGGCTTTACAAACCAGTATGGGAACCCTGGGGGCAAAAACCTTGAAAGAAATGCAACAGGTCGAAGTGGTTATTGCGCCTTCTCTACTCACAGAAGGTAAGGTTTATCAAAAAGCCCAACAATTGGGTATGGGTAAATAAAATAACTGAAATCTTGTTAAGAGATTCTTGGCAAAGGCTGAAAGAATTGTTCACTCAATTGTTCTCATCCTTTGCTTTTTTATTGGGAGGATTAATTATGAATTATGAGCATTGAACATTGAACATTGAACAGCAAACTGATAAATGATAAATGATAAATGATAACTGATAACTGATAACTGATAAATGATGAACATTGAGCATTGAACAGCAAACTGATAACTGATAAATGATAAATGATAAATGATGAACATTGAACATTGAACAGCAAACTGATAACTGATGAATGCTAAATGATAACTGATAAATGATAAATGCTAAATGATAACTGATAACTGATGAACATTGAACATTGAACAGCAAACTGATAACTGATAACTGATAACTGCTAAATGATAAACGCTAAATGATAACTGATAACTGATAACTGATAACTGCTAAATGCTAAATGATAACTGATAACTAATGAACATTGAACATTGAACAGCAAACTGATAACTGATGAATGCTAAATGATAAATGCTAAATGATAACTGATAACTGATAACTTATAAATGCTAAATGATGAATTATGATTATAGTCAGTTTTTCACTCATAAATTCTTACTCAAATGCCAGACTCTACCCCATGGACAACTCTACACGCTCAACTGCATCAAATCTTGCGATCGCGTCAACTCTTACCTAAAGCGCAGCGGTTATTAGTCGCAGTTTCCGGTGGACAGGATTCTCTTTGTTTGATTCAATTATTATTAGATTTACAACCGAAATGGCAATGGGAACTTGCAATTGCACATTGCGATCATGGGTGGCGAACGGACTCGAAAAAAAACGCAGATTATATTCAACAATTAGCTAAACATTGGCAAATTCCTTATTATCAATTAACGGCTTCTGGAATAGCCAAAACAGAAGCATCTGCCCGAAAATGGCGTTATCAAGTCTTAGCAGAAGTAGCTGAAAATCATCAATATTCTTATGTGGTTACAGGTCATACAAATAGCGATCGCGCCGAAACTTTACTCTATAATTTAGTTCGAGGAAGTGGAGCCGATGGACTGCAAGCATTAAGTTGGCAACGTCCGTTACAAATACAAGGTAAAACCGTCGCCACTTTAGTTCGTCCTTTACTCGAAATAACGCGATCGCAAACAGGAGAATTTTGTCATACTCGTCAATTAAAAATTTGGGAAGATTCAACAAACAATGATTTAAACTATGCTCGTAACCGAATTCGCAAAGAATTACTGCCTTATTTACAAACGCATTTTAATCCACAAGTTGAAAAAGCACTCGCTCAAACTGTTGAACTATTGCAAGCCGATGTAGACTATTTAGAACAACAAACAACACAACTTTATCAGCAAACTGTTTCAGTTCAACCGATAAAAATTAACCGTATTATTTTACGTTCAGTTCCCCTAGCGCTGCAACGTCGAGTTATACGACGAGTATTAATTCAAGTTTTACCGAAAGCCCCCAATTTTGATCAAATTGAAAAGTTAACAGCTTTGATCAGCGCCCCAAACCGTTCTCAAACTGATCCCTTTCCCGGCGGAATACTTGGCTATGTTGAGGGAGACTGGATTTTATTCAATAAGTCTTAACTAATTTATTGCTTGAGCTTATCTCAAAACAATTACAAATCTATTGATATCATCATTAATTGCACTTAAGTCTGACATGATAAGCATTTCTCTCCCCCCTATCTCCTTGTTCCCTTGTCCCCTTGTCCCCCTGTTCCCTTCGTAAAACGCTACAGTTTGACAGATATGGGGGTTATGATGGTTGAGGCTTTTTCTGAGAATTATTCAAAATTACCCGACCATGACTCAACAACTGCGTGTCTATGTCCCGCCTCATCCCTTAGTTAAACATTGGTTAGCAATTGCCCGTGATGCCAATACACCGCCTGCATTATTTCGCACCGCGATGATAGAATTAGGCCGTTGGCTCAGCTATGAAGCGGCGCGGGATTGGTTACCGACTATCGAAACAACAGTGCAAACCCCGTTAACAGAATGTCCAGCTACTTATGTTAACCCCACGGTTCCGATTGCCATTGTACCCATTTTGCGAGCGGGTTTAGCCTTGATGGAGGGCATTCAAGGGGTAGTTCCCTCCGCTGCGGTATATCATCTCGGTATGGTTCGTGATGAAGAAACTTTAGAATGTAGTAGCTATCTGAATAAATTACCGCCTCAGTTTGATCCTCAAACCCGACTGATTATCAGTGAACCGATGTTAGCCACAGGCGGTACAATAATGGCAACCATGGCAGAATTAACAACTCGACAAATTGATCCCGCTCTTGTCCGCATTATTTCAATTGTGACAGCACCCCCTGCACTGCAACGTTTAAGCCAAGCCTATCCCGGTTTACAAATTTATAGCGCCATCATCGATGAAGGACTCAACAGTAAAGGGTATATTGTGCCTGGGTTAGGGGATGCAGGCGATCGCACATTTGGAACCCATCCCAGCTAAATCGCTGATACCGCAGATATACTGTGGTGCTACAAAATTAAACAGATTTACTTTAACCGCACTGTACAATTAGAGTCATGAATCAACAAATATAGTCTTATGAGCAATCGAGATGGATTTACAAGCGGGTTAGTCCTTGGTAGTGTTTTAGGCGGCATCGTGGGAGGAGTATTGGGGGTTGTACTCAATCAACGCTTATCAAAAGAGACATTAAACGTCAAACAATCAGATCCCAACTCTCCGAAACAGAACGAATTCGCCTCGGAAAATATCGAAACCACACGCTTGAGTTTAGAAGATAAAATTGCTCAGCTTAATCAAGCGATTGACGATGTGCGTCACCAGCTCGATACTGTTAATGGTAATGGTAATGCCATGGTTGAACGGTCTAATCGCTATGAAGGGGAAGAGAGTTGAGCTAGAAGGATTAAAGGTAAATATGTTACACTAAAGTTTAGTGTAATTTTTAAAGATTCAACAATCGCGTTAATTAAAATCAATGAGTTCACCATTATTTCTACTCGCTCAAACCGTTTCTCAATTTTTGCAAATTTACATGGTTCTAATTTTTGTTAGAATCTTGTTAAGCTGGTTTCCCAATGTTGATTTATATAGTTCACCGTGGTCAATTCTCACTCAGTTAACTGATCCTTATCTCAATATTTTCCGCAACTTTATTCCGCCGTTAGGTGGACTTGATTTGTCACCCATCGTTGCGATTTTCTTACTTCAGATTGTCGCTTCCATTGTTCCACAGTTATTATTTAGTCTCGTTTAATTATAGCTCTGAAATTAACAAATTAAGGGCTATTCTGATGGCACTCCGCACCGCCATCATTTTTTTTATTCGTTCCAATAATCCGAGTCGGGGCAAAGCCTTGAACAATGGCTGTTAGACAATGCCTAGTGTGTGTCTGACTTATTTTTAATGATTTAAACCGGGCTAAGGCTTGGTAAATCTTGAACTTGACAACGCTTGAAATAAGTTGAGCAGTTATTAAAGTGTTTTGATCATAAAGTGATATTATTAGCGTTGTCGATTTGACTGCCACCTTAGCCGAACTGATAAAAGCCGATCTCGACTCGTACTAGTGGGCTTGAGACTCGCTTGAAGGAGTTGTGCTAGAACGCTGTTGCTTCAGGGTCTGTAGACGTAAGAGTAACGTCTCAACTTCAGCTTGCAGGTGCAAAAATTTAACCTGTTGATCCACGCTATAAACAGACTTCATAGTGACTTCAGCCTTAGAAGAAGATTGATTATGATTCTGAACTGTTTTGATGGGTTGGGTTGGAGACAAGGTAGACGAACGAGTTGACATGAGTAATTGACTAGGCATCTATACTTAACTTACAAATCTTAACTATATCGTAACTTAAAAGTAAACAATTGTTAAGACAAAGTTAAGGGGTGTTCAATAGCTCGTCAAACCAGAATAAAAATTTTGAGCTAAATAAGGATGACATCGAACACCATGATTTGTCAAGCAGATGGCAAATTGTGCTTGGTGAAGTGAAAGTCTTGGCTGACAATAGAAATAGAGGACTATATCGATCGCGATAACCCAATTACCTTTAACATTCTTAACACCATGACAACCACACTCTCGTTAAACGGAACAAAATCTCGCCTCAACTGCTGGCCTGGACTGATTGAAGCCTATCGCGCCTATCTCCCTGTCACAGAGGCGACTCCAGTCATTACTCTACAAGAAGGCAATACGCCCCTATTACCCGTCCCTGCCATTGCTAAAGCGATTGGTAAATCGGTACAGGTTTATGTCAAATACGATGGTTTAAACCCCACAGGCAGCTTCAAAGACCGAGGCATGACGATGGCGGTGTCTAAAGCCAAGGAAGACGGTGCAAAAGCGGTCATTTGTGCCAGCACAGGCAATACCTCAGCCGCCGCTGCTGCTTACGCCCGTCGGGCAGGAATGAAAGCCTTTGTGGTGATCCCCGATGGATATGTGGCTCTCGGGAAACTGGCTCAGGCATTATTGTATGGCGCAGAGGTGATTGCAATTGAGGGCAATTTTGACCAAGCTTTAACCATTGTCCAAGAAGCCGCGCAGCATTATCCGGTTACCTTAGTTAATTCCGTTAACCCTTATCGTCTCGAAGGCCAAAAAACAGGAGCATTTGAAATTGTGGATGCTTTGGGAGACTCTCCCGACTGGCTGTGTATTCCGGTGGGAAATGCGGGTAATATTACGGCTTACTGGATGGGATTTTGTCAATATCATAGAGAGGGTCAATGCGATCGCTTACCCAAGATGATGGGTTTTCAAGCCGCAGGTGCTGCCCCTATCGTTAATGGTCATCCCATTACCTCTCCTGAAACCCTGGCGACAGCAATTCGCATCGGTAACCCCGCCAGTTGGGACAAAGCCATTGCTGCCCAGCAAGCCAGCCAGGGGAATTTTGCTGCTGTGACAGATGAAGAGATTTTAGCCGCTTACCGCATCTTAGCCGCAGAAGAAGGGATTTTCTGTGAGCCAGCCAGTGCCGCCTCTGTCGCGGGTTTATTGAAAGTCAAAGATCAAGTGCCGGAAGGGGCGACTATTGTTTGTGTGTTGACGGGGAATGGGTTGAAAGATCCTGATACCGCAATTAAGCATAGTGGTAACCCGGTTAAATCTAAAATTGTGGCGAATTTAGATGCAGTTGCCCACGAAATGGGATTTTAAGTATTTTTAGTCTTGTCGTCAATTGAAGTGCAGTTACAGCCCCGACAATAACGGGGCTATTATTTGAGTCAAAGGCTTTGAGAGTTTGTGCAGTTTTTGGAATTGTCAATGAATCTGCTCATGTTATTTGTAAGTTTTATTATTATCAAAAATTACTATAATTTAACAGAATTGATTAGAATAAAAAAGCTATAACTACCATTTTGGTGACTGTTTCAATAAACTTTTAGCCGCTGCTTGATCTAGAGGATCGGCAAACAAATATCCTTGACCCATCTCACAATTGAGTTGTTTAAGATAGTTCATTTGTTCAATTACTATAACCCCTTCTGCAATTATATTCATATTCAGTTTATGGGCTAACGTAATCATAGCTGCAACATTTTTTAAATTGTCCATTCTTACACTCATTAAACTACGATCAATTTTTACAGTATTTAAAGGTAATTGGTGTAAATATCTCAGGGAATAAGAGCCTATATTAAAATCACCTAAAATCAATTGAATCTTTCTTTCTCTCAGTTGCTGTAATATCTTTTTGACAGAAACAAAATTTCCTATAATTGCACTTCCTGTAATCTCTAATTTTAAACATTGAGGCGCTAATTCTGTATTCTCTAGAATTTTATCAATATATTCAATTAAGTTAGAGTGAGAAAACTGTTTAGCCGAAAGATTAAAACTAATCGTAATATCTTTAGATACAACTTTTCGTTGTTGCCATTTTTTGAGTTGACGACAAGCAGTTTGTAAAACCCAAAAATCTATGGGTTGAATTAGTTCTTTTTTTCCTGCAATAGAAACCAATAGATTTGGTGGCATATATGTTTTTTCCGGATGAATACATCTCACTGATACTTCAAAACTCACTATTTTCCCAGTCTGTAAATCAACAATTGGTTGATAATATACAACTAATTATTCTTGTGGAATTGCTCTTTGTCTATTGTTATTTAGATAGATTGACTCCAACCGTTGACGATGCATTTATGCATCAAATATCTGGTATTGATCTTTACCTAATGTTTTTGCCCGACACAGGGCTATATCTGCATCCCTTAAAATATCAACCGGATAATTATATCCTTCAATCGAAGCCATCCCAATACTAAAAGTCATCAAAAATTCCTACTGTTGTAAATCAAACGGTTGCAGCATTTTATCAGGAATTCTATCTGCTAACTGAGTGGCTTTTTTTAGTATGTTTTATCCACTTATTAATATTGTAAATTCCTCTCCCCCGACTCGGGCTAAAATATCTCCTACTTCACAACAAAGTTCTAATCGACGAGAGACCGCTATTAACAATTAATCGCCTAAATTATGTCCTAAATTATCATTAATCTTTTTAAAATTATCGATATCTAAAAACAATACAGCAAATTGATAATCAGTGTCTGATTTTGATTGAACAATTGCTTGTTCTAACCGTTCTAAAAATAAAACCTGATTCGCTAATCCTGTCAACGGATCTTGTAACGCCAAATTGAATAATTTAGCAATTGCTTGTGGCAGTTTTAAAGTGGGTTCAATCAGTTGCCGATCAATTGTGGCTAAGAATTCCTCAACTTTAAAAGGTTTTGTAATACAATTAGAGATACCAAGTTGAAAGGTGATAATATAATCTAAAAGTCGATCTAAAGTACTAATAAATAAAACAGGAATCTCTTGATAGAGAGGATTGGCTTTCAGTTGTCGGCAAACTTCAGATCCATCCGTATCCGGCATCATAATACCTAAAATAATTAAATCCGGCTGCACAGCCTGGACTGCGTTTAATGCCAACTTCCAATTTAATACTGTGTGGGTTTTAAATCCATTTTCCACTAACATCTCTGATAATAACCAGTTATTATCTAGATGATCATCAACCAGAAGAATATCTGCTTTAAATCGAGATGAGTCAAGAGACTGAACCTGATTCATTGTAGGAAAGGATTTAAATTGATGAGATTATTTGACGACTTGATAGAATGACGGGTAGCAGATTTTCAAAATTGAGTCACAAGTCTTTTCATAACTTAGTATAATTCTGTTTCCCACTTAAAATCTATACAACTTTAAAAAAAATATTCTCTCAAATTTAGGATAAAATACGCTATAATAAAACGCTTATCGAATTTCCTTAATGTCTCAAACAGCATCTTTTAAGTAAACATGGCAAATCAGCCGACTATTGCGATTTCTCACCTGGGTTGTGAAAAAAACCGAATTGATACAGAACATATTTTAGGCTTGCTGGTGAAAGCAGGTTATTCAGTAGACTCCAACGAAGAATTAGCCGATTATGTCATTGTCAATACTTGTAGCTTTATTGAAGCAGCGCGAGAAGAATCTGTCCGTACTTTAGTCGAATTAGCCGAAGCCGATAAAAAAATTGTCGTCACAGGTTGCATGGCGCAACACTTTCAAGCGGAATTACTAGACGAATTACCCGAAGCCGTTGCGGTTGTCGGTACTGGAGATTATCATAAAATTGTTGATGTAATGGAACGGGTTCAAGCGGGCGATCGCGTTACAGAAATCACGCCAGAACCGACTTATATTGCCGATGAAACCGTACCGCGCTATCGGACAACCAGTGAAGGTGTAGCTTATGTCCGCATCGCAGAAGGATGTGATTATCGTTGTGCTTTTTGCATTATCCCCCATTTACGAGGTAATCAGCGATCGCGTCCGATTGAATCGATTGTAACTGAAGCCGAACAACTTGCTGCACAAGGGGTACAAGAAATTATCTTAATTTCTCAAATTACCACCAATTACGGAATCGATATTTATGGTAAACCTCAATTAGCACAACTGTTACGGGCACTGGGAAAAGTTGATATTCCTTGGATTCGGATGCATTATACTTATCCTACCGGATTAACCCCGGAAGTATTGGCAGCTATTCAAGAAACCCCCAATGTTTTACCCTATTTAGATCTACCCTTGCAACATTCTCATCCTGAAATTTTACGGGCAATGAATCGACCCTCGCAAGGGCGTGTTAATGATAAGATTATCGAAAAAATTAAACTCGCTTTACCCGATGCCGTTTTACGAACAACCTTTATTGTCGGGTTTCCGGGTGAAACAAACGCTCATTTTGAACATCTACTCACATTTATTAAACGCCATCAATTCGATCACGTCGGAGTCTTTACCTTTTCCCCAGAAGAAGGTACCCCTGCCTATAACTTACCCAACCCCGTGCCTCAAGCGGTAATGGATGCCCGTCGAGACGCTTTAATGCAAGTGCAGCAACCCATTTCTTTACAACAAAATCAAGCTTGTGTGGGGAATATTGTTGATGTTTTAATTGAACAAGAAAACCCCGCAACCGGTGAATTAATTGGACGTTCTACCCGATTTGCACCCGATGTCGATGGGTTAGTGTATGTTGAGGGGAATGCGCGTTTAGGTAATATTGTGCCTGTGGAAATCACAGACGCAGATATTTATGATCTTTACGGCAAGACAGTTTAAGCCAGCTTATCGGAGAGGAATAAATAGTATTAAAGATTTCTCTCCCGATAGTTTAGAATTTACATTCTCTAGAATGAATGAGTGAAGTCATCAGCGGTAATTAAGCTTGACTCAACGCTATTTAATGTAGCGATAACTTCATCGCCTAGCTGAATAATTGTGGCATTTGCGCTCGCTTTGATGGTTAACTGTTCAAAGGTAAGACGATCTGCAAGAACAATCAGATCTTCTCCATCAGTAAAATCTGTAATCAGATGATTACCCGCTGTAAGAGTCAATACAAACTGATCTTGTCCAATTCCTCCTGTTAAGGTATCTGCGCCGCCAGCGCCAAATAGGATATCATCACCCATATTCCCCATAAGTTGGTCATTGCCTTCCCCGCCATCGAGAGTATCATCACCTTGACCCCCACTAATAATATCGTTACCAGTATTACCATCTAACAAGTCATTACCACGGTCGCCACTGACTGTATCATTCCCGTCATTACCGGACATAGTATCCGACTCTTGACCACCATATAACAGGTCATTACCATCGTTACCTTCCATCAAGTCAGCGCCAATATTTCCGAACAATTCATCATTATCAGCGCCCCCTTGTAAGCTATCTCCATCTTGACCCCCATATACAGTATCCATCCCTTCACCACCATCGAGAAAATCAGCGCCTTTATTACCGCTTAACCAATCGTTTCCGGCGTTTCCTTGTAGGATATCGTTGTCCTCACCCCCGTAGAGAGTATCCGTGCCTTCACCCCCATCAAGGAAGTCAGCGCCCTTGTTACCATTCATCCAGTCATTATCAGCAGAACCGAAGGCAGTATCATTATCTTTACCGCCATAAACAGTATCATTTCCTGCGCCAACATCGATCATGTCGTTACCTTGATTACCGTTGACCCAGTTATCCTCCAAGTCTGCCATCAAGGTATCGTTACCTTCTAATAGGTACATAGGGTCTGTACCATTTCCCATCATCATGTCAGACTCAACAGTGGCTTCAATAGTGTTGGCAGTCATTTCAGCCATTATCGGTTGAACTGGAGTGATGATTTCAGGGATAAAAGCGCTAAGATCAAAACCGCTGGTTTCAGAAGCATTACCCGATCCTGAACCGATGACAGAACCGAGAAATTGTCGGTTAGCAGATCCGGTGCGACTAGAACCAGAAGCATTTTCTGTGTCTTCATCTGTATCATCTCGAACCACTTCAGGGCGGAAAGTGGGATCGCTGACAACGGTTTCCGCTATTTTTGCTTGAATGGCTTCAGGAGTTGTTTCTGCGACAAATTCCTCAAGCGTTTTAGTTCCTGCTGCCAGTTGAGACAGACTTTCTGCAATATCACCCAATGCCACCTTTTCAAGTTGAGTAATATCTATAGCAAGTTCAGTTAAATCTCCCTCACTATTTGCCACTTGTTCAATTTGTTGGTTACTGGCTGTGACAGCTTGAACCACAATTTCACTGATTTCAGAGAGTTGTTCTGGGTCAATGGCCGCGTCCTCATCACTAGCAGCATCTAAAGTAGACTCCAGGATAATTTGTAAGGTCTCCGGTTGGCTAAGGTCAAAAGATTGACCCTCAGTAACTTGAGAGGCGATCGCGTAACCTCCAAGTGCAGCAGCAGCTAGCGAAGCCGCCGAAACTGAAGACTCTGGCACTGCACCTTCTAGAACTTTAGTCAGGGTGACAAGGGTATTCTGAACCTGAACAGATGCGGCATAAGCTTTGAGTCCATTGGCATCCCCGTTAGCGATCGCCTCGAGGTAATTGAATGTTCCTAAATTAATGTCTTCTGGTAATCCTAATGCCGATTTGACTTGTAGTTCAGCGACTTCCGGCTCAATTTCCAGTAAGACAGACAACTCTGCAACCAAGGTAGTTAGAGGTGTTACCACTTCATAACCGGGAACGGCTGTCAGAGGCGCTTCAAGGGGTAAACCAGTAGAAACATAAGTTCCTCCCTGTGCAACAATTAAACCTTCTGTAGGGTCAATTATGCCGTTCTGGTTGAGGTCGTATTCCTCCCAACTGACGGGAAACTCATAGCTACCGTCGGCTTCGGTCATGGTGAAGGGTTCATTGATATCCCGAATGCCGTTAAGGTTGGCATCAAAGAAGACTTCTGCATCCTCAATGTAGCCGTTGAACAGACTACCGACTACCTTTTTACTCAGGTCATAAACTTTTTTGGCGGCTTCAGCGGCTCTGGCGATCGCTGCTAGTTCATCCTTGACATAATCTTTAGCCCAGCCATAGATACTGTCAGGTCCTGTAGCATAGCGATCAATATCAATGTATAGACGCTGATTCATGCCAAGGAAGTTGGCGTTGAGTTCGAGGCTATTATCAATTAATCCGACACTGATATCAGTATTCACGCCAACTCCAACACCCAGAATATTGTAACCGATATAACTCGATGCAGTGAAGTTGTTATTATTCACCTGGAACTGACCTGTGAGTATATCCTGTCCTAAGATAGAAACCTCACCTGAACCGGATGCAGTGAAGTTGCTGGGATTGACCTGAAAGTCATCTACATTAAAAGCAACAACACCCAAGTCTAAATCAAAGTCTCGAATATTGATAGAGGCGGGAGAGACTTCAAAATCAGCTTTGGCAACTTCATGACCTAAGAACTCTAAATAACCGTAACCGGATGTGCTGAAGCTGGTGGGGTTTACCTGAAAGTCATCTACATCGAAAGCAACAACACCCAAGTCTAAATCAAAGTCTCGAATATTGATAGAGGTGGGAGTGATTTCAAAATCAGCTTTGGCAACTTCATGACCTAATATTTCTAGACGACCATCCCCTCGGAAATATTGCTCAGTTAGACTAACTTTGAGGTCTAAATTAAGATCATTATCCGTACCCCCTGAGACGGGATTTTCAACCCCTGAAATCTTCACAATTCCACCCAGGTCAATCTCAGGAATTTTCAAAGATCCTTCCATTGAGGGATTGAAGGAAAAGGGATTGACATCAAATGTCAGGGTTCCGGTTTTACCCCAACCTGTTACTGCTGCATTAATACTAATTCCCTGGGATAATGTTTCCTGAGCAATTGTGGTTTCAACAGGCACAATTGAAATCAGTGGATCGAGTTGATCATCCTCATCGGGGCCATCAATTGAGACGACTGTTAAATCAATAATGCTATCTAAAAAGTTGACTCCTTGCTGAATAATTGGCACCTCATTACCCACTGCACGGAGAACATAGGAATATACCGGCCCCATGTATATATCCATAAAAGATAAAGGTTCATTAACGGTCAATTCTAATGCGAATTTTTGGGGATCGTTAGTATCAATTAAGAATGCAGTTTTTAAATCGTATTCCCCAAATTTTAAATCCCCGACAAATCCTACATTATCAATCCAGGGGGTAATATAACTCGCACCAATTTGAATGGCTAAATTTCTCAGAGATGTATCTTGCAAACCAAAGGGATTGTCCCAACTCAGACCGTCTTCTGTTTTCATTTGAAACGATCCTGTAATCCCTTTTGGATCGAGTGTTAAGTCCCCAGATAGGGTTAAAGGCGGTTCATTTTTTTGAACAGGGTCATAACCTTCTAGGGTAATACTGCCTTCAATTGCCGCATTCACTTCTACGGGAGTTGCCTCGAACTTTAATCCAGCATTATTGAGTTTGACACCAAAATCACCGATAGAAAGTAAGGGAATATTTCCGGCTAAAATCCCTTTTAAAGAAGCCCCTGTACTCGGATTAAGTCCAACATGAACGCCAACACGATCAACCCCTAAATAGTAGTTGATGAATTCAGAAATTGCATCTGTATTTTCGGTGAAGTCAATCGCACCAGTAAAGTTAAACCCTTCAATTATTTTAATTCGTCCTAAGGTTTCATGTTCAATGAATTGAGATGCTTCTGAGAAGGTTAAATTTGGACTCTCTAAGTTGAAGTCACTCAGTCCTGGAATTTTTAAAGAACTGAAGTCTAAATTACCCAATTCATAATCAAATAGGAGATTTCCATCGGCAACACCAATCTCAAAGGGTTGACCATTGAAGCTTCCACTGAGACCGAATGATTTCTGACCATTTTGAGTTTTAAACTCTAATTCGGGTTGTGCTAAAACAAGCTGAGTTCCCTCTTTTTCTGGGTCACCATCTCCTAAAATCGTTTCAGAAATGACATTCACGGCATCCTGAATAAAAGGAATTGAACCTAAATTATTACCAATCAGATTATTCAGGTCTAAACTCAAATCATCTAAATAGGTGAGAGATATTCCCTGTGAAGAAAGGGTAAAGCTAGCATTACCAATACTGTTGAGTTTTTCTTGGATATTCTCAGGTAAAGAAGTTCCGGCTAAACTGGTAATAAATTCTACCACTTCTCCGGGAGAGATTTCACCAACAGTGAGTTCAAATGAGCGACTTCCACTCTCATCTTTGGTAAGTTTTAAGCTGGGTTTTGTAACGTTTAAGGGTTCATTTAACGGACTTCCTAAACCGATAGCAGAGGTTAAAGTATTGATGACCGATTGAATATTGATTGTATCGAGATAAGCGATTTCTAATCCGTCAGCGTTGGATTCAATTTTTAAGTTAGCATCGGTGATAATATCCAGGAATGTGGTAATAAATTCTGGCAATTGTCCAGCAATGTCATAGACTAACTCTTTCAGCTTCTCCACATCAATGGGTGGCATTTCAAATGCAAACTCAATCTCCTGACCTGCTAAATTAATATCAAAGTCTGCGCCATTAAAGCTGCCCGCAAAACCAAATTCTTTCTGGCTATCTTTATACATAAACTCTAATTCTGGTTGAGAAAGAACCAGTTGAGTTCCGGGTTTGTTGGGGTCACCATCTCCTAAGAATGCTGCGGTCACCTTATTAACAGCATCTTCTAAAAAGCCAATATCGCCCCCAATTAAACTGTTAACATCTAGGGTCAAATCATCTAGATAGGTGAGGGCAATTCCGGTGTTAGACAAAGTGAAGCTGGCATTACCAATACTATCGAGTTTAGACTGAATATTACTCGGCAAAGAGACACCGACAATATCAGTTAAGAAATACACCACTTCTGTAGGAGAAATTTCACCGACTGAAAATTCATAAGTACGATTACCGGCTTCATCTTTGTTGACTCGTAAACTGGGTTCAGTGACATTCAAAGGTTGAGCAAGATCAATCCCTAAACCAATTGTAGAAGAGAGTGTATTGATGATGGAAGTAATGTTTAAAGTATCTTGATAGCTGATTTCAAACCCATCGGGGTAAGATTCAAATTTTAAGTTACTGCTAGCGGCGATTGCATCTAGAAATGTATTAGCAAATCCGGGAAGTTCTCCGACTAAGTTAGAGAATGTATCTTTGAGTTGATTGGCATCAATGGATGGGATATCAAAGGCAAATCCAACCCCTTCGGAATCGACATTAACGCCAAATTCTGTACCATTAAAACTGCCGGCAAAACTGAATTGTTTGCTTGTCTCTTGCTTGATGAATTCAACGCTGGGTTGTGCTAAAACTAATTGAGTTCCTTCTGTGTCAGGATCGCCATCTCCCAGAATCCCTGCTGCGAGATTATTAACCACATTTTTAATGAATTCACCACCACTATCGAGAAGATTATTCAGATCTAAAGTTAAGTCATCTAAATAGGTTAGAGCAATTCCTTGATTCGATAATGTTAAACTCGCATTCCCCAATTGATCGAGTTGAGATTGCACAGCATCGGGTAAAGAGACACCGACAACATCTGTTATGAAGTTGATGATTTCTGCCGGAGAAAATTCACTTACAGAAAATTCATAGATCCGCTTCCCAGTCTCGTCTTTTGTCACTGTTAAAGCCGGCTGAGTGACCGTTAAGGGTTGAGAAAGATTCGTATCTAAACCAATTGCTGAAGAGAGAGTATTAATGATACTGGTAATATTCAAATCATCCTGATAAACGATGGAAAATCCATCAGGCAGGGATTCAAATTTGAAATTACTGGCGATCGCCAAAACATCGAGGAATGCATTCCCAAATTCCGGTATTTCTCCAATTAAATCTGATAAGACATTTTTAAGTTTTTCCTTGTCAAGAGATGGCATCTCAAATTCAAACTGGACATCTTGATCCTGAATCTTAATACCAAAGTTTGTTTCATTTAAGCTGCCCGAGAGATTTAATTCTTTACTATCCTCTTGGTTGATTAACTCAATAGTGGCTTCCGAGAGAACCAGTTGAGTTCCTTCTGCACTAGAATCTCCATCTCCTAATAATCCATCAGCCAGTTGATTAACCGTATTTTTAATTAACTCACCATTTCCCTCAACTAAACTATTCAAATCTATAGTTAAATCCTCTAAATAGCTAAAGTAAATCCCGGATTCAGAGATATCAAAGCCAACTTTACCCAGACTTTCAACGTATTTTTGAATCTTAGGTGGTAAAGTTGTTCCCAATATATTGGTTATGAAATTTACCATTTCACCGATTGAAACTTCAGTCGCAGAGAATCCATACACTGGATCGCCGAGTTCATCTTTAGCAATACGGATACTGGGTCCTGTGACATTCAACGGCGTAGAAAGATTTAAATCTAAGCCAATTTCAGCCGAGAGTTTATTGATGATATCGGTAACATTAAAACTGTCTAAATAGGTCAGTTCAAACCCATTCGGAACTGATTCAAAATTAAACTGGGTTGCAGCGAGTAAACCATCTAAAAATGTATTGGCAAATTGGGGTAAGTCCTCGATTAAATCTGAGACAATATTCTTGAGTTTTTCCCCATCCGCTTTCAACGTCAAGCTTTGGCTATCAACTTCTCCGGCGCTATCTTCGACCTGGATATCAATCGTATGACCACTGACTGTATCATTGTCGGGTGTACCGTTGAGGGTGGCAGTACCATCGCCATTGTCAGTCAGGGTTAACCAGTCCGGTAAATTAGTCGCCGTGATGGTGAGATTGTCTCCCACATCCGTATCATTGACGACAATATCGTAATTGTAGAGAAAACTGGGGTCTGTATTGTTAAGGGTAATACTAACAATTTCGGGGGCGTTATTGACGTTACCCACTTCCAGGCTGAACGCATCTAGGATAGCAGTTGCGGTTCCATCACTTGTACTAATAATAATATTCTCAGTGGTTCCGACATCTTCATTCTCAGGAGTTCCGCTTAATTCTCCTGTTGCTGTATTAAAGGTAGCCCAATCTGGTTTATTCTCAATAGAGAAACTGAGAACATCTCCATCAATATCTTCAGCCGTGGGAATAAAACTGTATTGATTTCCCTCATCAATAATGACATCGGGTGTACCTGCAATTGTCGGTGCATCGTTAGTATTTTTAACATTGAGGGTAAAGCTTTGGCTATCGACTTCCCCAACACTATCTTCGACTTGTAACCCAACAGTATGGTCACCTAATTCCGCTTGACTCGGAGTACCGCTGAGGGTGGCTGTACTGTCCCCATTATCCGTTAAGGTTAACCAATCTGGCAGAGTCGTTGCCGTAATGGTGACGTTATCCCCAACATCCGGGTCATTGACCACGATATTGTAGGTATAGGCTGAACTTTGAGTGGCTGTTAGCGGCGCTGTACTGCTGATTTCAGGCGCGTCATTCACATTGACCACTTCCAGACTAAAAGGGTCTAATTCAACGGTTTCGAGTCCATCCGTGGCACTGATGATAATATTCTCGGTAATGCCTACTTCTTCGTTTTCAGGAGTGCCGCTGAGTTCTCCCGTAGCGGTATCAAAAGTGGCCCAATCCGGTTGATTCTCAATCGAGAAACTGAGGTCATCTCCATCAATATCTGCGCCTGTGGGAATAAAGCTGTAGCTGCTATCCTCATCAACAGTAGTATTGGATGTGCCTGTAATGGTGGGTGCATCGTTAACGTTGCTTACCGCCACAGTAAAGCTTTGGCTTTCTCCAACTCCGGCTGCATCTTGCACCTGTAACTCAACGGCATAGTTACCGACTGCATCATTTCCTGGCGTGCCGCTAAGGGTAGCTGTACCGTCTCCATTATCGCTGAAGGTTAACCAACCCGGTAATACAGGCGCAGTAATGGTGAGGGTTTCCCCTGCATCCGGGTCAGCAATGACGATATCGTAAGTGTAGACCACATCTTCAGTGGCTGTCACAGGAGCCGTTCGGCTAAATTCCGGCGCTTCATTGACATCGGTAATATTCACCGTTACCGTGGCATTTCTCCCGGTGATACTATCGCTGACTTCAACCGTCAAGTCATAACTTTCAGTGGTTTCAAAGTCAATTTGAGAACTATCCGCGAGGCTAATTTCTCCAGTCTCAGTATCAATGGCAAAAATCCCGTCATTATTGCCTGCGGTAATACTGTAGGTCAGATTATCTCCATCCGTATCACTCGCAACCACCGTACCAACCGTTGCACCATCCGTCTCATCCTCAGCCAGAGTGAAAGTTTGATTCTCAATATCAGGGGTATCATTGGCATCGGTGACATTAACGCTTACAGTCGCGTTGGCTTGATATTCCTCGTCACTCACCTCAACCGTTAAGTTATGAGTTTCAACCGTTTCATGGTCAAGCTGAGTACGGTCATTAACGGTAATTTTTCCTGTTGTTGCATCAATGGCAAAGATGGCGTTATCATTTCCCGCCGTAATGCTATAAGTCACCGCTGACCCATCCACATCGCTGCTGGTTAGTACCCACCACTGTTGTATTGGTGGCATTTTCAGCTACGCTAAAGGTCTGATTTTCAATTTCTGGCGCTTCATTTTTGTCATTAATAATAATCTGGAAATCCTGTTCGTAGCTGCGTTCTCCAAAATCAGTTGTACGCACCCGAATCATATGACGGTCGGTACTTTCATGGTTGAGTAAGCTGCCATCAGCAACAACAATCTGGTCGCCTGAAATGCCAAAACGTCCTGTTGCATCATTGAGTAATGTATATGTGTGGAAGTCAGAGCTATCGAGGTCAGCGGTGGATAATGTCGCAATGACTGTCCCATCTGTTGCGTTCTCATCAACCCTGTTGTTATCTACACTAATGCCAGTCGGTGCATCATTGCTATATACCCACAGCTCTTCGCCATTGCTGCCGTCATCCGCACTGAAAAAAACCTTGTCCCCCACTGCTGTTAGATCATCAGGACGTGAATTGTCAGCACCAGGGTTAATATCTTTAACTAACCCGGTCCCATATTCTGTGCCATCACTAACCCATAGCTCTTCGCCATTGCTGCCGTCATTCGTACTGAAAAAAACCTTGTCCCCCACTGCTGTTATATACCTAGGAAGTGAAGCGCCAGAACCAGCGTTAATATCCTTAACTAACCCCCCCATATTCTGTGCCATCACTAACCCACAGCTCACGGCCATTGCTGCCGTCACTAGCAGCAAAAAAAACCTTGTCCCCCACTGCTGTTATATAAAAAGGACTTGAACCGAGAAAATCAGGGTAAATATCTTTAACTAACCCGGTCCCATATTCTGTGCCATCACTAACCCATAGCTCATGGCCATTGCTGTCGTCATCCGCACTGAAAAAAACCTTGTCCCCCACTGCTGTTAGATAATCAGGATCTGAAGTGTTAGAACCACCCCAAATATCCTTAACTAACCTGGTTCCTGCTTCTGTGCCATCACTGACCCACAGCTCTTTGCCATTGCTGCCGTCCGAAGCACGGAAAAAAACCTTGTCCCCCACTGCTGTTAGATAATCAGGATTTGAATCGCCATTAGGGTAAATATCTTTAACTAACTTCGTCTCCAAAACTCCTGCATAGATAGCTTGGGTTTGAGAGGTGAAAGCGAGTCTCGGTTGATAGCTTCCGACAGTAGCTTCGAGGTTCCAGTTTCCCCCCTGTTGTGGGTTTCCTGTCAGAGTACGGGAAGCAGCAATCGAAGCCTGAGTAATATTATGTAATTTCTGAATAAATTCAACGCCTGCATCTCCAGCAGCCACCTTACAACCATAAAGCAGGAGAGATCCCCTTAAATCCCCCTTCGTAAGAGGGACTTTGAACCAGCGTTGTAATTGAGTTGTATAATCTTTTAAAGTGTCCAGACTCAGTTGAGTATTTCCTAAAAATAAACATCCTGGCGCACCATGGGAAACAATATGTAGCGTGGTAATCTCAGAATAGTTCGCCAGAATGCGAGTAATCTGTTCTATACCGTCTAGGTTGGGGTTAAGAATAGCCCAGTCAATACCCGGTTTAACACCATCAATTAATTGTTGAATCTGGTCAATACCTGAATCAAAAATGACGAATTCATGGGTATTGCCAGGAAGAGGATCAACCTGATTGAACTCTGGTTTGCCAAAATTAGAAAGTCCAAAAATTGAAGTATTCATGGTTTATAGGATAAATTAGACAGCATTAAATGATGCCAATGATGATGCTATCAGAGCGTAAACATCATCAAATTGCAGTGATTCAAGAGGGTGAAATTGATAGAATTACCGTAACTGAATAAGAGTTATAATTTTCTACTTTTGAAGAGGATTTTTATCACCCTGTGTCATCCTACTCAGGAGAGAATTATTAATCTTTTTCAACTATACTTTTATTTTTTCAGGAAAACCACAGCCCAATCACGGTATTTATCAAGTAGTATAATGGAGGTTCATCTCAGTAATTTTAATCAGGATTCAGTAATTCTTCTGAGGAGTACTTAGTTGATATTACGGTGGCCAGATATTAAAGTTTGATAGAAATGAATTTTTCGAGTAAAATATATCAATCTATATGTAAATTGCAATTCATATCAGGTGTTAGTTTTCCGCGAAATCAATGAAAGCTATTGTTATTTTTGATATCGATGGGGTGTTGCGGGATGTGGGGGGGTCTTATCGACGGGCGATCGCAGACACAGTCGAATACTATACGAGTAATGCTTATCGTCCGACAATGGAGGATATTGATCGGCTAAAATCTGAGGGGATTTGGAATAATGATTGGGAAGCTTCACAAGAGTTAATTTATCGCTATTTTGAAGGGCAAAATCAAACCCGAGATCGACTCAATCTTAATTATCAAGAAATTATTGCTTTTTTTCAATCTCGTTATCTCGGGGATAATCCCCAACATTGGACGGGTTATATTTGCGACGAACCTTTATTATGTAATTCTGCCTATTTTCAACAATTAACCCAAGCTGAGATAGCCTGGGGATTTTTTAGCGGGGCAACACGGGCTGAAGCGTTGTATCTGTTGCAAGGGAAGCTAGAAATCGATTCTCCGGTGTTGGTGGCAATGGAGGACGCACCGGGAAAACCCGATCCGACAGGACTATTGGATGCAGTCCAACAGCTTATACAGCGCCATTGTGAGAGTGAAACTGAAACTATCCCGATTATTTATATTGGGGATACTGTCGCGGATCTTTATACAGTAGAGAAAGCCAAACAACAACAACCCTCTCGTCATTGGGTGGGTGTGGGAGTATTACCGCCTCATATTCAAACCGACACGCAACGTCGTCAAACGTATAGCGCTAATTTACAACAAGCCGGGGCCAAACTGGTGTTGAATAATGTCCTTGAGTTAACGCCAATACAGATTGAGAAATTAGTAAAGCGATAGATTAAGATCTCAATCTACTCATATTTTCAATTTCAACTAAAATCATGAATATAGCAATAGCACAAACGTAAGAGTCGTTACAACAGAACGAAATTGGGTATAATCGCGGCAGTTTCTACAAGGTGAGAGGATGAAAATAGTATTTTTTGGTACACCTCAATTCGCAGTCCCCACCTTAACAGCTTTGCTTCAACATCCTGAAGTTGAAGTGTTAGGGGTCGTGACTCAACCCGATAAACGACGAGGACGTGGCAATAAACTAATCCCTTCTCCGGTTAAAAGCATCGCAGTTGAACAAAATTTACCGATTTGGCAGCCGTCACGGGTAAAGAAAGATCAACCTACCTTAGCCTTGTTACGACAAGCTGAAGCCGATGCATTTGTCGTTGTCGCCTATGGTCAGATTTTATCTCCCGAAATTTTAGCCATGCCGAAATTGGGTTGTATTAATGGTCATGGTTCAATTTTACCCCAGTATCGAGGGGCCGCCCCGATTCAATGGTGCTTGTATCATGGAGAATCTAAAACAGGGATGACCACAATGTTGATGGATGCCGGAATGGATACTGGCCCAATGCTACTGAAACAAACCCTACCGATTAGTATACTCGAAACATCTACTCAACTCGGACAACGTTTGGCAGATTTGGGAGCAACATTGATGCTCAAAACGCTATTTCAGTTGCAACAACACCAGATTTCGCCTATCCCTCAAGATGACACTCAAGCCACTTATGCGCCTTTAATTAAACCGCTAGATTATCAGTTAAACTGGTCAAACTCAGCGATAGATTTACACAATCAAATTCGTGGATTTTATCCCAATTGTGTCACTCAATTTCGAGAGCAAGTTTTAAAAGTGAGTCAAACTGTACCCCTTACAGCACAAAGCCTCGAGCAATTATCAGATGATTTTCAATCCTTGAAACAACAACAACAATTACTTCAGTTATCCTCTTTATCTGGGAAGCCTGGGGAAGTCGTGTCTATAATCAAACGATGGGGGCCTGTTATCCAAACCGGAGAAGGACTACTCTTATTAAAAGAAGTAAAACTGGCAGGAAAACGATTGCAGTCCGGTTGGGATTTCGCAAATGGTACACGGATCGCCATCGGAGAAGTTTTAAGTTAAAATCAAATAGGTAACAAAATGTTTTAGCATTCTTACAGGGTACAGCCCAAATCCGTTCTAAATTACCAGCTTAAGTTTCTCTACATCAGTGATTGATTGAATCTATTTATCTCAATAGAAAATAATATCTGATCTTAGATAATGAGCTATATTATTAGAGAAACCTATTCTTTTTTCATCAGGAGTATCTTGTTTATAGAAGTCTATCCTAGACTATAATCAAGCTAAAATCGTCAAATCTTATCTATCGGAATATTGTAATGGTGAGCCAAACTCCAGAAATCCATTTTCAAGTTCACAGGCAAGAAAATCAGGCTACTGTCTCTTTACCTAACCGCTTAAGTATTTTAGAAGCAGTGGCATTTAAAACCACTGGTCATCAACTCATTCAGTCAGATCCAGTCCCGGAAAAGATATTACTCAATTTTGGAGAGACAACATTTATTGATAGTAGTGGAATTGGCGCACTCATTAGTATTGTTAAAACGGCAAAAACAGAGGATATTGAAGTCATTTTACAACGAGTCAATGCACAAGTCATGGCAGTTTTTTCTCTGACTTCATTAGATCAAGTTTTAACCATTGAAAAAAATACTGAAGAAACTGTATCAACCCGGACAGAACCTGTTAATAAACAGCTCCCCGTGACTCATCCTTCGGTTCAATCCTGGGTGAAACGGATGATTGATATTGTGGGTTCAATAGTCGGTTTAGTGATTACAGGTCTACTATTTTTTCCTTTGGCGATCGCCATTAAACTCGATAGTTCTGGGCCGCTTTTCTTTGGTCAAATCCGTTGTGGGTGGATGGGAAAACGATTCCGCATGTGGAAATTTCGCTCGATGGACCCAGATGCAGAAGCACGTAAAAGTGAAGTGAAAAACGAAGCAGAAGGAGCTATTTTTAAAAGTAGTAATGATCCTCGAATTACTCGTGTGGGTCGCTTTTTACGAAAAACCAGTTTAGATGAACTACCTCAATTTTGGAATGTATTAAAAGGAGAAATGAGTTTAGTCGGAACCCGACCTCCGACACCCGATGAAGTGGAGCGTTACGAAGTTCCCCAATGGCAACGACTCGATGTTAAACCGGGAATGACAGGGGAATGGCAAGTCAACGGTCGATCCGAAGTCAAAAGCTTTGAAGATATTATTCGCTTAGATTTAAAATATCAGGAAAACTGGAGTTTGATGTATGATATCAAGTTGATTATTCGGACAGTTTTAATCTTATTCCGCAAAAATAGTGGCGCAATGTAAAAGTTCATGGAAAATGAGAAAATCATGACACGATCTTCGCTGCAAGTTCCTACGGATTTAAATGCCTTGGAAGAAATTTTAACATGGTTTGAAACCCTCACTTTAACTCAACTTCCCAAAGAGTCACTAGAGAAATGCAAAATTGTTTTAACTGAAGCATTCACCAATACAGTTCGTCATGCTCATCGACAACTCGCTCCCACAACTCCGATAGATATGGAGGTGATGATATCATCTGATGCGATTGAGATGCGGGTTTGGGATTCAGGCGAACCTTTCGACTTGGAAGCCACTTTAAATTATGTTGATGGTTTACATCGACAAGATCCACTGAAATATGAAGGGAAGCGCGGATTGCTATTCATGTCAAAATTAACCGATGAACTCTATTATCAGCGAACATCTGACGAGCGCAATTGTTTAGTCATGAAAACACAGATTACTCATCAATAGACTCATTTTACAGGAATTAGCCAGCAATCTGAGCACTCTAACTCAGGTTGTTTTTTTATCATTTTTATCACATCTGTTTGCTACTTCTGCTGCGATCCCGACGCTGTATAAATAGGATTAGGTTACAATAAAATTAATTGAAGCTCCAATCGCTACTAAAAAACTGAGGCTGATATCCCATTCCCATAGTCTGAACTGATTTCAGTCAAACCCGGAGGAGGTGATACATCAGATGAAGCGGTTAAAAAATCGTCTTGAAGCTGGGCGTTTATTATCCGAAAAACTACAAAATTATGCCAATCGATCTGATGTGTTGGTATTAGGATTGCCTCGAGGCGGCGTTCCAGTTGCCTTTGAAATTGCAACAGCCCTGCATGTACTTTTAGATGTTTGTATTGTCCGAAAAATTGGAGTTCCCAGTCACAAAGAGTTAGCAATGGGAGCAATAGGCCCCGGTGAAGTATTAACTGTTAACCAAGAAGTCGTTGATAATTGGGGAATTTCAGACTCAGTTTTCCAATCGGTTGTAGAGCAAGAACGAATTGAATTACAACGTCGCGATCGCCTATATCGGGGAACAAATCCCCCTGTGAATGTCACAGATCGTACTATTATTTTAGTTGATGATGGGATTGCCACCGGATCAACTTTATTGGCTGCGATCGCCACCCTTCGTCATCAACAGCCTAGCAATATTATTGTTGCAGTTCCTGTTGCTCCTCGTTCATTCTGTCTCAAGTTACAACAGCAAATTGATCGATTAATTTGTTTAATTGCCCCGACCAGATTTTCTGCAATTAGTTGCTGGTATAAAGATTTTAGCCAAACTTCAGATGAAGAAGTTCAAACATTATTAAAAATTCACAAACTTAATTCTTCTTCATCCCCAATTCCTGACATCACTCATTAGTCATAAAATCACACAGTAATCGGTATTGATATTGTGGGAAATAACAACGTCTGTATCCCAATATTTTGCTGAGATATCTTGATTCTTATCATTTTTTTCCGGTCGTATTACTTTATCAGTTTAAGCTTTTTATTGTAACTCCTACATTCTGGCGCTAAGTAGACTGTGAAAGGGTTTACGCCTTAACGGCACGCTACGCGTTACGACAGTTGCCGGAGGCATACAAAATATATAAATGTCCTAACTTCATCAGTAACGCTATATTGAGTCGCAATAATAATTAGATTTCCTAGAATATGCATAATTCCTCTAAAAATAGTTTTTAATGTAGCAATAGAAGATCTAAATATGGGTTCAATCTATGATTATAATCAGCTAAATTTTATGAGAGTATTTTTTATATTCATATATTTTATAGCAACGAGCGCTGGTGTGTTTACAGATTTCAGTAACGAATCATCACAAAGATCTTTATTTTACAGTACTTTCAGGTCCCTAACACCTAACACCTAACACCTAATACCTAATACCTCCGCGATCGCTCCAGCGTACCGTCAGGCGTAAGCGCTATATCTGCAACAATCCTTATTCAGAAAGCCGAGAAACAAACAAAAAATACAAATTCAGGATTTGAGCTGATCGGACTCAGTAGAATAATTTCATACAGTAAAATAGCAAATGGAAAAAGTGAAGTCAAAACTTGAAACCACTCGTACTAATTAAATTTTTTATATATTCTTAGTCATTATCCGCACAAAAAATACACGAATATATTTGAAGCTAAACTAATTTTTGATCAAAAGATAGGGTATAATCTCAAGAGATAAAAAATAGCGAGTATATGTCCGTAGTACTATGATTTAAAAAAGTGACTGATACTCATTTTATTTTCTCCTCCTTTCATCACTAGGATGAGCTGAGAGCCTAATCGTAACGCCATATTATCAACTTTCTATATTGCTATCATCTGTTAATCACCGAGCCAATTCATTGAGTTAGGGGTAAGAGATTGATAAATTATATAATTTTTTCGGGCGTAAGACTGATGATGAAATTAACCCCTCGAACTCGCGTTAAGATAATAAATCAATCACTGATATCACGGAGTAAGTTTGTATGTTTGGTTTAGGACTGCCAGAAGTTGGGGTTATTCTTGTGATTGCCGTTTTAATTTTCGGGCCGAAAAAGGTTCCGGAATTGGGTAAAGCCCTGGGTCAAACCTTGCGCGGCTTTAAGGATGAAATGGGAAAAACAACGTCCGAGGAAGACTCAGAGGTGAAGGATTAAAAACCAATGGGGAGAGAAGAATTAATAGTAAACGACTATCTATCTGCCAACCTCCCCTGCTCAATTACACCTGTGAAGGTTTCAGACTGTCCTGAGTGGGATGAGATTCAACATCCTCAGTCACAGATGCTGCCTCATTAATCGGGTTACGGGCTTTAATCAAACTAATAGCACGAGTTACACTTTCGGGTAAAATCACCACTAAGCTATCTTTGGGGGCTTGATCTAAAGTCGTGTTAATGGCCTTGGTTTCGTCCAAAATCGTTTGATGGCTCACTTTCGGCTCGCTGACTCGGCCAATAACTTGTTCAATGCCTTGACGAATTAGAGTAGCCGCATCTCCACGAGGACGACCGCGAGTATCATCATCTTCCTTAATTACAATCTGATCAAACATTTCTGCGGCTAAACGACCCAACGTGACAAAATCTTCATCACGGCGATCGCCAGGGCCGCCAATGACCCCAATTTTAGTCCCATCCCAGTTCTTCACAAACCCACCCAAAGCCTGATAACTTGCGGGATTATGAGCATAATCAATTAAAGCGTGATAGTCTCCGAGGTTAAACAAATTCATCCGTCCAGGGGTTTGATCGGCCGATGCCACAAATGTTGCTAACCCGGCTTGAATTAACTCAATTTTCACCCCTTGAGAGAATGCTGCCAGACAAGCGGCTAAACAGTTGGCAATCATAAATGGCGCTTTAGCCCCCAAGGTTAACGGCACATTCACCGCTTGTTCAACCCGCAGCGTCCAATCTCCTTTTAAAATAGAAATATAGCCATTTTCGTATACTGCTGCCAGTCCCCCTGCCTCTGTGTGATGCTGAATAATTTCACTCTCAGGATTCATCGAGAAGTAGGCAATTTGGGCTTTAACCCGTTCTGCCATTTCCACCACTAAGGGATCATCAGCATTCAAAACAGCATACCCACTCGGCATCACTGCTTCTGCTAAAACCCCCTTCACTTTTGCCATTTGTTCAACAGTGTCAATATCCCCCAGACCCAAATGGTCAGCCGCGACGTTCAACACTATCCCGACATCACAGGTTTCAAATCCTAAGCCAGACCGCAGAATTCCCCCACGAGCCGCTTCTAACACGGCCACTTCTACTATCGGGTCACACAAGATCACCTGAGCGCTCTGAGGGCCTGTATTATCCCCAGGTTCAACTAAATAGTCCCCAATATAAGTCCCATCAGTGGTGGTATAACCGATCGCTTGCCCGGTTTGCTTCATAATATGAGCCAGCAAGCGGGTTGTGGTGGTTTTACCGTTAGTTCCGGTTACGGCTAAAATGGGGATCCGACTCGGACTACTATTGGGATAGAGCATATCGAGTACTGCCCCCGCCACATTGCGAGCTAATCCTTCACTTGGGGCGACGTGCATTCTGAAACCCGGTGCGGCATTAACTTCCACAATGACTCCATCCACGTCTCGTAACGGCTTGGTAATATCAGGAGTAATCACATCAACTCCAGCAACATCTAACCCGATAATTTTAGCAATACGGGCAAACAACCATAAATTCTCTGGGTGCACGATATCAGTGCGGTCAATCGCAATTCCCCCCGTGCTGATATTAGCCGTTGCCTTGAGATAGCAGCGTTTTCCTTTAGGCAAGACAGAGTCTAGGGTGTAACCTTGCTCATCCATCAATAACATCACGTTATCGTCCACCTCAATCCGAGTCAAGACATTATCGTGGCCATCTCCCCGACGAGGATCGCGGTTGGTTTGATCGATCAACTGATCGACGGTTGAACGTCCATCCCCAATCACATGAGCCGGAATCCGTTCAGCGACTGCAACGACTTTACCATTCACGACTAAGACGCGATAATCACTGCCTTTATAAAACCGTTCAACAATCACGCTATGGGTTTTTGAGGCTGTGGCGGCTCTATCGTAAGCTTTTTCTGCGGTTTCCGGCTTAGTAATATCGAGGGTAATACCGCGTCCGTGGTTACCATCCAAGGGTTTAATCGCGATAGGATAACCCCCAACATATTCAATCGCATCTTCCAATTCATCAAAATAGCGAATCACTGTACCCACCGGAACCGGGACACCTGCATTGCGGAGAATCGTTTTTGTCCCTTCCTTATCACACGCTAGCTCAACGCCTAAAATACTACTATTGTTGGTGAGAGTGGCTTGAATTCTGCGTTGGTTTACCCCATAGCCGAATTGAATCATGTAGCGCACATTCAACTCGGTCCAAGGAATACCTCTAGCCTCAGCTTCTTTGACAATTGTTTCTGTACTTGGGCCGAGGGAAGACTGTATTGTCAGTTCTTTGAGATCTTCTATATCTTGCTCAAGTTCGGCTTGAGAATAACTTCCGGTATCTACAATGCTACGGCACAGTCTAACAGCCGCCCGACCGGCATAGCGTCCTGCCATTTCTTTGTCATACTCAAACACCACTTGAAAAATTCCAGGGGTTGCTGTTTCTCGAGTGCGACCAAAACCTACAGTCATCCCTGCTAAACTTTGAAGTTCTAGGGCAACGTGTTCTACCACATGACCCATGAGGGTTCCTCGTTCTACGCGGCTCAAGAAACCGCCTCGGACTCCAGGAGAGCAATGGTGTTCAACTAAGCTCGGTAATGCATCAATTAAGCCGTCATAGAAGCCAGCAATTTCAGAGGTGTATCGTTCGGTCAGATCCTCAAGATCAAGACGCATCACGATACACTTCTTGTGTCTAATACTCCAATAGTTGGGACCCCGTAAGGTGAGAACTTTAAGAATTTTCATATTTTCGCGCTTGTGGGTGATGCCGGAATTTTTTGGTATGATAGCTTGCTTTATCTAATGTCAACCGTAGAATCCATCTAAACTGTTCCTAGTGAACAGTTTTCTGAAAAAAAAGGGGGACGACAAGAATTGAGCACAGCTTGGCGGATTACAAGGCGCGACGGGCGCGATCAAATTAAGTTGCCATTCCCCCATGTTTCCAATGAGATGAAAATTCAATGATTATGACCCTAGGCTGGGGATTAAGACCTGAGACTGTATATTGTACTGGTCTCCGTGGGTTAAGACATGAACTCTGAGGTTAAACACACTCAACGGATCCGTTGCACCGGCCTGAGCGGCATTTGTATGGGTCATTTCACGGGCATCAACGATTGTGACGGCCCCTTTACCAATCACTTTTAGTAGACCCACTCCTTCAAATAAAGCGCAAGTGTCTTCATCAATACCTACACCCACGCGCTCTGGGTAAGAGGCAACCGCACTAATTAAACGGGCTAAACGATTGCGATTATAAAAGTGCTGATCCACAATTAACTCGGGTAAGATTGCCAGTCCTGTACCCATATCCACTAAAGCACGATTGGGTGCTTCTCCACTACCACCCCCTGCAATCATCTGATGGCTCATCACAGCGGCTCCTGCACTGGTTCCTGCCAGAGCAATTTTGCCACTACGAGCGGAGTCGCGAATTTTATCCATTAATGGGGTATCAGCCAGTAAACTATATAACCGGATCTGATCCCCACCGGTCATGAATACACCCGTGCAAGTTTCCATGTAACTGTGCCAAATCGGTTCTTCACAGTGATGTCGTTCCCGAATATCAAAGACTTGAATGTCTTTAGCACCCATATCCTGAAAGATTGTTCGGTAGCGATCGCCTTGTAAAGCTGGCTCTCGTGAAGCTGAGGGAATAATAGCCAGTTGAGCATTGGCCCCCCCAGCTCGATTATAGAAGGTTTGCAGAATCTCACGTCCATGAACTTTGTCTTCTGCGCCGCCAATTACAAGAATAGACGTTTGGGTTTTTTTGGGAGTCATGTGTTCAAGGGCTTGAGATGTCAACTGCTGCATAATGATCTCCATAAGCGTGAGCATGAGTTCAGTAATGGGGATATAATCCCTTTTTCAAACTTTCACAGTAAACACATTAGACAATCATATCTAACGAGTTTTCTGTCTCCGTTTTTCCGAGATACATCATCCAGTTCAATTCTTTAAGAGCGCTCTTATCGCAAGTCGGCAGTTGAGTCAGTCTAGAACTCAAAAGACTTGTCAAGCTGACGACTCTTGTATTTTCATGCAGTCTGTGGGCAGAACAGCTTCATGATTGGCTCAACTGGATTGGGTTTGTGTTGGAGTAATTTTTGGGTTTTTCTGGGGGTTAGCTTTGCTGTTTTTACTAGTTTAATTGAAAAGGTTCCCCGAATTATCTCCGATGAGATGCTTCTTATAACTAAGAAAATTCTCTTATAAATCGCATTCTATAAAAATTTATCGGTTGAATGCAGGTTGAACCCGGAGCCTACCCAGATAAACTTAAACTTTGATTTTAAATCAAGTCGTTTGCCTTTTAGCGGTATATTTCTGCCGTTGGCAACTGATAACTCTGTCTTATTTTAAAATCAAACTTCCTATATACATTCAATATCCCATCTTAATTTCCTAACTTTGAGAGAAACCCAGTTAGATTTCTTCAGAATGGAGACTTGAGAATTGGCTCTTTGATTTGAGTGCAATAGGCTTACCCATCTATCAAATGGATTTAGAGTATTCGTTCCATTTTTTTCTAATTTTCACAGTTAAAATTAAATGAGCTACATGATTGTCATAAAATCACTTTAGTATATTTTGATACAAAATTAAGCTAGTTTTTAGATTAATTCATTATCATATATCATAAAGTGCCATTTATATCTACTTTTTTAGTTCTCCTCAATATCCTGTGAGATTCGACATTATCACGTTATTTCCTGACTTTTTTACCAGTCCCCTTAACTCCGGACTGTTAGGCAAAGCCTTAGCCAAAAATATTGCTGAGGTTCATTGTATCAATCCCCGAGATTTTACCACCGATAAACATCGACGAGTTGATGATGAATCTTACGGAGGTGGAGTGGGTATGGTACTCAAACCTGAACCCATTTTCGCTGCTTTTGAGTCTATTCCTCAGTTACCCCGCCGAGAGGTAATTCTTCTAACTCCCCAAGGGGAACGAATGCATCAAAATTTATTTCGTCAACTCGCCACCGGGTTTGACCAACTTGTATTGATTTGCGGTCACTATGAAGGGGTAGATGAACGAGTCATGCATTTAGTCACACGAGAAGTCTCTCTGGGGGATTTTGTCCTGACTGCCGGGGAAATTCCTGCCCTGGCTTTAATCAACGGTGTCATTCGCTTACGTCCGGGTACAGTCGGTAAAGCTGAATCTCTAAAAGCCGAAAGCTTTGAAGATGGATTACTCGATTATCCTCACTATACCCGACCCGCCGAATTTCGGGGGCTTAAAGTTCCAGATGTCCTGTTATCGGGTAACCATGGGGCTATTGCCGAGTGGCGTAAACAACAACAACTGCAACGAACCCAACAACGTCGTCCAGACTTGTTAGAACATGAGGAAAATGACTTCTCGCATGGAGATGGGGAGATGGGGAGATAGGGAGATGGGGAGATGGGGAGATAGGGGAGATGGGGAGATAGGGAGAAATCTAAAATTTCGGCGTTGCAAGATTGTCCATAGTGCCTTCTTACTTCTTATATCGTTGCGGTTGACGGAATTTATAAATATCTTGAATTACCTGCACCCAACTTTGAACCAAAGAGGCTAAAATGCGATCGCCTTTTTCTTTTGTTGCAACAGTCGCATCTCCTAACACGCCACTTTCGCTCAGATCCCGCGTTACCCAAGCAAATGGTAGTTGCCCCTCCATACTCAATAAACTCTCCTCTGGTAAGCCGTGAGGGTATTCTCGTAGCGCTTTCTCCATCCGCACCTGTTCGGGCAAAATTGACAGCATGATGCTGGTTTCGGCATCTCCGCCATGAATGCCATATTCTAATTCTTCTGGGGTTAACAATTCTTCTGCTACATTAGGGACGCGCCATACAAATAACGGAAATATCATCAAATCCTCATATTTCTGATGTAAATCCCGCGCCACCATCTCTAAAACTTGGGGTTGTCCGCCATGACCATTAACAAACACCAGTTTACGAAATCCCGCCCTGTAAATACTTTCTCCCATCTCCATTAATACTGCCCCGAGGGTCTGACTGCTTAACGTAATAGTTCCCGGAAAGTGCCAATGTTCATTTGATTTTCCGTAATATAGGGGTGATAATCCATAAGCTGGGATATCAGTCGGTAACGAAGCTAAAGCTTTACCCACTACCGCTGTGGCAATAGCGGAATCAACAATTAAGGGTAAATGTGGCCCATGTTGTTCAATTGAACCAATAGGTTGAATAATAACGGTATTTTCTTTATCCTCCATCGCCGCAATTTCAGTCCAGGTGAGATAAGGGAAAAATCGTTCAGGCGGGGTAAAGTGGTGCATTTTTAATTGAATGATGAATGATGAATGAGGCAACCCTTACGACTTCCCTCAGAGCAAGCGCTCAACAGTATCTCTCCCTTGTCTCCTTGTCTCCAAGTCCTCCCTACTCCCTACTTCCTATTCCCTCTTGTCTACCTTGCTAGGCCACAATAGCTTCGGTTATGTTACCATCAGTTTAATAATTGTATTTGCAACAATTGTCAATGGGCAACGTTCTTGTATTGAACGCCTCCTATGAACCGCTTAATATTACCAGTTGGCGACGCGCAGTTGTTCTGTTATTAAAGGACAAAGCTGAACAGGTTGAGCATAACGGGAGGTATCTTTTACCAGATTTTCCATTACCGACGGTCATCCGATTGCGTTATTACGTTCGCGTGCCTTATAAAGAAATTCCACTCACCCGGAGAAATATATTGCACCGAGATGCACACTCTTGTCAATACTGTCAGTATACCGGAGACGAACTGACTCTCGATCATGTGATTCCGCGATCGCGTGGGGGAGGGGAAAGCTGGGAAAACTTAGTAGCGGCTTGTGTGAGATGTAATGTTCGCAAAGGTAGTCGGACTCCGAAAGAAGCCAATATGCCACTGCGAAACACTCCTCGAAAACCTTACAGTAGTCTCTACTTTGAAGTGACTAAACACCTCAAAACTGGGATGCATCAAGAATGGCAAAAATATGTGATTGGTCTTTAAAGCCTCTGTTCTTTTATGGAATAGGGGTTTTAAAATATCAGGTTTAACTAACATATCATAATATAACAATTTTTGTTGATAAAAATTCGGTAAAATTGAGTATGACGAATCTTTATTTTATTCGCCATGGAATTGCGGCGGATAGAGGTATTTATGACAACGATGAGGATCGACCTTTAACGCCTGTGGGCAATCGTAAAACTCGTAAAATTGCTCAAAAATTTTTGCAGTTAGGGCTTAAGTTTGATCGGATTTTATCAAGTCCTCTCGTCCGCGCTCGCCAAACCGCAGAAATATTACACAAACAAGGTTTAAGTTTGGCTGTAGAAGAGTTTAACCCTTTATCTCCATACGGAAATATTCAAGATTGGCTGCGTTGGTACGACCAGGATAGCAAAGCAACAGACAAAAATATTGCCTTAGTCGGACATCAACCCGATTTAGGTAATTGGGCAGAAATATTAGTTTGGGGAGAAAGCCTTGAAAAGTTGATCGTGAAAAAAGCAGGCGTTATCGGTATTACTTTACCGGAGAACGGAACAGTCATAGGTAAAAGTCAATTGTTCTGGCTAAGTCCTCCCAAATTTCTACTCGGATAATAAACATGATATGAGCTGCGAATTAGATTTTGGTAAAAATAGCAACTCGATCAGTCCATCTGATAATGTAGCCTAAATAGGTTCTATTAATTTTCAAGAAACTGCTATGACTCTCATCGACGAATATAAGCCCGGTTTGGAAGGTGTGCCTGCAGCCTTGTCCAGTATCAGCTACGTCGATGGAAAGAAAGGAGTGCTGGAATACCGAGGAATTCGAGTCGAAGAACTTGCCCAACACAGCACCTTTCTCGAAACCGCGTATCTACTGATTTGGGGTAAACTCCCCACCAAAGATGAATTAGACACTTTTCAGCACGATCTTCAATTCCATCGTCGGATCAAATACCGGATTCGCGATATGATGAAATGCTTTCCCGAAACCGGTCATCCGATGGATGCTCTGCAAACTTCTGCCGCCGCGTTGGGACTATTCTATTCTCGCCGCGCCCTGGATAATCCAGAATATATACGAGGTGCGGTCATCCGACTGTTAGCGAAAATTCCGACAATGGTGGCAGCATTTCAACAGATGCGAAAAGGAAATGACCCCATTCAACCTCGCGATGATCTCGACTATGCCGCGAATTTTCTCTATATGCTCAACGAACGCGAACCCGATCCCCTGGCGGCTCAAGTGTTTGATGTGTGCTTAACGCTCCATGCAGAACATACCATTAATGCGTCTACGTTTTCCGCGATGGTGACGGCATCAACCCTAACTGATCCTTATGCTGTGGTTGCCTCAGCGGTCGGGACATTAGCAGGCCCGTTGCATGGGGGAGCCAATGAGGAAGTTTTGTCAATGTTAGAAGAAATCGGTTCTTTACAGAATGTTGAACCCTATCTCGATCAGTTGATTGAGAGTAAATCAAAAATCATGGGTTTTGGTCACCGAGTGTACAAAGTTAAAGATCCAAGAGCCATAATCTTACAAAAACTAGCAGAACAACTGTTTGAGAAATTCGGTCACGATCAGTACTATGAAATTGCTCTGGCATTAGAAGCCGCAGTCACTGAACGCCTCGGACATAAAGGGGTTTATGCCAATGTAGACTTCTATTCTGGGTTAGTTTATCGTAAGCTGGGCATTCCGACTGATTTGTATACCCCAATTTTTGCGATCGCCCGAGTCGCGGGATGGCTAGCCCACTGGAAAGAACAACTGGTGAAAAATCGGATTTTCCGTCCGACTCAAATCTATACTGGTGCTCACAACGAAAACTATATCGAAATCGCACAGCGTAATTGTGCTATCGATTTAAATGGCTCTGTTATAGATTAGTTATTCAGTTATGAGTAGTGTTGAGACATAGCATGTAACGTCTGTACAGAGGTAACAAACCCTGACTATAATCATAAATTCCATTTATGTATAGGCTAGGTCACTTAATTACTCAATTCAATTCCCTGACCCACTACCAATTACTTCTGCCTATTACCAAATTACCAATAACGAATCAATTTGAATCAAGCCTGAGGAACCGTCGAGCGCTATACTGTTGAGAGTGTAGTTTTCAAGAAATCTTTACATCACTCTTATTCAGTTAAAGACGTAGTCAAAGTACGTTTTTTACCTTTAGAATCACTCAACGAAGATTGAATTTTTGGATATATGAACCCTGGAATTGACCTACAAAGGAGTTTTATTGAAGCCCTGATGGATTTGGGAATCCCCTCTGGGGCTGCCAAAACCCTGTGGATGCCCTTACCCATGGGGTTAATGATTGTGGCTGCAACCGTGGGCGTATTAGGTTCAGTCTGGTTAGAACGGAAAATCTCCGCCGCCGCCCAACAACGGATTGGCCCTGAATTTATCGGCCCGTTAGGAACTTTAGCCCCGGTGGCTGATGGTTTAAAACTATTACTTAAGGAAGATATTGTTCCCCTCAAAGCTGACCCTTTCTTGTTTACCTTGGGGCCAGTGATTGTTGCTATCCCCGTATTCTTGTCCTACCTAATCATTCCGTTTGGACAGAATATGATCATTTCGGATTTGGGAACAGCGATCTTTTTATGGATTGCCCTTTCTAGTATTCAACCGATTGGTTTGCTGATGTCGGGTTATGCTTCTAATAACAAGTATTCTCTGTTGGGAGGACTACGGGCAGCGGCACAATCGATTAGTTATGAAATTCCCTTGGCATTGGCTGTGTTGGCTGTTGTCATGATGTCGAATAGCCTCAGTACCATTGACATTGTTGAACAACAATCGAGTTATGGGATTCTCGGATGGAATATTTGGCGACAACCGGTAGGATTTGCCATTTTCTGGATTGCTGCTTTAGCTGAATGTGAACGTCTCCCTTTCGATTTACCTGAAGCTGAAGAAGAATTAGTCGCGGGCTATCAAACCGAATACACCGGGATGAAGTTTGCGTTATATTACCTCGCATCCTACGTCAATTTGGTCTTGGCTTCTTTACTGGTTTCTATTTTGTACCTCGGCGGTTGGAATTTTCCCATCCCTGTCGAAATGATTGCAGGCTGGATAGGAGTGAGTGAAACAACCCCGTGGTTACAAGTATTAACCGCCATGTTGGGTATTACGATCACTATCCTCAAAGCTTACCTGCTATTGTTTACAGCTTTGTTATTGCGGTGGACAGTGCCTCGGGTTCGGATTGACCAACTCTTAAATTTAGGTTGGAAATTTTTGCTACCCATTGCCCTGGTTAATCTATTACTAACAGCCGCTTTGAAGTTAGCTTTCCCAGTTGCTTTCGGTGGCTAAGTGAAATTGATCCATTTCACACTATTTAGAAACGCACAGAGAGAACACCATGTTTAAATTCCTAAATCAAGTGGCAGATTATGCCAAAGAAACGGTGCAAGCCGCAAAATATATTGGTCAAGGACTATCTGTCACCTTTGACCACATGCGCCGTCGCCCCATTACCGTACAATATCCTTACGAAAAATTAATTCCTTCTGAACGATTTCGGGGTCGGATTCACTTTGAGTTTGACAAATGTATTGCCTGCGAAGTTTGTGTGCGAGTTTGCCCGATTAATTTACCCGTGGTTGACTGGGAAATGAATAAGGCAGCCAAGAAAAAGAAACTCTTGCATTACAGTATTGATTTTGGGGTCTGTATTTTCTGCGGTAATTGTGTCGAATACTGCCCCACTAACTGTCTGTCGATGACAGAAGAATACGAATTAGCCGCTTATGACCGCCATGAACTCAATTATGATAGTGTAGCTCTGGGACGACTGCCTTATAAAGTCACTGATGACCCAATGGTGACCCCGCTGCGAGAACTGGCCTATTTACCTAAAGGCGTTACAGAACCTCATGATTTACCCAGTACGGCGCGTCGGGCCGGGTTACGTCCAGAGGAAATCTTAGAACAAATGGAAACATCAGCTTCTAAAGAGAACTCTGACTAATTCAATTAAGAGACGTTGAGTCGGGTGTAAAGTTGCACACCAACGTCTCTACAATAAACAACAACACATTGAAGGAACAAAAACGGTGAATCTAGCAGAAGGAGTACAACTCGTTTCATTTGGCATCCTCACCGCCATGATGATTGGTGGGGCATTGGGTGTTGTACTACTGAATAATATTGTTTACTCTGCCTTTTTACTCGGGGGAGTGTTTATGAGTATGGCAGGGCTTTATCTGCTGTTAAATGCTGACTTTGTGGCAGCAGCGCAGGTATTAGTTTATGTCGGTTCTGTTAACGTATTAATCCTATTTGGGATTATGCTCGTTAACAAGCAAGAAGACTTTAAGGTTTTGCCAAAAAACTGGATTAAAAAAGGTGCGACAGCGGTTGTTTGTATCGGTTTATTTGCCCTGTTAGGAACGATGGTAATTTCAACGCCTTGGGCAATTCAGCCGGGAGCAGTTGTGGGTGGAGAAAGTTCAATCATGAAAATTGGACAGCACTTTTTTAGTGATTATTTATTGCCATTTGAATTAGCATCTGTATTTCTATTAATGTCAATGGTGGGGGCAATTATCCTGGCGCGTCGCGATTTTATTCCCGATGCTGAACAGATTGAAAATGCTCAACCCAGTGCTTGGACATTGCAAGAACGTCCGAGAGAATTATTATCTGTTTCGACCGATAGTTCTGAATTGGAAAGTTAATCATAAAAAAGGGGATTTATGGAACTCAAACTTGAGTATTATTTATTAATCGCTGCGGCTTTATTCTGTATCGGAATTTATGGTTTAATTACCAGCCGTAATGCTGTTCGTGTATTAATGTCGATTGAGTTACTCTTAAATGCTGTTAATTTAAACTTAATGGGATTCTCGAATTATTTGGATGGTTCGAGTATTAAAGGTCAGGTTTTTACAGTATTTGTGATTACGGTAGCGGCGGCTGAAGCGGCAGTTGGGTTAGCAATTGTTCTGGCGATTTATCGGAACCGAAATACAGTAGATATGGAAGCGTTTAATATGTTGAAGTGGTAAAGTTGGGGCGCATTTATTGCGCCTTATTCACTGGTTTAACATAGAGTTTAAACAATACACTATTTGGACTGCGATATATATATTATATATAACAAGCCTCAATACAAAATGCTTTTAGGTATTTAACAAATATAAATATAAGTTTCCTCAACTCGTTCTTCTCATGCACAATAAAAACTCTTGTCGAGTTTGTGGCTATGATATGAAATATCCAATATGGGGAGAAGATGGAAATACACCATCTTTTGATATATGTCCTTGTTGTGGAACGGAATTTGGATATGAAGATTGTACACCACAATCAATTAATTTAGCTAAAAAATACTCGATAGACACGGAATATAAATACAATAATACAAAAGAAAAACTAAAAGATTGATCTATATAAATAGAATGATAAAATTTTAGATTTAGCAAGAGATGTAATTTCTGTGTCAAGAATATCTCTCCGGTTTTATCTTTTCTCAACTCGTACACTTCTCAATTATCTTCATCTACTCATGAGACTTAAGAAACTGGCAAAAACTGGGATGATACCAACGATAACAAGTTTCTGATTCATTTTCACGGCACTTCAAAAACTCAATCCAATCTGCTAAAATCAGTTCAATTTCATACTCATCTTCATCTAATTGTTCAGCAATCATTTCAGCCGAAAGCCATTCGTTTTGTTCTGTCCAACAGTTAATAATATTGAGTTGTAATTCTGAAGGATTTTCTGCTACCATTTGCTGCCAATGGTTTTGATAATATTTAATTAATTTTGGTGATAATTCGAGGTTATAAGTATCAACTTTTTTAGCCATTTCCACAGCAAATTTAAAGTTTGATTGACTCTGATTTAAAATATTTTCAATTTTCTTATTGCCTAAATTAAACTGATTTAAATAAGCTTGAATATCTTGTTTATTTGCTTCAGAATATTGACTCAAATCTAATATTTGACTAGGCGTTTCAACCAATAATCCAGACTGTTCTGATAAAAACGGACGACGACTGAGAATAAAATAAATATTATCCGGAAGATAACGGGGAAGATAAAGGATATTTGAACCGAGAGGTTGAGTTGAATTGTTGAGGCGATCGCAACCATCAATCATAATCACTAATCGTTCATTGGGTGATAATAAATCACTGACTTGTTGCAGAATAACTGATAAAAACCAGCCATCTGCTGTTGCATTTTCGGGTAAACTTGAATAACTCAGAGAATAAGCCTGAATCAGTTGGTTAAATAAGGTTTCTAGAAAGACTTCTGTTTGATTGTAATCGTTAATTTCACAGGTATAAAAGATGGTTTGAGGGTTTTTAAAAACATATTGAGAGAGAATTGCACTTTTTCCCATACCAGGGAACCCCACCAAGGTAAAATATCCCCGTGAATAGCGGTTGATGAAGTTTTGAATGGCATCAAATACAAATTGTCGTCCGACAAAGTTCTGGCGCTTCTTAGAGAGAAATTGCTGTATTTCTGGTGAATAGTTAACAGTAATAAGAGTTGGAGGTCTAGGATTTGAGTTCATAATTTTTTTTATTTGTTATAAATTTATGATTGGTATTATTATGTATTTTCATGCCTTCTATTCTAAGAAAATGAACCACTCCAAAAAAGTCTCCAGCTACAATTTTTGAAGGGTATTGACTCACTACACAAGAGTGAAAAGAGGTTTCTCCCATAAATGTTGTGACTTCAAGTCCAGTAGCTAAGTCCCATACTTTTATGGTTTTATCTTTGGAAGCCGAAATAATCTTCGACCCATCCGGAGTAACAGCAATGGCTCGAACCCAATCGTTATGACCCCTGAGAGTTAACTGTTCAATTCCAGTCTCTAAATCCCAAATTTTTATAGTTTTATCCCATGAAGCCGAAACAATTTTTGACCCATCCGGAGTAACAGCTACTGCTCGAACCCAATGACTATGGCCCCTAAGAGTTAACTGTTCAATTCCAGTAGCTAAATCCCAAATTTTTATAGTTTTATGCTGTGAAGCCGAAACAATTTTTGACCCATCCGGAGTAACAGCTACTGCTTCGACACAACTACTATGACCCCTGAGAGTTAACTGTTCAATTCCAGTAGCTAAATCCCAGATTTTTATAGTTTTATCCCATGAAGCCGAAACAATTTTTGACCCATCCGGAGTAACAGCTACTGCTCGAACCCAATGACTATGACCCCTAAGAGTTAACTGTTCAATTCCAGTAGCTAAATCCCAGATTTTTATAGTTTTATCCTGTGAAGCCGAAACAATTTTTGACCCATCCGGAGTAACAGCTACTGCTTCGACACAACTACTATGACTATTAAGCACTAATTGTTCAATTCCAGCCTCTAAATCCCAAATTTTTATAGTTTTATCCCATGAAGCCGAAACAATTTTTGACCCATCCGGAGTAATGGCTACTGCTTCTACCCAATCGCTATGACCCTTGAGAGTTGACTGTTTAGTTGCCGTGGCTAAATCCCATATTTTTAATGTCTTATCATTAGAAGCAGAAACCACTCGTGACCTATCAGGAGTAATGGCAATTGCTGTTATCCAACTGCTATGACCTTTAAAAGTTAAATATACATCTCCAGTTGCTGAATCCCATACTTTTAGAGTACAAGTGTATGAAGCGGAAACAATTAGTGATCCATCTGGAACAATAGCAGCCGCGATCACCCAACTACTATAACCTTTGAAAGTCAAATATACATCTCCAGTAGCTAAATCCCATACTTTTATCGTTCTATCCTGTGATGCAGAAATAACTCGCGATCCGTCAGAAGTAATGGCTACTGCTGTTACTTCATTACGATGAATTATAAGATTCAACTGTTCATTGCCAGTCGCTAAATTATATACTTTTATAGCTTTATTATGGAAAGCAAAAACAACTTTTGACCCATCGGGATTTATGGCAATTGCTGTTACTTCATGACGCAGATATTTTAGTGTAAACTGTTCTATTCCAGTTTTTAAATTCCATACTTTTATAGTTTGATCATTAGAAGCAGAAACTACTCGTGAACCATCAGGAGTTATGGCAATTGCTGTTACTGTATCACTATGACCAACAAGTGTAAACTGTTCTATTCCGGTTGTTAAATTCCATACTTTGATAGTCCGATCAACAGAAGCAGAAATCACTTGTGATCCATCAGGAGTAATAGCTACTGCTGTCACCCAACTGTGATGACCTCTAAAGGTTAATTGTTCAGTCCCAGTCATTAAATCCCATACTTTTAAAGTCTTATCGTTAGAGGCAGACACTACTGTTAAACCATCGGGAGTAATGGCAACTGCTGTCACTCCATCTTGATGTCCACTTAATGTCCGAATTAATGCACCACCGGGTGGGGTTAAATTAGGAAAAATAGGACGTAACCAAGGCTGGGTTTGACGTTCTTTTGCCGTTTCTAAAAGCTGTTTAATTGCCGGATATTTTTCAAAATATAATAATCTTCCCCAAAGTTGTGAGGTGAGTTGTGTCGTGTCTTGAGATAAAATATGCGCTGATAATTCAAAGGTTTGTTGCAGCAAACGGAGTATTTTATGTTGTTCAAGTTGCAATGGAATCTCATCAGTAATATCAGCCTCATCAATCAGATTATAATCCTCAATTAATGCCTGAATGCTAAATTCTGGATGTTCTATTTTTTGTTGTAAAAAGTCAAAATTTGTGAGTAAATTATAGTAATCGTGAATATTACCTGAACGGGCTAATGCTTGAGGGTAACTTTTTAAATATCCCCGAATTATAGCTGGTGTTATTTGTCTCATATTCTCCCCCCTTCAATTCATATAATTATATTCAAATAGGAAGTCTACGAATTCTAAGATTATCATCACTGATTGTAATAGCACATCCTGCTTGTAGTTCAGTTTCTATTTGAGGAATAATTTCCAAAATTTTTTGAGTTATCATTATTGGATTTGTGGAAGAAACCCTGAGTGTAATTAAGCTGGGTTGATTATTTCCACTCAAGGCAACAAGCATTGAAAAATCTAAATCATAAGTTACAATAACGCGATTCTCTTGACGGGCAAAGTTTAGAATTTCTATATCAGATGTCGCCATTGGTAAAACATCTGAGACTCGAATTATATCCCATCCTTGCTGTTGTAAAAATGTTACTGTTTGGGGAGAAATATTCATATCTGCTAATAATTTAATAGAAGTCATAGCGGTTTTCTATGCAGTTGGAATACGACGTATTTCTTCTGAAACTACCCAAGCTGCATACTGAAGTGACTGTTGAATATCTTCGGGTTCGAGTTCAGGATAAGCTTCGATAACAGCATCGATTGATTGAATATCTGCTAACAGTTTAAGCACAAAACTCACAGTAATTCGCATATTACGAATAGTGGGTTGTCCCAGACAAATATCAGGATTAATAGTAATTCGGTTTAGGATTTTCATCTTTGATTCCTGCATAAGTTTATAATGTAAAATTTTGATAATAATTAACTATTCTTTGATTCACCTCTCTAAATAGTTTACGAGTTGCTTTTAATTCTCGCTTTTGACTCAAAAACTGTAAGAAACTGGCATGATACAGCGTCCAACAGGTTTCCTCTTCAATGTCTTGAACGGTTAAATATTCTCGCCATCGTTCTAAAATATCCCCGACATCGGCTTCATCCGCATCAGCAATTTCAGCAATCATTTCACAAGGAATGGGTGTACCAATTTCAACTAAAATAAATAGAACCATTACCATTAACGGTTGGCGTTCTTCCATCCCCATTCTCACCCAATGGATTTGATAATATTCTTGCAATCCTTGAGGTAAATTTTTTAGTTCAAGATCGTTATAGTTACCGTTCGCAATTGCTGGCAATAAATAACGAATATACATAAAGTTATTTTCGCTTTTATTCGCAATCTGTTCAATAAATTGTTCGACTGTAACGTTTTGATGATCAATCCATTGATTCAGGGTTTCTTGATGTTCTGAATCACTATTAATAAATAAACGAATATAGGATTTAATATCTTCCCGACTTAATTGACAGTATTTCTCATCGGTTAAATCTAATTCCTGCATCGCAACTCCCGGATCGACAAATAGCTGTTTGTTGCGAAGAATATAAGGTCTACGGGTGAGAAAGAAATAAACTTGATCGGGTAAAGTGTTCGGTAAATCGAGTAAATTGCTACCCGGTTGTTGTTCGACTTCATCTAATGCATCAACCAGTAAAATTAAGCGATCGCCTGTGGCTAACTGTTGACTGACTTTTGCCAATAATGTAGATAAGTTATCTTGTTCTGCGTCTTTTAGTTGATACCGATCAATCATCTGTTGACGAACACTTCTGAGGAATAATTCGGGGCGGTTACGGCGTTCTGCTAAAACGTTAAAATAACAAATAGTCTCACGATCTGCAACGTATTTGGCGGCAATTGCGCTTTTCCCCATGCCTGCATCTCCAATGACGGTAAAATAGCCGTGAGGATGACTGTTTAGGAACTGATCAAACTGGGAAAATACAAACTGGCGACCACAAAAATTACGGATTTTTTCTTCAATTAAAGATTTAAATTCTGAGGGATAAAGGGTTTGTTGAGGGTTCCAAATTTTGGGGTCAACAATATCAGTCGGTTTCAGCTTTAAAACACGGGCGACATTTTCAATCACCCAACGTTCAACACCGTTTTCAGATCGTTTAGTTCCCAATAACCGTTTAATAGTATCAATAGTAGTATGGGCAAGATCTGCTAACTTTTCTTGCGTGAGGCTGTTTTCCTTATACGTTTTTCTCACAAGATTGACTCCTTCCGGAGTTAAGCGATAACCACGACTCATAGATATTAATCTTTTATATTATGTAATTTTACCCTATTTCTATTTTAGGGCAGATGGGGTATTTTTATCATTTCTAACTGCCCTACTCAAAAGTCATTCGATTATTTAAACTCACTGCGCCGCTTAATTTACCCTAATTAAAAATAGGGCAGAGATGAATTTTAGCTTTTCCCTATCTGCCCTTCAAACTATTACTTGTTTATTAGAAAGTAATAACTAAGGAAGTAAACGGAAAAGCAAAATGTCTATCATCAATTCAGCTAAAAATGCCCTATTATTCACAATTGCATTCAGTTTTACAGCACAACTCTATCTTAATTTAATCACGATTAAAATCAATCAAACATCTCAACCAGTTTGTTGGGCAATGAACTGGCAGTCACAGGATAATAATAATTTTCCATTTAATCGGGATAAAGACTCTGGAGGAGGTCGTCTGTTTGAGAGTCATATTAGCTAATGACAAAATTTAAATATTCAGAAGTCGATGATGATTATCACAACATAAAAATATAAATCTTTGTGTCCTAATCACAAAAGTGATTTAATATTAACTCGTACACTTCTCAATAATCTTCATTAACTCTTTCTTCAACCAAGGCTTAGTCATATAACCATTTGAACCTAATTGTTTGGCTAACTGACGATAGCGATCGCTGGTACGAGAGGTTAACATCAAAACGGGTAATTCTTCTGTATTAAACTTGCGGCGACAGTGACTGAGAAACTCAAATCCATTCATTTCTGGCATCTCTAAATCACAAATAACGACTTGAATATTAGGATTTTTGTGCAGTTGTATTAATCCTTCCTTACCATTTTTTGCTTGTATTACTTGATAGCCGGACTGCTTTAAAACCGTACTCAGAGACTGACGAGTCGTCACTGAATCATCAATAATCAGAACTTTTGAAAGCTGTTGGGGTTGATCTTTAACTTTTGTCGGAAACAAAATTAATTGATTCTGAGAAGATCGATCGTTATTTTTCCAATGTTCTAATAATTCTGAACTATCAACGACAGGAACTAAACGACCATCTCCTAATATTGTACAACCAAAGAAATAAGAGGGTGCAGTTAAAGTCGGACTAAATGGTTTAATAGTTAAGTTTTGTTCCATAATCACTTGATCGATTTTCAAAGCAATTGTATTCAAGCCTTGAGAAATCACCAATAACATTATTTTTCCTGAAAAATTATCAGAATAATCAACGTTATTTTCTTGTTTTGATGTAATTTGTTCAGAATAATTATATTGATTCAGTAAGGATTGAACAAGTGGAATATTCTGTCCATGCCACTTATAAAATTGTCCTTTTTTACTTTGCTTTATTTCGTTAACAGATGTTGACAAAATAGCCGTCAAAGTATCCATTGGGATAGCAAATAAGTTTTGTTGAATTCTAAAAATTAATAGCTTTGTAATGGTTAGATTCCAAGGTAAACGAATTGTAAATGTTGTCCCTGTTCCGGGTTCTGATTGTAACGTTAATGTTCCTTTGAGGGCTTCAATTTGGTTACGAGCCGCTTCTAGTCCCACACCACGCCCAGAGATTTCGCTAACTTTATCTTTAGTTGAAAATCCGGGATAAAACAAGAACTCCTGTAACTGATGATTGGATAAGCGTACAGCATCTCGTTGAGGAATGAGTTGTTTTTCAATAATTTTTTTACGGATTTTATCCGGATCAATTCCTTGTCCATTATCACGAATTTCGATATAAGTATAGTTTCCTTGGTTATAGGCTTTTATTTCAATTTTACTATCTTCTTGTTTACCATTCTCTAGGCGTTTTTCTACCGATTCAATCCCATGATCCAAAGCATTTCTTACTATGTGAATTAGAGGATCATAGAGTTTTTCTAAAATGGCTTTATCTACTAATGTTTTTTCTCCGGTTAGGATCAACTTAACCGATTTATTATTTTTTGTAGATAAATCTCGAATCATCCGAGGAAAGCGATTCAGTACAGATTCAATCGGTAGCATTCGAGTCGCCATTAAATGCTGTTGAACCTGTTGCAAAGTTTGTTGACGATTTTTAATAAGCTGTTGATTCTGTATACTCTGTAGCTTCATCTCATAAATCAGATTCCCCGCTTGGTTCATCTGCCGAGCTGTTTGTTTTAAAATTGCATTTAATGATTCAAATTCACTCAGTTTAACTTCGGTATTTTGATTGTATGAGCTGGGAAACTCTGTAAATTCTTGAACAATATTTAAAAATCTTTGAAAGCTTTTCCAGCTTTTTTCTAAAGTGGCTAAAGCCTGACTATTTTTTTGATTTTGTAAGACAAAGCTATTATCCTGAGTGGCTAAATCCCCCACAGACTGACTAATAGCATCAAATCGTTCTACATCGACTCGTAAACCCAAATTGCTTTCTGTCTTTGCGGCTACGGGTTGAGCAATTGATGGGGAGGGGTTAACAGTTTGTTTTTGTGCCTCGGCGGGTGGGGTAGCTTCAGGGGCTTTGGGGGTTGCTTTGGGGGGTGCAGAAGTTTGACGTTTTTGTGTCTTGGCTGTTTGAGTCGCGGGTGTGGTGGCTTGAGGTTGACTCAGCTTGACTAATTCCGGACTCGGAGTCCCGCCTTGTACGCGATCGCCCTGCATGACAGCGGCGTGTCCTGCCCAAAAATCAGCTAAAGCCAGTTGACCAATTTTAAGATAGGCAGGCCGACGCAACTCTAAGGCTTTGAGGGTGGTTTGCGCGATCGCACTAAACCCCGGCAAAGTCAACATTCCCCCTAAAGTGGCAAAGACTTCCGCCTGGGTTTTTAATTCAGTAATAGTACTCGATTGTTCAGGATGAGTCAGCAACGCTTCCCAACGACGCAGTCCGGCTGGAATTTCTTCTTCAAATAGAAACAGGGTCATATCCGTTTCCATCGGCACTTCTGGCAATTCTGCGGCTTCTTCTAAAGAACGTCCCAGTTTAGTCTCTAGCTGCTGAAATATCGGTTGAGATAGGGTAATTGCGGCTTCCGGCTCATAGTTTCCGGTTTCAATTTGTTGTTGCAACGGCGATCGCAAACAGTCATAAGCTTGTAACAACAACTCTTCCAATTCCACATCAAAATTGATATCGTCGGCATATAAAGCCCGAATACCATTTTCTAGGTTATGAGCAATTGTCCCAATTCCGGCCAAACCGACACAAGCTGCTCCCCCTTTAATAGAATGAGCCGCTCGCATTAAAGCGTGCAATTTCTCCAAATCATGATCTTGACTGAGGTTGATTAACCCCGTTTCTAGTTTCTGTAATAACTCTGATGATTCTTGAATAAAAAATTCGTAAGCTTGGTCGTCAGTTTCTATTGTTGTCATAGGTTAAGAAGAGAATAAGAAAATCAGAAGTCATATGAACAAGGAGACAAGGGAGACAAGCAAGAGATACTATTGCCTACTTGCCTACTTGCCTACTTGCCAGATTGCCTTTTAATCTTCTGGAGTAACGCGGAATTGAGAAACACCCGCTTGTAGTTCCCCAGCCACCCCCAAAAGTCGGTTAAAAGAACTGGCAACAACCAAAGATTGTTCTGAAGTTTCGGTAGAAATTGCGGCAATTTCTTGGACAGTCTCCGATAACTCACCAGCGGTTTCGGCTTGAGCGGTTGCGGAATAAGCAATTTGTTCAACCCAGTCTCGGATTTGATGACTGACTTCCATCACATCAGTTAAGGTCTCCCTGGTGCCTTTGACTAGTTTCGTACCGATAATGACTCGTTTCATGCCAATTTCCATCGCCTTCATCAATTCCTTAGTTTCGGCTTGAATTTCCTCAACAATTTGCTCAATTTCCTGAGTTGCAGTCGCTGACTGTTCGGCTAAGGTGCGGACTTCCGTTGCCACAGTGGCAAATCCATGATCTGAAGCGCTCGCCCGACTCGCCTCCACTGAAGCATTCAACGCCAACACATTAGTTTGGTTAGCAAACTCACTAATTAAACTCACCACCCGTGAAATTTTCTTAGAAGCTTCCCCTAAATTCTTCACCTTACGAGCCGTTGCGTGAACCGTTTTTTGAATCGCAACAATTCCCTCAACGGTGCGGTTCATACCAGCATCCCCTTTTTGCAAGATTTCATCAGCTTGACTGACTTTGGTTGCGGCTTGTTGAGCGTTTTCCGCCACGGCTTGAATTGAATTTGCCATCACCTGAATTTGAGTCAGGGCGCTGGTAATCCCCTCTGCTTGGCGTAACGACTCATTAGAGAGTTGTTTGACATCCTGTTCACTGCCTTGAGCGGTTTGGGTGACCACAGTGGCGGCTGACTGCACCTGCAATACTAAGCGCTGCAAGTTTTCAATTGTGGCATTAAAGAAATCGGCTACCGTTCCCATCACCCCTTCCGTCACTCGTGCCCGGACAGTTAAATCCCCACTAAAAGATTGTTCAATATCATGCAAGAAAGTCTCAATTTGTTGTTTGAGTTGTTCATTTTGTTCTCGTTGTTCTGAAGATGCTTTCTCGGCTAATTTACGGGCTTGTTGGACTTGACGCAGTAGCAGGGCTTGTTCGAGGGCATAACCGACTTGTAGCGCCACCTGTTTGAGCAATTCGACTTCCGACTCTTTCCAAGCACGAGGCTGGTTACATTCATAAGCGGCTAATACACCATACAGATTTTGATTTAGCGTAATGGGAATGATCATCCCGGCTTTAATCTGCCATTTCTCTAACTGTTCGCTCGAATGCAGAAAGACTTCATCGGGGATAAATTTTTCGACTACTTGAGTTTGACCTTTACGGTACAATTCCACCGCTTCAGGAGTGACAGAAAAAGATTCCGTTTCCATCGATTCTTGTAAAGCGGAATATTTCCCTGTGGTTGCCTCGGCTAAAATTTGAACCGGAGTGGTCTCTTCTTCACTGTCTTGTGAGATCCGATAAATCACCATCCGACTGGTTTTCATCAATGCTAACCCAGCCTCAGCCGTGGTTTCAAAGATCTGTTTCGGATCGAGAGATTCACGGATGCGGAAACTGATGTTACTCAACAGTCGGGCTTGTTGGGTCGCTATTTTCTGTTGTTCGAGTAAAAAGGCTTGGTCGAGGGCATACCCCACTTGAATGGCCACCTGGCGCATCAGCTCAATTTCTGTTTCTTTCCATTTACGCGGGCCCGAACATTGATGAGCAACCAATAACCCATGTAATTTTTGATTGGCAATAATGGGAACCACTAAATTTGCCTTGACTTCATAGGGTTCAAGTTGTTTGAGGTGACACTCAGTTAACCCCGCTTCATAAATATTGTCTGTGGCTTTTACCCGGCCCTTGAGATAGGGACGAATGTAATTTTTGGCAAAACAGGGGTCAGCAATTTTCGCACCCATTGCTTGAGGATAACCCACGCTCACCGACTCAGCGACGATTGTCCCTTGCCAATTGCCATCAAATTGATAAACCACAACTCGGTCAGCCTCAATGGCTTCTTGAGTATCTTCGACGGTAGCATTAAAAATATCTTCTGGATTGAGGGATTCTCGAATGTGGGAGCTAATTTGATTCAACTGAGTCGCTCGCATCACGGCTTGTTGTTGTTGAGCAATCAAATACAGTTGATCGAGGGCCACCCCCACTTGTATGCCCAACTGTTGGATAAAGTTAATCTCGGGCGCGTCCCATTTACGCGGGGCACCACATTGGTGAGCGATTAATAACCCATGTAACCGAGTATCAGCAATAATCGGGGCCACCACATTGGCGCGGACTTCAAACGGCTCGAGCAGCTTGGTATAGCATTCCGGTAAGCCACTGTTGTAAATATCTTCATGAGAGGTAACGCGGCCTCGGAAGTAGGATTTAACGTATTGCCCAGCAAAACAGGGATCGGCAATCTTTTTCCCAAAGGCAGGAGTCCAACCCGTTTCCACAGATTCTGCCATCACCGTACCCATCCATTCTGCATCGAATTGATAGATAATCACCCGATCTGCTTTGAGGGCGGTGCGTGCCCCTTCTACAATCGTATCGTAGACATCTTCTGGGTTACGGGCTTCGCGGAGTTTACCCGTAATTTCGTTGAGGAAACTGGCTCGGTAAGCCGCCGCTTGTTGGGATTCTAATAGATAAGCTTGGTCTAGGGTATACCCAATTTGTACCGCCACATTACGGATCAGATCGATGTCTGTTTCGCTCCAATTTCGGGGTTCGGAGCATTGATGAGCAATTAATAATCCCATCAATTTCTGATTGACTAATATCGGCGCGACTAAATTTGCCTTGACTTCAAACGGTTCAAGTTGCTTGAGATGACACTCCGTTAACCCCGCTTCATAAATATTGTTGGTGGCTTTAACACGTCCGCGTAAATAGGGTTGAACATAACGATTCGCGAAACAGGGATCGGTAATTTCTGCTCCCATTGCCACCGGCCAAGGACTGACCACCGATTCTGCAATAATTGTACCGCTCCAGTCTGCATCAAATTTATAAACAACGACCCGGTCGGCTTCTATTGCCATGCGGGTTTCTTCTACACCCGTGGTTAAAATATCATCAATATTAAGAGATTTACGCAGCTCAGTGTTAATTTGGTTGAGGCGAGTCGCCGCTTCGCTTGCCCGACGAGTAGAACGCAACAGCAGCGCTTGGTCAACGGCATAACCGACTTGAATTGATAGTTGTCGGAAAAATTCAATTTCTGAATCATTCCACACACGGGGTTCGGCGCAGTTGTGGGCGATGAGTAATCCGAGTAGTTGACCATTTGCCCGAATAGGAGCGATTAAATTGGCAATCACATCAAACGGTTCGAGTTGTCCGATATGACACTCTGTCAATCCGGCTTCGTAGATATTGCTAATCGCTCGGATACGTCCTTTCTGATAAAATTCTGCATAACGATCTGCAAAACAGGGATCGGTGATTTTAGCACCCATTGCCGGGGGCCATTGCGGAGCAACGGATTCAGCAATCACGGTTCCTTGCCAATTGCTATCAAATTGATACACCACCACCCGGTCTGTTTGCAAAACCCCCCGAGCATCTTCAACAACCGTTTTAAAGATCTCTTCGGCTTCGAGAGACTCACGAATATGAGAGGTAATTTCATTCAGCAGTTTGGCTCGTTCGGCTGCTGCTCCTTCGCGTTCAATTAAGCTTTGTAATTGATTGACTCGGGTATCGATACTCGAGCGCAGAACGGAAAGTTCTTTAGAAAGGGCTGTAGTTTTGGCTTTCAGCCCCATCACCGATTGATTGGAGGTGGAAACAGAGTCTAATTCTGCCTCAACAGAAACAGAGGCTTCGACAGGAATAATGGTTGTATTTTCCGTCGTTAAACCTCTTTCATCTGCCATGTTATTGATAGACTGACGATAGTCTTTACCATAACGACGTTCATTTTGACTCAGAGCGCGATAATTGTTTCTATTCATTGTTAATCAAGTTTTGTGATGGATAAATTATGAATTGTTGCTGTGATGTGGTTAATAAAGGTAATTGACTGAGCGAATCTGGATTAGAGAGCAGACGATCGCAATCCCAAAGCGATCGCATCAGTATTTAATATCGGAAGGGTTTTTCCTTGGGGATGATTCCACACTCCTTGTTGCCAAGTATTCGGCAATGCCGTTGTGGTCGAACTCTCGGTTACCGAGGAACTAATGGTCTTGATGGTATTGGATTCAATTGTAATTAGGTTACCCACTCGCTCGACAATATATCCCAAGTTTCCCCACTGGCTCTTCACTTTTAGAATGCTATATTGCCTAGAAATTTTCCTCGAGTTCAACCCACTCAATAAAGCTAAATCAACCACCCATAAAAGTTCGGGGGCGGTTGGATAAACTCCCATGACAGCCGCTGGCATTCCCGGAATTTCAGTAATTGAACTGAAGTCTACCTGTAGAATTTCAATCAGTTGTACTGTAGAAAGGAGTGCCCACTGTTCCCGACTCAGAGCAAAGCTGAGAAATTGTTGTTGAGTCGGGATATAGAGTACCTGATTCATTAATGATCTATGGTGATGATGCGTTGACCTATCTTTATCATAGACTTTGATTTTATATTCGGGGGTAATAATTTTTTCTATATTGCAATTAAACCCAATCTCCCCGTCATTTCACACATTTTTTTTTAATTCTATCTATCAGCTTTTTGGGGATTGAATTCAATAATTTTAAGCAGAAAAAATTAATAGCTAAGTCCATATAGAAATAGCAACTTTAAATCATTTTAAAGAGTGTGCCATGGATAGATTCAATTCATCACTTAAATCTACTGACTACGTTGCTGACTTAAAATTGCTATTATTAAATATTGAAGTTTTGGATTTTAAAGTTTTGTGAGACCAATTGTTATTATTAACTCGCAAAGTGAAGTTGTGGGTAATTGTCAAACGGATTGTTAACATGGTCTGAGCGAGGAGCAGCCCAATTTTATATAGCCTGTGGATATTGCCACAATTGAGGAAATTGATCGGCTAAATATTTCCGGATAACGCGAACCGTAACTTTAGGATCGGCGGGTTTGGCTAAGAATTCGGAAGCCCCAGCCAGTTGAGCATAATTGCGGTCAATCACTGTATCTCGACTGGTTAAAATCACCACTGGGGTGTCTTGGAAAACCATCGAATTTCTCAGGAATTTGCAGACAATATAACCGTTGGCATTGGGCATGACTAAATCAAGGAAAATCATGTCGGGTTTATATTCTGCTACTTTCGCCAGTCCTTTGACTGGATCTTCAATATTCACCACCTGACATCCTAACGGCTCTAAAATCCGTTTCAATGTATACATCGTCATCGGGTCATCATCAATGCAAGCAATTAAGGGTCGGCTACGCCGCATGGGAATGGGCGATTTCGCGGGCAATTGAGTCATTGCTTTGGGCTGTCTTACCTGATTGGGTTGGGGTAAATCTGGTAAATGACAAAATTGCAGTAAGCCTTTTTGCATTAAAGGTTTCAGTGCTTTTGTCACACTGACAACGGATTTGCCCATCTCCAGTGCAATATCCCATAGGGTGTAAGTTCCTTTAAGGTAGGGATACCAGCGAGTCAGTTTCTTCGACTTGACTTTTTGATCTAAAATCGGTGATAATGTGGGGCTGAGATTACTCAAGTTCGCCTGTTGCCATTGATACTGCATCTGCAATACTTTCTCAAATAAGCTTTTGAGTTCTCGACGCGATAAACTTAAATGACCCAATAATAAGGCGGGGTTATTGGTATATTGCGGTTCCCAGTGGTTGGTTAAATCAATATAACAGCTTAAAGACAGCAATACTTCTAGGGTGACTCGACCAATAACGGCTTTAGCTTGAGTTAAAGTCAGTTCTTTTTGTAATACTCCTTGGTGAAGCAGTTGATATTCCCACAATTGATCGGGTTGCAGGGGCATTGTCGGTTCAATTTTCCAATCTGGGCAAAACCGCTCAATGGCTCGGTTCCAACGTCTGACTCGATGGTGTTGACATACCGGATAAAGGAATTGACCTTTGAGCAGGTGTAGCCGTGCGGCTTCTGCATGGGTGGTCAAAATTAGATCGCCACCCGTCGGCTGCTGAATTAAAGTTTTAAGGATTTCATTCAACCGTAATAATTGAATCGGTTCTGTGCTAATCATAATAAAGGTTTTAAGTGAATGGGACTATGAATTAAACAGCTTATCTGTATGTCTGTATTCGTCTTCTGTATCTCTGTATTAGTCTAACGATAGCCTTTCATGTAAAGAACGATTAATATTAAATATTAAAGTCAACATTTGTTAACATCACTTCAAAACTGATCTAATGTTCATTCTGAATAAGGCATGGGTTTAGACAATATCGCGATCCGCTCCATAACATCTAGCGTTCTATACCCTTACATCTGTGCTGTAAAGCGGGGATACCCAATAAACCTTAGTAACTCAACCTAAGATTTCTTGTGACTTTCGGCTACAGCTAATCTGCATTTTCGGCTACAATCGAGTGTCGCATGATTTGCTGAAATTGACCCAGATTTTAGTTCCCTTTTTTCACGGTTTAGCCGCTGATTCAAGTTCTAAACGGCCTGCAGTTAACAGTGTTATGGTGTCTGTTACAAAATACAACAAGTTCTCAGAGAGTCCTGTAACCTGTTATACAAGTCTTTTATTTTATTGGGATAAATATTAGCACAATCTTAAGTCAATTGGCTACACCCTCAGGAGTAATTGACTTGAAAAAGACTACAGCAAACCTTGACAAATTTGATCAAAGTTGTTGATGCTCATCTGCTTAATAATTCACACGGGACTGGCCGGACTCGAACCGGCGACCTAGCGCTTCAGATTGGTGTGAGTTTCCCCACTCTCTGGACTATCCCTTCACCTTAGGCAGTTTGCCCGTAGGTGGTGGCCGTATTCAGTCTCTGCACCTTCTCTACCTACTCAGAAGTAGAGCTTGGCTCAAGATTACCTTATCTGAATGACTCAGACTTAGGCTTCCTTGAGTTTGACCACATTCACACACAGCGTTTCCGACCGTGGTGCCCGATTTTTCAGGAGGCGCTTGCTCTATCCAACTGAGCCACAGCCCCAAATTTATATATTCCGAAACCATATTAGCAAACATATGTTAATAATTTCAGGGTTAATTTTGTAGCGTGTTTCTCAACTGCAACGGATGGGGTCAATTCAACGCCGGGTAATGTAAACTGTAGAACTTGACTGATTTCAACTCATCCCAGCATCAATCATGGAAACGCCGACTGTACAATCTGAAGTATTGGGTCAAAATCTGACGCTACACACACCGAGTGGTGATGCAATTGCTTTGCAAGTTGATCGCGTTACCCTCACAATTAAAGATCGAGAATATATTGAATGTCGAATGATTTTGATCGTTTCGAGTCAAGTCTATTCCATGATTGAGAAAGCGGGCTGGTTTCATCTCCAACCCGACACTCACTCTCAGCCCTCGGATGAAGCCTTTACAACGGATCAAAATATTGAAATAGAGGTTTCCCTCACGGCTCATCTTTTACCCCATTTAACGGGCTATATGAAGCCGGATCATGAGACTTTAGCTGTTGTTGAACAGATAGGGGATGTGTTGATCGATCTGAGTTTGACTGCCCCAGATGATTCCCTATTACAAACCGAAAATTGGTACGCTTTAGCGGTTAGACAGGAAACACAACTCCCCGCAGAATTAGGGGGCGGTAGTGTGAAGCGAGGATACACTACTCAATGGGCAACTGAACAAATAGAGGATGAAAAAAGTCCGCTTTTACCTGCAAGTAGCGATCAAATTTATTCGTTAATGACGACATTCTTTACCCGAGAAGATCTTCCGTTTCAAGAAATGGAAGATCATCCGATTTTAAGAATTCCAACTAATGGTGAAAATGGGTTTTGGGATTGTTTTGTCGAAGCTAGAGAAGACGATAGACAATGTTTAATCTATTCTGTTTATCGAGAACGAGTGCCTCAATACAAGCGTTTGGCGATGGCAGAATTTATTACTCGGGCGAATTATGGTTTACCGATGGGATGTTTTGAAATGCAGTTCGATGAAGGAGAGATTCGCTTCCGCACCAGTATTAATGTGGAGTCTGAACAGTTTTCTTTTGGGTTATTACATCCTTTATTTTATGCCAATAATGCGGTGATGGATCGCTACTTTCGGGGAATTACAATGGTGATCAAAGGAAAAGCGATCGCGAAAGTTGCCATTGCAATGATTGAAGAGGATGAGAATTAATCTGAGATAATCTAACAATCACCAAAGGGTTTGCGTAAATTCGATATCTGTAAAGCTATTAGTAATGCTTAATTCTGTTCCCTATTCCCTTTTACAGTAAGATTTTTTCATAACTCAGATGAGATTGCTATCTTAATTAATATCGAATTCGCGGATCAATATAAGCATTCAAAATATCAATGGCAATACTGGCTAACACCACAATAGCGGCAAAAAATACAACAATTCCTTGAACTGTGGGATAATCTCTTACAGTAATCGCTTCATACAGTCGGTTTGCTAATCCCGGCCAAGAAAAGGTGACTTCTGTTAAAATTGCCCCGCCGAGTAATGCCGCAAACGTTAATCCCAAAACTGTTATCACTGGAATCATCGCATTTTTAAGGGCATGATTAATAATAATATTAAATTCTTTAATTCCTCGCGCCCGCGCTGCTTCAACATAATCTGCCTTTAAGGTTTGTTGTAAATTGACTCGCACAATTCGTTCAAAAATACCACTCAGGAGTAACCCTAAAGTCAGACAGGGTAAACACAAATAATAAAGCGTAATCAAAAATAGATTGAAATTGCCCGATAATAAACTATCGACTAAATATAACCCAGTCCATCCGGCAGGCGGTGTAATATTAACAGGGAAACGTGTTCCGAGGGGAAACCAACCTAACTGTACAGCAAAAATTAGTTGAAATACCATCCCAGCCCAAAAAGGCGGCACCGCATAAGTAATAATGCCAAAGAGTCGTCCGCCTGTATCCCAAATTGTATTGGGTCGAGAAGCCGCAATTGATCCGATGCTAATTCCCAATAATAAAGCAATTAGCAAGCTAAGAACCGCTAACTCAACAGTTGCCGGGAAATAACTCAGAATAATTTGCCACACCGACTGTCCTCGCGTGGTTAAAGATGTACCTAAATCTAAACGGAATAAATCTCCCAGATAATTAAAGTATTGTTGAATTAGAGATTGATCTAAACCTAATTGCGATCGCAATGCTTCTTTGGCAGCAGCCGGGGCGCGGGGGCCAAGAATCGCATCAACTGGATCGCCCGGTGTTGCCCGCAATAATAAAAATACAATTGTACTAATTGTCCATAACATTAACGGCGCAAGTAGCAAACGAACCAAAATATAGGATTGAAGTGCCTTAGATCGAGACATAACAGACAAGGCAAAGTTAAGAATCATTCAGATTTTACCGCAGTTGTGGGCGAAACTCCTACAATTGAAGACCTATAGCGCTACTTGCGAGAATGCCTTTAGTGATTTAGTTGTTAGTGATTATCTCCAAGAGTGCCTATTGCTTTCTTACTGTTCCCCGTTGCCTGTTGCCTGTTCCCTAGCGCTGTAATATCATGACTCAGTTACCCGAAAATCCCTGGAGTATTTCATCACAAGAGATTCTCAAAACTCTGGAAGTCCATCGTGAAACCGGATTATCACAAACTCAAGTTGAGGAATATCGGCAAAAATACGGCACGAATCGCCTCCAGCAGGCGCAACAACGGGGATCTGGAGAGATTTTGCTCGATCAGTTCAAAAGTCCGATTATTGGGCTATTGGCGGGTGCTGCGGTGTTGTCGTTTGTACTACAGGATTGGGTGGAAGGTGTTGCTATTCTTGTGGCAATTTTGGTTAATACTATTATTGGGTTTGTCACGGAATTGCAAGCGACTCGTTCGATGGAAGCGTTGCAGAAGTTGAGTCATACCACCACTAAAGTTCGTCGCGATCGCCAACTACAAGAAATCCCTTCTGAAGAATTAGTGCCGGGAGATATTGTTATTCTCGATAGTGGAGATGTCATTGCGGCTGACTTACGCATTCTTGAAGCCAATTCTCTTAATGTCAATGAATCTTCTTTAACCGGGGAGTCTGTCCCGGTCAATAAACAAACCCAACCCCAGGCGGCAGATATCGCTTTAGCAGATCGACACAATATGCTATATAAAGGAACTGCGATTACTCAAGGGACAGGTGTTGGGGTAGTTGTGGCAACGGGGATGAAAACAGAATTAGGTCGAATTTCGGAGTTAACCAGTCAAGGGACAGACTCGGAACAAACCCCACTGGAAAAACGCCTGGATCAATTGGGTAAACGACTCATTCAGTTAACGCTATTAATTGTTGTATTTGTCGCTATTTCTGGGATTATTGGCGGTCAAGATCTGACTTTAATGGTACAAACCGCGATCGCTTTAGCCGTGGGGGCAGTCCCCGAAGGGTTACCTATCGTCGCAACGGTGGCATTGGCGCGGGGAATGTGGCGGATGGCAAAGCGTCGGGCATTAATTAACCGCTTGTCGGCAGTGGAAACATTGGGGGCAACTGGGGTAATCTGTACGGATAAAACCGGAACGTTGACAGAAAACCAAATGACTGCTAACCGCCTCATTACGGCTGCGGGAGAAACAGAAATATCAGGAGAAGGTTTAGAAATTCAAGGACATTTTCATCATCAGGAAAAAACGATCCAACCCTTAGAGGATGAATTGCTTAAAGCGGCTTTGGAAGTGGGAGTGTTGTGTAATAACGCAGCATTACAACCTCAAGACTCAAATGAAAGCCGGGTTGTGGGAGATCCGATGGAAGTCGCTTTGTTGGTGGCGGGGGCGAAAGCAAAATTACACCGAGATCAATTACTCCAAACTTTACCAGAAGTCAAAGAAGATGCTTTTGATCCGGATCTAAAGATGATGGCAACCTGGCATCAAACCGGAGATCAATATCGGGTTGTGGTTAAAGGGGCACCGGAGTCGGTGTTAGACCACGTTACTCAGATTTTAACCCCAGAAGGTTTAAAGTCTATAGATGAATCGATCCGCAATACTTGGCAACAACGCAGCGAACAGCTTGCCAGTCAAGGGTTACGGATATTGGGCTTAGCCGAAAAAACAGTTTCTAATAACCAGGTTTCCGCTTATGATGATTTAACGTTTGTGGGTTTAGTTAGTTTACTCGATCCACCACGCCAGGAAGTTTGCGGGGCAATTAAAGCTTGTCAAAAAGCGGGGATTCGGGTGATTATGGTAACCGGAGATCAACCGATGACAGCCTGTAATATTGGTAAAGCCGTGGGTTTAACGGGTGAAGAAACGGGTAATGTTTTTCAGGGTAAAGATCTCAAAAATATTAAACAACTCTCGAGTTCAGAACGTCAACGCTTACTCGATGCTAATATTTTCGCCCGAGTGTCTCCCGAACAAAAGTTAAATTTAATTGCCCTGCATCAAAGTAATAATGCCGTTGTCGCCATGACGGGAGATGGGGTGAATGATGCCCCCGCCCTCAAAAAAGCTGATATTGGGGTGGCAATGGGACAACGCGGCACACAAGTTGCCCAAGAAGCAGCGGATATGGTGTTACAGGATGATGCGTTTTCAACCATTGTTGCAGCGGTTGAACAGGGGCGGGCAATTTTTGATAATATCCGCAAGTTTACGATCTATCTACTCTCCGGTAATGTCGGGGAAATTCTAGCTGTGGGGATTATGGCATTTCTCAATGCCCCGTTACCGCTATTACCGTTACAAATTTTGTATATTAATTTCGTGAATGATGCCTTTCCTGCCCTGGCGTTGGGAGTGGGGGAAGGATCGCCTAATATTATGGATCGCCGCCCCAGAAATTCTCAAGAGTCAGTTTTAACCCGTCGTCATTGGATTGAAATTATGGGTTATGGGGCAATCATTACAGGAACTATTTTAGGGGCGTTTATCTGGGCTTGGCAAGGACTCAACATGAGTGAAACAGAAAGCATAACAGTGTCATTTATGACCCTTGGCTTTACTCGTTTGTGGCACGTCTTCAATATGCGCGACCCCGGTAATAAATCTATATTCCGCAATGAAATTACTCAAAACCCTTATGTTTGGGGTGCTTTAGCCTTGTGTAGTGGGTTACTCTTACTCGCTGTTTATTTACCTGGACTGTCTGATGTCTTGAACACAGCCCCTCCCAGCGCTGAAGCTTGGCTACTCATTATCGGGATGAGTTTTGTTCCTTTAATTGTCGGACAAATCGTTAAGCTGTTCTCATCCGATTAATCAGCCACTAATGACGATATCAAACTAGCTTCTCAGTTCCCCTCTATCTCTACACAGATGATCGATGTTATTCATTAGAGGGCGAACGACGGGACTCGAACCCGCGAATGGTGGAACCACAATCCACTGCCTTAACCCCTTGGCTACGCTCGCCATACGAAGGATTATCATAACACATCATTTTTATTTTGTGTAGTGCTTTATGTAAAGAGTTGGTGTTTTTCCCCAAAAATCGCCTATACATCTTTACAGTTCCCGCTTTGTTGTCCTCCGGACTGAGTATCAAATTAACTCTCATCTACTTAAGTTGTCCTGCCACAGAGGCAAATTCAATTTTCAAGATATCTAATATTGATATTTTTCTCTGTATTCTTACTGAGAGGAGCGAGTCTACTCGATGATTCAAGCATCCCTTATCCGTATAATAACAGGCAATAATAGTGGGTATTAAAACTTTAAAATTTAAAAATATCCGTACAAAAGTCAGCGAGTAAAAAAAGTTCAGATTCTCGTCACTTTATCACATTATTTTCTACATAAGTTTGATATTTTTTACAGATTTTTATAAGATTCGGATTTGAAAAATGACATATTTTAAATAATGATATTTTGTTTATTTAATAATCAAAGTAATTTTTTATATTTTTTGCGATATTATACAATATATGATTTAGGTTATGATTTATATATGCTGTAAACTAGCTTAAAATCAAGAGATAAACACCTTGACAGAGGTTTATATAAAAATATACTAATAGCAAAACTACAAAAGAATCAATAAAAATATGACTATTTAAGAATTTATCAGCTCAAAAATTTTAATTTAAATTACAGTATAAAGAGAAAAACTATCATAAACTCAGTATTTTTTCAGTAGATTAAAAAAAATGAATACAATTAAGAGCCTCAAAATTTCCGTATCCGTACTGTTGAATATAAGAGCTGTTATATTTTAACCTGTATTTAGAGTTAAAAAAAAAGCCATGACAACTACAACAATCTTCAACCAAGACACTCCCGCTCTTATTCGCGCTTTACGTCAGCGCCTAGGTTTGTCTCAAGAAAAGCTCGCTGCAACTTTAGGTGTTTCATTCCAAACTGTAAACCGATGGGAACGAGGTCATGCTAAACCCTCTCAACTGGCATTAAATGCAATTGAGCAATTGCTAAAAGAAATGGAGGCGAAAGGAACAGACTTATTAGATAAGCACTTTTACGGCTAAACGGCTCTGTTAATTAAGGGTCAGGTGGGTTAACCTTTCCCTCCGCTTAGAACTAAATTTTTGTCTATTTTCTGAGCAATACCCACCCGACTCAACTCAGAGTTAATGAATGAGCTTGATCTTCTCTGCTTTAGATTAAAAAAGATCTTATCACTTTAAGATTGATAGTGTCAATTAATACTATATTTCAGAATATTGTGGTAATAAATCAAACAATATACAATTAAATTAACCCGAGGAAGATTCAATTATTCTTTGACAATTGCTCCTCTTTTTTTCAAATCAAATTTTGCAGATTTCGATAATCCAATTACACCCACAAACAGAGTGTTATTAACTTGGGCTTGACTGAGATAAACTCCACTTAGATTTGCACCCGTGAAATTGACTCCGGTTAAATTCGCTTCAATAAAGTTGGCTCCAATTAAGTTAGCGCCGCTGAGATTTGCATAACTTAAGTTTCTACCTTTTGCGCCTCTTGTGACGATATCGCGCACTAAACGCCATTTATCACTCATTATCGTAGTCTCGTCAATAAGAGTTCCACTAAAATTAACACTGGTTAAATCAGTATAACTCAGGTCTGCCCCTCTAAGATCTGCTCCAATTAAATTGACCCCGGTTAAGTTAGCATGCTTTAAATTCACTGATTTTAAGTTGGCACTAATTAATTTCGCCTTGGTTAAATTTGCCCATTTTAAATTCGCTCCGACGAGTTGAGCATGAATCAGATTAGCATCGTTTAAATAAGCTTTCATGAATAAAGCTTTAGTTAAATTCGCTCCAATTAATTTAGCACCTGTTAGATAGGCAGCCGTTAAGTCAGCCTTGCTAAAGTCGGTGTTGCTTAAGTTGGCGTTAATCAAATTAATATTCGTCAAATGAGCTTGATTTAAGCTGGCCCCGGCCAAATCTGCATTGATTAAATTCGCCCGACTGAGGTTGATTTTACGCAAATCCGTTTTTTTGAGCTTCGCACCAATTAGAATTGCACCAGGAAAATTTCGTTCTCCTTGAGCATAGCTTTCGAGTAGTTGTTTAGTATTCATAGAAGTTGTCGTATTCTAGAACAAATTAAGTTGTTGTTGCATCCAACTTAAAAGCTATCTCATCGCTTCAGAGAATGAGAGACGAGTGAGGACTTTATGAGGTGGGTCTGGCTGGTTATTGCTACCTAATTGAACAATACACAACCATAGACAACCATACTTAGGCCATTGAGGACAGGTTAGCGGTCTAGGACTTTAGTCACCTAACGCTAACAACATTACTCTGTTGTGAGGCAGCAACTCGCTATCACCAGTGGCTTATCATCTATGTTATCTGTTCAAACGGCACTTGGAAGCAGTGAGGGGTTCCATATCATCATCTGCCTTCTACGTGATAATGCGCTCACAAATCTCATCACAAGTCAGCATCATCCGCTCACCAGAGTCTAGGCTGCAACAGAATCATCCATTTCCTCCACCCCAGATTAAATGCGAAATTTTAAGAGCTAGAAGATATGTCCACTCATGAAAGATCGCAGCTTTAAGCTTTCTCTATAATTGTGAGATTATTTGAATCAATGGTAGACGGCTCGGGGGATTATACTAATTATAGTGCGATTATCGACAATTAACTCACGATTAAATTAGCAGAATTTTTAATTAAACTCATTACCTCTAGGTGATTTTTGAAAAGTTGGTATGAACTAACTGTTGAACTGACTAAAGTAGGCAGTACAGGGGTCGGCATTAAGGTGGTTAAAAAGGTATGAATAACAGACCAGAATAATGCTGCGGTAAAACACAAAAAAACGGGAAATAAAACGATATCGCTAGATTTTAGGCATAGGAAAGAAATCCACGTCGCTTTTCCAGAGCGCGCAATCAAAGACAGGGGTATTCTGGGTGTCATGGGAAGCTATTTAGGGTCTATGAAAGTATGACAAATTAGACCAATTCAAAATAAGGATACTGAATCGACAATCTATCTAATATTCAGTTAGAAGCTGGCGATCGCAGCCTCCTCTCAATGCTGACGGAGTTAGCTGACGGACTAGGGTTGAGAGATCCCCTTCTCTTCTTCTTAAGTCGTGAGTTAAACCATTACTTAAGATGATGTATCAGAGATTAGCCCCAAAAATTGGTTCCTCCGCTTCAGCAGCACCTCTACACATTTAAGGAACTAATTCAATTAATTCACTTGAAATAGAAGTACTTTAACTTGCGCTGAATTAAGCTGGCTGTTGAATGTCTGTATCTTTATTTTATATGTATATTCACTGAGATGTCAATAGTTTTAATAAAAAAGTTTCGAGATGGTAATGGCGAGCTTTTCTGTCAAATCGAGGTTTCACTTGTCTCGATTAACTCATTTGATCCAGTTCCCGTTACTGTCTACCTATTCCTAACTATTTCTCTTTTTATGTAAAAAAAATCACCAAAAAAGTCTCATTTGATAACATTTGAATCAGACAATTGAAAAGGTGGTGTAGTTAGATTGGCGGATATCTATGAAGTGTGCTATATTTAAATGCTGTTGTTCAATTTTTAGTGCTATGACTGCGTCCATCGACGCTCCGAGAGTTACGGTATTTCCCCTCACCGCCGTTGTAGGACAAGAAGCGATCAAACTAGCTCTGTTACTTGCCGCTGTCGATCCAGAGTTGGGAGGAGTCGTGATCGCCGGACGCAGAGGAACAGCTAAATCGGTAATGGCTCGTGCGCTTCATGCCTTATTACCACCGATTGAAGTTGTAGAAGATGCCACCGCCAATCTCGAACCCAACCCAGAACAACCTGATATTCCGACTCAAGTTATTCCCACTCCCTTTATTCAAATTCCTCTCGGAACCACCGAAGACCGACTCATTGGTTCAGTCGATGTGGAAAAATCGGTAAAAACTGGGGAAACAGTATTTCAACCCGGACTATTGGCTGCTGCTAACCGAGGCGTACTTTATATTGATGAAATTAACCTACTTGACGATAATACTGCCAACTTATTGTTAACGGTTCTAACCGAAGGGCGCAATTTAATTGAACGAGAAGGCATTAGTTTTTCTCATGACTGTAAACCCTTATTTATTGCCACGTATAATCCGGAAGAAGGTCCTTTGCGACCGCATTTATTAGATCGCATTGCCATTGCTTTGTCGGCTGACAGTTTACTTAATTTAGAACAGCGGGTTGAAGCCGTCGATCAAGTTCTCAATTATGCCCGCTCCCCAGAAGAATTTCTCAATCAATATAGTGAAGATCTCGATAACCTCAAAACTCAAATATTACTGGCGAGAGAATGGCTCAAAGATGTCACCATCCAACATAAACAAATTCTCTATTTAGTTGAAGAAGCCGTTCGAGGCGGAGTGCAGGGTCATCGGGCAGAACTATTTGCGGTTCGAGTCGCAAAAGCAGCAGCAGCTTTAGAAGGACGCACAGAGGTTAATGCCGATGACTTACGCACAGCCGTAGAATTGGTGATTGTTCCCCGCGCTACCATTCTTGAACAACCCCCCGAAGAACAACAACCACCCCCCCCTCCGCCACCGCCTCAAGAACAGATGGAAGACGACGAGGATGAAGATGAAGAGGAAGATGAAGACGAAGACAATACCGAACCGCCAGAGGAAGAAGAACAAAGTATTCCTGAAGAGTTTGTGTTTGATCCAGAAGGAGTCGTGCTCGATCCAACAGTATTACAATTTGCTCAAATGGCAAACCGTCAGGGTAAAACCGGAAGCCGCAGTTTAATTTTCTCAGAAGATCGAGGTCGTTATGTTAAACCGATGTTGCCGAAGGGAAAAGTCAAACGAATTGCAGTTGATGCCACTTTAAGGGCGGCTGCCCCTTATCAAAAAGCGCGGCGGTTACGCAACCCAGAAAAAAAGGTGATTATAGAACAAGGGGATATTCGTTCTAAACGCTTAGCCCGAAAAGCTGGGGCATTGGTGGTGTTTGTAGTCGATGCTTCGGGTTCGATGGCACTCAACCGGATGCAGTCGGCCAAAGGGGCGGTGATGCAACTGTTAACCGAAGCCTATCAAAGTCGAGATCAGGTGAGTGTGATTCCATTTCGGGGAGAACAAGCTGAAGTGTTGTTACCGCCCACTCGGTCTATTGCCGCTGCCCGCCGACGTTTGGAAAAGATGCCCTGTGGGGGCGGATCTCCTTTGGCTCATGGGTTAACTCAGGCGGTACGAGTGGGAGTCAATGCTAGACAGTCAGGGGATGTGGGACAAGTGGTAATTGTTGCTATTACCGATGGACGGGGGAATATTCCGTTAGCGCGATCTTTAGGAGAACCGATTTTAGATGATGAAAAGCCCGATATTAAGGCAGAATTATTAGAAATTGCGGCCAAAATTCGGGGCTTGGGAATACAATTGCTTGTGATAGATACAGAAAGTAAGTTTGTTTCTACAGGGTTTGCTAAAGAATTAGCGAAAACGGCAGGCGGGAAATATTATCATCTACCGAAAGCAACGGATCAAGCCATTGCCGCCATGACTCAAAATGCATTGAAAGATGCCATGAGTTAGATTGTAGCGCGTCTGGGTAGAGACGTTATATATAACGTTTCTACGATTTATAAGAATATCAGTACGACCTCCTATAATTTAGAGATTATTTGTTGTCGCATCAGTTGATTTATAATCGATGCTTGCTGGCCCTGCCCCGAAATAAGCAATATAAAACATTGCTCCAACTAAGCCTATATTTTTTAGAAAAGGAATGGTTTCACTGGGGTCAGCTAGGAAGTTATGAAAGATGAAAGTTGTGGGAAGTAAGAAGATAATTAATAAGATTGCTCCCCACTGGATTTTGAACCCTAAAACGAGAGAAATTGCTCCCAGTAAACAACAAAGAATATTACCAATTAAAGCGATATCTGGAAACGGTAACATCTCAGCCAGTCGATCTCGTGTGGCTGCGTAACCGAGTAAATTATTAATGCCGCCATAAAAGAAGGTTAAAGATAAAAGAATACGACCAAGCAGAGGAAAAAATGATGGAAATTTCATGTGTTACGCTCCTAAATAGTAAGAATTAGACGATTAATGATTTTGTTTGCGGAACCCATCAACAGAGATAAAGTTATAAGGATAACCGATTAATAATACGAAAAGAATCAAACAATAAGTTAACTGTGAGCCAGCAATATCCCACTTTTGTAATAAACAAACGCCAAACATTAACGGCATCATTAATAAAGATCCGGCAATTAAGGCTTTACGAGTTTCTAACCCAATAATCATTAATAAGCCAATAATAAATTCAACGATTGGAATGAGAAAGGCTGGCCCCGCAATCAAAAATCCAGGTACAGGTAATCCTTCGTAAAGCCCAACTTGAGACTGAACAAATCCAGGAATATTACCAATTCTAACTAATCCATGTACAAACATATTTATCCCAAACACAATCCGTAAGAAAGTGTAAGCGAGAATAATATCTTCTGAGCGAAGTTTTATTTCGGATGGATATTTGGGAGTCATCTTTAAAGTTTAATGGATTTTAGAGGCTGGATGAATATCAGAAGATGGCAAATTAGCAGGTAACTTTTCTCGTAGAATTAAGCGGTTTGTTCCTTCTCCAAAAATATAACATTTTAACCAGTTAAATAATACACCGAAGCGATTACGAATTCCCGGTAAATAAAACCAATGTACCTCTAACCAAAGAAACCAGGCTAACCAACCCGTGAATGCAAACTTACCAATACGTCCCACGCCTGCATGACGACCAATAATGGCTAAAGTGCCTTTATCGTGATAACTAAATTCTTGGGGAGACTGACCCTTAATTTGCTTTAAAATATTCTTTGCTGCCGTTTGACCCTGTTGTATGGCTTCTTGGGCAACACCCGTCATGGACTCCTGCTTCACTTCTGCTAAATCTCCCACCGCATAAATATTTGGCAAATTTTGCACTTGTAAAGTCGGCTGGGCAATAATTTCCTGTCGTTTTGTGGTTTCTGGTTTGGGGTTAAGATTTGGAGTCGCCCCCTCAACCCCTGCTGTCCAAATCACAGTTTGAGTGGCCAGAGTCGTTTGATCCTCTAATTCTACGGTTTCTGCCGTTACCTGACTCACCCGAGTCCCTAAATAAACCTCGACCTGATGCCGCCGTAACCACCGGGCTGTATAATCTCCTAAACGTTGAGGATATCCTTTTAATAGGCGATCGCTAGATTGAACTAAAACAACCTGAGTTTCAGAGCGATCTAATGTGGGATAATCTCGTTTTAAAGCCGTTTGAATTAACTCACTCAACGCCCCCGCTAATTCTACACCCGTCGGCCCGCCGCCCACAATTACAAATTGCAATAACTTACGCCGAATTTCAATATCTGTTGTTTTCACCGCCTGTTCAAAACAAGATAAAATATGATGACGGATCGCGATCGCTTCGGGTAAAGATCGCATCGGCAAGGAATATTGAGGCGCGCCAGAAACCCCCAAATATTGAGATTGACTGCCTGTGGCTAAAATTAAATACTGATAATCTAAAGTTAAACCTTCACCTGTTTGAACAGATTGGCGATCAAAATCAATTGCCGTCACTTCTGCTTGTAAAATCCTTACAGAATGCCGTCGGCGAAACATCCGCCGCAGGGGATAAACGACGTGTTGAGGGTCAATTACCGCTGTTGCCACTTGGTACAACATGGGGATAAATGTATGATAGGTATTGCGATCAATTAAGACCACCTCGACATTAGATTTCCCTAACACTTTAGCCGCTTCAACGCCAGCAAACCCAGCCCCAACGATCGCAACTCTTGGACTTGCGGGCACATTCAAACCAATCGCTTTTGTATCATTTGAGAACACAGTGATTTCCTTTATTTAATCTTCTTGAACCCTGTCTTAAATTCGCAGGAAGTGATCGGGAAGACTTAACGAATATATTTTAATAAAATTTTTAGAACTTGGGGTTAATAGATTATAAATTCAGATATTCTGATATCTCAGAAGTCATCAGGAAAACTCGATAAACGCGGTGTAGTCATTATTACAGCTGATTTAACCCTTGCCTGTCAGCGTAGATATTGTAGCGAAGTCTCAATTGAGATGTGATATCAACCCAGACAGCCTATGGCGCTGAAAGCTAAAGTTGTAGGAGATAGGAACAACATCTTCTACCCCATTGCATTTAAGCATTATTAATCATTTTGTTGCAACCGAGAAGTTAATACAGTTGACGATTTTAATTTTTTTACTCTGAGAAAATCATGATTAATTATAAACAAGATCAAGTTAGCCCTGCTGTTATTTTAGGCGGTGTCGTCGTTACAGTTTTAGGTATTCTGGCTTGGAATTCTAAATATATTGTTCAACCAGGGTATAGCGGGGTGGCAATTATGTTGGGAAATGCCCAGGAAGAACCGATGACAGAAGGGTTAAACTTTAAAGCGCCTTTTATTACCAGTGTGCATTCAGTCTCAGTCCAACCCCAAACCTATAGCCCCAATGAACGTATTGCCGCAGGTTCGAGTGACTTACAATCTTTACTATCCGAAATTCAGGTAGAATGGCGAGTGCAAGAAGATCGGGTGGTTGAATTTTGGCGGGAATTTCGCTCCCCTGAAGCGTTTCAAAAACGTATTCTCCAAAGTATTGTCACAGAAACTTATAATACGAGTGCAGCCCAATTTACGGCGGCTGATGCGGTCAAGAAACGAACTGAATTATCCAGTCAATTTGCTGAATTAGTTACAGAAAAAACCCAACGTTATCCGATTACAATTCTGCGGGCTACTGTTACTGATATTGACTTTCAGCCGGAATTTGCTAAAGCAATTGAACAAAAACAAATCGCCCAACAAAAAGCCCAAGAAGCGGCTTATCGCGCAGAAGAAGCCGAACAGGATGCCCAAGCCAAAGTAAACCTAGCAAAAGGAGAAGCAGAGGCGGCACGCCTACGGGCAAAAGCATTACAAGAACAAGGCGGTAGTTTATTTTTGCAGCAACAAGCAATTGAAAAGTGGGATGGACAGGTTCCAACAATTATGGTAACGGGTGATGATACTGGGGGTAACTTTATCTTCGATCTCAACAGTTTACCGAATTCTAGTAAATAACAATTAATCTGTGAATTGGCAGATAGATAATCAGATTTAATTCTGCTTTTCTCTCATTTGTAATGATGTCATATCCGGACTTGATTAATCTTCAGGCTCCGGATTAATTTCATTAGGAAATAAGCACTCTTGCACTCTTGCAAGTCGCACTATAAATATTAATCCAATTACATAAAATAAAAACTGACTCAATCAATTAAATCTCTAATCTTGTGTTTGTATAGCAATCCTAAATAGTCGATCAAAAAAACTCTCTCATTTCTTATCTCTACGTCATGAGTGTCTCTGTGGTTTACTAAAAAAAATTCATGAATAATTTAGGAATGCTATATTATTATTCAATTAAAATCGCTGCCGTACTTTTTCAACTAACAAATCCACTTCTGGTAATTTCATCGGTAAAATACAAACAGCAAAGACAACTAATCCCGCAATTCCTGCTAATCCTAATTCTAATAATAGCTTAAAAAATCCATCCGTTCCAAAGATATTTTCAAGTCCTTGTAAACTTCCCCACCCCGCCAAACCTGCAACAAAACTGGAAGAAATTAATCCGAAAAACGGTAAACTCCATTCTCGTAACGGTAAACCATTCAACTTTTTATCGAGTAACCACAACAACATAATCATAGAGATAAAGTTCACCCCAACGGTTGCCAAGACTAAACCCGGTGCGCCATATAATCGGACTAAAATAAAATCTAAAATCCCATTGAGAAAAATATTAAAAATACTAACCCGAAACGGCGTATTTCCATCTCCTAACCCATAGAAAACCCGAACTAATACATCTCGTCCGAGATACACAAACATTCCTATTCCGTAAGCCATTAACACAGATGCCACAAACTGAGACGCACTTAAATCGAAGGCAAACCGTTCATAAACGACTCGAACAATCGGTAATGCCAACGCCACCATTAATGCCCCTAACGGTAACATCGTAATCCCAGTTAACATCAAAGCTTGGCGAATACGAGCTTTTAATTCTGGCCAATCTTGGGGATCTTTTAACCGCGCAAATAGGGGTAGAAACGGCACTAAAATCATATTAGAAATAATGCCGAGTGGCGTTTGAACGAGTAACCCAGAATACGCCATTGCTGCCGCAGCTTGAGGAATATATGAAGCGAAAAATAAATCGGTATAGACGTTAATTTGCAGCATTCCTGATGAAAATGTCGCAGGTAACATCACCTTCATCACATCCTTTAAACCCGGTTGTTTGAGATTAAACCGCAGTCGTAATTTACCGAGTTGCGATTTCCACAAAGCCGGAAGTTGAATCAACCATTGTAAAAAGGCTCCAGCTAAAGTTCCCCCAGCTAAAACTAATCCCCCCAATAAAGCATATTGAGGATTAGTAATATTTTCCCCTAAATAAACGGCTAAAATTCCTAATCCCGTCAATAATGTAACGCTCGAAAATAACGGACTAATCGAGGGTAACCAATACATATCCGCTGCATTTAACGTCCCAAACCCAATCCCAATTAACCCCGCAAACAACGCCATCGGAGCCATAATTCGGAGTTGTTGAACCGCAATGCTACGAATTTCTAAACCTTCTGGAGTTTGAGTTAAACCGGGTGCGACTAAATCAATTAAAGGGTTAGCAAAAATAATCAGAAATACGGTAACAAATAATAAAACCGTTCCGACTAAAGTAGTAATGGTTTCGACTAAAGGCGCAGCTTCACTGCGTTCGCGTTTGGCTAAGGCACTCACCATTGCACTATGAAATGGCCCATTAATCCCACCGAGTAAAATCAGCAGAAACCCCGGAATCACGTAGGCATAGTTATAGGCATCAATCGCTGCCCCCACCCCAAAAGCAGCCGCCATCGCCTGTTGACGAACCAGTCCAAAGACTTTACTAATCAGGGTTGCAGCGGCAACAATGCCAGCAATTCCGGCTAAAGAACGGGCAGGTTTTGGCGATTCAGATTCAGACACAAATGGTTCAATATTAAGATTAATGCAATCTTAGTTTAGTTTGTCTGGGCTGATTTGTCATGAGTTATCAATTATTAATTATGTCTCAGCTCTTGATCTATAATTCAAGTCGATGATTTTCTTTTTTTCGCAATAGCTTTGATAGGGGAGATTAAAATCGGACGAAATGGGAATCCTATCCTGGGTATGGTCTACGCTAATATTACAAGCTGGAATTATTCTATAACTATGGATAGTTTACCTATTTTTTCAGGAGGATATAGTTTAAGAAATCGTTCTTGTCTTCCCAATAGTCCCGGTATTTACTTTGTCAGCGATCAACAAAACCAAATTCTTTATATTGGTCAGGCGAAAAATTTACGCAGCCGTTGGGGGGGTCGAAATCATCATCGTTATAAACAATTGGCACGAAAAGGATTAGATAAAATTTATCTTTACTATATCGAAGTAGCTATTACTGAATTAGATAGTTTAGAAAAATTATATATCAATCAATTTAAGCCAATACTGAATGATAGTAAGGTTAAAGAATATCTTCCGAAAAAAAGTCCAAAGTATTCTGATTTACAACGACTTTTGAAAGTCGCTAATACTGCCCATTTACCAAACTGTAAATTTGAGATCAGAAATGGGATTACCGTTCCTCGTAAGGATTGGGATATGATTCGAGGATTTATTGCTGGAATTGATGAAACTCAGGATATTCCTCACATTCTTGTAATTTGTCAGCAGAATATGGGAAATTTGCTCTGGAATCGGGTTCTTCACAAAACTAAAAAACGATTTTGTAGTTATGATAAGGAAAATAGATGTTTTCGGGTTAATCTCAGATCGGTGATTTTTGTATTTGCTGAATTATTTAGTAGAGAATTCTGTGAACCCATCTTTGAAGCAACCTATCCTTACTTAGTAGACTGTAATCAGTTTGGGGTAACAGGGAAGAAGTTAACAAATCTCACAGTTTTAAGCAAAGTATTAAGTGAAGTACCCAATTCTATTTTAGACACTGAATTAACTCGAAAAGCCTATCTTATTAAGACTATCTCTCATTTAAAGCTTTTGCCTAACGATTTTAAGATAGATCCGCAAAAAACTTGGTAAGACGATTGCTTTGTAACAATGTCTTTAATATGTTGTTGTATAGAGTTAATGAGATAACGATAATTGTACGCGATTGATCATTTCTATCTATAATCACGAACAACAAACAACAAATGACTCATCTGATCTATCAATACCCACCTTTGACCCCTGGGATATTGTTAAAACGCTACAAACGCTTCTTGGCGGATATTCAACTCGACTCAGGGGAAATGATTACCGCCCATTGTGCTAATACAGGGCCAATGACAGGGGTTTGTACCCCAGGGAGTCCTGTTTTTGTCTCTCATAGTTCTAATCCGAAGCGAAAACTCCCTTACACTTGGGAATTAATTCAGGTGAATGATCTTGAACCCACTTGGGTGGGAATTAATACAGTTTTACCTAATCGTGTGATTAAGCTGGCACTTCAACAACATTTGTTTCCGGAATTAGGAGAATATGATGAAATTTTATCAGAAGTTCCTTACGGTGAACAGCGCAAAAGTCGGATAGATTTTCTCCTCAAGAAAAATAACCATCAAATTTATTTAGAAATTAAAAATACAACGCTGTCCGATCAAGAAGTTGCTCTGTTTCCCGACACAGTCACGACACGGGGACAGAAACATTTACGAGAGTTAATTCAAATCAAACAAGAGAATATTAGAGCTGTAATGCTTTATTTTATTAGTCGTAGTGACTGCATTAAGTTTGCGCCAGGAGATAAAGCCGATCCTAAATATGGTGAACTTCTCCGAGCAGCAATAAAAGCAGGTGTTGAGGTAATACCTGTCAGATTTGATATTAAACCCACTGGAATCACATATCTTGGATTAGCTGATTTAGCATTTTAAGGAAATTAAGTTAAAAAAAAGATAATAAAATCAGAGAAACTTGTAGATCAAATTTCCCTGATTAGTCCAACACAAAGCTTGGATTGAGTAGTAGATGCCTCTAACAGAACGCCTAGTCAAGTTAGCTGATGTGCTAATCAGAAATAAGCATCTCATCGAAATCAATAATAACACTCGTTATCTCAGGAAATATAGCGGATTATGTAAAATATATAGCGATTTAGTGTAAAGCTTCTGTAAAGATTCAATCGTATTATATTCTCCGTTTTAACAGGGGGTGACACCCTTGTTAGATGATTGAATATCAATTTCATCAGCGATCGCTGATTTAATCACAATTGCTGCCCAGATTATCATTTCAGGATGTTGCCAATCAATCATTCATCTATACGACGATACCCGGCAGATAACCTACAAAATATGCAGGGGTTTGAAGACGGAAATCAATCTAACTCAGTCTAGGGAGACAGGGATCAAAATAATCTGTTGTTGACTTTATTACTGAATATTAACAAATGTATAACATTTAACTTAAATTCTGTCTTAAAATTGGGTTAATTAAATTCAATTCAACAAAAAACCACTCTTAACAATAGTGAAAACTTGAGATCTGTTAATCGCGACTTCCTGAAATTTAGTCATAAAATATTCACTCAACCTTTCCCCTCGTCTTCTGCGATTTATTCTATTGCTGCTGTGGAAAACAGTTGAAATATATCATTATTCGTTTCGACTAACCCAACTCTGTCAAACATCAGTTAGGATGAAGATAATACGCGGCTAAAAATTCGGTCAAATAACAGCTACTTGCGAAGTAGATGTTAAAACGTAGCAGTTTGTAAGTAACCCTTGTATGGCATCTTTTCAATCTCGGCAAAGCGATGTAGCCAATTGAACTAAAAATCATCCCTGTTGTAGCATTTGTTTGGTATTTGTGCCGTAAAGTACCGAATAGACTGTTAAAATTTACCATCGTTATATTTATTGAAAACTGAATTCTTATACTCCATGCAAGATCTGGTTTTAGAAGTTAATAACCTCCAAGTTCAATTTAAAACGGATGAAAAAAGTATTCAGGCTGTTAATAACATTTCCTTTCAAGTTCAATCAGGACAAATATTAGGAATTGTTGGAGAATCGGGTTCTGGAAAATCAGTCACTTCTTTAGCAATTATGGGATTATTGCCCTCTAGCACTTCTGAAGTGACAGGAGAAATCCGGTTTCGTTTCCCGCATTCAGATTCATCCCCATCAACCCAAACTGAACTGGTTAATTTGCTGAATTTGTCTAATTTAGACAAGCAAGCCTACCGAGGCGGGCAAATTGCGATGATTTTCCAAGAACCCATGAGTTCTCTTAATCCCGTTTATACCATCGGATTTCAACTAACTGAAGCCATTCAACAACACGCAGAAATTAGCACAAAACAAGCCATGTGGAAAGCAGCCTCTTTGCTGCAAGAAGTGCAATTACTTCCCCGTGACGAAGTCTTATCAGAACAAGTTAAAACGACTCTGGCCTCAGAATCAACGAATCACAATCAACGAGATTTGATGAGTGATGTCAACGATCAAAAACGGGCAATGTTGAACCGCTATCCCCATGAATTATCCGGCGGACAACTGCAACGGGTGATGATTGCGATGGCGATTTCTTGTAATCCGACGTTATTAATTGCAGACGAACCCACAACAGCTTTAGATGTGACAGTACAAGCCACTATTTTAGAGTTGTTACGGGAGTTGTGTAAACGGCGGGGAATGTCGATGATTTTCATTACCCATGACCTGGGGGTTATTGCAGAAGTCGCTGATACTGTTGCGGTGATGTACCGGGGTGATATTGTTGAATATGGTTCGTTGCGACAAGTATTTCTCCACCCACAAAATCCTTATACCAAAGGGTTACTCGCTTGTCGTCCTAGCCCGGACTCAGAATTAGAATTATTACCTACTGTTGCAGATTATATGGAAGTCGTTACCACCGCAACAGGTGAAGTAGAAATTCGAGAAAAATCACCCCAACTTAGAAAAGATAATCTCAGAGATGTCGCACCTCTCAGGCATCCCAAACCGGAAGCCTCAACCGTTTCAACTCATCCCTTATTAAAAGTTGAACAGTTAAAAGTCGGATATAAAATTCCGGGTGTGTTTGGCGAGACTAAAAAGGTGTTTATGGCAGTTGACGGTATTTCCTTTGAAGTCTATCAGGGAGAAACCTTAGGCTTAGTGGGAGAATCCGGTTGTGGTAAAAGTACGTTATCTCGGGCATTATTACAACTGATTGCGCCCTTAAGTGGAAGAGTGATTTTTGAAGGAGAAGAGATTACCGCGCCGCAGCAACAAGGTTCAATTTTAAAAGCGATTGGGAACTATCAGAAACGGCAGCAATATCAGCGTAAACTCCGATGGTTACGGCGAGATATGCAGATTATTTTCCAAGATCCTTTTAGTTCCCTCGATCCGCGTATGAGTATAGGCGATGCCATCACTGAACCGATGTTGATTCATCGTGTGGGCGCGAATACCAAAGAAAGACGCGATCGCGCGGCATACTTATTAGAACGAGTTGAACTCGATCAAAAACTAATGCGGCGTTATCCCCATGAATTTTCCGGTGGACAGCGACAACGGGTGTGTATTGCGCGGGCTTTAGCATTAAATCCTAAATTTGTGATTTGTGATGAATCTGTTTCTGCCTTGGATGTTTCGGTACAGGCGCAAGTGCTAAATTTATTAAAAGAATTGCAAGCAGAATTTGGCTTAACTTATATCTTTATTTCCCATGACTTAAGTGTGGTGAAATTTATGAGCGATCGAATTATGGTGATGAATAAAGGCAAAATTGAGGAAATGGGGGCAGCAGAAGACGTTTATCATCGTCCTCAACAAGACTATACTCGCCAACTGATTGCATCTATCCCGAAAGGCAACTTAGACGAAACGGAACATTAAATCCCGAAAGCGTTATCCATTTAGCCATGAGAAAAACCCGGCTTCAGATAAAAACCGGGTTAGAGTTGAATCATATTCTCTGTTGATTAGTGATAGGATGCGTTACTGACGTACCCTATCAAACTAAATCTATACAGCAACAGCAGACTTAGTGGTTGCACTCAGTTCACCTTTAGCGTATTTTGCCGCATATTCATCTAAGGTTTGAACTTTGATTTTGCTTGCATTTCCAGCCGCCCAGAATTGCTGATAACGTTCTGCACAAACGGCTTTCATCATTTTGATCGAAGGCTTCAAGAAGTGACGAGGGTCAAAATTAGCCGGATCTTCTGATGCCGCCTTACGGAATGCAGCGGTAATCGCTAAACGGTTATCGGTGTCAATATTAACTTTACGAACACCACTCTTAATTCCTTTTTGAATTTCTTCAACCGGAACACCGTAAGTTTCAGGGATTTTACCACCATACTCATTGATCATCGCAATCAGATCTTCCGGTACAGAAGAAGAACCGTGCATTACCAGGTGAGTATTGGGTAAGCGGCTATGAATTTCTTCGATACGGCTAATGGCGAGTACTTCACCAGTTGGCTTGCGAGTAAACTTATAAGCGCCGTGACTGGTTCCGATGGCAACCGCTAAAGCATCAACTTGAGTCTTCTCAACGAACTCAACGGCTTCATCGGGATCGGTTAATAATTGATCGTGGCTGAGTACACCTTCTGCACCGTGTCCATCTTCTGCTTCACCCATTCCAGTTTCGAGAGAACCTAAACAACCCAGTTCTCCTTCTACACTGGCTCCAATGGAGTGAGCGACTTTAACCACTTCAGCCGTGACATTGACGTTATACTCGAAGCTAGCCGGGGTTTTGGCATCGGCTTCAAGAGAACCATCCATCATCACACTCGTGAAACCATTCCGCATGGCAGAATAGCAAGTCGCAGGAGAGTTACCATGATCTTGGTGCATGGCAATGGGGATGTGGGGATAGGTTTCAGTCGCTGCTAGAACCAAGTGGCGCAGGAAATTTTCACCTGCGTAGCTACGAGCGCCGCGAGACGCTTGCAGAATCACCGGGCTATCTGTTTCCTCAGCAGCCTGCATAATTGCCAGGATCTGCTCCATGTTGTTAACGTTATATGCAGGAATACCGTAGCCATTCTCAGCCGCGTGATCCAGCAGCAGTCTCATTGGTACGAGCGCCATATAGTCTCCTCCTTTATCTTTACTTTTAGTGAGCTTGTTCTTAAGACGGTTATGTTAAGTAATCTTAAGACAAATTCTTAAGTTATTGTGAATTGTATCAGAAATCTGTCACAGATCGGTTAATGTCAGGTCAATAATTCATTAAGTTTTCCTGACCCCTCTATTTTTATGGAGTATTTCGTCCCTAAACTTGACGATAAAATCATTTTTTGAGCATCAATCAATCCTCGCTTTGTGTTGCAGCAGTCCTGTTCAAAACAAGTTATAAACGAATCAAATTTTATTCCAAATGCCATACATTTCTTAAAAGCGATTATTAATGATTACAGTAGTAGAAAATAAAACCAGTTAACGTTCCGATCAACTTCGGTTAAATCTATCAATTAACACCATGAAAGTGTTAGAAAATAATATACCGCAACTCAGGCGACTTCTACTGAAATGGTATCAAAAATCCGGCCGAGATTTACCTTGGCGCAACAGCCACGATCCTTATCAAATCTGGATTTCTGAAATCATGCTGCAACAAACCCAAGTCAAAACAGTGATTCCTTATTACTCGCGATGGCTAGCTAAATTTCCCACCGCCCAAGCCCTCGCCACCGCCGATCTCCAAGAAGTCTTAAAAGTCTGGCAAGGACTCGGATATTATGCTCGCGCTCGCCACTTACACGCCTGTTCTCAAACGATTGTACAACAATATAACAGTATTTTTCCCCGTAATTTAGACGAGGTTTTAAACTTACCCGGAATTGGTCGAACCACAGCCGGAGGCATTTTAAGCGCCGCTTTTAATCAACCCATTTCTATATTAGATGGTAACGTTAAACGAGTCCTCGCCCGATTAACCGCTTTACAAGTTCCCCCCTCAGCCGCCCTCAAACAGCTCTGGCAACTGTCTGATACAATTTTAGATCCAAACCATCCGCGAGACTTTAACCAAGCCTTGATGGACTTAGGAGCGACCCTTTGCACCCCCAAAAAGCCCCAATGTTCTCAATGTCCGTGGCAGTCTTTTTGTCAAGCCTATCAACTCAATTTACAATCTCAAATTCCGATGCGTAAACCCTCTACTCCCTTACCTCATAAAATCATTGGCGTTGCTGTTATTTGGAACGATAAAAAACAAATATTAATCGATAAACGACCCGAAAAAGGACTCTTAGGTGGACTCTGGGAATTTCCCGGCGGTAAACTAGAAGCAGGCGAAACCATTCAAGATTGTATTATCCGCGAAATTAAAGAAGAACTTGATATAGAAATAGAAGTCGGCGATCATTTAATTAATATCGATCACGCTTATACTCATTTTAAAATTACTTTAAATGTTTATCATTGTCGCCATATTAGTGGTATTCCAAAACCCTTAGAATCTGATGAAATTCGCTGGGTAAATCTCGATGAACTCGATCAGTTTCCGTTTCCTAAAGCTAATGAAAAAATTATTGATAAATTAAAAATTACTGAAAAATCGTATTGAAGAAGGAGTCACCGAGTCACCGAGTCACCGAGGGAAGAACTTGTGAAAGTTTTTATCACTGATTATCCGGACATGATATAATTCCTCGTCCTTTATCTAAGCGTTATTTTCCTAAATTTAAAAACAAAATAGATATAAAAATTAGCTATAATTCCATCGATAGTGGGAGCGAAATTAGACAATATATTTTATTCAATTTTAGGGCTGAATTAGGTTTTGTTCCGATTTACGATAACGAGCAATTAATAGACGGTGTTTAACGACTGGATACAATAACGTTCCTGTTAAAGAAACACCGAGTCCTGTAATTGATAATAAAATGGGTGGGTTGAGTAGACTTGTTACAAGTCCTATGCCTAAAACACCCCCTAACAGGATGCTGAGTAAGAACGCTATTAATGTAATTCGATCTCGCGTAATGTCCTTTTCTAATAAGCTTTGGCTGGGTAACCCAGTTGCGATCAGCTTTGGCAATACTCCCATTAATGCAAACAAAATTGCAAAGACAATTGTAAAGTAAATTGCATTAAAAATAATCATAAAACCATCCGACCAAAGCTGACGTATCACTATATATAATCCAGTCAAAAATATAATAGGAAAAACTACTTTCAAAGCCAATTCTGTTACTTTAAAAGGATTAGATACGAACATTACCGACCCGATTAATATTCCCGTAGAAATTGATGTTATTAGATTGGTAATGGATAACTGTACTATCTCTATATCAGGTAAAAACAGAGCCGTAATTGTTGTCGAAAGAACTAACAGCCAGGAAATCTACTTATAGGGAAGGGATTTAATCTTAACGGGTAACGGTGCTGTTTTAACTGTAATCGTGAGATTATAGGTATCTGGTGATGCATTGGTGTGCAGAAGTATAGGTCGCTTATAATACCGATCTGCTGCTAATTTAGAAGTATCTATCTGCACCTGACATTGTGTTGAATTCCCCTTAAACTGAGGCGGTAAAAAGGAAATCCAAGCATGAGCATTCGGAGTATGGAGTGGATCTTGAAGATGAGGCGCAACTTCCTAATATCCCTCTAAAATAGTTTCGGGGATTGAATTATTAATATGAATTTTTTGTGTAAGTTTTTCCCCTATTTGAGTCGCTTTAAACCAGATAAAATCTGAACTTAATATCGCTTCTGGTACTCGAGAAATAGATGAAGGCTTCAGCGCTTGCAAAGCTGTTTCAGCATCGGAATAACGCTCTTTTAACCTCGGCTTGACCATTTTTTCTAACCAAGCAATTAACCTTAAACTTAAGCGGGGAACTAAATGTTTAAACTGAATTTGATAGGGATCGTCATCATCTGTTAAGTCTTGAATAGCCGTTGAAGGGGTAGCCGTTAGTAAACAAATTAAAGTCGCTCCTAACCCATATAAATCAGAATATTCTGTTGGTTTACGCAATTGTTCAGGGGGAATAAAACCGGGAGTTCCTTTAAAAACACTACTATTAGAAACTGCCTGACTCCCAATTCGAGCAAAACCAAAATCAATCAAATAAACCTTCAATTCATTATCAACTAAAATATTTTCAGGCTTAATATCTCTGTGAATAATAGGCGGAATTCTGTGAATGTAAATAGACTAAAATTTCTAAGGCAGATATCGCGATTTGCTTCACTTCTTCTGGACTCAAGCTACGGGTTATTCCCAAAGATAATGCATCGATATATTCTTGCACCATACAGAACCCTTCTGGTGTTTCAAAGGCTCCTAAATAGCTGGGAATACCCGGATGTTCGAGACCTTGTAAGATTTGAATCTCTTTTTCATAAGCATGAAATGCAGACCAATTTGAACCCGACTGAGCAAAACAGAATTGCTTTAAAACGACAGGTTGCTGAGTCTCAACAGTTGATGCTAGCCAGGTAATTCTTCCACCTTCTCAATTACGTCCGAGTTCACGAACAATTTCGTATCCTTGTGAAGAGAAGGGGTGATGAGAGTTCATTGCGTTAACCACAATTACTGTAACTAAAATATTTATAATTTTAGCAGGAAATGATTAATCAAATGTTATCAAATATTTCTTGAGTATCAATATACTCGTAATCAATATATTCTTTAATTTGAATAGTCTAAAACTGGTCTCTTAATCCCCGTAACTTTGCAAACGTCCGAACAGGATCTTGACTCTTCATCGCAGATAGAAGTGAAGGCTGATCCCAACGTAAAAATGGATTAGTTAATTTTTCCATACTTAAAACAGAAGGAATTGTAGCTTGATTTTGACGACGAGCCGCTTCAACTCGCTGAAATCGTTCTTTTAATGCAGAATTATTCGGGTCAACTGTCAGGGCGAACTTAAGATTTTTTAGAGTATACTCATGGGCGCACCAAACCCGAGTCTCATCCGGTAAATTCCTTAACTGATTCAAAGATTCCACCATTTGTTGCGGTGTCCCCTCAAATAAACGACCACAACCCCCCGCAAATAATGTATCCCCGCAAAACAAGTCTCCTATCGTTTCAGAGGCTGTAGGGGGAAAATAATAGGCAATATGGGCGCGAGTATGTCCGGGAACAAAGAAAACTTCAGCTTGGCGCTCGCCAAATTTTACCCGATCCCCTGCTTGTAAAAACACTTGTTGCCCAGGAATACGTCCCCGATCAACTTCCCCACCATAGACCACTGCATCTGGGTATTGTCGCAGTAGTTGAGCGTTTCCGCCCACATGATCGCTATGATGATGAGTATTAAAAATCGCGACCAAATTGGCTTCTAACGTCTGTAAACGCTGCAAAACAGGTTTTGCCACAGCCGGGTCTACTACCGCCGCAATTTGACGTTGGGAGTCATGCAACAAAAAAATGTAGTTATCAGAGAGAACTGGTAACCGCTCAACCTGCATAAATCAACCATTGAGAACTTTGCCAAATTGTAACATAGCGTCTATGACCCTAACTCCCTCTACAGACGGGTTATACTGCTGAAATATTTTCCTGCAGTTGAGTCGGTTCCAAACTTTTATGACGTTCTTGACCCAGAGTTTCTGAGAAAATTTCAACAATGCGATCGCATTTAGAGTTCCAGTCAAAGTAATGCTGATGGACGCGCTGTCGGCCCTGTTCTCCCATCTGTTGCCGCCGCCCTGGGTTTTGAGCTAGATCAATCATTGCGATCGCTAAACCTGCTACAAACTGTTCAGGGGAGCTGGGATCGACTAAAATCCCACAGTCAGAATCAACTATAGTCGCAGGTCCTGCCCAGTTTGCTACAATCACAGGTAACGCTGTTGCCATTGCTTCTAAAATGGCGTTTCCTCCCGCTTCTCGCAGAGAGGGCATGATAAATACATCAGATTCATTCAGTAGTTGAGACACTTTAGACCGAGATTGGTGTCCATGAAAACGAACCTGGTTTTGTATACCCAACTGTTGAACCTGTTGTTTAAGCTGAGATTGTAATGTACCATCACCCACCAATTCAAGTACTGCATCAGTCTGCTCAAGAACTTGTTGGAAAGCTGCAATCAAAAATTCTACCCCTTTCCAATCGACTAAGCGACCAACATAAACAAATCGGGTGGTTTGAGATGGCGGATTTTGATCGTATTGTTTGGGTGACCAATGCTTGATATCAACCCCTGCTTCAATCACAGAGTAAAGTTTACCTTGACAGCCCGGTGGTAAAGCCGCTTGAGTTTGTGTGTTGGCAACAATTAAGGCATCGGCTTGTAATTTACCGGGTATAAACCGATGCAGAATTCCAGACAACTGACGGCTCAGGTTAATAGAAACACGGCTAAATTTTGAGTCCATGTACTGAAAAGCGGGTGGAAAATTCAATCCCCCTGAAAGTGGCCCAATGACAACAGGAACCTCTATGTTGTACATAAAGCTTAGTCCTTTCGGAGTAATGGGTGCAGGCTCAAATACTAGATCGATTTGATGTTGTGCGACTAACTTTTTAGCTAGTTTTTGCGCTCGAAATTGAGTAATCCAATGAATAATTTGATTAAAAATCATATCATGAATTCGATAGGGAAACTTTCTGCCAATCTGCCAAACCAGAGCTTGATACCAAGTGTCATCGATAAAATGAATTTTACTAAGTTGTTCAGGATCTTCAGCAAATTCTTGAGAAAGTTCTTCACGTACTCTCTCATGGCAAATGACCCAGACATCAATATTGCGTTCTCGCAGAAGTTCCATGTAATAGAAACTTTTACCTGATTCACCTCCCATTTTACGAGAGATGTTTTCGACAACCATCAGTATATGCATAAACTCTGAATAGATGTGACCAATTTGATTTTATATGATTAATCTAGATCTAACTATCCACTTTAGGTAATAACATATTGACGATTTTATCATTATTCTATACCACCTGCTAGTATTCCTTGATACTATAAGAATTCCATGGGATCGGGTCACTGAATGTATTGTGTGGAGCCATAAAACAGGGGGGGCAAAATCCTTTCGCTGTAGCCATTTTACCTGAATTAGTGAATTGTTTGATGGAGGGAATGTTATATTTTTATTAATATGTATTGTGTTAGTGATTTAATGAATGCGAATCAGGGCAACACTGGATTTTAAAGAAAATTTAATTTATCAAGTTTCTGTGATTTTATTGACCCAAATTTTGATGAATGAATTTACCTAACAGCAATCCCAATCTGCGGCTGTAAAATAGGTAACTTTTATTGAAAATTTATCAAAAGATTAGAATATTCTACTAGAGCGTCCCACCCGACAAATATTAAATTATATTGAAGTAACGTTGATTAAAAATTAGAATAAATTATGCTGTGGATTACTCAATCTTCATCGGACTTAGAGATTAACGTACTTGTAGAACGGATTTTAACAGCCGGTCAGCTTAACCGTTGGGAATATTCAAAGCTAATGGCTGCTATTTTGTCAAATCATGAACTCTCAGAGACAGATCGACATCAAATTAATCGTATTTTTGATTATGTTCAAATTGGCCGCTTGAAACTGGTTAACTTTTAAACATCAAAAAACCGGAGTTATTTTATAGCAGAAGAATCCATCAACTCAAGCCCATTCATTCTTTGATGAATTCAATTGTTTTATTCGTTATACTATCAAGCCAATTTAAGATTTCTTGATTCACTTTTTCCGGACATTCGTCATGAGGACAGTGACCCGCATCTTCTAATTCGACTAATCTGATATTAGGATTGTATTCTAAATATTTTCTCGGGTTAGCCAGTTGTATTGGAATTAAGCGATCGAATTTCCCCCAAATCAATAAAACGGGTATGGTGAGATTCGGTAAAACCGTCTTAACTGCAGGGCCAAGGCGAGGACTACCCATCGCACTAAATAGCCGAGAAAATGCCCTCGCTGCACGGCGATCGCGAGCCGGAAGTGATAAAATATCAACCAATTCATCTGTGATCGCATCTGGGTTATGATAAGCTAACCGGGCCCAGCGACGCACCACACCCGGACGACGCACCAAATAAAACAGGGGTTGGAGAATAACAGGAGAAGCCACAAAACTTTGAACTCGATCCACAATGGGAACCAGCCAAGGGGGCATCATTTCAGTTTGAACCCCCGGATCGGGTAAACTAATCATCACTAAGCCCTGAGCGAGGTTGGGACGTTCGGCGGCGGCGACTAAACTCACCAACGAACCAATCGAATTACCAATTAAAATCGCGGGTTTACCGATAAAGGTTTGCCAAAAATCATCGACTAAATCGACCCACAGAGACACATTATAAGCGGTGATGGCTTTTTCAGAAGCACCAAACCCCAATAAATCTAGGGCATAAACCGTATGATGTTGACTGAGTTGTTCAAAATTTTGTCGCCAATGTCCGATAGAAGCCCCAAACCCATGCAGTAAAATAATCGGAGGTTGAGCGGGTTGAGCGGGTTGACGTGAGCGCACATAAGTATAACGAATTCGCCAACCACGCCAGACCCAGTCCCGTTGTTGACCCACTCGATGTTGCCACTGTGTTGTTACCACTGCGATCGCTTCCAAATTCCTACAGAAATGTTACGTTTTCTATCTTTAATCATAGCGTTTCTAGAATTTAGATTAAATCTGTCGCGAAATTTGATTTTAATGAGTAAAATATAGTAAGCATACAGACCTGGCCCAATTGGTTTAGTTAATTGCCTATATATTCTTGTTAATTTGAATGCCTAAATTTCCTGTCACCGATAAACGAAAACGTAATTTACCTCAGATCAACGACAACATCCGATTTCCTAAAATTCGAGCCATCGATAGTGATGGTGCTCAACTTGGTATTATCTCTCCCCGGGAAGCTTTAGAAATTGCTGAAGAACGGGAACTTGATCTAGTGTTGGTCAGTGATAAGGCTGACCCTCCGGTTTGCCGGATCATGGACTACGGGAAATACAAGTTTGAGCAAGAGAAAAAAGCGCGAGAGGCGAAGAAAAAGCAGCACACGGCTGATGTGAAAGAAGTAAAAATGCGCTATAAAATTGGTGACAGTGACTATCAAGTCCGAGTCAACCAAGCAAAACGCTTCCTCAAGTCGGGTGATAAAGTCAAAGCGACAATCATGTTTAGAGGCCGGGAAATTCAACACCGGAACCTGGCTCAGGGATTGTTAACCCGGATGGCAGATGATCTCCAAGAGATGGCAGAAGTTCAACAAGCACCCAAACAAGAAGGGCGCACGATGATGATGTTATTGTCTCCGAAAAAAGAAGGAAAATAAATTCATTAAATAACTCATCATTATTGAGTTAGGAGGGAGCGTGAAGGAGAAGGGAACAAAATCCTGGGTCTTCTGTTGGCTCTCTCTTTTTATCTTTCTGACAAAAGAAGACCCTCAGTAAAACTGATGGGATGAATTTTGGGCAGGGTTTAGCGGATGCCAATAGAATCTGCTATAATACGGCGTTGCAGTAAAGTGCATATATATCTTACGGGATTGGCTTCCCTTACCTCAGTACGTCGAGACAAATATCACCCTCGAAATTGTAATGGTGACGCGACTGGTAGATTAGGTTTAGCATTAAGCACAAGCCC